>NZ_QHHQ01000001.1:0-1200000 GCF_003258595.1 Acuticoccus sediminis
CACCTTGATGCCGCCGCTACCCGGCCCGGGGCCTCGTCTCCGCCCGGCCGGCTCCGGAAATCCGGCGCCGCGCCATGCGCGTCGGTCCCGAGCCTCGCCTCCGGCGGCCACAGTCCCCGAAAACCGCCGCATGCCATGCCCGCTGCGAGGGCCCGGGGCCCCGCCGGCGCCCGCCGGCTGTTGCTGCAGCCTCGCGCCATGGTGTTGCAGCAAGGATGCGGCGGGCGGGCAACATGTGTCCACTTCGTGCGCGTGGTGCCGTGGATGGTGGCACAACCGTGACTTTCAATGCCGGCTGAGCAAGAGTAACGTTATAAAACCATAAGGCGATGCGCATGCACGATCAGAACTCTCCGAACCTCGGCTCAGGAACGTTCGTGCCGCGTGTCCGCTCGTCACCGGTGGCAGTGTTCGACCGCCCCCTCAGAATTGCCCTCGTCTGTCCAAGATTCGAGCCGTCGTTCTACGGCGACGACTACTATGTACCGCTCGCCTCGAGCAGGGCGCGGGCGACGATGGCGCCGGGGGTGCTCCCGCTGCTGGCCGCCCTGGTACCCGGCCGGCACGAGATCGTCCTCTTCGACGAGAATACGGACGCCCTCGACTTCCAGGAGCTGAGAACCTTCGACGTCATCGGCATCACCGGGATGATCGTGCAGCGCATCCGACTGCGGGAGATCCTGGCGGAACTGCACGACTTCGACGGCATCCTCGCCGTCGGCGGACCGTACGCGAGCATCGACGAGGACTTCTTCTCGCACCGCTGCGACGTGATCTTCGTCGGCGAGGCGGACGAGTCCTGGCCGCGGTTCGTCGAGGACGTGGTGGCCGGCCGCCCCCTCCCCCGGCGCCTCGAGCAGTCGGCCAAGACGGACATGACGAAGCTGCCGCCCCCGCGGTACGACCTCGTCGACCACACGAAGTACCTTAGCGCGTCGGTACAGTTTTCGCGCGGGTGCCCGTTCCTGTGCGAGTTCTGCGACATCATCACGATCTACGGCCGCAAGCCGCGGGCGAAGGATCCCGCCGCGGTGATCGCCGAGCTCGACGTGCTCCGCAAGCGCGGCGTCGGCACGGTCTTCCTCGTCGACGACAACCTGATCGGCAACAAGAAGCTCGCCAAGGGGCTGCTGGTCGAGCTGGTGGCCTGGCAGAAGGCGAACAACTATCCGCTGAAGCTCGCGACCGAGGTGTCCATCAACCTCGCCGACGAGCCGGAGCTGCTCGAGCTCATGTACGAGGCGGGGATGAGCTCCATCTTCATCGGGATCGAGTCGCCCAGCGAGGCGGCGCTCGCCGAGACGAAGAAGGTGCAGAACATCCGTGGCGACAGCCTGGCGGACAAGCTCACCCGGATCCGCGAGGCGGGACTGCTCGTCACCGGCGGCATGATCGTCGGGTTCGACAGCGACGGGCCCGAGATCTTCGCACTGCAGGAGGAGTTCGTGCGGGAGGTGGCGCTGGCCCGCGTCGGAATCGCGACGCTGACGGTGCTACCGACGACGCCGCTCTTCGACCGGATGAAGAAGGAGGGCCGGCTCAGGCTCGACAATCCCAACTGCAACTTCCAGCCGCTGCAGATGACGCCGGAGGAGCTGTCGGCGGGATGCGCCGCGCTGAATCAGCGCCTGTTCGAGCCCGAGGCGTACTTCGACCGCTACTTCTCGACCATCGCCAACTTCCCGGGGCTACGGCAGAAGCGAAAGGAGCTGGCGGCACGGCGGGGCAAGCCTCCCGCCGCCATGCGCGCGCTGGCCTACGTCGGCGCGATGCGCCAGCTCTGGCGCCTGACGAAGGCGGCGAAGTCCGCGGGCGAGCTCGGCAACGTCATGCCGCGCTACGCGAAGATCTTCCGTGGCCGGACGCGTTATGCCGGCGGGTCGGAGACGTCGTTCCCGATCTTCGTCAATGCCTGCGCACAGCACTGGCACCTCTACTACCTCTACAAGTCCTTCCGCAGCCAGAAGCACACGATCACGAACACCTACGCCTACGGGTCGGACACGCCGGTGCCGCAGATCGTGGAGCGCGAGCCGGCCAAGCTGAGCGCCTAGCGCGCCAGGGAGCCGGTCCCGCCCGGGTTATCGCATCGGAAGGGTGCCGCATCCGCGTCGCGCAGAGGCTGTCGACGGCCAGTCAGGCGACGGTCCTGACGTTCAGCGTCACCGGGACGTTGCCGCGGATCGCCTTGGAGTAGGGGCACATCTGGTGCGCGGCCTCGACGAAGCCCTCCGCCGTCTCCTGCGGCAGGCCCTTGATGGTGACGTCGAGCGTGACGGTGAGGGTGAAGCCGACCGGCTCGACCGGGTCGAGGCCGACGGTCGCCGCGACCTCGATCATGTCGTTGTCGACCTTGATGTCCTTGCCTCGCATCAGGAACATCGTCGCGCTCTGGAAGCAGGCGGCGTAGCCGGCGGCGAAGAGCTGCTCGGGGTTCGTGGCACCGCCGAGGCCGCCCATCTCCTTCGGCATCGCGAGCTTCAGGTCGAGGATTCCGTCGTCGCTCCTCACCTCGCCGCGGCGTCCGCCGGACGCGGTGACGCGGGTGGAATAGGTCGTTGCCATGTGTGGCCTCTCTGGAGTTGGGCCGGCCGGCACGGGCCGACCGGCGGAGACGGCGTTGACCCGCGTCTCCCGGAAGGGGTTGGTCAGGCACGGGCCTGGCGCGCGGCGGCGAGACCCGCGAGGCGCCCCAGCGCGACCGCCGTGAGCAGCCCGTTGCCGGACAGGTAGCCCGCGGCCGAGCGGCCCGAGACGCCGCACGCCGCCCCGCCCGCAGCGTAGAGGTTGGGAAGGAGCGTGCCGTCGGCCCGGGTCACATGCGCGTCGCCGTCGACCACGAGGCCGCCCTGCGTATGGAACAGTGCCCCGGTGACGCGGACGGCCCGGAACGGTGCGGCGAGCGGCGCGACGCCGGCGAAGGCACGCCCGAACGTGTCGGCGCGCTCGCCGCGCTTGGCCGCGTCGACGGCAGCCGCCGTCCGCTCCAGGGCGTCGGGGGGGAGATGCGCGGCCTCGGCGAGCGCCGCGACGGTGTCGCCCTCGACCACCGCGCCGGCGGCGACGGCGTTGCGATAATCCTCGAACTGGCCGGCGATGTCGGCGATGCGGGCGTCGAAGATCGTCCACGCGACCCCGTCCTGCTGCTCGAGGACCCGCGCGGCCTGCTCGGAGTAGCCCGTCGCCTCGTTGGAGAAGCGCTCGCCGGACGCGTTCACCTGGAAGCCGCCTTCCATGACGGTCGCCCAGGTCAGAAGGATGCCCGCGGGGTGGGCGACGGACCCGTGCCCCTGATGGCCCGAGAGGTCGCGCACCGTGGCCCCCAGCGCCTCGCCCCACAGGAGCGCGTCGCCCTGGTTGCCGGGATGGCCGAAGTAGAGCGCGTCCGCCAGCTCGGGGATGTGCCTCGCGACCAGCGCCCTGTTCCCGCCGTAGCCATTGCAGGCGAGGATCAGCGTCTCGCAGCCGATCTCCTCGGCCGTCCCGTCCGGCCGCCCGGCGACCACGCCGCGGACCCGGCCGTCGGGCGCCGCGACCAGGGTCGTCACGTGCGCGTCGCAGATCATGTCGATGCCAGCCGCCTCGGCCGCCTGGCGCAGCCGGTCGATCAGTTCCTCGCCGGAGCGGGAGGGCAGCCCGTGCATGCGGTAGGCCGAATGGCCCGGATAGCGGAAGTTGTCGACCACCGAGAACGGCAGCCCGTGCGCCTCGCCCAGCCACTCCAGCGCGGGACCGACGGCCCCGGTGACGGTCGCGATGAGCGCCGGGTCTGGCTCGTCGTGGGCCTTGGCCATGATGTCGGCGGCGAAGCCGGCGGGCGCGTCCTCGATCCCCGCCTCGCGCTGCCAGCGCGTGCCGGCGGCCGGGACCAGCCCGGCGGATAGCGCGGTGGAGCCGCGCGGCAGGCTGTCGCGCTCCAGCACCAGCACCTCGGCCCCCGCCTCGTGCGCCGAGAGCGCGGCCACGAGGCCCGCCGCTCCCGCGCCGATGACGAGCACCGGCACGGTCAGCGCGAAGTCGCGATCGGAGACCTCGACGGTGCTCACGCGGCGAGCACCTCGGCGGTCATCTCCGCGACCGTGGCGACGCGGCACACCGGGCGCAGCGCGTCGATCGCCGTGTCGTGCACGTGCTCGGAGAAGGCGGCGGTGCCGTCCGACAGCACCACCGGCTCGAGGTCGCGCACGTGGGCGTCGCGCACCGTGGAGGCGACGCCGCCGTTGGTGACGATCCCGGCCACGATGAGCTTATGGATGTTGCACTTCTTCAGTACCCACTCCATCCGCGTCATGTAGAACGCCGAATAGGCGATCTTCTCGACCGTGAGGTCGGCGGGCTGGAGCGTGTCGACGAGCTGATGGCCCCAGGCGCCCGGTGCGAAGTCGCCCTTCTTCAGGAAGGGGCGGAGCTGCTTCAGGTGCGGGGAGATGATCGGCTCGCCCCCCTTGGCCGGGACCAGCGTGAACTGGGTGGAGATCACCCAGCCGCCCTTCTGGCGCAGCGCATCGGCGAGCGGCTTCACCCGCTCGGGCAGCGCGGCGATCGGGGCCGCCGTCTGGCCGGCGCGCCCGTAGGCGCCCTCCGGGTGGACGAAGTCGTTCTGCAGATCGACGATCAGGAGCGCCGTCTGCTCCACGGGGATGGTTGCGTCGCTCATTTCCGCTCCACGATCACGTTGCCGAACCGGTCGACGCGGGCCTTCAGGTCCGGGTCGACGACGGTTGTGGCGTCGGGCTGTTCCAGGATGGCGGGGCCGTCGATCTCGGCCCCCACCGGCAGGTCGAGGCGGGCGTAGATCGCCGTCTCGTGCCAGGCGCCGGAGAACCACACGTCGCGCGTGCCTGTTCGGGCGGCGGCGATGGTGGTCGCGTTCTGCGGCGCCAGCGCGGCCATGTCGAAGCTCGGCCGAATGCCGATGGCGCTGGTGCGCAGGTTGACGATCTTCATCGGCACGCCCGGCAGCAGACGGCTGAACGAGCGCTGGTAGGCCGTCTCGAACGCCTCGCGGATCATCGCCTCGGAGACGCCGGTGGTGTCGCCCTTCAGCTCGGCCGGAACGGTGACGCTGATGGTGTGCGTCTGGCCGATGTAGTGCATGTCGAGCTCGAAGCGCGTCTCGATTCGCTCCACGGCGAGGCGGGCGTTCTCGACCACCTCGCGCGTGGCGCGCGCCTCGTGCGCCATCCGCCTGTCGAGCGACTCGATGTCGATGCCCTCGAGGGCGACGTTCACCGTCTGCACCTGGTCGTGGCGGATGTCGGCGATGACGCAGCCGAGCGCCGACGTCACCCCGGGATAGCGCGGGACGAGCGCCGCCTTGAGGCCGACGTCCTTGATCAGCGCTCCGGCATGGAGCGCGCCGCCGCCGCCGAACGGCATCGCCGCGAAGCGTGCCGGGTCATGGCCCCGCTCGATGGACATGAGGCGGATCGCACCCGCCATCTTGGAGTCGGCGATCCGCACGATCGCCTCCGCCGCCTCCATGACACCGAGACCCAGCGGCTCGCCCACCTGCCTGGCGATGGCCGCCTTCGCGGCCTCAACGTCGAGCCTGGCGAGCTTGCCGCCGATCGGCTTGTCGGCGTTGATGCGGCCAAGGACGACGTTGGCGTCGGTCAGCGTCGGCCGGTCGTTGCCGCCGCCGTAGCACACCGGGCCCGGGACCGAGCCCGCGCTCTCCGGCCCGACCTCCAGCAGTCCGCCACGGTCGACGTGCGCGATGGAGCCGCCGCCCGCGCCGATGGTGGTGATCTCGATCATCGGGGTGCGGATGACGAGACCGAAGTCGATGGTCGTCTGTGCGGAGAGCGCCGTCTTGCCGTCCACCACCAGCGAGACGTCGAAGGACGTGCCGCCGAGGTCGCCGGTGATGACGTTCGGGAAGCCGGCCTCCGTCGCGATGGCCGCCGCCGCGATGACGCCCGCCGCCGGCCCCGACAGCGCGGTGCGCGAGGGGAGCTGCCGCGCCATCTCGGTCGACATGACGCCGCCGTTTGACTGCACGATATGGAACCGGCCGGCGAAGTCGTTCTCGGCGAGCGCGCCTTCGAGGCGGCCGAGATACGAGCCGACCACCGGTTGCAGGTAGGCGTTGAGCACCGTCGTGGACGTACGCTCGAACTCGCGGATCTCGGGAAGGATCTGCGACGACGCGGCGACGCAGTCGTTCGGCCAAACCCTGCGGGCGGCCGCCAGCGCGGCCTCCTCGTTGGCGGGATTGGCGTAGGCGTTGACGAAGACGATGGCGAGCGCCTCCGCCCCCTTCGCGATCAGCGCCTTCGCCGCTTCCTCGACCTCGGCGGGGTCGAGCGCGACGCGCACCGTCCCGTCGGCGAGGGTGCGCTCGGCCACCTCGAGGCGCATGTCGCGGTCGACCACCGGCACGAAGTCGCCCCAGAGGCCCCACGTCTTGCGGCGGTCGCGCCGGCGCATCTCGAGGACGTCGCGGAAGCCGGCGGTCGTGATGAGGCCGGTCCTCGCCCCCTTGCGCTCCAGCAGCGCGTTGGTGCCGACCGTGGTGCCGTGGACGATGGAGGAGAGGTCCGCCACCGCGCCGAAGCTCGACAGGCCGTCCATGAAGCCGACGGCCTCGTTGCCGCGGTTCGATGGCACCTTGTTGGTGCGGAACGCGCGCGCGTCCTCGTCGTAGTAGAACAGGTCCGTAAACGTGCCGCCGACGTCGACGCCGACGATCTTACCCAGCGCGCTCACTCGGCCGCCTCTTTCATTCCGTAGACATCACGCGCCACCTCGGCGCTGACGAAGCCGAGGCGCACGTCGCGCCGCACGGCCTCGGGGTCGCGCTTCGACGGGTCGCCCCAGCCGCCGCCGCCGGGCGACTCCAGCCGTACCCGCTGCCCGGCGCGGACGCGCACGCCGGTGATCTTGGACACCATCGGCGGCGACTTCTCGCCCTCGTCCGACTGCCAGGTGAAGCGGTTCGTCGCCGCCTCGCCGCCGCCGACGACGCCGAACGGGGCCGCCTTGCCGCGTTCGCCGAGCAGCGACACGTCCGCGTCCGTCAGCGGCTCGATCTCGTAGATCGCGCCGACGCCGCCGCGGTGCTCGCCCGCGCCCGCCGAGTCCGGCCGCAGCGCCCACTGGGTGAACATCACCGGATAGGCGGCTTCCAGGATCTCGATGGGCGGGATCGTCGCCGTGGAGATGGGGTTGTTGGCGTGGTTGAGGCCGTCCGTCTCCGGGTTGCCGCCGAGGCCGCCGCCGAAGAACGAGAACATCACCCAGCGCGAGCCGTCGCCACGGTAGCCCGCGATGGAGAGCGCGTTGATGGTGCCGAACGGGGCGGCCATGGCGCGCGACGGATCCGCCTGGGCGATGGCACCGAAGACGACGCCGATGAGGCGCAGGATTGTCTCGGTGTAGCCCGCCGTCGGCTTCGGCGCCTTGGCGCCGAGGAGGGAGCCGTCGGTGATCTCGAACGAGATCGGGCGAAGGCACCCGGCGTTGGCCGGAACGTCGGTGAAGACGTGCTTCAGCGCCACGTAGCAGGCGGCGATCGTCGTCGCGCGCGAGATGTTGATCGGCCCCTGCGGCCCCGGCGAGGATCGCGAGAAGTCGAGCGTCATCGTGTCGCCGGCGATCGTGAGGTCGAGCGCGACGGTCAGCATCTCGTCGACGATGCCGTCGTTATCGAGGACGTCCTCGAACGAGTAGCGCCCGTCCGGCAGCGCCTCGATGGCCGCGCGCATCAGCGCCTCGGCACGATCCGAGAAGGCCTCGAACGCGGTGGAGATCGTCGCGTCGCCGTACTCGTCGAGCAGCGCGACGAGGCGCTTCTCGCCGAGGTCGAGGGCGTTGAGCTGGCCGTTGAGGTCACCCCAGTTGGACATCGGCACGCGCGCCATCGCATCGATGATGTCGAGGATGTCCTGCTGCATCTCGCCGGCGCGGATGAGCTTCACCGGCGGGATGCGCGCGCCTTCCTGGAAGCTTTCGGTGGCCTTCGGGTTGTAGCCGCCGGGGACGTTGCCGCCGACGTCCAGCCAGTGGCCCACCGATGCCATCCAGCAGAAGAGCGTGCCGTCGCGGAAGATCGGCCGCACGAGGCGGAAGTCGTTGAGGTGCGTGCCACCGTCGTACGGGTCGTTGAAGATGAAGGTGTCGCCCTCCTTCAGCCCGCCGTCCCTTGCCACCTTGTCGATGACCGCCTTCACCGCGAACGCCATCGCCCCGACGAAGATCGGCAGGCCGTTGGCGCCCTGCACCAGCGTCTCTCCGGTCTCGGCGTGGTAGAGGCCGTGACAGGCGTCCTTCGCCTCGGCGATGGTCGGGTTGAAGGCCGAGCGGTAGAGCGTCGCGTCCATCTCGTCGACGATCTGCTCGAGCCGCCCCTTGAGGACGGCGAGGGTGACTGGATCGAGCGCGCTCACGCCACGTCCTCTTCGGTGTCGGGGGTCTCGTAGGCCCTGCCGCGCTCCAGCATCTCGGGCGTGCCGATCAGCGCGTTGAGGTTCGTGAAGTCGAACATCCTGTCGGCGAACGGACGGTTGGAGCCGTTCGTGGCCAGCGAGCGGTAGTAGTCCTGCGCGTGGCGGGCGAGAGCGCGGACGATGCCGCCGGGGAAGATCACGATGGAGAAGCCCAGCGCGCCCAGCTCGTCGGCGGAGGAGATCGGCGTGTCGCCGCCCTCCACCATGTTGGCGAGAAGGGGCCTCATGCCGCCGAGCGCCGCGGTCACGGCCTTGAGCTGGTCCTCCGAACGCGGCGCCTCGACGAAGAGGATGTCCGCCCCCGCCTCGGCGTAGGCGCGCGCGCGGTCGATGGCGCGCTCGAAGCCTTCCACCGCCACGGCGTCGGTCCGCGCGACGATCAGCGTGTCCTCGCTGACGCGCGCGTCGACGGCGGCCTTCACCTTGCCGACCATCTCGCCGGCGGTGATCAGCGACTTGTCGCGCAGGTGCCCGCAGCGCTTGGGCATCGTCTGGTCTTCGAGCTGGATCGCGGTTGCGCCGGCGCGCTCGAACGTGCGCACCGTGCGCTCCACGTTGAGCGCGTTGCCGTAGCCGTTGTCGGCGTCGACGATGAACGGCGTCGGCACGCGGTCGCGCACCAGGGCGATGGTGTCGGCGACCTCGTTCATGGACACGAGGCCGATGTCGGGCCGGCCGAGCCGCGTGTAGGCGATCGCCGCACCCGACAGATACAGGAGCTCGAAACCGGCATCCGTGGCGATCGAGGCCGTCAGGGCGTCGTAAACGCCGGGCGCCACGACCGGCCGCTTGTCTTGAAGTCGCTCCCTCAAGCGCATTCTTGTAGTCCTTGGTTTGAAGCCCTCAGAGGCCCAGATACGCGCGCTTCAGCTCGGGATCGTCCCGCAGCGTCTCGGCCGGACCGGACAGTGCGACCTGCCCGTTCTCGAGGATGTACGCCCGCGACGCGAGCTGAAGCGATTGGACGACGTTCTGCTCCACCAGCATGATGGGCAGACCGCTCGTGTTGAGCTCCGCAATGAGCGCGAACATCTCCTCCACCAGGAGCGGGGAGAGGCCGAGCGAAGGCTCGTCGAGGATGAGGAGCTTTGGCTCTCCCATCATGCCGCGGCCGATGGCCAGCATCTGCTGTTCACCGCCCGACAGCGTCCCCGCCGACTGGCGGTGACGTTCCTTGAGGCGCGGGAAGGTCGCGAACACCCGCTCCAGGTTGGTTTTGCGCGCCGCCCCGGCCCGGCGGTAGCAGCCGCACTCGAGGTTCTCGCGCACCGAAAGGTTCGGGAAGATCCGCCGCCCTTCCGGCACGTGGATCAGCCCCCTGGCGACGATCTCCGGCGCCGGGAGGCCGTCGATCCGCTCGCCGTCGAACACGACGGCGCCGCTGTCGCGCTTCACGAGGCCCGACAGCACCATGTTGAGGGTCGTCTTGCCGACGCCGTTGGCGCCGAGCACGGCGACGATCTCGCCGGCGTCGACCTTGAGGTCGATGCCGCGCAGCACCTCGGTGCCGCCGTAGCCGGCGCGGATGGCGGAGACCTCAAGCATGGGAGCCCGCCTGCTGCTGCATCCGCCCGGCCGCGCCGTGGCCGAGGTAGGCCTCGATCACCGTCGGGTCGACGCACACCTGCTGCGGCGTGCCGGCCGCGATCACCGCGCCCTGATTGATGACGGTGACGTGCTCGCAAAGGTCCATCACGGCCTGCATGATGTGCTCGATCATCAGAATGGTGACGCCGTCCTGGTCGCGGATGGCCCGCACGATCGGCAGGATGTCGCGGATCTCGGACGGGTTGAGCCCGGCGAGCACCTCGTCGAGCAGGAGCAGCCTGGGCGACGTCGCCAGCGCCCGGGCGAGCTCCAGCCGCTTGCGCCCGGCGACGGTGAGCCCGGACGCGGGCCGGTCGAGCTGGGAGCCGAGGCCGACGCGCATCGCCACGTCCTGCGCCTTCGCCATCGCCTCACGCCGGTGGCGGGTGTGCAGATAGGCGCCGACCGCGATGTTCTCGCGCACCGACAGGCCCGCGAACGGCTTCACGATCTGGAACGTCCGCGCGAGGCCGCGGCGGGCCCGCACGTGCGGCTTCTCGCGGGTGATGTCCTCGCCCTCGTAGACGACGCGGCCCTCGGTCGGCGGCAGGAAGCCGGCGATCATCGCGAACAGCGTCGTCTTGCCGGCGCCGTTGGGGCCGATCAGCCCGGCGATGGCGCCCTGCGGCACCTCCAGCGAGACGTTGTTGACCGCGACGAGGCCCGAGAAGCGCTTGGTCAGTCCGTCGACCTTCAGCATCACGCGTCCTCCGTCCGCGTCCGGCGACGGCCGAAGAGGCGCGACGCGAGGCCGGTGATGCCCGTCGGCGCGAACGCCACGGTCAGCACCAGGATGACGCCGAAGACCGCGAGGTCCAGCCCGGGGATGTTGCCGGAGAAGGTCTTGGTGATCTCCGACAGGCCGTGCAGCACGACCGCGCCGAGGAGCGGCCCCAGCATCGTGCCGAGCCCGCCGACGATGGCGGCGAACAGCGCCTCGATGGAAATCCACGTGCCGTACGCCACGTTGGCGTCGATGAAGAGGTAGTTCTGGGTGTAGAGGCAGCCCGCCGCCGCGGTCACCGCGGCTGACAGCGTGATGCCGCCGAGCTTGACGCGGAAGACGTCGACGCCGAGCGCCTGCGCGGCCTCCTCGTTCTCGCGCACCGCTACCAGGTGGGCGCCGAACCGCGAGCGTTCGAGCCAGCGCGTGATCAGGAGCACCACGCCGACGAACGCGACCAGGATGAGGGCGAAGATGCGGCGGTCCTCGAACTGAAGGTTCCACGCGCCGTAGTCGATCGGGACGAGCAGCCCCGCGGCGCCGCCGGTGAAGGACGCCGAGTTGGCGCAGATCCGCAGCACCTCGGCGAAGGCGAGCGTCACCAGCGCGAAGTACGAGCCGCGCAGGCCCGAGCGGAACGACACCGCGCCGATGAAGGCGCCGACGAGCGCGCCCGCCGCGATGCCGGCGACGAGACCGGCCCAGGCGTTGATGCCGAAGGTGATCTGCAGGATCGCCGTCGTGTAGGCGCCGGTCCCGAAGAAGGCGGCGTGGCCGAACGAGGTCTGACCGCCAAAGCCGCCGAGGATGTTCCAGCCCTGCGCCGTCATCGTCACGATCAGCGTGAAGATGAGGAGGTTCATCAGGCTGCCCGACAACCCCGCGAACGGCAGCGCGGCGAGGATGACCAGCGCGACGAGCGCCGGAATGAAGTCGCGGGTGCTCACTGGCGCGCTCCGAAGAGGCCCGTCGGCTTGAAGAGCAGGACCAGGATGAAGATGAGGAAGATGCCGATCTGGCCGAGGCTGTCGCCGAGATAGAGGCTCGACGCGCTCTCCACGACGCCGATCAGCAGCCCGCCGACGAGGGCGCCGGTGATCGACCCCATGCCGCCCAGCACCACGATGGTGAAGGCGACCAGCACGAACGCCGCGCCGGTGCGCGGGTTGACGTAGAAGGTCGGCATCAGGAGGCCGGCCGCGACCGCGAGGCAGGTGCAGCCGAGCGCGAAGGTGATCGCGTAGATCTTCGGCACGTCGATGCCGGAGAGGCTGGCGCCCGTCTTCTCCTTGGCGACGGCGCGGATGGCGCGGCCGATCCTGGTCTGGTTGAGCACGATCCAGAGGGCGATCGCCGTCACGATCGCGACACCGAGCCCGATGACGCGCGGGTACGACAGGAGCAGCGGCCCAGCCTCGATCACCTCGAAAGCGTAGTCGGTCGAGATGGTGCGCGTGTCGGACTGGAAGACCGCGAGCAGCACGTTCTCGATCACGATGGAGAGGCCCAGTGTCACCAGCAGGATGTTGTTGTCGCTGCCGTGCGAGGCGGGGCCGATGATGTAGCGCTGCAGGCTGTAGCCGATGCCGAACATGACCGGCCCGACGACGAGGATCGACAGGTACGGGTCGAGGCCCAGCGTGGCGGAACAGATCCACACCCCGAACATCGCCACCGTCAGCAGCGCGCCGTGGGCGAAGTTCACGATGTGGAGGACGCCGTAGATCAGCGTCAGCCCGAGCGCCACGAGCGCGTACACCGCTCCCAGCATCAGGCCGTTGATCAGGGCTTCAGCGACTATGATCGGCGAATACATACGCGCTTTCGCTCGGACAATGGGGAACGGGGGACCGTCGTGCCCCCCGCCGCGGGGTCCGGGAGGGGCCGTGCGGCCCGCTCCGGGGTGTTACTTGTTGGCCGGGAAGACCGGCGCGGCCTGCGCGAACTCTTCCGGGTAGATCACGTTGATGTCGCCACCCTGCACCTGGGTGTTGAGCGGCAACGCGCTGGTGTTCTGGCCCGTCTCGTCGAACTTCGACATGCCGTAGGGCATCACGCCGCTCTCGAACTCCTGGGTGGAGAGCGCCTCGATGATCGCCTCCTTGTCGGTGGAGCCGGCCTTCTCCAGCGCCTGGGCGAACACCTTCACGACCGAGTAGTTGATCGGCGTGTTGTAGGCGTAGAACTTGCCCTGCTCCTCGACGATCGTCTTCAGCTCGGCCGACTTGGGGTTCTTCGGATCGCCCCAGTGGTTGCAGTCCATCACGCCCTCGGCCGCCTCCGGGAACTCGTTCACGAAGCGGTAGGAGGACGCCGCGCCGCCGAATACGGCGTAGACGCCCATCGGCTTGACGCGCTGCTGCTGCATGGTGCGGGCGAGCAGCACGAACTCGTTGTAGTACATGGACGGGATGACGAGGTCCGGACGCAGCGAACGCAGGCGCAGCACGACGTTGGACATGTCGCGCGCCGGGGTCGGGTGGGAGATCGTCTCGATGATCTCGAAGCCGAGCTCGGGCAGGCGGTTCTTCATGATGGTCGCGAGACCGGAGCCGAACAGGCCGTCCTCGTGCACCAGCGCGACGGTCTTGGCCGGCTTGCCGGCGTCGTCGTTGAGCTTCACGAGGTTCTTGAGCGCCGTGTCCGTCGCCATCGAGAAGTTCGGGTTGAAGCGGAAGGTGTTCTTCAGGCCGCGCTGGGTGATCGTGTCCGACACCGCGCAGTCGACGATGTAGGGCAGGTTGTAGCGCGAGGCGGCCTGCGTAGCGGTCAGCGCGATGCCGCTGGCGAAGCCGCCGAGCACGCCCGCGACGCCGGCCGCGTTGAGGTCCTCGGTCGCCTGGGCGCCGGCCTCGGCGTTGGAGCGCGAGTCGCCGACGACGAGCTCGATCGGAGCGCCGTCCAGCGCCTTGATGCCACCGGCCTCGTTGATTTCCTTGACGGCCTGCTCGGCGCCGATGCGGGCGAGGTCACCGTCGAGCGCGAAGGCGCCCGAGATCGGCTGCAGCAGGCCCACCTTGACCGGCGCCGGGCTCTGCGCGCGCAGGATGCCCGGGGCGGCCAGCACCGCCGCGGCGGCTACACCACTCTTGAGGACCGTCCGGCGGGACTGTCCGTACAGTTTGTTCGTCATGCTCTCCCCCTTTTTTATCGATCCTGATCGCCCGGCGTGGGTGCCGCCGGGACGGTCGCAGCCGGGCTCCAGCGGCTTTCGCCTTCGCCCCTGGTCCGAACGAGATCCATCTGCAGGCTGTACCGGTCGGGCCGGTAGAGCGCCTGCAGGTATTCGAGCCCCTCCCCGTCGCGGCCGTACACCGCGCGGGTGAGCGAGATCAGCGGCGCGCCGACCGAGAGGTCGAGCGCCTCCGCGACGTCGGGGCTGGCGAGCGTCGCGCTGATGTCCTGCGTCGCGGTCTCGGCACTGTGGCCGCTGCGCTCGATCAGCTCCAGCAGCGGCAGGGCGGCGAGGTCCTCGCGCGAGTAGGCACGGCCGATGCGCTCGGGGACGGACGCGGTGAGGTACGAGAACGGCACACCGTCCACGTGGCGCACGCGCACGGACACCTGGACGCGCTCGTCGTCCTCCATCCTGAGGGCGTCGCGGATCCATTCCGTCGGCATCTGGTAGGCGAAGGTGAGGAGCCGCGCTTCCGTCGAGCGGCCCATCTCGCGCAGGTGCGTGAAGACGTTGGCGACATCGGCGATGATGCCCTGGCGCTTGGCGACGTCCTTGCGCACGAAGGTTCCGGAGCCGGGCCGCTTGTCGATGAGCTGTTCGGCCGCCAGCCGCTCCAGCGCACGGCGGATGGTGACGCGGGAGACGTTGAAGGCGTCGGCGAGCGCGGGTTCTGCGGGAAGGCGGCTGCCCGCCGGAAGCTGTCCGGCGGCGATCTGGTCGCGGAGCAAGAGGTAGACGCGTTGCGTCTTCAACGGCTCCGTTGCCTCCCTCATACCGCGGCCTCCATCGGTATCAATCTTGATACAAGCATTGTATGAAAGGCGTGACAGCTCTCGTCAAGCCGAATATGATGCCTGCGTGTGCATGACCAAACACCGAGCACCGCTCACGGTCACGCGCCAATCCTACGAACGGACTTTGGCTGAGCTTATGGCAGAGCACCTGTCGCGTGTCTTGGAACCGCTCCGGGTCGGCAATCTGACCTTCCGCAATCGGATCTTCGTCCCCGCCCATACCACCAACTACGGCGAGGACCACCTGCCGAGCGACCGCCACCGGGCCTACCACGAGGCGCGCGCCAGGGGCGGGGTCGGGGCGATCATCTTCGAGTCGATCCGGGTTACGGCGAACTCGCTCGGCCGCCCGCAGGCCGTCTGCGGCTTCGACCCGGCCTGCATCGCCCCGTTCCGCCGCGTCACCGACGCGGTGAAGGCGCACGACACGCGCATCCTCGGCCAGATCATTCACCTCGGCCGGCAGGTCGAGGGCGACTTCGAGCGCACCGTGTCCTGGGGCCCGTCGCCGATCCCGTGGTCGACCACCGCCCTGCCGCCCCGTCCGATGGACGAGGACGACATGGCCGAGGTGATCGAAGGCCACGTCGTCACCGCCCTCAATCTCGTGGAGGCGGGGTTCGAGGGGATCGAGCTGCAGATGGGCCATGGCCACCTGCTGCAGCAGTTTCTCTCCCCCCTCTCCAACCAGCGCGAGGACACGTACGGCGGCACGACGGAGAACCGCCTGCGCTTCCCGCTCGCGGTGCTCGCCGCCGTGCGCGCCGCCATCGGCCCGGACATCACCCTCGGTATCCGCGTCAGCGGCGACGAGTACGTGGACAACGCCCTCCATATCGAGGAGGTCGAGCGCATGGTGCCGATGCTGGCGCAGGCCGTCCCCGTCGACTTCGTCAACGTGTCGCACTCGGCCTACCACGCGAGCTATTCCCTCGCGACGCAGATGGCGGACATGGCCATCGACCCGGCTCCCTTCCGCACGCTCCCCGAGCGGATCCGGGCCGCCCTGCGCGCCGCCGGGCACGAGACGCCGGTCTTCGCCGTCTGCCGCTTCTCCCGCCTCGCCGAGGCCGAGGAGATGATCGCCTCCGGCCGCGCCGACGCCGTCGGCATGGCCCGCGCCCACCTCGCCGAGCCCGCCATCGTGAAGAAGACGCTGGAGGGGCGGGAGGACGAGATCCGCCCCTGCATCGCCTGCGACCAGGGCTGCGCGGGGATGCTGGAGAAGAACCTCCCCATCCGCTGCCTGGTGAACCCGGTCGCCGGGCTCGAGGCCGAATGGTCCGAGCCCGAGGATGCGCCCGCCACCCAACCGCGCCGCGTCCTCGTCGTCGGCGGCGGCCCGGCCGGGCTCGAGGCGGCCCGCGTCGCCGCCAGCCGGGGCCACAACGTCACGCTCTGGGAACGCACCGACGGCCTCGGCGGCCAGCTCGCCACCGCGGCCGCCATGCCGAAGCGGTCGAAGTTCGGCGACTTCCTCGCGTTCGAGCGGAGCGCCCTCGCCCGCCTCCAGGTGCGCGTCGCATACGGCGAGGCCGCTGACGCGGACGCCATCGCCGCCTTCGGCGCCGACACCGTGGTGCTCGCCACCGGCTCCGACCCCGTCCGCCAGCACGTTCCCGGCGGCGGGCGGACGGTGACGGTCACCGAAGTGATCGCCGACCCGGATGCCCTGGGCGGCGCCGTCGCGGTGGCGGACGTCACCGGCGAGTGGACCGCGCTCGCCGCGATCGAGCACCTCGCCGACCTCGGCAAGCGCGTCACCGTGTTCCTGCCGATCAACGCCTTCGCCTGGCGCACGACGATCTACTCCACGCTGGCGACCTCCAGGCGGCTGCGCGAGCGCAAGGTGAAGCTGATGCCGCTGCGCAAGGTGCTCGCCTGGGACGGCACGACGCTCGACGTCGAGGACGTCTCCACCGGCGAGCGCGAGGCCCACGGCCCCTTCGGCGCGCTCGTCTTCGCCCAGCACAATTTTGCGGACCAGTCGCTCTACCGCGAGCTCAAGCGCCGTGGCATCCCGGTCCGCCAGGTCGGCGACAACGTCGCCCCCAGAACCGCCCTCGAGGCCGTCTTCCACGGCCACAAGACCGCTCGGGAGATTGCGTAAGTGTCGATACTGGTGACCGGAGCCGGCGGGTTCGTCGGCCTCAACGTGGTGGAACGCCTGCTCGACGACGGACACACCGTCGTCGCCCTCGGCAACCGCCCGCTGCCGCAGATCGTGCGCGACCGGTTCGCGCGGCGGCCGGGTACGCTGCATCCCGTGACCGCGGACGTGCGCGACGCCGCCGCGATGCGCGCGGTCCTGAAGGACTACGGCGTCGACCGCATCTTCCACGGCGCGGCGATCACCCTCGGCGTCGCCGGCACCATCGCCCCGGCGACCGACGTCGTCGACATCAACGTCGTCTCGACCGCGGTCCTGCTGGAACTCGCCCGCGAGGTGGAGATCGTCCGCTTCGTCTACCCAAGCTCGACCGCCGTCTACACCGGCTACGCGTTCGACGCCGGCCCCGTCACCGAAGCGCACGCGCCGACGCCCACCGCCCTCTACGGCTTCACCAAGCTCGCCTGTGAGCGGCTGATCCGCGACGCCGCCGCGCGCCACGGCCTCTCCGCGGTGTGCGGGCGCATCACGGCCGTGTTCGGTGCGTGGGAGCACGACACCGGCGCGCGCGAGACGCTGAGCCCGCCCTACCAGATCGCCCGCAAGGCGCTGACGGACCAGCCGATCGTCATCTCGCGGGGCGGCTGGCGCGACTGGACCTCGGCCCGCGACGTCGCCCGCGTCTTCTCGCTCCTGCTGACGCGGGACACGCTGCCGCACGATATCTACAACATCAGCCTCGGCGAAACGTGGGACCCGGCGCTGCTGTGCGAGGCGCTAAGCGCGCGGATCCCCTCGATCGACTGGTCCGCCGGGGAGACGAACCTCTCCTACAACGACGACCTGACGCGCAAGCGCTCGGCCCTCTCCAACACCCGCCTCGCCGAGGACTTCGGCTTCCGCTTCATGCCCCCGGCCGAGGCCGCGGCTGACTACGCCGAATGGGTCGCCGAGTTCGGCGCCGCGGGCTTCGAGGCGCTGGAAAGCCGCTGAGCCCGGCCGGGGCGCGCGGGGCCGCGTCAGGTCGCTGTGTAGCCGCCGTCCACCAGCATGTCGGTGCCGGTCATGAAGCTGGCGCCGTCGCTGGCGATGAACAGCGCGGCCTCGGCGATCTCCTCCGGCCGGCCCACGCGGCCCAGCGCGTGGAGCTTGCCGAGCCGCTCCTGAACCCCGTCCTCGCCGCCCATCACGCTGGTCAGCCGGCTCGTCATCACGGCGCCCGGCGACAGGCTCACCGCCCGGATCCCGTCCTCCGCATGGTCCACCGCCAATGTCCGCGTCAGGGAAATCAGCCCCGCCTTGCTCGCCGAGTAGGGCGCGCGGCCCTTCGTCGTGACGGTGCCGAGCTGCGAGGCCACGTTGACGATCACGCCGCCCCCGCCAGCCGCCATGTGCGGGATCACCTGCTGGCACATCAGGAAGGCGCCGGTGAGGTTGATCTCCAGCGTCTCGCGCCATGTGGCCGCGGTGATCTCGGTGACCTTGCCCACGAGCACGGGCCCTGCGGCATTGTTCACCAGAATGTCGATGCGCCCGTACGCGTCGAACACCGCCGCCACGGCCCGCGCGACGGCCTCGTCGTCGGCGACGTCGCAGGCCATCGCCATGCCGCCTTCGGGCGCGGCCGGCACCCTGCCCTCGATATCGAGCGCCGCGACGCGCGCGCCGGCCTTGGTGTAGCGCGCCACGATGGCCGCGCCGATGCCGCCGCTGGCGCCCGTGACGATCGCCACGCGCCCGTCGAGGAGTAGGTCCGCCATGAAGTCCGTTCCTTTCGTCATGCCGCCCGGTGTCGCCGAACCCTCTCGCCGACCCGGGCGATGCACCTTAACTTGGATGCTGTATGGTGTTTAATACAGGAAACAATGCGACCCCGGCTCGGGCGTCGCAGGCCGCGGAGGAAGTGTGATGTCGGCCCCCGACACCCCGAAGACGCTCTACGACAAGGTGTGGGACGCCCACGTCGTCGTGACCCGAGAGGACGGCGAGAGCCTGTTGTGGATCGACCGGCATTTCGTCCACGAAGGTTCACACCACGCATTCAATACATTGAAATCGCGGGGCGCAAAGGTCACGCGGCCGGATCTCACGTTCGGCATCGCCGATCACTATGTGCCGACGCGCGGGCGGGCCACGATGGCCGGCGCCGATCCCTCCATCGCCGGCATGGTGGAGAAGCTGACGGCCAACTGCGCGGCCAACGACGTCCACATCTTCGGCCTGACGGACCCGCGGCAGGGCATCGTGCACGTCGTCGGTCCTGAGCAGGGGCTGACCCTGCCGGGCCTGACGATGGTCTGCGGCGACAGCCACACCTCGACCCATGGCGCGTTCGGCGCGATGGCGTTCGGCATCGGCGCGTCCGAGGTGGCCCACGTCCTCCTCACGCAGACGATCTGGCAGCGCAAGTCGAAGCGCATGCGGGTGACGGTCGACGGTGCGCTCGCTCCCGGCGTCAGCGCCAAGGACATCGCTCTGTCGTTCATCGCGAGAGTCGGCGCGGACGGCGCGCGCGGCCACGCCATCGAATATGCCGGCTCGGCGGTGCGCGGCCTGTCGATGGAGGGGCGGCTGACGCTGTGCAACCTGTCGATCGAGAGCGGCGGCCGGCTCGGCATGGTGGCTCCGGACCAGACGACGGTCGACTATGTCCGTGGCCGCCCGATGGCCCCGCAGGGCGCCGTCTTCGATGCCGCCGCGGAGCTGTGGCTCTCCCTCGCCAGCGACGCGGACGCAGCGTTCGACCGCGAGGTGGTGCTGGCGGGTGCGGACATCGTGCCCGTCGTCACCTGGGGCATCAGCCCGGAGGATGCGCTCCCCGTCACCGGCACCGTCCCCGACCCGGCCTCGATCAGCGACGAGGCGCGCGCGGCACACGTCAGGTCGGCGCTCGACTACATGGGACTGACGCCGGGCATGAAGCTCGAGCAGGTGCCGGTGGACCGCGTCTTCATCGGCTCCTGTACCAACGCGCGGATCGAGGACCTGCGGGCCGCGGCCGCCGTCCTCGCCGGGCGCAAGGCGCGGGTGCCGGGCCTCGTGTCGCCGGGCTCGTCGCTTGTGAAGCGGCAGGCGGAGGAAGAGGGTCTCGACCGGATCTTCGCCGACGCGGGGCTCGAATGGGTGGAATCCGGCTGCTCGATGTGCGTCGGCATGAACGGAGACCTGGTGCCGCCGGGCGAGCGCTGCGCCTCCACCACGAACCGCAACTTCCGCGGCCGCCAGGGACCGGGCGCGCGCACCCACATCATGTCGCCGGCGATGGTCGCCGCCGCGGCCGTCACCGGCCATCTGACCGACCCGCGCCCGCTGCTGCACGGCCGGCCCCTGGAGACCCAAGGCGCATGACCCCGTTCACCACCCTCACGGCCACCGCCTGCCCCCTGCCCTACTCGGGGATCGACACCGACCAGCTGATCCCGGCGCGCTTCATGAAGCGCCCGCGGTCCGAGGGCTACGGCCAGTTCCTGCTCCACGACCTGCGGTTCGACGAGGCGGGGGCACCGCGCGCGGACTTCCCCCTCAACGCCCCGCAATACGGGGATGCAGCGATCATCGTCGCCCGGCGCGGCTTCGGCGGCGGCTCCTCGCGCGAGGCGGCGGTCTACGCGCTGGTCGACTACGGGATCCGCTGCGTGATCGCGCCGAGCTTCGGCGACATCCACGCCTCGAACGAGGTGAACAACGGCATGCTCCCGGCCCGCGTCACGGAGGAGGACGCCGAGCGGCTGCTCGCCCGCGCCCCAGAAACGAAGCTGACGGTGGACCTCGAGGCACAGACCGTCACCGCCGGCGACATCGTCGTGCCCTTCGAGGTGGAGCCGGTGTGGCGCACCAAGCTCCTCAACGGCTGGGACGACCTCGACCTCACCGCGAGCTTTGCCGACGCCATATCCGCGTTCGCCGCGAACGACGCCGCGCAGAACCCCTGGAAGACCCCCACCCGCACCGCCTGATCCCGGTCACGGCGCCGCCGCTCCGCCTCAGCGCCGGCGGTCTTCTCCCTGGTGAGCGCGGTTCGCGACCGCGCTCCGTCGTTGCGGAGAGGTGGTGGGCTACGCCGCAAGGCCACGGCCGATACCGCGAGCGGCGGCCGCGCGCCTAGCGGGAGCTCCGGGCCGGAACGAGGGTTCCGCTCTGGAACGGGCCGGCGGCCGGGCGCCGCGTCAGGTGGTGCCGCCGTCCTTTTCCGCGGCCGCGCCCTTGCGGCGCCGCAGCGGGAGGACGTTACCGGCCTTGTTCATGAGGTCGGTGACGCGCGCGCCAAGCGACAGGAGCTGGATCAGCCGGTCGGTCTCGAGCCCGTTGATGTCGTCGTACCAGCCGGTGAGGAGCTCGATGAGCTGGGTCAGCTCCTCGATGCGGTGGTTGGCGTACTCGTCGCCGTCCAGCTTGTCGCGAGACATCTGCAGCTCGCGCAGCTTCGTCAGCGTCGGGTCGATCTCGCGGCGCTTGCGCTCCTCGACGAGGGTCCGCACGATCTCCCAGAGGTCCGTCGGGGTGGTGAAGTATTCGCGCCGGTCGCCGGGGAAGTGCTTGAGGCGGACGATCTTCCAGGCCTGCAGCTCCTTGAGGCCCATGGAGACGTTGGAGCGCGAGAATCCGAGGCTCTCGGCGATCTGCTCGGCGTTGAGCGGGTGCTCGTTGACGAAGAGCAGCGCGTAGATCTGGCCGACCGTGCGGTTGATCCCCCACCGCGACCCCATCTCGCCAAAGTGGAGGACGAACTCCTCCTGCAGCGGTGGCAGATTCACGGCGGCTCCATTGTCATGCGGCGTCCCGTGCCGCGTCCTCGCCCGGTGCGGGCGCCGGTCGCGCCGCCCGCAACACTCCAGATTGGCAGTGTCGCCCTTTCCGCGTCGCGGACGAAGTCCGGGATTTTGGAAAACGCTCTTGCAGATAAGGTGCACTTGACGCCGACCACAATCCCAAAAGAGGGATCGTGAGCCGGCCAACTGTTAATCAAGATCGATCGGCGGGGCCAGAACGTCCGTCCGCCGTCCCCGGTGCGGTCCCGCGCCGGCGACCGGAGAGCGGCCCGGGCCGCGTCAGTTCGTGTAGAACGAGGTCACTGTATCCTGCGCGACCTGCCGGAGGAAGGCGGCCGTGTCCGGGTCGACGCGGCCGAAATAGTCGTACGTCAGGTCGACCGGGGACCTGCCGTAGACGCTCGCATAGACCGTCGCCGCGGCGAGGTAGGTGCCGGCGAGCGTCGGGTGCGAGTGGTCGTAGTCCTGCTGCAGCTCGAGGTCGGGACGGCGGCGTCGCGCCTCCTCGAAGGCGAGGCCGACGGGGATCACGAGGGCGTCCGCCCGGGCGCCCGCCTCGTTGTAGAGCGCGCGGATCTTCTCGATGTTGTCCGGGTCGTACTGCTTGTGACCCTCGTCGTAGGCGTGGGTCATGTAGAGCGCCGGAGTCGCGCCGGCGGCCTTGATCTTCGCGGCCGCCGCGTCGACCGCCTCGTCGAAGGCCGCGGTGCGCTTCTCGCTGAGGGCAGCGGCGCTGTGGCCCTGGAGGATCACGAGGTCGAACGGCCGGTCCGCGCCGACGTTTCCGCTCTCGAGGTAGTGGTCAATCGGATGGTAGCCGAGCGAGCCGCCCGAGATGGTGATCGACACGTACTTCAGGTCGCCCATCGGCACGCCGAGCCCTTCGGCCACCATGCGGCGGACGTGATTGTGCAGACTGTCGTTGTAGTAAAAGTAGCTGTTGCCGATGAGCAGGACGTCGTCCGGCGCGTCGATGCCGAGCGACGCCGCGCTCTGCTGTGCGATGGCCGGCCCGCCGAGCAGCGGGGCGGCCAGGAGAATCGCAGGCAAGATCCGTTTCATGGGCCGTTCCTCCAGCGTCTTCTTATGTTGTGCGACGATGGTGGACCGGATTGCAGCGGATGGCGAGCGGAGATTTACCAAAACCCCCGCCCAACCTGACGTTACTTGTAGCCGACCTCGTTGTAGATCTTCTGCGCCGCGCTGCTCGCCGCGGCGACCTTGCCGATGTCGACCGTGTCCGGGGTGAACTCGCCCATGGACGCGACCGCCTCGGACGCCGGGACGCCCTCGAGCACCGGGAACTCGTTGTTGTCGGACGCAAGCAGGCCCTGCGCCTCGGGCGTCAGGGTGAACTCGATCAGCTTGCGGGCGGCCTCCGGGTGCGGCGCATACTTCGCGACGCCGATGCCCGAGATGTTGATGTGCGTGCCGTTCGTCTCCTGGTTCGGCCAGACGATGCCGATGCCGTCGACGCCTTCGGTCAGCCCGGCCACCTCGCCCGAGAGGCCACGCGCGAAGTAGTAGTGGTTGGAGAGCGCGATGTCGCACTCGCCGGAGACCAGGCCGCGAAGCTGGTCGGTGTCGCCGCCCTCGGGGTCACGGGCGAGGTTGTTCTTCACGCCCTCGGCCCACGCGCGCGCCTTCTCCTCGCCCTCGTTGACGATGATCGAGGCGAGCAGCGACTGCATGTAGACGTTGGAGGAGGAGCGGGTGCAGATCAGGCCCTTGTACTTCGGGTCCGCGAGGTCGTCGTAGGTCTGCGGCGGATCGGTGACGTCGGCCTTGTCGTAGAAGATGATCCGCGCGCGGCGGGAGAAAGCCGTCCAGTCCTTGGTGTGGAGGTTCGCCGGCACCACCTCCTTCACGACGTCGACGTCGAGCGGCTGGAAGATGGCGGCGTCGTCGGCCCGGGCGAGACGGCCCACGTCCACGGTGATGAAGACGTCGGCGGCGCCGAGGTCGCCCTCGGAGCGGATGCGCTCGATCAGCACGTCGGCGTCGTCTTCGATGCGGTTCACCGTGATGCCGGTCTTCTCGGTGAAGGCGGCGAAGAAGGCGTCGTCCGTATCGTAGTGGCGTGAGGAGTAGACGTTCACCTCCTCGGCCAGGGCGGACGAGGCACCGAGGACGGTTCCGACAAGAAGGGTTGCAATCGTCAGTCTCTGCACTCTCAGGCTCCCTAGAATCGAGAGCCCGGGCCTAAGCTGCGCGCAATCTTTCGTCAATCCGACGCAAGCATCTCAACATTATAGCGAGTCAAAACTCGCATCAGATCAGAATAACTCTAAGCCGTAAGTCCGCACTAATACTCGCGTTCATAGTAGAGACCGATGGTCGACTCGTCCGTCATCGCCTCACCCCGCGCCTTTAAGCCGCGGGTGATGTCGATGCTGACGGTGACGCCGGAGGACTTCTCGCCCGCCCGGACGCCCACGTAGACGTTGTCGGCGATGTACCGGCCGGCCTGGACGGCGGTGCTGCCAGTCTCCGTGGTGATGATCTCCAGGTTGTCGAGACCGGAGAAGGCGCGAACCTGGTCGATGATCGACGGGCCGTTGCCGACGCCGGCGAGCTCGGCCACCGCGGCGGCGAGCTGGGCGAGCTGGAAGGGCGACAGGTCGTCGATCGACTGGCCGAAGATGAGCTGCGACAGCACCTCGTCCTGCGGCAGGTCCGGGACGGACTCGAAGCGCACCTGCGGGTCGTTCGCCGGACCGTCGACGATGACGCGCACGGTCACCTGATTGCGGCTCGTCTCGGCCACCAGGTAGATCTGCGGGTTGAGGTCGCCGAACAGCGTCACCCGGCCCTCGTCCAGCACGATGCGCTGGGTGAGGATGTTCATCTGGCCGCGGATGAGGTGGAACTCGCCGACGGGCTGGATGTCCGACACCGGACCGGTCACCCGCAGCTCGCCGCCGAGCTCGGCGTCGATGCCGCGGCCGCGCACGAAGATCCGGCGCGGCGCGCTGATGGTGACGTCCAGCGTGAAGCCGGATGCGTTTGAGCCGCCGTCGTCGTCGCTGTCGGTGAACGGGCCCGCGTGGGCGCGGCGCAGCGTCTCGAGCACCGGCGACGGCGTGTTGAAGTTGGACACCTCGAGCAGCGCGGCGGTGCCGGAGAGGCGCGTCGGCACGGTGATCTCGGCCCGGTCGATGTCGACGCGGCCCTCGACGCGCGGCCCGGTCAGCGGGCCCTTGATGCCGAGGTTGGCGCTCAGCGTCACGGCGACGAGCTGGCCGTCGGAATACCGCGCGTTGTTGGCGACGAAGGTCAGGTCGGCGGGGAAGCCCGCGCCGAGGCCGATGCTGCCGGTCACGCTGACCGTCCCGTCGCCGAGCGAGGCGGTGAGCCGGTCGACGACGATCCGGTTGCCGTCCATGCTGGCGACGAGCTGCCCGTTGTTGAGCACGAGGTTGCTCAGCGGGTCGCGCACGGTGAAGCCGGAGGAGCGCACGCTGCCGGAGACCGTGGGGTTGGAGAGAGATCCTCGCGCCCGCACGTCCGCCACCACGTCGCCGGAGAGCGACGAGCCGCGGGAGGCGAGGAAGTGATTGGCGAGCGACAGCGGCGCGTTCGCCCGCACCGCGACGTCGAGCCCGCCACCCGACAGCGGCACGAACCCGGACGCGGTGACGTTGAGCCCGCTGCCCTCCGCCCGCGCCGAGGAGATCGTGATGCCGCGTCCGCCGTATGAGCCGGCCGCGTTGACCGTCAGCACGCCGACGCCGGCGTCCTGCAGCGGCAGGGCGGAGATGCCGGTGCCCGACAGGTTGAAGTTCGCGGACGGGTTGCTGAGCGAGCCGGTGGCGGTCGCCGAGCCGGACAGGCGCCCGGTGAGGCCGAGGTTCGGCACGAAGCCGTTGGCGATCGCCACCGGCAGGTTGGAGAGGTCCACCGACAGGTTCAGCCGGCGGCCCACGGTGCCGCGCGCGTTGAGCGACCCGCCGCCGAGGTTCACCGCGGCGCGGTCGATCGTGACGGTCTGGTTGCGCATCGAGCCCGCGGCGTCGATGGAGCCCGGCCCCATCCCGGCGTCGCGCAGCGGCGCGGCCGAGACGGAGGGCGCGTTGATGGTGAAGCGCACCTGCGGGTTGGAGGGCGAGCCCTGCGCCGTCACTTCGCCCGAGAGCGCGCCCGCGACGCCGAGCTCGGGGGCGAAGCCGTTGGCGATCGCCAGCGGGATCTGGCTGAGCTTGACCGTCAGGTCCATTGCCCGCGCGCTGACGCTGCCGGTGGCGGACAGGGTGCCCTGCCCGAGGCGCGCCTCGGCAGTCGTCAGGGTCGCCGTCTCGTCCGCGTAGCGGCCGGCGACGGTGGCGTTGACGGCGCCGACGTTGGCGCCCTCGAGGAGCCGCGCCGAGGCCCGGTCGACATTGATCGAGAAGTCGGCCGCCGGGTCCTTCATCGAGCCCGACACATCCGCCCGGCCGGTCACCGTGCCGGAGAGGCCCAGCGACGGGTCGGCGGCGTTGGCGAGCGCCAGCGGCAGGCGGTC
Organism: Acuticoccus sediminis; assembly: GCF_003258595.1. Taxonomy (NCBI): domain Bacteria; kingdom Pseudomonadati; phylum Pseudomonadota; class Alphaproteobacteria; order Hyphomicrobiales; family Amorphaceae; genus Acuticoccus; species Acuticoccus sediminis. Next base: position 26,114 of record NZ_QHHQ01000001.1, read on the forward strand.
GACGTTGACGGTGATGTCGAGCGCGTCGCCGATGGTGCCGGCCGCGCGGATCGCGCCGCCGCCCACGGTCGTCTCGAAGGTCTGCAGCGTCGCCACCTTGTTGGCGTAGGAGCCCCGCGCCGTCGCGTTGAGCGGCTGGATCCCGCTGCTGCGAAGCTGCGCCACCGTCGCGCCGTTCACGTCAACGGCGAACTCGGCGGAGGGATTGTCGAGCGTGCCGGACGCGCTCACCCGGCCGGACAGGGTGCCGGAGGCGTCAAGGCTCGGGTCCACCGCCTCGGCGAGGGCGAGCGGCAGGTTGATGATCTCGGCGGTCACGTCGAGCTGCTGGCCGACCGAGCCGCTCGCGGTGATGCGGCCGCCGCCGATAGTGGTCTCGAACGTCTGCAGCACCGCCGTGCCGTTGGCGAAGGTGCCGACGGCGGTGGCGTTCAGCGGATCGAGCCGGGCGTCGCGCAGCGGCTTGGCGTTGGCGTCGACCACGCGCACGTCGAACTGGGCATTCGGCTCCTCGAGCGTGCCCGTCGCGGTCACGTTGCCCGAGAGGCTGCCGGACACTTCGAGCTCGGGACGCACCGCGTTGGCGAGCGCCAGAGGCAGGTCGCTGACATCGGCCTTGATGTCGAGCGTCTTGCCGACCGTGCCGGAGGCGTTGATCTCGCCGCCGCCCACGTTGGTGTGGAAGGTCTCGAGCGTCGCCACCTTGTCGATGTAGGAACCGCGCGCCGTCACCGTCAGCGGGTCGATGCCGCGCTCGGCGAGGATCGCGGCGGTGACACCGTTGGCCTCGATGTCGACCGTGGCGTTCGGCAGGGCGCGCGTGCCCGTCAGCGCGACCGTGCCGCTGACGACGCCGCCGACCTTCAGCTCGGGCTGGATGAGGTTGGCGATCCTGAGCGGCAGGTCCTCGATCGTGGCGTTGAGGTCCAGCTCGTTGCCGAGTTCGCCTTCGACCTGAACGGTGCCGTCGCCGATGTTCAGCACCGTGTTGCCGATGCTGATCGAGCGCTGGATACGGTTCACGCCGATCTCGGTCGGACCGCGCAGCTCGGCCTCGAAGTCGCCCTGCGCGAGGCGCAGCGTCGCGACGCGCGCGGAGAAGCCGTCGTCGGTGCGGCTGAGCGCGCCGGTGCCGGAGAGCTCGCCGGAGCCGAGGTCGGCGTCGAGCGCGAGGTTCGAGGTCTCGCCCTGGCGCTGCGCGGTAAGGTCGGCCGACACCACCTCGTAGCCCGCCACGTCCAGCTTGCGCAGGTTCGCCCGACCGTCGAGCGCCGGAATGCCGAAGACGTCGTCGACCACCATGTCGATGTCCGCCTCGGTGAGGCTGATCCCCGACGCCGTGACGTTGCGGGCCGCGCCGTCGAAGGCGACGACCTGGTGGCCGTCGGCGACCGACAGGGTGACGTCGGCCTTCAGGCTGCCCGTCGCGTCCTGGAGGGCGAGCGATGCGAGCCGCGAGAGGTCCGGGATGTCAACTTCGAGGTGACCGGCGAGGGTGCCGACGTTCTGGAAGGCGATGTCGCCCGCGAGCGTGGCCCCGGCGATGGCGGCGGAGAGGTCCTGCAGCGCGCGCGCGTCCGGCCCGGTCTCGAGCGTCGCGTTGACGCTGACCGGGCGCCCGTCGAGCGAGCCGGTGACGGCGAGCGTGCCGTCGAGGTCGAACGCGACCGTCTCGCTGCGCGTGTAGACGCCGTCGAAGTTCAGCGCGAGGTCGGAGAGCTTCTGGCCCGACAGGGTGATCTCGGTGCCGGTGACGCCGGCGTTGACGGCGGGACGGGCCGGATTGCCGGTCACGGCGAGCTGCGCCTGGATGCCGCCGGCCATCTCGCTGTTGACCAGCGAGAGGTCCTGCAGCGAGGCGTCGACCTTGAGGTCCGCCTCCGCGGCGGTGGCGCGGCCGTCGGCGCTGACGTTGAGCTGCGGGTTCTCGAGCCGGAAGGTGTCGAACACGAGTCCCGTGTCGGTGCGCGCCGCGCGGCCCGAGAGGCGCGTGCGCCCGTCGAGGAGCCCGTCCAGCGCCTCGCTGCCCGCCTTCACGTTGGTGGCGGTGCCGTCGAGGATGAGGTCGAACGTGCCGTCGAACCCGACGTTGCCGTCCGCCGCGATGTCGATGGCGCCGGCGAGGTCGCGCCCGGCGACGGCCGCGAAGGCGGAGATGTCGCCGGTCGCTAGGCGCATCCGCCCGTTGACGGAGTTGAGGATCGTCCCGGCGAACGAGGCCTCGACGGTGTCGGTCTGCAGCGACAGCGTCTCGACGGTGAGCGGCTCGCCGCTCGACCAGGAGCCCGCGGCCTCGAGGTCGAGCGCGGAGCCGAGCGCGTCGCTGACGCCCTCCTTGCCGGAATCCATGCCGGTCGCGTTGCCGGTCAGCTTGAACGTCACGGCCCGGCGCGCGGCGTCGCCGAGGTTCGTGGCGGTGCCGGTGGCCTGGATGGTCGCCTCGGGGGCGGAGAGGACCGAGGTGTCGAGCTCGTTGAGCGTGATCTCCGCGGAGAAGTCGTCCGACCCGCCGCCCAGCGAGGCGCGGATCACGGCCGAGCGGATCGTCGACGCGCCGCCGCCGCCGGGTAGCGCGATCTCGTCGCCGTCGGCCCGGCGGAGGTCGCCGTTGAGGGAGAGCGCGGTCGGCACGCCGTCCGCACCGACGTCGGCGGTGAAGTCTATCCGCGCCACGCCGGAGACGAGGCGCCCCTCCGACACGGTGATCGCCCCGTCCGGCGCCCGTGTCGCATCGATCTTGAGCTCGGAGCCGCCCTCCACGAACGAGCCGTAGACATCCGGCACGAGGACGCCGACGTTGCCCTTGATGTCGGCGATGAAGCGGAACCCTGCGTCGGTGTTGTCGATGGTGGTGGTGCCCGACAGCAGCGTCTCGCTGTTCGCCGCGAGAAGGATGTCGGCCTTGAACTCCGCCAGCGGGCCTTCGCCCTTGATCGTGAAGGAGAGCGGCGGACGGCCCTCGATGTCGAGGGCGTTGGCGATCACGCCGTCTTCCGGCTCGGAGATCTTGAAGTCGATCGCGAGGTTGCGGCTCGAATTGTCGAAGCTCGCGGCGAGGTTCAGGTCACCCGGCCGGTCGAGGCGCTTGATCGCGAGGTCGGTGTCGAGCGCACCGTCGGCCAGCGTGATGTTGCCGTCCACCGAAAGCGAGGCCGGCGGACCGATGATGCCCTCCGCGATGTCCACCTTCGGCACGGAGAGTTTGCGCAGGATGACCGAGACCGGGAGGCTCGGCACCTCGAACTGCTCCGCCCCGCTCTCGAGCGGCGTGTCGTTCTCCACCGGCAGCGGCGTGCGGGAGATGGTGATCGACTCGGCTTCCAGGAGATCGATGGAGAGCCGCCCGCGCAGCAGCGCGAGGCGCGACCAGATGAGGTGCGCGCCGTCGATGCGCAGCCACACGCCCTGACGGTCGGCGATGGTGATGTAGCCGATGCGCACGTCGGAGGAGAGCGCACCCTGGATCGGGCCGAGGTTGATGCGGCGGTCCGGCGTGGAGATCTGGCGTTCGATGAAACGGACGAAACGGCCCGACTCCTCGTCCTGCGCCAGCGCGTACTTGGTCGCGACGACGCCGATCGAGGCGAGGCCGAGCACCGCGAGGGCGATCAGGATCCTCTTCATCGTTCACTCCCATCAGAACGCCGCCGCTGCGGCGTCGATTTCGTTGCACCGAACGGGCGCATCCCCAGCCTCAGAACGCCTGGCCGAGGCCGATGTAGAAGGCGACGTTCGGGTCGCCGTCGTAGGGGTCGAGCGGCACCGCGACGTCGAAGCGCAGCGGGCCGAGGCCGGTGTAGTAGCGCAAACCCAGACCCACCGAGGTCTTGAGCGGCACGTCGAAGTCCGGATATTCGCTGTCGAAGGCGTTGCCGAAGTCGAAGAACGGCACGACGCCGATCGTGTCGGTCACCTTCACGCGCGCCTCGAGCGAGCCGACCAGGTAGCTGCGGCCGCCGTGCACCTCGTCGGTGACCGGGTCCACCGGGCCGACGCCGCGATAGGGATAGCCGCGGATGGAGCCGCCGCCGCCGGCGAAGAACATCTTGTTCGCCGGCACTTCCTGCAGCGGCGCGCCGACGATGGAGCCGACGACGCCGCGCGCGGCGAGCACCACGCGGTCCTTGGCGAAGCCGTAGTAGACGCGCCCGTCGATCTGCGAGATCGCCCCGATGTTGCCGTTCACCGCCTCGTAGAAGGGCTCGAACGAGCCGATCAGGTGGTAGCCCTTGGTCGGGTTGTACTGGTTGTTGGAGCCGTCGTAGTCGACCGACAGCGGCAGGGAGGCGAACAGGAAGTCGCCGTCGCCGTAGTCGGTCTGGTCGATCGTGGAGGCCTCGAACGAGGCGTAGCCGGCGAGCGTGATCTTCGTCGTCGGTCGGTGCATGAAGCCCATGCGGCCGCCGACGGCCCGCGCCCGGTAGGTGTCGGGGGAATCCTGCTCGGCGTAGATCTTCGCCAGGAAGTCCGTGTACGGCGTGAAGACGCCCGGCTTCAGGAAATTGGCTTCGAGCTTGTAGTTGTAGGAGTCCGGGTCGTCGGCGTCCACGCCGCCGATCGACGCGTTCAGCTCCAGCTGCTCGGCGCGGCCGAAGAGGTTGCGATGCCGCCAGTAGGCTTCGGCGCCGGCGCCGTCGAGGGTCGAGTAGTTCACGCCGCCGCCGATGACGCGCAGCGGCCGCTCCGCGACCTCGATCCCCATGTCGAGGGTGCCGTCGGGGTTGATGGTCTCCCCTTCGACGATCCGGGCGGCCTTGAACACGCCGAGGCGGCGAAGCTGGTCGCGCGCGCGCTCGACGGCGTCCGGATCGAACCGCTCGCCATACTTGAGGCCGGCGTACCAGGCGACGAATTCCGGATCCATCCGCGCGGTGCCGGAGACGCTGGTGGTCCCGAAGACCGCCGGCCGGCCTGGCGCGACGTCGATCATGACGCCGAGCTGGTCCGTCTCGTGGTAGGCCGATGCGGTCCGGCGGGCGATCTGCGCCTTCGGGTAGCCGAGCTCGCGCCAGCCGCCGACGAGCGCCGCCTCGCCGGCGATGATCTTGTTCGCGTTCGCGACCCCGCCGGGGACGAGGCCCAGCTCCTCGAGGCTCGGCGGCACCGTCTCGTCGTTCGGGATCTCGCCGGGGCGGTTCTTCACGTCGACCTCGCCGAACGTGAACACCGGGCCGGGGTCGACCGTGACGACGACGTCGGCGGTGTCGCCGAACTCGGTGTCGATCGGCGTGCTGGAGACCTCGCGGCCGTCGACCTTGATGGAGATCGTCGGCCCGTAGCGGGCATTGTCGTAGAGCGCGGCGAGGATGCGCTGGTAGTCGGTGTTGGCACGCGACAGCAGGGCGGCCGAACCCGGGCTCGGCTCGCCCTTCTCCTCCTCCAGCACCGAGGCGCGCTCGACGCTCTTGAGCAGGTCGCTCTCGCCGCCGACGACGTCGAACTGGACGTTGTACGTGACGGAGCCTTCCGGCGGCGGCGGAGGCGGGCCTTCGAAGAAGCGGAAACCGAACAGCTCGAACGCCTGCGCCGCTCCCGGCGTCAGGCCGACGACGAGCGCGAGCGCCCCCGCTCTCCAGGTCTGGCCGATCGAAAGACGCACGTTCTCCACCCTTGCTCCGCAGTTCAATAGGCTTGGAAGAGCCTGGGCTGACAAGACGATCGGGTGTTACGGGCGCGCCTTGAGGTAGTCCTGCGCCATATCAGCAACACTGCGACAAGCTGAATCTGGAAGAGCTTAACGCTTCATTCGCCGACCGTTGCTGAACTGTCTTGCATCCGACGGATAGCGTTATTGCTTTTGATATGAAATGTAAGGGCGTTCTCGAGCGTTGGAGGCGTTGCGATGAGTGCGGCGATTCTGCAGTTTCTGGGCCTGTGGGCGTTGACCTACGCCCTGGTCTTCGGAACCTATCTCGGCTTCGGCTGGGCCTTCACCGCGTGGTCCCAGCGCCATCCCGAGCGCAAGATCCAGCCCAAGCGCGACGGGCAGAAGCGCCGCGCCAAGGAAATCCGCGCCTCGGCGCGGTCGCTGGTCGTCACCTGCGGCTGCTTCGCCGGCGGCCTCTTCTGCATGCTGAAGGGCTGGACGCTGTTCGACCCGTGGCCGCTCACGTGGTGGTCGGCGCCGCTGATGTTCGTCGCGTCGGTCATCTTCTATGATGGCTGGTTCTACGTCGTGCACCGCCTCGGCCACACCGGGCCGTTCATGAAGTACCACGTGCTGCACCACCAGTCGGTCGCGCCGACGGTGTGGAGCAACTACTCCGACACCTTCTTCGACGCCTTCACCCAGCAGGGCTACTTCCTGATCGTGCCGCTGATCGTGCCGTTCGGCTGGCCGATCTTCGTGGCGCACCGGATCTTCGACCACTTCAACGGCATGATCGGCCACTCGGGCTTCGAGTTCGCGGCGGGGCCGTCCTCGCGCACGCCGTGGCCGCTCGCGTCGGTGACGTTCCACGACATGCATCACTCGACGTTCAATTATAACTACGCGAACCATTTCTCCTTCTGGGACCGGGTGTTCGGCACGATCCATCCGGAGTACGATCACCGCTGCGCCGAAATGGAGGAGAAGATCGCGTCGGCCGGCAAGTCCGGCGGCTCACAGACCCCGCTGCCCACGTCCTGAGCGCAAGCCGCGGCGTCGTAGGCGCCGCGCGCATCCTCCACCGGGGCACGTCCTGGCGCCTGACCGGACCGCGCGACCGCGCCGTGCTGGACAGGCGTTCGGCGTTGGGCAGAGACTGAAGGCGCCACATGCGGCCGCGATGCGCCGCGGCGTGGCCTGGACTGCGCCGGCGAGACCTGGCCTCGTCATGCACTGCAACATGAACCGACTCTCACGAGCCGCACGGACACGCTCATGAACATACAGATCGCCCCCAACGACATCAGCCACGTGATCGAGGCCGACAAGGCCAACGTGTGGCACCACCTGATGCAGCACGCCGCGTTCGAGACGGTGGACCCGCGCATCATCGTGGAAGGCAAGGGCCTGCGTGTCTGGGACGCGACCGGGCGCGAGATGATCGACGCGGTGTCCGGCGGCGTGTGGACGGTGAACGTCGGCTACGGCCGCGCGCGGATCGCCGACGCGGTTCGCGACCAGCTCGTGAAGATGAACTTCTTCGCCGCGGCGGCCGGCTCGATCCCGGCGGCCCTATTCGCCGAGCGCCTGATCGAGAAGATGCCCGGCATGAGCCGCGTCTACTACTCGAACTCGGGCTCCGAGGCGAACGAGAAGGCCTACAAGATCATCCGCCAGATCGCCCACAAGCGCTACGGCGGGAAGAAGCACAAGATCCTCTACCGCGAGCGCGACTACCACGGCACCACCATCGGCGCCCTCGCCTCGTGCGGGCAGCCGGAGCGCGCGGCCCAGTACGGCCCCTTCCCGCCGGGCTTCGTGTCGGTCCCGCACTGCCTCGAGTACCGCAGCCAGTGGGGCGACGTGCCGGACTACGGCGTCCGCGCCGCACGCGAGATCGAGCGCGTCATCCTCGAGGAAGGGCCGGACACCGTCGGCGGCATCGTCCTGGAGCCGATCACCGCGGGCGGCGGCGTCATCGTCCCGCCGGAGGGCTACTGGGAGACCGTGCAGGAGATCTGCACCAAGTACGACGTCCTCCTCCACATCGACGAAGTGGTCTGCGGCCTCGGGCGCACCGGCCAGTGGTTCGGCTACCAGAACTTCGGCATCAAGCCGGACCTCGTGACGATGGCGAAGGGCGTCGCCTCGGGCTACGCGGCGATCTCCTGCACCGTGACCACCGAGCGCGTGTTCGACATGTTCAAGGATGATCCGAGCGACCCGCTCGGCTACTTCCGCGACATCTCGACCTTCGGCGGCTGCACCGCCGGCCCCGCCGCCGCGCTCGAGAACATGGCCATCATCGAGGACGAGGACCTGCTCGAGAACACGCTGGTCCGCGGCGAGCAGCTCGGCAACGGGCTCGAGGCGCTGAAGTCGCGCCACGCCATCGTCGGCGACGTGCGCGGCATGGGCCTCTTCTGGGGCGTCGAGCTGGTGGCGGACCGCGAGACGCGCGAGCCGCTGCCGGAGAAGACCGTCGCGGCCGTCGTCGCGGCCGCCGGCGCGCGCGGGGTCATCATCGGCATGACCAACCGCTCGCTGCCGGGCTACAACAACACGCTGTGCCTCAGCCCCGCGCTGATCGCGACCGCCGCCGAGATCGACACCATCGTCGAGGCCATCGACGGCGCGCTCACCGAGGTCGGCGCCACCCTCTGAGCACCCGCCACCGAAGCGCGGCGGTCCGCCGCCACGCATCGGACGCACCGTTTCCTGACGCTCCGACCCGCCGCGAACCGGCCCGTCGGAGCGCACATTCCCACGCCACCGCGCCGCGCGTCCCGTCCACCGGGCCCGCCGACGCGCGCCTCATGCGCGAGAGGCCGACTTGAGTTCCATCCTCGCGGCGCTTCCGGCGCCGCATATCCTGGCCGCGGTGCTCGGCTCCGTGCTCGCCGCCGCCATCCTGCGCGGCCTCACCGGGTTCGGCTTCGCGCTCGCCGCCGTCCCCCTCCTCTCGCTGGTCGTCAGCCCGGAGCAGGCGGTGACGCTGGCGATGCTGCTGCAGCTCATGATCGGTATCCGCGATTCCATCGCGCTGCATGCCGTCCTCGACCGGCCGTCCCTCGCCCGCCTCTCCATCGGCGCGCTCCTCGGCACGCCCGTCGGCGTCGCCTTCCTGACGGTGCTGGAGCCGTCGGTGATGCGCGTCGCCATCGCGGTCATCGTCATCGTCGGGCTGGTCTTCATCCTGCGCGCGCCGAAGAAGGCGGCAGCCGACCGGCTGCGCCTCGCGGTCCCGACCGGGATCGTTGCCGGCCTCTTCGCGGGTCTCGCCGCGATGCCCGGGCCGCCCGCCGTCGCCTACTACCTCGGCACCGACCGGCCGGCCAACGTCACCCGCGCGTCGCTCATGATCTTCTTCTTCGTGACGTCGCTGATCGCGGTGCCGCTGCTGTTCCTCAACGGCGCCGTGGACCTCACCATCGCCGGGGCGAGCGTCGTCGCCTTCCCGGTCTTCATCCTCGGCACCGCGATCGGCACCCGCCTCTTCAGGCGCACCAGCGAGACGGGCTACCGCTCGCTCGCCATCGCGACGCTCGTCTTGATGGCGCTGGCCGCCGGCATCCGGGGGATCGCCGGCCTGCTCTGACCGCCGGAGCGCGGTCCGCCCAATCCGAGAGGACACGAGCGCGCTCGCCCCATAGCTCCGGCGCGATTGCTCTTCGCTCAGGTTGCTCCAACCTGAGCGGCAAGCGCGCTAGCGATGGCTCGCCGCCCACTTCAGCGGCTCGAGGCGCGCCTTGCGGACGGTCATGTCCTCCGGGTCGGCCGTGTCGACGAAGCCGAGCTCGCGGACGAAGTCGAGCATGAAGCGATTGGACGACAGGACGTCGCCGTACATCTCCTCGATGCCCTCGGAGGCGGCGTACTCGATGAGGCGGACCATCAGCGCGCGGCCGATGCCCTGCCCCTTGAGGTCGCTGCGCACGAGGACGGCGAACTCGGCCGTGCGGTAGTCCGCGTCCGCCGCGAAGCGCGCCACGCCCAGCATGGCGCCGTCGTCGTCGAGGCCGATGAAGGCCATCGCGCGGGCATAGTCGATCTGGGTCAGCCGCGCGATCTCCTCGTGGGTCAGCGTCGAGAAGAGACGGAAGAAGCGCCGGCGGATGTCCTCCTTGGAGACCTTCGCGAGGAAGTCGGGGTAGAGCGCCTCGTCCTCCGGGCGGATCGGGCGGATCTGGATCGTGCCGTACGGCACCTTCTCCGGCTTGTCCCACTCGCTGGGGTACGGGCGGATCGCGAGGCGCGGATTGCCGCCGGGGGCGACCCGCTCGGCCGGCGCGACGCGGATGCGCGCATCCACCGCCACGACGCCCGTCGCGTCGGCGAGCAGCGGGTTAATGTCGAGCTCGCGGATCTGCGGCATGTCGGCGACGAGCTGGGAGAGGTGCACCAGCGCGAGGGCGATCGCCTGCCGGTCGGCCGCCGGCTTGTCCCGGTACCCGGCGAGGAGCTTGCCGATGCGGGTGCGGTCGATCATGTCCTCGGCGAGGAGCAGGTCGAGCGGCGGCAGCGCGAGCGCCTTGTCCTTGACCACCTCGACCGCCGTACCGCCCGCGCCGAACAGCATCACCGGCCCGAATGTCGCATCGTCGGAGATGCCGAGGAGCAGCTCGTGCGCGTTGGGGCGCTTGACCATCGGCTGGACGACGACGCCGTCGATGTGCGCGTCGGGCCGCCGCTTGCGCACCCGGTCCAGCATCGCCGCGGCCGCCTCGCGCACCTGGTCGGGGCCGGACAGGTTGAGCTGCACGCCGCCGACGTCGGACTTGTGGGTGATATCGCGCGACAGGATCTTGATGGCGAGCAGCGGATGCTCGGCCATCTGCTCGGCGAGCGCGGCCGCCTCGTCCGGCGTGCGGGCGATGCGCGTCTCGTTGACCGGCACGCCGTACGCGGCGAGAACCGCCTTGGCCTCCACCTCGGAGAGGATCTCGCGCCCCTCCTTGAGGGCCGAGTCGATCGCCCACTGGGCGGCCTCGCGGTCCGGCTCCGGCCCCGGCGGAAGGCTCGCGGGGGTGCGCATCAGGTGGATCTGCGACTTGCGGTGACGCACCAGCGTGTCGAACGCGTCGATGGCCTGGCGCGGGGTCGCGTGGGTGGCGATCCCCGCCCGCTCCAGCACCTGCGCGGCCTGGGTGGCCGTCGCGCCGCCGAGCCAGGTGGCGAGCACCGGCTTGCCCTTCGGGTTGGCCCGGCCGATCGTCGCGACCACCGCCTCGGCCGCCTCCGACGATGAGGCAAGGCCGGTCGGGCAGTTGATGACGAGAATGGCGTCCGCCTCCGGCTCCGCGAGCAGCGACTCGAGGGCGGCCTCGTAGCGGTCGGGTCCGGCGTCGCCGATGATGTCGACCGGGTCGCCGTGCGACCACGTGGACGGCAGGCTCGCGTCGAGGGTCGTCATGGTGCCCGGCGAAAGCTCGGCGAGCCGGCCGGACGTCTTCGCCAGCGCGTCGACCGCGAGGACGCCCGCGCCGCCGCCGTTGGTGAGGATCGCGAGACGGTCGCCCTTCAGCGGCCGGTGCCGCGCCAGCGCCTCCGCGGCGTCGAATAGCTCCTGCAGGTCGTCGACGCGCAGGACGCCCGCGCGGTCGAACGCGGCCTCGTAGACGTCGTCCGCCCCGGCCAGCGCCCCGGTGTGCGACGCGGCCGCCTTGGAGGCCGAGGCGGAGCGGCCCGCCTTGATCACGATGACCGGCTTGGCACGCGCCGCAGAGCGGGCCGCGGACATGAACTTCTTCGCGTTGGTGACGCCCTCGAGGTACATCAGGATCGCGCGCGTCTGCCGGTCCGCCGCCATCTGGTCCAGCATGTCGCCGGTGTCGATGTCGGCCATGTCGCCGAGCGAGGCGACGGTCGAGAAGCCGATCCCGCGCGCCTCCGCCCAGTCGAGCATCGCGGTGATGATCGCGCCGGACTGGGAGAGCAGCGCCACGTGGCCGCGACCCGCCGTGAGGTGCGCGAAGCTCGCGTCGAGGCCCATGTGCGGCACCTGCAGGCCGACGCAGTTCGGCCCCATGATGCGCAGCGTGAACGGCTTGGCGGCGTCCAGCATCTCCTGGCGCAGCGCCCCGGTGACGCCCGCGGTGATGACCACCGCCGCGCGCGCCCCCTTCTCGCCCAGTTCGTGGATGAGCCCGGGGACGGCCGTCGCCGGCGCGACGATCACGCCGAGGTCCGGCACGAACGGCAGGTCCATGACGCTCGGATAGCAGGGCTGGTCGCCGATCGCCTTGTACTTGGGATTGACGAGACCGATGGATCCGCGGAAGCCCGCGCCGGTCAGGCGGCGCAGGACGACCCCGCCGAGCGAGCCCCTCCTGTTGCTGGCGCCGATCAGCACGACGCTGCGCGGCTCGAGGAGGTACTCGAGGTTACGTACGGTCATCGTTGGACTCCCTGCCGTCAGGTCAATGTCTTAGCGTCCCGGCACGGTCGTGCCTTGACGGGGGTCAACTTTGTTGACAAGGCGCCGGAAGCCCGAGGGCCGCACCCGCCCGCGCCACCACGTCCTCGATGCCGCCGTCCGCGTCCACCTCGTCCCAGTCGAGCGGCCCCAGCGGCCGGGAGAGCTGCGCGTCGACGACCGCCACGTCCGCGTCCGATGCGTCGCCGGTGCGCGCCTCGACCCGCCGGTGCAACGTCCGGGCCGGGGCGGAGAGCCACAGGCCGGCGAACGGAACGCCCCGCTCCTCGGCAAGACCGCGCGCGAGGCCGCGCATCGCCGCGTCGGCGAAGGTGGCGTCGAGGATCACGGTGGCACCTGCCCGCAACGCGCGGCCGGCCTCGACCATCATGCGCCGGTAGACCGCGCGGTTGGCCTCCGCCGTATAGGAGCCGGCGCCCAGCCGTTCCTCCGGCGCGACGCCCGCGAGGCGCTTGCGGACGGTGTCGGAGCGGACCACCACCGCCCCCGCCACCGGCGCGAGGGCACGCGCCACCGTCGACTTGCCGCTCCCCGAGAGGCCGCCGACGGCAATCAGCCGCGCTGCCGCCGGACGCTCCAGGTAGTGCCGCGCCATCGCCGCGGACGGCGCCGCGTCCTGGCCCTTGGCGAGCCGGGTGAGCGCCCGCACCATCGCCCGCTGCGACAGGAACAGCGGCATCACCGCAAGTCCGCAATAGTCCCGCGTCGCCTCGAGATAGCGCGACAGGAGCCGCCAGGAGAGCGCCTCCCGCTGCCGCGAATCGAGGTCCACCAGCACGAAGGCAAGGTCGTAGAGGACGTCGATCGTGGCGATGTCCTCCGAGAATTCGATGGCGTCGAACGGGGTCGGCCGCCCGTCCCAGAGGCAGATGTTGGAGAGATGCAGGTCGCCGTGGCAACGCCGGGTGAACCCGTGCCGGCCGCGCCGGTCGAGGAGCCCGCGATGCTCGGCCGCCACGGAGCGGGCTGCCGCGTACCAGGCCTCGACATCGTCGAGCACCGGTCCCGGCTTCAGGCCCGCCGCCACGTCGCGGTGGAGCTGGTCGGAGCGGGCGGCGACCGGATCGGCCCCCGCCACGTGCACGACGGGCGCGGTCCGGTGCATCGCGGCGATGCCGTCGGCGGTGGCGTCGATGATCTCCGGCGTGAGGGTGCCGCGGTCGGCCATCACGTCGAGCTGTTCGTCGGCCGCGAACCGGCGCATCTCGACCAGCCACTCGACGACGTCGCCCTCGCCGCCGAGGGCGAGGCCGTCAGGCCCCCGCGTCACCGGCACCACGCCGACATAAAGGTCGGGCGCGAAGCGACGGTTGACCTCGAGCTCCCTGCGGCAAAAGCCCTCGCGCTTGTCCAGCGACGAGTAGTCCACGACCGCCCAGGCGATCCGCTTCTTCAGCTTCAGGACGCGGTCGCCGGCGAGGAAGAGGTGGGAAAGGTGCGTCTCGACGTGCTGCGGCGTCTCGCCCCCGTGCGCCGCCGGGCTCCCCAGGAACCGCACGATCGCGGCCTCCTCGGTAAGGTCGTCGCCGCCGTCTGTCGCGGGACCTGCCATCGTCGTCACCTCTCCTGTCCTCCGGCGCGAGGCGGCGGTCCGATGGTGCGACGGCCCGCCACGGCAGACGTTCCCCCATGGAACCACCCCAGGGAAAGCACCTATGTCTTCGACCGGGGATTTCACACTGGTGTGACATACCGGTACACCGTTGGACCGTGGAGCGGATTGCCCTTGCCATCGGGGCACCGCGCGAGGCTAGACGGGACGGGCAGACCTTCGGAGCGGACGTCGGCACCCGGCTCGGCCGTCCGGCACCCGCTCCGCCACGGGAGGACCGGGCCGCTCGCCGGCGCCCGGGTCGTTCCGACAGCGGCAACCAGGGAGGTCCCGCGCGGGCCGCCCGTTCGGGGAGATCATGGACGGGATCAGGGACATCCTATCCTCGGTGGAGTTCAACGGTCTCGCCGACCTGCTGGAGCTCGGCGGACCGGTCGTCCTCCTGTTGCTCGGCCTCTCCGTGGCGGTCGCGACCATCGCGCTCGCGAAGATCATCGCGTTCGTCACCGCCGGGGTCGGGCGCCACCAGCCCGCCCGCGAGGCGGTGCAGCTCTACCTCGCAGGCGACGCGCCCGCCGCCCGCCGCCGGGCGTCCGGGCCGGTGAGCGCGCAGATCGTTCGCTACGCGATCGACGCCTCCGCCGCGATGGCACCCGAGGCGGCGCGCGACGCAACCGAGGCCGTCGCCATCCTGCGCCTCCACCGGCTCCGCGCGATGACCGGACTGCTCGACATCATCGCCCAGATCGCCCCGCTCCTCGGCCTCTTCGGTACCGTTCTCGGCATGATCGAGGCGTTCCGCGCGCTGGAGGACCGGGGCGCCAGCGTCGACCCGTCCGTCCTCGCCGGCGGCATCTGGGTGGCGCTGCTGACGACGGCGGTGGGTCTTGCCGTGGCGATGCCCGCCTCGGTGCTCACGGCGTGGTTCGAGGGGCGCCTCGAAAGCGAGGAGATCGCCATCGAAGGCCTCGTCACCGCGCTCTTCACCGGCGCCCTCCCCGAGGAGCGGCCCGGCAGGCGCGGCCGTGGCGCCCATGAGGCGGACACCGTACCGCCCGCCGGTCCAGCGACCGGCTCGCCCAGGCCCCGACGGCCGATCCGCAGCCGATGACGCCACACCGCCACCGCACGCGCACGCTGTCGATCCTCGACGCCGGCGGCCTTCAGCCGAGGGCCGCGCGCCGTGCCCGCGCGACCTGGATCTGGAGCGTCGCTCTCGCGATCGCCGTCGTGGCGCACCTGGCGTTCTTCGTCGACTTCAACCGCAAGGCGGAGCAGACCGAGCAGCAGGAGGCGGCGAACACCGTCCCGATCGTACTGTCGCCCGACAGCCTGGAGGCGCTCCTCGGCGAGAACCAGGCCGAGTCCGACACCGCCGAGGAGGACGGCGCGAAGGCAGACGAGACCGACGCGCCGCCCTCGCCGATGGAGGGCGAACCGGAGACCGCGCAGGAGCCGGAGGCGGCGGACCAGCCGGCCCCCGAGACCCAGGGCGCGCAGGAGGCCGAGACCGCCGCCAACCTCCTGCCGCAGAAGCAGGTGGAGGACACGGCCGACGACCCCTCCGAGCCGATGGCCCCGCCGGAGGAATTCGACGTCCCGGACCTCGACGCCACGTTCACCTCGCTGGTCGACGGCGAGGCCTCCAACCCGGCGAGTGTCGAGGAGGCGGCCCCGCCCGAGGCCGAGCCCGCACCCGAGACACCGGAGGAAACCGCCGAAGAGCCGGCCGATCCTCCACCCCCGCCACCCGACGCCACCGAGGCCGCGCCGCAGGACGTCGCCGCCCCGGAGACCAGCGACGCCGCGACGGACGATCCGATCCCCGCCGAGGGCCCCGCGAACGCCGACCCGGGCGGCACGCCCACCGACGATCCCGGCACGCCCGCGCCCGCGCAGCCCTCGCTGGCGCTGCCGGATATCCGCTCCGCGTTCGAGGTCGTGAGCGGCGCCAGCACCGACCTCGCGGCTGCCCTCCCGGACATCGCCGCGCAGGAGGCGGTGGAGGCGCAGCCGGACGCCGACGCCGGCACCTCGACCGCCGGCGAGACGACGGAGCGCCCGGCGGACACGTTCTACCCGTTCCCCACCCCGCGCCCCGGCGCCGGTGCCCGCAGGTCGACGTTCTCGCAGGCCGACCCCAGCGCGCTGGAGGCCGTTCCCGTACCGCAGCCGAACCCCGAACCGGCGTCCGAGCGCGCAGCCGCCCGGCCGCAGGCCACGCAGGAGCCGACGCGGACGGCCGCCGCCACTGCCTCCGGATCCTCCGACGGCGAGGAGGCCTCATACGCGCGGGCGGTCCGCGCGATCGTCGGTCGCGCCTTCTTCAGCGCCGCCCGCCTCGGCCAGGTCGGTGCGGGAACGGCCATCGTGACGGTGACGATCGGACGCGACGGCCGGCTGATCGGCGCGGAGATCACCACCCCATCCGGCAACGCGTCGCTGGACAGGGCCGTGCTCTCCGCAGCCTACAACGACTTCCCCCGCCTGCCCGCACTCGTCGCCGGGAACTCGTTCTCCGTCTCGGTCCCGATCCGGGTCCGCTGACGCCCGCGTTCGACCGCCGCCGGGTATGGCAGCGGAGATGGCAGCGCCGTGCAGGCGGGACGGCGCGGCGGCAGAAAGCGACGGCCGGTCACATCGAAGCGGTTGGTTCGGTCCAGAGCTGATCCTATGCTTCGGGCGAACGTCCCGCCCGCCCGCGCGCGCGCATCGATCGACAGGAGCACTTTATGGCTGACCGACCCGTTCTTCTCGTGACCGGGGGCGGTCGCGGTATCGGCGCGGCCACGTGCCGGAAGGCCGCTGCGGCCGGGTTCGACGTCGTCGTCAACTACGTCCGCGACGCCACCGCCGCCGAGGCGCTGGTCGCCGAGCTGCGCGGCATGGGCGCGCGGGCCGAGGCCTATCAGGCGGACGTCTCGAAGGACGAGGACATCGCCGCCCTCTTCGCCAAAATCGACGAGCGCTTCGGCCGCCTGACGCACTTCGTCTGCAATGCCGGAATGACCGGCCGTGTCGGCCGGCTCGACGACGCGGATCCCGCCATGCTGCGCCAGGTCGTCGACCTCAACGTGACCGGCGCGCTCCTCACACTGCAGGCGGCGGTGAAGCGCATGTCCACCAGGCACGGCGGCAGCGGCGGGGCGATCGTCATCCTCTCGTCGGTGGCGGCGCGGCTCGGCAGCGCCAACGACTTCGTCTGGTACGCGGCCAGCAAGGGCGCGATGGACAGCCTCACCGTCGGCCTCGCGCGCGAGGTCGCGGGCGAGGGAATCCGCGTCAACGCCGTCTCGCCGGGGATGATCGACACCGAGATCCACGCGACCGCCGGCGACCCCGGCCGGGCCGAGCGTGCGGTGGCGGCGATTCCGGCGCGCCGCGTCGGCTCTGCCGAGGAGGTCGCCGAGGCGATCATGTACCTCCTGTCGGAGTCGGCGTCCTACGTGATGGGCGGCAACCTCGACGTCAGCGGCGGCCGCTGAGGCCACCGGTCCCGCCCGGTCCCCGGACCGGGCGGCCGTCCGAGCGAGCCGCCCTAGCGGCCGTAGTCCTTGAAGGCGTCCAGCACGCGGTCCATCTCGTCGTCCGGCAGGATCACCGGTTCGCCGGCGGCGAGCGCCATCCGGTAGACGCTGGCGAGAAGCTCCACCTCGCGCGCCAGGTCCATCGCCTTCGCGAGATTGACCCCCGCCGCGACCACGCCGTGGTTGGAGAGGAGGCAGGCGTTGACGCGCGCCATGGTCGCGCAGATCGCCTCCGACAGGGCCTGCGTGCCGAAGGTGGCGTAGGGGGCGAGCGGGATCTCCTTGCCGCCGGCCATCGCCACCATGTAGTGCGACGCCGGGATCGGCTTGCGCAGCGTCGCGATGGCCGTCGCGTTCGGCGAATGGGTGTGCACCACCGCCTTGAGGTCCGGCCGGGCGAGGAACAGGTCGCGGTGGAAGCGCCATTCGGACGAGGGCCTGCCGGTCGCCTCGCCGTCGAACGGCACCACGGCGATGTCCGCCGGCTCCATCTCCGCCGCCGGCACGGCGCTGGGGGTGATGAGCAGCCCGTCCTCGATTCGCACCGAGACGTTCCCGGCGCTGCCGACGATGAGCCCCTCCGCGAGCAGTGTCCGGTAGGCGGTGACGAGGGCGGCGCGCTCGGCCTTATGGGACATCGTCGGCCTCCTCCACCAGGGCTTTCGTCGACGGGTGTTGCGGGCGCTCGAAGATCTCCTCCGGCGTCCCCTCCTCTACCACCACGCCGTCGTCCATCACCATGATACGATCGGCGAGCGTGCGGACCAGGGCGAGGTCGTGCGCGATGAAGACGAGGGCGAGGCTGTCCTCGCGCGACAGGCGGTCGAACAGCGCCACGATCTGCCCCCGCAGCGCCGCGTCGAGCGCCGAGACCGGCTCGTCCGCGAGCAGCACCTTCGGCCCGGCGACCAGCGCGCGGGCGATGGCGATGCGCTGGCGCTGCCCGCCCGAGAACGCGTGCGGCCGCCGCTGCAGCGCCTCCGGCGGGAGGCCGACGCGTTCCAGCGCCTCGACCGCCCGCGCCCTGCGCTCGGCCCGCGACAGCGTCGTCGCATGAAGCGGCTCGGTCACGATCCGCAGCACCGTGTGGCGGGGGTTGAAGCTCGTCGCCGGATCCTGGAAGACCATCTGCGCGTCGCGGCGCAGGATCGGCGAACCGGGCGCGACGGGCGTGCCGGCGAGCGTCAGCGCGCCTTCCATCGGCAGGAGGCCGAGCATGGCGCGGACCAGGGTCGTCTTGCCGCTGCCCGACCCGCCGACCAGCGCGATCCGCTCACCCGGCTCCACCGCGAACGACACGCCCTTGACGATCGCCCGCCCGCCGCGCGCGACACGGATGTTTTCCGCCTCCAGCACCGGCGCGCGCGGCGCCGCATCGGGCCGCGGCGGCAGCGTGACGACGCGCGAGGCGGCGAGCGCGCGGCCCGCTTCGCTGCGGGGATGGGTCAGTGCATCGGCCCCCTCCTCCGCGATTGCCCCGTCCGCCATGACGACGACCCGCCCCGCACGCCGTGCGACGGAGAGGTCGTGGGTGATGAGGACGAGCGCGGTGCCCCGCTCCGCGGTCAGCCGCTCGAGAAGGTCGAGAACACGCAACGAGGTCACGGCGTCGAGCGCGCTCGTCGGCTCGTCGGCGACGACGAGGCGGGGCGAGAGTGCCACCGCGATGGCGATCGCGACGCGCTGACGCTGCCCGCCCGAGAGCTGATGCGGGTAGCGCTCCGGCCCGACGCCGGCGTCGGTGAGACCGGTCCGGTCGAGGAGTTCCATCACCATGCGCGCGCGCTCGCGCGAGGGCGTGTCGGTATGGAGGCGGATCGCCTCGTCGATCTGCGAGCCGATCCGCTTGACCGGATTGAGTGCCGTCGCCGGTTCCTGGAACACCATCGACACGACCGCGCCGCGCAGCCTCGCCACCTCGCGGTCGGGCATCCCGAGGAGCTCCCGCCCGTCGATCCGGACGGTGCCGGTGTACCGCACGCCCGCCGGCGGCAGCGCCAGCATCGCCCGCGCCGTCAGCGACTTGCCCGAGCCGGAGGCGCCGACGATGGCGACACGCTCCCCCGCCCCGATCCGCAGCGAGATGTCCCGGACGAGGGTGTCGCCACCGGCCCTCGCGGTCAGCCGTTCCAGCTCGAGCATCAGGCGCCGCCGGCGAAACGCGGGTCGAGACGGCGGTTGAACGCCTCGCCGAGGGTGGTGGCCGCGAGCACCGTGACGACGATGGCGAGGCCCGGCCAGACGGCGAGCTGCGGCGCGAGTGCGATCAGCGTCTGCGCCTCGGCCAGCATGCGGCCCCACGAGACGGTCGGCGGCTGCGCGCCGAGACCGACGTACGAAAGGCTCGCCTCGGCGAGGATGGCGATGGCGAACTGCGTCGCCGCCTGCGTCATGACGAGGGGTGCCACGAGCGGCGCCACGTGCTCAACCGCGATGCGGGCGCGCCCCTTCCCCGCGAGGCGTGCCGCGTCGACGAAGTCGAGCGCCAGCACCCGGCGCGCGGACGAGGCGGTCAGCCGCATGAACACGGGAATGTTGAAAATACCGATCGCGATCAGCGCGTTGAGCGCCGACGGTCCGTAGAAGGTGGTGAGGATCGCGGCGACGATCAGCGCCGGGAAGGCGAACACGATGTCCCCGCCCAGCATCAGCACCGAATTGCCGAGGCGGCCGGAGGATGCGGCCGCGAGCCCCAACGGCGCGCCGATCCCGACCCCGATGAGGATCGCCCCGGCCCCGACGCCCAGCGAGGTCCGCGCCCCCGCCATCAGCATGGAGAGGATGTCCCGGCCGTAATGGTCGGTGCCGAGCGGGTGGGTGAGCGCCGGCATGGCGAACCGGTGCGCCATGTCGAACCCGTCGACCGGATAGGGCGTCCAGACCAGCGCGGCGAGCGCGGCCGCGACGACGACCGCGAGGACGAGCGCGGCGGCGAGCCTCATGCGGCGCTCCTCTGCCGCGGGTTGGTCCACGCCGCGATCGCGTCGCAGAGCGCGTTGACCACGACGACCGTCGCGACGACCACGAGGCAGATGCCCTGCACGAGCGTCACGTCACGCTGCGCCACGGCCTGGAACAGCAGCCGCCCGAGGCCGGGCAGGTTGAACACGGTCTCGATCACGATGGCCCCCGCCACGAGGAAGCCGAACTGCATGCCGACGATCGTGAGGATCGGCGCCCAGGCGTTCGGGAGCGCGTGGACGATCACCGCCCCCGCCTCGCGCCGCCCCTTGGCTCTGGCGAGCGCGACGTAGTCCTCGTCCATCGCCTCGGTGACCGCGGTGCGCACGATGCGGGTCAGGATCGACGCCTGCGGGATCGCCAGCGCGATCGCCGGCAGGGCCAGCGCGCCGAGGCCGGGCCACAGACCCGCCTGCCATCCGGGAAAGCCACCGGAAGGCGCCCAGCGGAGGTAGACGGCGAACGTATATATAAAGAGTAGCCCCAGCCACAGCGCGGGGATGGAGAGGCCCACCTGCGCGGCCGTCTGCACCAGCCGGTCCGGGAGGCGGCCGCGGCGGATGGCGGCGAGGAGCCCCATCGGCAGCGCGACCCCCACCGACAGGGCGAGCGCCAGCAGCGCGAGCGGCACCGACACCTCGGCCCGCTCCGCCATGAGTTCGACCACCGGGACGTCGTAGGTGCCGGACATGCCGAAGTCCCCGGTGGCGACGCCGCCGAGCCAGCGCACGAAGCGCTCCGGTACAGGCTTGTCCAGCCCCATCTCCGCCCGGAGCGCCGCGACGGCCTCGGGCTCGGCGTTCATGCCGAGGCGAAGCTGGGCCGCGTCCCCGGGCAGCACGCTCATCGCCACGAAGACGATGGCGCTGGCCACGAGGAGTGTGCCGAGGAGCTGGGCGAGGCGCGTCAATGCCCCCACGGATGCCGCCCGGTCACTCCTTCCATTCGACGTGCGTGACGTCGTTCGCCTGGATGGGGGAGTCGTGCCAGAAGCCGGTCAGCCGCGCGTCCCAGACGCCGATCTTCGGCAGGACGAACAGGAATGCGTTCACGGCATCGTCGGCGATCAGCTTCTGCGCCTCCTGCAGCAGGCCGATCCGCGCGTCGGGGTCCGCCTCGGTGCCGAGTTTGGCCAGAACCTCATCCAGCCGGGCGTTTGCCACGTGGAAGTAGTAGTCCGGACGGCCATAGATGCCGATGTCGTTGGGTTCGGTGTGGGCGACGATGGTGAGATCGTAGTCCTTGCCCTTGAAGGCCGAGGACAGCCACTCGGCCCACTCCACCGGCTTCAGCGAAACGTCGATTCCGACCTGCCGGAGCTGCGCGGCGATGAGCTCGCCGGAGCGGCGGGCGTAAGCCGGCGGCGGCAGGGTGATCGTCAGCGAAAGGTTGGTGACGCCCGCGTCGGCGAGCAGGGCCCTGGCCCGGTCGGGGTCGTAGCCGTTCACGCCGGTGAGGTCGATATAGGCCGGATTGTGCGGCGGCATGTGCGAGCCGATCGGCGTCCCGGCACCGTACATCGCGCCCGCGATCAGCACGTCGCGGTTGATCGCGGCGGAGATCGCCTGGCGCACCTCCAGCTTGTCGAACGGGGCGCGGGCGGAATTGATCGCCAGGATCACCTCGCCCTCGGTGGTGCCGATCTCGACCGTGAAGCTCTCGTTCGCCTCCAGCACCGGGACCTGCTCCGGCGCGGGGAAGTTCGGGTAGGCGTTGACGTCGCCGGCGAGCAGCGAGGCGAGCGCGGTTCCGGGGTCGGAAACGAAGGCGAACTCCACCCGCGGCACGCGCGCGGGCTCGCCCCAGTAGCCGTCGTAGCGGGTGAGAATCACGCGGTCGCCGCGGCGCCAGTCCTCGAACATGAACGGTCCGGTCCCGACCGGGGCCTGCTTGTTGCCGTCGGCGCTGTCAGGATGGACCATCACCGCGTCACCCCAGCCGAGCGAGTACGGGAGGTTCGCGTCGGGGCGCGACAGGGTGATCTTCAGGGTGGTCGGATCGACCGCCTCGACCGAATCGATGGCGGCGAAGAGCTGCGGCTGTGCATTCTCGGCGCCCGCCGCCCGGAAGCGGTCCAGCGCGAACTTCGCGACCGAGGCGTCGAACGGCTTGCCGTCGTGGAAGGTGACGCCTTCGCGCAGGGTGAAGGTCCAGGACATGCCGTCGTCCGCGACCTCCCAGCCGGTGGCGAGCTGCGGCTGCACGGTGCCGTCCGCCGCGATCTGGGTCAGGCCCTGGAAGACATTGTCATAGAGCACCTCGTCGATGGCCGCGGCGGCGCCGGCGGTGGGATCGAGATGCGGTGGCTCGAGGGCCATTCCGACGACGAGCGGTCGTTCAACCTGGGCCATCGCACTGAGCGGGAGGACGAGGAGCGCAACGGCGAGACAAAGACGGCTGAGCATGACGTGCCCCGATATTTCGTGGTCGAGGCAGGTGTAGCGCGAGGCTCGGCGCGGCACCATAGAGGTTCCGATACGCGCCATAAGGACCCGGCTGTTGGCAAAGCGTTAAGCGTGATCCATTTGCAACACGCAATGGAACTTCGCATTCGCTACCGGGTTATGGTATGAGTTTTTGCGTCGCAGCAGTGTTGCAGCGGCACCATCCGGGGGAATGGATGGCATTGGGCAGGCGCGCCCCGCGAGGTTCGGCAGTTTCGGCTGCCGGGCCTTTTTTCTTATGCTCGCTGCCCTGAAAACGAAAAAGGGCCCGGCGTTGCCGCCGGGCCCTCCATCCGGGGGAAAGGATGGAATTAGAAGGTACGCTGAGCGCGGAGGAAGCCGGCCAGAGCGTTACCGTCACCGAGGTGGTCGGTGTCGACGTACTTGTACTGCAGACCACCGGCGAAGACGAAGCCGGAGACGATCTCGTAGGAGAGCATGCCGTCAACCGTGATGCTCTGGATGTCGCCAGCGTCGGAGTCGTTGGCCTGGTCGTAGTAAGCGTAACCGCCGCCCAGGGTGTAGGACAGAGCCGGCGTGAAGCTGGTGGAGAAACCACCGGCGACCGAGAAGGCGTCTGTCAGGTCGAAGTTACCCGAAGCGTCGTTCCAGTAGCCGTCGATCACGTCAGCAACCGGCGTCTCGTTCACGTAGGCCGCCGAACCATGCGAGTAAGCCGCCTGGATGCCGACCGTGGTGTCCGTGCCGAACGGAACGTTGATGGTCACGCCACCGCCGACACCGTAAGCGATCTCGCTCTCGGAGTCAGAGTAGATGCCGTTGCCGTTCAGGCGACCGGCCTCACGGTAGCCGACGAAGCCCATGATCTGAGCCGAACCCCAGCCCTGATCGACGCGGATGTTCGCGACCAGATCCGGAACCCAGGCCGTCTTGTCGTACGCCTCATCATCACCGCTGCCGACGTCGATGTCGGACTGGATGCCGAGCTGGCGGCTGCTGGAGTCTTCGATCGACAGCGAAGCGGAGAAGCCGTTGCCGAACGCGGCGGTGTAGGCCGCAACCATCGTGTGATGGTCAGACGTCGGGGCTTCCCAGAAGAACTGCGAACCGAAGAAGGCGTCGCTGTAGTCCCAGAACGAACGGGTGTTACCGAAGGTCAGGCCGCCGAACTGGATGAAGGCGCGCTCGACGTCCGTCTGCTGGAAAGAGTTACCGTCTTCCCAGTTCCACTGCAGTTCGGTGAAGGTACGCAGAAGACCGAACTCGGTGGACGTGCGGGAGTCGAGGTAGAGGTACGCACGAGCACGGAAGCGGTAGCCACGCTCGTTGTCACGGTCGTAACCACGGTTGGTGATCTCGTAGTCGCCACCGTCGGCGGAGAGGTCACCGAAGAACTGGTAGTCGGCACGGATACGGCCGGCAACGCGCAGGCAGGTCTCCGTACCCGGGATGTAGTAAAAGCCCGTGCCGTAGGCGTCGCAGATGCGAACGTACTCGACAGGCTCGACGACGACCGGAAGGTCCGCCGCCTGCGCCCCGGTCACCGCGAGAGCACCCGCAGCCGTGCCGAGGACAAGACGCTTAATGTTCATGTCTCGATCTCCAAAGATGTTCACTTGTAGAGGCCCTTTGACTTTCGTTCCGGCGGTGACCCGAGGGCCGAAAGTCGCCGGACTTCCAACTGATTTGATCAAGCCGCTGCGGCCCGCCCAAACCGCGATGGGGTCGTTGCCGCCCCGTCGCAAAGCCACATTGCTCAGGTGCCTCGCTCACGGCAACGGAAAGCGTGCGGGTGAAACTCGCTGAACCCCGCACGCAATCTGCGATGTTGCACGGACAACACGTTTTCGCCCGCAACCCGGACAAAATCGCCCCAAACGGCAAGGATCCATTAGGATTTCGGGGGGAGGGGACGTGCCCCTTTGTGGATAATCCGATGCCGCCAACGGTGGTATCCGCTTGCTGGTCGGCCCGCCGGTCGCGCCGGGCCCTGTCCTCGATATCGCATGAGATTACCGCATCGGCTGGGGCGGGGCTGATCGCTCCCGCGCGGTCCCGTCGCCGGACCGGGTCCGGTCGGGGCGATATGGCCGAAATGCAACACGACCTGTAGCTGCCGTAGCAGCCGCCGCACTACCAGTTTGTGGCGATGACGACGGGCAGATGCTCGAGCGCGGCCATCAGGCCGCCTTCCCCGTCGAGCGGGCGGCCGGAGAGGCGATCGGTCAGGCCGTGAGCGTCCGCCAGCCCCAGTCCGCGCAGCGCGTCGGGGGCGAGACCCAGGCCCGCGGCGCCCAGCATCGCCATCGGCCGAGTTGCCACCAGCGCCAGCATCCAGTCCCGCTCGCTCCGCCGCTCGAACGCTGCGAAGGCGCCGGCGGCCGGGCCCGACAAGTCCACCCTGGTGAGCGCCGTCCCGGCGAACAGGCGTGGCCGTTCGCGGCGCAGGGCCAGCCCCTCGATGAGGATGCGCGCCTTGATTGCACCCGACTCCCATCCGGCGGCGAGCGAGGGCGGGTCGGAGGCCATTGCGGCGTTGCACAATTGCTCTTCGGCAACGTAGTCGACCGGGCGCCGGTTGTCCGGATCGACCATCGCGAAGTCCCAGCCGAAGCAGCCCTGGTAGATGTCGGGCGTCGGCCGGCCGACCGTCTTCAGGAGCGCCTGGCCGAGGCCGATGGCGGCGCCCGCCCGCGCCACCGGCGCCAGCGGGGCGAGCCGGTGCCGCTCTGCCGCCACCGCCTCGGCCGCTTCGGCGACGCGATTCTCGAACCCCTCGTGCGTGCGGGTCCAGCTCGTCTGCTGCTTGGCCTCGCGTACGGTCTTCAGCGCCGTCTCGCGGAAACGATCGGTGAAGTCGGGATCCTCCGCGAGCGGGTCGGCCGCGAACAGCATCTGCACCAGCGCCCACTTTAGCTTGTCCGGCACCTCGCCCGGGAAGGTCGGCCAGAGCGCCTCGAAGATCGGCACCGCCTCAGGATCGGAGAGGGCGTAGAGGCGGGCGCGCGCATCCTCGCCGCGCTTGGTGTCGTGCGTCTGCGTCGTCGCGAGGCCGTCGGCGGCGGCCACCTTCAGGAAGCGCTCGGGCCCCAGGGCCGGCTCCAGCTCGCCCCCCACCTCGTTCAGGCCGACGAGGCGGTGGTGGCGGTAGAACAGCGTGTCCTCGAGCGACTTCGCCATCAGCGGGCCGGACGTCTGCTGGAACCGGGCGATGAACTCGCGTGCAATCTCCGGGTGCGGGTCGTCCTCGGGGTCGGCGGTCAGCAGCGCGACGAGGTCGTCGAGGATGCGCTCGTCCTCCAGCCGCGCCGACGTGGCGGCCGCCCGCGCCTCGGCGAGCACCGCCCGGTCCTCGGGGTCGTCGCTCGGCAGGTAGGTGCGATAGACCGAGAGGCCCTTCATCAGCGCGACGATCCCCTCCCGCACGGTCGCCGTCCCGTGGTCGCGCGCAGAGAGGTCGTCCGCGAACAACGTGAGGGCGAGCGCCGTGAGGCGCTCCAGCTCGCCGGCGAGGTTGCGCGTCAGGATCACCGTCTTGGCCGCGTTTGTCATCGCCGCGAGGTCGTTGCGGGCGATCGCCCCGTAGGCCTGGTCGAGCGTCTCGAGCCCTTCGCCGTCGGTGAACAGCGCGGCCATCGCGGCGATGAACTCGTAGCCCGTCGTGCCGACGACCGGCCAGTCGCGCAGCGTCTCGCTCGCCTCGAGGATCTTCTCCACCAGGACGGGAACGCCAGCGCGCTCGGCGAGGCGCGCGAGGTACCCCGCCGGGTCGGCGAGACCGTCGACGTGGTCGACCCTGAGGCCCGTCACCACGCCCAGCGTCGCGAGGCGCAGGATGGTGCGGTGGACGTCGTCGAAGACGGCCGGATCCTCGACCCGCACGCCGACCAGCCCCGTCACCTCGAAGAAGCGGCGATAGGTGAGACCGTCGCGCCCCAGCCTCCAGTAGGCAAGGCGATAGTTCTGCGCCTCGTGCAGCGCATGGACGTCCTTGATGTGCTCCGTCCCCGGCGCCAGCGGCAGGTCGGTACCGGGAACCGAGAGGACGACCGAACCCTCGCTCTCGACGCGCTCGATGTCCCCGTCCGCCAGAGCCTCGCCGTAGGGCTTGCCGAGGATCGGCAGGATGAGCTTGCCGGCGTTCCAGTCGATGTCGAAGTGGCCGGCGTAGTCGGACCGCTCGCCGTGCATGGCGACGTCGCACCACCAAGGGTTTTCCATCGACGCGGCCATGTGGTTCGGCACGATGTCGAGGATGAGGCCGACGCCCGCCGCCTCCAGCGCCTCGACCAGCACGGCGAAGCCCTCCTCGCCGCCGAGCTCCGGGTCGAGCTCGTTGTGGTCGGTGACGTCGTAGCCGTGGGTCGAGCCGGCCGTCGCGGCGAAGATCGGCGACGCGTAGAGGTGGGTGATCCCGGCCCGCGCGAGGTGCCGGACGATGGCGGCGGCATCCTCGAAGCCGAAGCCGTTGCGGAACTGGACCCGGTAGGTCGCGCCGATCATCGTCCCCCTCCCCTCACCTCGCGCACGGCGGCCAGCGTCGCGGCGAGGCGCGGCGAGCGGGCGATCTCGGCAACGGTCAGCGGCAGGGTGCGGCGCCAGTTGGGATGCTCGCGGTCCGTCCCCGGCAGGTTGACGAGGCGGCGCCCGCCGACGACGTCCTCCAGCCTGACGGCGAAGAGGCGTGAGGCGGTCCGGGCGCCGAGCCGGTGGAAGGCGACGATTATGGCGTCGTCGATCGCGCCGGACGCGCGGGCTGGCGGCAGCCCCGCCATCGCCAGGATGTCGCGCTTGTCGCCGAGCCGGGCGCGATGCTCGACCTCCGCCACCCGGCCCGAGATCCGGCCGAGCGTCAGGCGCAGGTCGATCTCGTCGCCGCGCCACCATGCCTCCAGCGGAGCGATATCGTGCGTCGAGAGACAGGCGAGCGCGTCCGCAGGGTAGCGTGCGGGCGGCGTCATGCCGCCCGGCCCCCGCTCGAAGGCGACGATCCGCATCGAGAACAGTCGCCGCGCGGCCATCCGCTCGCGAAATCCGGGCGGCACCACGCCGAGGTCCTCGCCGATGGCGAGCGCCCGGTGGGCGTGGGTCGCGGCTACCACCTCGTCGGTGAGGTTCGGCTGGCGCACGTAGGCGCCTTCCGCGGCGGTCATGCCGTCGGGGATCAGCCAGAGCCGTTCCAGGCCCATCGCATGGTCGATCCGCATGGCGCCGGCGTCGCCCATCACGGCGTCCATCACCGCGCGGTAGGGGGCGAAGTCGCGCTCCACCAGCGCCGTCGGCGACAGCGGCGCGAGGCCCCAGTCCTGCCCGTCCAGCGAGAAGAGGTCCGGCGGCGCGCCGATCCTCAGCCCTCGCATCGCGAGGGACGGATCGGCCCAGGTGGAGGCCCCGTCCGGCGCCTCACCTACGGCCAAATCAAGGTAAAGTCCGATCCGCATTCCGGCGGCGAGGCACGCTGCGTGCGCCCCGGCGAGCTGCGTCTCGGCGATATGCTGGAGCCAGAGGTGAAAGTCGATCTCGTTGCGGTGCGCCTCGGCGAAGGCGCGCACGGCGGCGCTCGACCGGTCGACGTACTGGGACGGCCACGCCGTCCAGCCCGCGGCCTTCCCGTTCGCGACCATGTGGTGCGACAGCGCCTCGAACAGCGCGAAGTCGGTGACGGCATTGCCGCAGGTCGACGCATACCGGGCGGCGGCGGACCTTGCCTCCTGCGGCACCGACGGATCGCCCGCACGCCACGTCTGGTGGATCTTCGCCAGGATGGTGAGCTTGGCGTGAGCGGCCGCGGTGTAGTCGACCTCCTCCATCATGGAGGGGACGGGCACCATCTCGGCCATATTGGGGTGGAATCCGGGCACCTCGTCGACGGCGATGATGAACGGATTAAGGCGCCGCCGGTCGGACGGGGAGAACGGCGAGGCGCGCTCGGGCGCCGCCGTGAAGAGCGCATGGAGCGGGTTGAGGCCGATGAAGTCGACCCCCGCGTCCGCCAGCATCGGCACCAGCGCCTTGAGGTCGGCGAGGTCGCCGACGCCGAGGCTGCGCGGCGAGCGGAGCTGGTAGAGCTGCAGCGCGAGGCCGAACGCGCGCGCCGTGTCGAGCCACGGGGGCACGTAGGCGGGTCCGGTGCCCGTCGGGGGCAGGCTCGGCGGCTTGCCCAGGATGTCGACGAAGGCGCGCTTGGCGGCGTCCGAGACCGGCACCGCGTCCTCGCCCGGGCGCTCCAGGACGACGCCGGCCGCCCGGGCCGCGGCGTCGAGCGCCATCGTCATGCGCGGTCCAGGGTGAGGATGACGGAGTGACCCGCGCGCGACGTCGGCTGCGCCACGAGTTCGCCGCCCGCCACCGCCGCCAGCACCTCGCCCTCCGGCACCGGGCCGACGTCCTCGGTCGTCATGTTGATGTACATCGACATCACCGACCCGTCCGCCAGGGTCCAGGAGACGTCGACGACGCCGTCCTCCGCCCGCAGCACCTTGCCGACCTTCGGCGCCTCGCCGGTGAGGCGGGGCACGATCTCGCGCGAACGCACGCCCAGCAGCGTCGCGTAGAGGGCGAGCCAGGCGCGTCCCTCCGCGGTCCCGGCCTTCGCCCAGTCGACGCGGCTCGCCTCGAAGGTGCTGAGGGCGTTGGGGTCCGGAATGTCCTCGCGCGAGTCGGGGTCGATGAAGGCGTCGAACTTCGAGAACTCGTTGCGCCGCCCCTTGCGCACCGCGGCGGCGAGCTCGCCGTCGAAATCGCAGAAGAAGCAGAACGGGTTGGTCTCGCCCCACTCCTCCCCCATCCACAGCAGCGGAATCTGCGGCGAGAGAAGCAGGACGGCGGTGAAGACGACCACCATCTCCCGCTCGGAGAGGTCGATGAGGCGTTCGCCGAAGGCGCGGTTGCCGACCTGGTCGTGGTTCTGGTTGAACGCCACGCAGGCGATCAGCGGCTGGTCCCTGGAGTCCTCGCCGCGCGGCTCGTTGCTGTGGCCCTTGGACGGCTCGCCCTGAAAGATGAACCCTTCGGTCATCGCCCGGCCGAGCTTCTCCCAGCGATGCTCGGTGAAGTCGATGTAGTAGCCCTCGGTGTCGCCGGTCGCGATCGGGTGGATCACGTTGTGATAGTCGTCGTTCCACTCGGCGGTGAAGAGCTTCGGCTTGCCGCCCTCGTAGGGGTGCAGGAAGACGACGTTCCTCTCGTCCTCCGTGTGGAGGTGGACCGGGCGGTCGAAGACCTCGCGGACCTTGCGCGCCATCATCCTGAGGATGTGCTCTTCCGACGGGTCCTTGATGTGGTCGATGGCGTCGAAACGCAGCCCGTCGAGCCGGAACTCCGTCAGCCAGTAGATCGGGTTCTCGACGAAGTAGGCCCGCACGGCCGGGTTGTCGAACGCGATGGCCGCGCCCCAGGGCGTGTGCCGGCCGGCGTCGAAGAATTCCTTGGCGTACTTGCCGAGATAGTTCCCGTCCGGACCGAAGTGATTGTAGACGACGTCGAGAAAGACCATCAGGCCTTCGGCGTGCGCGGCGTCGACGAAGGCGCGGAAGTCGTCCGGCGTGCCGTAGCACTCGTGCGGCGCGTAGAGGAGCACGCCGTCGTAGCCCCAGCCGCGGCGGCCGCCGAACTGGGCGAGCGGCAGGACCTCCACCGCCGTGATGCCGATGGCGGCGAGGTGGGGCAGCTTCTCGATCGCCGCGCGGAAGGTCCCCTCGGGCGTGAAGGTGCCGACGTGCATCTCGTAGATGACGGTCTCGCGCCACGGCCGGCCGGCCCACTCGGTCTTCCAGACGTAGGCGTCGGGGTCGACGAGCCTCGACGGGCCGTGGACGTCGCCCGCCTGGGCACGGGCGGCCGGGTCCGGCACCACGAAGCCGTCGTCGAGCACGAACGCGTAGCTTCCGCCGACGGGGACGGCGTCCGTCACCAGCTCGAACCAGCCGTCCTCGATCCGGTTCATCGGAAGATCGCCGGCATCGGTCCGCAGCTTCAGGGCGGTCTCGTCGGGTGCCCACAGACGGAACCGGGCGCGGCCGTCGCCCAGAACCGTGGCACCCCAGGTGGTCGGAGATGCGTTCGTCACAAGGTCTCCCCGGTGGTCCTGACGGGATGATGTGGCGCAGGGCGCCGTTAATGCGAGCGGTTTCCGATCAGCGCGAGCATCGAGCGTCCGGGCACCGTGAACGGCGTTCCCGCGGCGGGCCCGGTGCCGGGCCGGTAGACGGCGCCGGTCATCGTCTCGAACAGCACCGACCAGTTCATCTGCGAGAGCGGGTCGCAGAGGTGGAAGGTCATCTCCTCCTCCAGCGCGTTGAAGAAGACCACCGCGCGGAAGGACTGCTGCGCCAGCACCATGCCGAGCACCTTGGGATCGACCGCGTGCCAGTCGTCGTGGTTCATCTCCGCGCCGTCGGGCCGGAGCCAGCAGATGTCCTTGGCCTCGTCCTGTCCGGCGAGCCCGTCGCCATGCAGGAACTTCGCCTGGTGGAAGACGCCGACCTCGCCGCGGGCGCGGATCAGGTCCGACACGAACGTGCGGAACCGGACCTCCGAGTCGCTGTCCTCGCCCCAGTTGAGCCAGGACATCTCCGTGTCCTGGCAATAGCCGTTGTTGTTGCCGAACTGGCTGCGGCCGATCTCGTCGCCCATCAGCAGCATCGGCGTCCCCTGGCTCACCAGGAGCGAGGCGATGAGGTTGCGGCGCATCCGGTCCCGCAGCGCGTTGATCGCCTCGTCGTCGGTCGGCCCCTCGACGCCCCAGTTGCACGAGCGGTTGTCGTTGTGGCCGTCGCGGTTGTCCTCGCCGTTCCCCTCGTTGTGCTTCTCGTTGTAGGTGACGAGGTCGACGAGGGTGAACCCGTCGTGCGCGGTGACGAAGTTCACCGACGCCCAGGGCTTGCGGCCGTTGTGGTCGAAGATGTCCGCCGAGCCCAGGAGGTTGCTGGCGAGCGGCGGCAGGTAGTGCGAGTCGCCGCGCCAGTACGAGCGGATATCGTCGCGGTAGCGCCCGTTCCACTCGGCCCAGCCGGGGGGGAAGTTGCCGACCTGGTAGCCGTCCATGCCGAGGTCCCACGGCTCGGCGATGAGCTTCACGCCCTGCAGCGTCGGGTCCTGCATCACCGCGTCGAGCCAGGCGGACGAGCTGTCGAAGCCGCTGCCCTCGCGCGACATCGACGGCGCGAGGTCGAAGCGGAAGCCGTCCACCTTGCAGACCTCGACCCAGTAGCGCAGCGAATCCATCACCATCTGCATCACCCGCGGATGGGCGACGTTGACGGTGTTCCCGGTGCCGGTGGTGTCGGAATAATACCGCTTGTCTTCGGCGAGCATGTAGTAGCTGGCGTTGTCGATCCCCCGGAAGGAGAGCGTCGGGCCGAGCTGGTTGCCCTCGGCGGTGTGGTTGTAGACCACGTCGAGGATGACCTCGATGCCCGCCTCGTGCAGGCGCCGCACCATGTGCTTGAACTCGTGGTGGCCGGACCCGCGCGAGATGTAGCGCGCGGCGGGCGCGAAGAAGTTCAGCGTGTTGTAGCCCCAGTAGTTATGGAGTCCCTGCTCCAGGAGATGCCGGTCGTCGGGGAAATAGTGGATCGGCATCAGCTCGATCGTCGTGACGCCGAGCCGGGCGAGGTAGTCGATCACCTGCGGGTCGGCGAGACCGGCGAAGGTGCCGCGCATGTGGTCCGGCACGTCCGGATGCATCGCGGTCATGCCCTTGACGTGCGCCTCGTAGATGATGGTGTCCGTCCACGGCACCTGGGGCGCGACGTGGTTGCCCCACGTGAAGGCCTCGTCGACGACGATCGACTTCGGCATCGCCGGACCGGAATCGCGCCGGTCGAACGAGAGGTCCTCGCGGGTGGAGCCGACGCGGTAGCCGAACATGGAGTCCTGCCAGCGCAGCTCCCCCTTGAGCGCCCGCGCGTAGGGGTCGATCAGGAGCTTGTTGGGATTGAAGCGGTGTCCGGCCGACGGCTCGTACGGACCGTGGACACGGTAGCCGTAGAGCTGGCCCGGCCGCACGTCCGGCAGGTAGCAGTGCCAGATGTCGTGGGTGTGCTCCGGCATGTCGATGCGGTCCGTCTCCCGACGTCCGGACCGCTCATAAAGGCAAAGCTCCACCTTGGTGGCATTGGCTGAAAAGAGGGCGAAGTTGGTGCCCGACCCGTCCCACGTCGCCCCGAGCGGCCCGGGGGACCCCGCTTCAATTCGCATTCATGCCCGACCTAATGTGGAACGAAGATCAGCGCGCCGAGCGGCGGCAACGTCAGCTCGGCCGAAAATTGTCGTCCATGGAATGCATGCTCCTGGACGTCGATCGCCCCGGCGTTGCCGACGTTCGACCCGCCGTAGACAGAGGAGTCTGTGTTCATCGCCTCGCGCCACTTGCCTCCGTGAGGGAATCCCACGCGATAATTATAACGTACAACCGGAGTAAAGTTCAGCACAACGACGACGGGCGACCGATCTGCTGCATAACGCACGTAACAATAGACCGAGGACATGTTGTCGGACGCGTCGATCCACTCGAACCCGTCCGGATCGCAGTCCCGCTCGTGGAGCGCGGACGTCGTCTTATAGAGTGTGTTGAGGTCGCGGATGAGGTCCTGGACGCCCTTGTGCAGCGGGTCGACGAGGAGATGCCAGTCGAGCGACTGGTCGTGGTTCCACTCCCGCTCCTGCGCGAACTCGCCGCCCATGAAGAGGAGCTTCTTGCCCGGGTGGGACCACATGAACGCGTAGTAGGCCCGGAGGTTGGCGAACTTCTGCCAGCGGTCGCCGGGCATCTTGCCCAGCATCGAGCCCTTGCCGTGCACCACCTCGTCGTGGCTGAGCGGCAGGATGAAGTCCTCCGAGTAGGCGTAGTGGAGGCCGAAGGTGATGGCGTCGTGATGCCAGCGGCGGTGGATCGGCTCCTCCTGCATGTAATGCAGGGTGTCGTGCATCCAGCCCATGTTCCACTTGAAATTGAAGCCGAGCCCGCCGTCCTTCACCGGGCGTGAGACCTGCGGGAAGGCTGTCGACTCCTCGGCCGCCATCATCGCCCCCTCGCCGACCTCGGCGACGCGTTCGTTGAGCGAGCGCAGGAAGTCGATGGATTCGAGGTTCTCCCGCCCGCCGTAGCGGTTGGGGACCCAGTCGTCGCCGCGCGAGTAGTCGCGGTAGAGCATCGACGCCACCGCATCCACGCGCAGGCCGTCGACGTGGTAGCGGTCGATCCAGAAGAGGCCGTTCGCCTCCAGGAAGTTCGCCACCTCGTTGCGGCCGAGGTTGTAGATCAGCGTGTTCCAGTCCTTGTGGAAGCCTTCGCGCGGGTCGGAGTGCTCGTAGAGCGCCGTGCCGTCGAACTGGCCGAGCCCGTGCTGGTCGGTCGGGAAGTGGGCCGGCACCCAGTCGATGATGACGCCGATCCCCTCCCTGTGCGCCCGGTCGACGAAGCGCGCGAAGCCCTCCGGCGTGCCGAAGCGCGAGGTCGGCGCGTAGAGGCCGATGGGCTGGTAGCCCCACGAGCCGGAGAACGGGTGCTCGGAGATGGGCAGCAGCTCGACGTGGGTGAAGCCGAGCGACTTCACGTACGGGATCAGCTCGTCCGCGAGCGCGTCGTAGCCGAGGTAGGTGTTGCCGTCGCCGCGCCGCCAGGAGCCGAGATGCACCTCGTAGATGGAGATCGGCGCCGAGCGGTCGTTGGCCCCGGCCCGGGTCGAGATCCACGCCCCGTCCGTCCAGTCGTGCTCGACGAGGCCATGGACGACCGACGACGTGTCCGGCGGCACCTCGGTCGCGAAGGCGAGCGGGTCCATCTTCAGCGGCAGCACGTTCCCGTGCGCGCCGATGATCTCGTACTTGTAGTAGAGGCCGCGCGAGATGCCGGGAATGAAGATCTCCCAGACGCCGACCTCCGCCCGCAGGCGCATGACGTGTCGGCGCCCGTCCCAGCCGTTGAAGTCGCCCACGACCGAGACGCGCTTGGCGTTCGGCGCCCAGACGCCGAAGTAGACGCCCTCGACGCCGTTCATGGTGGTGGGGTGGGAGCCGAGGCGCTCGTAGAGCTTCTGGTGGCGCCCCTCGGCCATCAGGTAGACGTCGAGCTCGCCGAGGACCGCGTCGAAGCGGTACGGGTCGTCGGCGGTCCACTCGTGGGCCCCGGAGCGCAGCTTCAGGCGGTATTCGAACGGCTTGGCCTTGTCGAGGACGACCGCGAACAGCCCGTCGGGATGGGTCTTGTCCATGGCCGCGACGGTCTTTCCCTTCGTATCGACGAGGCTGACGGCCTCGGCGTGCGGCGCGAAGGTGCGGACATAGAGGCGGCTGCCGTCTTCCGACGGATGCATCCCCAGAATCGAGAAGGGATCGGAGTGCCGCCCGGTGACGATCGCTTCCGCCGCCGCGGGCATGAGGTCGTCGCGCAGACGGGTATCACTCATCGGGTTTCTCCCCTTGGTTGCTGCCGACCTCCGGAGATTCCGGCGCAGCGTCGGCCCAGGCCGTCACACCGCGGGCATCGGCCAGAACGTCGAGCACTCCATTAAGGGGAATGCGGACCCATGCCGGTCGGTTCGCCAATTCATAGCCGACCTCGTAAATTGCCTTCTGCAGCGTGAAGAGGTCGAGGAGCGCTGCGGTCAGCGGCCCGTCCGGGGCGTTGTCGCCGAGCGTCTCCAGATAGGCGGCGATGAAGTCGCGCCGCGTGTTGTCGCGCCAGGCGAGGGCCTTCGCCTGCGCCTGGGCGGCATTCACCTCGTGCGTGTCGCGCCAGCGCTGCAGCGCCATCGCGGCCGCGTAGTCGAACGAGCGCAGCATCCCGGCCGCGTCGCGCAGCGGCGAGGACTTCTGGCGCCGCTCCTCGAGCGGGCGGGTCGGCTCGCCCTCGAAGTCGATGATGACGAGGTCCCCGCGCGACACCAGCACCTGGCCGAGGTGGTAGTCGCCGTGGATCCGCGTCTTGCTGCCGGACGGCGGGGCCTGGCGCACCGCCGCGAACCGGGCGGCGATCTCGTCCCGCTTCCCGAGCAGCGCGTCGGCGTCGCCGGCGACGTCCTCGGCGAGCCGGGCCTTGGCCGCGGCGAGCTTGGCGAACAGCTCGTCCGCCTCGCGCGTCGCATCGTCCGCCCACTTCGACAGGTCATCGGCGCCGATCGGCTCGGGCCGGAACGCCTCGGACGAGGCGTCCTGCATGAGGGCGAGGTGCAGCTCGGCGGTGCGGCGACCGGCGAGGTCGCCGATGTTCAGCGGGAAGGTGAGGACCGGCTCCTCGGTCTCGGTGGCGGTCTCCGCCTCGATGAGGTCGGCCCCCTCCAGGTAGCGCTCCAGCGCGTCGAGCACCGCGCCCCAGGCGTCGCCCTGGTTCGGCACGAAGTCGAACGCGGCGGCGAGCACGGCCGGCGCCCCCTCGTCCTCCAGCGTGATGGTGCCGACGAGGGCCGGCGTGTTCGGGTAGTGCGCCACGTCGGTCAGGTGGCGGGCGATCTCGACGTCCGGCTGCTCGCCTTCGCGCAGCCGGCGGTAGATCTTCATGATGATCTGGTCGCCGAAGACGATCGACACGTTGGACTGCTCCACCCCCAGCGGGCGCGGCTGGTCCAGCTCCTCGATCTCCTGCAGCATCGGCGAGCCGCGGAAGGTGACGGTCCGGCCGCCGTAGGTGCGCGTCTCGTCCCGCTTCATCATGTCGACCAGCTCGGCGGCGAGGCGCTCGTCGTAGGTCCCGTCGATCAACGCGCCGAGCTTCGGACCGGAGCGCACCTTGGCGAGCGTATAGGAGAGCTTCGGCGCGCCCGGCCGCAGGTTCTCCTCGCCCCAGCGGATCGAGAGCGGCGCGAAATAGCGCTGCGTCCCGGACGGGACGTCCACCCTGAACTCGGCGAGGGCGAACGAACCGGACGAATCCAGCGTCGCCAGCGGCTGGAGCGCGACGGAGCGCACGCGCTCGTCCTTGGCCGCGAACCAGCGCTGCAGCGGGAGGAAGGCGGGCAGCGTCTGTTTCTCGAGCTGCGAGCGCTCGCGCCCCTCGAGCGCATCGCCGATCCGGCCCGACCGCGTCGTCAGCGTGATGAAGTCCGGCAGCGGCTCTGGCATCGGGTCGTGCCAGGTCGGCGCCTCCTCCGCGCCGGCGAGCGCGAACCAGAAGAAGCCGTAGGCCGGCAGGGTCAGCATGTAGGGAAGGTCGCCGACGGGCGGGAACGGGGTGCGGCCGGTCAGCTCGATCGGCACCCTGGTGCGGTGGGCGGAGAGGTCGAGCTCCACCGCCTGGGCCGTGCGCGACAGGTTGGCGACGACGAGGATCACCTCGTCCTCGAACTCACGCAGATAGGCGATGACCTTGCGGTTGCGCGGATAGATGAAGGAGATCGTGCCGCGCCCGAACGCCGGATGCTGCTTGCGCACCATGATGATGCGTCGCATCCAGTTGAGGAGCGAGGACGGGTCGTGCTCCTGCGCCTCCACGTTGATCGCCTGATAGCCGTAGACCGGGTCCATGATCGGCGGCAGGTAGAGCTGCTGCGGGTTGGCGCGGGAGAAGCCGCCGTTGCGGTCCGCCGACCACTGCATCGGCGTGCGCACGCCGTCGCGGTCGCCGAGATAGTAGTTGTCCCCCATGCCGATCTCGTCGCCGTAATAGAGCACAGGGGTCCCAGGCATCGACAGAAGAAAGGCATTCATCAGCTCGATCTTGCGCCGATCATTTTGCAAGAGCGGGGCCAGACGGCGGCGAATACCGAGGTTGATCCGGGCGCGCGCGTCCGCCGCGTAGGTCCGCCAGAGGTAGTCGCGCTCCTCCGCGGTCACCATCTCGAGCGTCAGCTCGTCATGATTGCGCAGGAAGATCGCCCACTGGCACTCGTCCGGGATCTCGGGCGTCTGGCGGATGATGTCGGTGATCGGGTGCCGGTCCTCCTGCGCCAGCGCCATGTACATGCGCGGCATCAGCGGGAAGTGGAACCCCATGTGGCACTCGTCGCCGTCGCCGAAATAGGGCCGCGTGTCCTCCGGCCACTGGTTGGCCTCGGCCAGCAGCATCCGGTCCGAGTAGCGGGTGTCGAGCGCGGCGCGGATCTTCTTCAGGACGTCGTGCGTCTCGGGCAGGTTCTCGTTGTTGGTGCCCTCGCGCTCGACGAGGTACGGGATCGCGTCGAGCCGCAGCCCGTCGACGCCCATGTCGAGCCACTGGTTCATCACCTTCAGCACCTCGTCCAACACCTTCGGATTGTCGAAGTTGAGGTCGGGCTGGTGGCTGTAGAACCGGTGCCAGAAATACATCTCGGCTTCCGGGTCCCAGGTCCAGTTGGACTTCTCGGTGTCCAGGAAGATGATGCGCGTCAGCTCGTACTTGTCGTCCGTGTCGGACCACACGTACATGTCCCGCTCCTCCGGCGTCGCGTCCTTCCTGCGCGCCGCCTGGAACCACGGGTGCTGGTCCGAGGTGTGGTTGA
Organism: Acuticoccus sediminis; assembly: GCF_003258595.1. Taxonomy (NCBI): domain Bacteria; kingdom Pseudomonadati; phylum Pseudomonadota; class Alphaproteobacteria; order Hyphomicrobiales; family Amorphaceae; genus Acuticoccus; species Acuticoccus sediminis. The sequence goes on from NZ_QHHQ01000001.1 coordinate 64,001, forward strand.
TGACGAGCTCGGTGACCACCCGAAGCCCGCGCGCGTGCGCCTCCCGCACGAAGATCTGGAACGCCTCGACGTCGCCGTACTGCGGGTTGACGGTCTCGTAGTCGGCGATGTCGTAGCCGTCGTCGCGCAGCGGGGACGGGTAGAAGGGCAGCAGCCAGATCGCCGTCACGCCCAGCGCCTGGACGTAGTCGAGCTTCTCCATCAGGCCGCGGAAGTCGCCGTACCCGTTGTTGTCGGCGTCGTAGAAGGCCTTGATGTGCAGCTGATAGATGATCGCGTCCTTGTACCAGTCGGTCACGGAGCGATCGATCAGGCCGTCCTTCAGCGTGCCGTCCTCGGGGATGTCCTGTTCGGTGACGGGGGCAACGGCGTCCATAGCGAAATGGGTGCTCCTGGTGTCTACCGCTCGGCAATGCGCCGGCGACGTCCGATGGTCATGGTCTTCGGGCCTGCACATGATGCTAGCGCAGGCGTGGTGGGCGTCGAGCCCAATCGCGGTCCTGCGGGTCTCCGCGGCGCCCTTTTTGCGGGGCGGGGCGCGTCAGCGAACGGCCCGCAGCGCCTCAATATCGCAGCTCGTGATCGCGGCGACGTTGGCCTCGATCAACGCGACCGGCCAATCCCACCAGCGAATGTCGAGCAGGGCCGCGACCGTCGCGTCGTCGAACCGGCGCCGGGCGACGGCCCCGGGGTTGCCGGTGACGACCGAGTAGGCCGGCACGTCGCGCGTCACCACCGCCCGCGCGCCGATGATGGCGCCGTCGCCGATGGTCACGCCCGGCATCACCATCGCCTCCATCCCGAACCACACGTCGTTGCCGACGATCGTGTCGCCCTTCGGCTGCGCCTGCTCGAACATGGCCCGGATGTCCTCGGCGGTGGTCGCCGACGACATCATGAAGTTCTGGAACGGGTACGTCGAGATGCCGCCCATCGCGTGGTTGGCCGAGCTCGTGACGAACCGGACCCCGTGCGCGATCTGGCAGAACCTGCCGATGACCAGCCGCTCGGGGCTGAGCGGAAAGAGGAACGGGGCGAGGTAGGCCGCATGGTCGTCGAGCGGCTCCAGATGCCCGAAATAGGTGAAGTCGCCGATCTCCATGCGCGGGTGCGAGATCGCGCGATTGAGATGCACGACGGTGCGCACCGCCGTCCCGTCGGGCATCACCATCGGGTGGGTCTGCGTCGGGTCGAGGGGTCTCGACATCGTTCGGCGCTCCGGGGTCAGAGGACCCCGTTCGGGTCATGCAGGCGCCAGATGTAGTACGGACGCTGCTGCGGATCGATATGCACGTGCTGGATCTTGCCGGTCCACGTGAAATCGTACTCCGCGACGAGGTCCGTCACCTGGATCGAGGCGTGGTCGGGCAGGCCGAACTCCCACAGCGGCACCTCGAACTCGGCGCCGTGGGCGTGGTGCGGGTCGAGGTTGATCGCGAACAGCAGGAAGGACGACCGGTCCTTCGTCCGCTTGCCGTAGTAGATGATGTTGTCGTTCCACATGTTGTAGAATGCGAGGTTGGTGAACTCCTGCAGCGCCGCGTGGTTCTTGCGCAGGTGGTTCATCAGCCAGACATCGTGGCGGATGTGCCCCGGCCGGTCCCAGTCCCATGCCCGCAGCTCGTACTTCTCGGAGTTGAGGTATTCCTCCTTGCCGGGAACGGGCGTCCCCTCGCACAGCTCGAACCCGTTGTAGACGCCGTAGACGCCCGCCAGCGAGGCGGCCAGCACCAGCCGCACCTGGAAGCCCGGCCGGCCGGAGGTCTGCAGGTAGACCGGGTTGATGTCCGGCGTGTTGACGAAGAAGTTCACGCGCATCGTGTCCTTCTTCACCGTGGTGGTGAGCTCGGTCATGTACTCGGTGAGCTCGGCCTTCGTGTTGCGCCACGTGAAGTACGAGTAGGACTGCGTGAAGCCGATCTTGGCGAGGCGATGCATCACCTTCGGCCGCGTGAAGGCCTCGGCGAGGAAGATCGCGTCCGGATGGTCCTTCTGGACCTCGGCGATCAGCCACTCCCAGAAGGTGAAGGCCTTGGTGTGCGGGTTGTCGACCCGGAAGATCTTCACGCCGTGTGCGATCCAGAAGAGGAAGATGTCCTTCTGCGCGTGCCACAGGGCCGGGATCGGCTCGTCGCCGTCGTAGAAGCGGACGTTGACGATGTCCTCGTACTTCTTCGGCGGGTTCTCGGCGAACTTGATGGAGCCGTCCGGGCGCCAGTCGAACCAGTCCGGGTGCGACTGGATCCACGGGTGGTCGGGCGAACATTGCACCGCGTAGTCGAGCGCGATTTCCAGCCCGTGCTCGGCGGCGGCTTCGACGAGGCGCTCGAAGTCCTCGAAGGTGCCGAGCTCGGGGTGGAGCGCATCGTGCCCGCCCTCCGCCGAGCCGATGGCGTACGGGCTGCCGGGGTCGCCCGGCTCGGCCTTGAGGGAGTTGTTGCGCCCCTTGCGGTTGGTCTTCCCGATAGGGTGGATCGGCGTGAAGTAGAGGACGTCGAAGCCGAGCCCCTGGACGTAGGGAAGCCGCGCGATGACGTCGTCGAAGGTGCCGTGGCGCGTGGCATCGCCCGACATGGAGCGCGGCATCACCTCGTACCACGCGGCGAAGGCGGCGGCCCTGCGGTCCACCGTCAGCGGCAGGATCTTGTAGTGCGAGAGGTTGGCGCGGTGGCCGGCGTGCTGCATCAGCGCCGCCGTGTCGTCGGTCATCAGGACGGCGAAGCGCTCGTTGTCGGAGGCATCGCTCATCCGCTCGGCGAGCGCCTTCAGCGCCGACTGCTGCCCGGCGGTTCCCCGCCCGCATCCGACGGACCTCGCGATCAGCCTGGCGCCCTCCTCCATCTCGAGCGCGAGCGGAAGGCCGGCGTTGTGCTTCTTGGCCGTGTCGGAGCGCCAGGTCTCCCATTCGTCCCGCCAGGCGATGATGCTGTACTCGTGCGCGGCGTTGTCGGTCGGGGTGAAGTGGCCGCGCCAACGGTCGTTGACGAGGAAGCGCAGCGGTGCCTCGGACCAGTTGTCGACGCCCTTGCGCCGCCACAGGATCGCGCAGGCGACCTTGTCGTGCCCGTCGCCGAAGACGTCGGCCTCGACGATGAACGGCTGACCGACGACGGTCTTGGCCGCGAAGCGGCCGCCGTCGATCTCCGGGTCCACGCCCTCGATGGCCACACGGTCGACGGCGATCTCGGCAATGCCGTCATCCAGGGGCAGGACGGGCTCGGCATCGCTCGCCAGACGGGCCGATACCGATGGGGCCTTGGTTGCAACGCTGGTGTCGGTCATGTCGCTCTCGATCTCGGGCGGCCGGGTCCGCCCCATCACGGGGTGAGGCCTGCCGCCTGGCTCCAATGATCGCGCGTTATCTCACGAAACCGGCGTCCCCCTCATGACATGGCTCCACGCCTTACGGATCCACGACATAGGGGCCTCGCGCGGCCTTTCGCGCCCCATAAGGTATGGGCCAGCCGCAACCGGCGGCAACCCTCCCCGGCCACCTTTACGCGCGCCTCCACGCGCGCCGGCCCCACAGACACGCCCCGCAGAGGCGTCCTCGTCGCGCCGACCGGTCAGCGCTCCGCCGCGTGGTAGAGGGCGGCGAACACCACGGCCCAGATCACGTGCCCGATCAGCGCGACCCAGGTGATCCCGGTCCACGCCAGGAAGGCCGGATTCCCGTTGACGAGGTGCGCCATGACGTAGAGCGCGAACACCCACAGCGCGACGCCGTAGACCACCGCGACGACGATTGAGGGCACCCAGGGCGTCACCGCCCGCGCGATCGGCCGCGCGATGAAGACGTAGCCGATGGGATAGAACAGGACCCCGGTCGCCCAGTGGAGGATCGTCCCGCCGGTCGCCGCGCCCTCGAACGGGCCGAAGAGGGTCCGCAGCGTCTGCGTCGCGAGCGGCTCCGGTGCCAGCCTCGCGAAACCCAACGTCGGCGTAAGCCATTGTCCGAAGAGATCGAACGCGGCCGTCGCGACGACGCCACAGATCAGAAGGATGAAAAGTTTGACCGGAGACATCCTGCTCGATGCCGGGGAACTGGCGATCGTCATGGCTCGCACTCCCTTTGCCTTGCCGTGGCACGTTGACTGCACCCGACGCAAAGCTGGCCCCAATTCGGCGAGCGCATAATAAATTCTTCGGGCGCAGTCCGCACGATCGCGTGTGCGGTGCCCGTGTCATCCCTGCGCAACGATCCCATGTTGCAGCCCATATCGCCACGACGGAAAGGAACGCCCTATGAGCGAGGCACCCGAACGCTACCTTGCGGACCAGAGTGCCGTGGTGACCGGCGCGAGCTCGGGGCTCGGCCGCGCCTGCTCCGTCGCCCTCGCCAAGCGGGGCGCCTCCGTCGCGGTCAACTTCTACCACGACGCTGACGGAGCGGCCGAAACGGTGCGCCTGTGCGAGGACGCCGGCGGCAAGGCCTTCCCCATCCAGGGCGACGTCTCCAGCGAGGACGACGTCAAGGCGATGTTCGCCAAAGCGGTGGAGACCTACGGCACGGTCGACATTCTCGTCGCCAATGCCGGACTGCAGATGGACGCCACGTTCACGGAGATGACGCGCAAGGACTGGGACACCGTCATCGCCGTCAACCTCACCGGCGCGTTCCTGTGCATGCAGGAGGCGGTACGCCAGTTCCGCCGGCAGGGGATGCGAAAGTCCCGCGCCCTCGGCAAGATCATCGCCATGAGCTCGGTGCACGACGTCATCCCCTGGGCGGGCCACGTCAACTACGCCGCCTCCAAGGGCGGCCTGTCGCTCCTCATGAAGAGCGCGGCGCAGGAGCTGGCGGTCGAGAAGATCCGCGTCAACGCCATCTCCCCCGGCGCGATCGCCACCGCGATCAACAAGTCCGTCTGGTCGGACCCGGCGCAGATGAAGGAGCTGATGAAGCTGATGCCCTACGGCCGCATCGGTCATCCGGACGATATCGGCGAGGCGGCGGCATGGATGGCCTCCGACTACGCCGACTACATGACCGGCAACACGATGGTGATCGACGGCGGCATGGAACTCTACCCCGAATTCCGCGACAACGGCTGACCCGTCCCCCCTTCCGCCGCTCCGAGGGAGCGGCCGCCGACCCGCTTCCCCGGCCCCCGCCACGGCCGCCCAGCACAGGACCCCAGGACGCGAACATGGATGCACGCCCGGCCGAGCTGACGGCCACGGACTTCCCGGCGATCGAGGACTACGCCGCGGTCGGCAACCTCGAGACCGTGGCGATGATCGGCTGCAACGGCGCGGTCGAGCTCTTCTGCTACCCGCACTTCGACTCGCCCGCGATATTCGCCGCCGCGCTCGACCGCAACGCCGGCAGCTTCGTGCTGCGCCCGACCTTCGCGCGGCGCGGCGTCCAGCGCTACATCGAGAACACCAACGTCCTCGTCACCCGCTACGAGAAGCACGACGCCGTCGTCGAGGTGACGGACTTCATGCCGATCGGCGACCCCGCCGACGCCAACCAGCTGGTCCGCATCGCGACGGTCCTCGAGGGCGAGGCGGAGATCGCGGCCTCCTGCAAGCCGGCGTTCGACTACGCCCGCGGCCCGACCGCGGCGCACAAGTCCGGCGACCACATCGTCTTCGAGGACGGTGGCGTGACCCTGCCGATGCGCCTCGCCGCGACGCATCCGCTGTCGCTGGACGGTGTGGAGGCGACCGCATCGGCCCGGCTCGGGGCGGGCGAGCGTATGGTTCTCGTCCTCGTGATGGACGACGCCAAGCAGCACCTCCTCAACGACGGCGGCGTCGACCGCGCGCTGGAGGAGACCCTCGACTACTGGCGGGGCTGGACGGCGAAGTCGGACTACGACGGGCCGTGGAAGGGCATGGTGATGCGCTCCGCGCTCGCCCTGAAGCTGATGTTCTCCGACCGCCACGGCGCCATCGTCGCGGCCCCGACCTTCGGCCTCCCCGAGGCCATCGGCGGCGAGCGCAACTGGGACTACCGCTACTGCTGGGTGCGGGACTCGGCGTTCACCATCTACGCGATGCTGCGCCTCGGCTTCTACGACGAGGCGGAGAACTACCGCACCTGGATCCGCGACCGCATCGAGGAACGCGAGCACGAGACGATCGCGCTGATGTACCGGGTCGACGGCACCACCAACCTCGACGAGACCACGCTCGACCACCTCTCCGGCCACCGCGGCTCGCAGCCGGTCCGCATCGGCAACGCCGCCTACCGGCAGACCCAGCTCGACATCTTCGGCGAGGTCGTCGACACGCTCTACCTGTCGCAGAAGTTCATCGCGCCGATGGACGAGCGGCTCTGGCGCGACGTCAGCCGCCTCGTCGACGCGGCGGCGAGCACATGGCACCACCCCGGCTCCGGCTTCTGGGAGATGCGCGGCGAGCCCACCCGCTTTCTCGACGCGCACCTCATGTCGTGGGTGGCGCTCGACCGGGCGATCCGCCTCGCCGACCGCACCGGCCTGCCGCAGAACCCCGCCTGGCGCGAGAACCGCTCGCGCATCGTCGACACCATCGAGACCCAGTTCTGGAACCCCAAGGTCGGCGCCTATACGCAGACCCTGGGCGGCGACAAGGTCGACGCGACCGCGCTGCTGATGCCGCTGATGAAGTACACCTCGACGATGTCGGAGCGGTTCCAGTCGACCCTGCACGTGATCGAGAAGCGGCTGGTCTTCGGCCCGCGCGTGCGCCGCTACGAACCGATCGGGGAGGAGCAGGAAGGGCTCGACGGTCCCGCCGAAGGGTCCTTCGTCGCCTGCTCCTTCTGGTACATCGAGGCGCTCGCCCGCTCCGCCCGCGTCGAGGAGGCGAAGACGCGGTTCGAGGAGATGCTCGCCATGGCCTCGCCGACCGGGCTCTTCGCGGAGGAGGTGGACGCGATGGGCCGCCACCTCGGCAACACGCCGCAGGCCCTCTCCCACCTCGCGATGATCAGTGCGGCCGTCGCGCTCGATCGCGCGATTACGAATGGCGGCGAGGCGTTCTGACCGTCGCTGCCATGGCGCGCGTATGCTAGGAGTGGGGACGATCGCACCCCCGGCGGCGCGGTCAGCCTGTCCGCATCGAGGGAGTGCCGCGCCAGCCCGGCCAGCGCCCCTCTTGCCCGTCCGCACCACGTTCGCCGCGCCAGCCCCGTCGCGCCACCAGGGAGACCCGTCATGGACATCAGTCCCGCCCACAACCAGTCACTCGAGGACCTCGCGCGCGAGAACGTCCTGCATCCGTTCACGTCGCCGAAGGGCCTGCTGGAGACGGGTCCGACCGTCATGCTCGAGGGCAAGGGCGCGCGGCTGACGGACGCCAAGGGCAAGGTCTACCTCGACGGCCTCGCCGGACTCTGGTGCGTCAACGCCGGCTACGGGCGGATCGAGATCGCCGAGGCGATCTTCGAGCAGGCCAAGAAGCTGCCCTACTACCACCAGTTCTCGGCGATGGGCACCGAGCCCGGCATCTACACCGCCGACAAGGTGAAGCGCCTCGCCCCGGGCAGGATGGCCCGCGTGCTGTTCGGCTGCTCCGGTTCGGACGCCAACGACACGCAGGTCAAGATCGCCTGGTATTACAACAACCTGAAGGGGCGCCCGCAGAAGAAGAAGATCCTCGCCCGCAACCGCGCCTACCATGGCGTCACTGTCGCGGCAGGGTCGCTGACGGGCCTCGCCTACGTCCACGACGCGTTCGACCTGCCGGTGCTGCCGGTCATCCGCCTCACCTGCCCGCACTACTACCACGAGCAGCAGCCGGGCGAGTCCGAGGACGCCTTCTGCGACCGCCTCGTCGAGGAGCTGAAGACCACCATCGAGCGGGAAGGCGCCGAGACCATCGCCGCCTTCATCGCCGAGCCGGTGATGGGTGCGGGCGGCGTCGTCTTCCCGCCGAAGGGCTATTTCGAGAAGGTCTCCAAGGTCCTGAAGGACAACGACATTCTCTTCATCGCCGACGAGGTCATCTGCGGCTTCGGCCGCCTCGGCACGCCGTTCGGGGCCGACTACTTCGGCTTCGAGCCGGACATGATCTCCGTGGCGAAGGGCATCACCTCCGGCTACCAGCCGCTCTCGGCGGTGCTGGTCGGCGAAGAGGTGTGGGAGACGATCCGCGACGCGTCGGCCCACCTCGGCGTCTTCGGCCATGGCTACACCTACACGGCGCACCCGATCGCCTGCGCCGCGGCCAACGCCAACCTCGACATCATGGAGCGCGAGAAGCTCTTCGACAACGCAGCCGAGACCGGCGCCTACCTGCAGGAGAAGCTGCGCCAGCGCTTCGCCGGCGACCCGCACGTCGGCGAGATCCGCGGCGCCGGCATGATCGCCGCGGTGGAGCTCTCCGCCGACCCCGCGACGCGCAAGACGTTCGACCCCTCCAAGGGCGTCGGCAAGGCGGTCGCGGCCGAGGCAATGAGCCGCGGACTTATTGTGCGTCCGATGATGAACGACGCGCTCGCGATGTCGCCGCCGCTCATCATCACCCGCGCGGATGTGGACGAGATGGTGGATAACCTGGCCGCCTCGATCGACGCCAAGCGCGACATGATCGCAGCCGCCGCGAAGGCCTGACGCGAGAACATGTCCGCCCGGCGGCCTGCCGCCCGGGCGGACACTCCGCACAGGGGCTAGTCCGCGCAGGGACGGTCCGCCGCCCTCGTCGAGATGGAGACCGCGCGGAACCCGCGTTCCCGATCCGGCAGCCCGCCGCACCGCGAGGCCTTGCCTCCGCGGCAGGGCCGGCGGCAAATGCGTCGACCGCCGCCGGCATGCGGCGGAGGGCGAAGGCCATGTGGGCGATGCTCGGATGCCTGGATCCGTGCCGGTCGGCTGGATCGGGGTGACCCGAAGGCCGAAGGGACGCGGTTGTAGCCGATCACGTCGTCCGCGTGATCCAATAGAACCGCGCTGTGCTAGCGCAGCATACCCTTCACCAGGTTGCTGGCCCGGCCGATGTCGAGTTGGTCCGGATAGCGTTTCTTGAGCGCGGTAATCGTCCGCCCGACGTCGCGCAGGCCCGCTGCGCCGATGTCGTTGACCACCTGCGCACAGGCGCTCCGGAGGGTCGGTTCGTCCATCAGCGGCGGCATAAACTCGCGGATCGTCTCGATCTCCGCCTTGGTCTGCCGAACGGTTTCCAGATCGCCGGCCTTGCGGTCCGCCACGATCTGCTCCTCGCGCTGCTTGATCATCTTGGCGAGGAGCGCGGCGATCTCCGCCTGCGTGATCTTCTCGCCGTTGCCGACACAGTGCGCCTGGTCGCGGTCACGAATGGCCGCCTGCATCAGGCGCAGCGTACAAAGTCGTCGCCGCTCATCGTGATGAGCGGCTTCTTTTACGGCGGCTTGCAGTTGTTCTCGTACGTTCATGATCACACCCTGCTGACACGGTCGCTGCGCGTTCTGTGGCGCTTAACACCCTTGAACATCAGCGCCAAGCACGCAACTGGTTCCTTACAATTGCGCCGATCGTTCGCGCAGCACTGCGACCTTCACGCATCGCTGCCATGTCTTCCTGTCGTGCGGCTGACTAAAATGGCGAATTTTCCCAATTTGCCAAGCCTACCTTACCGCGTGTTCACCTTTCCGACCCTTACATATGGTTAACGCCCGAAATGCCGGGGTGTTCAACCGATCCCGTCACGTTTACATCCTGTGGAACCAGAACAGGGAAAAGTGTGGATGGACGGTTGGGTCGAACCGAAGCCTACGGCATGTCTCGCATTGGCCGACGGGCTCGTGTTGCGCGGCATGGGAGCAGGCGCCGTCGGGACGGCGGTCGGCGAAGTGTGCTTCAATACGGCAATGACGGGGTATCAGGAGATCCTGACCGATCCGTCGTACGCCGGGCAGATCGTCACCTTCACCTTCCCCCATATAGGTAACGTCGGCGCCAATGACGACGATATCGAGACGGTTGCGGAGGAGGCGCGGAGCGCAGCGCAGGGTTGCGTCCTGCGCGCGGCTATCACGCGGCCGCAGAGCTGGCGCGCCCGCGAAGGCTTCGACGCCTGGCTGGAGAAGCGCGGCATCGTCGCGATCACCGGCGTCGATACCCGCGCGCTGACGTCGCATATCCGCGAAGGCGGCATGGTCAACGCCGTGATCGCCCACAACCCGGAGGGCGTGTTCGACGAGCCGGCCCTCGTCGAGATGGCGCGAAAGGCCCCGGACATGGCCGGCGCGGAGATCGCCACCACGGTGTCGACCCGCCACGCCGCGCCCTGGCACGGCGGCGCATGGACCTGGCCGGGCTTCTACGGCGAGATCAAGGGCGACGGGCCGCGCATCGTCGCGCTCGATTACGGCATCAAGGGCAACATCCTGCGCCTCCTCGCGGAGCGCGGCGCCAATGTGACCGTGGTCCCGGCGAACGCGACGGCGGAAGAAATCCTCGCGCTCGACCCTGACGGTCTCTTCCTCTCCAACGGCCCCGGCGACCCGGGCGCGACGGGGAAGATCGTCGGCGAGACGCTGAAGACGCTCATCGACCGGCGCCTGCCGACCTTCGGCATCTGCCTCGGCCATCAGCTCCTCGGCCACGCCATCGGCGCCAAGACGAAGAAGATGCGCCACGGCCATCACGGCGCGAACCACCCGGTGCTCGACATCGACACCGGCGCGGTCTCGATCGTGTCCATGAACCACGGCTTCACGGTGGATGCGGCGACGCTGCCGAAGAACGCGCGCGAGACACACCGCTCGCTGTTCGACGGCTCGAACTGCGGCCTCGCGATGACCGACCGCCCGGTCTTCTCGGTGCAGTACCACCCCGAGGCGTCGCCCGGCCCGCACGACAGCTACAACCTGTTCGACCGCTTCTTCGCGATGATCGCCGAAGAAAAGGCGCAGACCGCCCTGTGAGCGGCCCGCTCGTGATGGTCGAGGACGCCCTCGCGGCGGACCTCGAGGCGATCGCGGCGCTCAACAACGCCGCGGTCCCCAACGTCAACGCGCTGACGCCGGACGAAATGGCGGCGATCGCCGCCATGGGCGCGCTGCGGATCACGCGAACCGCGGGCGCCGTCTCCGGCCTGGTCCTCACCATCCCCGAGGGCCGGCCGTACGACAGCGCGAACTACCGCTGGTTCAGCGGGCAGTTCGACACCTTCCTCTACGTCGACCGCGTCGTCGTGGCGCCGGAGGCCCGCGGCCTCGGCGTCGGCCGCGCCCTCTACATGGACACGTTCGCCCGCACCCAGTCGCTCGGCCGGCCGCGCGTGTGCGCCGAAGTCAACGTCGAGCCGCCGAACCCGGGGTCGATGGCCTTCCACGCGGCGATGGGCTTCAACGTCCTCCTCGACCGCTTCAACGAGAGCGCCGGCAAGACGGTCCGGATGATGGAACGCCCCGTCTGACACGCCGCGCGGACCGGGGCGAGACCCCGCCCGCGCCGCACCCGCACACGCCGCGCACTTGACAGCGGCGGGCCCCGCGGTGCGCCGTCTCCCTTGCGCCCGCGACAGAACGGGCGAGAGGAGACGCCATGAAGATCACCGCCGTCCGCAGCCACCGGCTCGGCTACCAACTGCCTGAAACGCTCGGCTACTCGCAGCAGATGTACGACCGACGGTCGGCGCATCTGGTCGAGGTCTCGACCGACGAGGGCATCACCGGCTGGGGCGAGTGCTTCGGCCCCGGCCCGGTCGCCATCGCCAACCAGACCATCGTCGAGCAGGTGATCGCCCCGCTCATCGTCGGCCGCAACCCGATGGACCGGGAGGTGCTCTGGCACGAGGTCTACAACCGGCTGCGCGACCACGGGCAGAAGGGCATGCCGCTGCAGGCGCTCTCCGGCGTGGACATCGCGCTCTGGGACCTCGCCGGAAAGGCTACGGGACAGTCGATCGCGACCATGCTCGGCGGACGCTTCCGCGAGAGCGTCCCGGTCTACGGCTACGGCATGATGCTGCGCCCGGACACGACCGACCTGCCCGCCCGCTTCGCCGAGGAGGCCGCCGCCATCGAGGCCGCCGGCTTCACCGCCACCAAGATGAAGATCGGCCTCGGCGTCGCGCAGGATATCCGCCTGGTGGAGGCGGTCCGCGGCGCGCTGCGCGACGAGACCCGGCTGATGGTGGACGCCAACCACGCCTACCACGTCACCCAGGCCTTCGCGGTGGGACGAGCGCTGGAGCAGCTCGGCGTCTACTGGTTCGAGGAGCCGGTCGCGCCGGAGGACCTCGACGGCTACCGGGAGCTGCGCGCCGGCCTCTCGGTCAACATCGCCGGCGGCGAGGCGGAGTTCACGCGCTGGGGCTGGCGCGCCCTCCTCGAGAAGCGGTGCGTGTCCATCGCGCAGCCGGAGGTATGCGGCCTCGGCGGCATCTCCGAGTTCATGAAGGTGCTGACCCTGTGCCAGACGCACATGGTGCCGGTCGTCAACCACGTCTGGGGTTCCGCGGTCTCGGTCGCGGCGAACCTGCAGCTCCTCGCCGCGCAGCCGCCGCTCCCCGGCGGGCTCCATCCCGACGAGCCGATGCTCGAGTACGACACCACCCACAACGCCTTCATGACCGACCTGCCACTGGAAGGGCTCGGCGTCACGGAAAGCGTGGCTGCGACCGGCCGCGCCGCGATTCCCGACCGGCCCGGCCACGGCGTCGTGCCGGACCCGGAGGTGCTGGAGCGCTACCGCCTCCGCTAGCCGCCACCCGGACACCCGGCACGAAAAAAGGCCGCCGGCATAAGCGGCGGCCAGTTCGGTCGGATCAGAGCGAGACAGAACGGAACGGACGTCAGATGCGCGTGCCGCGCGGCGCGTGGGCGATGCGCTTCTGCATCTGGTTCCAGCGGTGGCGGCCGGCGATCTCGCGCAGCAGTGCGAAGATCTGCGGATCGCCCACGGTGCCGTTGGACGCGGCGAGCGTGAATTCGGCGCACAGCTCGCGGCCCTTGTCGGCGGTCCCGCGGCAGCATTCCTCGACGCTCTGAAGGTAGAAGGCGGAGCGTTCGGCGAGACCTTCCAGCGAGGCGCGGATGTCCTCAAGGTCCATGTCGGTCTCGATGACGACGTGGAAGCCGGTGACGCTGCGCGGCAGGGTACGGATGGCGTCGACGGGGGTCTCGGCGGTCAGGTTCTTGGCGATGACGTTCATCGGACTAGGGTCCTTTCGATGGATGCTGGGGGGCGAGACGGCGCGGCGCCTCGCCGACCGCGCCGGTTATTCGGCGGCGGTCCGGAGGGCGTGACCCTCGTCTTTGAACTGATCGGACTCGGTGGACTCGCCCATGGCGGTGGTCGACGACTGACCGCCCGAGAGGGTCATCGACACGAGGTCGAAGTAGCCGGTGCCCGCCTCGCGCTGGTGGCGCGTCGCGGTGTAGCCGTCGGCCTCGGCCGCGAACTCGGCCTGCTGCAGCTCGGAGTAGGCGCCCATGCCCCGCTTTGCGTAGCCGCGCGCCAGCTCGAACATCGAGTAGTTGATGGCGTGGAAGCCGGCGAGCGTGACGAACTGGAACTTGTAGCCCATCGCCGCGATCTCGCGCTGGAACGTCTCGATGGTCTGCCTGTCGATGTTCGCCAGCCAGTTGAACGACGGCGAGCAGTTGTAGGCCAGCATCTTGCCCGGGAACTCCCTGTGGAGCGCCTCGGCGAACTTGCGCGCCCCCTCGAGGTCAGGCTTGGACGTCTCCCACCAGAGGAGGTCGGCCTTGTCGGCGAAGGCGAGGCCGCGCTTGATGCAGTGCTCGAGGCCCATGCCGGCCTTCAGGCGATAGAAGCCCTCCGGCGTGCGCCCGGCGTCGAAGTCGATGAACTCGTGGTCGCGCTCGTCGATGTCCGACGTGATGAGGCGGGCCGATTCGGCGTCGGTGCGGGCCATGATGAAGGTCGGCACGCCGGCGACGTCCGCCGCGAGACGCGCCGCGGAGAGGTTGCGCTCGTGCGCCTTCGTCGGGATGAGCACCTTGCCGCCGAGGTGGCCGCACTTCTTCTCCGAGGCGAGCTGGTCCTCGAAGTGGACGCCGGCGGCACCCGCCTCGATGTACGCCTTCATGATCTCGTAGCAGTTGAGCGGGCCACCGAAGCCGGCCTCAGCGTCCGCGACGATGGGCGCGAACCAGTCGATCCTTGCGCCGCCCTCGGCATGCTCGATCTGGTCGGCGCGCTGCAGGGCGCGGTTGATGCGCTTGGCGAGCTCGGGTCCGGCGTTGGCCGGGTAGAGCGACTGATCCGGGTAGGTCTGCGCGGCCGTGTTGCCGTCGGCGGCGACCTGCCAACCGGAGAGGTAGATCGCCTTGAGGCCCGCGCGGACCTGCTGCACCGCCTGGTTGCCGGTCACCGCGCCGAGCGAGTTCACGTAGTCGAGTTCGTGAAGGTCGCGCCAGAGGCGGTTCGCGCCGCGCTCGGCCAGCGAATACTTGATCTCGACGGAACCGCGGAGGCGCATGACCTCCTCGGGGGTGTACGCGCGGTTGATCCCGTCGAAGCGGCCATCGGGGGCGGAAGGAACGAGATCGGCAAAGGTGGTCATGGCGTCTTCCTACAAACAGTCAGCGATGTGTGGCTCTGCGCTACGACGCGCGCAGTTGCATTGTAAAAACGCCGAATTGTCATTGAGGTCCAGAGCCTCAGAGCTATGGTAGGGTTGTGTTGTATCAGTTAAGATCGACACATGATGTAATGTTGTAAGGTTTGTCATGTCCGACATCGAGGCGAGGCGGAAGCTCTTTCTCGGGCCGCAGATCCGCAAGCTGCGCCGCTCGCTGAAGCTGACCCAGGCGCAGATGGCGGAGGGGCTCGAGATCTCGGCGAGCTACCTGACGCTGATCGAGCGCAACCAGCGGCCGCTGACGGCGCAGCTCATCCTGCGCCTCGCCGACGCCTACGACATCGACGTTCGCACCCTCGCCCCCTCCACCGACGGCGCGACGCTCCTCGGCCTGCAGGAGGTCGCGGCGGACCCGCACCTTGCCGGCGCCGACCTGTCGCAGCAGGAGCTGCAGGAGATGGCGGAGATGTTTCCGCGCGTGGCGGACGCGATGGTGCGCCTCCACGAGGGGCTGCGCGGCGCGCGGGAGGACGCCGAGGCGCTCGCCGAGTCGGCGGCCGACCGCGCCCACCCCGGCCTCGGCAGCAGCGCCGTGGAGGAGACGCGCGAGGCGCTGCAGGCGCGCGACAACTACTTCCCGGAGCTGGAACAGGTGGCCGTGGACTTCGCCGCCCGGGCCAGGATGCGGCTCGACCTGCCGCAGGTGCTGACGACGAGCCTCGTCAACCACCTGAAGGACGCGCACAACGTCGACACGGTGATCATGCCCTACGACGTGATGCACGGCCTGCTGCGCCGCTTCGACCGCCACCGCAACCGGCTGATGCTGTCGGAGCTGCTCGGCCCGACGAGCCGCACCTTCCAGGTGGCGCATCTCGTCGGCCAGCTCGAGGCGGGGGAACTGATCCGCGCGATGTCGAACGACCCGCGCTGCACCTCCGACTCCTCGCGCGGAATCCTGCGGCTGACGCTGAGCAACTACCTCGCGGGCGCGATCATGTTCCCCTACGACCGCTTCCTCGAGGCAGCGGAGCGGCTTCGCTACGACGTCGAGGTCCTCGCCTCGCGCTTCGGCGCCTCGTTCGAGCAGGTGGCGCACCGCCTGACGACGCTGCGGCGGCCGGGCGCCAAGGGCATCCCCTTCTTCATGATCCGCGTGGACCGGGCGGGCAACATCTCGAAACGCTTCGGCGGCGGCGTCTTCCCGTTCGCGCGGTCGGGCGGCACGTGCCCGCGCTGGCGCCTCTACGAGGCGTTCCGCACGCCGGGGCGGATTGTCGTGGACCTCGTCTCGCTGCCGGAGGGGCAGAGCTTCGTCACCGTGGGCCGGACCACGGAGCGGGCGAGCGTCGGCGCGCACAACCCGGGCCAGGAGCTGGTGGTGGGGCTCGGCGCCGAGGTGACGCACGCGAGCCGGCTGGTCTATGCGGACGGTCTCGACGTCAGCGCCAAGGGCCTCGTGGCCACGGCGTCGCCGATCGGCGTCAACTGTCGGCTCTGCCCGCGCGAGAACTGCAACTGGCGCGCCTTCCCGCCGCTGACGGGCCGTCTGGTGGTGGACCCGACGCGACGCTCGGTCACCCCGTACCACTTCGTGAAGGACTGAACCCGGACCGCATGGCCGCCTCGGCGCAGCCGGGGAGTGTCCGCGACGGCATGCGCAGGCGGGCACCCGACGCGCGGCGGCGGGGTGCGGACGAGGGGCGAGCGGCGCGCGAACCGGGCATCGACGCAGCCGAAGTCGGCGGACTCGAGGATGGGGACGCCCCGCCTTCCGGGCAGGGCGTTTTCGCGGCGTCGCGGCCGAGGTGCGAAGGGGTCAGACCTCCAGCGTGTCGATCCCGCCGTGGGCCGCGCTCCAGGCGAGCGGTGCGCCGAGGAAGTTCTCCACCTCACGGAGGGCCGCGGTGTCGAGGGCCTTGTCGTCGTGGGCGACCTTCATGACGTCGCTCCAGCGGGCGAGGGCGTGGAGCGTCACGCCATGCTTGCCCAGCGCATCGCCGGAGTTGGGGAAGATGTCGTGGTGGAAGATCACGAAGCAGTGGGCGACCTCGGCGCCCGCCGTGCGCAGCGCCTCGGCGAAGCGGACCTTGCTGCCGCCGTCGGTGGCGAGATCCTCGACCAGCAGCGTCCGCTGACCGTCGCGGAAGGCGCCTTCGATCTGGGCGCCGCGGCCGAACCCCTTGGGCGCCTTGCGAACGTACTGCATGGGCAGGCCCATCAGGTCCGCCATCCAGGCCGCGAACGGAATGCCCGCCGTCTCGCCGCCGGCGACGGCGTCGAAGCGCTCGAGGCCGACGTCACGGGCGAGAGAGCCGACCCCGAGCTGCATGAGCGTGGCGCGCAGGCGCGGGTAGCCGATGAGCTTGCGGCAGTCGACGTAGACGGGCGACTTCAGGCCGGAGGTGTAGGTGAAGGGCTCGGAGGGGCGCAGATGGACGGCCTCCACCTCCAGGAGAGCGCGGGCGGTGATGCGCGCGACGTCCTCGCGGGGCAGGATGGTGGCGGCGGTCATTCAGAAGACTTTCTCTTGGACGTCGAGGGCCGGCGAGTTCTCCACGCGCCAGGTCACCTCGAAGCCGGGGTTGAAGAGGGTGATCGGCCCGTCGGCGGTGTCGATCGGATCGAGCGGGACCGGCGCGCCGCGCGTCAGCGTGACCGTGCCGGGGTTCGGCGGCAGGCCGTAGAAGGCGGCCCCGCGCAGGGAGACGAACTCCTCCAGCCTGTCCAGCGCGCCCGCGGCCTCGAACAGGTGGGCGAGGATCGCGAGGGCGAGCGGAGCGGTGAAGCAGCCCGCCGCGCCGCAGGGGCCGAGCTTGCGGGGGTCGGTGTGCGGCGCGCTGTCGGAGCCGAAGAAGAAGGCGGGGTTGTCGCCGGTCGCCGCGGCGACCAGCGCCTCGCGGTCCTCCCGGCGCTTGACGATGGGGAGGCAGTAGTTGTGCGGGCGGATGCCGCCGGCGAGGAGGTCGTTGCGGTCGATGACGAGGTGGTGGGCGGTGATCGTGGCGCCCATGTTGCCCGCCGCCTTGACGAAGTCGATGGCGGTGCGGGTGGAGACGTGCTCCAACACGATCTTCAGCTCCGGCACGCGCTCGCGCATCGGCGCGAGGACGCGCTCCAGGAACACGGCCTCGCGGTCGAAGATGTCCACCTCGTGGTCGGTGACCTCGCCGTGGATGCACAGGACGATGCCGCGCTCGGCCATCCGCTCCAGCACGGGGGTCAGGCCGTCGATGTCGTTGACGCCGGAGGCCGAGTTGGTCGTCGCATGCGCGGGGTAGAGCTTCGCCGCGGTGCAGAGGCCCGCGACCTCGTCGATGGTGGCCGGCGTCGTGTCGTCGGTGAGGTAGAGCGTCATCAGCGGGCCGAACTCGGCGCCGGGCACGCTCTTCTCGACCGCGGTCATGATGCGGTCGCGGTAGGACCGCACCATCGCGGCGTCGACCACCGGGGGGACCAGGTTCGGCATGATGATCGCGCGGGCGAAGTCCAGCGAGCCCCGGGCGACGGCCTCCAGGATGGCACCGTCGCGCAGGTGCAGGTGGAAGTCGTCGGGGCGGCGCAGGGTGATGGTGTCGGTCATGGCTCTGTTGCGGATCAGGCGCGGCGGGTGAGGTCGCGCGCGGCGATGCCCTTGGTTGTGCAGTGCGTGGCGATGGCGTCGATGAGATGGATCATGGCGAGCGGGCGCGTGAAGGTCGCCGAGCCGACGGCGACGGCGGAGGCGCCGGCGGCCATGTAGTCGAGCGCGTCCTGAAGCGTCGCGATGCCGCCGCAGCCGATGACCGGCACCTTCGGCAGCGCCTGCGCCACCTGGTAGGTGCAGCGCAGGTTGACCGGTTTCAGCGGCGTGCCGGAGAGGCCGCCGGTGACGTTGGCGAGCGCGGGCCGCCCGTCGCGACGGAAGGCGATCCCCGTCAGCGTGTTGGCGACGATGAGCGCGTCGGCCCCCGCCTCGACCGCGGCCGAGGCGATGGCGGCGACGTCCTCCGCGTTGGGCGAGAGCTTGGCCCAGAGCGGCAGGGCCGTGTCGCGGCAGGCGGCGACCACCTCGGCCGTCATCGCGGTATCGAGGGCGAAGGAGCGGCCGCCCTCCTCCAGATTGGGGCAGGAGAGGTTGAGCTCGATCGCGTCGACTCCCTGCCCTTCCAGCGTGCGCACCAGCTCGGCGAAGCCGGCCGCCGTGTCGGCCGAGATGGAGACGATCAGGGGCGTGCCCCAGCCCTTGTAGGCGGGCAGCGTCTCGTCGAGGAACGCCTCGACACCGTCGGAGGGAATGCCGACGGCGTTGAGGAGACCGCCGCCGGTCTCGGTCAGGCGATTGGGCGGATGGCCGGGGCGGTAGCCCGGCATCAGCGTCTTGGGCACCAGTCCGCCGAGACGGCCGAGGTCGTAGACGCGCCCGTAGGAGGCGGCGAAGGTGCCCGAGGCGGGGATCACCGGATTGCGCAGGGTGACCGAGCCGATCGGCACCGTGAGGTCGGGCATCGAAGCGGACATCAGAACGCCACCTCCTCGAGGGGGAAGATCGGTCCGTCGCACACCAGGTGGTAGCGGTCGTCGCGGAACTTCTTGATGCACGACTTGCAGGCGCCGATGCCGCAGGGCATCGCGACCTGGAGCGCGGCGTACCCGGTGACGCCCCCGGCCTCGCACCAGGCCTGCACCCTGGCCATCACGTGGTCGAACGCGCCGGCGGCGACGACGCCGGGGTGCCTCGCCTCGAGCGCCTCGATCACGGCATCGCCATTCAGCGCGGTGAGGTCCGCGTAGGGCTCGAACATCGCCATGAGGGCGGCGTCCTGTTCCCCGGCGGTGACGGGGCCGGCGGGCTGCTCGGGCGCGCGGGTCACGAAGAGGACGCGGGTCGCCTCGCCGGCGGCGTGCCGCTCCCGGCAGAGGGCGAGCATGGTGCCGAAGTGGGCCCCTTCCACGACGACCGTGACCTCCGGCCCCAGCGGCGGGAAGGGGTCGCCCAGCGGGCCGAGGAGGTGGAGCTTCTCACCCGGCTCGGCCGCGGCGATGAGGCGGGTACCCTCGCCCTGGTAGCCGAAGGCGATCTCCAGCGGCTCGGTGCCGATGATGCTCATCGGGCGCGCCAGCAGCGGCGCGCCGTCCCGGTTGGAACTCACCATCATGAACTGGCCGGCGCGGGTGCCGTCGAAGGCATGGGGCGTGTCGAACGTCATGACGGTGACGCCGGAACCTTCGGTGATCGAACGGACGGTGACGTCGCCGGCGAAGACGGGCGGTCCGGACGGGGCCGGGCGGGGCGTGTTCGTTGCGGGGGTGGTCCCGCTGGTGTCGACCGCAGTCATGACGAGGCTCCGAGAAAACCGGAGAGGAAGGCCGCGATATTGTCGGTCAGCGGTTCGGAGAGGTAGCCGCCCTCCTGGATGATGGCGGTCGGCAGCCCCGCCCTCCCCATGAGCTCGCCTGCGCGGCCGATCCCCTCGGTGGTGACGCTCATTCCGCCTAGCGGGTCGCTCGCATGGATGTCGAGTCCTAACGACAGCACGAGGCTGTCCGCGCCGAAGCGGGCGATGTGGCCGAGCGCCACGCGGATGGCACCGAGCCACGCCTCGTCGTCGGCGCCGACCGGCAGCGGGAGGTTGATGTTGGCCCCTTCCCCGGCGCCCGCCCCCGTCTCGTGGGCGTACCCCCAGAACCAGGGATAGAAGCTCGACGGGTCGGTGTGGATCGAGACGAACAGGATGTCGCCGCGGTCGTAGGTGATCGCCTGCGTGCCGTTGCCGTGGTGGACGTCGATGTCGAGGATCGCCGGGCGGGCGCCCCTTGCGATCATCACCTCCGCGGCGATGGCGGCGTTGTTGAGGAAGCAGTGCCCGCCGGCCACCTCCCGCGAGGCATGGTGCCCCGGCGGACGGGCCAGCGCATAGGCGGAGGCGCCGGTTGCCGCGACCTCGGCGGCGGCGACCGCGGCATCGGCGGCGCGGGCGACGGCGGGCCACGTGCCCGGGCCGATCGGCACGGCGAGGTCGCCGAGGTGCCACCCGGTGCGGCCGACGATACCCGTCGGGTAGGTCGGGCCGGGCAGGAGCGGGTGGGTGTTCGGGAGGACCTCCTCGCCGGCGCCCGGAAGCTTCGACCAGGCGGCGTAGGCGGTCTCGAGGAACTCGAGGTAGCGGATCGAGTGGACCGTGGAGCGGGTGCCGGCCGGGGCGGCGGGCGGCTCCTCGGCCTTGAGGTCGAGGCGGGCGAGACCGGCGAGCAGACGCTCGGCACGTTCGGCGCGTTCCTCGTTCTGCGCGATTCGACCGCGCAGCATGAATGTCTTCGGAGCGTGTTGCGCGGTCTCGGCCGCGTAGAAAGTGCGCATGAGATTTCCAAGCCGGGGCTGGACGAAAGGCCGCGTCGTCGCGCCACCTGCGCCATCATCCCCGACTGGCCGCGCTCAGGCAAGGTTGCGCGGCTCTCTTACCACCACTCCAGCGCCCGTCCGCCGGCTTCAGACCTTGAAGCGCAGCGCCCACCCGGTGCCGACATTCTGCTCCACGGCCTCCAGCGTGCCGCCGAGTTGCATGACGAGCGCGCGAACGATCCCCCCGCCCGAGCCGTGGCTGCCGCGCGTCTCCGCCTTGGCCCCCTCCTTGCCGACGCCGTTGTCGCGCACGGTGAGCTCGCGCGTGCCGTCCGGGAGCGTGTGCAGCGAGACGCGGACCTCGCCCGCGCGCCCGTCCGGGAAGCCGTGCTTCAGCGCGTTGGTGAGCAGCTCGTTGGTGACGAGGGCGATGGGCGAGCCGATCGCGACCGGCACCTCCACCGCCTCGAGCTGGCAGGAGATGGAGACGCCCTCCGGCGCCAGCGCATCGTCGAGCCCCTCGCAGACGCGGCGCACGAGGTCGTCGGCCCGCAGCGAAGAGGTCTCGCGGTGGGCGTCGAGCACGTCGTGCATGGCGGCGATCGACATCAGCCGGCGCTCGAAGCCCGATATCTCCTCGTCCGCCCCCTCGTCGTGGACGTTGCGGCGCGCGGTGCGCACCAGCGACATGAGCAGCGCCAGGTTGTTCTTCACGCGGTGGATCAGCTCGCGCTGCGCGTCCACCTCACCGCCCTCGGAATCCGGCGGCGGATGGCTGCGCGCCGAGAGTTCGAGCGCCGGCGCGGCGGACGCGAACGCATCGCTGGTGACGAGCAGATAGCGCGAGGGCAGTACCGGGGGCCGCGCGACGAGGATCGGACGCGCCCGGAGCGTGACGGCGGCGCCCTCCTTCCCGTCCTTCGGCGTCAGCGAGAAGCTCCGCCATTCGGTGGCGGCCGCGGCGGCGGCGAGGGTGAGGCGGACGTCCTCGGCATCCTCGGCCCACAGCTCCGCGAACGGCGCGTCGAGCGCGGCCTGGCCGAAGGTCAGGCGCGCACTCTCGTTGGCGTAGGCGATGTCACCCTCGGCGCTGAGGACGAGGACCCCGAGGTCGATCTCCCGCAGGATGTCGGAGGCGATGTCGGCCACGGCGGCGCCGTTCCGGCGCGGAGCCGGCCGGGCGAACAGCGGCGCCTCGTGGGCGTAGGGGAGATGGGCCACCCCGGTCACGAGACGTCCCCCCGGGCGGTGCGGCGGCCGATCACGTCGCGGCCGAAGCCCGTGACAGATGGGCGCAGTGCGCTTCCGGAGCGCATTTCGGAGCGAAGACGGTACTTTGCGGACATGATACGCTGCCCTAAACACGACGCGTTCCGAAACCGGCGCGACACGAACTCAGACACAACACCCTCGCGCCCGACGCGGACTTGAGGACCCTCACGACCGACATTCACGCCGGTCGCCGACGTGTCTATCAAAAGGGGCTGGCGCGTGGCTGAGGCCGGACGGAACCGTCCTCGACCGTGCGCCCGATCGAGACGGTGAGGCTCCGCGACCCCCGGCGCGGCATTGAAGCGGTACGGAGTTGTCTATGGTCGGGATCGCTGTTCGAGGCGCCGTCGTGGCGGCCATCGCGGTCTTCATCGTCGTCGGAGCGATCTACATCCGCACCAAGGGCGAGACGGTCCCGCCGCTCCTCGACGCCGACGGCAACGTCATCGAGAACTCCGGGGACTACACCCAGGTGCCCGGCTTCTTCGACAACGCCGGCCCGCACCAGCTCGTGCGCTACGACCTCCCCGTGCCCAAGACGACGCCGCCGCTGGCGGACGGGGTCGATTCGCTCTCCTTCGTCGACCTCTGGGCGCCGGGCGAGTTCAAGCTGAACGTCCCGCCGGACCAGCGTCTCGGCACGCCGTCGAAGGATTCCTTCGACAGCGGCGTGACGGCCGAGGACATGATGAACTTCTTCCTCGACATGTCGGACATGCGCTCGATGCAGGCGATGACCGGCAGCGTCCGCCGGGAGCTCGACGGCAAGCGGGTGCGCATCGCCGGCTTCGCCAGCCCGGTCGGCTTCGAGGAGGAGGAGCGTCAGTTCCTGCTGGTGCCCGAGCTCGGCGCGTGTGTCCACGTCCCGCCGCCCCCGCCGAACCAGATCGTCTACGTCGACAGCAAGGAGCTGGCGCCGGAGATCGGCGACATGGTGTGGGTCACCGGCACGCTGCGCGCCGACCCGGTCGCCACGATCCTCGCCGACGTCGGCTACCGCCTCGAGGACGTTACCGTCGAGCCCTATCGCTGACCCTGTCCGGGAGCTCGCACCCGCCCGCCCTCTGTTGACTTCACCGCGCGTTTCCTTGCCGTTTGCCGGCAACAACGATCAGAGGAAACGTCCCATGGTGAAGGTCATCGCCGTCCTGACGGCACAAGAGGGCCATGAAGAGAAGCTGTTCGAGGCCCTCAAGTCCGTGATCGAGCCGACGCGGGCCGAGCCGGGCTGCTTCCACTACGACCTATACCGCGACCCCAAGACGCCGACGCGGTTCGTGTTCGACGAGGCCTGGGAGAGCGCCGAGCACCTCGCCGCGCACGCCCGGTCGGCGCACCTGACGGCGATGCGCGAGGCGACGAAGGACATCCTCGCCTCACGCGAGGTCTTCGTTCTGGACCGCGCCAGCTAAGCCGGCCGTCGACAGAGGGGCCGCGATGGTGTCAGCTTCCGGCCTGCCCCGATGAGCGACCGGATCTGACATGGACGTCAACACGCTTCCCCTCTGTTCCGACACGATGCTGGAGGGGTTGCGCCCCTGGATCGAGTGCGAAAGCCCCACCTACGACCCGGTCTCCGTGTCGCGGATGGTGGGGATCGCCTGCGACCGGCTGCGCGCCCTCGGCGCCCGGGTGGAGCACATTCCCGGGCCGCCGGGGCTCGGCGACTGCGCGCGGGCGGTGTTCCCGCACCCGCGTCCCGAAGCGCCGGGCGTCCTGGTGATGGCCCATCTCGACACGGTGCACCCCATCGGCACGCTGGAGAAGCTGCCCTTCCGCCGCAAGGGCGACTTCGCCACCGGTCCCGGCCTCTGCGACATGAAGGGCGGGACCTACGCGGCCTTCGAGGCGGCGCGCGCGCTCGCCGAGGTGGGCCACGAGACGCCGCTGCCGATCCACGTGCTGCTCACCTCGGACGAGGAGATCGGCACGCCCGGCACCCGCGCCCTGATCGAGGCGGAGGCGAGGAAGCACAAGTACGTCCTCGTCCCCGAGCCCGGCCTGATGGGCCGGTCGAGCGTCGTCACGGGCCGCTATGCCATCGCCCGCTACCACCTGACCGCGCACGGCGTCGCGAGCCATGCCGGGATCCGCCTCAGCAAGGGCCGCTCGGCGATCCGCGAGATGGCGGCACGCATCCTCGAGATCGAGGCGATGACGGACGAGGACTGCACCTACTCGGTCGGCGTCGTCCACGGCGGCAAGTGGGTGAACTGCGTTTCGACCGTGTGCCGCGGCGAGGCGCTGTCGATGGCCAAGCGCCAGGACGACCTCGACCGCGGCGTCGCGCGCATGCTGGGCCTCAACCAGCGCGACGAGGACGGCAGCGGCTTCGAGGTGGCGCTCAGCGTGGTGCGGCCGGTGTGGGAGCCGAACGCCGGCACGCTGGACCTCTACGAGCGCACCCGGCGCATCGCCGCCACCATGGGCGTCACCCTCGAGCATGGGAGCGCGGGCGGCGGCTCGGACGCCAACTTCACCGGCGCGCTGGGGATCCCCACCCTCGACGGCCTCGGCCTCGACGGCGAGCTCGTCCATACGCTGCACGAGTATATCGAGGTGGAGAGCCTCGCATACCGCGCCCGCCTGATGGCGGGGCTGATGGCCGAGCTGTCGTGAGGCGGCGTCGGAGCCCCGCGCGGGCGGACGATTGACGTCCGCCGCGGCGCCCGGCGGGCGGCATGTCGGCCGGGGCCTCGACGGCGGGCCGGTTTTCGGCGATTGAGCATGACGGCGCGGCGCCGGACCGTTCCGTCTCCGGGACGGCAGGCGCGCGCCCGGCCGGGGCGATACCGCCGGCGGCCGCTCGAGTGGCGAAGGACAACGGGCGCGGGCCATGGGCCGAACCGATCGCGCCCGAGGACGGGTGATGACGGCGCGCATCGAAGCGGACTACCTGATCGAGACCGCCTACCCCCTCGAGGAGGCGGCACGTGCCCTTGCCCGCGAGCAGTCCTGCGGCGGTTTCGCGGCGCCGCTGCCGGGGCTCGGCGATCCGGCCGCCCGAGAGGCGCGCGCCGCCGCGCGGATCGAGGCGCTGGAGGACCTCGGGCCGGTCGACGGCCCGTCGCTGCCCCACGCCGGGCGCCGGCGGGATCCGCACCGCAGGGCGCACCTCACGCTCTCCTGGCCGCTGGACAATGTCGGCGCCTCGCTCCCCAACCTGATGACGACGGTGGCGGGCAACCTCTTCGAACGCCCCGAATGCTCGGGCCTGAAGCTGACGGCGCTGCGCCTGCCGCGCGCGTTCGCCGCCGCCTACCCGGGACCGGCGTTCGGCGTGACGGGGACGCGGCGGCTCGCCGGCGTCGAGGGCCGGCCGCTGATCGGCGCGATCGTCAAGCCCTCGGTCGGCTACAGCCCGGCGGAGACGGCGGCGCTCGCCACGATCCTGTGCGATGCCGGCGTGGACTTCATCAAGGACGACGCGCTGCAGGCGGACGGACCGGCCTGCCCGTTCGAGGAGCGGGTGCGCGCGGTGCTCGACGCCGTGGACGACCACGCCCAGCGCACGGGCAAGCGGGTGATGGTCGCCTTCAACCTCACCGGCTCCGTCGACGAGATGCGTGCGCGCCACGACCTCGTGCTGGAGCTCGGCGGCACGTGCCTCATGGTCAGCCTGAACGCGGTGGGTCTCCCGGGGATGGAGGCGCTACGGCGGCACAGCCAGCTTCCGATCCACGGCGACCGCGCGGGCTGGGGGCTGTTCGACCGCCACCCGCTGCTCGGGATCTCGTTCCCGGCGTGGCAGGTGTTCTGGCGCCTGCTCGGCTGCGACCAGCTCCACGTCAACGGGTTCGGCAACGCCCTCGCCGAGCCGGACACCAGCGTCGTGCAGTCCGCGCGGGCGTGCGCGGCGCCGCTCTACCCGGAGAAGCCGCTGACGGCGATGCCGGTGCTGTCGGCCGGGCTGACCGCCCGCCAGGTGCCGGCGACCTGGGCCTCGCTCCAGTCGAAGGACCTCATCTACGCGGCCGGCGGCGGGATCATGACCCACCCGGACGGCCCCGGCGCCGGGGTGAGCGCGCTGCGGGAGGCGTGGGAGGCGGCCATCTCGGGCACGCCGCTCGCGGTCTACGCGCGCACGCGCCCCGCCCTCGCCGCAGCGATCGCGGCGGCGTCGCGGTAGGGGCGTTCGCCGGCTCCCGACGCCGTTCGCGACGACGAGCGCGGCAACACGGGCTTTCGGGAACGGCTCAGCGCGACGTCGCCGTAAGCGTGGCGTCGGAGGCGTCCGGATGCTCGTCGCTGTCGGCGACTTCGACGGGCTCGTTCTCGTCCTGGCCGGCGACGACGCAGAGGATACGGGCCGTCCGGTCGGTGGCGGAGGCGTAGTGATGGGCGCGGCGGCTGTCGAGATAGACGCTGTCGCCGGTGTGCAGTGTGATGGGGTCGGCGTCCTCGAGGTCGACCCGGACGGTGCCCTTCAGGACGAGCACGAATTCCTCGCCCGTGTGGCCGACGAGGCGGGGGAGCTCGCCCTTGCGCGACGGCTTCAGCGTGGCGAAGGTCGGCGTCATGCGCTTCTCCGCCACCTGGGCGAAGAGCACCTCGTGGAGTGCGTCGCCGACCATCCGGTAGCCGACCTCGCCCCGGCGGCTGACGGCGACTTCGCCTTCCTTCAACCGGGGCTCGTTCGACTCGATCAGGTCCGTCACATCGACGTTGAGGCCTTTGGCGAGTTTGTGGAAGACATCGTAGGTCGGCGTCATTCGGCCGCGTTCGATCTTCGAGATCGTCGAGATGGCAAGCCCTGATCGCTCGGCAACCTGCTGAATCGTCAGGCCTTTCGCCTTCCGGACCGTTTTCGCGCGCGCGGCGAGCGATGCGCTTGCCCCGTCCATTGTGTCCAATGTCTCGTCGATCACAACGTCACTCATCAGACTGATAATAGACACACCATACAACACATACAATTACTCGGCTCTACGGCACCAGGAAAATTCCAGATAAACATACATTAACGGACAAATATTAGCCTTTCGATAATCGCACTCCTCCTTTCGAATAAGCCCGCATCCACCAACAGGTTGCACAGTCACCTTGCGGCAGTTTCACGGCGCATGCATCGAAGCCTGTCCGAATGTTAACATTCGAGATCTCGAAAATTTGATGCTGATCATTGTCTTTTTACCCGCGGATGAATAGTGGAGCGCGACGCCCAGCCGCATTCTTGCCGCAGTTCGGTGGGCGCCGGGCGTGATGCGATTTTCGCCGATTGCCCCTTCGGATGGGATCGCATCGGCAGTAAGAGCGGGCAACGACGAACGATAAGAGGACCTGCACCATGGCCAAGCCCGTCATCATCTGCGTGGCGATTACCGGCAGCCTGCCCAAGAAGGTGGACAATCCCGCGGTGCCGATCAGCGTCTCGGAGCAGGTCGAAAGCACCCACGAGGCGTTCGAGGCCGGCGCCACCATCGTCCACGCCCACGTGCGCAACGACGACGAGTCGCCGACGTCCGACCCGGAGCGGTTCGGCCGCCTGAAGGAGGGCCTCGCCGCGCACTGCCCCGGCATGATCGTGCAGTTCTCGACCGGCGGCCGGTCCGGTGCGGGCAAGACGCGTGGCGGGATGCTGCCGCTGCGGCCCGACATGGCCTCGCTCTCGGTCGGCTCCAACAACTTCCCGACCCGCGTCTACGAGAACCCGCCCGACCTCGTCGAGTGGCTCGCCGCGGAGATGGTCACCTACGACATCAAGCCGGAAATCGAAGCCTTCGACCTCAGCCACATCTTCAAGGCCAAGGAGATGTTCGACAGGGGGCAGATCGCCAAGACGCCCTACGTCCAGTTCGTGATGGGCGTGAAGAACGCGATGCCGGTCGACCGCGAGGTGTTCGACTTCTACGTCAGGACGGTCCACCGCTTCTTCGGCGAGGACGCGCCCTGGTGCGCCGCCGGTATCGGCGCCAACCAGATCGTACTCAACGAGTGGGCGATCTCCTCCGGCGGCCACGCGCGCACCGGGATGGAGGACAACATCCGCCTCGACCGCGAGACGCTGGCGCCCTCGAATGCGGCGCTGGTGAAGCGCGCCGTCGACCTCGCCGAGCGCTACGAGCGCCCCATCGCCTCCTGGCAGGAGGCCCGCGCGCTGCTCGGCTTGCGCGCGGCGGCCTGACCGGGCGGACCGGCCGCGCCCTCCCCGCTGCGGGCCTCGCACCGCTGCGCAAGGCGGGCCGCCACCAAAAGGAAAGGCCCCGACGCCACACCGGGCGCCGGGGCAAGTTGAGGCAGTGGATGCCGGTCGCAGCGCGCCCTCGGGGCGCCGCGACCGTCGGTGGTGCAGCCCATGAAAGGGCTGGTGTTGCCGCGCGGCCGGAGCCGGCGCGGCGAACCTCAGTTGGCGGGGCGGATCACCCGGACCCGGGCGTTGTCCCCGCTGAGACCCGACACGCCGCTGACCGACGGCACGCGCACGGTGCCTCCGCGCGTCGAAAGGCCGGTGGACGGCAGGTTGGAGCCTTCCACCCGCGGTTCGGACAGGTCCGTGTTCTCCGGCCGCGGGACGATCGCCGCCCCCTCGATCGGCTGGTTGAGGACCGTCGGCGGCGCGGAGGTGGTGACCGGAGCGGACGAGCGGGTGCGCGGCCGGGCGACCGTCGCCACCGGCGCGGGCCCGTAGGACGTCGGCGCGACGACGGTCGGATCCACCACCTGCTGCGGCAGGATCGTCTCGCCCGCCTTGCCGATGCGCGGATCCGGCTCAGGCGGATCGCCGAACGGATTCCAGCGCTGCGACAGGAAGTAGCCGTTGACCGTCATGCCGTAGGCCAGGAAGACGAGGGTGCGCATGTCGGTCTGCTTGTCGCAGACGCGCAGGCGCCACGTGATCGCGCCCCGCTGGGCCGAGAAGACCCGCGCCTCGGTTGCGATGCGCTGCCACGCGTAGACGCAGTTCGCCCCGTTGCGCGAGCGGCCGGTGGCATACGAGAACGGACCGTAACGGTTCTGCACGTAGAGGCCGGACATTTCCATCGCGATGCCGGGGAACTGCTGGCGCAACTCGTTGCGGATGTCGTGCAGGTCGATGATGTCGGTCTTCAGCGTCTCGATGCCGGCCTCGGCGCCCATCGGGCCGTAGGCGCGCACGATGATGACGTTCTGGCCCGGGATGCCGGTGTCGTTCTCCAGAAGGATGTCCTGGGCGAGGCCGTTCCGGTACCGGTTTTCCAGCACCGCGATGATCTCGGGTCCGCCGGGCGGGGGCGTGATGAATGCCTCGCTGAGGTCGATCTGATTGCTGAGTGACGCGCTGCGCACGACGCCACCCTGTGGATTGTAGGAGCACCCGCCAACGACCGCAGCCGCGAGGACGACGATCGCCTGATGCACCTTTCGCGAAACCACGAACATTGCATCCAGCCTCATTATCATTATCCGCCCGTCGGCAACGTCGTCGCCGCGCGCGGTGTTGAACCGATTCGCTGCGAATCGGCGCCTGATCCGAGGCTGCAGAAAAGACGTTGAGCGTGTGTTAACCTTGACGCTGGTTAACGTTAATTCGCGGAAGATCCCCATGTGATCCGCCCAGGGTTAACCATGGCGGCGGGACCCGCTCGATTCTTGGTAGGGAGTCGAACGGCAGCTATGGTATACGCGAACCGGTTTGCGGCAGAATGGTGGATAACTCTGTAGACGTGGCGCGACCCCGTGTAATCACCGGCCATGCGGTCCGGCCGGCCCGGCCCGGCCTCCGGCAGCTTCGCTTTCGACTGTCGACCCGCCGAGTGAACAAATCAAATCAATGAGCATAATCATGTTGCGTCATAACGACTCATTGGTTGAACAACAGTTGGCTAAAGTTTGTCAATTGTTGAGCCGCGACGCGCGTCTGGGGATCGGTCGATGAGATTGCTCACACTTTTGCTGTGGTTCCTGATGGTGGCGATCATCATCTTCCTGGCCACGCAGCCTGTGAGTCTCACGACACACTTCGTGACGTCGATGATCGTCATCATCATCATCGCCATCCTGAAGATGTTCGATCGCCGCGGGGCGCTGCGGGCGGTGGTGCTTGCGCTCGGCACCGCAGTGGTTCTGCGTTACGTGTACTGGCGCACCTCCTCGACGATTCCGCCCATCGACGAGCTCGCCAACTTCATCCCCGGGATTATTCTTTACGCCGCCGAGATGTACTCGGTGTTCATGCTGTTCGTGTCGCTGTTCACGATCGCGGACCCGCTGAACCGGCCGCGCCGGACGCTGGCGCCCGATTCGATCCGCCCGACGGTCGACATCTTCATCCCGAGCTACAACGAATCGCCGGAGCTCCTCGCCACGACGATCTCCGCGGCGCGGCAAATCGACTACCCCGAAGACCGCTTCACCGTGTACCTGCTCGACGACGGCGGCACGGACCAGCGCATCGATTCGCCGAACCCGCAGCTCGCCGCCCAGGCGGCGGAGCGGCGGCGCACCCTGCAGCAGCTCTGCCGCGACCTCGGCGTCAACTACCTGACGCGCGCCCAGAACGTCCACGCCAAGGCCGGCAACCTCAACAACGGCCTCGCCCACTCCACCGGCGAGTTCGTCGTCGTGCTGGACGCCGACCACGCCCCGTCGCGCGACTTCCTCAACGAGACGATCGGCTATTTTGCCGCGGACCCGCGCCTGTTCCTCGTCCAGACGCCGCACTTCTTCATCAATCCGGACCCGCTCGAGCACAACCTCGAGACCTGGAACCGGATGCCGTCCGAGAACGAGATGTTCTACGGCGTCATCCAGAAGGGGCTCGACAAGTGGAACGCCTCGTTCTTCTGCGGCTCGGCGGCGGTCCTGCGGCGCGAGGCGCTCGAGGAGTCGGGCGGCTTCTCGGGCCTGTCGATCACCGAGGATGCGGAGACCGCGCTCGGCCTCCACGCCCGCGGCTGGAACTCGGCCTACGTCGACCGGCCGATGATCGCCGGCCTGCAGCCGGAGACGTTCGCGAGCTTCATCGGCCAGCGCTCGCGCTGGTGCCAGGGCATGCTGCAGATCCTGATGCTCAACAACCCGCTGCTAAAGCGCGGCCTCTCCATCCCGCAGCGGATCTGCTACCTGTCCTCGATCCTCTACTGGCTGTTCCCGTTCTCGCGGCTGGCGTTCCTGTTCTCGCCCCTCGCCTACCTCTTCTTCGGCCTGTCGATCTTCGACGCGTCCGGGGCGGAGTTCGCCGCGTACACGACGACGTACATCGTCGTGAACATCCTGATGCAGAACTACAACTGGAGCCGTGTGCGGTGGCCGTTCATCTCGGAGCTCTACGAGACGATCCAGTCGATCTACCTCGGCCGCGCGCTGATCGCCGTGATCCTCAAGCCGAGGGCGCCCAGCTTCAAGGTGACCACCAAGGGTGAGACCACCCGGTTCAGCCGGATCTCCGAGCTGGGCGGCCCGTTCTACGTCATCTTCTTCATCCTGACGGCCGGCCTCGTGGCGATGGTCTGGCGGCTCATCGCGGTCCCGTCGGACTCCGGCGTGTCGCTGGTCGTCGGCGGGTGGAACCTCTTCAACATGCTGCTGATGGGCGCCGCGCTCGGCGTCGTCGCGGAACGGCGGCAGCTTCGTTCCTCGCAGCGCGTCTCGATCGAGCGCCCGGCCGAGATCATCTACGGCGACCGGGTGATCCCGGCACGAATCGACGACGTGTCGGTCAACGGCGCGCGCATCCTGGTGCCGGCCAACGCGCTGCGCTCGATCCGCGCCGGCGAGCAGATCACCATGCGCTTCCAGACGATGGCGCCGCTTCCGACCAACGAGCTGCCGCTCACGGTGCGCTCGGTGGTGCGCGACGACGGCGGCATGTCGCTCGGCTCGGAGTTCGCGGTGGAGGACCCACGGCAGTACAAGCTCGTCGCCGACCTCGTCTTCGCAAACTCGGATGAGTGGATCCGCTTCCAGGCCTCGCGCCGGAAGAACATCGGCGTGGTGCGCGGCGTCATCGCCTTCGTGCGCGTCGCGCTCTTCCAGACCGTGCGCGGCCTCTCCTACCTCTTCCGCAAGCCGCCGAAGAATGCCCGCCGGCAGAACCTCGACGGCGGGTCGGACATGCCCGCACCGCCCCCGCACAACTTCTCGGGGGCCGATCCCAGCGCCGTCGTGTCAGGGACCGGGTCCACCGCGGCCCTGCAGGGCGCACCGGTAACGCGGTCGGTGAACCCGACCCCTTACCGTTGAGGTCCAAGCCGATGCGCCACAAGCGACTCCTGACAGCTTCGGCCGCCGCCCTCCTCCTCGGAGTGAGTGTGTCCTGGGCCCAGACGCCGACGTTCCCGCTCAACAACCAGGGCGGGCTCAGGACGACGCCGACCCAGCAGCAGGGCATCGCCGAGCAGTCCGCCGCACCGCTCTCGCCGGAGAATCCGGCGACCGGCGCCGCGCGCAACAGCCTCGCCCCGCCGCGCAACACGCCGGCGCCGTTCGACATCAACAACGACGGCCGCACGCCCAGCACGGCGCTGCCGGACGACACGCCCACCGCGATCATCCAGCCGTCGACCACCGTCTCCCCCCTCGCCCCCGGCACCCGCGCCACCGCGGTGCCGATCGACGCGGTCAGCGAGCAGGAGCGGCAGAACCTCGCGGCCCTCATCCGCCAGCCGACCAACGAGGTGCGCGAGCTGCGCGTCGTCCTCGAGAACAACGCCGACTACACCGACGCGATGGTCGACCGGCCGATCGTGCCCGAGCGCACGCTCCGCCTCGAGGGCGAGCTCGATTCGCGCACCTGGGACGTCTACCTGACGGCGGCCGAGGCCTCGCGCGGGGGCACCCTCTCGCTCGCCTTCAACAACTCGGTGCTGGTGCTGCCCGAGGGGTCGCGCCTGCGCCTCTATCTCAACGGCCGCGAGATCATGGAGACGGCGATCGACTCGCCGGACCGCACCAAGGTCATCACGATGCCGATCACGACCGGCCTCCTGCGGCCGGGCGAGAACAGCTTCCGCATCGAAGCGGAGATGCGCCACCGGATCGACTGCTCGGTGAACGCGACCTACGAGCTGTGGACGCGGATCGACACGCGCCTGACCGGCTTCTCCGGACAGGGGCTCGACAAGGCGGTGTCGGGGCTGCCGGACCTTCCGGCCATCGGCGTCGGCACCAACGGCGCGACGCGGCTCCGCGTCATCATGGACGAGCCGTCCAACCCGGCTCAGATCGACCGCCTCCTCCAGGTGGTGCAGACCGTCGCGCTGCGCGGCCGGTTCGGCCAGCCCCTCGTCGAGGTGGTGCCGCCCGGCACCGATCTGGAGCCGGTGGTCGGCACCCTCAACATCGCCATGGGTCCGGCCTCGACCGTCTCCAGCGTCCTGTCGAACGCGCCCGCCTCGGTGAATTCGGTGCCGACGGTGGAACTCGTCAACGGCTCGATCGGCCCGACCATCGTCATCTCCGGCCCTACCCCGCGCGAGGTCGACACGGCGCTCGCCGAGTTCGTCGGAACGCCGTCCATCAGCCGGGACTGGGACCGCGAGGCGAACGGCCCGCTGATCGACGGCGCGACCTCCATCACGCTCGCCGACCTCGGGTTCGAGACGATCGACTTCACCGGGCGCCGCTTCCGCGCCGGCTTCAACGTGACGCTGCCGCCGGACTTCTACGCCGCCGCCTACGGCGAGGCCGAGATGCTGCTCGACGCGGCCTACTCGGCCTCCATCGACCCCAACAGCCAGCTTGTCATCTACGTGAACGGCGTGTCCTCCACGTCGGTGAACTTCGCGTCCGCCGACCGGCGCGTCTTCCGCGACTACCCGGTCCAGCTCGGCATGCAGTCCTTCAAGCCGGGAGTGAACCGGATCGAGATGGTCGCCGAGCTGCGCTCCGACGACGACACCGCGTGCCTTCCCGGCGCCACCGCCCCGTCGGGCGAGCGCTTCGCCATCATGTCCTCGACCCGGCTCAACTTCCCGGACTTCGCGCGGATCGGGCAGCTCCCGAACCTCGCCTCGTTCGCGGCGAACGGCTTCCCGTACGAGATGGGCAACGAGCCGGTGCGCATCCTCGTCGGCGGCCGCGCGCTCGACACCATCGGCGCGGCCGGCACGCTCATGAGCCGGATCGCCATCGGCCGCGGCGCTCCGCTGACGACGTCGGTGGTCGACCAGGTCGAGCCGTACCGCGACCGCAACCTCCTCGTCATCGGCCCGCTCCCGGACGTGCCTACGACGGTGCTGGAGGCGACGGGCGCGGAAAACATCATCCCCGCCGTCTGGGACACCCCGTCCGGGATCGGCGGAGGCAACGAGGAGCCGCAGGGCCTTGAGCAGTACGACGAGGTGCTGCGGCGCCTGCGCAGCCAGCTCCGCCAGGAGGACGCGCAGCTCAACCGCGCGGCGAACCTCAGCGACCCGTCCTCGCCGACGCCCGAACGGCAGCGCGCGGGCAACCAGAACTGGTTCGACAATCTCGGCGACCGGGGCGGCTTCTCGAGCTCGATCAGCGAGCTGCTGCGTCCGATCCGCAACGCGTTCAACCTGAACTTCGACTTCGATTTCTCGTTCATGAACGCCGCGCGGAACGAGATCCCGGCCGGCTCCATCCCCGCCGGCGCCTCGCTCCTGATGGTGCAGAACAACGCGCCGGGCAACGAGAACGCGGCCTGGACACTGGTGACGGCGCCGAGCCCGAGCCTCCTGTCCACGTCCATCGCCTCGCTCACCACGCCGGACGTGTGGGACAAGATCAGCGGCCGCGCGACCGCCTACACCCTGGAGACGAACGAGGTCGACACCGTCCGCGCGGCCCGCGTCAGCTACATCGCGACCATGCCGCTGTCCTTCACCAACATGCGGCTGATCGCGGCGAACTGGTTCTCGATTAACAATGGCGTCTATGCCATCGCGGTCGTGATCGCGGCGTTCTTCCTCGGCCTCATCACCTGGGCCCTGGTCCGCCCGATGGGCCGCAACAACTGACCCCCGGTGGAAGTCAGCGTCCCCGGCGGCGCGGCTTTCCCCTTGAGGCGAAACACGTTTTCGAGGGCGCCGCCCGGCGGCCGCCGCCACACCGCCCTGCGGCGGAACAGCGCACCCGGCGCCCCGGCCACTCGGCGTCGGGCGGCGGGCCGCAGCGTCCGCCGCCGCCGGTCTCTGTGGTTCGCGGGCGCGCCAAGAACCGATCGTTAACCCTGTTCCTTCAGGGTTGCGCCAAATATCAGACCCAGGCACGAATCAATCTGTGGTCGGCAAGGCAGTTGGACGACGACGGACGCGTCGCGAGGGCGTATGGTCAAACACGCTACACATCATCGGGACATCGAGCCCCCGTTTGCCTTGCGCGCCCCGCAACATGACCCGCTTCATGGCGTGGCGAACCGATTGTTGTCCGGGTTAAGACCCAAACGCCCCAATGCACACTGGACGACAGCGCCGGCTTTCAAGCCGATCGCCTTGGGAACCGCCGTCGCCCTCGCCTTCGGCTTCGTGTTCGACATCGGCCCCTGGGACGCCGTCACCGGCCGGTTCAACGGCAGCGCCGACGCGCAGGAGGCCCCGCAGCGGGCCGGCTCCTTCGCCGAACCGTCCGAGGCGGACCGCGCGGCGCTGCGCTACTTCGCCCGCGAAGGCTCGACCGAGCGGCTCGACGCCGAGCTGCGCCGCCTGCGCGCGCTCTACCCCGGCTGGACCCCGCCGCGCGATCTCCTCGACCCGGACGGCGAAGACGTCGAGCTGCAGCGCCTCTACGACCTCGTCGGCGACCAGCAGTTCGACGAGGCCCGCCGCGTCATCGCCGACCGCCAGCGCCGTGACCCGACCTTCGTGACGCCGCCGCGGCTCGCCGCCCTCCTCGCCCTCGGCGAGGCCCGCGAGAACCTGCGCACCGCGTCGAACGCCGGCAACTACGCGCAGGTCCTGCAGGTCGCCGAGCAGAACGAGCAGATCCTCACCTGCGACGACCCGGATTCGATCTGGCGCGTGGCCGAGGCCTTCGCCAAGACAGGCCGACCGCAGCGCGCCTACGACGCCTACCTCTACGTCATCAACACCTGCGACGACCCGGGCGCGCGCTCGGCCTCGCTGCAGAAGGCGTCGGAGCAGCTCGACAGCTCCTACGTCTCGCGCCTCTTCGACCTGGTGAAGCCCGGCCAGAACGGGCAGCTGTCGTCGATGGGCACGGCCCAGCTCAACATCATCCGCGGGATAGTCGCGCGGGCCGGCCAGGAGAACGCGGAAGGGTCGGTCGTCCCGCAGGACTGGATCAACACCCTCGCCGACTATGCACGCACCGGGGCCAACCTCGAAGACGCGATGCTGATCGGCTACTACCTCTACCGACAGGGCGATCCGGCCGACGCGGCCCAGTGGTTCCGCTTCGCGCTCGACAGCGGCCTCGGCTCCGACGCGGCGGAAGGCTACATCATCGCGCTGCGGGCGACGGGCAACCGCGAGGACGCCTTCCTCGCCCGCGAGGTCGCCTTCCAGTGGCGCGAGCAGACGCCCGAGCTGATGGAGGCCTACCTCGACGCGGTGTCGACCCTGCTCACAGCAGACGAGGCCGGCGAAACCTCGATCGAGGACGTCGAGCAGACGGTCGTCGACCGCTTCGCGCCGGTCGTGATCGAGCAGCGCGACGCCAACGGCGCGCAGGCCCTCGGCTGGTACGCGTTCAACACCTGCCAGTTCATCATCGCCGAGGAGTGGTTCATCTCCTCCGCGAACTGGGTGCCGACCGAGGCGGCGATGTTCGGTCTCGCCCTCTCGCGCCTGCGCCTCGGCGACCTGAAGGGCTTCCAGGAAGTGGTCGACGAGTGGGGCCCGCTCTACGACTCGGTCAACAACCTGGCGACCGGCCGCAACCAGACCAATCCGAGGGCCCCGTTCTCAGGCGCGACCGACGACCCGTCGGTCGAGGTCGGCGTCGACTCGCTGGTCTGCGACCCGAAGGAGCGCCGCCGCCTGCGCGCGATGATCGTGGAGCAGCAGAACCCGACCAACGACCTGTCGTTCATCCAGGCCGGTTCGCTGACCGCCGCGCAGTTCCGCCCGATGGCGCGTCGTCCCGAGGGGGCCGTGCGGCCGGAGATCCCCCGCCGTTCGGTGGTCATCCGTCCGGACAGCCGGCCCGGGCAAAGCGTGCTGCAGAACGTGCAGCTCCAGCTCCCGCTGCCGACGCCCACACAGCAGCAGGCCGCGCCGAACCCGGTTCCGCCGACCCCGACACCGACCTACCCGCCCGTCGACACCACGGCACGGCCGCAACCCGTGACGCCGCGCCTCGCCGCCGAGCCGTCCGTGACCCCGGCGCCGAGCGCCCGCCCGATCGACCTCGGCACGACGACGACGAGGCCGGTGACGGCGCGGCCCGTGGCCACCACCGCCGCGCCGGTACGCACCGCGACGCCATCGACCGCGCGGCCTCTGACGACGGGCGGCGACACCGTGACCCGCCGCGTGCGCCAGGGCACCACGACGACGAACCGCACGACGGACGAGCGGGTGATGGAGATCGTCAACCGGCCGTCGACGAGCCGCTCGCGCTCCGGCGGCGGATCGGGCGGGACGGCGACGCAGCGTGCCCTCAACAGCAAGGATTACGAGCGCTGCGTGGCGAACACCGACGTCGGCATCCGCAACGGCACGCTGTCGGCGCAGGACGCCTCGGCGCGCGGCTTCTGCCTGCTGCAGCTCAAGCGCCCGGTGGAGGCCGCGCAGGCCTTCCAGCTCGCCAAGATCGGCTCGCGCGTCGGCACCTCGCAGCGCGGCGACGCGGTGTACGGGTCGGCCCTCGCCTACATCGCCGGCAACTTCACCAAGGAAGCGGCGGTGGCGGCGACCCAGGCGCCGCAGTCGCGCCCGCGCCGGACCGAGCTACAGACCGCGATCCTGACCCAGCGCGCGCTCGCCGCGAACCGCGACGGCCGCTACACCGAGGCGCTCTACTTCCTCGACCAGCGCAACCGCATCGCGCCGCTCCAGAAGGACCTGATGCTGCTGCAGGGCTTCGCCTACCGCGAGGTCGGCAACTACAAGGCGGCGGACCAGATCTTCAAGGCGCTGGACAAGGCCGGGTCCACCAAGGACATCCGCGGCGGCATCATCGCCCTCGCCGAGGGCCAGCACCGCCCCATCGGCGGCACGATCATCCGCTACTGACCGCGGGCGACCTGCAATTCGGCGACCTGCATGTCAAAGAGCCGGGCCCGGCGCCCGGCTCTTTTCGTTTCGGCCGCCGCTCAGACGAGGAGCGTGCCTCGGGCGATGACCACCGCCTCGCCCGACAGGCTGACCCGCTTCAGCGCACCGCCCGCGACCTCGGCCGAGATCGTGATGTCGGAGGCGCGGCCCATCTCGACGCCCTGCCGGATCGCCACGGCGTGGGTGCCGTCGGGCGGCGTCTCGGCGGCGAGCACCATCGCCGCCAGCGCCACCGCGGCCGAGCCCGTCGCCGGATCCTCCTCGATCCCCGAGAACGGCGCGAACATGCGGGCGCGGTAGCCGTCCGCCCCCTTGGCGACGAGGTAAAGCGAGCGCGGCGCGTCGCCGAGGACGCCGACGTGCCCGGTCATGAACCGCGCGTCCGCCAGCGCGGCGACGCGGCGCACCGGGATCGCGGTGAACCACGGCCCGCTGGTGATCCTGGCCGGTCGGTAGGTGTCGGTGACGATGTCGGCGGGGTCCAGATTGACGAGCCTCGCCAGATCCTCGACCGCGATGTCCAGCGGCTCCGCGCGCGGCAGGACAGGCGCGTCGAACGTCGCCCGGCGCACGTCGCCACCCGTGATCGTCACGTCGACGCGCCCCGCCGGCAGCGTCAGCGCGAGCTGGGAGGCCCCGGTCTTGAGCGCCTGCGCGACGGAACCGCCGACGGTCGGATGACCGGCGAAGGGCATTTCGTCGCGCGGGGTGAAGATGCGCGCGGGAACCGCATCTCCCTGCGGGGCATGGAGGAAGATGGTCTCCGACAGGTTGAATTCAGCGGCGATCGCCTGCATTCGGTCGGTCGAGAGGCCGTCGGCCTCGTGCACCACGGCAAGCGGGTTCCCGGCGAGCGGCGTTCCGGTGAAGACATCGAGGATTTCATACGGACGCATATTCGTTCCCTGGTCAATTTCGTTATTCCTTTAGCACCCCACTCGCGGAGAGCTTCGATGATCCGGACGACCCTCGCAGTTGTGATGAGCCTCGGAGTCGCCAGCACGGCCCTCGCGGCGCAGTGCGGCAACGGACCCTCCGGGTTCAATGCCTGGCTCGCCGATTTCAAGGTGGAAGCGGTGCAGCGGGGGATCCGCAAATCGGCGGTGGACCGTTCGCTGAACGGGGTCACCTACTCGAAGCGGGTCATCGGCTACGACCGGAACCAGAAGTCGTTCAAGCTCTCGTTCGACCAGTTCTGGGCGCGCCGGGTGAACAACGCGATGATCAACCGCGCCCGCTCCTACATCAGCAACAACCGCCGCATGATGGACCGGATCGAGAAGCGCTACGGCGTGCCGCCGGCGATCGTCGTCTCGGTCTGGGCGCTGGAGACCGGCTTCGGCGCCAACAACGGCAACCTGCCGATCATGCAGTCCCTGGCGACGCTCGCCTACGACTGCCGCCGCTCCGACTTCTTCACGCGCGAGCTTCTGGCCGCGCTGCAGATCGTCGACCGCGGCGACATGCGCCCCGAGCAGATGCGCGGCGCGTGGGCCGGCGAGATCGGCCAGACACAGTTTCTCGCCGAACGCTACGTGAACTACGCGGTGGACTTCGACGGTGACGGGCGGCGCGACCTGATGCGCTCGGTGCCGGACGTCCTCGCCTCGACCGCGAACTGGTTCGCGCAGAACGGCTGGCAGCGCGGGCAGCCCTGGGGGCCGGGGACGGCGAACTACAACGTGATCGGCAAGTGGAACCGCGCCGACGTCTACAAGCGCACCATCGCGAAGCTCGCCGAAGAGATCGCGCGGTGACCCTGCCCCGCCGGTCGCTGCGGCGCACGGCGGGCAAGGCGGCCTCCGCCGCCCTCGTCGGCGGCGCGGCGATGCTCGCCGCCGCCATGGTGTCGCCGGCGGGCGCGCAACCGTGCCTCTGCCTCACCTGCGTGCTCGGTACCGGAGAGGCGTTCCGGGCCGGCAGCGTCTCGATGATGCCGGCCATCGCACCCAACGCGTGCCTGGTGGTGAGCACCACCGCCCTCGCGCCCGGGGACATCGAGCCCGGCGACATCGTCGCCTACCGCCGCGGCGGGACGGACCCGACGCTCTACCTGACGCGCATCGTGGCGACCGGCGGCCAGACCGTCCGGCTCCGGGGCGGCCGCGTCAGCATCGACGGCACGGCGGTGAAGACCGAGGACATCGCCCCGCTGGTCTCCCCCCACGTCGTCGCCGCGGAACGGTGCCCCCTGCCCGAGGGCGACGCATGCCGCGTGCGGCGACTGCGCGAGACGCTGCCGAACGGCGCCTCCTACGAGGTGCTCGACCTCCTGGTGGGCGGGATGTTCGACGACACGCCGGCGATCGAGGTGCCGGAGGGGCAGTTCTTCGGCCTCGCCGACAACCGCGACAACGGCATCGACAGCCGGATGCAGAACGGCGGCCCCGGCTTCATCACCCTCGAGGAGATCGTCGGTCGCGTCACGCCTGCGAGCGCCGTCAAGTAGCCGCGACGGGGGCGGGAGCGCCGGCCCGTATCAGCGGGAGGCCGGCGCGTGCTCGGCGTGGAAGTGGTCGTAGACGCGCTTCGCGACGCTCTCGGAGATGCCGTCGACCGCGACGAGGTCGTCGATCCCCGCCTTCGCCACGGCCTTCGCGGTCCCGAAGTGCTTCAGCAGCGCGCGCTTGCGGGCGGAGCCGATGCCGGGGATGTCGTCCAGCGGGTTCGCCGTCAGAGCCTTCTTGCGTTTGGCGCGGTGGGCGCCGATCGCGAACCGGTGCGCCTCGTCCCGCAGGCGCTGGATGAAGTAGAGCACCGGGTCACGCGGCGGCAGACGGAACGGCTGCTGGCCCCGGATGTGGAACTCCTCGCGACCCGCGTCGCGGTCGACGCCCTTGGCGACTCCCACCAGCGGGACGTCGGTGATGCCGAGCTCGCCCAGCACCGCGTGCGCCGCGGCGAGCTGGCCCGCCCCGCCGTCGATCAGGACGAGGTCGGGCCACGGGCCGAGGCTCTCGTCGTCCACCGTCTCGTGGCCGGCAGTCTCGCCGTCCGGCGCCTCGCGGCTCCCGGCCGGCTCCTCCCGCGGCGCCTCCTTGAGGAGGCGCGAGAAGCGGCGGGTCAGCACCTCGCGCATCATGCCGAAGTCGTCGCCCGGGGTGATCTCCTCGGACTTGATGTTGAACTTCCTGTAGTGCGGCTTGGAGAAGCCCTCCGGCCCGGCGACGATCATCCCGCCGACCGCGTTGGTGCCCATGATGTGCGAGTTGTCGTAGACCTCGACGCGGCGCGGCGGGTGCTCCAGCCCGAACGTCTCGCCGAGGCCGGCGAGGAGCTTGCTCTGGCTCGACTTGTCGGCGAGGCGCCGGCCGAGCGCCTCGCGCGCGTTGGCGAGCGCGTGCTCGACAAGCTCGCGCTTGGCGCCGCGCTGCGGCACCGCCACCTCCACCTTCCGCCCGGCCCGCTCGGTGAAGGCCATCGCCAGCAGGTCGCGGTCCGGCACCTCGTGGGACAGGAAGATCGCCCGGGGGACGGGCTTGTCGTCGTAGAACTGGGCGACGAACGCCTCCAGCACATCTGCCGCCTCGAGCCCCTCGTCACGCGGGTAGTAGGCGCGGTTGCCCCAGTTCTGTCCGGTGCGGAAGAAGAAGACCTGCACGCACGTCTCCCCGCCCTCCTGATGGACGGCGAAGACGTCGGCCTCCTCGACCCCTTGCGTGTTGATGCCCTGGTGGCTGTCGACGTGGCTGAGGGCTGCGAGACGGTCGCGGATGCGGGCGGCGCGCTCGAACTCCAGCGCCTCGGCGGCGGCTTCCATCTCCGCGCCCAGCCGCTTGCGAATGGACTGGCTCTTGCCGGAGAGGAACGCCTTGGCCTCGCCGACCAGCGCGCCATAGTCCTCGAGGCCGATCTCCCTGGTGCAGGGCGCCGAGCAGCGCTTGATCTGGTAGAGCAGGCACGGCCTCGTCCGCTGCTCGTATACCGCGTCGGTGCAGGAGCGGATCAGGAAGGCCTTCTGCAGCGCATTGATCGTCCGGTCGACCGCGCCGGCGGAGGCGAACGGGCCGTAATAGTCGCCCTTTCGCGAGTGCGCGCCGCGGTGCTTGATGATCTGCGGCGCCTCGTGGTCACCGGTCAGCAGGATGTAGGGGAACGACTTGTCGTCCCGCAGCAGCACGTTGTAGCGCGGGCGGAACCGCTTGATGAGGTTCGCCTCGAGGAGCAGTGCCTCGGTCTCGGTGTTGGTGGTGACGAACTCCATCGCGACGGTGCGATTGACCATCGACATCAGCCGCGAGGAGAGGCCCGTCGGCCGGGAATAGCTGACGACGCGCTTCTTCAGGCTCCGCGCCTTGCCGACGTAGAGGACATCGCCGTTGTCGTCGAGCATGCGGTAGACGCCCGGCCCGTTGGGCAGGCGCTTCACCGTCTCGGCGATCAGCTCGAAGCCGGTCTTCTGGATCTGCGTGCGGCGGAAGCGGACTTCCTCCGGACCGCCGGCCGCGCGGCGCTCGCTGCCGGACTGCGGCACATTGCGCACCCGCGTCGGCAGGTCGACCTCGACCAGCGCGTCGGTGAAGGCCTCGGAAGTGTCCAGGTCCGTATCGCTCATTCGCCCGCCTTCACGGAGACGACCTCGGCCCCGATCGCGTCGCGCAGCATGGCCGGGGCGACGGAGAAGACGCTGTCCGGCCGGCCCGCGGCGCACCATACCACGTCGTGCGCGAGCAGCGCCTCGTCCATCACGACGGGGAGCGCGGTCAGGTGGCCGATCGGGGCGACGCCGCCGATGGCGAAGCCGGTGACGTCGCGCACGCGGCGGGCGTCGCAACGGGCAAGCTCGCGTCCCGTGCGGGCGCTGACGGCGGGAAGGTCCGCATTGTGCGCGCCGGAGACGAGGACCAGCACGAGGCCGTCTCCGTTCGCGAACACGAGGGACTTCACGATCTGCGCCACGTCGCAGCCGCAGGCGGCGGCCGCATCCGCGGCGGTGCGCGTCGAGGCGTCCATGCGGCGGATCTCGATATCGAGCCCGAGGCGCTCGGCGTCTGCGGCGACACGGTCGATGGACGCCTTCGGGGCGGACGAGGCGTCGGACGTCGGATTGGCAGTTTCGCTCATGGCCCCAATCTGGCGTCCCGCCGGCCACCCTGCAATCGCCGCGAGCGGTGAAGTGCGGAACGATCACCGCTGATCCGACTTTTCAAGCCAACGTGAAGTGACGGCCCGAAGGAGCATCCATGGACCTCAGGATCGACGGCAGGTCGGCGCTGGTGACCGGCGGAAGCGGCGGCATCGGCTCGGCGGCGGCGCAGATGCTGGCCGAAGCCGGCGTGACGGTCTGGCTGAGCGATATCGACAAGAAGGCCGTGACGGCGGCGGCTAAGGCCATCGGCGCGACGCCCGTCGCGGCGGACCTCTCGACGACCGGAGGGGCGGCGGCGCTCCACGAGGCGACCGGCCCGGTGGACATCCTCGTTCACGCCGCCGGCGTCACCGGGGCCAAGGGCGACCCGCTGCGGATGACCGACGACGACTGGGACGAGGTGCACCAGATCGACTTCATGTCCGCCGTGCGTGTCGCCCGTCTGTACGGCCCGGCGATGATCGACAAGGGCTGGGGCCGGATGGTCTTCGTCACCTCGGAGAACGCCGCCCAGCCCTACCCGGACGAGACGGTCTACAACGTCGCCAAGATCGGCCTCGCCAGCTTCGCCAAGTCGATCGCGATGGCGCACGCGGGCAAGGGCCTCCTCGCCAACTGCGTGGCGCCGGCGTTCATCGAGACGCCGATGACCGACGGGATGATGGAGAAGGAGGCGCAAAAGCGCGGCGTCGGCAAGGATGAGGCGATCGAGGCCTTCCTCGACGAGC
Source organism: Acuticoccus sediminis (assembly GCF_003258595.1). Taxonomy (NCBI): domain Bacteria; kingdom Pseudomonadati; phylum Pseudomonadota; class Alphaproteobacteria; order Hyphomicrobiales; family Amorphaceae; genus Acuticoccus; species Acuticoccus sediminis. The sequence continues at coordinate 107,996 of NZ_QHHQ01000001.1, forward strand.
AGAGACCCTACCTTGGATTGAAGCGCCGGGGCCGACCGGAAGAAGTGGCGCCGGTGATCGCGCTGCTCTGCTCGGAGCTGGCAAGCTTTGTTTCCGGAGCCAACTGGCGGGTGGACGGCGGTTCAGTCGGTAGCATCGAAATATAATCGGGTGCCATCAAACACACACCAAATACAATCTATGATTGACATTTGGCGCCTCTTTTTGTTTTCTGGTGTCACACGGTGACTGCAACAAAAGGCGGATGATCCGATGATGGCTGAGAATATCGAGCGGCACGAAAAATTCCGGGACGCCGCCGTCCGGCGCGTCCGCAACGTGGAGACGACGCTGCGCCGCATCCGCAATCTCTCCAATCCGAATTCCTACGCCTACACGGAGGAGGAGATCGAGCGGATCTTCAGCCACCTGCAGACCGTGCTGGACAGCACGCGCGAAAGCTTCATCCGCCCGCTCGACCGCGGCGAATTCAGGTTCTGAACCGCAGCCGGGCGCGGCGGCCCCGCCGCGCCCGGCTGCAATACCGACGTCGCCGGGCGGCACCCAGCGGCCCGGACGGGCAAGTCGCCCGCCGCCCGCGCCACACCCACGACCCTGGCTACAGCCTTCGAGCGGGCGACGATTCACCCGATGGCTCCGCGCGCCGGACAGCCCCGGGCACAGTCGCCCCCGATGCACGGCCGGCACCGGGGCTGCGACCTCCGCTCATCACGTGATCCGCCGACGCATGGTTACGCGCGGCAGGAATTCAAGTGCCGGAGCGGCAGCGGAACGAGCAGGAACGTGCTCGAGCCGCTCGGCCGCGCACGATCGGTCCGCCGCGACGCGTCGCTCACGTGTCGCGACGTCTCGAAAACGCCAGGGAAACCAAGGCTTATCCTTGAGTTGGCCGAAAAATCGCGGGGCGATCAGGCCTGCTGTGACCGTCATCACAACGCCCGCTCCGGGCACCTCCCATCTTCCGGTTACGGATCGGAGGAACATCGTATGAAGACGCTCATCGCTGCCATCGTCGCCATGGCCATCAGCCTGATGGCCGTGGTCGCACAAGTCGCCGCGTATGCGGCGCCGCTCCCGTCGCAGGGCATCATGTCGGCTTTCGCGAAGGCCACCAGCATCGCCCAGGCCGACCGCCGCGCCCTCGCGGCAGACGCGGCCATCGCTCTCGGCGCGCACGACCTCGGCCTCGTCTTCACCGCCAGCGCCGCGGGCGTGAAGTAAGAGACGGCGTGAGCCACGCCGGCTCGCGCCCCCTGACGACCGGCGCCTTCGAGGCCGCCGGCGATGCGGGCCGCCGCCCGCGCACGAAAAAGCCCCCTTGCGGGGGCTTGCCCCGGCAGAGCCGCTCTCGCGCTCCGGCGGTCGCCGGCAACGGCGCACCGGAGACGTCCCGTCGTTACTGCGCGGTCTCGGGCTTGGCCTCGTCCGACTCACGGACCTCGGTCTCGAGAGTCGCGATCTCCTTGCGCAGCTGCTCGATCCGCGAACGCCACTCCTCGGCCGACTTCTCCAGCGTCCCGATCTCGGCCTGCAGACCGTCGCGCCTGGCCCCCAGCTCCTCCATGTCGGTAACGTCGGACTGCAGCGACGCGAGCTGGTCCATCCCCTTGGCAATCTCGTCGAGCAGCGACGAACGGTCCGATTCGAGCGACGAAATGGCGCTGCTCAGCTCCTCGCGCCGGCTCGTCAGCGACGAAAGGGTCTCCTCCTCCGCGGCCTGATCGTTCTTCAGCGCCTCCAGCGCATCGTCGAGCTCGGAGCGCGTGCCGGTGAGGTCGCTGACGACCTTCTCCATGGTCTCGCGCTGCGTCGAAAGCTCCGATACCTCGGACTGGAGCGCCTCCTGCGCCTTGCGCGCGTCGGCGAGGGACGCCTCGACGTCGCCCACCTGGGTGTTGAGATCGGCGAGGCGCGCTTCCATCTCGTCGGCGCTTCCGGCCGCTTCCTCGCGCTCCTCGGTCAGCGCGGTGACGGTGGTGCGGAGCATCTCGACCTGCTTCGTCAGATCGGCCTCGGAGGATTCGAGGTCGGCGAGGGCCTTCTCGGCGGCCTCCTGCGAGGACTTGGCGTCGCTCACCAGGGCGGTCGTCGACTCCAGGCTGTCGTTGGCGGCCTCGAGGTCGCTGCGGACGTTCTCCAGCTCGCCGAGCGAGGCCTTGCGCTGGTCGCCGAGGTCGGCGATCTCGGCCCGCAGCGCCTCGGCGTCGGCCCGTGCCTCGTCCAGCTCTTCGACGACGGCGTCACGGGACGCGATCGCCTTTTCGGCTTCGTCCTGGACGGAGGCGAGGTCGCTCTTGGCGCTCTCGATGTCGGCGGTCAGGCCGTCATGCTCGGCGGTCGCCGCCTCGATCTCCTTTTTCAGCGCCGCGAGGTCCTCCTTCGCGGCTTCGACGTCGGACGTCGCCTTGTCCCGCGCCTCGGTCGTCTCGGCGGCCTCGGTTTCCAGCGCCGTGAGGCTGTCCTTCATCGCGGAGACCTTCGCGGTCACGTCCTCGAGCGCGCCGTCGGCGGTAGTCGCCGCGCTCTGCGCCCGCTCCAGCTGGCTGGTCAGCTTGTCGATGGTGGCCGCCAGCTCCTGCTGCCGGGCCTCGCGTTCGGCGAGCGTCGTCTCGGCGTCGCCGATGTTGCTCGTCAGAGTCTCCTGCTGCGCGGTCAGCTCGGAGACGGTGGAGGCGAGCGTGTCACGCTCCTTGCCGGCCGCCTCGATCGCCGCCTTCACTTCGGCGAGCGCGCCGGACTCGGACCGCAGCGCCTCGAGGTCCGAGGTGAGCCGGGACTGCTCGGTCTCGGCATTGCTCCGCGCGGAGGCGAGCTCCGCCTTCAATTCCTCGGTCTGGTTCCAGTAGTAGATGCCGGCACCAAGGCTCACAATCGTGATGAGAATGAGAACGACGACGGCAGGGCTGCGGACGGTCATACGAGAGAGCTCCTTTCGGCCAGCATGATTCGGTTATCGACCACGATGGAACATCTTGTCGATCCGTCTGCCCATATGATTCTCACATAGAGAACAGATGTCGGTCTCGCGGCTTTCAACCCAGAGTATCCCGCCGGTTGTACTGCCTCGTATTTCATCAACCTGTCATTCAACCGTAGTCCGCGTGTCAAACACCGCCGGTACCCGAGCCTGCCGAACCAATTCGTTTTGCGGGAGCGCGCGGTGCAACAGGTCCTCGAAGGCCAATACTCCGACCTCGGTCGGCTTCTTCAGATGATTCAGGAGCTTGGGCTCGAGATGCGCGAGCTCGAGCTCGGCAGCTTCGAGGACGATCGCTTCACCGTCGCGGGCGGCGACCTCGGCTTCGTCTACGGCAGCGACGGCGCCGACCGCATCGTCGGCAACCGCGGCGACGACTACCTCGCCGGCGGTCCGGGCGATGACGTCCTCGACGGTCGCTTCGGCAACGATCTCGTCCTCGGCGGGTCCGGGAACGATACCGTGCGCGGCTACGACGGCGACGACATTCTCTCCGGCGGCCATGGCGACGACCTCGTCGTCGGCGGCGACGGCGACGACACGATCAGCGGCGAGACCGGCAACGACCGCCTGCGCGCGGGCGCCGGAGACGATGCCATCGCCGTCGGCACCGGCCGCAACTTCGTCAACGGCGGCGCCGGCGAGGACAGGCTCACCGTCGAGGGTCTCCTCTCCGACTACGTCTTCACCGAGCGCAACGGCATGGTGATCATGCAGGCGAAGGACGGCTCGTCGCGTCACCTCGTCAGCAACGTCGAGACCATCGAGGACGCCTCGGGCAACGCCGTCACCGACGCGGAGGCGACCGGCACCGTCACGCTGCAGCTCCTCCACGCCTCCGACCTCGAAGGCAACGCGGACGCGGTCGACGCGGCGCCGAACTTTGCCACCATCGTCGACTACCTGCGCGGCGAGGTGGAGACGACGCTCGTGCTCTCGTCCGGCGACAACTACATCCCGAGCCCGTTCTCCAACGCCGCCGGCTCCGCGAGCCCCGAGATCCAGGCCCAGCTCAGCGCCATCCTCACCGACGTCATGTCGGCGGTCACGGGCGAGACCCTCGCCGGCCTCGAAAGCGCCAAGGGCCGCTTCGACATCGCGATCATGAACGCGATCGGCTTCGACGCGTCCGCGCTCGGCAACCACGAGTTCGACTTCGGCCAGGCCCAGCTCGCCGACATCGTCGGCGCCGACGCGAGCTGGACGGGCGCCCTCTTCCCGTACCTCTCCGCCAACCTCGAATTCGAGGACGAGAGCGTCCTCGCCCCGCTCCTCGACGCGGACGGCGTCGCGGCGGGCGAATCCGGCAACGGCGTCATCGCGCCCTACGCCATCCTGGAGGAGAACGGCGAACAGTTCGGCGTGATCGGCGCGACGACGCAGCTCCTCGAGCAGGTCTCGTCCACCTTCGGCGACCCGGACAACGCCAACGACGACGTGGTCGCCGCGCCGGGCTTCGACGACATGGAGGCGCTGGCGGCCGTCATCCAGCCGATCGTCGACGAGTTGGAGGCCCAGGGCGTCAACAAGATCATCCTGACCTCGCACCTGCAGCAGTTCGCACTGGAGAACGAGCTCGCCACCCTTCTCGACGGCGTCGACATCTACCTCGCCGGCGGGTCCGACACGATCGTCGCGGACGAGACCGACCGTCTCGCCGACGGCGACGAGGCGGCGGCCAACTACCCGGTCATCACCCGGGACGCCGGCGGCAACGACGTCGCCATCATGTCGACCGACGGGCAGTACTCCTACGTCGGCCGTCTCGTGGTCGAATTCGACGCGGGCGGCAACCTCATCGTCGAGTCGATCGACGAGGCCGTGTCCGGCGCGTACGTCACCGACGAGCAGGGCGTCCTCGACGTGACCGGCGCCGCCACTCTGGAAGAGGCGATCGCGGGTTCCGAGGCCGGCACGCAGGTCCACGCGCTGACGCAGACCATCAACGACGCGGTCCTCGTCTCCTCGGGGCAGAACTTCTTCGCCGACCTCGCGGTCGACCTCAACGGCGAGCGCGAGCCGGGCGTGCGCACCGAGGAGACCAACCTCGGCAACCTCACCGCCGATGCCAACCTCGCCTATGCGCAGGACATCAGCGGCGAGGACGTGCTCGTCTCGATCAAGAACGGCGGCGGCATCCGCGCGCCGATCCCGCTCGGCGACGGCCTCGTGTCGGAGCTGGAGATCGAGCAGGCGCTCGCCTTCAACAACTCCCTCTCGCTGGTCTCGGCGACCGCCGGCGAGCTGGTCGACCTCCTCGAGCACGGCGTCGCCGCGAGCGCGTACGACGAGGACGGCATACCGACCAACGCGCAGGGCCAGTTCCCGCAGGTCGCCGGCGTGCGCTTCTCCTTCGATCCGTCGCAGCCCGAGGGCGCGCGCGTCATGGACGTGGTCATCGAGGGTGCCGGCGCGGGCGGCGAGGACGTGCAGATCCTGAACGACGGCGTCCTCACCGCGGCGGCCGAGAGCCTCGGCGCGATCCGCATCGTGACGCTGAACTTCATGGCGAGCGGCGGCGACGGCTATCCGTTCGACACGCTGTCCGATCCTGAGCGCGTCGACCTCTTCGACGACCAGGTGATCGCCGACGGCCTCGCCCAGTTCACCAACGTCGGCACCGAGCAGGACGCGCTGGCGGAGTACCTCGCCGCCAACTACGGCGTCGACGACGATCCGACCAACGACTTCGCCATCGCCGACACCGCGGCGGAGTTCGACACGCGCATCGTCAACCTCGCTGTTCCCGGCTCGATCGACCTCGATCTCGCCGCCTGAGACCGGCCGGCGGATATCGCGGCGCGAGGGGGGCTCCGGCCCCCCTTTTTCATGCGGTGCCCGGCGAGCGCGTCGTTAACCACGGTGCTGCTAGCACAGCCCGGAAAAGCATGATGAAACTCATGCAGATGCAAACGAGGAAGGCTCGCATGTCGGTGAACCGCACGTCGATTGGGCTCGCGCTGTGCGCGGCGCTCGGCGCTTATGGCCCTGCGCTGGGTCAGGACGCCGCCCCTGCCGCGACCCTGCAGCTCCTGCACGCCTCGGACCTGGAGGGCAACGCCGGGGCCGTGAAGAACGCGCCGAACTTCGCCGCCATCGTCGAGGCCCTGCGTCCGCAACAGGAGGCGACCCTCGTCATCTCGGCGGGCGACAACTTCATCCCGAGCCCGTTCTCCAACGCCGCCGGCGCCCAGGACGAGGAGGTCCGGGCCAAGCTGAGCGCCGCCCTCGATGCCGCGATGAAGACCGCCGGCATCGACGCCAGCGGCCTCGAGACCGGGACCGGCCGGTACGACATCGCGATCATGAACATCATCGGCTTCGACGCCTCGGCGCTCGGCAACCACGAGTTCGACTTCGGCCCGGAGACGCTCGTCTCCATCATCGGCAAGAGCGACACCTGGACCGGCGCGCTGTTCCCGCTCCTGTCCGCCAACCTCGAGGTCGGCGCCGACAGCCCGCTCGCCGCGATCCACAGCGACGCGGGGGACGCCGGCGACGGCATCGTGGCGCCCTACACCGTCCTCGAGGCGGGCGGTGAGACGTACGGCATCATCGGCGCGACGACCCCGCTCCTCGCCACCATCTCCTCCCCCGGCCCGGGCATCACGACGACGCCGACCAGCGACGACATGGCCGCGCTCGCGGCGGTGATCCAGCCCGTCGTCGACAAGCTGACGGCGGACGGCGTCAACAAGATCATCCTGACCTCGCACCTGCAGCAGATCTCGCTGGAGGAGAAGCTCTCGACGCTGCTCGACGGCGTCGACATCTTCATCGCCGGCGGCTCCGACACGCGCCTCGCCAACGAGAACCTGCGCCTGCGCGAGAAGGACGAGGCGCTGGGTCCCTACCCGATTCTCGGCAAGGACGCGGGCGGCAACGACGTCGCCATCGTCTCGACCGACGGGCAATACACCTACGTCGGCCGGCTGGTCGTCGGCTTCGACGCGGACGGCAAGCTTCTGCCGGCGACGATCGACCCCGAGGTGTCGGGCGCCTACGCCACCGACGACGAGGGCGTGCTGGCGGTGACAGGCGCGGCGGATCTCGCCGCGGCGCTCGCCGGCTCCAAGGCCGGGGCGGCGGTCCACGACCTCGTCACGGCGATCTCCGACGCGGTCCTGACGACCTCCGGGTCCACCTACTTCGCGGACCTCGCCGTCGACCTCAACGGCAACCGCGAGCCGGGCGTGCGGACCGAGGAGACCAACCTCGGCAACCTGACGGCCGACGCCAACCTCGCCGTGGCGAACGAGCTGTCCGGCGACAAGGTTCTGGTCTCGCTGAAGAACGGCGGCGGCATCCGCGCCTCGATCCCGCTCGGCAACGGCAAGATCTCCGAGCTGCAGATCCAGGACGCGCTCGCCTTCAACAACCCGCTCTCGCTCGTCACGCTGACCCCCGAGCAGCTGGTCGCAACGCTCGAGTACGGCGTCGCCGCCAGCACCTACGAGGACGACGGCACGCCCACCAACGCGCAGGGCCGCTTCCCGCAGGTCGGCGGCATGTCGTTCGCGTTCGATCCGACGGAAGAGGCCGGCAGCCGCGTGATGGAGGTGACGCTGCTGGGTGCGGCGGCGGACGGCTCGGACGTGACCATCTATGCCGACGGCGAGCTGACCCCGGCCTCGGCCGAGTTCGAGGACGGGATCCGCGCGGTCACGCTGAGCTTCCTGCTCGACGGCGGCGACGGCTACCCCTACCCGAGCTTCGTGGAGGAGAACGCCGGGTTCGCCGACGTCGTCGACCTGATGAAGCCGGACGTGATCGCCGCCGGCGCCGCCCAGTTCACCAACGTCGGGACCGAGCAGGACGCGCTGGCGGAATACCTCGCCACCTTCACCGCCCCGGTCGACCTCCCCGACACGAGCGGCATCGAGGACACCCGCATCCGCAACACGCTCTTCGTCCAGTAACGAAACAGGCGGGCGGGTCGACCCGCCCGCCTGTCCGGATGCCGTTCCGGGCGCGCGTGACGCGGCGCCCGGCAGGACGGCGGCGCTATTCGGCCGCGTCCCGCTGCAGCGCCTCGGCGATCATCGCCCGCGTCTCCGGCACGCCGTAGAGGGCCACGAAGGAGCCGAAGCGCGGCCCCTGCTGCTGGCCCAGCAGCACCTGATAGAGCGCGCCGAACCAGTCGCGAAGCTGCTCGAAGTGCGCCTTGCCGATCTCGTAGACGACGTTCTGGATGTCCTCGGCGCTGGCGCCTTCCATCCCCTCGAGCTGGGCCGACAGCTCCTCCAGCGCCTGCCGCTCCGTCGCGGTCGGGGCGCGGAAGGACTTGGACGGCGCCACGAAGTCCGCGTAGTAGCGGATCGCGTAGCCGACGAGCTTGTCGAGCTCGGGCTCGGTCTCGGGCGTCGCGCCCGGCACGTAGCGCGAGATGAACCCCCACAGCACGTCCCGGTTCTGCGAGTGCGACGCCGAGACGAGATTGAGGAGCATGGCGAAGGAGATCGGCGTCCCGCTGGCGGTCGCCGGGGCCCCCTTGATGTGCCAGACCGGGTTCTCCAGCCGCTTCGCCTCGTCCTCCTCGGCATACTTCGAGGCGAAGGTGAAGTACTCGTCCACCGCCTTCGGGATGATGTCGAAGTAGAGGCGCTTGGCCGTCTTCGGCTTCTGGAACATGAAGAGCGCGAGGCTCTCCGGCGAGGCGTACGTCAGCCACTCCTCGACCGCGAGGCCGTTGCCCTTGGTCTTGGAGATCTTCTCGCCCTTCTCGTCCAGGAAGAGCTCGTAGTTGAAGCCGGCCGGCGGGTTGCCGCCGATGGCCCGGCAGATCTTCGAGGACTGCGTCACCGAATCGATGAGGTCCTTGCCGGCCATCTCGTAGTCGACGCCGAGCGCGTACCAGCGCATCGCCCAGTCGGCCTTCCACTGCAGCTTGGCGTGGCCGCCGGTGACGGGCGTCTCGAACGTCTTCCCGTCCGCGTCCTTCCAGGTGATGGTTCCGGCGTCGACGTCGCGGGCGATGACCGGAACCTGCTCGACGACGCGGGTCTCCGGGTTGACCGGCAGGAAGGGCGAGTAGGTGGCACGGCGCTCCGGCCCGAGGGTCGGCAGCATGATCTCCATCACCTTGTCGTAGGCGCGGAGCGTCGCCAGCAGCGCCTCGTCGAAGGCGCCGGAGCGGTACATCTCGGTCGCCGACACGAACTCGTATTCGAACCCGAAGTCGTCGAGGAACGAGCGCAGGCGCGCATTGTTGTGGTGCGCGAAGCTCTCGTGCGTCCCGAACGGGTCCGGCACCTCGGTCAGCGGACGGCCGAGGAAGGGGGCCATCCTGTCCTGGTTCGGCAGGGTCGGCGGGATCTTGCGCATCCCGTCCATGTCGTCCGAGAAGGCGATGAGGCGGGTCGGGATCCTGCCGCCGGTCAGCGCCTCGAAGGCACGGCGCACCATCGTGGTGCGCGCGACCTCGCCGAAGGTGCCGATGTGGGGCAGGCCGGAGGGACCGTAGCCGGTCTCGAAGATGGCAGGGCGCGTCTCGTCGCCGAGCCGGGCGACGACCTTCCTGGCCTCCTCGAAGGGCCAGGCCCGGGCGTTCTGGGCGGCTTCGCTCACGCGGGGTCTCCATGGTCGGCGAGGCGCGGCCAGCGGGCGGCCTCCTCGGAAGTGATGGCCGCCACCTCATCGCGCGCGGCCTTGCTCAGCTCGAACAGGTCGTAGGCTTTCTCCGCCTCCGGTTTGCTCGGTCGGTTGAGCCGGTCGTTTTTGCTCCAGAAGGTGGTCAACATGTTCACTTCGTCATCCGAGAGATCGAGTAGGGGCGCCAAGGCCGCCGCGGTACCGGCCGGATCGGCCAGCATGTCGGGCTGGAAGACCTCGACTGCACGGCCTTTAAGCCGATCCCTGTGCCGACGCCAAGCCGCCTGACACTCAACCCAGCGCTGCGCGACCGCCCCTTCGTGGCCCTCGAGCTTCCAGTGGGGCATCGCCGCGGAGGCCCGAACCGCCTGCAGCGGGGGGCGATAGAGGAAGATGTAGCGCGCGTCCGGCCACAGTGCGTCGATGGACGGGATCGCCGCCGCCTGCTTGTGATCGGGCGTCTTGTCGATCCACGCCTCGTCGTCCGGGTCGCCGGTCTCGCTGTAGAGCCGGTTCACCGAGCGCTTGAACTCGCCGATGAACCGCGCCGCCTGCTCGGCCTCCATCACGATCGAGTTGCCGCCGACGCGGCCGGTCGCGACACGCACGAGACCCGGGTGGAAGTGGTAGAGGAAGTGCCCCTCGAGCCTGTATCGGCCGAAACGCTTCAGCCGGGCCAGCCCCATCGCCATCGCGGTGGTTCCGGACCGGGGCGAACCGAGGATGAAGACGGGCAAAACGGGCCTTTCTGGGCGGTCGGCGGCGGGCAACGCCGAGGGCCGGCAGCTGTAGCATGCGGCCGACCAAGATGCTAAGGGGCAGCGAATACTCGAAATGAACCGGACGGAACATGGATCAGCCGATTTCCCATCACGAAGCCCTCGTGTTCGCCATGGTCACGATGTCCGCCGTCGACCGCACGATGACGGACGCCGAACTCCGGCGCATCGGTGAGATCGTCGAGACGGTGCCGGTGTTCCGCGGTTTCGATTCGGAGCGCCTCGTCCATCTCGCCGAGACCTGCGGCGAGATCCTGCAGGAGGACGACGGCCTCGACACGGTCCTCGACCTGATCGCGACCTGCGTTCCCAAGCACCTCCACGAGACGGCGTACGCGCTGGCGGTCGAGGTGGCGGCGGCCGATCTTCGCATCCAGCAGGAGGAGCTCCGCTTCCTCGCCATGCTGCGCGACCGTCTCGGCCTGGAGAAGCTGATCGTCGCCGCGCTGGAGCGTGGCGCCCGCGCCCGCCACCGCACCCTGCAGGGCAGCTGAGCGCCCGCCGGCCCTGACGGGTCCACCCGGGCGGCCGCAGCGTGCCGCCCGCCCCCTCCCGGCTGACGAAGCCGCGAGCGCCGCGACCCGGCGCTCAGTTCATCGACACGCGCGCGTTCGGCATGTCGAGCGAGAAGGCGGGGATGTCGACGTGGAGCATCGACCCGTCGTCCCGCTCCATCTCGTAGTGGCCAACCATGAAGCCGGACGAGGTCGTCAGCGGGCAACCCGAGGTGTAGGTGAAGCTGTCGCCCGGGTCCAACATCGGCTGCTCGCCCACCACGCCGGAGCCGTCGACCTCCTGCACCTCGCCCTTGGCGTTGGTGATCGTCCAGTGCCTGCGGCGCAGGCGAACGCTGTCGTCACCACGGTTGTGGATCGTCACCGTATAGGCCCACACGTACCGGTGCACCTCGGGCGCCGAGTGCTCGGGCAGGTAGGTCGGCTCGACTTCGACGTCGATGAATGCGGTCGTGGCTTTGTACATAACAAACGTCGCGAGTCCCGAAACGGCGAATGCCGCTCCTCCTTCCGTGGCTGCCCAGCCAGATACTTAGCAGCGTCACGCGTGCTGAAAAGGATTCTTTTCGGCGCTCTCTCAATGCAATGTCGGCTGGCTATAGTTTTCCCTGATTGTGTTTTGCGTTAGGCGTTAACAGAGCGAAAGATACTATGTATGACACGCGAATTCGCAGGATCATCGATCCGCCGCTGAACTGGATCGCGCGTCGCCTGCGTCCCCTGCCGGTGACTGCGAACCAGATCACCGTGGCGGCCCTCGTCTTCGGGCTCGCCTCGGCCGTCGCCGTGGCGTTCGGAGCCTTCGGTCCGGCGCTGGTCGCACTGGCAGCCAGCCGGATCGCCGACGGGCTCGACGGCGCGGTGGCGCGCCAGCACGGCGTCACCCGGCTCGGCGGCTACCTCGACATCGTCTTCGACTTCTTCTTCTACGGCGCGATCCCGCTGGCCTTCGCCATCGCCGACCCGAGCCGCAACGCGCTGGCGGCGGCGGTGCTCCTCGCGAGCTTCTACGCCAACGGCGCCACCTTCCTCGGCTTCGCCGCCGTCGCGGCGGAGATGCGCCTCACCACCGACATCCAGGGCAGGAAGTCGATCTACTATTTCGCGGGATTGGCCGAAGGCGCGGAGACGATAGCTGTTTTCTGCCTGATGATGGTCTTCCCCGCGGCCTTCGTCTGGCTCGCCTTCCTCTTCGCGGCGGTGTGCTTCGTCTCGGCCGGCGCCCGGGTCCTCGCGGTGAACGACATGCTGCGCCACCTGCCGCCCATGCCCCCGGTGGCCGGCGCGCCGCCGGCCGGGCCGGTCAGCGGTCCGACGTCGTCCAGCGCGGACTGATCCACGGCTCGCCGTTGTCGGCGGGGAGCGGCGGCCGCCCGAGGATCATGTCGGCGGCCTTCTCGCCGACCATGATGGACGGCGCGTTGAGGTTGCCGTTGGTGATGCGCGGAAAGATCGAGGAATCCACCACGCGCAGCCCGTCGACGCCGATGACCCGGCACTGCGGGTCGACCACCGCGCCCGGATCGTCCGCGCGGCCCATCCGGCAGGTGCCGCAGGGGTGGTAGGCGCTCTCGGCGTGCTCGCGGATGAAGCCGTCGATCTCGTCGTCGCTCCGGACGTCCGCCCCGGGCTGGATCTCCTTGCCGCGGTAGGGGTCGAACGCGCGCTGGGCGAAGATCTCGCGGGTCAGGCGCACGCAGTGGCGGAAGTCGTGCCAGTCCGTCTCGGTGGACATGTAGTTGAAGACGATGCGCGGCGCCTCGCCGGGGTCGGCGCTCCTCAGGGTGACGGCGCCCCGGGAGGGCGAGCGCATCGGCCCGACGTGGGCCTGGAAGCCGTGCCCCTCCGCCGCGACCTTGCCGTCGTAGCGCACGGCGATGGGAAGGAAGTGGTACTGGATGTCCGGGTACTCGACGCCGGGCGCCGAGCGCAGGAACGCCGCGCTCTCGAACTGGTTCGACGCGCCCAGCCCCGTCTTGAAGAAGAGCCACTCGGCCCCCGCGAGCGCCTTCCCGAAGAGGTTCCAGTGCCTGTAGAGCGTGATCGGCTGGGTGCAGGCCTGCTGGATGTAGACCTCCAGGTGGTCCTGCAGGTTCTGCCCGACGCCGGGCCGGTCGGCCAGCACCGCGATGCCGTGCTCGACGAGGTGCGCTGCCGGCCCCACGCCGGACAGCATCAGGAGCTTGGGGGAGTTGATGCTCGAGGCGGCGAGGATCACCTCCCGGCGCGCCCGCACGACCTCGATGCCGCCACCGCGCCCGATCTCGACCCCGACCGCCCGGCCGTCCGCGAAGACGACGCGGCGGGCGAGGCCGCGTTCGAGCGTCAGGTTCTTCCGCTTCAGCGCCGGCCTGAGGTAGGCGTTGGCGACCGACCAGCGGCGGCCGTGCCAGACCGTCTGCTCCATCGGGCCGAAGCCTTCCTGCTTCCGGCCGTTGTAGTCGGCGGTGAACTCGAACCCGGCCTGCTGCCCCGCTTCGACGAAGGCGTGAAAGAGCGGGTTCCGGCGCGGGCCGCGCGTGACGTGGAGCGGTCCGGAGGTGCCCCGCCAGTCCGGGTCGCCGCCGTGGCCGCCGTCGTGCCAGTGCTCCATCCGCTTGTAGTAGGGCAGGACGTCCGCGTAGCCCCAGCCCGCGGCGCCCTCTTCTTCCCAGTGGTCGAAGTCCCTGGCGTGGCCGCGGACGTAGACCATCCCGTTGACCGAGGACGACCCGCCGAGAACCTTGCCGCGCGGCGTGGCGAGGCGGCGCCCGCCGAGATGGGGCTCGGGCTCGGAGACGAAGCCCCAGTCGTAGCGGGACATGTTCATCGGATAGGAAAGCGCGGCCGGCATCTGGATCAGCGGCCCCGCGTCGGTGCCGCCGTACTCTATGACGGCGACGGAGCGGGTGCCGTCCTCGGAGAGGCGCGCGGCGAGGGCTGCGCCGGCCGATCCGGACCCGACGATGACGAAATCGGCTTCCATGGCATTCCTCCGTCGCGGAACGGTGTCTCTCGGTCTTGCACGGATTGCCGGGGTCCGGGCGGGTCAAGGGCGCGCGCAGCGCGGGCGAAGCCTTCACCCTTGACGCGCCCGGACCCCGGCGGAGGCTGGCACCAGGTGTCCGGATCGGTTGGCTCCTTCAGCCAATCGAACCGGACGCCTGCCCGTCGGCGAGACGGGGGGAGCGCGAGGGGGGAACGCCCTCGCCGCTGAGCCTCAACGCGTCACGCGGTCGCCGACGACGCGGGGCTCCGTCAGTGCCGCCGACGACGCGAGGCGCCGTCAGTAGGGGCTTTCCACGCGCCCCATCCCGACATGGACGGTCTTCAGCTGCGAGTAGAACTCGACGGCCGCGCGCCCGTTCTCGCGGCCGACGCCGGACGCCTTCACCCCGCCGAACGGCTCCTCGACGGGCGTGAGGTTGTAGGTGTTGATCCAGGCGATCCCGGCCTGGAGCGCGGCGGCGACCCTGTGCCCGCGGGCGAGGTCGCGGGTGAAGACGCCCGCCGCCAGTCCGTAGGGCGTCGCGTTCGCGCGCTCGACGGCCTCCTCCTCCGTCTCGAACGTGAGGAGGGAGAGGACCGGTCCGAAGATCTCCTCGCGGGCGATGGTCATCGCGTCGGTCACGCCGTCGAACACGGTCGGCTCGACGAAGGCGCCCTTCTCGAACGCCTCGCCCTGCGGGGCGCGCCCGCCGATCGCGATCCGCGCACCTTCGCGGCGTCCAATGTCGATATAGTTCATCACCTTGTCCCGCTGGGCGTAGGAGACGAGGGGCCCCATGTGCGTCGCGGGGTCGGTCGGATCCCCGAGGCGGATGGCGCGCGTGCGCTCGACGAGACGGTCCAGGAAGCGCGCCTTGATGCCCGCCTGGACGAAGACGCGGGTGCAGTTCGAGCAGATCTGCCCGGCCGAGTAGAAGTTGCCGAGCATGGCGCCGCCAACGGCATCCTCGAGATCGGCATCGTCGAACACCAGGAGCGGCGACTTGCCGCCGAGCTCCATGGTGACGTGGCGCATCCCCGCCGCGGCTGAGGCGTAGACCTTCGCGCCCGTCGGCACCGAGCCGGTGAGGGAGACCTTGGCGGTGGCGGGATGGGTGGCGAGCGCCGCGCCGGCCTCTCCCATCCCCTGGACGACGTTGAAGAGCCCGGTCGGGGCGCCGGCCTCGATGAAGATCTCGGCGACCTTGAGGGCGCACAGCGGCGTCAGCTCGGACGGCTTGAACACCATGGCGTTGCCGCAGGCGAGCGCCGGCGCGGCCTTCCAGCAGGCGATCTGGGTGGGATAGTTCCAGGCGCCGATGCCGACGCAGACGCCGAGCGGCTCGCGCACCGTATAGGCGAAGTCCCCGCCGAGGGGGACGCTCTCGCCGTGGAGGCCGGGCGCGAGCGTGCCGAACCACTCGAGCGCGTCCGCGCCCGAGGCGGCGTCGGCGACGAGCGTCTCCTGGATGGGCTTGGCGGTGTCGAGGGTCTCGAGCGCCGAGAGTTCCTCGTTGCGGGCGCGGATGATGTCGGCGGCGCGGCGCAGGACGCGCCCGCGCTCGGCCGGCGACGTCGCGGCCCAGACCCTCTGGGCGCGCACGGCCGAGGCCATGGCCGCCTCAATGACGGCGGGCGTCGCCGCGTGGACGCGGGCGATCACCTCGCCGGTGGCGGCGAAGACGTTGTCGATGGGGGTGCCGGCCTCGTCCTCGAGGTAGGCGCCGTCGACGAAATGGCTGGCGGTCGGTTGAGCGCGCATCAGTCCCCCCTCGGGTAGCGCTGGCGGTCTTCGAGGTCGTTGAGGTCGTGCTTGTTGCGCATGTACCGCTCGGACGCCTTCTTCAGCGGCTGGAAGTCCCACGGGTACTCCGCGCCCACGCGCAGCGCCTCGTAGACGACGAGGCGCCGGGCCTGGGAGGCGCGCACCTCCGCGTCGAAGGCCTCCATGTCCCACCGTTCGGCGACGGCGGCGGCCATCCGCGCGGCTGTCGCGGCGTGCGCCGGGTCGGCGGCGAGGTTGGTCAGCTCGTGCGGGTCCGCCGCGAGATCGTAGAGCTGCGGCGGATCGATCTCGCAGTGGAGGTACTTGAAGCGCCCGTCGACGAGGCCCACCAGCGGCGCCTCGGAGGCTTCGGCGGCGTACTCCATCGGCACCGGCCCGCGTGGCGCGCCGCCGGCGACGGGAACGAGGCTCGTCCCGTCGGTCCAGGGCGCAACCTCGGTGAGGTCGATGCCGGCGAGGTCCGCGAGGGTGGCGTTGACGTCGATGGTCGAGACGGGCGTGTCGATGCGGCCGGCCGGCATGCCCGGCGCGGCGATCATCAGGGGGACGCGGGCCGACCCCTCGAAGAAGCTCATCTTGAACCAGAGGCCGCGCTCGCCGAGCATGTCGCCGTGGTCGGACAGGAAGAGGACGATGGTGTCGTCAGCCTGATCCGTCGCCTCGAGGGCGGTCATGATCTCCCCGACCTTCTCGTCGATGTAGGAGACGTTGGCGAAGTAGGCGCGGCGCGACCGGCGGATATCGTCGGCCGTGATCTCGTAGTTGCGCCAGTCGTTGGCGTCGAAGATGCGCCGGGAGTGGCGGTCGTGCACCTCGTAGGGGAGCGCGGCGACCGTCGGCTCGAGGTGCTCGCAGTCCTCGTAGAGGTCCCAGTGCCTGCGGCGGGCGACGTAGGGATCGTGCGGATGGGTGAAGGAGACGGTCAGCATCCACGGCCGCTCGTCGTTGCGGCGGCCGAGGTCGTAGACCTTGCGTGTCGCCTCGTAGGCGACCTCGTCGTCGTATTCGAGCTGGTTGGAGATCTCGCCGATCCCGGCGCCGGTGACCGAGCCGAGGTTGTGGTACCACCAGTTGATCCGCTCGCCGGGCTTGCGGTAGTCCGGCGTCCAGCCGAAGTCGGCGGGGTAGATGTCCGTCGTGAGCCGCTCCTCGAACCCGTGGAGCTGGTCCGGGCCGACGAAATGCATCTTGCCCGACAGCGTGGTGGCGTAGCCGGCGCGGCGCAGGTGGTGCGCGTAGGTCGGCGTGTCCGAGGCGAACTCGGCGGCGTTGTCGTAGACGCGGGTGCGGTGCGGCAGCTGGCCGGCCATGAAGCTCGCCCGCCCCGGCGCGCACAGCGGCGAGCCGGTGTAGGCGTTGGCGAAGCGCGTCGACCGCGCCGCGAGCCGGGCGAGGTTCGGCGTCCTCAGGAAATCGGCCGGGCCGTCCGGAAACAGCGTCCCGTTCAGCTGATCGGCCATGAGGATCAGGACGTTGGGCTTTCGGCTCATCGCTTGGTCCTGTCGAGGCAGAGATCGAGGTAGTCCGACACCATGGCGATGGCGTCGGTGCGGCTGGGCGCACGCTCCTGGAGGGCGGCGCGGATGTAGAGCCCGTCGATCATCGAGGCGATCCCCTGGGCGATGGTGCGGGCCTCGTCCCCGGACACCAGGCTGCGCAGCGCATGGACGAGGTTGGAGTCGAGCCGCCGGGCGTAGATCGCGAGGAGGCGCGAGGCGTCCGGCGACCGGTGGGCGTGGACGTAGAAGTTCAGCCACGCGACGATGACGGACGGCTCGAACTGCTCCAGCGTGAAGCAGGCCTCGAAGATCGCGGCGAGGCGTTCGCGCGGGGTGCGGGCCGCTCGGGTGCGACCGCGCACGGAGGTGCCGAAGTCGGTCAGGATACGCCGCATGGCGGCGAGCAGGATCTGCTCCTTGGAGCCGAAATAATGGTGCGCCAGGGCGGGCGAGACGCCGGCGCGGCGGGCGATGCGGCTGACGGTGACGTCGAGCGATCCCATGGCGCCGACCTCGACGATGGCGGCGCGGATGAGCGCATCGCGGCGCACGGGCTCCATTCCGATCTTCGGCATGGGCTGCCTCTGCCTCCGAGGGGTACTGTTTACATCTCCGGGCTACTGGTTTTTATTTGACTGGTCAATCAACATCCCGACCGATACCCGCGACAGGAGAGATGCTCATGCGACGCACCGCCCTCCCCGCCCTGGTCCTTGCGGCCAGCACCGCCCTCGTCATGCCGGCCATGGTTGCCCCGGCCCTGGCCCAGGACTGCGAGGACATCACCTTCTCCGACGTCGGCTGGACCGACATCACCGCCACCACGGCGCTGACGAAGACGGTGCTGGAGGGGCTCGGCTACGACGTCGACGTGAAGGTGCTGTCGGTGCCGGTGACCTACGCCTCGCTGGAGAAGGGTGACGTCGACGTCTTCCTCGGCAACTGGATGCCGACGATGGAGGGCGACATCGCCGCCTACCGCGACAAGGGCACGGTCGAGACCGTGCGCGCCAACCTCGAGGGCGCGAAGTACACGCTGGCGACGAACGCGGCCGGCGCGGAGCTCGGCATCAGGACCTTCGCCGACATCGCCAAGCACGCCGAGGAGCTGGACGGCGAGATCTACGGCATCGAGCCCGGCAACGACGGCAACCGGCTGATCCTCGACATGATCGACCAGGACGCGTTCGGCCTTAAGGACTTCGAGGTGCGCGAGTCCTCCGAGCAGGGGATGCTGGCGCAGGTGGCGCGGGCGACGAAGCGGGACCAGCCGATCGTGTTCCTGGGCTGGGAGCCGCACCCGATGAACGCCAATTTCGAGCTGACCTACCTCGAGGGCGGCGACGACTTCTTCGGCCCCGACCTCGGCGGCGCGACCGTCTACACCAACGTGCGGGCCGGGTTCATGCAGGAGTGCCCGAACGTCGGCAAGCTCCTTGAAAACCTCGGGTTCTCGCTGGCGATGGAGAACGAGGTGATGGCGCTGATCCTCGACGAGGGCGAGGAGGCGGACGACGCCGCCGAAGCCTACCTGACGGAGCACCCCGACGTCCTGCCGGAGTGGCTCGACGGCGTGACGACGCTGAGCGGCGAGCCCGGTCTGGACGCGGTCAAGGAAGAGCTCGGCCTCTGACCCGGGCGCTTCAAGCCTCCGCTTGCAGGTCGCAGCCCTCGTGAAGGGCGGTGCGCAGCGCCGGACGAAGCCTTTGCCCTTGACGAGGGCCGGGCCCGGCGCAGGCTGGCCCGAGGGGATCGGGCCTGCCGGCAGCGGAACGGGCGTCAGGGCCGAACCTCTTGCCGCCGCCGAGGCGGAGGGAAGCGCGAGGGGAGGAACAGCCCTCGCCTTCGCGGCACGGCGCTTGCCCCACGGGGCGGAGGCTCTTCGCGCCCCCACCCTTTAGGACCCATCCGGAGGGCATTTTGGAATTCATCGAGGACTACAAGATTCCGGTCGGCGACGCCGCCGAGGCGGTGTTCGACTGGCTCCAGTCCCATGGCGGCTGGTTCTTCGACGGCCTCGCCGACGCCATGGAATGGCTCATCGACTGGCTGCTCTGGGCGCTGCAGTCGCCCCCGCCGATCGTCATCATCGCCCTCGGCGGGGCGATCGCGTACCTGATCCAGCGGCGCTGGTCGATCACGCTGTTCGTGGTTCTCGGCTTCCTCTTCATCCTGAACCAGGGCTACTGGGAGGAGATGACCGAGAGCCTGACCCTGGTGATCTCGGCCTGCATCGTGTGCATGGCGGTGGGAGTGCCGATCGGCATCGTCGCGGCGCACCGGCCGCGGCTCTACAACGTCCTGCAGCCGGTCCTCGACCTCATGCAAACGCTGCCGACCTTCGTCTACCTGATCCCGGCGATCGTGTTCTTCGGCATCGGCATGGTGCCGGGCCTCATCGCGACGGTGATCTTCGTGGTCCCGGCGCCGATCCGGCTGACCCAGCTCGGCATCGCGGCGACGCCGCGGCCGCTGCTGGAGGCGGCGGATGCGTTCGGGGCGACGGCCTGGCAGAAGCTCGTCAAGGTGGAGCTCCCCTACGCGCTGCCGCAGATCATGGCCGGCCTCAACCAGACCATCATGCTCTCCCTCTCGATGGTGGTGATCGCCGCGCTGGTGGGCGCCGACGGCCTCGGCGTACCGGTGGTGCGCGCGCTGAACCAGGTGAACACCTCGCTTGGCTTCGAGTCCGGCTTCATCATCGTGGTGGTCGCGATCATGCTCGACCGCGTCCTTCGCATCACGAGGCACCGCTGATGAGCGCTCCCAGGACCCCCGCTGTCATTTTCGAGGACGTCAACATCGTCTTCGGCGACGCGCCGGCCGACGCGCTCCCGCTGATGGACGAAGGCCGGACGCGGTCGGAGATCCAGGAGGCCACGGGCCAGGTGCTCGGCGTCCACGCGTGCTCGCTCGAGGTGGGCGAGGGCGAGATCCTCGTCCTGATGGGCCTCTCCGGCTCCGGCAAGTCCACTTTGCTGCGGGCGGTGAACCGCTTGAACCCGATCGTGCGCGGCCGCGTCCTGGTGCACGATGGTGCGCAAATGACGGACGTCACTGCTGCCGATAAGAAAATCTTACGTCGTTTGCGCCGCGAGCGTATCGCCATGGTTTTTCAGCAGTTCGGACTGCTGCCATGGCGGGACGTTTCGGAGAACGTCGCCTTCGGGCTGGAACTGTCGGGCCTCACGAAGGCCGAACGGGAGGCAAGGGCGCGGGCGCAGCTCGACCTCGTCGGCCTCTCCGACTGGGCGGACCGGCGCGTCGGCGAGCTGTCGGGCGGGATGCAGCAGCGGGTCGGCCTCGCCCGCGCGTTCGCGACCGAGGCGCCTATCCTCCTGATGGACGAGCCTTTTTCGGCGCTCGACCCGCTGATCCGCGCGCGCCTTCAGGACGAGCTGCTCGACCTTCAGCGGAACCTGAAGCGCACCATCATCTTCGTCAGCCACGACCTCGACGAGGCGTTCAAGATCGGCGACCGGATCGCGATCATGGAGGGCGGGCGGATCGTCCAGTGCGGCACGCCGGCGGAGATCATCCGGGCACCGGCCAACGACTATGTGGCTGATTTCGTGGCCCACATGAACCCGCTCGGCGTCCTCACCGCCGCCGACGTGCTGGCGCGCGCGGGTGTAGGTGCGGACGCAGGCGAGGGCCCGCCGCCGGACGGCGCACCGAGCGTCGGCCCCCAAGCGACGGTCCAGGACGTGATGCAGTTTCTGGGGTCGCAGGAGACCGTTCGTGTGGTAGAGGACGGCCGACAGCTGGGGACGATCTCGGCGGCGGACGTCGTCGCGGCGCTGGCGGCTGGCAGCGGTGCGCCGGGTGTGTCAGGCTCCTGACGGCTGCACAGGCCTGCCTCCCGCGGGCGACTTTCGCGTGCGCCCGGCTCCCCCCTTGTAGTTAAGCATAAGAACTGCTACGTATGTGGTGTGGTCGGGATCGCGGCCGCGCATTGCCTCAGGGCTTTAGCATGAAATGCGTCGTGGACCGGCGCCCCCGACAGGCCAGTGAAAACGGCCGACACACCCCTTACACCGGTATTAACCGAAGAAACGCGCCCGGCATGCGCCTCGGCGCACGGAAGTAACGTTTGACGACATTCACGGACCTCGGCCTGGCCGAGCCCATCCTTCGCGCCATTGAAGCGCAAGGTTATTCACAGCCCACCCCCATTCAATCGAAGGTCATCCCCGCCATGATGGCGGATCGCGATGTCCTCGGCACCGCGCAGACGGGAACCGGCAAGACGGCCGCGTTCACGCTGCCGATCATCCATCGCCTCATCGGCCGTGGCCGCCCCGAACCCCGGAAGGTTCGTGCCCTCATTCTGGCCCCCACGCGTGAGCTGGCGGCGCAGATCGAGGAGAACGTGCGCGCCTACGCCGCCAACACCCGCCTCTCCAGCGCCGTCGTCGTCGGCGGCGTCAAGCCGGGTCCGCAGGAGCGCAAGCTCGCCCGCGGCGTCGACATCCTGATCGCCACCCCCGGCCGTCTGGAAGACCACCTGCGCAACCGCGTCATGACGCTTGACGCGGTCGAGGTCGCCGTCCTCGACGAAGCCGACCAGATGCTGGACCTCGGCTTCATCCCGGCGATCCGCCGCCTCTTCCGGGCCCTGCCGTCCGACCGGCAGACGGCGCTCCTGTCGGCCACCATGCCGCCGGAGATCCGCCGCCTCGCAGCGGACTTCCTCAGCAACCCGGACGAAATCGCCGTCGCCCCGGTCTCGCGGCCGGTCGAGGCGATCGACCAGTCGGTCCGCCACATGGACACCAGCGAGAAGCGTGACGCCCTCGCCGCACTCCTGGCGGAAAGCGACGTGGAGCGTGCCATCGTGTTCACCCGCACCAAGCGCGGGGCGGACAAGGTGAGCCGCAACCTCGAGATCGCCGGCTGCGCCGCGGTCGCGATCCATGGCAACAAGAGCCAGAACCAGCGCCAGCGCGCGCTGGACGCATTTCGCGACGGCAGCGCCAAGGTGCTGGTCGCAACCGACATCGCCGCCCGCGGCATCGACGTCTCCGGCGTCAGCCACGTGGTGAACTACGAGCTGCCGAACGTGCCGGAAGCCTATGTGCACCGCATCGGCCGCACCGCGCGCGCCGGTCGTTCCGGCATCGCGGTGTCGCTGTGCGCGCCGGACGAGCTGAAGCTCCTGCGCGATATCGAACGCCTGATCGGCCGGCGTCTCGCCGCCGAGAATGCCCCCACTTCGACGGCCGAGCACGTCAATGCGGTTCCGGCCGCAAAGCGGACTCGGTCGCGCCGCCGCAAGCCGTCGGCCTCGTCGGACACACAACACCGCCGTTCGGCTCCGGCCGATCGGTCCCGCACCGGCAACCGCCGGGCGGCATCTTCAACTTCGCGGCCCAAGTCCACCACTGTGCCGCAACAGACGATCTAGGAGACAACCATGGCCACCGGTTCGGTCAAATGGTTCAACAGCACCAAGGGCTACGGCTTCATCGCGCCTGACGAGGGCGGCCAGGACGTGTTCGTGCACATCAGCGCCGTCGAGCGGGCTGGCATGCGCGATCTCGCGGAAGGACAGAAGGTCTCGTACGAGATCGAAGTCGATCGCCGTCGCAACAAGTCCTCGGCTGTGAACCTGCGCGCCCTCTAAGGCACGCGACCATCACATCTACCCGGCCGGGCCCGCCCGGCCCACGAACTCGAAAAGCCGCCTCCGGGCGGCTTTTCTTGTTGCGCCACCCGCTTGGACGGCCCAGGTTCTCGGCCCATAAACGCTGCAAGAAACAAACCTGGAGGATCCGCCATGGCCCCTGCCTACACCGGCGTCTGGCCCGTCGCCCCGACCCCCTTCAACGCCGACGGCACCCTCGACGTCGAAGGCATGCGCCGCGTGATCGACTGCATCGTCGACCAGGGCGCCGACGGCGTCTGCATCCTCGCCAACTTCTCCGAGCAGTTCCTCCTCACCGACGAGGAGCGCGAGACGCTGATGCGGGTCTCGCTGGAGCACATGGACGGGCGCATCCCCGTCATCGTCACCTGTTCGCACTATTCGACCGACATCGTGGTCTCCCGCGTGACGCTCGCCAAGTCGCTCGGCGCGGCGATGGTCATGCTGATGCCGCCCTACCACGGGGCCCTCCTCAAGGGCACCGAGGCGCAGACCTACGAGCAGTTCGCCCGCGTCGGCGAGATCGGCCTGCCGATCATGATCCAGGACGCGCCGCTGTCCGGCGTGGAGATGACGGTGCCCTTCCTGGTGCGCCTCGCCCGGGAGATCGAGGCGGTCCAGTACTTCAAGATCGAGACCCCGCAGGCCGCCGGCAAGCTGCGCGGCCTCATCGAGCAGGGCGGCGACGCCATCGTGGGCCCCTTCGACGGCGAGGAGGGGATCACGCTGATGGCCGACCTCGACGCCGGCGCCACCGGCTCGATGACCTCCGCCACGCTCCCCGATCTCGTGAAGCCGGTGCTGGCCGCGCACGCGGCCGGCGACCGGGCGAAGGCGGCGGCGCTCTACCGGGAGATCCTCCCCCTCATCAACTACGAGAACCGCCAGTGCGGCCTCAGGGCGTGCAAGACGGTGATGATGGAGGGCGGGGTGATCGGCTCGGACGTGGTGCGCCACCCGATGCCGCAGCTCCATCCGGCGACCCGCGCCGGCCTGCTGGAGCTCGCCCGCGAGCTGAACCCGCTCGCCCTCACCTGGGGCCGCTGATCCCGACCGCCGCCAGGCCCGCGCGGCTCCCCGCCGGCCTCCGCGCCGACATCGCCAACGACCCGGCCGGCGCGGCGCGCGATGGCGGTGAGGCTATCGGCGGATGAGAACCGTCGCGAGCGGCAGGCCGGGGCCGACGAACCGCAAGGTCTGGACCGTCTCGAGGAGCTCGCGCCGGCTCGTCAGTCCCGCCTTGGCGGCGATGGCGACCACCTCGGCTTCCGCGGCGAGGGCCTGGGCGTCCGGCCGCTCGACGATCGGCGGCAGGTTGATCAGGACGACGTCGAACCGGTGATAGAGGGCGTCGATGAGCGCGCCCATGGAGCTGGCGCGGTAGAGCGAGGGGTCCGTCTGCCGGCCGGCCGCGAGGAAGTTGAGCGGGGTGTAGCGGTCGATCTGCAACGCCGCGTCCACCTCGCCGCCCATCATCACGAGGTCGGAGACGCCGAACTCGTTGTGGCCGCCGAGGCGGTTGTGGATCGACGGCCGCGAGAAGTTGGCGTCCATCAGCACGGTGACGTCGCCGGCGATCGCGCAGGCCTGGCCGAGCGCGGTGAGCAGATCGGCATGGCCGACGCCGTCGTCCGGCGCGGTCATCGCGACGATGGTCGGCTCCCGCCCGCCCGCACGCAGGACGAGCGCGGCGCGCAGGTGCGTGATCGCCTCGGCGAAGGCGGCATTGCGGCGGCGCACCCGAAAGCCCGAGAAGAGCCGGCTCGTGGACGGCACCGGCGGCACGGTGGCGAGCGGCGCGATGCCGACGGTTCGGGTGACGTCGCTGCGGGTGCGCAGGCGCTGGTCCACCAGCGCGATGCCGAGGACCAGCGCGAACGCCACCGCACCAGACAGGATCCCCCCGCCGGCCACTACCAGGATGCGCTTCGGCCCTGACGGCGCCGTCGGCGCGACCGCCGCGGCGACGATGCGCCCGTCCGGCCGCTCCAGCCCGGCGGTGCCCTGCACCTCGCGGTAGCGGTTGAGGAGCACCTCGTAGACGCGCTGGGCGGCGTCGACCTCGCGCTCCAGCCGGCGCAGCGCGATCTCCGCCTCGCGCTGCTCGTTGAGGCGGTCGCGCATCGCCTCGATCTGCCCCTCCAGGGTGGCGACGCGCTCGGTCTGGACGTTCGCGGTCGTCCCCAGCGACTCGACGATCTTGCGCGTCTCGGAGGCGATGGTGCCGCGGATCGCCTGCAGCGCCTCCTCGGCCTGGATGAGGCGCGGATGCGTCGGGCGGTACATCGCCGACAGCTCGGAGACGGTACGCTCCTGGATGGCCTCCTGCCCCCGCAGCTCCTGGATCAGCGGCGAGGCGACCACCTCGGGGATGGCCTCGGCCGCGGCGCCGCGCAGATCGGACGCCGCGCGGGCCTGGGCGAGGGCCGACTGGGCGCGGATCAGCTCCTCGTTCATCTGCGCGATCTGCTCGGACAGCATCGTCGTGCCCGCGCTCTCGGTGATCCGGTTCGTCGCGCGGAACTCCTCCACCGCGCGCTCGCGCTCGTCGAGGTTGGTGCGCAGCTCGTCGAGCCGCTCGGAGACCTGGGCGATCGTCTCGTTCGCCTGGTCGCGCTGGGCGTCGATGTCGAGCTGGAGGTACTGGCGCATCACGGCGTTGACGACGTCCGCCGCGAACCGCGGATCGCGGCCCGAAAAGCTGACCTCGACCACGTAGGAGCGGCCGGTCGGCTGAACCCGCAGGTGCTTCTGCAACTCGCTGACCATCTCGGCCTGTGCGGCCCCGCCGTCGGCCGCAGTGGCGCCCGAAGTGGCGGCGGCGGTGCCGGGCTGCCGCGACTCGAGCTCCTGCGCCACCCGCTCCAGCACGGTGGAGGACTGGATCACCTGGACCTCGGTCTCGGTCACCGTCTCGGGCGGGATGTAGCCGGAGTTGGTCTGGCGCTGGGCCAGGATGTCGTCGCGCCCCGGGTCGATCTCGACCAGGCCGGCGGCCGTGTAGACGTTGGGCAGCCGCCCCGCGAGCGTCGCGGCGGCGACGACGCCGGCCGCCATCACCGTCATGACGAGCCACTTGTACTGCCAGAACGCCTCGGCGAGCCAGATGATGGGGGCGAGCGGATTGGGACCCGCGGCCGAGCTGCCATTGCTGGCGGTCTCGGCCGCCGTCATGTCTTGCACGCTAGGCGGCCTCGGCGGCGGCTGCGAGACGGGCGCCGGCCCGCCGCCGGGCCAGCTCGCCGCGCACCGTGTACGCCATGATGGCCGCCGTCACGACATAGCCGAGCCCGGCGCCGAACAGCGTCGCGTCGGCGCTGACGAACTTCGCGAGGAGGGTCACGCCGGTCAGCGTCACGACCGAGCCGATCATGACCGCGAAGGAATCGGCACGGTAGCGGCCGAGCGTCGTCAGCATGAGTGCGAGGATCACCATCGGGACCTGCAGGGCGTTGATCAGTGTCCACACTCGCACCACGGGCAGCATGTTCTCATACTTGCCAGCGTAGATGTACGTTTCGAACAGCGGCCACGCCACCGAAACGACCGCTAGGTTCACAACATAAACGCCAACGAGGACAAGGCCCGAGACGGCGCAGAACCGCACGAGACCGCGATAGTCGCCCGCGTTGCGCATCGTCGCGACGAACGGACGCGCGAAGGCCTTCCAGGCGAGGACGAGCATCACCAGGTGCCGCAGGACGAGGTTGCCGGCGAAGATGCCCGCCAGCACGGCCGGCCCGTAGAACGCGCTGATGATGAAGACGAAGGCGCGGTTCTGCATCTCCGACGCGGCGACGGCAACGACGGTCCAGCGGCTGTCGCGCCAGATCTCCCGGTAGCCGGACAGCATGCGGCGGAAGCGGATGGCCGGCGGGCGGTCGAGCATCGCGAGCCCGACCACCGCCGCCACCACCGCCGGCAGCGACAGGCCGAGGAAGACCGGCACGAGCCGGACCGCGTCGGCGAAGACCAGCCCCGCGACCGCGCCGAGGGCGAGGACGGCGTAGGCCGAGTCCATCGCCAGGGCGGCGCCGAACTTGGCGCGGCTCTGGGCGAGGTAGCGGACCGCGTAGTAGGTCAGGAACGTCAGCGCGAAGACCGCCTGCGCCGGCGCCAGCCAGACGACAGCCCCGTAGGCGAGGCTGACCCCGATGAGGAAGAGGCACGCCGCGGCGGCGACGAAGAGGCCGGTGAAGGTCGCAACCTGGCGTTCCAGCACGAAGCGGCGCCGACTTCCCGGCTCGTAGGGGATGCGCACCGACAGCGGCAGGCCGATCATGGCATCCTGGAAGCCGACCATCACCATCACCAGCGCCTGCCAAAGGACGAAGGTGCCGTAGTCCTCCGCGCTGGCGAAGCGCACGAGCACGAGCTGCAGGACGAGGTTGAACGCCGCCACGACCACCTGGTCGATCAGGGGAAGGGCGTAGCGCTTCATCCGCGGCCGCGGGCCGGCGTGGCCGAGCCGGGAACGTAGCGCGATCGAGGGCATGTCACGATGGGCATCGGCTGGTTTGCATGCACCGGATCGGACCGAACCGCAAGTTCGGTCCGGGGTTCCGGGGCGCCGCGCGGACGGGCCGCCAGGGACGGCCCCGGCGGCGGTCGAGGGACCTCCTCACGCCTGCGGCGGGGATGCATCCAAGTGCCGCATACGAACGTATTTATCGTGACTGGACCGGGTCTTGGCGGTTGATTGAACCTCTTCGGGGATGAACTATTGGTAGAGCGGTGGCCTCGGGTGAGGGAGACAGCGTGACGACCGGGACCTGGCTCGACGACCTCTCGCCAAGCCAAGCGACGCAGCGGGCGCAGCAGACAGCGCTCGGCGACATGATCGTCCTCTGGGGCGGCCGGCTCCTCATGGCCGGCTTCTTCTTCGTCATCTTCGTCGGCCTTCACCCTCTGTCGCGCGATGTCGGCGAGAACGCCGGCGGCAATGCGGAGCGGCAGGTCTCCTTCCTCGCCCTCGCCGCCCTCGCCACGCCGCTCGTCCTGATGCGGTGGGAGCGGGCGATCCAGATCGTGCTGCGGAGCTGGCCCCTCCTCGTGGTGTTCGCCGCGATGGCCATGACGACCCTCTGGTCGACCTATCCGGGCGTGACGGTCCGCCGGATGATCCTGGTGATCATCGTCTACATCGTGGCGGTCGGCCTCGCGTCCGCGCTGCGCACGCCGCGCGACTACCTGACGGCCCTCGCCTTCGGGTACGCGGCGATCCTGCTGATCGACCTCGCGCTGTCGGTCGCGATGCCCGGCTTCGCCTACACCCCGCTCGGCCTTGCCGGCATCCACGGGCAGAAGAACGTCGCCGGCATGGCGGGGCTGATGTTCCTCGCCTGCTTCTCGTCGATCCTCGTCGGCGCACGCCAGCCGATCGGCTTCTGGGTGTCGGTGGCGCTGCTGCTGCTGAGCTTCCTGTTCCTCGGCCTCACCAACTCGAAGACGTCGCTGGCGGTGGGACTGCTCGCGACGGTGTTCGCCGCCCCGGTCCTCGCGCTCGGCCACCGCGGCTTCGTCTACGCGACGCTGCTGCCGCTGTTCTTCGTGGTGATGGCCGGGCTTGTCATCTTCGCCACCGGTGCCTTCGACCTGACCGGCGCCGACTGGGCGCAGATCACCACCGGCGACCCGACCTTCACCGGACGCGACGAGATCTGGAGCGCCTCCCTCAAGGAAATCGCCAAGGCCCCCTGGCTCGGCCATGGCTGGGGCGCGGTCTGGTCGATGCTGCCGCTCTCACACCCGCTGTCGCAGCATATCGGCTTCTGGACGGACACCTACGAGACGCTGCTGATCATCAACCAGTCGCACAACGGCTACCTGGATATCCTGATGCACGGCGGCATCTTCCTGCTGACCGTCGTGTTGCTGTTCCTGGCGAAACAGATCCGCGACGTCGTCGTCGCGTTCAAATGGCAGGACCGCTGGTATGTTGCCGGAAATGTCTTTTTCGGCACATTTCTGCTCAGTCTGCTGATCAACAACATGATGGAGGCGACGCTCTTCTTCCCGGACGGGTTGCTGGGGCAGTTCCTCATCCTTCTCACCGTCGCGCATACCGGGTGGAGGCTCTCCTGGAACCGACAAGCACTTGCACGGACTCGATAAAGTGACTAGGCGATCGGCCGAATGGACCGCGTGCCAGGACCGTTCCCGCGCAAACCCGTAGGATTCGAAGGCGTCTCGTTGTGGCGAAATCCGGTCTTTTTCCTGGCACCCATCGGGCAGGACGACCATGAGCATCCGGTCTGACGACCTCCCGCCCGACACCCGGTCGGAGACCGGCGCGGCGGACCGGCCGGGGGACACCGTCCCCGGGGCCCCGGCCGACCCGGCACCCGCGGACACGATCGCCCGGCCCGAACCGAAGGGCCCGCCCGCCCGGCACGAGATCCTGGCCGTCAAGAACATCGACCGCGCGCTGCGGATCGCCGATCCGGTGCTGTTCTTCCTGTGCGGGGTGTTCGTCTCCAACACCATGCTCGGCCACCATGACCAGATCGAGCATCTGGTGGTCGCCGTGGCCTCGTCGGTGCTGCTCGCGCAGTTCCTGCGGCAGAGCAGGATCTACGAGACGCCGGCCCACGTCTTCCGCATCAACACTCTCGTCCGGCTCGGACGCTCGCTGATCTTCGCGTGCGTCGCGATCATCGCCGTCGCCTTCCTCCTTCAGGCCCGGGACTATACGCGCGACTGGATCGTCCTTTGGATGCTGACCGCCGGCGTGACGATGACCCTCTGCCGGCTCGGCGTGCTGCTGGTCGCCCGGCGCGCCCTCGCCAAGGGGCACCTGCAGCAGAAGATCGCCGTCTACGGCGGCGACGCGAAGGGCGCCGCGGTGATCGAGCACCTCTGCAACGCGGGCGACCTGCAGTACAAGGTCGTCGGCTTCTACGACGAGCGCGCCACCCGCGTCCCCACCGTGATCAACGGAGTCCGCAACCTGGGCGGGATGGACAAGCTCCTGGAGGCGGTGAAGTTCGGCCAGGTGGACGAGGTGATCCTCGCCCTCCCGCTCGCCCCGGCCGGCCGCATGAGCGAGCTCCTCAACCGCCTCGCCTACTACGACGTCACCGTCTACTACGCGCCCGAGCCGGCGCTCTGGCAGTACTTCGACCGGCCGTACGAGAACCTCGCCGGCGCGCCGATGCTGCGCGCGCTCGCCTCGCCGATCGACGGGTGGAGCGCGGTCGCGAAGTTCGTCGAGGACCGCATCGTCGCGGCGATCCTCCTCGCCGTCCTGTCGCCGATCCTCCTGGCGGCGGCGGCGGCCATCTGGCTCGACACCGGGCGGCCGATCATCTTTCGCCAGCCGCGCCGCGGCTGGAATGGCGCGCTGTTCGACATCTACAAGTTCCGCACCATGCGCACCGACATGGCCGACCGCGAGGGCGCCCGCCAGGCCACCCGGGACGACCCGCGCGTGACCCGCGTCGGTCGCTTCCTGCGGCGCACGTCGATCGACGAGCTGCCGCAGCTCATCAACGTGCTGAAGGGGGACATGAGCCTCGTCGGACCGCGCCCGCACGCGCTCGGCACCAAGGCCGAGGGCAAGCCGTTCGAGGAGGCGGTCGCCAACTACATGCGCCGCTACCGGGTGAAGCCGGGCATCACCGGCTGGGCCCAGGTCAACGGCTGGCGCGGTGAGACCGACACGAACCAGAAGCTCCACGGCCGCGTCCGGTACGACATCGAGTACATCGAGAACTGGAGCTTCTGGCTCGACCTCTACATCCTTGTGATCACGCCCATTTCGCTGATCTTCCGGTCCAAGAACGCCTACTGAGGCGCCGCCATCGTCACGCGGCTGGGCATAAACCCTGCGCCGCCGCTTCGGGCAGCCGGCCGTTAACCGGTTGCTAACCATACCGCCACAACGCTCGCCCGGTTGTTGGGTGGGACCGTCGATGCGCCGCTTCCTCGTAATCGCAGCCTTGACGCTGCTCTCGGCGTGCGCGGCGCGCGAGGGCGATCCGTGCGTCGGCGCGCCGCCCTGCCCGGTCTACAAGACCCCCGAGGAGGCGGCCCGAGCGCCTGCCTGCGGTTCCTGCCAGCCGGCCGGTGTCCCCGCCGCGCCCGCGACGCCCGTCGCCGGCCAGTACCCGATACCGCGCGGCTTCCAGCCATGGGCGGAGGGGTTCCAGGACCAGCTCCGCTTCGTCGTCGGCGACGAGCTGAAGGTCACCCTCCCCTTCTACCCGGACGAGGAGGACCAGACGACGGCCGTCGCTCCGGACGGCAACATCTATGTCGGGCTGATCGGCTCGGTGAAAGCGGTGAACCGCACCGCGGGCGAGGTGGAGGCGGACCTCAAGAGCCGCTACTCGCGCTACCTGCGCTTCCCCGATGTCGGCGTCGTGCCGACGAGCTTCTCCAACCGTCTGGTCTTCGTGGGCGGCGAGGTCGACAAGCCGGGCGCCCTGCCGCTGCGCGGGCCGACGGGTGTGCTGGAGGCGGTGTTCGAGGCGGGCGGCTTCAAGGACACGGCCTACATGAAGAACGTGATCCTCATCCGCCGCGGCCCGAACAACCTGCCGATGATGCGCTTCCTCGACCTCAAGTCCTTCGCCCAGGACGGAACGCCCACCGAGAACACGTTGTTGCGCCCGTTCGACATCATATTCGTGCCGAAGAGCCCGATCGCCAAGGTCAACCAGTTCGTCGAGCAATATATCGAGGGCGTCATTCCCTTCAATCAGAGCTTCAACTACCTTATCTTCCAGCAGAGTTAAGGAGTCAGGACACCTCGCGTTGCGCCTCACGATCTTCATCCCGACGCGCAACCGGCCCGAACCGCTGGCGCGTGCCCTCGCCAGCCTCGAGAGGCTCACGGTGCCGCCCGACTGCGAGATCGACGTGCTGGTGGCCGACAACGCGGCCGAGCCGAACGCGGCGCCGGTGGTCGATGCGGCGGCGCTCCCCTTCTCCTACCGCACGGTCCACGCCGGCACTCCGGGCGTCGCCAGCGTGCGCAACTTCGGGATCGCGGCGGCCGAGGGCGAGCTGATCGCCTTCCTCGACGACGACTGCGAGGCCGAGCCCGGATGGATCGCCGCGCGCGTGGCGACCCTGCGCGCGACCGGTGCGGACGCGGCGTTCGGCCCGCGCCTCGCGAAGATCGACGGACCCGCCACGCCCGACGCCGCGCTGATCGCCAGCACCTACGCGCGCGACCTTGACCTCCCCGACGGGACCGACGTGACCGACCGCAACGCGTATCTTCCGCTGCCGGGCTCGGTGTTCGTCGCCGCGCGCTGCCTCACCGACCGCCCCGGCCCGTTCGACCTGCGGCTCGACTCCATCGGCGCGGAGGACGTGCTCCTCTTCCGCCAGCTCCAGTTGGAGGGGCGACGCTTCGTCTGGTCGCCGGGAGGGCGGGTGACGGAGTACATTCCCGTCTCGCGCGCCAACGCTCGCTTTGTGATGACGCGGCGCTACGTGGCGGGCCAGCACCGCTGCATGGTGCCGATGATGCTGGTGCCGCCCCGGCGCGGCGAAATGCTGGAGCACATGGCGAAGGGAGCGGCGGCGACGGCGGTCGTGGGTCCGATCGCCCTGGCCGGGCGGCTGGCGACGGGCCGCTGGCCGCGGCGTGCGACGGGACTTTTGATGAGCGGTCTCGGGAAATTGACGTGGTGGCGGAAGGATCGTCCGGCACTCTACGGTCACTCGCACCGATGACGGACGGAAGGTTCTGGGCTAACAAGCGCACGTGTGGGTAGATTTTCGCTCCGCAGGTTGCGGCCGATGGGGTCCAACGAGGACAAGGGATGAGCGCTGACGACAACGACGTGGCCGATGGCTCCGAAGGTGAGCGGCGGCGTCGTCGGGGGCGTGCGGCGCAGCCCGTCGAGACGTTCGATCCGGGCGCGAGCTACGACTTCGGCTACGGCAACTGGTCCGTCAGCTACGGACGGCTGGACCCGCCGGAGATCACCGTCGCGGAGAAGCCGCAGCGCCCGGCCGCGGACGCGGAACGTGTCGCGGGTGGCGCCGATGCGTCAGCGCCCCCGGGAGCCGGGCTCCAGCCCGAGAGCGAGGGAGAGACCCGGGACGGGGACCCATCCGAGAGCGCGCGGTCGCCCGGCGAACCGGAGCTGACGCGGGCCGGGCCCACGCCCCAGGCATCCCCCACGCCCACATCCACCGTCTCCGGGGACGCACCTGTGCCCCTCGCGCCGGGCGGACAGGACGAGATCCCGCCTTCGGCGGCCCCGGCCCTGCCGGACGACACGCCCGTCGTGGACGATCCGGCTTCGCGGGAGGATCCGGCATCCGCAGCCGCCAGCGTGCCCGACGCGGCCCCGCCGGTGGCCGACACGAGCCCCGATCCGGAGGAGCCGCCGAAGGGGCGCGTGAGCCTGAGGCAACGCCTCCTCGGCTACCGCCCGTCCGACGCGGATGCCCCGCCAACTGCGGCCGAGGCGGCCGAGGCGGGTTCGAAGGCCGAACCCGCTGCCCAGTCCTTGCTCGAGGAAGGGCCGCCGGCGGAAGAGCTCCCGGTTCCGCCGCCCGGCGACGCCCCCTCGAAGGCTCCCGCGTCCGATACGGCGGGCTCGCCGCCTGAACACGAGGCACGGCTCGCGTCCGACGGGACGGGCGGCGCCCCGTCCGACGAGCGAGACCGGACCGCTGAAACGGTCGGCACCGAAACCGAGGCCGACGAGCACCCGGCATCCGCCGAGACCCCGGCGGACGGGGCGTCGGCCGTCGAGACTGCGCCGAGCGCTGCCACCCGCCTCGACACCGCCGGTGACGCGACGGCCCCGGCCGGCGAGAGCGCAGCCGAAGCGCCGCTGCCCGATGGCGAACCGCACGACTTCGCCGATACAGCGGCCGCCGCTGAGGCGGACGCCGAGCCCCCGCGCCGGAGCGGGCCCGACGACGCAGCCGCGCCGGCCGGGACCGAGCCCCAGGACGGGTCGCTTGGCGATGACCCCGCAACGCCCGCGCCCCCGCGGACAGGCAGTGAAGAAGACGACGGCACGTCGGTCGACCCGGTCGTCGCGACTGGGCTGGCCGACGAGGCGCCCGGCGCTGCGGTCACGCCGGAACGGGACGGCGAGGCGGCGGGCGGGTCGGCGGCGCCCTCGACGGTCGCAGCGGATGCGTCCGGCGAGGCCCCCGGCGCCCCGGCGTTCGATGCATGTCCGGGCGCGCGCGACGGCGGGCCGCCCGAGGCCCCCGGGACCGCGACGGACCCCGAGCCGGTCGACGATGCGCCGGAGGGGCCCGCACTTGCCGAGACGGTCGTGGCCGCGACGTCGCGGAACGA
Source organism: Acuticoccus sediminis (assembly GCF_003258595.1). Classification (NCBI taxonomy): domain Bacteria; kingdom Pseudomonadati; phylum Pseudomonadota; class Alphaproteobacteria; order Hyphomicrobiales; family Amorphaceae; genus Acuticoccus; species Acuticoccus sediminis. The sequence continues at coordinate 142,038 of NZ_QHHQ01000001.1, forward strand.
GCCGGTCGATGCCGAGTGGGTGCCGGACCCGCGGCGCTGGACGGAGACGCCGGACCGCGCCGAAGACACGCCCCGCACCGCGAGCGCCGAACCGCTCGACGACCCGCACGCGGAAGAGGGCGATCCGGCGGGCGGCATCCGTGACCGTGGCGCCCCGCCCCCGCCGCGCCACGACCGGCTGCGGCGCGGCGGCACTGCCCCGCGCCCGAGCGCCCGTGCGGACCGCCGGGAACGGGCGGTCCCGCCGCCCCCCGCCTCGCGCCGCAGCGGCTACCCCGGCACCGGCACCATCGACGCGCCCGCCCCTGCCACCGCCTTCTCCGAGCAGGCCGCAGGCGAGCACAACCGCCGTGCCCAACGCATCGAGGGTGGCGGCAGCGTGATCATCGGCGACCGCCTGTTCGACCTCGTCGACTGGTCCGCCCTCGGCATCTCGATCCGCTCCGACGAGCAGCTCTACCGGGTCGGCGACATCGAGGTGCTGGAGCTCGAGATCGACCTCGGCGACTACGCGGTGAACCTCGACCTGATGGCCGAGGTGGTGAACCGGACCTCGCAGCGCACCGGCTGGCGCTTCCGCGATCCGACCGAGATCCAGCGCCAGGTCCTGCGCGCCCTGTTCCACGCCTCGACCTCGGGCCGCCCATTCACCGCGCCGCGCCCGCCGGGCGCCGCCGACCGGGCCGATGCCGCGCCCGCCGGCCCGCCGCCGCCCGCGCGCCGCCGCGCCGGCTTCAGCCTCATCGGCGCGCTGATGTCGCTGCCGTTCAACGCGGCGGTGATCGCGCTGATCTCCGTGCTCGCGATCTTCGCCATGCGCCAAGAGGCGCCCGTTGCGCCCGCGCCGCCGCCGGTCCTCGCCGAAGCGCCGCCGATCGAGGCCGAGGCGGCCGCCGTCGCGGTCGAGAGCATCCCGCTCAAGTCCAATGCGACGACGCTGGTGCTCGAATGGGCCGGCGACCCCGGCCAGTCCTTCGCCAAGGGCCAGACGATCCTGACGGTGTCCGGCGGCGGCGAGGAGGCCGAGCCGCTCGACATCGTCAGCCCCTGCGACTGCTACCTCGCGCGCGTCCTCGCCCAGGGCGGCGAGCTGGTGCACCTGGGCGAGGACATCGCCCTCCTCTACCGCCGCTCGGCGAAGGGCTACGTGCAGGCGACGTTCGCCCGCGGCCAGGCACCCAATGTCGGAACGCGCGTGACCGTGGACCTTCCCTACGCGGACGGCTCGGTCGAGGGGACGGTGCAGAGCGTCGGACGGATCGGCCGGGCCGAGTCGGCCATCGGCCTCCCCGCCTCGCAGCTCACCAGCGCCGACAGCGTCTACGCCCGCATCGTCACCTCCCCGCCGCTGCCGCCGGCGCTCGCAGGGAGCTCCGTCATCGTGACCTACAGGCCGCCCGATCGCTGACCGCCGGGCCGGCCGCGGCACCGGCGGGGGAGCATGCTCCTGCGTCTTTTTCCGCCCGGCGGGCCGTCAGCGGCATTGACGCCGCGCGCAACTGGGCACACCACAGCCGAGCCGGCGCCGTCCGACGTTCGGCCCCGCCTTCGGAACTCCATTGACTCTCGACGCAACGACCATCGCCGTCTTCGCCCTCGCCGTCGCGCTGCTGGGCCTATCGAAGGGCGGTCTCGCCGGGCTCGGCATGATGGCCATGCCGATGCTGCTCCTCGTCATGCCGCCGGCGGCGGCCGCCGGGCTGATGCTGCCCATCCTGATCACCCAGGATACGCTGACCGTCTGGATCTATCGCGGCAAGTGGGACTGGTGGAATCTCAAGATCCTGCTGCCGGGGGCGCTCATCGGGATCCTCGTCGGCTTCGTCTCCTTCGCGATCATGCCGGAGCGGCTGCTCCTCTTCATCCTCGGCGCGGTGACCTTCTCGTTCGCGCTGCGCGGTCTCGTCTTCAGCAAGGCGCCGGCGAAGGTCGCGCACCCCGCGGTGGGTGTCTTCCTCGGCGCGGTCTCCGGCTTCACCTCGACGATCCTGCATCAGGGCGGGCCGCCGTTTCAGATCTACATGCTGCCCCAGCGCCTGCCGCGCGACGTCTTCATCGGTACCAGCGTGATCTTCTTCGCGGCCCTCAACCTCATGAAGCTGCCGGGCTTCATCGCCCTCGGCCAGCTCACCTCGCACAATCTCACCATCGCGCTCGCCGCGGCACCGTGGGCCCTGTTCATGACCTGGATCGGCTCCAAAATCGTCAGACGGATCGCGGTCGAACGCTTCTACGTGATCATCCACTGGCTTCTCGCGCTCGTCGGCGCGAAGCTGCTTGCCGATGCGCTGTTCTGAGCGCCAGGCATAGAAGACTAGGGAAGGAGGACCCATGCGCGTACTCATCATCGGCGGCGGTGGCTTCATCGGCCAGAAGATCGCCAAGGCGCTGGCCGAGAAAGGCACGCTGAACGGCAAGCAGATCACCCACCTCGAGCTCGCCGACATCACCGCGCCGCCGACCGTGGTCGCCCCCTTCGGCGTCTCGCACCACGCCGTCGACATCTCCGACAAGGCGAAGTGCGACGCGCTGTTCCAGTGCCAGCCGGACGTCGTCTTCCACCTCGCCGCGATCGTCTCCGGCCAGGCCGAGGCGGAGTTCGACACCGGCATGCGCGTCAATCTCGCCGGCACGCTCAACGTCTTCGAGGCGGCGCGCGCGCTCGGCACCAAGCCGGTCGTGGTGTTCTCCTCGTCCTGCGCGGTCTACGGCGGCGAGATCCCCGACCAGATCGAGGACTGGACGACCCTCAACCCGCAGACCTCCTACGGCGCCCAGAAGGCGATCGGCGAGCTCCTCTGCACCGACTACTCCCGCAAGGGCTTCATCGACGGCCGCGCGCCGCGCCTGCCGACCATCACCATCCGTCCGGGCAAGCCCAACGCGGCGGCCTCGTCCTTCATGTCCTCGATCTTCCGCGAGCCGCTGCAGGGGCAGACGGCGGTGTGCCCGGTCCAGCCGGACTATGCGGTGTGGTACCTGTCGCCGCGCAAGGTGGTCGAAAACCTCATCAAGTGCGCCGAGATCCCGGCCGAGAAGTTCGGCGAGAACCGCGCCTTCGCGCTGCCGGGCCGCGTCGCCACCATCGGCGAGATGGTCGAGGCGATGCGCAAGGTGGCGGGCGACGAGCCGGTGAACCGCATCAAGTGGGAGCCTGACCCGGTGATCCTGTCCATCGTGATGGGCTGGCGGCCGCACATCAACCCGCAGAAGGCGCTGGCGCTGGGCCTCACCACGGACGACTCCTTCGAGGACAACGTGCGCTACTTCCTCGAGGACGACATCCAGGTGCCGGCCACCTGACCGCGGCGCCGCGCCGGACCCCGGCGCGGCACACTATATGAGGGCGCGGCCGGGTCGTCCGGCAGGAGTTCTCGTATGCGTCGTCTGTTCCGGATCGAAACGCTGTTCGCGCTCGGCAAATGGGCCGTGTCGCTGGCGCTCGCCTTCTTCCTCACATCGCTCGGCAGCCTCGTCATCGCCGACCTGCCGCAGGTGGAGAGGCCGCCGCAGCTCGAGGAGTTCGTTGACGCCGACGCTTCGGCGAAGCTTCAGGCGGACGAGGCAGAGCTCCGCCAGCGGCTGCAGGAGCTCTCCACGCAGTCCGAGGCCGGCGCGCTGAAGCTGCAGGCGGCCGAGGCGGACTCGGCGGCCGAACGCGAGACCTTCCGCGCCTGGATCGAGGCGCGGCGGGCGACCGGGGACGGCGTGCCGGAGCAGGACGTCGTGGTGCGCACCCGCCGCCTGGAGGAGATCCGCCGCACCGAGCGCCAGGTGCGCGCCGACCTCGACGCCACGAACGCCGAGCTGGCCGACGCCCGCTCCCGCCTCGGCGCGCTGACGGACCAGCGCTCCGCCCTGCTCGCCGCCGCGCACGGGCCCTTCGAGCGCGCGATCTTCGTGCGTCAGGCCCGCGTCTTCGGAATGCGGCTCGCGCTGACGCTGCCGCTCCTCGTCATCGCGCTCTGGGCGCTTCGCACGCGCCGCGCCTCGCCGCGCTGGCCGCTGTGGCGCGGCTTCGTCCTCTTCGCCGCGTTCGCCTTCTTCGTCGAGCTGGTGCCGTACCTGCCGAGCTACGGCGGGTACATCCACTACGGCGTCGGCGTCGTCATGACGCTCGTGCTCGGGGCCTGGCTGGTGCGCGCGGCGCGGCGGCACCGCGAGCGGCGGGCCGAGATCGTCGAGCGCTCGGAGGACGAGCGGCGCCGCGCCATCGCCTACGACGAGGCGGTGATCAAGGTCGAGAAGGGGACCTGCCCCTCCTGCGACAACACCCTGCGCACCACCGACGGGGCACCGGTCAACTTCTGCATCCATTGCGGCCTGAAGCTCTACGAGCCGTGCCCGAGCTGCGGGACACGGCGCCTCGTCTTCTTCCCGTTCTGCATGAGCTGCGGGACCCACGTCGGCCCGGACACGCCGGATGCGCACACGGCGTAGTCAGGCCGGCGCGCCGCAGCGCAAATAATCCGCGGACGGTGGGAACAGGATCCGCGAACCGTCGTTTGCACCTCCACGATAGACGCGGAGGGAGCGAACATGCTGAAGCATGTCATGTCTGCGGCGGCGGTCGTCTGTCTGTTGTCGGGCGCCGCGCTCGCGCAGGAATCCAGCGACCGGATCAAGGTCGATAAGACCCAGACCAAGCACGACGAAGGCGTGTTGAAGGAGACCGGCAACGCGGTCGGCTCCGCCTTCGAGAAGACGGGCGACGCGGTCGGCAACGCCACCGAGAAAGCGATGGGCACGGTCGGCAACGTCGCCAGGAGCGGCGAGCAGCTCGACCGCGAGGCCAAGCCGAGATAGGCCGGCGGCACGCCCGAGGAGAACGTCGACCGGGCGGGGCCTGCCGCCGCCCGGTTGATCAGGCCGCCGTCAGGTGAGCGGCGTCAGGACCGGCTTGCCGTCGAACCAGGCCTTCAGGTTGCGGGTGACGAGGTCGCCCATCATCCAGCGCGTCTTCGTCGTGGCCGAGCCCTGGTGCGGCGACAGCACGACGTTGTCGAGCTTCAGGAGAGCCTCGGGCACCGACGGCTCCTTCTCGAACACGTCGAGCGCGGCACCTGCGATCCGCTTCTGCTGCAGCGCCTCGATGAGCGCCGCCTCGTCCGCCGTCGTGCCGCGGCCGACGTTGACGAAGAAGCCTTCCGGCCCCAGCGCGTCGAAGATCTCGGCGTTGAACAGCTTCGAGGTCGCCGCGCCGCCGGGCATCACGTTGACGAGCCAGTCGACGTCCCGCGCCATCTCGACGAGCGAGCCGTAGTGCGGGTACGGGACGAAGTCCTGCCTGGTGCGGCCGAAGTAGACGACCTGCATCTTGAACGCCTGGCAGCGCTGGGCGATCTCCTTGCCGACGCGCCCGAGACCGGCGATGCCGACCGTCTTGCCCGTCAGCTCCGCCGTCAGCCCGTAGGGACCGGAGCCGGCCCACTTGCCCTCGCGGGTGTAGCGGTCGGCCTGCGGCAGGTGCCGCGCGAGCGCGATCATCAGGCCCAGCGTGATCTCCGCCATCGCGTCGTTGAGGACGTTCGGCGTGTAGGTCACCTTGATGCCGCGCGACTTGCAGTAGTCGATGTCGATGCCGTCGTAGCCGACACCGAAGGAGGAGATCATCTCCAGCTTCGGCAGCCGGTCCAGCACGTCGTTCCTGACGCCGATGCCGCCGTTGGTGATCGCCCCGCGGATCGACGGGCCGACGTCGGCGAGGAGCTTGTCCTTGTCCGCCGCGTCATGCAGCCGGTGAACGATGAAGCCGTCTTCCAGCGCGTCGTGGACCGACTGCTGCATCGGGGAAATGATGAGGATCTCTGGTTTCACGCCGCAACCACCGTCTGCTTCTGCTCGCCGAGGCCGTCGATTCCGAGGGTCATCACGTCGCCTTCCTTCAGCCACTGCGGCGGCTTCATGCCCATGGCCACGCCCGGAGGCGTACCGGTGGAGATGATGTCGCCCGGCTTCAGGGTCATGAAGCGCGACAGGTAGGAGATCACCTGCGGGACGTTGAAGATCAGCGTGTTGGTATTGCCGGTCTGGCGCCGCTCGCCGTTCACGTCGAGCCACATGTCGAGGTTGTGCGGGTCCGGCAGTTCGTCGGTGGTGACGAGCCAGGGGCCGATGGGGCCGAACGTGTCGTGGCTCTTGCCCTTGGTCCACTGGCCCTCGAGCTTCGTCTGGAAGGTGCGCTCGGAGACGTCGTTCATGACGGCGTAGCCGGCGACGTAGTTCAGCGCGTCCTCCTCGGACACGTATTTCGCCGTGTCGCCCATCACGACCGCGAGCTCGACCTCCCAGTCGAGCGCGTCGGAGCCGCGCGGCATCTCGACGTCGTCGTATGGACCGCAGATCGCGGTCACCGCCTTGGCGAAGATGATCGGCTGGTTCGGAGGCGTGGCGCCCGTCTCGGCCGCGTGGTCCGAGTAGTTGAGACCAATGCAGATGCACTTGCCGGGATGGCCGATGCACGCGCCGATGCGGCCGGGCTTCTCCACCATCGGCAGCCCTTCGATGTCGAGCCCGCGGAGCTGCTCCAGCATCAGGGGCGACAGGGTGGCTGCGGAGATATCGGCGATGTGATCCGACAGGTCGCGCACCGTGCCGTCGGCGTGCATCAGGCCGGGTTTCTCAAATCCCGGCAGTCCATAGCGCAGTAGTTTCAAGGACGCGTCCTCCTCCGAACGGGCTGGCACGCTTCGAGGCGCGCCTTACCGCGGTCTTACCTTGCCACAGCGTAAAATGACAGAGATGCGCATGCGTTATGTCGCGTCCGGGTTGTACTACGCGCCATGGTTGAAACCGCGACTCTGGAAGCGCCGTCGCCGGACGCCGGCGGCGGCGGCGTGCGCATTCGACCGGCGTCCGCGGTCCGGCGGACGCTATGCCGGGCCGGCGGCGCTCAGGAAGCAGGCCTCAGGACGCGGTCCAGCCGCCGTCGATCACCATCGCCTGGCCGGTCACGAAGGCCGACTCGTCGGACGCGAGGTAGAGCGCCATGGCCGCGATCTCCTCGGCCCTGGCAATGCGGCCCATCGGCTGGCGCGCGATGAACGACTTCATCGCCCCCTCGTAGTCGCCCGTCGCCCGCAGCCGCTCGTGCAGCGACGGGGAATCCACCGTGCCCGGGCAGATCGCGTTGACGCGGATGCCCTTCGTCACGAAGTCCACCGCGACCGACTTGGTGAGGCCGATGATGCCGGCCTTCGACGCGCCGTAGACGCAGCGGTTCGGCACGCCGATGATCGACGAGGCCGCCGACGCGATGTTGACGATGGTGCCGCCGCCGCGCTCGATCATGCCCGGGATCGCCGCGCGCATCGCCCAGAAGATGGACTTCACGTTGAGGTCGAAGGCGAAGTCGAAGTCGTCGTCCGTCGCCTCGAGGATCGTTCCAGCGTGCACCACGCCGGCGCAGTTGAACAGGATGTCCGGCTGGACGCGCGCGACCGCCTCCTCGAGCTGGGCCCGGTCCATGACGTCCAGCGCGAAGGTCTCGACGCCGTCCGGCAGGCCCTTCAGCCCCTCGGCGTTGCGGTCGGTGGCGAACACGGTAGCCCCTTCGCGCGCGAAGGCCTCGACCGTGGCGCGGCCGATGCCCTGAGCGGAGGCGGTGCAAAGGCAGCGTTTTCCGGAGAGTCGCATGGGAGTCCTGATGGGTTGGAGCGACTAGGCCGCAACGGGCAGATAGTCGGGGTTGGTCCAGAAGGTGAGACGGTTGCCGGCCGGATCCGTCACGGACAGCTCGAGATAGCCCCAGGGCTGCATCTGCGGCGGACCGGGCCGCGCGAAGCCGTAGGGCCTCGCCGCGAGCTCGGCATGGAGCGCGTGCACGTCGTCGGTGCGCACGCGGATGTGCGTTCCCGGCGTCGCGTCGCCGTGGTGCTGGCTGAGGTGCATCACCGCGTCGCCGCGCGCGATGCCCATGTAGAGGGGCAATCCCTCCTCGAAGCGGTGCTCGAACGTCACGTGGAAGTCGAGCCATTCGACGTAGAAGGCCCGCGTCGCCGGTTCGTCATAGAAGCGCAGGACCGGCGTCGTCTCCTGCAGGCCGCTGCTCATTCCGGCGGCCTGGCGAAGGAGAAGTCGATCATCACGTGCTCGGCGTAGGCCGGGCGCTCGGTGAGGCGCTGATAGTAGGCGGCGACGGCCGGAAGGTCGGGCCGCTCGATCTCCATCTCGTAGTAGCGGTAGAGCAGCAGGCCGAAGTTGATGTCGGCGATGGAGAGCCGGTCGCCGGCGAGGAACGGACGCTCGGCGAGGAACGGCTCGGCGGCGGCAAGGCCCTTGTGGATCCTCGAGCCGATCTCGCGGATCTTGCCCCAGTCGCGGTCCGCCGTGCGGGTGCGCACCAGCGCGATGAACATCTGCAGCAGCGGGTTCTCGATGTAGCGGGCGGCCCACTCGGCCCACATGTCGGCCGAAAGCTCCTCCTGCCCGCTGGTCGGCCACAGCCGGCGCTCGGGGTCGTGCAGGGCCAGCCAGCGCACGATCGCCGCCGATTCCCACATCACGCGGCCGTCGTCGGTCTCGATCGTCGGCACGAGGCCGTGCGGGTTCTTGGCGAGATACTCGGGCGTGTCGTTGCCACCGAAGGCACCGCCGACGTCGACGCGCTTATACTCGATGCCGAGCTCGGCGATGGTCCACATCACACGCTGCACGTTGGCCGACGTGGCCCGACCCAGAACCGTAATCATTGGCGCCCCCATTTTTTGGAGGGTGTTATGCCGCGACTAGGGATGTCATGCCAGCGCGCTTTACAACAACGGCAAGCAATCCCGCTCGGGACGCGACCCAGGCCCGCGGCAACCGATGGCCGCGACCGGGCGTTCGCACTGGATGAACTGGACTGCACAATGCGCGCGCTGATCTTCCGCAACCTCGCCGAACTGCGCCAGAACTACTGGTTCTGGCCGTCCCTCCTGACCGCCGTCGCCTTCGCCCTCGGCCTGCTGCTCCCCTTCATCGACCAGGCGCTCGGCCCCGGCTGGATGCAGGCCGTGCCGTTCCTGCGGCCGACCGGGGTGGACGGAGCGCGCGCCATCCTCACCACCCTCGCCGGCGCGACCCTTGGCGTCGCGGGCGTCGCCTTCTCGATCACCATCGTCGCGGTGAACTTCGCGAGCTCGAACTACGGGCCGCGGCTGATCGGCAACTTCATGGGCGACCGGGTGAACCAGGTGGTGCTCGGCGTGCTGGTCTCGACCTTCGTCTACTGCATCACCGTGCTGTCGACGGTCCACGCCCAGAACCAGACCTTCGACGGCGACGCGGGGGCGTTCGTGCCCCAGCTCTCGGTCCTTTTCGCGCTCGCGCTGACGCTCGTCTCGGTGGGCGCGCTCATCGGCTACATCCACCACGTGCCCGAGAGCATCAACATCATGAACCTCGTCGCCCGGATCGGCATGAAGCTGCGCGAGAGCATCCTGCGCACGCTCGACGAGGAGGCGGCCTGGCGCCGGGAGAACGTGACGGTGGACGTCTCGGCCTGGCGCAAGAACCCGCCGGACAGCGGCTCCACCCTGCGGGCCGACATGGCGGGTTACCTGCAGCAGATCGACATCGCCGGCCTCGCCGCGCTCGCCGACGAGGCGGAGGGGCAGATCGTCATCCACCGCGCGCCGGGCGACTTCATGACGGTGGACGAGCCGCTCCTCACCATCCACCCCGAGCAGGACGAAGCGTGGATGGAGAGCCTCAGGGCGCACGTCAGCCTCGGCTCGAACCGGACGGAGATGCAGGACGTGATGTTCCTCTCCGACCAGCTCGTCGAGGTGCTGATCCGTGCGCTGTCGCCGGGCGTCAACGATCCCAACACCGCGATCCTGTGCCTCGACTGGCTGCGCGCCGGCCTCTCGGCGTTCGCCAACCGCGAGCCGTGGCAGCCGGCGGACGCGGAGGGGCGCATCCTCTATACCCGCGCCACCTTCGAGACGATGCTGACCCGCTCCTTCGGCGACATGCGCCAGCACATCGCCGCGGACCGGAGCGTGACGCTGCACGCCATCGGCGTGCTGACCGACCTCGCGATCGTCGCCGCGACGCCGTCGATGCTGGCGGCGGTCACCGGCGAGCTCGACCGGCTGGCGACCGCCGCGGCGGAGCGGCTGCCGGAGTCCGTCGGGCGGGGCGAAGCCGAGCGCGCACTGGCGCTCGCCCGGTCGCGCATCGAATCGCGCGACCGGCAGCCCATCGGCATCGGCACCGCGCGCGAACCGCTGTAGCGGTCGCGCCCGGGGTCAGGTCACGAGGGTGGGGCCGCGGCGCAGGATCGCCTCGGCCTCGGCGACGGTGCGGCGGACGATCTCCCCGGCCGTCGGCGCGTCCGAGATGAGCCCTGCCGCCTCGCCGACGAAGACGCCGACCGCCTCGGGGTCGCCGGCCGCGAGGGCGGCCCCGTAGGCTTCCCGTTCGGCGGACGCGGCGGCGCGATGCTCGTCCGGCCGTCCCTCCCAGCGGGAGACGAACGCGTTGTTGAGGACACGGGCGGTGTATTGCGACGGCCACTCGTAGCCGCGGGCGATGTCGGTCGCGCGCTGGCGGATCGTGTCGTCGCCGCTCGCCGCTATCGCTGCGGCGTGGTGGCGCGGGTGCGACAGCGCCTCGGCGCTCGCCCAGAAGCGCGAGCCCATCAGCACGCCGTCGGCGCCCAGCGCCAGCGCCGCGGCGAGGCCCCGCCCGTCGGCGATGCCGCCCGCGGCGAGGAGAAGCATCTCCGTCCCCAGGGTGTCGCGCACCTCGGGCACCAGGGTCATCGTCCCGCGAACGGCGCCGTGGCCACCCGCTTCGGAGCCCTGCGCCACGACGATGTCGGCCCCCGCCTCCGCGGCGATCACCGCCCCCGCACGCGTCTGCACCTGGCAGATGAGGAGCGCGCCCGCCTCCCGCACCGCGGCGACGTAGGGGCGCGGATCGCCGAAGGAGAGCATCATCGCGGCCGGCCGGTGCGCCAGCGCCGCATGCAGGGCGCGGTCGTCGGTGTCGAGCCGCCATGTGATGAAGCCGCAGCCGACGCGGGTGTTGCCGGCGGAGCGGAACTCGGCCTCCACGAAGGCCGGGTCGGCGTAGCCGCCGCCGATGAGGCCGAGGCCGCCGGCCTCGGTCACGGCCGCGGCGAGGCGTCCGCCGGTGGCGAAGGCCATCGGGGCGCACAGGATCGGCGCCTCGATGCCGAGGCGCCCTGTCAGTCGGGTCGAGATCAAGGCTGGGTCGGTCCGCGCTGCGTCAGCCGGTGAAGCCCTGGCGGCCGGCGTTGGCCTCGGCGTCCTCGCGCGACTTGAACCCGCTGGGTGCAGCGCCGACGATCTGACCGTTGGAGGCGAGGCGCCGCCACCGCCAGTGGCCGCCCTTGTCCTCGTAGAACTCCCACTTGTCCTTGGCGTTCTTGCCGCGCTTGGCGTTCTTCTCGCAGTCGGCCTTGTCCTTGTAGCCTTCGCTCGCCGCGCCGACCACGGCGCCGGTCTCGTCGACCATGCGCCAGCGCCATTCGCCCGCCTTGTCCTGGTAGAGTTCGATCTGGTCTTTCTTCGCCTTCGTTGCCATGGCCGCCCTCACCTGCTTCGCCGCGTTCCGCGGTCTCGATTGACCATTGTTCGACAGATTTCCCGCCGAAAATGGTGGTTCGTTGCTGCTCAGCGGCTAAACCTAAATCGTTTGATCAATTTCGCGAAGAAATTTCCCGACGGATCCGGCTCTTTTTTCTGTTCCCGTCGCGGCTTGCGGCCCCGTGCCTTTTTGGCCTTACGCTTCGCGACCGCCTGCCGGACCGCCGAAATCCGCTCCAGAACGCGGTCGGCATGGTCGGCGATCTCGTCGGCAGGCATCAGCTTGTCGGCGATGTCTTCGCGGACCACGACCTTCGGCTCCGACAGCGCGAGGCCGTACGCCTCGGCGAACCACGCGGCCTCGGTGCGGCAGGGCCCGCGCACGGCGTCGAGGGCCGCGCGCGAGAAGGCGAAGCGCGGGCCGGCGATCTCGCTGAGGAGCTGCTTCTTGGCGCGGCGGACATTGGCGTCGACGCGGATGCCGCGCTCGGCCAGCGCCGGGTTGACGATATCGGCCACCAGCGCCGCGTTCATGGAGATCGACTCGTTGGAGCGCTCGATGACGAGACCCTCCGCGGCCCCGGGATGGCCGATCGCCTCCAGCATGTCCTCCTGGACGCTGCGGCCGTCCGCGATCACCGCGTCGTAGGACCGCACGATCATAGCGTCCCGGCCGAACACCTCGGCGTAACGCTCGACGCCGACGCGCAGCTCCCCGTCGTAGCCGCGCTCCTCGATCAAGGCGGTGGTGTCGGTGCCGAGCTTGATCTCGTTTTGTCCGCGGGAGATCGTGTAGCTCAGCGGGTGGCGGATATAGACCAGCACGCTGACCGCAAAGTCCGGGAACAGGCGGTCGACGATGGACTTCAGCAGCGCGACGTTGCGAGCGGAGTGCGTCAGCAGCGCCTCGCTGGAGAACATGTACGTGCCGGACTTGACGGTCGCCGCTTCCGCCGCGGCGCGCTCCATCAGAGTGAAGTCCGACGCCTCCTGCGCGCGGACGCCGGCGAGGTCCGCCTCGCCGGGGAAGCCGTTGCGGCGCGTCGCCCGGATGACGCGGCTGACCGCGCCATGGTTGCGGCTGATGGAGGCGTAGTGGACACCGTGGGCGGCGAGCCGTTCGCGCGAGGCGGCGAAGGTCGTTTGCGCCGAGGTCGACCCGGTCTTGATCGAGCCGACGTGTAGGACGAGCTGACGCATGTACTCCTCTGGTGCCGCGCCCTGCGGCAGGGCCGATGGCACGGCCGCACGCTGGTCGTTCGTTTGTCTCATTCCTAGAGCAGCTTGCGTGCCGACGGGTCAACCGCACGCAGCGACTGACCGCATCCCGGCGACGCCTCGACCGGACGGCGACGGCCGGGCCTGTCAGGCATCCGGGCCGCACGCATTGCGCGCGCCGCCCGTCTGCCGCGTCGTCACATCGTCGCGCCGATCTGCCAGGGCACGAACTCGTGGTCGCCGAGGCCCTGCGACTCGGACTTCGTCGCCTCGCCCGACGCCACCGCCAGGATGCGCTCGTAGATGTACCGGCCGACGTCCTCGACCGACGCTTCGCCGGACAGGATGACGCCCGCGTCGACGTCCATGTCCTCGTCCATCTTCTTCGCGAGCTCGGAGGTGGTCGCGACCTTGATCGTCGGCGCCGGCTTGGAGCCGAACGCGGAGCCGCGCCCCGTGGTGAAGACCACCACGTTGCAGCCGGACGCGATCTGGCCCGTCACGGACGCCGGGTCGTAGCCGGGCGAATCCATGAAGGCGAAGCCCGGCGTCGTCACCGGCTCGGCGTACTCGTAGACGCCGGTCAGCGGCGTGGTGCCGCCCTTCGCCGCCGCGCCGAGCGACTTCTCGAGGATGGTCGTCAGGCCGCCGCGCTTGTTGCCGGGCGAGGGGTTGTTGTCCATCGAGCCCTTGTTGCGGGCGACGTAGTCCTCCCACCAGCGGATCCGCTCGATGAGCTTGTCGCCGACCGGCTGGGAGGCGGCACGCTCGGCGAGGAGGTGCTCGGCGCCGTAGATCTCCGGCGTCTCCGCCAGCACGCCGGTGCCGCCCTGGCCGACCAGCAGGTCGCAGGCGTAGCCGAGCGCCGGGTTGGCGGTGATGCCGGACCACGCGTCCGAGCCGCCGCACTGAAGCGCCACCATCAGCTCCGACGCCGGGACCGGCTCGCGCTTGATGTCGTTGACGAGCGGCAGCATCGCCTCGACCTTGGCGATGCCCATGTCGACCGTCCGGCGCAGGCCGGCGACGTCCTGGATGTTCATCGTCGCGAAGGTCGGCCCCTGCTTCAGGCCGTAAGCCTCCAGCAGCCAGTCGATCTGGTTCATCTCGCAGCCGAGGCCGACCATGATCACGCCGCCGAGGTTCGGATGGCGCGCATAGCCCCACATCACGCGCTGCAGCGCCGCGAAGCCCTCGCCGGAGCCGGCCATGCCGCAGCCCGTGCCGTGCGCGAAGGCGACGACACCGTCGACGTTCGGATAGGCGGCGAGCTTCTCGGGCGTGAAGTGGGCGGCGATCTTGTGCGCGGCCGTCGCCGAGCAGTTCACGCTCGTCAGGAGGCCGATGTAGTTGCGCGTGCCGACACGCCCGGTGGCGCGGCGGTAGCCCATGAACGTGTCCCGCACCGCCGGCACCGGCGCCGGGCGCAGGTTGGTGCCGAACCTGTACTCGACGTCCGTCGCGCGGAATTCGAGGTTGTGGTCGTGGACGTGCTCGCCGGGCTGGATATCGGTCTTGGCGTAGCCGATGACCTGGGCGTACTTGCGGACCGGCTCGCCCTGATGAATGAGCCGCGTCGCGATCTTGTGGCCACGCGGGATCAGCGCGCGCGTCGTCACGCCCTCGACCACCTGGCCGGCCTCGAGGGGACGCGTCGCGGTGACGACATCGTCGGATGCGTCGAGCCGCACGGCAATCTCTGCAGACATAGGGGACGCCACCATCTTCAGTTTAGAACGGTTGAACTACTCTTCGCCCACAACCGCGTCAAACGGCTGCGCAAGGCCCTGCGGCCACTGACGGATTTTCCATGGAGCGGCGGCGACGGCGGGTCCGCCCGCGCTGCGCGGCTCGCTTCCGTGCCGGCGGCCCGACAGCCGCAGCCGACGGGTGCGCGGGACGGTGCCGCCTGCGCAGGGCCAAGGCGACGCGATGTTGCGGCCATCCCGCAGGCGGTGCAAGAGACACCCGCACCGGCACCTCGCTGCTGGCATGGCCGTTCAGAATAGTGCAGTGAGACACTGACCCTCTTGACGGCCTCGACCTGACCCTCGGAACGTAACCGCTGAGTTGATGACAGATCGCCCCATCCTCCTGACCGGCAGCGCAGGTTTCGTCGGCAAGATCATTGCCCCCATGCTGCGCGCGGCGTTCCCGGACACCCCTGTGATCGAAGTGGTGCGGGGACCGGAGACGAAGCCGGGGACGGTGGCCTGCGACCTCAGCGTCAAGGAGCAGACGTTCGAGCTGATGCGCGACACGGCGCCGGGGATCGTCGTGCACCTCGCGGCCTACTCCTCGGTCGGCCTCTCGCGGCAGAACGCCGAGGCCGTGTGGCGGGACAACGTGACCGCGTCCGTCTGGGTGGCGCGTGCGATCGACCAGTACGCGCCCGACGCGCTGGTGCTCGCCGCGAGCTCCGCCGAGGTCTACGGCCGCGCCCTCAACGACGGGACCGTCGACGAGACGACCCGCCCGCGGCCGAACGGCCCCTATGCCTGCTCCAAGGTCGTGGCCGAACACACCTTCATGTCGATGCTGCCGGAGACGGCCAGGCTGATCGTCGCGCGCCCGTTCAACCATATCGGCGTCGGGCAGACGGAGACGTTCGCCATCGCCTCCTTCGCGGCACAACTCGCCAGGATGGAGGCCGGCCTCGTGCCGCCGGTGATGAAGGTGGGCAACCTCAGCGCCGCGCGCGACATCATGGACGTGCGCGACGTGGCGGCGACCTACGTCGCGCTCCTGAAGCTCGCCGACAGGCTGCCGCAGCGCTCCATCCTGAACATCGCCCGCGGCGAGGCGACGAAGATGGAGACCCTCCTCGACAAGCTGCGCGCGATGGCGAGCGTGCCCGTCAGGGTCGAGGTCGATCCGGCGCGGCTGAGGCCGAACGAGATCGCCGTCGCCACCGCCTCGACCGAGCGTCTGCGCAAGCTGATGCCATGGCCGCCGGAGCGCTCCATCGACGACACCTTGCGGGCCGTCCTCGACGACAAGCGCCGCGTCGTCAGGGAGAAGGAAGTGCCGCTGGCGACGCCCTCATAGGCCGCCCTTATCCCGGCGCGCGACGGGTGCAGCGGCGCTTGTCGGCCGGGGAAAAACAATGCCGTAAAAGCGATTTGCCTTCGAAGCGACAAATCAGTTCGGCATCTAAAGCTTTCCCGCTAGTAACGTCACATGCTATCGGCGGGACCGCCGCGAGCGGTGCGGTTGACGGCTTGCCGCCAAGGAGACAATGCGATGCGTATCGACGCCATTCCCATCGGGAAAAACCCTCCCGAGGACATCAATGTCATCATCGAGGTGCCCGTGGGCGGCGAGCCGATCAAGTACGAGCTCGACAAGGCGTCCGGCACCCTCTGGGTCGACCGCTTCCTCTACACGCCGATGCGCTATCCGGTGAACTACGGCTTCGTGCCGCACACGCTGTCGGAAGACGGCGACCCGATCGACGTGATGATCGCCTCGACCCGTCCGATCATCCCGGGCGCGGTGATGAAGGCCCGCCCGATCGGCGTCCTCAAGATGGAGGACGATGGCGGCATGGACGAGAAGATCATCGCCGTGCCGGTGACAAAGCTCACCCGCCGCTACGAGAAGCTGTTGTCGTACAAGGACATGCCCTCGATCACGCTGGAGCAGATCCAGCACTTCTTCGAGCACTACAAGGACCTCGAGCCCGGCAAGTGGGTGAAGATCCACGGCTGGGGCGACGTTGACGAGGCCAAGCAGCTCATCGTCGAGGCGATCGAGCGCGCGAAGGCCGCCGGCGACACCTACGTCGCCGCCGAATAGGCGGACGGCCCGCCTCGCCCACCGGCCCGTCGGACCGGGAGGCAGAACGAAGACGGAGCGGAGGGGATGTCGCTGAGGCGCCCTCCGCAGACGACCCGCGCACGGCCGGCCGCGTTTGCCGATCGGTCCGCGGGGCGGTAACGATGCCCCCGGCCGCGGGGGCTCCCCTCGCACCATCGGGTTGGGCGAGGCGACCGGCGGATGCCGTCGTCGGCAGCCGCCCGACAACGTCGGCGTGAGAGGGGTATGATCAATATCCAGCAGGCCGGGGACGCCGAGTCGCCGGTGCTCCGCATCATCCAGGCCGGTGACGGCGCCCCCTTCGTCGAAGGGCCCGGCCGGGTCTTCATCTATCACATCGGCATCAAGACCAACGGCGAGATCGCCAAGCTGGTCCGGGCGCATGACAAGGGCGGCACGATCGTGCTCGACCGCTCGACCGAGGCGTTTGCCGTCATGCCGCAGACGACCACCGATCTCCTCGAGGCGCTCCCGAAGGGCTGCCGCATCGTGGTCCTTTGCCAGAACCACGACTACGTCCGCGCCGTGCGCGCGCTCGGCGACGAGCGGCTGACCGCCATCTTCATGCACAGCTTCGTCCGCACGCTCTACAACACCCAGCGCCGGACCCGGCTGGACGACCTGATCGCCCGCCGCCGGCCCGATGCGTCGCCCGGGAAGCTGTTCACCTGCCTCCTCAACCGGCCGCGCACGCCCAAGATCGTCGTGTTCGGCTGGCTGAAGGCGAACGGCTATCTCGAGGCCGGCAACGTCAGCTTCCGCGGCGACCCCGCCGCGCGCGACGGCGGCCGGCTCGACGAGATGATCGCCATGGCGCGCTTCCAGTTCCCCTCCTTCGCGGCGGAGATCGACACCGCCCTCTCCGCCGAGTGGCCCTACGTCAACTTCGAGGAGCTGGAGAAGGAGAGCTTCATCTACAGCGTCGCGATCCCGGCCTACGACACGCCCGTCTCTCTCGTTGTCGAGACCGAGATGGCGCAGAACTTCGAGCGCTACACCGAGAAGTCGCTCAAGGTCCTTATGGCCGGGCATCGGGCGGTGATCGCCGGCAACGCCGGTGTCGTGGGGCTGCTGGAGGACCTCGGCTTCACGCTTCCCGGCTTCGGGACCACCTACGACAGCATCACCGACCAGGACGTGCGCCTGCGCATGGCGCTCGCCGAATTCGACCGGTACATGAAGATGACCGAGGCCGAGCGCCGCGACTTCGTCGAGGGGACCTGGGAGGTCTGCCTCGAGAACATGCGCGTCTTCACCGAGCGCGCATCGGCGGTGATGGCCCGCTCCTTCCGCGAGCTCGCCGCCGCCTGCGAGCGCAGCCGCTGGTCCTCCCCGCCGGAAGCGGCCGTGCCGGAGCCGTCCGCCTGGCTCCGCGCCTCCCGCAGCGCCGCCTGACGCGGCGGTCGGAGCCGGCGGCGCTCGGAGGTCATTTCACCTGAGGGCAAAGCGCGCTAGCCTCGGCACCGTTCGCGGCGCGCAGGGTGATGACGACATGACGGGTTCGGGTGGCTGGCGGTCTCGATCGCCGGTGGAGTTGGTGTGCGAGAAGAAGCCGGCCGTCGGCAGCACCGGGATGGTGGTGACCAACCACCCGCTGGGATCGGCCGCGGCGGCGGAGATGCTGGCAGCGGGCGGCAACGCCGTCGACGCGGCGGTGGCGGCGCTGCTGGCGCTCACCGTGGTCGAGCCGATGATGGTCGGCATCGCCGGCGGCGGCCTGTCGCACATCCGCCTTCCGAACGGCGAGCACATCGTCGTCGACGCCCTCGCAGCGGCCCCGGCCGACACGCACGCGCAGACCTTCGAGCCGGTGTCGGACGAGCCGGCCCGGCGGATGGAGACGGTCGGGAACCGCAGCGCGATCGGCGCGGGCGCGGTGGCGGTGCCGGCCAACCTCCTCGGCTGGCACTCGATGCAGACGCGCTTCGGCAACCTCCCCTTCGCGGACGTGGTCGAGCCGGCGATCCGCCTCGCTGCGGGTGGCTTCCGCGTCACGCACTATCTCGCCGGTGCGATCGCCGAAAACGCGCCGCTGATGATGGGCGACCGCGCCATGTCGGACCTCTTCCTCCCCGGCGGCCGGCCCCTCGCGTTCGGCGACCGCCTCGTCCAGGGCGCGTACGCCGACAGCCTGAGGCTGATCGCGAGGGACGGGGCGGCGGCGCTCCACGGCGGTCCGCTGGGCGTCGCGCTCTGCGCGCGGATCCACCAGGGCGCGGACGACGACGGCTACCTCACCGTCGCCGACCTCGCCGCCGCGCGGGCCATCGACCGGGCGCCGATCGTCGGCCATTACCGCGGCTACGAGATCGTCGGACCGCCGCCGCCGGCCTCCTCCGGCGTCCACATCACCGAAATGCTCAACATCCTGGAGGGATTCGACGTCGCGGGCCTCGGTTTCGGCACGCCCGATGCGCTGCACCTCCTCGCCCAGGTGCTGGCCATCGGGTTCGCCGACCGGCGCCTGTCGAGCGGCGATCCGGAGTTCGTCGACGTCCCGGTGGAGCGGCTCACCTCGAAGGCCTACGCGGCGGAGCGGCGGGCGGAGATCGGCCACGTCCTGCCCGCCGAGCCGGCCGTCCAGGGGTCCGCCGACACGACGCACGTGACCATCGCCGACCGCGACGGGATGATCGTCTCGGCGACGCACACGATCAACGGGCTCTTCGGGGCGAAGTTCGTGGTGCCGGAGGCCGGGTTCATCCCGAACAATTACATGATGAACTTCGACCCGCACCCGGGCCGCGCCCTGTCGGTGGCACCGGGCAAGCGGGTGCCGACGTCAATGGCGCCGATGATCGCCACCCGTGCCGGCCGGCCCGCGTTCGCGCTCGGCCTGCCGGGGGCGCTGCGGATCTTCCCCTCGGCGATGCAGGCCATCGTCAACCTGATCGACCACGGGATGACCCTGCAGGAGGCGGTCGAGGCGCCGCGCCTCTTCACCGAGGGGCACGTCGTGGAGATCGAGAGGGGCTACGCCGGGGCGATGGCCGCGCTCGAGGCGATGGGCCACGAGGTGGCCATCGTCCCGCATGTCGCCGGCGGCATGAACGCGATCGCGTTCGGCGACGACGGGATGATGACCGGCGCCGCCTGCTGGCGCGCGGACGGGACGGTGATGGCGACCGGCGGCGGCCTTGCCCGCCCGGGAGTGCGCTTCCACACCGGCCTCACCCCCGACACCGACCCCGCCGAAGGCCCGACGACCTGAGCCCCGGGGGGACGCCACGTCCCGTGGCGGCGTGACCAGATTTTCGGCGAACCGCCGCGGGCCACGCCCCTGGCGGGACCGGTGACGGGGCCGCCGCCGTTCGGGCTGCGAGGGACCCGAGACCGATGGCATTTAGGCAATCGGACCAACGTCTCCTCCCACATCTGCTCATTTAGAGGTTGAGGGCTTGGCGTGGGGGCCATGCATTATTGCTCCCGCGAAATGCACAATACTGGCGCAGACGTTTTGGCCCCAGCGACAGAATTTCTTTGTGTATCGATCGATGATCGGTCTAGTAAATTAATCGCAGTGCCATTTTCGAGGTTTGTGCACCTCATCAGAATGCACTCATCGGCAAAACTTCAAGTTTAAATGCTTGATGGCATCCTGCTTCTTTTATAGAGTTCTTCCCATCCGCTCCCGCAGACTTTTCATGGGGCGGATGGCCGCCGGTCACCTGGAAATGCACGGCGGAACGAGGGGTCGGAGGCGGGCTGTCCTTCGATCGACCGCAATTCCGCGGGCGCCGCCCGGGCCGACGTCAGAGGTGATCGTGCGCAAGATTGACATCGCCATGGGCCTGGTCGCCCTTTTCTGCACCCTAACGTTGAATTCAGGTCGGGCGCAAACGCTGTCGAACGCCGAGATCCGCCTCGAAGTCGCGAGCCTGAAGCAGGAACTCGCGGCGCTCCCCGCGTCGCCCGCGCCGCGGCGCGTCGTCAACGGGATCCGCGATCAGGTCGGGTCGATCGTCACGGCGTCGTTCGGCAGCTACATGACCTTCCTGCGCCGCTCCTTCAATCCAAGGCGCAACGTCTTCGACGACCAGAACAATATCTTCGACTTCGCCCGTGGGACGCTGGGCTACCGGCCGCGCGGCAACGCCCTCCTGGGCGCCCTCTTCCGCCCGGATTTCGCAGCCGGACTGAGCCGGAGCGAAGCGGCACAGACGCGCCGGTTCGTGCGCCGCCGCCTCCTCGAGGTCGGAGCGAACGAGCACCGCATCCACTTCGTGCTGGGCAAAATCTACAACTTGCGCAACCCGAACGACGGTCCGCTGCCGGGGCCACCCCAAAGTCCCAACTGAGCAGCCGCGCCGCGCCGTGCCCCGGCGGCGACGTCGGGACAGACGGACGGGCACGCCGTGCCCGCGCGGCCGAGCAGCGATCCCCCTCCCAAGCGATTGCAGGTGGTGCAAGTCGTGCAGAACTCGATCGTCCTGCCGCGGACCGAAGCGGCGCCGAAGTCCCGAAGCGACTCGGCCTTCCTGCGAGCCAAGCGAGGCCTCGACGTCGCGGTCGCCACGGCCGCCCTCGTGCCGCTCGCGGCGCTCCTCGTCACGATCTGGGCCATCAACCTGCGCCTCAATCCGGGCCCGCTGTTCTTCACGCAGCGGCGGATGGGACAGGACGGGCGCCCGTTCACGATCTACAAGTTCCGCACGATGCTGCCGGCCGCGCAGATCGAGCGGGGCTTCGACGATCCCGTCGAGGTCGACCGGATCACGCCCTTCGGCGCGCTGATGCGCCGGACGCGGGTCGACGAGCTGCCCCAGGTGCTCAACATCCTCCTCGGCCAGATGAGCCTGATCGGGCCGCGGCCCGACAGCTACAGCCACGCCGTCCGGTTCGCCGACCTCGTCCCCGGCTACCGCGAGCGCCACCGTGTTCGCCCCGGCCTGACGGGCCTCGCGCAGGTCAGCGTGGGCTACGCCGAGGGGCTCGACGCGACCGCGCGCAAGGTCGCCGCGGATCTCACCTACATCCGGGACATGTCCCCCCTCCTCGACCTCAGGATCGCGCTCATCACCGTCTGGGTCGTCCTCTCGGGCCACGGCGCGCGATGACCGCCCGCGGCGACCCGTCCCGGCCCCTTGGATCCGCCGCTCCGGCGCCCGGCTCCCATGACGTCCCCGCGCGGTCATCGGCGCGCGCAGCCTGCCCCGCCGGGCGACGCGCCCGATGAACCTTCACGGCCAGCCGCACGCCTACGGCACCACCGGCGAGTACGGCACCGAGGCGGCGCGCACCGGCGTCAGCCTGCGGTGGCTCGCCGCCACCGCCTGGCGCGGGCGCTGGATCATGCTGGCCGCGACGGTGGTGGGCGCGGTCCTCGGTCTCATCGTCGTCTCACAGATGACGCCGACCTATACCGCCACGGCGCGGATGCTCTTCACCGGCAACGACCGCAACGTCGCCGGCATCCGCGAGGTCGTCCTGTCGGACACCGTCGGCAAGCAGCTCAACAACGAGATCGAGATCCTCACCTCGACGCGCCTCCTGGGCGAGGTGGTCGACCGGCTCGACGTGGTCGCCTACCTCGACGCCCGGGGCAGGTCGGCGTCCTCCTTCCGCCTCGCCGACCTCCTCGACTGGCGGACCTACGTCTCGGCCGACACCCTGTCCGGCATCGGCATCCTCGGTCCGCCGCCTCCCTCCGCGCTGGCGGAGCCGAAGGAGGCGGAGCGGCGCAAGAGGCTGCGCGCCGTCGAAACCCTTCGCGCCGGACTGAAGCTCGCCCCGGTTCCCGACTCGCGGGTGATCCAGATCTCATTCACCAGCGACGACGCCTCGGTCGCCGCGCACATCGTCAACGCGATCACCCGCGCCTACATCGAGGGGCAGCTCACCGCCGAGGTGGAGGCGACCCGGCAGGCGTCGGAGTGGCTGGGCGACCGGATCCACGACCTCAGGGTGCGCGTCGAGAATGCGGAGCTGAAGGTCGAGGCGGCACGGGCCAAGCTCGCCGCCGAGGCCGGGCAGACCGCCGAGATCACGACCCAGCAGCTCCGCGCCACGAACGCCGCGCTGGCTGCCGTCCGCGCCGAGCGCGCGCAGGTCCACGTGCGCTACCGCGCCGTCTCCACCGCCTTCGCCAACGCCGACACCGACCTCGGCTCGGTCGGCATCTTCCGCGACGCTCCGGTCATCCAGTCGCTGCGGGCCAAGGAGAGCGACCTCCTCGACCGCGACGCCGCGCTCGAGGCGTTCGCGCGCGACAATCCCAACCGCGTGCGCATCAGGGCCGAGCTCGACCGGGTCCGCGCGTCGATCAGGGACGAGGCGCAGCGCATCGTGGCCGCCCTCGCCAGCGACCTCGAGGTGGTACGCGAGCGCGAGGCCGCGCTGCAGGAGCAGGTCGCCGACCTCGAGACGATCGGCCAGGCCCAGCGCCGCGGCGAGGTCGAGCTGCGCCAGTTCGAGCGCGAAGCGCAGGCGAGCCGCGTCCTCTACGAGAACTTCCTCGCCCGCCTCGAGGAGACGCAGCAGCAGGAAACCCTGATCTCCCCCGACGCCCGGGTCCTCTCCCCCGCCGAGACGCCGACCGCGCCGCGCGGCGCAGGCAAGAAACGCGTCATGATCCTCGCGACCCTGCTCGGCGCAGCCGCGGGGATCGGCATCGTCTTCCTGCTCGACAGGCTCAACGACACCTTCCGCAGCATCCGGCAGGTGGAGGACGCGACCGGGCTGCCGGTACTGGCGGCGCTCCCCAGCATCGGCAACGGGATGCAGCGCACGGAGGTCATCCAGCAGCTCTACGACCGGCCGAACGGGCGCCTGGCGGAGGCCGTGCGCAACCTTCGCACCTCGCTCCTGTTCGGCTCCGCGAACGCCGCGCCGAAGGTGATCGTCTTCACCTCGTCGGTCCCCGGCGAGGGCAAGTCGACGAGCTCGCTGCTGCTGGCGCTGACCAGCCAGCAGATGGGCCGGTCCGCGATCATCGTCGACTGCGACATGCGCCTCCAGGCCCTCTCGGCGCTGGTGAAGCACGACGAGAACCGGCCGGGCCTGCTCGCGGTGCTCCAGGGCACGGCAACGGTCGACGAGGCGGTCGACGTCGACCCGCACACCGGCCTGATGATCCTCGCGGTGCGGCCCGGGGAGACCGACCGGACGCTCAGCGCCGCCGACATCGTCGCCTCGCGCTATTTCGCCGACCTCGTGAACCACCTCGCCAAGGTGTTCGACCTCGTCGTGCTGGACACGCCCCCGGTGCTCGCCGTCGCGGACGCCCGCATCGCCGCGAGCCTCGCCGACGCGATCGTCTACGCCGTCCGCTGGGACGACACCCCCGGCGAGGCGGTCATGGAGGGGCTTCGCGAGCTGCGCTCGGTGTACGCCCCCATCGCCGGCATCGCCCTGACGATGGTCGACGGCGAAGAGGTCGCGACGTCCGCCTACGAGGGATACGGGCCCTACCACACCCCCGCAGGAGATTATTTTTCCTGACGGCCCTTCCCGGTCGCGCCCCCGATGCCGGCAGCCGTCCGGCGCCGAAACCGCTGCTCCCCGGCGCGGCCCCGGCGCGCCGGGGCGCCCGCCGCGCGGCGTGCACCGGCGCCACAGACGGGGCCGACATGTTCCGGCGCGACCCCTCCAGTGCGGGCATGGTGGACCAACCTGTGATATTGGACACTTAGGGCCGGAACGTTTCGAACCACCTGTTTCACTCAATCCTCTGTGGGAGCGAGTTGAGCCGCACATGTCACCTGCACGCATACTGGTCGCAGTCTCAGTCCTGGTCGCCGCCACCTCCGCCATCGCCAACGTGGCGCCGGGACAGCTCGACCGTGAGCTCGGCGTCCCCGAGCCCGCGGAAAAGAGCATCGAGACCGCCACCCACGAGGTGCGCGAGCGCTGCTCCGTCGAGGTCATCCGCGTCTGGCGCGACTATCCGAAGACGTTCTCCACCCGGCGGGTGCGGATCTGCTGGCCCGGCCTCTGACACGCCCCGGAGCCTCCCGCCGGCCGGACTGACGCCGCCCGGCCCGACCGCGCGCCGAACAAATCGTCTTCCGTCGCCGGGGGAGCTATCCGGAACGCCCCCCGCTCCCTACATCGAAGGCGATGCAGGCCTTCGCCCACCTCCTCGACCGTCTCAGCTACGAGCCGCGCCGCAACGGCAAGATCGCGCTCATGGAGGCGTATTTCCGCGCCACGCCCGATCCGGAGCGGGGCTACGCCCTCGCCGCGCTCACCGACGACCTCAGCTTCCAGAACGCCAAGCCCGGGCTGATCCGCGCGCTGATCGCCGAGCGGACCGACCCGGTCCTCTTCGCCCTCTCGCGCGACTACGTGGGCGACCTCTCCGAGACGGTCGCGCTGATGTGGCCGCGCAAGCCTCCCGCCGAGTCGACGGGGCTGATCGGCCACAACAACCCGCCCGGCAGCCCCCTCCTCTCCGACGTGGTCGAGGCGCTGCAGACCGGGGGCAAGGCCGCGCTCCCGGGTCAGATCGCCCACTGGCTCGACCATCTCGACGAGAAGGGCCGCTGGGCGCTGCTCAAGCTCATCACCGGGGCGCTGCGGGTGGGCGTCAGCGCGCGGCTCGCCAAGACAGCAGTCGCCCGGCTCGGCGAGGTGGAGGTCAACGCGGTCGAGGAAGTGTGGCACGGCCTGAGCCTGCCCTACCTGCCGTTGTTCGACTGGCTGGAGGGGCGGGCGCCGGCGCCCTCCAACGTCGACCCCGCGCCCTTCCGCCCGCCGATGCTCGCCAACCCCACCGACCTCGATGAGCTGGAGCGCACGCAGGATCCGGCCGCGTTCCGGGCGGAATGGAAGTGGGACGGCATCCGCATCCAGGTCGCCGCGGGCCTCGAGCCGAACGGCCGGCGCGTCGCGCGGCTCTATTCGCGCTCGGGCGAGGACATCTCCGGCACCTTCCCCGACGTCATCGACGCGGTCGACTTCGAGGGCGCGCTCGACGGGGAGCTGCTGATCGCGCGGGACGGGGCGATCCAGTCCTTCAACGTGCTGCAGCAGCGGCTCAACCGGAAGACCGTCAGCGCCCGGATGCTGCGCGAGTTCCCGCCGCTGGTGAGGTGCTACGATATCCTGTCGGACGGCGCCGAGGACCTGCGGCCGCTCCCGTTCGCCGAGCGAAGGGAGCGGCTGGAGCGCTTCGTGTCGCGGCTCGGGCCGATGTTCGACCTGTCGCCGCAGGTGCCGTTCGCGACCTGGCGGGACGTTGCCGACGCGCGGTCCGACCCCGCCTCGGCCGGGGCCGGCGAGGCGGCAGCGGCCGTCGAGGGCGTCATGCTGAAGCGCGCCGACAGCGCCTACGTGCCCGGACGCCCCAAGGGACCGTGGTTCAAGTGGAAGCGGGATCCGCACATCGTCGACGCCGTGCTGATGTACGCCCAGCGCGGCTCCGGCAAGCGCTCGTCCTTCTACTCGGACTACACGTTCGGCGTCTGGACCACCGGCGAGGACGGGGACGTTCTGGTGCCCGTCGGCAAGGCCTACTTCGGCTTCACGGACGACGAGCTGAAGGAGATCGACAAGTACGTCCGCAACAACACGGTGAACCGCTTCGGGCCGGTGCGGGAGGTGGCGCACGAGCCGGACCGCGGCCTCGTCCTGGAGGTCGCGTTCGAGGGGCTCAACCGGTCGACGCGGCACAAGTCGGGCGTCGCGATGCGCTTCCCGCGGATCTCGCGCCTCAGGTGGGACAAGCCGCCGGCGGAGGCGGACCGCATCGATGTCCTGCACCGTCTCCTCGACGTCGCGGACACCGAGGCCTGACCGGGCGCAGCGGCAACCGGAAGGCCAGGGCCCGGGAGCGCCGGAGAATCGCGGTCCGCGCGCGGCCGAGCGTAGGAGGCGCTACGCCTCGTAGGCGTCGAGTGCGTCGAGCTCTTCCTGGATGACGCTCAGGATCGAGCGCAGCACCTTGGCCTGGTAGACGAGCTCGGTGCGGCGCTCGGCGATCTCCTCGGGCGTGCTGCTGCTCTCCAGCGGCCGCTCCTTGAGGTCGAACGGGATCGGGTTGTGCAGAAAATCCTGGACGTTCTGGAGCTGGTCGAGCTTCTCCTGCAGCATGTCCTGCAGGACCTGCTCGGTCGTGTCGTCCGGCTCGTCCTCCGGAACGATGGCCGGGCGGGCGGTCCGTTCGCGACGGGCGGGGCGTCCACCGGCGACGGGACGGCCCGACATGCCGCCCGACGCGCCGAAGCGGCGTTCCGTGTCCACTCCGTTGCCCCCGTGCGTCTCGTCTTCCGTCACGCTGCCAACCTCACCGTTCTGTCCCATACCGATCCTTGACTGACCCGCTCCGGACGACTCCGCTCCACATAGGAGCATTTTCCGCGCAGCATCAACTGAATCACGCCCCGCCCCAAGAATCCACTTGCCCGCAGGAGGGATCCTTGGGGCTCAACCTATAACGCCTGCACGTTCCGAGGGTGGACGAAATTGTTGTGCCCCCGAGTAACTTGCTTGCACACGCATGTTCACAACTCGGAGATCGCCTCTCTTCTCTAGCTCGCGAACCCTTCACTTGCGCTTTACCGATATTGCAAGGAACTTTGTCGCACGCTATCAGGGCTTCCGTCGAGCGGGGCGGGTCAGCGGGCGGCGCAATGCCAGTTTCTCTGTGCGCCGATGCAAGACGTGCACGCATCTACAAGATCGGGCCCGAATAGTTTTTTTGTGAATACCGATGAGTGTGCACGACATTTGCAACACCTCGGTGTCGGGTTGGACGACGGCTGAAACGAGGTGGACGAATGCCGAAACGAGCGCTCATGATCGGGCTGGACGGAGCGACGTTTACGCTGCTCGACCACTTCATCGCGAAGGGCGAGATGCCGTTCCTGGCCTCCATGATGGACAACGGCGTTCGGGCGATCCTCAAGTCGACGCGCAACCCGCTGACGCCGCCGGCATGGACCTCGATGGTCACCGGCCGCAGCCCGGAAGCGCACGGCATCTACGACTTCATGCGGCCCGACTTCACCGAGGACGGCGGCGTCTTCCTGAAGATCAACGACAACCGCGACAACCACTGCGAGTCGATCTGGTCGATCGCCAACCGCGCCGGCCTGCGCGCCACCAGTCTCAACTTCTTCGGCCACGCCCCGGCTCCCGAGGTCGACGGATACCTCATCTCCGGGTTCGTTCCCTGGCGCCACCTGCGCCACGGCATGTACCCGAAGTCGCTGCTCGACGACGTCAAGCAGATGGAGATGTTCGACTACAAGATGCTCGGCATGGACATCGGCGAGGAGAAGAAGTGCATCCAGGGCCTCAACCAGGGTGAGCAGGAGCCCTGGATCGACCTGCAGAACGACCGCGACAAGGCCTGGGCCGACCTCACCTGCCACATGATGAAGACCGACCGGACCGAACTGACGGCCGTGGTGCTCGACGGTCCGGACAAGATGCAGCACATCTTCTGGCGCTACCTCGACCCGGCCTACCTCGACCCCGACGCCAGCGAGTACGACCAGCAGCTCGCCGACCGCTGTCTCGACTTCTATCGCCGCCTCGACGTGAACCTGAAGAACATGGTCGAGGCCGCGGGGCCGGAGACGGACATCGTCATCACCTCCGACCACGGCTTCGGGCCGACCACCGAGGTCGTCTACCTCAACGAGTGGCTGGCCCGGAACGGCTACCTGTTCTGGCGCGACTCGGCCGAGGCGGACTCGAACAACCAGCTCACCACCGAGAAGTTCAAGGACCACCTCTCCATGGTGGACTGGAAGAAGACGGTGGCCTTCGCGCCGACGCCCTCCTCCAACGCGATCTTCGTCAAGCGGGACAACGGCTCCGGCTACGGCATCAAGGACGACGAGTACCTCGACTTCATCCTGAAGCTGAAGGCCGAGCTGCTGGCGGCGGTCGACCCGGCCGATGGCAAGCCGATCTTCCTCGGCGCCGAGACCAACAAGCTGCGCGGCACCACCTTCGTGGAGCCCTGCCCGGACATCACGGTGCGCCTGCGCGACGGCGGCTTCGTGTCCATCCTGAAGTCGAAGGAGGTCGTGTCGCAGCGCCTCAAGGCCGAGGGCACGCACCGCCCGGACGGCATCTTCGTGGCCTATGGGCCGAGCTTCAGGAAGGGTGAGCGTCTCGACGACCTCAACCTCCTCGACGTGGCCCCGCTGCTGCTCACGCTGCTCGACGTGCCGGTCCCGCGCGACATGGAAGGCAAGGTGCCGACCGCGGCCTTCGCCGAGGCGACCGAGGTGAAGACCGGCGCGGCGACCGTCGCGGCCATCGAGCGCAAGGACGACCGCGAGGGTCCGAGCGAGGAAGAGCGCGAGGCGCTCATGAACCAGCTCAAGATCCTGGGCTACATGGATTGATCTGGCGAGGCTCTTGCTTCGTCCGATCGCGGGTCGCAGGCTCCGTCTGATCGTGGGTCGCGGGCTCCGCCTGAACTGGGATCGCAGGCCTCGCCCGTCCGGGTTCGCCTCCGGGCGATGCCGGGCGGTCCCATCGGTCGGGCCGGCTGGAGTGCAGCAAATCTATGCCTGAGCTGGTCGCCACTGACGACGTCAAGCTGAACTACATGCAGGTCGGCACCGGGGACGACCTGGTGCTCCTGCACGGGCTCGGGGCGAACCTGTCGTTCTGGTACTTCGGCGCCGCGCGCGCCCTCGCCGAGAACCGCAACGTCCTGATGTTCGACATGCGCGGCCACGGCCGCAGCTCGATGCCGGACCACGGCTACGACCTCAGGACGCTCGCGGGCGACCTCGCCGCGCTGCTCGACCACCACGGGATCGAGCGGGCGGACATCGCCGGGCACAGCTTCGGCGGGATCGTCGCGCTCGCGTTCGCGATCCTCCATCCACACCGGGTGAAGAACCTCATCATCGCCGACAGCCACGTGCGCGGGGTGCAGTCGGCGACGCGGCTGAGGGACTGGCCGCACTGGCCGACCTGGCGGGCGGTGCTGGAGGCGAACGGGCTCGAGGACCCGCCGAGCGACGACTCCATCATCGACTACAAGCTGCTCGCCTCGCTGAGCCAGTACACCGGCGCGCCGGGCGGCGGCTCCGCCGGCGGCGCGCGGGCGGCCATGGCGCGGCCGCGCAAGCGCATCGCCCGGGCGCGGGAGATGGGCGAAAAGGGCCTCAACCGCTGGCAGACGCTCCTCGCCAACACCAGCGCCGGCAAGGACTTCGAGGACGAGACGCTGATCGACCCGGACAAGATCGGCGAGCTCTCGGTGCCGACGCTGCTGATGTTCGGCAAGCTGTCCCACTGTCTTCCCAGCGCCGACGGGCTCCTCACCCTGATGCCGGACGCGCGCCTCGTCGTGGTCCCCGGCGCGGGGCACTTCTTCCCGCTCGTGAAGCCCGCCTTCTTCGCGCGGGTGGTGGAGCTGTTCCTGGCGCGGCAGACGGCGGAGACGCCGGTGCGTCCGCGCGGCCGCAGGCGCCTGCGCGAGGCGAGGCGCCTGCGCGCCCTGACGGAGCTGCGTCCGTGACGAGCCTTCCCGAAGATCACGTCAGCGTCGTCATCGGCGGCACCAGCGGCATCGGCCGCGCCATCGCGATGGCGTTCGCCGGGCGCGGCGGAACGGTCGCCGTCGTCGGCCGCAACGAGGGGCGGCTCGACGCCACAGTCGCGGCCCTCCGCGAAGCGGGCGCGGCCCGTGCCGAGAGCTTTCGCGCCGACGCCAGCCGGCCGGAGGACATGGACGCCCTCGGCGCATGGTGCCGCGAGCGCCTCGGCCACGTCGACCTCCTGGCGGTCTCCATCGTCGCCACCACCGGCGGCGACGGCCTCCCCCCGCAGGTGAAGGACCTGACGCTCGCCGACTGGCAGAACACCATCGACGTGAACCTGCACGGCATCTTCCTGTCGAACCGCGCCATCATCCCGATGATGGTGGAGCGCGGCAGCGGGCAGGTGATCAACATCGGCTCCGCCCTGTCGCCGGCGGGGATGAAGGGGCAGCCGCACTCCTCGGCCTACTCGGCCTCGAAGTTCGCCGTCGCCGCCTTCTCCCAGCAGGTCGCGCGCGAGGTGGAGGAGGACGGCGTGCGCGTGACGGCGATCCTGCCGGGCGCGGTGAAGACGCCGCTCATCGCCGGCAGCGCCATCGACGCGGCGTTCGGCGGATCGATGACGCCCGAGAGCGTGGCGACGGCCGTGCTGGAGCTCACCGGCTTCCTCCACGACGCCAAGGTACTGGACCCCTACTTCATGCCGATGCGGGTACGCGGCGGCGGGCGAGCGGGACGTTAAGGATTGCTATGACCGAGTTGTTGAAGGGCCGCACGATCATCATCACCGGGGCGACCGGCGGGATCGGAAGCGCCTGCGCCCGCAGGTTCGTCGCGGAGGGGGCCGAGCTGATGCTCGTCGACCGCGACCCGGCCAGGCTGGCCGCGCTCGCCGGGGAACTCGGCAACGACCCGCTGACGATGGCCGCCGACGTGACCTCCGAGAACGACATGAACGCGATGGCCGCGGCCACCGTGGAGCGGTTCGGCAAGATCGACGCGCTGATCGCCTCCGCCGGGATCCTGCGCACCAGCGGGCAGCCGACGCAGATGGTCGACACCACCTTCGAGGAGTTCCGGACCATCGTCGACGTGAACCTCACCGGCACGTTCCTGTCCAACAAGGCCGTCCTGCCGGCGATGCTGGAGCGCGGCGAGGGCGACATCATCAACGTGTCCTCGGTCTCGGGCGTGAAGGGGCGCGCGTTCGACGCGGCCTATTCGGCCTCCAAGTTCGGCGTTGTCGGCCTTTCGGAGTCGCTCGCCGAGGAGGTCGGCCGTCGCGGCGTGCGCGTGCAGACGCTCCTGCCCGACGCGGTCGAGACGCCGATCTGGGACCAGCTCGGCGGCGCGGCGCTCCGCCCCAAGACGATGCTGCCGCCCGAGCGCATCGCCGACTGCGCGCTGTGGCTGATCGCCTTGCCGCGCGACATGTTCATCGTGAACCCGGTCATCGCGCCGGTGCAGCAGCGCCGCAAGAAGGGCAAGGCCGCCGCGCCCGCCGCCGCCACCGAGGAGGCCAAGGCGTAGGCCCATGACTTCCGGCCCCACCCCGCCGCACAGCGGCGCCGCCCCCACCATCGCCGGGACCGCGCCCAACGGCGCCCACGGCGGCATCGTCGACCTGCCCTCGCCGATCCCCAACCGGGGCCTCGGCGCGCCTGACTTCATGCGCGTCGGCGTCGGCGGGCTCGGCGACGGACACAACAACTACGCCCACTCGATGGCCTGGTTCAAAGGCCGGATCTTCCTCGGCACCACGCGCTCCAACCTGTGCATGCTGCGCCTGCAGTCGTCCTACTCGGACCTGCCGCTGGAGGTGTGGCCGGTCGAGTGCCCGGAGAACATGGACGAGCTCTACAAGCTCGACCGCCGCGCGCAGATCTGGGCCTACGACCCGGCGACGGACGAGTGGGAGATGGTCTTCCGCGCGCCGCTGGTGGAGGGCGCGGAAGGGCAGCTCGTCCCGCGCGAGATCGGCTACCGCTCCATGGCCGTCTTCCAGGCGGCGAGCGACCCGGAACCGGCGCTCTATATCGCCGCCTGGGCGCCGGGGCGCGCGCCGGGCGGGCACATCATGCGCACCACCGACGGCGTCAACTTCGAGCGGGTGACGAGGTACGGCATCCTCGACACGCCGGCCTCCGTCACGCGCTGCCTGACGACGCTGGGCGACAAGATCTACTTCGCCCCCACCGCGCGGCGCGGCACCGACGGCGGCCAGCAGAACACGGCGGGCCTCCCCATCGTGTTCGAATCGGTCGACCCGTCCACCGACGTGTGGACCGAGGTCTCCGAGCCCGGGTTCGGCGACGAAGGCAACATGGGGATCTTCACCCTCGTCGCGGAGGGAAACCAGCTCTATGCCGGCACCTTCAACCTGGAGGGCCTGCAGGTGTGGGCGGCCGAGTGCACCGGCACGCCGCCCTACAGGTGGCGCAAGATCATCGACAAGGGCGCCGGGCGCGGTCCGCTCAACCAGGCGGTCGCGTCGATGGCGGCCTTCAACGGCTCCGTCTACGTCGGCACCGGCATCCAGGGCGGCGGGACGGACCGGGTGAACAACGTCGGGCCGGCCGCCGCCGAGGTGATCCGCATCAACCCGGACGACAGCTGGGACATCATCTCCGGCGACGCGCGCGTGATCGACGAGCGGCGCATCGACCCGCTGAGCGGCCTGCGCGCGGGTTTCGGCAACTTCTTCAACGGCTACGTCTGGACGATGGCCGTGCACGACGGCTGGCTCTACGCCGGCACCTACGACTGGAGCGTGACGATGCGCTGGGCCAAGCTCGACCAGAGCCCGCCCCGCGCCAGGAGCCTTTTCGAGAAGCTCGGCACCGAGACGGTCATCGAGAACGAGGGCGGCGCGGACCTCTGGCGCACGCGCGACGGCGAGAACTGGCTCCCGGTGACGCGCCGGGGCTTCGGCAACGCGTACAACTTCGGCATCCGCAACCTCGTGTCGACGCCGCGCGGCATGTTCGTCGGCACCGCCAACGTCTTCGGCCCCCGGGTCGCGGTGCGCGACGGCGACGGGTGGGTCTACGAAGATAATCCGCTCGGCGGTCTCGAGGTCTGGATGGGACAGGACGCGGCGCAGTGATGCGCCGCGCTCACAGGCAACAGTTCAACCACCGACACATTGTCGTGTGAATGCAAACCAAGCTTGCGATGCGGCAGAGCGCGCGATATCCGGTTTTATGGCTCGTGATTGCCTCATTTATTACGTTAATGGGGTTCGCTAGACCTCGGCGAACACGGACCATTTCGACGGCGGCGATGGGTGCTGCGGTGCGTCAACGGGCTGAGATCGGCCTTTCTGGACCTGGAGGATTGTAGCGGATGGGTGCGACCCGATCGGAAGTCGAGACCAAGGTCATCGACGTTGTCCAACAGACCATCGCAGATTGGGATCTGGACCTGCCGGGCGGTATTTCGAAGGACACCCAGCTCATCGAGGACCTGGGATTCGAGTCCATCGACATCGTGCAGTTCGCGATCGGCATCGAACAGGCGTTCGCGCGCAAGGGCATGCCGTTCGAAAAGCTGTTCATGGACGACGGCGAGTATGTCGACGACGTCAAGGTCAGTCAGGTGACCGACTTCGTCTGCGCGGAGCTTCGCGTCTAGGGACCGGCACCGTGGGGTCGGCCGAAGCGGTCGTCCCCAACCTTGGCGTCGCCATGGCCTGGACTGTGCAAGCGACTCGTCGTGTAGTTGTGTCGAGCCGGCCCGGCTGTGTCCGTGGACTGGCCGAATCGGGGCTTTGTCGTGGGCCGAGGCTATCGTGATGGATCATCGATGACCTTCGACCGGCACGTCTGGTCGTGGCGGGGGCGGTCGGCGGCCCCGTCCCTCCTCGCGCGGCCCCTGCCCGCGTGCCCGGCATCGCGTGGCGGGCGTCGGGCGGCGGCTCGCCACCGGACGACGGCACCGGCCTCCCGGCAGCTGCCATGAGGCTGACGCGGCCCCATACGCCGGAGACGGACGATACGGCTTCGTCCGCACGCCCCCGGAACGGGCGATACCGCTTCCGCGACGACCTGCAGGCCGTGGAAGCCGTGCCGGGCGGCTCCGTCGAGATCGTCGACACGGTGTCCGGCGCGCGCTGCACGCTGTCCTCGCAGGAGGCCATGCTGTGCCGCCTGGCGGACGGGACGAAGTCGCTCGCGGCGATCGGCAAGGCCTATCGTCAGGAGACCGGCAACGGCGTCACCCTGACGGAGCTCCTGAACCTCTACCGGCGGATGCAGGCTCAGGGCCTGATGAACGGCGGCAGCGACCCCAAGGCACCGCCGCTTCCGCCCGCCGATGCCTCCGACGAGGAGCCGACCGGGCCGGAACCTTCCGCCGAAGCACCCGGCGACACCGCCGACGCTGCCGCCGGAACACCGGACGTCGGCGCCGGTTCCCCCACCGCAACGACGACCGGCGAGCCGCCCGTTGCCGGGACGCCGGCCTATGGGCATCCCGCCGATTCAGCGATGTCCGGCCGGGCCGGCGCTCCGGATCACGCGGTGGCGGACGTCGATGCCGATGCGGAACCGGACGGGCCGAGCTGGCTGGTCCTGTCCGACGAGGACGTCGACGCGTGGAACGACGCCGGCCTTCTGTCCGGATCCGAGGACGACGGCCCCGTCTTCGGCCCCACCGCCGCCGCGTCCGATGACGGCGCCGATCAGCCAGCCGCGTACATCCCCCGCCGGGCGGACGAAGTGGAGGTAGAATTCGAGGTCGTCACACCGGACGAGGCCGGCGACGAGGCAACGGCAGGTCCCGAGCTTCAAACGTCCGGTCGCGACGAAGACACCCTCGATGCCGGGGGATCGTCGGCGATGGGGGCCGGGCCGGGCATCGCGGACGCGACGGAAAAAATGGCGGCCACGGAGGCCACGGAGGCCACGGAGGCCACGGAGGCCACGGAGGCCACGGAGGCCACGGAGGCCACGGAGGCCACGGAGGCCACGGAGGCCACGGAGGCCACGGAGGCCACGGAGGAACGTGAACTTTCCGAAGCGGGCCATGCAAGCACCGTGGACGGCTTCGATGCCGCGGCGGCGAGCATTGCAGGCTCCGAAGAGATGGCGGACGGCGCGCACCCCGTCGCGCCGGTGGAGGCCGCGGGGACCGCTCCGGAACCCTTCACAGAAACCGACGGCGCACCGGAGGCGGATGCACCGGTCCCGGAGTTGCCGGCGGCCGTCGCCGTCGTTCCATCGCTGAGCCAAAGCGCGGCCGGGGACGGCGACGAACGTGCCTTGCCGGCGGCGGTCTTGGAGGCGAGCGCGGACGACGGGTCGGCGCAGGAGGAGGACGACGAGCCCAAGCGGGCGGGTCGACCGGGTGGTCGGGGGCTGCGGCGAGGGGCCGTGCGGCGCGGGCGCACGCGCGCCGAGGCACCGGGGGCGTCGTCCGGCAGCGGGCGGTACCAGCTTCGCGCCGACCTCGTCATCGAGCGTGCGGACGGCGGCGCCGCAGCGCTCGTCGTGCCGGCGACCGGCGAGCGGCACCCGCTCTCCGACACCGAGGCGGTGCTGTGCACGCTCGCCGACGGATCGCGGTCGATGGCCGCCATCGGCAAGGAGTTCAAGGCCGCGACAGGCCAGAGCCTCACGTTCAGCGAACTCCTCGCCTTCTACCGCGAGCTCAAGGCCAAGGGCCTCCTGACCGACGGGCGGTCACCCGCGCCGACCCCGGCCGACACGCCGCGGGTCGCCGCCGGCGCCACCGCCGCGGAAGTCCGGCCCACCGTTGTGCCCGCCGACGCTTCCGGCGAAGACGCCCAGCCGGACGGCGTTCCTGGCGACCTGGCAGCTTCCGCCGGACCGTCGACCAGGCCCGGGTCCGACGGCATGGTTGTCGCGTCGGAGACCGCCGACGCATCAACCGGGGACGGAACGCAAGGCGACGTGGCCGCCGACATCCGCGCAACGGAAACCGGCGGCGCGCCGGACCCCGCGCCGACGCTGGCCGAGGACCCGCCCGGGGACATGGTCGCAGCCGCGGTGTCCGACGGGTCGAACGTCGCGCCGGACTCCATCCTCGGGACGGTGGAGGACGGCACACCCATCTCCCCCCTCAATCGGCAGGACGAGGCGGCGGACCAGTTCGAGGCCGTCCGGGCGCCGGACGAGACGCAAGCCGGGGCGGGAGCCGAACGTCCGCACAACGGTCCCACGGCGGATGCGGCCGCCGCCCTCTCGCCGGATGAGACAGCGACCGAGGATGGCACCGGCCCGGCGCCGGACGAGGCGGCCACCCCGGACGCCCTGCTTCCGGAGGACGGGACGGCGGATGATGCCGCCGTGCCAGAGTCCGTTGCCGGCGTCGTGCCGGAGCCGGTCGCCGCGATGGAGCAGGCCGCCGGGGCGCCGTCCGCCCCGCCGATCCCGAGTGGGCGGGCACTGGCTCTCGTCACGCCGCCCGTCCCTCTGGCGGAGGCGGCGCCGGTCGAGCTTCGCGACGGGGGCATCGTCGAAAAACCTGCGAAGAAGGGATTTGCAAGCCGGTTGATCTCGAGCTTTCACCGGCCGCGTCCGACCGGTGAAGCGCCGGCGACCGAAGCGGCAGCCCCGCCATCGGCGACCGAAACGGAGGTTGCCGCGGCCGAGGCGCCCGGTCAGGCCCGCGCCAGGGTCCGCGAGCGCTACGCACGCCGCGCGGTCGCCAAGTCGGACGCCGAAAGCCTCCTGACCGGCGCGCTTGGGACGGACAGCGACCCTTCCGAACCGAAGCACGCCTTCGTCGACGACGTCGACGACGATTTCGGCGGGCAGTTCCGCGCCAGCGCGCCCGCAGCGGCGACGACCCAGCGTGCCCGCACGACGTCCCGTTCCTCCTCCGCCGCCGCGACCGGGACACGGCGGCGCACGGCACGCGAAGGGAGCGACGTACCCCGCGATACCGCCGAGCGCCTCGCCCGCGACCGCGCCGGACAGGAGCGGTCAGGACAGGACCGGACAGGACAGGAGCGCGCCGGTGCCGCTCGCAAGGCGGGTGGCGCGGCGAAGGCCGAGCGGCCAGGCGCATCGGGCTGGCAGAAGCGCCCCGAAACCGCCGACCCGATCCATCAGTACGAGGACGACGACGAGCCCGGCCCCGCCGCGGGCGGCGCGTTCGGCGGATTCGGCGGGATGGGCGGCGGACCCTTCGCGGGCGCCGGCCTCGGCGGTCTCGGTGGTCTCGGCGGCGGCATGGGCGCCGGCATGGGCGGGGGGATGGGCGGCGGCCTCGGTGGCGGGATGGGCGGCGGGATGGGTGGCGGCTTCGGCGGCGGCGCGGGCGCGCAGGCGCTGCTCGCCCACCTCGCCGCGCGGCAACGCCAGTCCGGCGTCGCCGGGGGCGGCGGCGAGCCGCCGGAGAGCGACGGCCCCGCTCAGGTCTCCCTCTTCAATCCCAACGGCATGCTGGGTTTCCTGTGCATCCTGTTCTGGCCGCTTCAGTTCCTGTGGCTGCCGCTGCTGCTGACGGTGCCGCTCGCCTTCATGATCGGCGTCGAGCGATGGCACGCGATGCTCGTCGACTCGGGCACCCTGGCGCTGGATCTCTCGTTCATCAGCCGCGGCATCGCCGCGCTCTTCATCGTCAACCTCGCCTCGCGGATCGCGCAGGCGACGATCGTGCGCGCCTTCGGCGGCGACGTGCGCCAGCTCGGCATCACGCTGCTGCTCGGCTTCATCCCCCGGTTCTACGTCGACCAGAGCGCCATTTCCTCGCTCAGCCGACGCGGGCAGCTCTGGTCGCACGCGGCGCCGTCGCTCGCCCGGCTCTACCTCTTCTCGCTCGGGATGATCCTGTGGGCGGTCTTCCGCGGCAACGGCTCGTTCTTCCCGGAGCTCGCCCTCCTCGTGGGCCAGGTCGGCATCGCGGCGTTCGTCATCTCGGCCTACCCGCTGCTGCCCGGCGACGGGTACCGCTTCCTCGCCACCTACTTCCGACAGCCGCACCTGCTGCAGAAGTCGATCATGGCGCTGAAGTCCTGGGCCACCGGGCACCACCTGCCGCCGCAGATCGACCGCTCGGAGGTGCCCGGCCTGATGCTGTTCGGCGTCGGCGTCGTGCTGTCGTCGGTGACGCTCGTCGTCTTCGCCATGTCGGTGATCGCCCTCGAGATGATGGGCGAGTATCGCGGGCCGGGCGCATTCATGTTCCTGACGCTGTTCGCCTGCTTCGCGATGTGGGTGTTCGCGCTGCGATCGTCGGTCGGCCAGCGCGCGGCGGGCGGGCTCGATCCGCAGATGATGCAGCAGCTCATAGCCAGCCGCTTCGGCGCGACGACGGAGGCCAAGGAGCAGCCGGCGAGCCTCGGCGCGCGCGGACGCGTGTTCTGGGTGGTGATCGCGTGCGCGCTGCTGGTGGTGGCGTTCCTGCCCTACCAGTACGAGGCGTCCGGATCGTTCGAGATCCTGCCGATGCAGCGCAACAACGCCACCGCCCGGACCGAAGGCGAGGTGATGGAGGTCCTGGTGCGCGAGGGCCAGTGGGTCACCAAGGATCAGGTGCTCGCCCGCCTCTCCGACTGGGACCAGCAGCGCGACGTGCAGGTGACCAAGGCCCAGCTCGACGAGGCGAAGGCGACCCTGCAGCGCCTCGAGGACGGCGCCAAGCCCGAGCAGATCGCCCTCGCCGAGACACAGGTGGAGAGCGCGCGCACGCGCGGCGTCTACAGCCGCGCCGAGGCCGACCGCGCCAAGCGCCTCGTCGACCGCGGCGTCATTTCCACCAGCGACTGGGAACGTGCCGTCTCCCGCGACGAGACCGACCAGGCGGCGCTGAAGGTCGCCGAGGCGAACCTGAAGCTCGTGAAGAGCCCCGCCACCAAGGCCGAGCTCGACGCCGCGAAGGCCGAGGTCGAGCGGCTGACCCACCAGCACCAGTATGCGCTCGACCAGCTCGAGCGCACCCGCATCCGCGCCCCCATCGACGGCAACATCATCACGCCCAACGTACACCTTCTGGCGGGCGACTGGATGAAGACCGGCGAGGAGTTCCTGACGCTGGAGGACACCCGCACCGTCGAGGCGCAGATCGACATGCCGCAGACGGACATCACCCTGATCTCCCCCGGCGACACGGTCCGCCTGAAGTCGTGGAGCAACATGGACCAGGAAGTCCCCGGCGTCGTGACCGAGGTCGCACCCGCCGCGGAGGAGCGCGAGTACGGAACGGTGGTGCGCGTGCGCGCGACGGTGCCGAACACCGAGGGATACCTGCGCCCGGCGATGACCGGCTACGCCAAGGTGGACGGCGCGGAGATGCGGGTGTGGGAGGCGTACCTGCGCTTCTTCATGCGCTTCTTCCAGATCGAGGTCTGGTCCTGGATCCCGTAGACCCGTGAGGATCCGCCCCCGGTCTCGCCGGCCCGGCGCAGGCGTCCGGCCACGGACCGGCGGGCGCGGCTCAGACCCGGAGGAGCTGCCGGACGGTGGAGAGGAACTTCGCCGGCGGGAACGGCTTGATCAGATAGTCGTGCGCCTCGTCCTTGATCGCCTCCAGCCAATCCACGCGGTCGGAGTAGCCGGTGATCAGCAGGACCTTCATGCTCGGCCGGGCGTACATCAGCCACTGGGCCAGGTCGTTGCCGCCGAGGTGCGGCATCACCACGTCGCTGACGACGAGGCCGATCGACGGGTCCTCCTCGATGAGGTCCTTGCCGTCCAGCCCGTTGCCGCGGCTGGTGACCCGGTAGCCGTCCCGCTCCAGCGCCTTGCGCAGGACGAGGGCGACGTCGCTGTCGTCCTCCAGGAGGAGGACGTGCGTCGCCTCGCCATTCGCCGCGCCGTTGCTGTCCTGCCGCAGCACGATCGGCTCCGCGAGCGGCAGGTACACGGTGAAGACGCTGCCCTTGCCTTCTTCCGACTCGGCGATGATCGTGCCGCCGGCCTTGCGCACGTAGCTGCGGCTGACGGAGAGGCCGAGCCCCCGCCCCTCGCCGACGGGCTTCGTCGTGTAGAAAGGGTCGAAGATCAGCGGCAGCACTTCCGACGGCATGCCCGCGCCGCTGTCCGTCACGGTGAGGGTCGACCACTCCCCTTCCGCCAGCCCTCCGGGCGAACCGCGGGCCGTTCCGGTCTCGACGGTGATGCGCCCGCCGGCGTTCGTCACGTGCATCGCGTTGAGGACGAGGTTGGTGAGGACCTGTCGGATCTCCTCCTGGTCGACCACCACCGGCAGCGGCCGGCGCGACAGGTTGATGATGACGTCGATCTCCCGCCGCACGCCGGAGCGCAGGACCGGCATGTGGTCCCGGACCAGCTCGCCGAGGTCGACCTCGACGGTGCGCGAGGTGTGGCTCTGCGACAGGACGAGGATCTGGCTCGCCAGTGCTCGCGCCCGCTCGACGACGTTGTCGACCTTGTCGAGCAGCAGTTCCGGCTCGCCGCCGTTAAGGTGACTGCGCAGGAAGTAGAGGTTCGTCATCGCGACGAGCAGCATGTTGTTGAACTCGTGCGCGATCCCGCCGGCCATCAGGCGGATGGCGTCCGACTTCTGTGACTGGGCGAGCCGGGCCTGCAGGTCGGCCGCCGTCGTCACGTCGCGCACGAGGGCGAGGGTCGCGGCGGCCTTCGCCCACTCGATCTCGGCGAGGCGGATCTCGCCGACCCGCGGAAGCCCCTCGCGAAAGAACTCGATCTCGCCGGTGCCGTCCGGACCGACGGAGAAGGCCATGTTCTCGCCGGTCATGTCGTCGTCCGCGTCGGCGAACATGGTGCGGGCGGCGGCGTTGGCCCGGCGCACCCCGCCGTCCTTGTCGAGGACGATCACCGCGTCGGGGATCGTGTCGAACACCTGGGAGAGGCCGCGGATCTCCAGACGCGCCCGGTGAAGCAGCTCGGAGTGCCGCGCCAACAGCGGGAGCGCGGCCGCCAGCGCGGCCTCGTCGGCGACGACGGCAGCGCCGTCGGGGAAGGCGACGCCGGCCGAGGGGTCCGCGAGCGCGACCACGGGGAAGTGACGCGCGCGGCGGACCAGCCAGTTCGGCCAGGCGGTGCCGTCGAAGTCCGCCGCGGTCACGAGGAGCACGTCCTCGTCCCTCAGCGCGGAGCGCGCGGCGAGGAGGTCGTCGACGACGATCGCGGCGAGCGGTCGCGCGGCGGCGTCCATGGCCGGCGGTGTGCCGCCTCGCAGCCCCCTGGTGGTCCGCACCACCCTGGCCGGGATCGCCGCGTCTGCGGTCACGTCACACCTCGTCGTCGGGTATCAGGGCTTCCAGACGCTGCGCCTCGCTGCTGAAGGTGTACGTCGGGACACCGGACAGGATGCCGTGGATACCGGTGAACGGGCCGAGGATCCGCATGCCGGTCCCATCGATCAGGTATTCCCTGATCGCCTTCTCGTGCCACGTCCCGCGCATCTTGAGCACCATAATGCCGCGGCGCATCTCACCGTTGATCTCGACATAACGCAGAAGAATAATCGAGTCGGTAATTGTAGAGATATGTGTTTCCGTGACAGATTCTGTACCCATAAGTAATGAGGTGGTGTTCGTGAACAGCGCGGTGATGCGCTTGACCTTCACGTAGGAGGTCAGACCGATCACGAACTCACGGAAGGACTTGGGCGTCGAGACGCGCTCGAACGCGGACAGGCTGTCGACGGCGATGCGCGAGGGCTCGAACTCGGCGATCCGCCGCTTCATCCGCAGCAGATGATCCTCGAGACCGATCTCCTCGGGGGAGTGGCTCTCGATCCGCAGCAGCCCGCTCTCCTCGGCGCCGACGAAGTCGACACCCCAGGCGGCCGCGTTGCGGCAGAGCTGCTCCCGCCCCTCTTCGGCCGCGAACAGGAGGATCTTCTGGTTGCTGCGGATGGCGGCACGGACCTGCTCGGCCACCATCAGCGTCTTGCCGGTGCCCGTCGCTCCGGAGACCAGGATGATCGAGCTCTCGTAGAGGCCGCCGCCGGTCATCTGGTCGAGCATCTCGATGCCGGAGGTGATGCGGCTGTCCGGCGCGCTCTGCTCCAGAGTGGTGGACGACAGCGGCACGACGGTCAGCCCGTCCTCGCGGTCGATTGTGAAGGGGTACTCGCCGCGCTGGTGGATGGTGCCGCGGGTCTTCAGGATCTCGATCGTCCGCCGGCGCGTCTCCCGCTCCAGGCGGTTGCGCAGGATCACGACGTTGTCGGCGATGTACTCCTCGACGCCGAAGCGGCCGATGGACTGCTCGTTTTCGCCGCGCTCGATGGTGACGATCACGGTGGTCCCGAGGTCGAGGAGGTAGGAGATGATCCGCAGCAGCTCGCGGCGGACCATGCCCGGGTCGGCGAACTGCGGGAACAGCGAGCCGACCGAGTCGAGCACGACCCGCTTGGCGTCCACCCGGCGCACCGCGGCCTCGATGCGGGCAAGGAGCGCCGTCAGGTGGAGCGTCCCGAGGTCGACCTGCTCCTCCTGCGGGTCCGCGCTGAGGTCGACGATGGCGAACTTCTTCTCCTCGACGAGCCGCTCGAGGTCCCAGCCGAAGCCGCGCACGTTCCGCACGAGGCGGGCGGGCCGCTCCTCGCAGGTGACGAACACGGCGTTCTGGCCGAACTTCGTGGCGCCGGCGTGCAGGAACTGCAGGGCGAACACGGTCTTGCCCGCGCCGGAGGTACCGGCGATCAGCGTCGACCCCCCTTCGGGCACACCGCCGTACGCGATCGCATCGAAGCCCGCGATACCGGACGGAAGCTTGGAAAGGTCGTAGTCGGGAGGTGATGGCATCAGCAGATCAGAGCGGCTGTCTAATTGTAGATTTCGATTTCGAGCGCCTGGATGACGGCGTTGTGGTCCCCGAACTCTCCCATGATCTTCTTGCGCGGCCCGGGAAATTCGCGGACGAGGGTCGGCGTGGCCATGATCTTCGCACGCTCGGCCCGCTCGGGGTCTTTCAGAACGTCGATGAACTCCAGCTCGTGACGGTCCGTGAGGTGGCTCCGCGCGATCGCCTGGATGTGCCGGATCGCGGCGTAGGAGCGGGCGCTCTCGCCGCTGATGTAGAGACTCAGGCGGAAGATCATCGCATGACCTCGCCCCGCTCGATTGCGGCCTGGGAGCGGTAATATTCGAGGACGCCGCCCATCATCTCGAGCGCGAAGAGGCGTCCCTCGACGACGATCTGGCACTGCCGCTCGATCGGAAGCTCGCCCGAAGCGAGGTCGAGCGCCGCGGCATGGACGGCGACAATGTCCTTCGTCGCACAGTTGAGCTTGCCGAGCCGCTCGGCGATCTCGGACATGCCCTGGCGCGGCTTGCGCATCTTGGCATTGACCGCCGTCGTGTAGCTGAGGAGCGTCTCGTAATAGCGCCAGACGCAGGTGTTGAACTGCTCAGGCTCGCGTGCCCGCAGTGGGCTGAGGTGGGGGCGTCCCTCCTGTCCGGTGGCGTCCGTCATCGCCTTGAAGCGGCTGCGCGCCTCGGTCATGGTGCGCAGCTCCTGCTCCCGCCTCCGCACCACGGCGTAGCCGATCGCCCGGGTGAGCGCCCGCGCCTGAAGCTCGTTCTTGCCGAGATAGTCCTCCGCCCCGGCGGCGAGGCAGTCAAGCGCCATCGAGTCGCCGTCGGCGCCGGTCAGGACGATGATCGGCGCGTGCGAGAGGTCGCGCACCGCATAGACGCCGGACGCCCCGGCCGCATC
Source organism: Acuticoccus sediminis (assembly GCF_003258595.1). NCBI lineage: Bacteria > Pseudomonadati > Pseudomonadota > Alphaproteobacteria > Hyphomicrobiales > Amorphaceae > Acuticoccus > Acuticoccus sediminis. Next base: position 185,685 of record NZ_QHHQ01000001.1, read on the forward strand.
CGGCAGGGTCAGGTCGAGAACCACGGCGTCGAAGCTCGTGCGGCGCAGGTGCTCCAGCGCGTCGGTGAGGTTCGTCGCCCGCGTGACGCGAAACTCGTCCCGGGGGCTCGCCTCGAGGTAGGCCCGCACGAGATCGGCGTCGCCATCAGCATCCTCGACGAGCAGGACCTTGATCAGCTGGGACGCGTTCGCGGTCGCTCTGGATGGAGCCATCCGATCAGCCTCAACAATCCGGGCGGCGTGCAGTTGCCCAGGGCCAGGTCAGGCGCACACGTGGCGCGCCGCGACGGCAGCACCGACCTGACGCCCAAAACTTATTTCACATTCGGCGCAGGCACTCAACTGGACCGAGCAGGCCCACAACTCCCCGACGACCTTGCGCCCGATCCGTCACGGTCGCCGTCACGATCCGGCCAATCGTACATGGGACAACGTTTGGCGGCGGAGGGGCTTCGCCGAGCATCGGTGTCACCGCCGGCAGGTCCCGCCGGGCTCCAGATCCCTGATTTTCAGCATTTTCGTCCCACGAGATAGAACTACTTTATCGAAAGACATGAACCTTTCGTAAGTTTGCGCAGTTGTCTTCGCGACATCATCCGAAACGTTGCAGCGCGCGCCGGTCCGTCGCGCGGACAGGGTCTTGCGTCCCACGAACACCGTAGGAACGAAAGGAGCAACGAATGCCATCGGAAGTCCGCACAGCGCGGCTCGGCATTTTTCCACGGGTCAGCCCGCCCGTATTCGCCATCTCGGCCATCATCATACTGGGCTTCATCTTGTTCGGCGCCATCTTCACCGAGAGCGCCAAGGCCCTCTTCAGCGGAGCGCAGGCTGCGATCACCGTTCACTTCGGATGGTTCTTCATCGTCCTGGTGAACGTTGTTCTCATCCTGTGCATCTACCTCGCGTTCGGCCGGTACGGTGACATCCGGCTCGGCGAACAGGCCGAGGAGCCGGAATATGGCCTCCTGTCCTGGAGCGCGATGCTGTTCAGCGCCGGCATCGGCATCGGCCTGCTCTACTGGGCCACGGCCGAGCCGCTGTTCCACTTCTTCAGCCCGCCGCTGGCGACGGCCGAGAGCGAGGAGGCCGCCTCCCAGGCGATGGTTTTCGCCTTTCTGCACTGGGGCTTCCACGGCTGGGCGATCTACATCCTTGTGGCGCTGTCGCTCGCGTACTTCCACTTCCGCCGCGGCCTGCCGCTGTCGCCCCGCTCCGGCCTCTACCCGCTGATCGGCGACCGGATCTACGGACCGATCGGCCACACCGTGGACATCCTCGCCGTCTTCGGAACGATGTTCGGGATCGTGACGAGCCTGGGGCTCGGCGTGATGCAGATCAGCGGCGGCATGAACCGGGTGTTCGGCACGCCGGACACGATGTGGATGCAGATCCTCCTCATCGCCTTCATCACCGCGCTGGCGACGATCTCGGTGTTCCTCGGGCTCGACAAGGGGATCAAGCGGATCTCGAACTTCAACATCATCCTCTCCCTGGTGATGCTGGTGTTCTTCATCGCCCTTGGGCCGACGCTCTTCATCTTCGACAGCTACATCGAGAACATCGGCAACTACCTGCGCGCCATCGTCGAGCGCTCGTTCTGGAACGAGGCCTACTCCGGCGGCAACTGGCAGGGCGACTGGACCATCTTCTACTGGGCGTGGTGGGTGTCCTGGAGCCCGTTCGTCGGCATCTTCATCGCGCGGATCTCGCGCGGGCGCACGATCCGCGAGTTCGTGCTGGGCGTGCTCCTCATCCCCTGCTCGATCCTCTTCCTGTGGTTCACCGCGTTCGGCGGCACCGCGATCCACATGGAGATGACCGGCGACCCGGGCCTGATCGAGGCGACCAAGGCCGACTACGGCGACGCCGTCTTCAAGCTCATCGAGTACTTCCCGATGACGAACGTGCTCGCCGTCGTGATCATGGTCATGATCGTCGTCTGGTTCGTCACCTCGTCCGACAGCGGCAGCTTCGTCATCGACATGCTGACCGCCGGCGGCGACCGCGACCCGCCGAAGATCCAGCGCATCTTCTGGGCGACGACGGAGGGCGCGGTGGCGGCGGTGCTGCTCGTCGCGGGCGGGCTCAACGCGCTGCAGGCCGCCGCGGTGGTCGCGGGCTTCCCCTTCGCGTTCGTGCTGATCGCGCTCGGATACGGCCTGATGCGAGCGCTGGGGCGCGACAAGCTCATCCTCTACCGCCAGGCGCAGCTCTACCGCACCGCCGAAGAGGTCGACGCCAATACTCCGCCGGAGATCAAGCACTGGGAGGAGAGCGAGCCGATCCCGCGTCCGAGGCGCACCGGCCCCGCCCCTCAGGCGGCGGAGTAGCGCGCACGTTCGTGTCCCGGCGGTGCGGCGCCCGGGCCGCCCCCGACCGCGCGGCGGTCGTCCCGCCGCCCTGCGGCACGCGCCGCGACCCCGATGCGGCCGCCGAGGGCGGCCAGGTCGCTACCGTGGCGCGAGCTGGCCGATCAGCGCGTTGGCGAACTGGGTCATCGCCGCCACCGCCGGGAAATCATACTTGTTGATCGCGATGAATATCCCGACCTCGCGGTAGGGCGAAAACGCGATGTAGCTGATGACGCCGTTGGCGAGACCCGACTTCTGCAGGATCAGCGGCCGGTCCCCCTCCGGCCACATCACGACCCAGCCCAGCGCGATCGCATCGAGATGCCCCGATTCGTCCATGTTCGAGGCAGGGCTCAGCGCGTCCCGCACGAGGACGGGAGACTGGCTGAGCAACCGCACCTCCGCGCCATCGGGGCTGAAGCGGGCGAGGTTCCACTCCAGGAAGTCGAGCATGTCGTTGGCCGTCGTCACCAGCGACGAGGAGCCCTCGTTGTTGGGCGGAGTGGGCCGATCCGGGAGAGGTTTGCCGGTCCACAGGTGGCCGGTGAACATGTTCGCCCTGGCCGCCTCGCTCGGCTCGTAGCCCGTCGCCTCGAGGCCGAGCGGATCCAGCACTCTGGATGTCACCAGCCCGGAGAAATCGTCGACCCCGGCCGCCTCCCGGAGCGCCATGCCGAGGAGGTCGAACCCGATGTTGGAATACAGCATTCCGGTGCCGGGCGCGAAAAGGAGCGGGTTGCCCTCGAGGTTCCGGCGGTAGTTTTCGATCGAGTACTTGGACTCGTCGTCCGGGACGCCATCGTCGTCCGTGCGATCGCCGCCGTCGTCGTAGACGACGAGCTCGTGCGGGAAGCCCGCCGCGTGTGTCACGAGGTCGACCAGGCGAATCGGATGATCCCTCTCCGGGATCGGAAGGTCAGGCAGATGCTGCTGCAGGGTGTCCGTCAGCCCGACGGTGCCCTCGGAAACGAGATGGGCGAGCACCAGTCCGGTGAAGACCTTCGTGATCGAGCCGATGCGCATGGTCGTGTCGCCGTTCGGCGCCGGATCGCCCTTTTCCGCGATCGTCCCGAAGCCGTAGACCGCGCGCTCGCCTTGCCGCGTGACCGCAACGACCATCCCCGGGACCTCGTTGCTGATGAAGAAGACGTCGGCGGGGAAGCCAACCGTCTCGTCCAGGAAAAGGTCCTGCGCGAGGAGGGGCTGCGTGAGGCCGGTCATCGCCAGGAGCGCGACGGCGAAACGATTCAGCATAAACCCTCCGCGAACATTTTCTAATATTTCTTGACTTACTATAACGCTTTCGCAGCCCTGAAATAGATGCGTGTTCCCGGCGGTCGCCGACGCTCCGGCGTGACCTTCCCGGCCCGGCACGGCAGAAGGCCCATGTCACCGTCCGTCGGGGCGTCCGGTCGCGAGCGCGCGCAGATGGCGAATCCGAGGCGCGGCGCACAACAGCCCTCACCACCGAGCGATGCTTTTCTGGATCGTCGTCCGGGAGCCGTGCGCGGCGCTGCATTCATGCCGGGGGCGATGCGAATGGACGCGCCACCTCTCAGCCCCGACGCGGCCGAGAGCTCCGAAGGTCGCCGATTCGCGGGATCGGACCATGCGTCACCGACGTGGCCGACGCGCATGTTCGGCGGCGCCGCAAAACGCACACCCGCTCAAGCCGCGGCGCCTTGTTCTCTCTGGGACAGCAATTTGGGGGTCAGATGGTGGAGGGGGTTGGATTCGAACCAACGTAGGCATAGCCAGCGGATTTACAGTCCGCCCCCTTTAGCCACTCGGGCACCCCTCCGGTGTGGGCGGCGTGTTAGGCTGTACGCGCGGCGATGTCAACGATGAGTGTCGAACGAAACTATGGATGATTCAGAGCCCTATTGGCTTTTCGGGCTTCACGCGGTCCGCGCGGCGCTCGCAAACCCCCGGCGCGCCGTGCACGAGATGATGGTGACGACCAACGCGCTGCGGCGTCTCGACCCGCTTCCGCGCCGAATCCAGCCCGAAACGGTGGACGTCCGGCGGCTCAACAAGCTGCTGGGCGACGCGGTCCATCAGGGCGTCGCGATTCGCGTCTCCCCGCTGAAGAGCGTCGCGCTCGACGAGATCGCCGGGGGCAGGCTCGTCCTGTGCCTCGACCACATCACCGATCCCCACAACGTCGGTGCCATCCTGCGCTCGGCGGCGGCCTTCAAGGCCGACGGCATCGTCGTGACGCGGCGCCACAGCGCGTCGGAGACGGGCGTCCTCGCCAAGTCGGCGTCCGGCGCGCTCGACATGGTGCCGATCGCGGTCGAGACGAACATGTCCCGCGCCGTCGACGCGCTGCGGGAGGCCGGGTTCCGCACCATCGCCCTCGACAGCGAGGCGGAGACGACGTTGAGCGAGCAGCCGCGGGCCGACCGCTGGGCGTTCGTCCTCGGCGCGGAGGGCAAGGGCGTGCGGCCGGGCGTGCGGGCCTCATGCGACGCGACCGCGGCGATCGAAGTGCCGGGCGCTCTCGCCTCGCTCAACGTATCGAATGCGGCGGCGATCATCCTCTACGCCGCTCAAACGCACCTCCTCGGCGACAAAGCTTGATGAGCGCTGGTCTTTCGCGCCAGAATGTTGATACTTCCAGCGCTGATCGCCGTTTGATCGGCCTATTCGACGCCGATGGCCGGAAGCGATTTCGGCATCGGCGGTAAGAACAACCTTTCGCGTCGCGGGATCGTATTCCTTTTGTCACCATGGTTAGCTGCGCCGAGCCAACAATTCAGCATTGCTGCGCCAGCGCCCGCTCAATTACAGGGGTAGCGGAATGAACCGTGACAATGGACCGAGCCATCCCCGACCGGCCCGGACGGGCCCGCGGCGGGTGCCTGCGTCGCGGGGGACCGGCGGCGGCGCGCCACGCCGCCTCGCCTCGCCGACTGTGAGCGAATGGCCCGGCGTGCTCGACACGCGGGCGCTCGACCAGTCGCTTCACCTCAATCTGAGGCTCGCCGCGGTGGTCTGCTCGCGGCGGATGGAGGCGGCCCTGCGGGACCGCGGGCTGAGCGCGGTGGAGCTCGTGACGCTCGCGCTGATCCAGGCCAACCCCGGGATCCGGCAGGGCGTCCTGGCATCGACGCTCCAGCTCAAGCCGGCCTACATGACGAAGCTCGTCCAGTCCCTTCAGGACCTGCGTCTCGTCAAGCGCACCGTTCCGGCGAACGACCGCCGCTCCGTCGAGCTGCGACTGTCGAGCGAGGGCGAGGCCGTGACCACCGCCGAGCGCGAGCGGGTCGAGGCGTTCGAGACGCGCATGCACGCGGGCCTCCTCAGCCCGGCCGAGCAGCGCCAGCTCCTGAAGCTGCTGAAGAAGGTCTGGCAGGCCGACGACCCCGACGATTTCGAGATCCTTCGGGTCATCTGAGCGCGAATCACGGCGGCCCGGAGCGAATCATCTCGCTCCGACAGCCCGTGTACCCCTCTGGATCCGACGGGCGATGGTCCGGCGCGTCGGCCCCTCGCCCACGCGGCGACGAATGCCGACATGCGGCACAGTGACGGCCGGCCGAATTCGCGGACCGTCGGATCGGGCGGAGGAAGCCGGGCGGGAGCGGCGCTCCGGCGCGTGGCGCGGGTAGCGTCGCGGGGGACATTTCCAGTGCCCGGAAGTCGGGGCGAGCAGCGCACCTGCCGGGGGGCCGCTGCGTCCCGGAGGTGCCATCACTGGACAGCCTCTCGGGAGGGACGGCGGGGCCGGCTCGCGGCGCCGCCGGCTATGGTGTCAGGAGCGCGGGGGGCGATTCTGGGGGCGCGGCGAAGGGCCGTTGCCGCGCCGGGGCGGACGGCCGTCGCCAGACGCCTCGCTCCCCGGCAGACGGCGAGGCTCGCGCGAGGGGACCAGGCCGTTCTGCGTCTCGGCCGGCTCGCGGGCCGCGCGGGGCGGCTCCAGCATCCGCGGCGACTGGCGCACCGGCGCCACCGGCTCGTCGCGCAGGTCCTCTTCCTCCTCGTCCTCGAAGTCGTCCTCCTCCTCGTCCTCGTCGTCGACGGGGGCGGCACGGGCGGCCTCGCGCTTTGACTTGCCGTTCCTTGCCTTGCCGTTCTTGGCCTTGCGCCGCTTCGACCTGCGCGACACCCCCCGCACGATCAGAAGCCCGCCGATCACGATGAGGAGGAAGAGCGCGCCGACCGCGCCCGCGACGTAGGGGAAGAGGTCGTCCTCGAGGAGTTGGTCGAGCGCGGTGCGGTTGTCCGGCTCGAAGCGCGTGTCGAGGCTGGCGATCGAGGTGGCCGGGCTGGTGCTGGTCGCGACCGGGGCGCGCGGGGGCGCGGCCTCCGCCAGGGTCTCGGTGGGCGGGTTCTCCAGCGCCGTGAAGCCTTCCTTGAAGCCCGCCAGCGAGATCGGGATGCCGATCCCCTCCTCCGGGGTGCGGAAGATCGAGAAGGTCGCTGTCGTGCCCGCCTCGAATCGCTCGATCAGCCCGTCGTCGAGGCGGACCTCGGCGACGCAACCGGACGGCAGGCAGCGCACGAAACCGGCCGCCCCGACCTCGACGTCGTCGATCGAAAGGCCGAGGCCGGGCGGCAGCAGGATCGCGAGCGGCGCCAGGACACGCAGGATCTGCACCTGCTGGTCGGCGGTGCGGATGAAGACGACGCTGAGCGCGATGTTGGCGCGGTCCTGCGCCTGGACGTTCTGGACCAGGGCGCATTGCTCGGACGGGGCGCCGACCTCGGGCTGGCAGCGGATCTGCCAGTCACCGTATCGCCCGACGATCCGGCCCTGTGCCTCCGCCGGGGCGATATCGACGAGCGTGCCGGACAGCACCGCAATCAAACCGGCCAACAGCACCCAAAGGCGTGGTAGCATCCTCACTCTCCTACGCTATCGCGCGGCGGCGATGTGGAGCGTCGTCGCGCGCACTCAGCCGCTTCTGTATCTGCTTCGCGGCATGGGTGCACGCCCCCTGCAGCAATGGTGATCAAATCATCTCGTCCCGTTCGCGTCGGGGGCGCGGCCACCCGTCGCATCGCCCGCCCCCTCCGCGGTGGGGCCCTCCCGGCCGGCCTCCCCTGCCGGGCTGCCGGCGGAGGCGGTGGCGAGCGCCGCCAGCGCGTCGCCGAGGCCGGCGAGGTCCACCTCGACGGCCGCCTGGCGGGTCGGCGTGACCGAGACCGCGAACTCGGCCGTGCGCCCGCGCACGAGCTGCCGGCGCAGGGTGTCGGACAGCGCGACCTCGGAGATGCAGCCCGGGGGCAGGCAGCGAACGAACCCCGCGACGCCCACCTCCGCCCCGTCGACGGCGAGGCTGAGCCCGGCCGGCAGCAGCACGCCGAGCGGCGCCAGAACCCGCAGAACGTCGACCGATCCGTCCTCCCCGCGCACGAAGAGGACGGTGAGGACGACGCCCGCGTCGCTCTCGGCGGCGGCGATCTGCGTCGCGGCGCAGTCGTCGACCGGATCGCCGACCGTGCGCTCGCAGCGCACCGTCCACGCCCCGTAGGTGCCGACGGCCGGACCCTGCGCGGCAGCCGGAATGGACGCGGCGACAAGGCCCGCGAGGGCGAGCGCGAGGCCACCCCCAGGAACACCGGCGGCACGCCACATAGGCAGTCCTTGCAATGGGCTGGAACTCGACAACGACAAATTCACCTTCGACCCCCAGGAGGATTCGCGGCCTCGTGCGGGCCATGCAAGGCGAAAATGCGACACCCCCGCAATTGGAGTCGTCCGCGGGGCCGGATCCGGTGTGGCCAGTCGGCTGGAACAGGTCTAAAGGGGGACGTGTGAACGTGCGTGTTCGGTGCTTCCGTCGGTGGACGCACGAACGCGGCGTTGGTAAGTTTCAGGACGTTCCGAAATTTATGTTTTGGAACGGCCTCGTTAATCGATGAAAAGAGCGGGATGGGATCGAACACCATGAGGGCGATGGCAAAGGTTGGGCGAGACGCCATAAGCCGGCTCGGCGCGGTCGTGTTGGCGATGATGCTGGCAGGGGGCGCCGCGCATGCCGACCAGCCGGTGCCGTGGGGCATCACGTTCCAGGACGCGGCCAGCCCGATCATGGGCCAGATCCACTGGTTCGAAGGCTATACGCTCATCATCATCACGATCATCACGCTGTTCGTCCTTGCGCTGCTGCTCATTGTGATCTTCCGGTTCAATGCCAAGGCGAACCCGGTTGCGTCCAAAACGTCGCACAACACGATGATCGAGGTCGTGTGGACCATCGTCCCGGTGCTGATCCTGGTGGCGATCGCGTTCCCCTCGTTCCGCCTCCTCTACAACCAGACCAACATTCCCGAGCCCGACATCACGGTGAAGGCGACCGGCAAGTCCTGGTACTGGCAGTACGAGTACATGGACGAGGACTACGCCGACGCCGGGCCGATCATCTCGAACATGCTCAACGAAGAGCAGCGGGCCGAGCGCAAGTCGTCCTACAACCTGACCGACGCCGAGGCCCCGCGCCTTCTGACCGTGGACTATCCGCTGGTCGTGCCGGTCGACGCGATCGTCCACGTCCTGGCGACCTCGTCCGACGTGAACCACGCGGTCGCGATGCCCGCCTTCGGCATCAAGACCGACGGCATCAACGGGCGCCTGAACGAGACCTGGTTCCGGGCCACAGCGCCGGGCGTTTACTACGGCCAGTGCTCGGAGCTCTGCGGCGCCAACCACGCCTTCATGCCGCTCGAATTCCACGTCCTGCCGCAGGAGCAGTTCGACGAGTGGATGACGATGGCGAAGGAAGACCCGGACGCCGCCAACGACCAGCTCATCCGCTGGCACGCCGAGCGCAGCGGCATCGACACCCAGAAGGTCGCCTCGCTGACCAACTGAAGACGACACCCGGACGCCGCCTGCGGGACGGTGTCCGGCACCTTTGAGAACCTGGGGCGCTGCCTCGAATAAAAGACATCAGGGGTCGCACCCTGAATTCGCGAACGGAGAGGATCGATGGCCCACGCGGCAGCGGATCACGCCCACGACCATCCCACGGGATGGCGCCGGTGGCTTTTCTCAACCAACCATAAAGACATCGGCATTCTGTACCTCATGTTCGCGTTGTTCGCGGGCTTTATGGGTTTTGCGCTGTCCGTCGGCATGCGCATGGAGCTCCAGGAGCCGGGTCTGCAGATCTTCGCCAACGGCGACATGTACAACGTGTTCACCACCGGCCACGGCCTCATCATGATCTTCTTCATGGTGATGCCGGCGATGATCGGCGGGTTCGGCAACTACTTCGTGCCGATCATGATCGGTGCGCCGGACATGGCCTTCCCGCGGATGAACAACATGAGCTTCTGGCTCCTGTTCTTCTCCTTCCTGCTGCTCATCACGTCGCTGTTCATGCCGGGTGAGCCGGGCGGCCACGGCTTCGGCGGCGGCTGGACGCTGTACCCGCCCCTCTCGACGCAGGGCTCCCCCGGGCCGGCGCTCGACTTCGGCATCTTCGCCATCCACGTCTCCGGCGCGGCGTCGATCCTGGGCGCGATCAACTTCATCACCACCATCCTCAACATGCGCGCCCCGGGCATGACGCTGCACAAGATGCCGCTGTTCGTCTGGGCCCAGCTCGTGACGGCGTTCCTGCTGCTGCTCTCGCTCCCGGTCCTCGCCGGCGCGATCACCATGCTGCTGACGGACCGCAACTTCGGCACGGCCTTCTTCGACCCGTCGGCCGGCGGTGACCCGATCCTCTTCGCGCACCTCTTCTGGTTCTTCGGCCACCCCGAGGTGTACATCCTCATCATCCCGGGCTTCGGCATCGTCAGCCACATCGTGGCGACGTTCTCGAAGAAGCCGGTGTTCGGCTACCTCGGCATGGCCTACGCCATGGTGGCGATCGGCGTCGTCGGCTTCGTCGTGTGGGCGCACCACATGTACACGATCGGCATCTCGCCGGACACGCAGGCCTACTTCACCTTCGCGACCCTGGTGATCGCGGTGCCAACAGGCATCAAGATCTTCTCCTGGATCGCGACGATGTGGGGCGGCTCGATCGAGTTCCGCACGCCGATGCTGTGGGCGATCGGCTTCATCTTCCTGTTCACCATCGGTGGTGTGACGGGCGTGCAGCTCGCCAACGCCGGCCTCGACCGGGCGTTCCACGACACCTACTACGTTGTCGCGCACTTCCACTACGTGCTGTCGCTGGGCGCCGTGTTCGCCATCTTCGCGGGCTGGTACTACTGGTTCCCAAAGATGTTCGGCATCATGTACAACGAGACCCTCGGCAAGATTCACTTCTGGCTGATGTTCATCGGTGTGAACGTGATCTTCTTCCCGCAGCACTTCCTGGGCCTGCAGGGCATGCCGCGTCGCTATGTCGACTATCCGGACGCCTTCGCCCCCTGGAACATGATCTCGTCGATCGGCATCTACATCACCGTCGTCGCCATGATCGCATTCATCTGGACGATGGTCGACGCGATCCTGCGGCACCGGAAGGCCGCCGATAACCCCTGGGGCATCGGTGCGACGACGCTGGAGTGGACGCTGTCCTCGCCCCCGCCCTATCACCAGTTCGAGACGCTGCCGCAGATCCGCTGACGCGGCAGCGGAGCCGGCCACGGCCGCTCCCCGAGATCAGCGGCGCCGCCTTCGGGCGGCGTCGCCGTTCCAGGCCACACCGGCCTTCGCACCCCGCGGACTTTAGGAATGGCGAGGACGAGCGCCTCGCCATCCCCAAGGTCCCGACAGGACCCGACCGGCCGCCCCGCACCGACGCGGGCGGTCACCACGCGCCGCAGCGGCGCCCATCCGTCGCCCGGTGGTGGCGGACCGAGGATTGGAGGACGACGAATGGCGGTTCGGGACGGTGATACGCTGGATCTTGTCGATCTCGGCTCGACCCCGCGGGACTTCATCGACCTGTTGAAGCCCCGCGTGATGTCGCTGGTGGTGTTCACCGCCTTCGCCGGCATCATCCTCGCGCCGGGGCAGCTCCACCCGATCCTCGCCGCAGTGTCGCTGCTCGCCATCGCGCTCGGCGCCGGCGCCTCGGGCGCGCTCAACATGGGCCTCGACAGCGACATCGACCGCCTGATGAAGCGCACCGCGCTGCGTCCGATCCCGTCGGGCCGGATCGACCGGGAGACCGCGCTCGGCTTCGGCACGGTGCTGGCCTCGGGCTCGGTGATCCTGCTCGCCTTCTCGTCCAACTGGACCGCGGCGGCGCTGCTGGCGCTGACGATCTGCTTCTACGTCGTCGTCTACACCGTCTGGCTGAAGCGCCGGACGCCGCAGAACATCGTCATCGGCGGCGCGGCCGGGGCTCTCCCCCCGGTTGTCGGGTGGGCCGCCGTCACCGGTTCGGTCTCGCTCGAGCCGATCATCATGTTCGCGATCATCTTCCTGTGGACCCCTGCGCACTTCTGGGCCCTCGCGATCCTCAAGCGCGACGAGTACGCCGCCGCCGGCGTCCCGATGCTCCCCTCGGTCGCGAGCCGCGAGACGACGACGCTCAACATACTCGTCTACGCCGTCCTCACCGCGGTGTCGGGCGTGCTGCCGACGGTCTTCGGCTTCGCCGGGCTCGGCTACGCGCTCGTCGCGGCGGCGCTCGGCGCCTGGCTCGTCCAGCGCGCCGTCCTCCTGCGCCGTGCCGGTCCGGAGGACGAGCGGCGCCACGCCGGGCGCCTGTTCGGCGTCTCGATCGTCTACCTCTTCGCCCTCTTCGGCGCCATGATGGCGGACGGGGTGATCGCCGGGCTGGTCGCATGATGGCCGATCCCGCGACCTCCAAGGCCCTCGATCCGGTCGAGGCCGAGCGCCGCCGCCGCCAGCGCAAGCGGTCCGTCGCGATCGCCGTCGTGCTGATCGCGCTGGTCCTGATCTTCTACGCGATCACCATCCTGCAGATGACGGCCCACTCGGGAGGCGCCACATGACCACCGATCGCCGCCACCTCAAGGTCGCCGTCGCCTGCACCTTCTTCGTCGCCGTGATGGTGGGGGCCGCCTTCGCGTCGGTCCCGCTCTACAACCTCTTCTGCCGCGTCACCGGGTTCGACGGCACGCCCTCCATCGCCACCGTCGAGGTCGTTCCGGGTCTCAAGGTCGGCGAGCGCGAGATAACGATCCGCTTCGACGCCAACGTCCAGTCCGACCTGCCGTGGACCTTCAGGCCGGTGCAGCGCACCATGAAGGTGAAGGTCGGCGAGGTCGTCACCGCCGAATACGAGATCTCGAACGAATCCGACGAGGCGACGGTCGGCCAGTCGGTCTACAACGTCACCCCCTTCCAGGGCGGAGGCTACTTCACCAAGATCGACTGCTTCTGCTTCACCGCCCAGCCGCTCGGCCCGAACGAGACGCGCCGCATCCCGGTGGTCTTCTACGTGGATCCGGAATTCGCCGAGGACCGCGACGCGAAGGGCGTGCACGTCATCACGCTGTCCTACACCTTCTTCAACGCGAAGGCGTCGAGCTGACACGCGGCCGCGCGGCCGCGAACGGAAACGCCGCCGGATGCGGCACAAATTGTCGACGCCGTACCCGCGGCATGGCAAACACATAGACCCGGCCCCGGCCGGTTGGCGGCGCCCCGCTTCGTCGACGCCGCCCAAGCCGCAGCAAGCGGCATGCTCCCGGCCATCCGGGGGCGACGGACGACCCCCGCGGACCCTCGGGTCCGCAACCGACGGTGCCGGAGGCGGCTGATGCCCGCCCTTCGGGACCGGATGGGAGCGCGATCCACCCCGGACCGCTCCACGACGGCGCCGGAGACGGCCCGCACGGCGCCGGATCCGTCCGGCGGCAGGACGACACCCGGGTCGAGCCCGGGACGAACGAGCGCCGGACCCGTCCGGCATGAACGAGCGCCGGACCTGTCCGGCAAAGGGCGAACGGGGTCTCCCCCGGAAGATCCGCGCAAAATGCGCGAAGAGGGAATGACAATGGCAGGCGCGGCGAAGCACCACGACTATCACATCCTAGAACCCAGCCCGTGGCCCATCATGGGCTCGCTCGGCGCCTTCGTGATGATGTTCGGCGCCGTGGCCTTCATGCGCTGGCACTCGGGCTCCGAGCTTCCCTTCGCCGGCATGAACATCGCCGGCTGGGGCATCTTCGCGGTGGGCGCCTCGCTCGTCATCGCCACGATGGCGCTGTGGTGGACCGACACCACGCGCGAATCGCTGCGCGGCGATCACACCCCGGTGGTGAAGCTGCACCTGCGCTACGGCATGATCCTCTTCATCGCCTCCGAGGTGATGTTCTTCGTCGCCTGGTTCTGGGCCTACTTCGACGCCGCGCTCTTCCCCGGCGACGCGACCACCTTCGGGCGGCTGGACGTCACCGGCGGCCAGTGGCCCCCGGAGTCGATCCACACGTTCGACCCCTGGCACCTGCCGCTCTTCAACACGATGATCCTGCTGCTCTCCGGCACGACGGTCACCTGGGCGCACCACGCGCTCCTGGAGAACGACCGCGAGGGGCTGAAGTGGGGCCTCATCTGCACCGTGCTCCTCGGCATGCTGTTCTCGACGGTCCAGATCTACGAGTACAGCCACGCGAGCTTCTCCTTCGCCGGGTCGATCTACGGCGGGCCGTTCTTCATGGCGACGGGCTTCCACGGCTTCCACGTCTTCGTCGGCACGGTGTTCCTGGCGGTCTGCCTGGCGCGCGCGCTCGCCGGCCAGTTCACCCCGAAGTCGCACTTCGGCTTCGAGGCGGCCGCCTGGTACTGGCACTTCGTCGACGTGGTGTGGCTCTTCCTGTTCCTGTGCATCTACGTCTGGGGCGCCAGCGAACTCGTCCACTGACGGGAGCGGCGCCTTGAGGCGCATCCTCCTCGCCGTCGCCATTGCCGGGGCCTTCGTCATCCTGATGGGCCTCGGCACCTGGCAGCTTCAGCGCCTCGCCTGGAAGGAGGCGCTGATCGCCGCGGCCCACGAGCGCCCCGGCGCGGCGGCCGTCCCCGCCCCCGGGCCCGACACCTGGAGCGGCTTCGCGATCGACGACTGGCGCTACCGCCGTGTCACGCTCACCGGCACATTCGGCCCCCGCGAAGCGTATTTCTGGATCGCCCTGACCGAGCCGAACGGCCCCCTGAGCGGCGCCGGCGCGATGGTCCTCACCCCGTTCAGGACGACCGACGGCTGGACCGTCCTCGTGAACCGCGGCTTCGTGCCGGAAGATCGCCGCGCCCCGGCGAGCCGTCCGGGCTCGGAGCCGCCCGAGGGCACCGTCACCGTCGAGGGCCTCGTCCGCCGCGACGATCCGCCGAGCTTCATCACCCCCGCCCCCGATGCCGCGTCGCGCACCTTCTACGCGCGCGACATCGCGGCGATCGCCGGTGCGCTGGACGCCGCGCCCCCGGTCGCGCCCTACCAGATCGACCTCGTCGCCGAGGAGACGCCGCCCGGCGGCCTCCCGCAGGCAGGCGAGAGCCGCATGACGTTCACCAACAACCACCTCGGCTACGCGTTCACGTGGTTCGGCCTCGGAGCCGCGCTGCTGGGTGTCACCGCCGCGGCGCTCTGGCGCCGGAGCGGCCGCCGACACGGCCCCCACGCCGCCCCCTCCTCCGAGTAGGCGGCAAAGGTCCGCGCCGCGCGGCAAACGCAGCGTCGCTTTCTCGGATGCGTGCCTGAGGCGGTGCGTCGCGCGACGGTGGCCGAGACCGCTGCCGCCGGCCGCGCCGTGGTCGGCGATGTCCTAGAAGTTCAGCGCCGCGTCGACATCGGAGAGGGGTGCGAGGTTCGCGAGCGCCGCGCGGGCCTCATCCGCGTCGCGGTCGATCTGCACCTTCAGCTCCTCCATGCCGCGGAACGCGACCTCGGGGCGCTGGTAGCGCTCGAACACGACCCGCAGCGCCTTGCCGTAGAGATCGCCAGAATAGTCGAAGACGTACGTCTCGAGCAGCGGGGCGCCGTTGTCGAAGGTCGGGCGGCGGCCGTAGCTCGCGACGCCGTCCCGCCATTCGCCGTCGATCAGGACCCGGACGGCGTAGATCCCGTGGCGCAGGCCCGACGCCGGGTCCAGTGCCTGGTTGGCGGTCGGATAGCCCATCTCGCGGCCGCGCTTCTCGCCGTGCCGCACCTCGGCCGTCACCGCGTAGCGCCGGCCGAGGAGCCGCGCCGCGGCGGTCACGTCGCCGGCCGCCAGATGCTCGCGGATGCGCGTCGAGGAGATCACGCCGCCGTCGCTGCAGGGCGCCACCGTCTCCGTCGCGAAGCCGTGCCGCCCACCCTCGCGGGCCAGCAGGTCGCCGTCGCCGCGCCGCCGGGCGCCGAACTTGAAGTCATGCCCGACGACCACCGCGGACGCGCCCATCTGCTCGACCAGCACATGCGCCACGAAGTCCTCGGCGGACTGGCGGGCCAGCGCCTCGTCGAACGGGACGACGACCATCGCATCGAGGCCGACGGCGGCCATCACCCGCGCCTTCTCCTCGGGCGGCGTCAGGCGGAAGATCGGCGCCTTGGAGAAGAAGGCGCGCGGATGCGGCTCGAACGTCAGCCCCACCGCCGGCCGGCCGCGTGCGATCGCCGCGTTCAGCACCGTCTGGTGGCCGCGATGCACCCCGTCGAAGTTGCCGATGGCGACGACCCCGCCCGTCAGCTCCGCCGGGAGCTCGGCGAGCGGAAGCGGCGCGTCGCTGCGACGGGGCGGATGCGCGGCCCCGGTCACCACGACAGCCTCGGCGCATAATAGCGCGAATCGAGCCCGTCCTTCGCGAGGCGCTCGGCGACCAGCTCGGGGTCGGGCGTGCCGGTGCCGCCCACCTCGCGGGCGTGAATGCCGTCGGTGAGGAAGAGCGCGTCGTAGCCCTGGTTGGAGGCGCCGCGGATGTCCGTCGGCAGGCCGTCGCCGATCACCAGGATGCGCCCGGCGTCCGGGCGGTGGGCGAAGATCTTCTCCCGCGCCGCGTCATAGGCGAGGCCGTGCGGCTTGCCGATCCAGATCGCGTCGCGCCCCGCCGCCTCGACCAGTTTGGCGAGCGCGCCGGCGCACCAGACGAGCTCGTCTCCGCGCTCCACCACGATGTCGGGGTTGGCGCACAGCACGGGCGTTCCGCTCGCCGCGATTCGCGCCATTTCGTCGCGATAGTCGTCGGGCGTCTCGACGGTGTCGTCCCGCAGGCCCGCGATGACGACCGCGTCCGCCGCCTCTGGATCGCTGACGAGGGTCATCGCGTCGTTGTAGAGGCCGAGGTCGCGGTCGGGCCCGATATGGTAGATCCGCCGCGCGTCCTTCTCGGCCAGCGTCTTGATGACGACGTCACCGGAGGACAGGATCGCGTCGTAGGCGTCCTTGCCCGCGCCGAGCGAGGCGAGGTGGGAGCGCACGGCGCTCGACGGGCGCGGCGCGTTGGTCATCAGGACGACCGGCCCCTTCTCGCGAAAGCGGCGCAGCGCGTCGGCGGCGTCGAGATGGGCGTGGATGCCGTCGTGCAGAACGCCCCAGACGTCACACAGGATCGCATCGTAGTCGTCCGCGATGGCAGACAGGCCGGAAAGCGCAATGGGCATAGGTGTGGCGAAACGTGTGGACGGCGGAGTGGATGAGAACGCCCGCAATCGTGCGAGCGCCCGCCTGCCCTAGCGCAATCATGCCGCGCGTCATAGACCCAAGAGCGTGAGTGCGGTGACAGCCACCTATGCTGCACGCGGGACGGCCGGCCATCGAACGGGGGTGAGCGCGACGTGAGCGATGCCTCGACCATCACCGGTCCCAGCGTCCGGCGGCTCGACGAGCGGCTGATCGACAAGATCGCCGCCGGCGAGGTCGTCGAGCGGCCCGCGAGCGCCGTCAAGGAGCTGGTCGAGAACGCGCTCGACGCCGGTGCCCGCGCGATCGACGTCACCGCGGAGGCGGGGGGCACCGCCCTCATCCGCGTCGCCGACGACGGCCACGGCATCCGCACCGGAGAGCTGGAGCTCGCGGTTCAGCGCCACTGCACGTCCAAGCTCCTCGACGCGGCCGGGCTCTCCGCGATCCTCACCATGGGCTTCCGCGGCGAGGCGCTGCCCTCCATCGGCGCCGTCGCGCGGCTCTCCGTCGTCAGTCGCCACGCCGACGGCGACGCGGCGTCGATCACCGTCGAAGGCGGCCGCGTCGGCCCGGTGGAGCCCGCCGCCCGCGCGATCGGCACCACCGTCGAGGTGCGCGACCTCTTCTTCGCGACCCCGGCGCGGCTCAAGTTCCTGAAGTCCGACCGGTCCGAATCGTCCGCCGTGTCCGACACGGTGAAGCGCCTCGCGCTGTCCGCCCCGCACGTCGCCTTCACGCTCACCCTCAACGGACGCCGGCAGGAGTTCCCGGCCGGGTCGCCCCGCCAGCGCGCCCGCGACGTACTCGGCGCCGAGTTCGCCGACGAGGCCATCGACCTCGACATCGAGCGCCACGGGGTGCGGCTGATCGGCCATCTGGGGCTGCCGACCTCCGGCCGGGCGTCGAGCCAGTACACCTACGCGTTCGTCAACAACCGCGTGGTGCGCGACAAGCTGATCGCCCAGGCGATGCGGGCGGGATACCAGGACGTCATGGCCCGCGACCGTCACCCGGTGGCGGTCATGTGGATCACGCTCGACCCGGCGCTGGTGGACGTCAACGTCCACCCGGCGAAGGCGGACGTGCGCTTCCAGGACGCCAACGCCGTGCGCGGGCTGATCGTCACGGCGATCCGCCGGGCCCTCGCCGAGGCGCCGGCCACCGCGTCGCGCACCGTCTCCTCCGCGGCGCTCGCCGCCCTCTCCGCCCGCCCCACGTCCTCGCTGGTCGAGGACGACGACGAGCCTGTCGGCGCGCCGGCGGGAACGCCGCAGGGCTTTTCCGAGCCGGGCACCGCCTACCGGAGCGGCCCGCGCAGCCACGCGCGCCCGTCGCCGATGATGTACCCGCCGCGCGGGCGCGCCTTCCACTCCGCGCCGCCCCCGCCGCGCACCAGCGCTCCCGCGCCCGGCGAGTGGGTCCCCGGCCACGACGACGCCGCCGGGGAGCCGGCCGGGGACCACCCCCTCGGCGCCGCCGTGGCGCAGGTCCACGGCAACTACATCCTCGCCCAGACCTCGGACGGGCTCGTCGTCGTCGACCAGCACGCGGCGCATGAACGCATCGTCTACGAGGCGCTGAAGGCGTCCGCCGCGACGCGGGAGCCGGCCGCGCAGGGGCTCCTGATCCCCGAGGTGGTCGAGCTTCCGGTCGAGGACGTCGACCGCCTCGCCGAGCACGCCGGGACGTTCGCCCGCCTCGGCCTCACTCTTGAACCGTTCGGCGCCGGCGCCGTCGTGGTGCGCGAGACCCCCGCGGCACTGGGCAACTTCGATATCGCCAGACTGGTCAGGACGCTCGCCGACGAGATCGCCGACTGGGGGAGCGCCGGGGCCCTGGAGGCGCGGCTCGACCATGCCGCCGCGACGATGGCGTGCTACGGTTCGGTCCGTTCCGGCCGGCAGCTCAAGGTGGACGAGATGAACGCGCTCCTGCGTCAGATCGAGACCACCCCGTCGGCCGGGCAGTGCAACCACGGCCGGCCGACCTTCGTGTCGCTCACGCTGGCCGAGATCGAGAAGCTGTTCGAGCGCCGATGAGCACCACCTTCGCCACCGAGGTCCGGGTCTACTTCGAGGACACGGATTTTTCCGGCCGCGTCTATCATGGCGCCTACATCCGCTTCCTGGAGCGCGGCCGCACCGAACTCCTGCGCGCCTCGGGGCTCGACCATGCCGCCCTCGCCGCGCAGGATCCCCCCATCTATTTCACGCTGCGACGGATTGACGTCACCTTCCACGGCCCCGCCGTGATCGACGACCTCCTCACCATCGAGACGTCGCCGATCGAGGCGGGACGGGCCAACTTCCTGTTGGATCAGCGGATTTTGCGCGAGTCGACGCGCCTCGTCTCGGCCCGGGCGGAGCTGTGCCTGATCGACGCGCGTGGTCGGCCGCAGCGCCCCTCGCCCGAAGTGCGTGCCGCGCTATCTCCCACTCCCGTCTGAGGACCCGAATCGCCGCGCCTTCCGGCGATCCCCGCGGGGAATCGACACCGTCGCACCGGGTCCCCGGGCCGTCTGGTTTGCCAATCAATTCAAGATCGGATGAAATGCTCTGATCGTGCGACGCTCTAGCCACATCGAAGGCGACGCGTTAGAGGGACCGCGGTTCGATGCGGTCGGTACCGCTTGACTGTGACTTTTGCTCTTGGAGTGTTGCGTGTGACGCGCTGCCGGATGGCCAGTCGGCCGCTGCCCCTCGCGGGCGCGACGAGTGTCGCTCACGCGAGGGACCTTGCTTGATGGGTGACGAATTCTCTTTGGTGTCGCTGTTCCTACAGGCGCACATCGTCGTCAAACTGGTGATGCTCGGCCTGATCCTGGCCTCGTGCTGGTGTTGGGCGATCATCTTCTACAAGATCGTTTCGTTCCGGCGGATCCGCTCGCGGATCGTCGCCTTCGAGGACGACTTCTGGTCCGGCCAGTCGCTGGAGGAACTGTACCAGAAGCGCGAGGACGAGGATCCGGACGGGGTCGCGGCGGTCTTCGTCGCGGCGATGCGCGAATGGAAGAAGAGCCACGAGGGCAACCGCCCCGCGCTCTCCTCGCTCGCCGACCGGATCGACCGCGTGATGAACATGACGCTGGCCCGCGAGGGCGAGCAGATGGAGCGCGGCCTGATGGTCCTCGCCTCGGTCGGCTCGGCGGCGCCCTTTATCGGCCTCTTTGGCACGGTATGGGGCATCATGAGTTCGTTCCAGTCGATCGCCGCGTCCGATTCCACCAACCTCGCCGTGGTGGCCCCCGGTATCGCCGAAGCGCTGCTCGCGACCGCCATGGGTCTGCTGGCCGCCATCCCGGCCACCATTTTCTACAACAAGCTCGCAACCGACGTGGGCCGTATCTCCGGTCAGATGGAGGGATTTGCCGATGAGTTCCTGGCAATCCTCTCGCGGGAGATCGATGAACGGCGTTAGGAGGCTCTTGCCATGGGGATGAGTAGCCCCTCCGGGGCCCGTCGCACCGGCCGTGGCCGGCGTCGCGCCCGCTTCCAGCCAATGAGCGAGATCAACGTCACGCCGTTCGTCGACGTGATGCTGGTGCTGCTCATCATCTTCATGGTGGCCGCGCCGCTGCTGACGGTGGGCGTGCCCATCGACCTGCCGGAGAGCCAGGCGAACCCGATCGAGGGCCGCACGGACCCGATCAACATCTCCATCACGCCCGAGGGCGCGATCTACGTGAACGAGGCCGAGGTCGCGATCACGCAGCTCGTCGACCGCCTCGGCCAGGAGACCGCGGGCAACCTCGAGGAGCGCATCCAGGTGCGCGGCGACGCGTCGGCCAACTACGGCATCATCATGCGCGTGATGGGCCGGCTGAACCGCGCCGGCTATAACCGCCTCGCCCTCGTGACGACCGAGGAACCGAGCTGACATGCGCGCGGCGTTCATCGTCTCGTTCCTGCTGCACCTCGTGATCCTCGCCGCGGCCGTGATCACGCTGCCGAGCAGCCAGGGCTTCACGCCGCCACCGGTGGCGGCGCTGCCGATCGAGATCATCACGATCGACGAGAAGACGGACGTGACCGAGGGCAAGGCCGAGGAGACGGTGGTCGCCATGGCCCCCGCGCCCGAGACGGTCGAAAGCGAGACCGAGCCGCAGCCCGAGGAGATGCCGGGCGCCAACGACCAGGAATCGGACCACATCGCGACCAACGAGGACGCGATCGACTCCCAGGCCATCTCCACCGCCCCCGAGGAGGCCGGCGAGCCCGAGCCGCAGCCGGAGGAATCGGAGCCCGTCGACGAGGTGATGCAGGAGCCGGTCCCGGAGACCGCGCCCGAGCCCGATCCCGTCGAGGCGCCGACCGAGACCGCCGCCGCGCCGGAGCCCGACCCCGCCCCGGCCGAACCGGAGCCGGCGCCCGCCGCCGAGCCGGAGCCGCAGCCCGAGGTCGCCGCGACCCCGCCGCCGCCGGTGCCGGAGAAGGTCGTGCCGCGCTCCCGTCCGCCGCGGCCGCCGCGGCGCACGCAGACCGCGCGGCAGGAGACCCCGCGCGAGGACGCCTTCAACGCCGACCAGATCTCCTCGCTGCTCAACCGCACCGCCGCGTCCGGCGGCGGTTCGGGCCGCGCTCAGGCGAGCGCCGGCACGGCGAGCGGCCGCGCCAACGCCGCCCAGACCGCGACGTTCACAGACGTCCTGATGTCCCGACTGCGGGAATGCTGGATCCGCCCGGCCGCCGTCGGCCAGGAGGAGGAGCTCGCCATCGTGGTGCAGTTCACCCTCTCCCCGAACGGCAACATCGATCGCATCGTCGACGTCCGCGCCCGCGGCATCGGCCCGATCTTCGACGTCGCCGCGGAAGCGGCACGCCGCGCCGTGCTCAAGTGCGCGCCCTACGACTGGCTGCCGGCGGACCAGTACAATCTGTGGCAGGAGCTGCAGGTGACGTTCGATCCGCGCGAGTTCCAGTAGGTACCGTCGCCCCGCACCCGCTGCGGGGCCCTTCTTCGGCGGGCGGCCCTCCGTCCTTCGCCGCGTCCGGGGTAGCGGGATAAAGGCCGCTGCCCTAGGAAAGACCTGTTCCAACTAAGGGTGTGCTCATGCTCTCGCGCATCAAGCTATACGTGGCGACATTGGCCAAGCCGATCCTGGCGGCCGCGGCCGTGGTGGCAACACTGTCGTCACCGGCGAGCGCGCTCGTATCGATCGAGGTGACCGGCGGCGACGTCCGTCCGCTCCCCATCGCGATCCCCTACTTCACCAGCCAGACCGGCGACCAGCTCGGTCAGCAGATCTCGCAGGTGGTGATGGACGACCTCGTCGGGTCGGGCCTCTTCGCCGCCGTGGACCGCAGCCTGTACCAGCCGCCCGTCGTCGGCGTCGAGGTGGTGCCGATGTTCGCCGACTGGCGCGCGATCGGCGCCGAGGCGCTGGTAACCGGCTCGGTCGTCCAGGCCGGCGGCGGCCAGCTCCGCGTCGAGTTCCGGCTGTGGGACCCGCTGCAGGAACAGCAGGTGGTCGGCCAGCAGTTCACGACCACGCCGGACAACTGGCGCCGCGTCGCCCACATCGTCGCCGACGCGATCTACGAGCGCCTCACCGGCGAGGCCGGCTACTTCGACACCCGCATGGTGTTCGTCGCCGAGTCCGGTCCGAAGAACGCCCGCGTGAAGCGCCTCGCGATCATGGACTATGACGGCGCCAACCTCAGCTACCTGACCGACGGCAAGACGCTGGTGCTCACCCCGCGCTTCAGCCCGGCCGGCCAGTACGTGACCTACATGAGCTACGAGGGCGCCCAGCCGCAGGTCTTCCTGCTCGACCTCGAGACGGGCAAGCGCCAGCTCCTCTCCAAGCAGGGCAACATGAGCTTCGCGCCGCGCTTCTCGCCGGACGGCTCCACGGTGGTGATGAGCCTGCAGGAGGGCGGCAACGCCAACATCTTCGCGATGAGCCTCCGGGGCGGCGCACCGCGCCGGCTGACCAGCACCCCGGCCATCGACACCGGCCCGTCCTACTCTCCCGACGGCTCGCGAATCGTCTTCGAGAGCGACCGGGGCGGCACGCAGCAGCTCTACGTGATGAACGCGGACGGCTCGAACCAGCAGCGCATCTCGTTCGGCGAGGGGCGCTACTCGACGCCGGTGTGGTCCCCGAAGGGCGATCTCATCGCCTTCACCAAGCAGGCTCAGGGGCGCTTTGCCATCGGCGTGATGCGCCCGGACGGCTCGGACGAGCGCATCCTCACCTCCGGCTTCCACAACGAGGGCCCGACCTGGGCGCCGAACGGGCGCGTGATCGCCTTCTTCCGCGATTCGGGCGGCCCCAACGGCGGACCGGGCATCTGGACGGTGAACGTGACCGGCCGCAACGAGCGGCAGCTCCGCCTCAACACCTTCGCCTCAGACCCCGCCTGGTCGCCCAAGCGCTGAGGCCGTCGAGGCCGCTCCGACCGGGCCGTTGGCCGGCCCGGACCGGGCGTGGGCGCCTCAGTCGGCGCCGATGGCGTGGAGCATGCGGCCGTTGCGCTTCAGCCAGGCGCGGGCCGCTTCGTGGTTCGGGTCGAGCCGGGCGTTGAGGCGCCAGAACGCCGCCGAGTGGTTCAGCTCGACGAGGTGGGCCACCTCGTGGGCGGCCACGTACTGCAGGACGAACGGCGGCGCCAGCACCAGTCGCCAGGAGAACGACAGGACGCCCGACGGGCTGCACGAGCCCCACTGCGCCCGGGTGTCCTTCACCTTCATCATCGACGGCCGCTTGCCGACCTTCGCGGCGTAGACCGCGACCGCGGCCTCGAGGTCGGCCCGCGCCTCCGCCTTCAGCCAGGTGGAGAGGCGGCGCGCCACGTGTTCAGGCGCGCCGGGGACCCACAGGAGGCGCCCGTCGTCCTCGGTCTCCTCGACCGATACCGTGCCGCGGATGCGGCCGGTGCCGCGGATCTCGTGGTCCTCGCCGCGTAGCGGGATGATGGCGCCCTCCGCGAAGGAGACGACGGGGCTGCGCTCGGCGAGGCGCGCGGCGAGCCAGCCGGCCTGCCCGCGCACGAATCGCTCGGCGCTGCCGATGGGCGCGCGCACCGGGATGGTGACGATGGGAGAGGCCCCGCCCGGCGGCACGCGCAGGGTCATGCGCCGCGCGCGGGAGGCCCGGCGCAGCTCCACGACCGCCGGCCCGTCCGGAAGGTCGACCGTGATCTCCTCGCGCTGCGGCAAGTCCGGCTTGGCCGCGACGACCGGCGAGCGCCGGCCCGCGTAGCGTCGCGTCATCGCCCGCGCCCCGTCCGCAGCGGCGCGCAGCCCGGTCTTCCAGTCGGTGAGGTCTCGCCAGTCCACGTGCCGCCCCATGCCCGGCCCATCCGCCGCGGCGCGATCGTCCCCGCAGGCGACGGCGATGTCCACCCTACCGAGACGACTGTCGAGGCGTTTGCCAGCGGCACGCGAGCCGGCCCGTCAACCATGGGGTTCCTCCGAATGCAGGGCGGAGAGGCTCGCGGGGTTCGCGAATCATCCGGCCGGCGAACGACCACCTTACATCCGAGCGGTGAATAAAAAGTCAGTCCGCGACCGCGGCACCGGGCGTCGCCTTGTGGTGGAGGGCGGCCGCCATCAGCGCCTTGGTGTAGTCGGTCTCAGGTGCGTCGAAGATCTGGGCGGTCGGACCGCGTTCGACAACCTTTCCCGCCTTCATCACCAGAACTTCGTTGGCGAGCGCCCGGACCACCTGCAGATCGTGGCTGATGAACAGGAAGGTCAGGTCGTGCGCCTTCTGCACCTCGCGCAGCAGGTCGACGACCTGGGCCTGGACCGACCGGTCGAGCGCGCTGGTCGGCTCGTCGAGGACGATGAGGTCGGGCTCCAGCACCAGCGCGCGGGCGATGGCGATGCGCTGGCGCTGGCCGCCGGAGAACTCGTGCGGGTAGCGGTTGCGCATCTCGGGGTCGAGGCCGACCTCCTCGAGCGCGGTGACGACCCGCTCCTCCCGCTCGGCGGCGGTGAGGCCGGAGTGGATCGTCAGCCCCTCGGCGATGATCGACCCGACCGACATGCGCGGCGACAGCGACCCGAAGGGATCCTGGAAGACGATCTGCATCTTCGAGCGCATCGGCCGCATCTTCGACCAGGAGTGCTTGTCGATCTCCTCGCCCATGAAGACGATGCGCCCCTCCGAGGAGATGAGGCGCAGGATCGCGAATCCGAGGGTCGACTTGCCCGACCCCGATTCGCCCACGATCCCCAGCGTCTCGCCCCGGCGCACCGTGACGTCGATGCCGTCCACCGCCTTCACGTGGCCGACCGTGCGGCGCAGGACGCCCCGGCGGACGGGGAACCAGACCTTGAGGTCGTCGGTCTGGACGATGATCGGGGCGTTCATGTCCGGCAGCGGGGCGGTGCCCTTCGGCTCGGCCGCCAGGAGATGGCGGGTGTAGGCGTGCTGCGGGTTCTGGAACACCGCCTCGGTGCGGCCGGTCTCGACCACCTTGCCGGCGGTCATGACGGCGACGCGGTCGGCGATGGAGCGCACGATGCCGAGGTCGTGGGTGATGAACATCATCCCCATTCCGGCGCGGGCCTGCACCTCCTTCAGGAGCGTCAGGATCTGCGCCTGGACGGTCACGTCGAGCGCGGTCGTCGGCTCGTCGGCGATGAGGAGGTCCGGCTCGTTGGCGAGGGCCATCGCGATCATGACGCGCTGGCGCTGGCCGCCGGAGAGCTGGTGCGGGTAGCTCTTCAGCCGCTCCTCGGGATTGGCGATGCCGACGGCGTGCAGAAGCTCCAGCGTGCGGGCGCGTGCGGCGCGCTCGCCGAGGCCCTGGTGGATCTTCAGGATCTCGCCGATCTGCTTCTCCACCACGTGGAGCGGATTGAGCGAGGTCATCGGCTCCTGGAAGATCATGGTGATGTCGTTGCCGCGGACCTTCTGCATCTCCCGGTCGGAGAGGCTGAGGAGATCGCGGCCCTTGAACATGATCCGGCCCGACGGATGCGACGCGGCCGGGTACGGCAGGAGCCGTGCGACCGACAGCGCCGTCACCGACTTGCCGGACCCCGATTCGCCCACCACCGCGAGCGTCTCCCCCGGCGCCACCTGGAGCGAGACGTGGTCGACCGCGAGCTGGGTGCGGCCCTCCTGCCGGAAGGCGACGGAGAGGTCTTCGATGGAGAGGAGGGACTCTGGCAAGTCGTTATTCCCGGCGCACCTTTGGACGTTCGCCCAGTCTAGCGTGCGCCGGGAGAGGATGCACCCGGAGGCGGATTAAATGTCGGCAAGCTCAGTCCGCCTGCAGGACCTTCAGATTGCTGTCCCCCGTCACGGTCAGCGGGCGCCGGACCGTGCCGCTCCGGCCGGGCACCTCGACGGTGTACTGGCCGGGCGGAACCGAGTCGGCCCGGAAGAAGCCGTCACGGTTGGTCACGGCGGAGGTGCAATGCCCGTTGCCGCAGATCGAGATGCGGCCGTAGGGGATCCCGATGCCCTCCGCCGTCACCACCTTGCCGCGCAGCTCCTGCGCGGTGGCGCCGGCCGGGGTGAGCGCAATCGCCGCGGCGAGGGACAGGTGCACGGGCGCCAGTCGCGTGAGCGGGCCGAGGATGCGTCTAGTTCGCATGGCTCAGCCCCGCGACCTGCTGCTCGCGCCATTTCGCGAGCGTCACCGCCGGGAAGCGGAATTCACGCTGGCCGTACTTGTCCGCCGCCGCGAGGTTGAGGTCGGCATGCTCGTGCCCCGCGTACTCGAGGATGACGCGCTCGAAGGGCCAGACGATCTTGCCGTTCTCGTCGGTCGGCGCGCGCACGTTCATCGACCAGGTGACCGTGCCGTCCGGCGCGGCGCTGGCCGAGTCGGCCCGGGGTTCCAGCGTCAGCACCAGGAGGCGCGGGTCGAAGTCGCCGCGGTGGGTGATCCCCTCCAGATTGAGCGTCCCGCGGACGACGTAGAGCGACGCGAGGTCGTTCATCGGCGGCTTGTAGTAGTAGAAGACGAACGGGGCCGCGACGAACATCGTCACGAGGAAGTACATCGCAAAGGCGCCGCCGAGTTTGAGGGTCAGACCCTTGAAGGGCCCTTCCACGATCTGCCGCTCCGGCGCAAAACAGTAGATGAGAAGCGCAGGTACGAGCGGCACCAGCACGACCAGTGCGAATACGATGAGTAGCTCGACAAAAGCGTCCATGAAAAGCACCCGATATCGTATTAACAATCTCAAATTGATATCGGATATGGGGGCGTTCAGCAACGCGCGCATCATCGCACGCAGCAGAACGTGACGGCGATGACATCACATTTATTTGTGCCTTGAAGAATCAGGGCCTCACGGGCCCTGATTCAGGAGGTCAGGCGAAAGTCTTGCGCGGGTCGAACGCGTCGCGGACGCCTTCGCCGATGAAGATCAGCAGCGAGAGCATCATCGCCAGCACCGCGAAGCCGGTCAGGCCCAGCCACGGCGCGCTGGGGTTGTTCTTGCCCTGCGCGAGCAGCTCGCCCAGCGACGGCGAGCCCGGCGGCAGGCCGAGGCCGAGGAAGTCGAGCGACGTGAGCGTCGTGATCGACCCGGACATGATGAACGGCAGGAAGGTCAGCGTCGCGACCATCGCGTTCGGCAGGAGGTGCCGGCGCATGATCGTGACCGAGCCGACGCCGAGCGCGCGGGCGGCCGCGACATACTCGAAGTTGCGCGCCCTCAGGAACTCGGCGCGCACCACGCCCACCAGCCCGACCCATGAGAACAGGAGCAGGATCCCGAGCAGCAGGAAGAAGCTTGGCATGAACACGGAGGAGAAGATCAGGATGAGGTAGAGCGAGGGCACCGAGGTCCAGATCTCGATGAAGCGCTGGAACAGGAGGTCCGTCCAGCCGCCGAAGTAGCCCTGGACCGCTCCGGCGGCGATGCCGATGACCGACGACAGGACCGTGAGCACGAGGCCGAAGATGACCGAGATGCGGAACCCGTAGATCGCCCGTGCCAGCACGTCCCGGCCGAGATCGTCGGTGCCGAGCCAGTTCCACGTCCAGACCGAGCAGGCCGGGTCGTCGACACCGCCCGGAAGGGTCCTGCAGCGCTCCTCCTTGGTGAAGGTCCACGACGGCGCGGACGGCAGCGCGGTCGGCGGGTTCTTGTTCTCGGAGCGGTAGTCGTAGCGGATCGGCGGCCAGAGCATCCAGCCGTTGGCGTTGATCTCCTCGCTGATGAACGGGTCGCGGTAGTCCGTGCGGGCGAGGAAGCCGCCGAACTTCTCCTCCGGGTAGTCGACGAAGACGGGGAAGAGGACCTCGCCCTTGTACATCGCCACCAAGGGCCGGTCGTTGGCGATGAACTCGGCGAACAGCGCCAGGATGAACAGCGGGATGAAGATGCAGAGCGAGGAGAAGCCGAGCCGGTGCCGCTTGAAGATGGCCCAGCGCCGCGCGTTGATGGTCCGGCTGCCGCCGAAGCCGCCGCCGGTCGGGAGCTGGGTCGCCTCGCGCTCGGCGGGCGGCAGGGCGATGTCGACGGTCTCCGACGGATCGGGCGCGCCGGGCATCGCGTCCTCGCGCGGCGTGTCGGGATCCTCGTTGCGCTTGTGCTCGTCCATCGTCAGACCTCGCGGCTTTCGAAGTCGATCCGCGGATCGACGAGCGTGTAGGTGAGATCGGAGACCAGGTTCACGACGAGCGCCAGCAGCGAGAAGACGTAGAGCGTGCCGAAGACGATCGGGTAGTCACGGTCGAACACCGCCTCGAAGCCGAGGAGGCCCAGCCCCTCCAGGCTGAAGATCGTCTCGATCAGCAGCGATCCGGTGAAGAACGCGCCGATGAAGGCGCCCGGGAAGCCGGCGATGATGATCAGCATCGCGTTGCGGAAGACATGGCCGTAGAGGACCTGCGGCTCCGAGAGGCCCTTCATGCGCGCCGTCATCACGTACTGCTTGCGGATTTCCTCCAGGAAGGAGTTCTTCGTCAGCAGCGTGATGGTCGCGAAGGCGCCGGTCGACATGGCGATCAGCGGCAGCGTCATGTGCCAGAAATAGTCCGCGATCCGCGCCGGCCAGGAGAGCTCGTGCCAGTTCTCCGACGTCAGCTCGCCGAGCGGGAAGATCGACCAGAACGAACCGCCGGCGAAGAGGATGATCAGGAGGATCGCGAACAGGAAGCCCGGTATCGCGTAGCCGATGATGATGACGCCCGACGTCCAGATGTCGAACACCGACCCTGCCTTCACCGCCTTGCGGATGCCGAGCGGGATCGAGATCACGTACGATATCAGCGTCATCCAGAGGCCGAGCGAGATCGACACCGGCAACGCCTCGACGATGAGCTCGGAGACGCGGCGGTCGCGGAAGAAGCTCTCGCCGAGGTCGAAGGTCACGTACTTCTTGATCATGATCCAGAAGCGCTCGACCGGGCCCTTGTCGAACCCGTACTGGCGTTCCAGCTCGGCGATGAGCTGGGGGTCGATGCCCTGGGCGCCGCGGTAGGAGCTGTTGCCGCCGCCGCCAGCGCCCTGCCCGGTCCCGGCGAAGTCGCCGGCGGCCGTGCCGCCGGAGATGCGGGCGGTGGAGCCGACGTCGGTGCCCCGCAGCTCGGCGATGGCCTTTTCGACGGGTCCGCCCGGAGCGAACTGGATGACGACGAACGAGATGAGGAGGATGCCGAAGAGGGTCGGCACCATCAGGGCCAGGCGGCGGACGATATACGCGAGCATCAGGCGGGGACTCGGCGCGAGAGCGGGATCATGCGTTCCTCGACCACCAGGTGGTTTCTACCGGGAATTCGTAGTGGGGTTTCTTCTCGGGGATGCCGAACTCGTCCCAGTAGGCCACGGAGTGAACCGCTTTGTACCATTGCGGGATCCAGTAGTGACCGACCCGCAGCACGCGGTCCATCACCCGCGCCGCGGCCACCATCCCCTCGCGCGTCCCGGCCGTCATCATGGCGTCGAGCATGGCGTCCACCACCGGGTCGGCGATGCCCGGGAGATTGTACGACCCGGACACATTGGCCGCGCTCGAGGCGAAGAACTGGCGGATGGAATCGTTCGGCGTCGGGCCGAACGCGAACCGCTGGGTCATCAGGTCGAAGTCGAAGTTGACGATGCGGAGCTGGTACTGCGTGGCGTCGACAGGCACGGCCCGCGGCTCGACCCCGATGGTGCGCAGCGTGTTGGCGAACGGCAGCCATATCCGTTCCGACGTGGGCTCGGACGGGTAGAGGTACTCGACGACCAGCGGCTCGCCCTTGGCGTTGACGAGCTGGCCGTTGCGCCGCTCCCACCCGGCCTCGGCGAGAAGGTCCGAGGCGCGGCGCAGGTTGTTGCGGTCGCGGCCCGAGCCGTCCGACACCGGCGCGGTCCAGGCCGGCCCGAACACGGCGGGGTCGACCTGGTCGCGGAAGGGCTCCAGCAGGGCCAGCTCGGCGGCCGACGGCTCCCCCTCCGCCATCAGGTCGGAGTTCATGAAGTAGGACTGGGTACGGGTGTAGGCGCCGTAGAAGAGGTGCTGGTTCTCCCACTCGAAGTCGAACGCCCAGCCCAGCGCCTCGCGCACGCGCTTGTCGGCGAACTTCTCGCGGCGGGTGTTGATGAACCAGCCCTGGGCGCCTGCGGGCCGGTTGTCCGGAAAATCGCGGCGGATGACATCGCCGCGGGTGATCGCCGGGAAGGTGTACTCCGTCGCCCAGACCTTGGAGGTGAACTCCTCGCGGAAGTTCTCCTTGCCGGTCTTGAACGCCTCGAACGCCAGCGTCCGCTCGCGGTAGAGGTCGATGCGGATACGGTTGAAATTGTTGTGGCCGATGCCGGTGGCGAGCGCATCGCCCCAGTAGTCCTTCCGTCGCTCGAAGTTCAAGTAGCGCCCGGGCCCGTACTCGCCCACGGTGTAGGCGCCGGAGGTAACGGGGACGTCGAGCTTGGCGGCGGTGAAGTCGTTCGCCTCGTAGTAGGCCTTGCAAAGCACGGGGTAGGTCGCGATCAGCGGCGGCATCCGGTTGGAGGCGCCGTCCTTGAAGGTGACGACGGCGGTCAGCGGGTCCGGCGCCTCGAGCGAGGCGATGTTGTCGGTCAGCGGCTGGGCGTAGGCAGGGTGACCGTGCTTGCGGATGACGTCGAACGAGTAGACGACGTCCGCCGACGTGATCGGGGAGCCGTCCGAGAAGGTGAGGCCGTCGCGCAGGACGAAGGCGTAGCGCTGGCCGTCGATCTCCACCGCCTCGGCGATGTGGCCGTAGACGGCGTCCGGCTCGTCGAGCCCGCGCACCATCAGGCCGGAGTGGGTCAGCTCCATCAGCGGCGGCGAATCGCCCCGCAGGATGAACATGTTGAAGGTGTTGAAGGTCTGCAGGTTCTGATTGCCGGCGGCGGACGACGGGACCAGGCGCAGCTCCCCGCCGCGCGGCGCGTCGGGGTTCACGTAGTCGAAGTGGGCAAACCCCGCCGGGTGGCGCGCCTCGCCGAAGACGGCGAGGGCGTGGCGCCGCTCGGCGGCGGCGGCACGCGGGATGCGCCACGGGGTGGCGGAAAGCGCCGTGGCGGCGCCGGCAAGCTCCAGGACGCGGCGCCGCGTCAGCCGGACGCCACCGCTCATGAGCGGCCCTCCACGGTCGCGGCCTTCTCGGAGTCGTACCACCAGATGGTCGGGAAGCCCGAGCCGTAGGGCGGGATGTCGTCCGGCCGGCCGAAGATGTTCCACCGGGCGGTCCGCTGGTTCGGGGAATAGAACAGCGGGACGACGTAGTTGTGGGCGAGGAGCACGCGGTCCAGCGCATGCGTCGCGGCCACCAGCTCCTCGCGGTCCTTCGCGAGGATCACCTTCTCGATCAGGGCGTCGATGCCCGGGTCCTTGATGCCGGCGTAGTTCTGCGACTGGGGCTGGTCGGCGGCCTCGGAACCCCAGAAGTACGCCTGCTCGTTACCCGGCGAGCTCGACTGGCCCCACGCGAGGGTCGACATCTCGAAATCGCGGGTGCGGACCTTCTCGACGTACTGCGTCGAGTCGACGACGCGGAAGTTGAGGTTGATGCCGATGCGCTTCAGGCTGTTGGCGTAGGGCAGCACGTAGCGCTCGGACGCGGGCGAGTTGTCCACGAAGTCGATGACGAACGGCTGGCCGGTCTCCACATTGACCATCCTGCCGTCGCGGATCTCGTAGCCGGCCTCGCGGAACAGCTTCACCGCCTCCAGCGCGTTCGCCCGCACCTTCTCGGGCGTGCCGCCGACGGGGTTGGTGTACGGCTCCGTGAACACACTCGCCGGGACGAGGTCCTTCACCTCTTCGAGGATCTCGAGCTCCTTGCCCTCCGGCAGGCCCGTCGAGGCGAGCTCGGTCCCCATGAAGTAGGACGAGATGCGCTCGTACTGGTCGTAGAAGATGGTCCGCTTCTGCGATTCGAAGTCGTACATCAGGTTGAGCGCGCGGCGGATGCGCTCGTCCTGGAACTTCGGCAGGCGCAGGTTCATCACGAAGGCCTGCATCACACCCTGCGAGCGGATCGGGAACTCTTCCTTGATGATGTCGCCGCGCTTCAGGGCGTCGCTCTCGTACGCGGTGGCCCAGTTCTTGGCGCTGTTCTCCGTCCGCCAGTCGAACCGGCCGCCCTTGAAGGCCTCCACCAGGATCGTCTGGTCGCGGTAGACGTCGTAGCGGATCGTGTCGAAGTTGTTGGTGCCGACCTGGGAGGGGAGGTCCTTCGCCCAGTAGTCGTCGACGCGGTCGTATTCGATGAACCGGCCCGGCTCGAAGCGGGCGATCTTGTAGGGGCCGGAGCCGAGCGGCGGCTCGAGCGTGCCCTGGGTGATGGAGCGCTGCGAGCCGTCGGCGGCCGTCCCGGTCCACCACGCCTTCGGGAGCGGCTGGAGCTGGCCGACGATGTACGGCAGCTCGCGGTTGCCCGGGCGGGCGAAGGTGAAGCGCACGACGCCGTCGTCCACCACCTCGGCCTTCACCACGTCCTTGTAGTAGAAGGCGCGGTTGGGGTCGGCCTCCTTCTCGGCCGTCAGCGTCCAGGCGACGTCCTCGGCGGTGATGGGCGTGCCGTCATGCCACTTGGCGTTCGTGTCGATGTGGTACTCGACCCACGCGAAGTCGTCCGGATAGCGCATCCTGTCGGCGATGAGCCCGTAGGAGGCGGAGATGTTCTGCTCGTCCATCGAGGGCGTCATCAGCGGATCGTAGATCAGCGAGATTCCGGGGGCGGGGTTGCCGCGCTGCAGGATGGGGTTGAACGTGTCGTACCCGCCAGGGTCCGCGAGGCGCACGCGCCCACCCTTGGGGGCCTCCGGGTTCACGTAGTCGAAATGCTTGAAGTCGGCCGGATAGCGCGGATCGCCGGTCAGCGCGCCGGCGTGGCGCCACGCCGGCTCGGCGGCGCTCGCGGCGCCGGTCGAACCGGAGGTGCTCGCGGCGTCGGGCGCGGCGGTGGCGTCCGACGAGGCCGATTGGGCCAGCGCGCTCGGTGCCACGGCAAGCGAAATCAAGAGCGCCCATAGCGTGGCACGCATGTCACACCTCCTCATTTGTCTTGGCTCGGGACATTATCTTGAGAGTGACTTCGCGCAACCCGCCAAGGCCCTGTCTGAACGAGATGTAATCGCGCCGGGCGCGGCCCGAACGTCGCAGTTGTTGCTCGCCCCTGCCGTCTCAACTCCATAAAGCCGACGTGAAAATCGCCACACTCACCGCGGTGGACACCGCGAAGAGCCCCGACCGCACGAGCGACAAATTGGCGTAGTACGCAGCTGTGAAGAGGAGGCGCAGCACCACGTAGGCGACGGCCAGCGCATCCACGGTCGCCCTGTCCGCCCCGGTCAGACCGGCCACGATCACCGCCGCGGCGAAGAGGGGAAAGGCCTCGTAGGCGTTGAGGTGCGCCGCGTAGGCCCGTCTGCGGAAGCCGGTTTGCCCGGCGTGCCGCGCGCGTGGGTCGCGGTTGTCGAGCTTGCGGTCGAACTTGGCAGGGTAGACGGTGAGGAGCGGCAGGATCGCCGCCACGAGGACGCACCAGAGTGCCGTCGTGAATTCCAGTCCCAAGGGACGAACCTCCGCGGTCTCGCAAACGTGAGCCGTCCGACTTTGCGCTCGATCACTAGCGGCTTTAAGTCAACAATCGCACTGGAGAAACCCGGTTCAATGCTGCGCTCGATCTGTCTCGCTGCCGTTACGGCGACCCTGTCCCTCGCCGCGGCGCTCGGCTCGCCCGCGCTGGCGGACGAGGCGGCGCGGGTCGACGCGGGGCATCTGCATGCGCGCTTCCTGCTGCGCAACACGGTCACCGCGCCGGGCGACACCGTCGACATCGCGATTCGCCACCAGCTCGACGAAGGCTGGCACACCTACTGGACCAATCCCGGCGATTCGGGCGGCCCTCCGGTGGTGGACTGGGACCTCGGCGGCGGCACGGCGGGACCGCTGCGCTTCCCCACGCCGGAGCGGATCCCCTACCCGCCGCTGATGAACTACGGCTACTCGGGCGATTTCACGCTCCTCACCAGCCTCACCGTGCCGGCGGACTGGCCGGTCGGCGCGCCCTGGCCGGTCTCGGCGCGGGTCGACTGGCTGGTGTGCGAGAAGATCTGCATCCCCGAGAGCGCCAACGTCACCTTCAAGGTACCGACCGGGCTCGACAGCGAGCCCAACTCGGCCGCCG
This sequence comes from Acuticoccus sediminis, assembly GCF_003258595.1. Lineage (NCBI taxonomy): Bacteria > Pseudomonadati > Pseudomonadota > Alphaproteobacteria > Hyphomicrobiales > Amorphaceae > Acuticoccus > Acuticoccus sediminis. Next base: position 220,081 of record NZ_QHHQ01000001.1, read on the forward strand.
CCTTCGCCTTCGTGGAGGCCGGGTGGGACCTCCCGGTGGAGAGCGACGCGGCCGCAACGTTCGAGCGCGCCGGCGACAAGGTCCTGCTGACCGTCCCCGGCGCATCCGCCGAGGACGCCTACTTCTTCCCCGAGGACCGCGAGCTCCTCGACCACGTCGCCGCCCAGCCCGCCGAGGCGACCGACGGTGGCGTCCGCCTGACGCTCACCCCCGCCGGCCACCCGCTCGGGAGCACGTTCTCGGGCATTCTCAGCACCGCCAAGGGCGCCACTCGGATCACCGCCACCGGCGAGGCGGACCCCGTCCCGCCGCCCGCCGCCGCATCCACCGCCCCGCCGCCGAACGGCGGAACCGGCGACGGCGGCGACACGACCGTCGCCACGGCACCGGCGCAGACGGCGGCGGCCCCCGCCCCCGCGCCGCTGGCCGCCGCGGTTCCCGGACCGACCGCGACCGCGGGCCTAGGGCTGTGGCAGGCGCTCGGCCTCGCCTTCCTGGGCGGGGTGATCCTCAACCTCATGCCGTGCGTGTTCCCGGTCCTGGCGGTGAAGGCGCTCGGCCTCGTGGCGCACGCCGACGCACCGCTGCGCCACCGCGCGGTCGTCGGCGGCGCCTACATGGCCGGCGTCATCGTCAGCCTCGCCGCGGTCGCCGCGATCATGCTGGGTCTGCGCGCAGGGGGGGCCGCGATCGGCTGGGGCTTCCAGCTCCAGAGCCCGGCCTTCGTCGCGGCCATGACGCTGGTCCTCTTCGTGTTCGGCCTCAACCTCTCCGGCGTGTTCGAGCTGGGCACGACCTTAACCCGCTTCGGTGCGCGCGGCGGCAGCGGACCGGCGGCGGCCTTCTCCACCGGCCTCCTCGCCACCGTCGTCGCGACCCCCTGCACCGCGCCGTTCATGGCGCCGGCGATGGGCGCCGCGCTCGTCGCCTCGCCGCTCTTCGCGATCGCGGTGTTCGCGGCGCTCGGCGTCGGGCTGGCGCTGCCCTTCGTCCTCCTCGCCGTGGCGCCGGGCGCGGCGCGCATCCTGCCCAGGCCGGGCATGTGGATGGTGCGCTTCAAGCAGGCCCTCGCCTTCCCGCTCTACCTGACGGCCGCGTGGCTCTTCTGGGTACTGGCGCAGCTCGTCAGCGTCGAGTCGCTGCTGCCGGCGATGGCGGCCCTCGTCCTCGTCGCGATGGCGGCGTGGCTCTTCGGCCTGTCGCAGCGCGGCTCCGGCCGCTCGCACCGCGTCGCCTCGGGCCTCGCCGCCGCAAGCCTCGCCCTCGCCCTCGTCGCGCTGTGGCCGGCGCTGAGCCCGATGCCGAGCGCCATGGCTCTCGGCTCCTCCCTCAAGGAGCCGCTCGGCCAGGGCGCCGTCCTGCCCCGGCACGAGGAGCCCTTCAGCCCGGAACGGCTCGCCGCGCTGCGCGCCGAGGGCAAGCCCGTCTTCGTCAACGTCACGGCCGCGTGGTGCATCACCTGCAAGGTGAACGAGAAGGTCGTCCTCTCGGGCGCGGCCTTCCGCGGCGAGCTCGCCCGCAACGACGTCACCTATCTCAAGGCGGACTGGACGCGGCGCGACCCTGAGGTCACCCGCTTCATCGAGGAGTTCGGCCGCGCCGGCGTGCCGCTCTACGTGCACTTCCCGGCTGACGGCGAGCCGCAGGTCCTGCCGCAGATCCTCACCCTGTCGACGCTCCGCACCGCCTTCGAAAGCTGACCGATGCGACACGCCCTCGCCGCCGTGCTCGCGGCCGGCCTCATCGCAACGCCCGCCGCCGCCCAGAACCCGGAGCCGCTCGACGTCGCCGACTGGAGCGCCGTCGAGGCCGCCGCCGAAGGCCAGAGCGTCGACTGGTATGCCTGGGGCGGCGAGACGCACATCAACGACTACATCGCCTGGGTCGGTGACGAGGTGGCCGCGCGCTACGGCGTCACGCTGAACCAGGTGAAGCTCGCGGACACGGCCGAGGCGGTCGCCCGGGTGCTGGCCGAGAAGACCGCCGGCGAGACCGCAGACGGCGCCGTCGACCTCGTCTGGATCAACGGCGAGAACTTCGCCGCGATGCAGCAGAACGGCCTCCTGCGGGACGACGGCTGGGCCGAGAAGCTCCCCAACCGCGCCCTCGTCGACATGGACCGCTACGGCGCGGCCATCGCCAGCGACTTCGGCCTCGCCGTGAAGGGCCAGGAGAGCCCGTGGGGCCGCGCGCAGCTCGTCATGATCTACGACGCCGCCCGCACCGCGGAGCCGCCCCGCTCGCTGGACGAGCTCGTCGCGTTCATCGAAGCCCACCCGGGCCGCTTCACCTATCCGCAGCCGCCGAACTTCACCGGCACGACATTCCTGAAGCAGCTCCTCCTCGACGTCGTGCCCGACCGCAGCGTCCTCTACGCCCCCGCAGGCGAGGACGCGGACAGGCTGGTGCGCGACACGCTGATCCCGGTCCTGCAGCGCATCCACCCCGGTCTGTGGCGCTCGGGCGAGGCATTCCCGACCGGGGTCGCCGAGCTGCGCCGCCTCTATGCCGACGGCGAGATCCTGCTCGCGCTGACCGGCAATCCGTCGGACGCCGTCGCGGGCGTCAACGACGGGCTGCTCCCGCCCGAGAGCCGGGTCGTGGCGTTCTCCGGCGGGACCGTCGGCAACGTGCACTTCGTCGCCATCCCGGCGAATGCCGGCGACCAGGCCGGCGCGCTGGTGGTCGCCAACTTCCTGCTGTCGCCGGAGGCGCAGGCGCGCAAGGCCGACCCCGCCTACTGGGGCGACCCGAGCGTGCTCGCCATCGACCGCCTCCCGCCCGACCAGCGGGCCCTCTTCAACGACGAGATCGCGGTCGACGCCCCGACAATCGCCGAACCGCATGTGACGTGGACCGCCGTCATCGAGCGCGTCTGGGACGAGACCTTCCTGAAATGACCGAGAAGACCCCGAAGACCCCCGCCAAAGGCGCCGCGAAGACGCCGAAGCCCGACCCGGCCAAGGCCGCGACCGGTGGCAAGACCGCCGCGAAGGCCGCCGGGACGCCTGCCGCGAGGACCAAGGCGGGCATGCAGAAGGCCGCCGGCAAGGCCGTCTCGCCCGCAAAGGCGGCGACGAAAGCCGCCGCGGCGACGTCGGCCGCCCCTTCGCCCCCGAGCCGCAAGGCGAAGGCGAAGAGCGTCGTGGCGGCCGAAAGCGGCCATCCCCCCGGCGGTACCCCCGGCGAACCGGCGGGCAAGGCGACCGCCGCGGGGAAGACGGGAAAGGGAGCGGCGAAGGCTGGATCGGCGAAAGCCGGCGCGGCCAAGGCCGCCGCCGCGAGCGGCGCCGCGAAGGCCCCGGCGAAGCGCACCGCAGCGTCCGCGGCAAAGCCGGCGAAAGCCGCGGGGACGAAGGCGAAGGCGGCGCCCAAGGGCAAGAAGGCACTGCCCAAGAGCAGCTACACCCGCGCGGAGGCCGACCAGCTCTTCCAGCGCCTCGCCGACGCGCTGCCCGAGCCGCAGACGGAGCTGGAGTACACAAACCCCTACACCCTCCTCGTCGCCGTCGCGCTCTCCGCGCAGGCGACCGACGTCGGCGTCAACCGGGCGACCCGGGCGCTGTTCGCCGTCGCCGACACGCCGCAGAAGATGGTCGACCTCGGCGAGGAGAAGCTGCGCGACTACATCAAGACGATCGGCCTCTTCAACACGAAGGCCAAGAACGTGATGGCCCTCTCGCGCACGCTGGTGGAGACCTACGGCGGCGAGGTCCCGCAGGACCGCACGGCGCTGCAGTCCCTCCCGGGCGTCGGCCGCAAGACCGCAAACGTCGTGCTGAACGTCGCATTCGGCGAGCCGACCATCGCCGTCGACACGCACATCTTCCGCGTCGCCAACCGCCTCGGCCTCGCGCCCGGCAAGACGCCGGACGACGTGGAGAAGGCGCTCGAGGCGATCGTACCGGAGCGCTTCCTTCGCGGCGCACACCACTGGCTGATCCTGCACGGCCGGCACGTGTGCAAGGCGCGGCGCCCGCTGTGCGAGGCCTGCGTGATCTACGAGCTCTGCAAGGCGCCGGACCGCCGCCCCCTGCCGCACGCCTGACGGGCCGGGCGGGCCGCGGCACCGCCGGGCCGGACTACAGCATCCGCGCCCGGCGCAGCGCGACGAGCATCCCGACGGCGACGAGGATCATCAGCACCGCGAAGACCCAGAACCCGAGGCTGGAGTGCGCGCCCGGGATTCCGCCCATGTTGATCCCCATCAGCCCGGTCATGAACCCCAGCGGCAGGAAGATCGCCGAAATCACCGACAGGACGTAGAGGTTCCGGTTGAGGAGCTCGGCCTGGGCGCTCCCGAGCTCGTCGCGGATCGTCTGCAGCCGCTCCCGCTGGGCGGCGAGGAGCTCGGACACGCGCGTCAGCTGGTCGTGCTGCTCGAGGATCGACGTGCTGCCGGTCTCGTCGAGCAGCGGCTCGCCGGCGTGGGCGATCGCGCGCACCGCCTCCCGCTGCGGCGGGATGTAACGCCACAGCTCGGTCAGAGCGAGACGCTGCGCGGCGACAGAGCGGCGGATCTCCTCGCGCGGATTGGTGATCGTCTCGGTCTCCAGCTCGTCGACCCGGTCCTCCAGCGCCGCCGCGTGCTTCTCGATGCGGTCGGTCACCTCCTCGACGATCCTCGACAGGAGGCCGACGGGCGTGCGCGGTCCCGCGCCGGAGCGCACCAGCTTGGCGACATGGGAGATCGACTGCACCCCCGCGCTCGACAGCGACACGATCCGGTGCTCGTCGAGCCAGATGCGCACCGGCACCATGTCCTCGGGGTCTTCGTTTTCCCTGAAGTTGATGACCCGCAGGATGACCATCAGCCCCGACCCGGTCCAGAGCGCGCGCGGCCGCGTCTCCGGCTCCAGAAGCGCCTCGCGCACGGGTGCGCCGAGATAGGAGAGGTGCTCCTTGATCCACTCGTTGGTGTCCGGGTGGTCGGCGGAGAGGTGGAGCCATACCGGCGCCTCGCCGGAGACCAGCGCGGCGACGTCCTCCTCGTCGTCGATTCCCTTGCCGCAGAGTTCCCCCGACAGGTGCAAGGCAAAGCGGATATGACTGTCCATGCAGGGTCCTTCGATCGTCGCACTCGCACGTCCGGGCCACAGATGCGCTAAGCGCATAGCGAGCATTTCCGGGCGCCACTAACGCTTTTCGACAGTTGCCCCTCATCCCGTGAAGGTTCATGGTGCAGCGCGGCGGCCATAGGGGTCGTCTATCAAGCCGTTGAGCCGCATTTGATGACCCCACCCGTGCCGGAACGTCCGGCGCTGTTCCTCGACTTCGACGGAACGCTCGTCGAGATCGCCGATCGTCCCGACGGAGTCGTGGTTGCGCCGACCCTCCACTTCCTCATCGAACGCTGCGTGACGCGCACCTCCGGCGCGGTCGCCGTCGTCTCCGGCCGCAGGATCGAGGACATCGACGGCTTCCTCGGCATCCCCATCGCCGCCGCCGGCATGCATGGACTGGAACACCGCGCCGCCCCCGGCGACGAGATCCACTATCAGCCCGCCCCGCCCGAGATGGACCGGCTGCGAACGCGCATCGCCGCGTTCCCGTTCCTGGGCGACGGCGTCTCCATGGAGGACAAGGGCGCGGGACTTGCAGTGCACTACCGCGCCAATCCCGCGCGCGAGCGGGACGTCATCCGAGCCATGGAGGAGGCCATCGCCGATCTCGACACGCTGCACCTCATCTGCGGAAAAATGGTCGTCGAGGCCAAGCGCCGCGGGTTCGACAAGGGCGCGGCGGTCAACTCGTTCATGCAGCGGCCGCCGTTCCAGGGCCGCACGCCGATTTTCATTGGAGACGATGTGACGGACGAAGACGGTATTCGTGCCGCCAACGCGGGCGGCGGATTCGGCATCAAGGTCGGCGACGGCAAGACCGACGCCCCTTACCGCCTCCCCGACGTGGAGGCCGTCCACGCCTGGCTCGCCCAGCTCGCCGGAGTGCCTGCGTGAGCACGCTGGCGCTGGGGATGATCGGCAACTGCTCCGTGCAGGCGCTGGTCGACGACGAGGCCAACATCGTCTGGTGGTGCCTGCCGCGACCCGACGGCGACCCGGTCTTCCACTCGCTGCTCGGCACCAACGGCAGGCCCGGTGACGGCCAGTACTCGATCCACATCGAGGACTACAGCCACTCCAAGCAGTGGTACATCGAGAACACCGCGATCCTGCGCACCCAGCTCATCGCGACGGACGGCTCGACGGTCGAGATCGACGACTTCTGCCCCCGCTTCGCCTCGCGCGGGCGCACGTTCCGCCCGGCGCAGATCGTCCGACGCATGCGCCCGGTCAGCGGCCGGCCGCGGGTCAAGATCGTGCTGCGGCCCCGCTTCCACTGGGGCAAGGAGCGGCCGCAGATCACGTCCGGCTCCAACCACGTGCGGTTCGTCGGCGAGGGCATCGCCATGCGCCTCACCACCGACGCACCGATCACCTACATCCGCGACGAGACCTTCTTCGTCCTCGAGCGCGAGCTCACCCTCTTCCTCGGCCCGGACGAGTCGCTGACGGCGAGCCCCTCGTCCATCGGCCGCGAGTTCCAGGAGCAGACCGCGTCCTACTGGAAGAACTGGACGCTGCGCCTCGCCCTGCCGCTCGAGTGGCAGGAGGCGGTGATCCGCGCCGCCATCACGCTGAAGCTCTGCACGTTCGAGGAGACCGGCGCCATCGTCGCCGCCGCCACCACCTCGATCCCGGAGCATTCCGGCTCGCAGCGCAACTGGGACTACCGCTACTGCTGGCTGCGGGACGCCTTCTTTGTCGTGCGCGCCCTCAACGCGCTCTCCGACATGCAGACGCTGGAGAACTATCTCGCCTGGATCCGCGACGTGATCGCGCTCACCAAGGGCGACCACATCCAGCCGGTGTTCGGCATCGGCCTCGAGCAGGCGCTGGTCGAGCGGTTCGAGGAGCTTCCCGGCTACCGCGACATGGGCCCGGTGCGCGTCGGCAACCAAGCCTACGAGCACTATCAGCACGACGTCTACGGCAACATCGTGCTGGCCGCCGCGCAGGCCTTCTTCGACAAGCGCCTGATGCGTCAGGGCACGATGGAGGACTTCCGCCATCTCGAGGTGATCGGCGACCGTGCCTACATGCTCCACAACGAGCCGGACGCCGGCATCTGGGAGCTGCGCACCCGCGCCCGCGTCCACACCTCGTCGTCGCTGATGTGCTGGGCCGCGCTCGACCGCCTCGCCAAGATCGCCAACCAGCTCGGCGTCTCGCCGAAGCACTGGCGCTCGCGCGCCGACGAGGTGCACAAGAAGATCTGCGACGAGGCGTGGAACGAGAAGGTGGGCGCCTTCGTGGAGTCCTTCGGCGGCGAGGACCTCGACGCCTCGCTCCTGCTGATGACCGAGGTGAATTTCATCGACCCGCTCGACCCGCGGTTCGTGTCGACGGTCGACCGCATCGGCGAGAAGCTGCGGCGCGGCAACCACCTCTTCCGCTACCACGCGGCGGACGACTTCGGCCGGCCGGAGACGGCGTTCAACGTCTGCACCTTCTGGTACATCGACGCGCTCGGCCGCATGGAGCGGCGCGAGGAGGCACGCGAGATCTACGAGACGATGCTCGACTGCCGCAACCACCTCGGCCTCCTGTCGGAGGACGTCGACCCCAACAGCAACGAGCTTTGGGGCAATTTCCCGCAGACCTATTCGATGGTCGGCATCATCAACGGCGCCGTCCGCCTTTCCCGTCGGTGGGACAAGGTGGTCTGATCCGGCGACCGGCGGACGACGAACCGGGAGCGCCCCGCGAGAGGGGCGCGCCCCATCGTCGCGCGCCGCAGCCAGCGCTCATCGCGCCCCGCCCCGGGGCCGCGGGACGGCCCCAAAACGCCACCGATCCGGCGCCTCCCGGGCCGATTTCCGCCCGGTGACGCCATCGTTGCGCGGTGTCTGGGCACAACCGCAAGATGCGCAATCGCGCGCCATCCGATGAACATTTGGGCTGCCCGCCGCGTCGCGGACCTTCCCTAGGGACCGCGAAAAGTGTTCTACTCGGCCCCCGTTGAAGACCGACCGAAAGGCCAGAACCCATGTCCCGCATCGTCGTCGTGTCCAACAGAGTTGGACCGCTTTCCGACACGGGACGCGCGGGCGGGCTGGCCGTGGCTCTGGTCGACGTGCTGCGTGAACGCGGCGGCCTCTGGTTCGGCTGGTCCGGCCAGATCTCCGAGGAAGGCACCTACGGTCCGTTGCGCCTTCACGAGGAAGGCAACGTCTCGACCGCCACCATCGACGTCACGCAGGCCGACTACGACGAATTCTATGCCGGGTTCGCCAACCGCGCCCTCTGGCCGACGCTCCACTACCGCCTCGACCTGACCGACTTCGACAAGCGCCTCGAGCAGGGTTACCGCCGCGTCAACGAGCGCTTCGCCCAGCGCCTCGTCCCGCTGCTGCGGCCCGACGACATCGTCTGGGTTCACGACTACCACTTCTTCTTCCTGGGCGAGGAGCTGCGCAACGCCGGGATCACCAACCCCATCGGCTTCTTCCTGCACATCCCCTTCCCGGTGCCGGAGGTGCTGACCGCGCTTCCCAACCACCGCCGCCTCGCCGAGGCGATGTCGAACTACGACCTCCTCGGCTTCCAGACCTCCGGCCACCTCCACGCGTTCGAGCGCTACCTGTTCGAGGAGGCCGACGGCACCCGCAACGACGACCACTCGATCTCCGTCTTCGGCCGCACCGTGATGGCCGATGCCTACCCCATCGGCATCGACGCCAACGCCTTCTCCAACTTCCACCAGAGCACCGAGGGCGCGGACAACTACTCGCTGATGCGACGCGAGCTCGACACGCAGAAGCAGATCGTCGGCGTCGACCGGATCGACTACTCGAAGGGACTGCCGGAGCGCTTCGAGGCGTTCGAGCGCCTCCTCGAGATGTATCCCGAGCACAAGGGCGAGGTGACGATGCTGCAGATCGCGCCGCCCTCCCGCTCGGAGGTGCGCGCCTATCTGGAGATCCAGCGCCAGCTCGAGGGACTGTCGGGCCGTATCAACGGTCGCTTCTCCGACCTCGACTGGACGCCGATCCACCTTATCAGCCGCTCCTTCCCCCGCCGTTCCCTCGCCGGCATCTACCGCGCCTCGGCGGTCGGTCTGGTGACGCCGCTGCGCGACGGGATGAACCTCGTCGCCAAGGAGTACGTGGCGGCGCAGGACCCGAGCGATCCCGGCGTCCTTGTCCTCTCCCGCTTCGCCGGCGCGGCGGAGGAGATGCGCGAGGCGATCATCGTCAACCCGTACTCCATCGACGAGCTGGCGGAGGGTCTCCGGCAGGCGATCCAGATGACGCGGGACGAGCGGATCGACCGCTGGAACGCCCTCAACGAAAAAGTGACCACCAACACCGCCTCGGCGTGGTCACGGCGCTTCCTGGACGACCTGACGTCGATCAACAGCCCCCTGCTCGCCGAAACCTCGCGGGCCTGACCGGACGGCGCGCGTTCCGGCGCACGAGGCGCAGCCGCCGCCCGCAGCCGCGGAGGGTTCCACGCGGCCACGGCAGTCCAGCCTCCCACCGGCCGGGCATTCCCTCGCCCGCGCCCGGCCCTATCCTATGGCCGGCATGTATAGCCGACCACGATGACCGATCCGATCCTCATCCCCGATGAAACCTGCTGGGCGGTCGAAGAGGCGGAGCGCTTCTCCGTCATCGTCGACGCCGCCGACTACTACCGCTTCGCCAAGCAGGCGATGCTGAAGGCCCGCCACCGCGTCTTCCTGATCGGCTGGGACTTCGACGCGCGCATCAAGCTGGAGCCGGAGGAGGTGACCCTCGAGGGTCCCAACCGGGTCGGCCGGTTCATGGAGTGGCTCGCCCAGTCGCGCCCCGACCTCGACGTGCGGATCCTCAAGTGGGACATCGGCGTGCTGCGGTCCCTCGGCCGCGGCGAGACCCCGGCCTTCATCCTCCACTGGCTGATGCCCAAGGGGATCGACTTCCGCCTCGACAGCGCCCACCCGACGACCTCGGCGCACCACATGAAGATCCTCATCGTCGACGACGCGCTCGCCTTCTGCGGCGGGATCGACATGACGATGGGCCGCTGGGACACCCGCACCCACGAGGAGCGCCGCCCCGGCCGCCGCTCGCCGCGCGGCAAGCCGATGCCGCCGTGGCACGACGTCACCACCTGCGTGACCGGCGACGCCGCGCGCGGCCTCGCCCGGCTGGCGGCGCTGCGCTGGTACTGGGCGACCGGCGAGGAGCTCGACCCGGTGCCGGAGGGCGAGCCGCACTGGCCGGACGGCCTCGTGGCGGACTTCGAGGGCGTGCCGCTCGGCATCGCCCGCACGCTGCCGCGCTACGAGGAGCGCGAGCACGTCAACGAGATCCTCGGCGCCACCTACGCGGTCATCCGCTCGGCCGAGCGCTTCCTCTACATCGAGAGCCAATACCTCGCGTCGCGGCGGATCTGCGAGGTGCTGATGGAACGCCTCGCCGAGCCCGACGGCCCGGAGATCGTCGTCATCAACCCGGACACCGCCGACGGCTGGCTCGAGGCGAAGGCGATGGACACGGCGCGGGTCCGCATGATCCGCATGCTGCGCGAGGCGGACATCCACAACCGCTTCCGCATCTACTACCCCGTGAACGCGTCCGGGACGCCCATCTACGTCCACGCCAAGATCATGTTCGCGGACGACCGGGCGCTGAAGGTCGGCTCGGCCAACATCAACAACCGGTCGATGGGCTACGACTCGGAGTGCGACCTCGTGATCGACGCCGAGCATCACCCCGAACGACGCGCCTCGGTGGTGCGGGTGCGCGACGGGCTTCTGGCGGAGCATCTCGGCTGCAGCCCGGCCGAGGTGGCGGACGCGCTGGAACGCTCCGGCGGCTCGCTGATGGGCGCGATCGACGAGCTGAACCGGCCCGACCGCAAGCATCTGGTGCCGCTGCGGGCGCGCGAGCTGACGCTGGCGGAGGAACTCTTCGCGGAGTCGGACGCTGCGGACCCGATCCGTCCCGTCGGCATCCGGCGGATCGTGTACAGCCTGATGCGCCGCGCGCCGGTCCGGCAGATCCGCCAGTTCCGTCGCCGCCGCATCGAGGCGCGCAACGCCAGGACGCGGACGATCGAGTAACGCGCCCCGCGCCGCCGCCCTGATCGAAGCGACCAGTCGATCGGGCCCGGCCGCCCCCTGCGACGACATCGGCGAAGCGCCGGCTCACGGGCCGGCGAGCGCATCGATCGATCCGCCCGGTGCTGGCGTGGCGCGGCAAGGCCCGTCGCGGACCGCCGCGCGGCGCCGACGGGGACCGCGCACCGTCGGCTGGGGCGCGGGGATCCGAGGTGGGCCGGCGAGGGATGCCTCGCCGGCAACCGCCGCTTACTGGGCGGCGCGGCTCGGGTTGACGATCTCGACGCGAGCGGGCTCGGCGTCGGTCACCGTCACGTGCGACTCCTCGGCGGCGGGCGCCGCCTCGGTGGTGGCCGGAGCCGCCTCAGCGGCCGGAGCCGCCTCGGTGGCGAGGGAGGCCGTCTGCTTCTCCTCGGCGGGGGCCGGCGCCGCGGTCTCGGCCGCGGCGGTGTCGGTCGTCGCCGGCTCGGTCGCGCTGTTGTCGGTGCGCTTCTCGTCGCCGGCCGGCTCCTCGGTCTGCGCGGGCTGCTCGGCTGGCGCAGGCTCCTCGGTCGCGGCCGGGGTCTCGGTCTCGGCCGGCGCGCTCTCGGACGGCGCCTCGGCTGCGGGCGTCTCGCCCTCGGCCGGAGCGGCTTCGCTCTGCGCCGGCGCCGCGGCGGCCGGAGCCTCCCCGGAGGTCTCGGTCGCAGCCGGCTCCTCGGCGGGAGCGGCGCTCTCCCCGGCCGGGGCCGCTTCGCCACCCTCGGCCGGCGCGGCGGCGGCATCACCGCCCTCGGCCGGAGCCGCTTCGCCGCCCTCGGCGGGTGCGGCGGCGGCATCACCGCCCTCGGCCGGGGCCGCTTCGCCACCCTCGGCAGGCGCGGCGGCGGCATCGCCGCCCTCGGCGGAAGCCTCCTCGGCGGGCGGCGCGGGGAAGTCCGGCGCGTCCGGCGACTGCGACTTCAGGTACGCCAGGACGTTGGCCCGGTCTTCCGGCTTGCGCAGGCCCGCGAAGCTCATGATCGTGCCCGGGACGGCGTCACGCGGGCCGGCGATGAAGTGGTCCAGCTTCTCGTAGGTCCACGGCTCGCCTGCGCCGTATTCCTTCAGCGCGCCGGAGTAGCTGAAGCCCTCGTGCGAGGCGATCACGCGGCCCACGACGCCGTGCAGGTTCGGGCCGATGCCGTTGGCACCGCCGTCGTCGAACGTGTGGCAGGACTGGCACTGGCGGGCGACCTTGGCGCCGGCGTCCACATCCGCGCTGGCGAGGAGCACCGCGAGCGGCACCTCCTCCTTGGCTTCGCCTGCACCGCTGCTCTCTTCGATGGCGATCTCGTAGCCGGGCTTTTCCGGCGCCTCTTCGTCGAAGATGATTTCGGACAGCACGCTGAGGCCCATGATGAACACCAGCGCGGCGAGCAAAGCGCCGATGTATTTGTTCAGTTCGAAAGAGTTCATTCGCGTTCCAGACCTTTGCTCGTTCGCCGCCTACTCATCATGCCGTTTCCCCGCTTCGTGCGCTCTCAGACCGTTCGTGACGCCCCGCCACGACGGTATGTAGAATCGGTCGAAGTCGCGCCAGCTATAGAGCGACCCGCACGCTGTATCAAATCGAAGGGGTTCCCGCATAGGTTGCTGCGGGGATCGCGACCGAAATGCCGCAAATTCGGGCATTCCGACCAATGAAAACAGGATACCTCACGCATCAGGCGAGCCGTATCGAGCACAAAACGCCTTCCCGACGGCAGCCTTGAATTGCAATCGGCGCCGAGCATAGTAACCGTTCCGCAACAATTCGACGCCGTTGGTTCATCGAACCCTCGTTGGATTCGCTCAAAGGTACCTTTACCGAGGCCGAATGTCAGACTGAAAACGGACTTCCGCCTTGACCTGGGTCCGATCGTCGGCAATCGAGCGACGGTCGGATGCAGGCTTCGGGCCGCCTGGACGCAACGCGTTGAGGGGCCGCGGATCTGCACCGGCGTTTCAATGCCCAAAGCCGCACTGGCCCACCACCGATGACCGAGACAAACACTGTCGTCTACCAGGGAGAACCTGGCGCCAACTCGCACATCGCGGCCCGCGATATGTTTCCGCAGATGGAGGCGGTGGCGATGCCGACCTTCGAGGACTGCTTCGCCGCCGTCGAGAGCGGAGCCGCCCGCTACGCCATGATCCCGATCGAGAACTCGACCGCGGGACGCGTCGCCGACATCCACTCCCTCCTGCCGGACTCGAAGGTGCATTTCGTCGGCGAGTACTTTCTGCCGATCCGGCACCAGCTGATGGTGCTGCCGGGGGCCGACATGGCGAAGGTCAACCGGGTGTACAGCCACGTCCAGGCGCTCGGCCAGTGCCGCAGCACCCTGCGCCGTCTCGGCCTCACGCCCGTGGTGGCGGCCGACACGGCCGGTTCGGCGCGTCAGGTCGCCGCAGACAAGGACCCGACCGCCGCCGCCATCGCCTCCCGCCTCGCCGCCGAGATCTACGGCCTCGACATTGTTCACAGCGACGTCGAGGACGAGGCGCACAACACCACCCGCTTCGTCGTGATGTCGGCCGAGCCGGAGCCGGCCCGCCGCGACGGTCCGGTGATGACCTCGTTCCTGTTCCGCGTACGCAACGTGCCCGCCGCGCTCTACAAGGCGCTCGGCGGCTTCGCGACGAACAGCGTCAACATGGTCAAGCTGGAGAGCTACCAGACCGGCGGGCAGTTCTTCGTGTCGATGTTCTACGCCGACATCGAGGGACACCCCGAGGACGAGCCGGTCGCGCTGGCGCTCGAGGAGCTGGAGTTCTTCTCCGCCAACGTGCGCATCCTCGGCACCTACGCCGCGTCGCCGTTCCGGGAGTCGATCCGCGAGCCGGCGGAGAACCGCTCGCTGCGCCCCGGCAAGGCCGTCGCCCCGGGCGAATAGGGACCAGGGTCGGGGCCGCGAGGCCCCGCCTCCCCGCCCTCAGCGTCCGTTCACGAGCACCTCGGAGCCGCGCTCGGCGTAGGTCTTGATGAGATAGTGGGCGATCGAATAGGCGCCCGGCACCGCGAGCGGCGGGTTGCGCCCCTCCAGCATGGAAGGGAGGTCCTTCCGGTCGAACCAGCGCACGTCCTCGAGCTCCTTGTCGCGCGGGTCGATCTCGAACGACGTCGCCTCGGCGAAGCAGCCGATCATCAGGTTGGCAGGGAAGGGCCAGGGCTGGCTCGCGTGGTAGACGACGCGCCCCGTGGCGACGCCCGCCTCCTCCCAGATCTCGCGCCGGACGGCCGCCTCGATCGTCTCGCCCGGCTCCATGAAGCCGGCGAGGCTCGAATAGAACGACATGTTGGCGCGGCGGCCGAGGACGCAGCGCTCCCCGTCGATCGCCAGCATGATGACGACCGGGTCGGTGCGGGGGAAATGCTGCGCGCCGCAGTTGGGGCATTCGCGCCGGTAGCCGGCCTCGCCAAGGGTCGTGCGGTGGCCGCAGCGGCCGCAGAACTCGTGCGTGCGGTGCCAGACGAGGAGCGCGGAAGCCTGCGCCGCGGGGCCGAGCAGGTCGAGCGGCAGCTCCGCCTCCAGCGCGACGCTACGCAGGCTCTTCGTCTCCAGCCCGTCGGCCTCCGGGATCGACGCGCCGAAGAGCGGGCCGTCCTCGCTCTGGCCGAGGAAGGTCGTCGTCGCCCAGTCGGCGCCGAGCGCCTCCGCCTCCGACTTGCTGAAGAGGAAGCCGCCGTCCTTCGTCACGATCTGCGCGCCGGCGTAGAGGAAGGCGCGCGCCTGCGGGTCGCGGCGGAGGGAGCTGAGGAGCAGGGCGTCGTCGCGCCGCTCGCTCATGCGGTCGAGCCGGTTCACGCCGAACGCCATCTGCGCGGATACATCGACGAGGGGATAGCTGAGGGTCATAAGGTCTCGGGTGTTGATGATCGGATGCAATACGGCAGGCGCGCCGGGAAAGACGGAAGCCCGGACCGGCGTCAGGACGGCGATGGGGAGGCCGCCCGGGGAACGCTGGCGCGGGGGCCGGCGAGCGTGTCGCGGCTCTCAGCGCCCGGCCTCTCGCGCTCCGGCGGCGGCGGCGCGGCGGCGGCAGGGACGGTGCCCGGCGTCTCCGCGGGCGGGGCGATCGCCGCCGGCTCCGGCGCCGGAGGCAGCACCCGCGTCAGCGCCGTGAGGTCGATCGACGGGCCGGCGGGCGTGTCCGCCCCGTCCGGAAGGCGCCAGGCGAAGGCGTCGAGCGTGCCGGTCACCGGGCTGATCGCGTCCCACTCCTCGTAGGCGACGCCGTCGGCGACCCAGGCCGGGTCGCGCGGCGCCCGCACGGCGCGGGCGAGCCACTCGCGCACGGTGCCCTCGCTGCCGTCAGCCGCCTCGATCTCGGCCATCGCGACGCACACCCGCTGAGGCGGGCGCTCGCTCAGGAACGGCGCCAGCATGCGGCGGGCTTCGCCGAACTCGCGCGCGGCGAGGGCGGCGGAGGCGACGCCGAGGGCGCTCTCGATATGCTCGGGCCGGAGCGCGGCGAGGGCCTGGGCCCGCTTCAGGCGCGCCGCCGCCCCTCGCGCGTCGCCGATGGCGAGCGCCGCCGCGAATAGCTCCGGATGCGGCGCCAGCCGGTAGGTGGACTGGACCACCGCCTGGGCGCGGCGCGCGTTCTGGGGCGCGAGGACGCGGGCCGCGAGGACGGCGGCCGGGACGAGGTCCTTGGCGAGGCCGTGCGCCTCCACGGCGCGGCGCCTCGCCTCCTTGTCGCCGTCCGCCCGGCCGGCGAGCGCCGTCAGGAGCACGGCCTTGCGCCGCTTCCAGGTGGACCTGTCGACGAGCCTGTGGCGCAGTGCCTCGTCGTTGAGGCGCAGGGCCTCGGCGAAGTCGCGCTCCGCGGTGGCGGCGTGGAACGCCGCGATCGCGGCCCAGGGGATGTCCGGCGCGGCGGCGTTGGCGGCGCGGGCATGGGCGTGCTCGACGGCGGTGTCCCCGGCCCGGGCGGCCTCCATCGCGAGCCCCCGAAGCCCGACGATGAGGGTCTCCGGCTGCTGGGCCATCGCCATGAAGCGAGCCTCGGCCCCGGCACGGTCGCCGCGCATCTGCGCCGCCTGCGCGGCGAGGAGCGAGGCGAGCGGCGCGCCGGGCGCGGCACGCTCGGCCTCCTGCGCGGCGCGGGTCGCGGCGGCGAGGTCGCCGGCCGCGACGGCGAGAAACCCGTCGCCGAGTGCCTGCAGCGCCCGGCCTGTGCGGCGTTCCTCGGCGCGGCGCGCCATCCGCCGCGGCGCCGAGACCAGCATCCGGCCGATCTCGATCACCACGTAGAGGACGACGAACCCGCCCCCCAGCAGCCCCAGCGCCTCCCCGGCGGAGAGGTAGAGGGCGTGGTCCATCCACTGGACCTCGACCCGGCCGGGCCGGTCGGTGATCCAGGCTGCGCCGGCGGCCGCGACGCCGAGGACGACGATGATGGCGAGGAGGCGGATCATGGCGCACCCCGCAGGGTCTCGGTGAGCGGCAGCGCGGCGGCGAGCGCCTCCAGCATGGCCGCCTCGGTCGGCGCCGCAGCGACGGTCGCGGCGCGCCCCGGGAGCGCCTCGGCGACGTTCTGCGACATCGCGATGCAGGCCGCCGCCGACCACGGCGGCGCCATCGCGCGCTCGGCGAAGAGCCGGGCCGTGCGGGGCGAATAGAGCAGCACCCCGTCGACCGCCGCCGTCGCCGGGAGTGCGCGCGGCTCCATCGCATAGACGATCCGCCGCTCCGCCGTGCGTCCGGCGGCCGCGAGCCGCTCGACGAGGTCGCCGGTATGCTCGCGCCCCGCCATGTGCACCACGGGACCGGGCACCGCCAGCAGCCGGGCGAAGAGGTCGTCGACCGTCCCCGCCGCGTCGGCGACCGCGGTGAAGCCGGCGCGGCGCGCCTCGCCGGCCGTCGCCGTGCCGACCGCATAGACCGGGATCGCGTGGAAGCGCGGATGCGCGGCGAGGACCAGCGCGGCGGTGCGGCTCGTCAGCGCCAGCGCGCCGATGCCGTCCGCCGCGCCCGGGTCCCCGGCGGGCACGGCCTCGAGGAGCGGAGCGAGCAGCGGCGTGTAGCCACGCTCGGCGAGGCGGGTTGCAGTGCCGGAGGCCTGCGGCTCGGGCCGTGTGACGGCGACGACCAGGGTCATGGCGCCGCCCATCCCGTCACGCCACCGGCTCGAAGAAGGCTTCGCCGACCCGCGCCCTGAGGCGCCGCCCGGCGTCGTAGCCCATCTCCGCCGCCTCCCCGACGGCGGCGCGGCCGGTGATCTCCTCGACCCGCGTCCCGTCCGGCGAGGCGACGAGGCCCGTCAGCTCGATGTCCTCCCCGACGATGGTCGCGAGCCCCGCGATCGGAGTGCGGCAGGAGCCGTCGAGTGCGGCGAGGAAGCCGCGCTCGGCCTGGACGGTACGCTCGGTCGCCCGGTCGTCCATCCCGGCGCAGGCGGCGATCATGCGGTCGTCGTTGCGGCGGATCTCCACGGCGATGGCGCCCTGCGCGCAGGCCGGGAGGAAGACCGCTGGGTCGAGGATCTCCGTCGCGACCTCGGCGATGCCGAGCCGGTTGAGCCCGGCGAGCGCGAGGAGCGTTCCGTCGCACTCCCCGGCCTCGAGCTTCCTGAGGCGCGTCTGCACGTTGCCGCGCAGCACCTCGCAGCGCAGGTCCGGCCGGGCGCGCCTCACGAGGGCCTGGCGGCGCAGCGACGCGGTGCCGACGACCGACCCCGGCGCGAGGTCCGCGAGGCGCATGCCGTCGCGACCGATGAAGACGTCCCGCACGTCCTCGCGCGGCAGGAACGCGCCGAGCGTGAGGTCCGCCGGGAGGATGGTCTCGAGGTCCTTTGCGGAGTGGACGGCGCAGTCGATCCGGCCCTCGGTGAGGGCGGCCTCGATCTCCTTGGTGAAGAGGCCCTTGCCGCCGATCTCCGACAGGGGACGGTCGAGCACCTTGTCACCGGTGGTCTTGATCACCACGATCTCGCTCGTCTCGCCCAGACTTGCTAGAGCAGCGGCGACCATTTCGGCTTGTGCGACCGCGAGGAGGCTCCCGCGGGTGCCGATGCGGATGGGCGAAGAGGATTCGAGCGTGGACATGTGTGCCAAGAATAGGGGACCGGCCGGGCCGGCGGAACCCCACGTCATAGGCATTGAGACGAGTTGTGACGAATGTGCCGTCGCGATCGTGGCCGGTCGGCCCGGAAAGGCGCGGATCCTGTCCAACGTGGTCCTCAGCCAGATCGACCTCCACCAGGCCTATGGCGGCGTCGTCCCGGAGATCGCCGCCCGCGCGCACGGCGAGACGATCGACCGCGTCACCCGCGAGGCGCTGGCCGGCGCCGGGGTCGATCTCGGCGCCGTCACCCATGTCGCGGCGACCGCCGGCCCGGGCCTCCTCGGCGGCCTGCTGGTGGGCGCGACGTTCGGCCGGGCGCTGGCGGCGGCGGCCGACCGGCCGTTCGTGCCGGTGAACCACCTCGAGGCTCACGTTCTCTCGCCGCGCCTGTCGGACGGCGTCGCCTTCCCCTACTGCGTGGCGCTCCTGTCGGGCGGCCACGCGCAGTTCGTGGCGGCGCTGGAGCCCGGGGTCTACCGCCGTCTCGGCGGAACGATCGACGACGCGGCGGGCGAGGCGTTCGACAAGACGGCCAAGCTCCTCGGCCTCGGCTACCCCGGCGGCCCCGCGGTGGAGGCGGCGGCCCGCGAGGGCGACCCGAAGCGCTACGCCTTCCCGACGCCGCTGGCGCGCCGGGAGGGTTGCGACCTCTCGTTCGCGGGGCTGAAGACCGCGGTGCGGCTCGCCGCCGAGGCCGCGGCGCCGCTC
Source organism: Acuticoccus sediminis (assembly GCF_003258595.1). Lineage (NCBI taxonomy): Bacteria > Pseudomonadati > Pseudomonadota > Alphaproteobacteria > Hyphomicrobiales > Amorphaceae > Acuticoccus > Acuticoccus sediminis. The sequence goes on from NZ_QHHQ01000001.1 coordinate 238,971, forward strand.
ACCGACCGGGACGTCGCCGACATCTGCGCCTCGTTCCAGGACGCGGTCGCCCGCCTCCTGGTGCTGAAGTCCGCCCGCGCGCTGGAGGCCTTCCGGGCCATCGCCCCCGCCCCGACCGCCCTCGTCGCGGTCGGAGGCGTCGCCGCGAACGGCACCTTGCGCGCCGCGCTCGCCGAGGTCGCGGCGAGGGACGGCCTCCCGTTCGTCGCCCCGCCCCTGTCGCTGTGCGGGGACAACGGCGCGATGATCGCCTACACGGCGATCGAGCGCGTTGCGGCGGGCCTTCCGGCGGGGGACCCGCGGGTCCGTTCGCGCTGGCCGCTCGACGCCACGGCCGCGCCGATGATCGGTGCCGGCAAGCGCGGCGCGAAGGCCTGACCCCTCGTCGCGCAGTCCCGACAAAGCAGCCTACCGCCCGCACGCCCCGAATTCACGCTTGCAGCGGCCCCTCTCGCGCCCCCGGGCAAGGCCCCAGCCTGTTTTTCGGAGCCAGCCGTCGCTGAAGCCCGGCAGGAGCCGGGACGGAGCGGCGTGCAAGGCCGGAGAGCGAAGCGTGCCTTGCGCGCCGCTCCGTCCCGGCTCAGGGCTTCATCAGCGATGGCTGGCTCCGGAAAACAGGCGACCCGCCCTGTTTTTTGGTGAAGCCCGAGCGACGCGGCGCCGACCGCAGGGCCCGGGCGCCCGGATCCCCGAGGGCGCGGACGATCCGGCGCGGCGCGGCGCTAGCGGGTCCGCCGGCGGATGAGCCCTTCCTGCGCCGTCGAGGCGACCAGTGTCCCGTCGCGGGTGAAGAAGAACCCGCGGGTGAAGCCCCGCGCGCCGGAGGTGGACGGGGCGTCGGTCGCGTAGAGGAGCCAGTCGTCGGCGCGGAAGGGCCGGTGGAACCACATCGCGTGGTCGAGGCTCGCCGACATCACCTCGTCCGACAGCACCGACTGGCCGTGCGGGAAGAGCGAGGTGTCGAGCAGTGTCATGTCCGACATGTAGGCGAGGGCGGCCTGGTGGATCAGAACGTCGTCGGGGAGCTGGTCGGTCGCGCGGATCCAGAGGTACTGCTCGGGCGGCAGCTTGTCGTGGGTGAGGTAGTGGCGGAAGTCGGTCGGGCGCATCTCGATCGGGCGCGGCCGGTTGAAGTAGCGCTTGATCTCCTCCGGGGCGCGCTCGTCGACGAGCTTGCGCAGCTCCTCCTCGGCGGGGAGCTCGTCCGGGCCCGGAACGTCCGGCATCTCGAAGGCGTACTCGTAGCCCGTCTCCTCGACCTGGTAGGACGCCAGGAGGGTGAAGATCGCCTCGCCGTGCTGGATCGCGTTGACGAGGCGCGTCGTGAACGAACGCCCGTCGCGCAGCCGCTGGACCTGGTAGATGATCGGCACGGCCGGGTCGCCCGGCCGCATGAAATAGCCGTGCAGGGAGTGGCAGTAGCGCCCCTCCACCGTGCGGTTCGCGGCGACGAGGGACTGGCCGATCACCTGACCGCCGAACACGCGCTGCCACCCGATCTGGGGACTGCGACCGCGGAACAGGTTGTGCTCCAGCGGTTCGAGGTCGAGGAGGGTCAGGAGTTCTTCGATCGCGGCGCGCATCGTATCGGGTCCGGTGCGGTGGTCTGGGGGAGCGGAAGCTGTCACGAGGACCGGGGCGGCGCAATGCATTGCACCGTTGCGCTATTGTCGGACCTCGCCGGACATGGGACACCGCCCCTCCCGCATGGCGCCATCGGCGCCGTCCGGGACGCCGGCGGACCGGCAAACGGCGCGGCCGGAACGGAAAGACCGCTCCTTCGGGGGCTGGAGGCGGGAGACTGACATGGGACGCACGATCGCGATCGCGGGTGGTGGCATCGTGGGACGGACACTGGCGGTGGCGCTGGCGAGCCAGTCCCATCTCACCGTGCACCTCATCGCCGGCCCGGCTCCGGGACGGGACGAGCGTTCCAGCGCGATCGCCGCCTCGGCGCGGCGGATGCTGGCGCGGACCGGCGTCTGGCCGGCGGTGGCCGCCGACGCGGAGCCGATGCGCGGCATGGTGATCACCGACAGTGCCGACGGCGATCTGGTGCGCCCGGAAGTGCTCACCTTCGAGGGCGACACCGACGGCCATCCCTTCGCGCACATGGTGCCGAACGAGACGCTCTACCGCTCGCTCGTGGCGCGCTGCGCCGCGCTCGGCATCCGGGAGACGTCCGCCGTCGCCACCTTCTACGAGGAGGACGAGCGCAGTGTGACGGTGGAGCTCTCCGACGGCACCATGGTGACCGCGGACGTCCTCGTCGCCGCCGACGGGCGGAACTCGAAGATGCGGCAGATCACGGGGATCGAGGTGGTGCGCAAGGACTACCACCAGTCCGGCGTCACCGGCACGGTCAGCCACGAGCTGGACCACGGCGGGATCGCGACGCAGCATTTCCTGCCCGCCGGTCCGTTCGCGATGCTGCCGCTGACCGGTCGCCGCTCGTCGATCGTGTGGAGCGAGCGCCCCGCGTTCGCGGCCAGTCTCGCCGAGATGGACCCGCTGCTCGCCGCGCTCGAGATCGAACGCGTCTTCGGCCTCTCCCTCGGCCGCATCACGCTGGAGGGGCCGCTTCAGGCCTATCCGCTGGTGGCGCAGATGGCCCGCGACCTGGTGGCCGGGCGCGTCGTCCTCGCCGGCGACGCGGCGCACGTGATCCACCCGCTCGCCGGCCAGGGGCTGAACCTCGGCCTGCGCGACGCCGCGGTGCTCGCCGAGGAGCTGATCGATGCGGCGCGGATCGGCGCCGATCCGATGGAGGGCCTGCCGCGCTATTCCAAGCGCCGCCGGGCCGACACGGTGCAGATGGCACTGGTCACCGACGGCCTGAACGCCATCTTTTCGAGGAAGTCGGATCTATTGCGGGCGGCCCGGTCCGTGGCGCTCGGCGTCGTCGAAGAGCGGAACAAGCTCAAGTCGCTGTTCATGCGCGAGGCCGCCGGGCTCGAGGGCGAGCTGCCCCGCCTCATGCGCGGCGAAGCGATTTGACGCGGCCCTGCCGCCTGCCAGGCTGAAATGCGAGAACCGATATGCCTACCTTCGTCACCTTCCTCACAGTGGTCGCCGCCTGCGCAGTGGCGTTCGTCCTGCTGGCGGGCCTCTGGAACATGATGCGCGGCGGGTCGCCGAACCGGTCGCAGGCGTTGATGCGGATGCGCATCGTCTTACAGTTCATCGCGATCGTCATCGCGATGACGGCGCTCTACTTCACCTCCGGGTAATTTTTGCGGGCAGGCTTTGATGGTCACGCTGAACAAGATCTACACGCGCACCGGGGATGACGGCTCGACCGGGCTCGGCTCGGGCGAGCGGCGGTCGAAGTACGACCTTCGCGTCGCCGCCTACGGCACCGTGGACGAGACGAACGCCGTCATCGGCTGTGCCCGCGCGGCGTGTTCGGACAAGCTGCTCGGCGAGATCCTGATCCGGGTGCAGAACGATCTCTTCGACCTCGGTGCGGATCTCGCGACGCCGGCGGGCACGGACCTGCCGTACGATCCCCTGCGCATCGTCCCGGCCCAGGTGACGCGCCTCGAGCAGGAGATCGACCTCCTGAACGCGCGCCTCAAGCCCTTGAAATCGTTCGTCCTGCCGGGCGGATCGATGCTCGCGGCACAGCTTCATCTGGCGCGCACGGTCTGCCGCCGGGCGGAACGGCTGATCGTCGAGCTGGCGCAGACTGAAACTGTCGGCGATGCGGCATTGCGCTATATCAATCGCCTATCGGACCTATTGTTCGTCGCTGCACGCGTTGCCAACGACGACGGAAAAGCCGATGTGCTGTGGGTTCCCGGCCAGAGCCGGAACACTTAACCTGCTGTTTGACTTCACGCGAGGCCAGGACTAGCGTCCCGGCCCTGCCCTAAGAACGAGAAAGGCGAGCGGAGGCGATGAAGGTTCTTGTCCCCGTCAAACGGGTCGTCGACTACAACGTCAAGATCCGAGTGAAGCCCGATGGCTCCGGGGTCGATCTGGCCAATGTGAAAATGAGCATGAACCCGTTCGACGAAATTGCCGTCGAAGAGGCGCTTCGGCTCAGGGAAGCGGGTACCGCGACCGAGGTCGTGGCAGTGTCGGTCGGCCCGCAGAAGGCCCAGGAGACCCTGCGCACGGCGCTCGCGATGGGTGCGGATCGCGCAATCCTCATCGAGACGGACGAGATCGTCGAGCCGCTGGACGTCGCCAAGATCCTGAAGGGCGTGGTCGACGAGGAGGCTCCGGGCCTCGTCATCCTCGGCAAGCAGGCAATCGACGACGACTGCAACCAGACGGGCCAGATGCTGGCCGCGCTGCTGGGCTGGTCGCAGGGCACCTTCGCCTCGAAGGTCGAGATCGCCGGCGACAGCGTGAAGGTGACGCGCGAGATCGACGGCGGCCTGCAGACCATCGACCTCAAGGCGCCGACCATCGTGACGACGGACCTGCGCCTGAACGAGCCGCGCTACGCGTCGCTGCCGAACATCATGAAGGCGAAGAAGAAGCCGCTCGATTCCAAGAAGCCCGGCGACTACGGCGTCGAGGTGAAGGCCCGCCTGGTGGTGGAGAAGACCGAGCCGCCGGCGCAGCGCCAGGCCGGTGTGAAGGTCGGCTCCGTTGCCGAACTCGTCGACAAGCTGAAGAACGAGGCCGGGGTCATCTGACCCCCGCGGGAGAAGAAGAATGACGACGCTACTGATCGCCGAATCCGCCGGCGGCAAGCTCGATGATTCCGCCAGGAAGGCGCTGTCCGCGGCTGCCCAGCTCGGGGCCCCGGTCCATGTCCTCCTGGCCGGCTCCGATGTCTCCGCCGCGGCCGAGACGGCTGCCAAGCTCGACGGCGTGGAAACAGTCCTGACCGTCACGGGCGAGCCCTACGCCCACGGTCTCGCCGAGCCGCTGGCCGCCCTCGTGGTCTCGCTGGCGGGCGACTACGACGCCATCGTCGCGCCATCCACGACCTACGGCAAGAACGTCCTGCCGCGCATCGCCGCGCTGCTCGACGTGATGCAGATCTCGGACGTGATGGAAGTCGTGTCGGCCGACACCTTCAAGCGCCCGATCTACGCCGGCAACGCCATCCAGACCGTGAAGTCGCTCGACCCGACCAAGGTCATGACCATCCGCACCGCGTCCTTCCAGGCGGCGGGCGAGGGTGGCTCGGCCACGGTGAAGTCGCTCGACGCGGTCGCCGATCCGGGCCTGTCCAGCTTCGTCGGCGAGGAAGTCGCCGCGTCCGACCGTCCCGAGCTCGCCTCGGCGAAGCGGATCGTCTCGGGCGGCCGCGCGCTCGGCTCGGACGCGAAGTTCAAGGAAGTGATGGAGCCGCTCGCGGACGCGCTCGGCGCGGCCATCGGCGCCTCGCGCGCCGCGGTCGACGCGGGCTACGCGCCGAATGACTGGCAGGTCGGGCAGACCGGCAAGGTCGTGGCCCCCGAGCTGTACATCGCCTGCGGAATTTCAGGTGCCATTCAGCATTTGGCCGGTATGAAGGACTCCAAAGTCATTGTTGCGATCAACAAGGACGAGGAGGCTCCGATCTTCCAGGTGGCGGACTACGGCCTTGTGGGTGATCTCTTTACCATCGTGCCCGAGCTGAAAGCCGAGCTCGAGAAGAAGGCCTCTTGACTACGAGCCGCCGCGATCGGTCCCTGTCCGGCGCAAGGCGACTTGACGTGCCGGGCAAGTCCGGTTTCATCGACGATAGATACCGGCGGTCAGCGGCGGCTTTCATGAGCGACATCACCAGCATCGGCGTCATCGGCGCCGGGCAAATGGGAAACGGCATCGCCCACGTCGCGGCGCTGGCGGGTTACGACGTCTTCCTGCATGACGTCGCCAAGGACCGAATCCAGTCGGGCCTTGCCACGATCACCGGCAACATGTCGCGACAGGTCTCCTCGGGCCGGATCGACGATGCGGCCCGCAAGGCCGCGATCGAGCACATCCACGCCGCCGAGAACCTCGACGAGCTCGCGGACGTCGACCTCGTGATCGAGGCGGTGACGGAGAACGAGCAGGTCAAGCGCAAGATCTACGCGCAGGTCTGCCCGCTCCTGAAGCCGGAAGCGGTCCTCGCCACCAACACCTCCTCGATCTCGATCACCCGCCTCGCCGCCGCGACGGACCGTCCGGAGCGGTTCATCGGCATCCACTTCATGAACCCCGTCCCGGTGATGGAATTCGTGGAGCTGGTGCGCGGCATCGCGACCGCCGACGAGACGTTCAAGCTCGCCGCCCGCTTCGTGGAACGGCTCGGCAAGGTCTCGGCGACGGCGGAGGACTTCCCCGCCTTCATCGTCAACCGCATCCTGCTGCCGATGATCAACGAGGCGATCTACACCCTCTACGAGGGCGTCGGCACCGTCGAGGCGATCGACACCGCGATGCGGCTCGGCGCCAATCACAAGATGGGTCCGCTGCAGCTCGCCGACTTCATCGGCCTCGACACGTGCCTGTCGATCATGCAGGTCCTGCACGACGGCCTCGCCGACTCGAAGTACCGCCCCTGCCCGCTCCTCGTGAAGTACGTCGAGGCGGGGTGGCTCGGCCGCAAGGCCGGCCGGGGCTTCTACGACTACCGGGGCGAGATCCCCGTCCCCACCCGGTAGGGCGCGGGTGGCGTCGCGGTGCCCCACTGCGATGCTCCCCCGAAAGCCGGACCACACCGCGCTACTTAACTCCCGCATTGAGAAACTGAACCGTTTGTCACAGGACGGCCGCCGCATGCTGTCGCGGCAGCGGACCCGGGGCGTCGTCCTCTGGCTGGCGAGCGTCGCCCTCTTCATTCTCGCCGGCACCGCGAGCGCCGCGCGGGCGCAGACGGCGGACCCGTGCTTCGGCCCGGCCGAGCCCGTCACGATCGCCGGACCGGCCGGCCCGATGACGCTGGCCCTCGACGATGGCCGCCTCGTGCGCCTCGCCGACATCGCCGCCGCCGATCCGGCGGCCGATCGACGGCTCGAGGCGATGGCCGGACAGGCGGCTGGCCTGCGACGGGTCGCCGCGTTCGAGGGAGCCGACCGGCATGGCCGGATCGTCGGCGACGTTGTTCCGAAAGACACAACCGAAGGGCTTCGTATCGAACTGCTTTCAGGCGGCCTTGCGCTCGTCGATCCCGCTGTTATTTCGGAAGAGTGCCTTGAGACGTCGTTCGCCGCCGAGCGGCGTGCGGAGGGAGCTGCGAAGGGAGTTTGGTCGCAACACCATCCCGTCTTGTCAGCCAATGCGTCGAATCGGCTCGAGCGTGTTGGACAGAACGTCCTCGTCGAGGGGACGGTCATGGACGTCGGGCGGTCGAGGCGAACGATCTTTCTGAATTTCGGCGCGGACTGGCGGTCCGATTTCACCGCCATGGTCGCGCAGAGGACTGCGGGTAAGTGGGTCGATGCCCCTGTGACGCTGACCGGCGCGCGGGTGCGGATAAGGGGTGTGCTGGAAGCGTGGAACGGCGGCTTGATCAAGGTCGAGCATCCCGCGCAGATCGAGCGCTTGGACGCGTCGTCGCGGCCACGCTTGCGCTCGGACTCGCGCTGACTCTCGTCTCGTGCGGCGGGTCGATCAGCGAACAACCCCTCATCACCAGCCGGCAGTCCGCGCAACTGCCGGCCTCCCCGGCGCCGACCCAGTCGTCGCGGGCGAACGCGCCACGCACCCAGGAACACCTCAAGCTCATCGGTGCGTACGGCGGCATCTACCGCAACGAGGTCATCGAGCGGACGGTGGGCGACATCGTCGACCGGCTGCTGGCCGCCGGCAGCGGCGGCGGCCGCTCGGTCAACGTCACAATTCTCAACTCCCCTGCGGTCAACGCCTTCGCGCTGCCGACCGGCGACGTCTACGTCACACGCGGCCTCATCGCGCTGGCGACGGACGAGAGCGAGCTCGCCGCCGTCATCGCCCACGAGATCGCCCACGTCACCGCCGATCACGCCCGCGCCCGCGCCCGTCAGGCCGAGGCGGCCGCGCTCGCCCGGCGCGTCAGCGAGGTCGTGGTGGACCCGGGCATCGCCAAGGATTCGCGCGAGACGGCCGACGTCAGCCTCGCCACATTCAGCCAGCAGCAGGAGCTGGAAGCCGACAAGATCGGCGTCGAGACGCTCGCCAAGGCCGGCTTCGACCCGTTCGCGGCGGCGCGCTTCCTGCACTCCATGGCCCAGTTCGCCGCCCTCCCCTCGCTCAACGCCGCGACCGAGACGAAGCCCGGCTTCCTCTCCTCGCATCCGTCGACGCCGGCCCGCGTCGACCATGCCAAGCGCGTGGCGCGCCAGTTCGGGGCGCCGGGGATCGGCCAGCAGCAGCGCTCGCGCTACCTGCGCTCCCTCAACGGCATCCTCTACGGCGACGACCCGAGCGAGGGCTTCGTGCGCGGGCGCGAGTTCGCCCACGTCGACCTCGGCATCGCCTTCACCGTGCCCGAGGGCTACGTCCTCAAGAACACCTCGCAGGCGGTGCTGGCCACCGACGGCGAGCACACCGCGATCCGCTTCGACGCGGTCGGCCTCCCGGAGAGCACGTCGCTCGAGGAGTACCTGAAGTCGGGCTGGATCAAGGGTCTGGTGGACGATTCGGTGCGCTTCGACACGGTCGGCGGGCTCGAGGCGGCGACCGCCTCCGCGCTGGTGGAGGGATGGTCCTTCCGCATCGGCGTCGTGCGGGACCGCAACCGCGTGTTCCGGTTCATCTTCGCCTCCTCCAAGCCCGCCTCGGCCTACGAGGGCGCCTTCCGCAAGACGCTCGCCTCCTTCCGCCTGCTCTCGCCGTCGCAGCGGGCGGCGATGCGGCCGCTGCGGGTGCGCATCGTCGCGGTGCGGCCGAACGAGAGCGCGGCGACGCTGGCGCAGCGCATGACGGGCGTGGAAGCGGCGATGAAGCTGCCGCTCTTCAACGTGCTGAACGGGCTCGGCGAGCACGAGCTGGCGGCGGGCGACCTCGTCAAGCTGATCACCGAATAGCTGCCGTCCGGTGGCGCCGGGGAGCCGGAACGACCACATCTGGGGCCTATGGTTGAGTTGAACCCCGACGCCGCCGGCCCCTCCCGCCCCGGCGGTACCGCCGAAGCCCCCGCGGACCTTCCGACATCCGAGACGCTCCGCCGTCTGGTGGCGGAGATCGAGGGGGACGACGTCAGCGTCGACTGGCTGCTCGGCCGTCTGCGGCAGCGCGCGTTCGGCTACGCCCTCGTCCTCTTCGCATTGCCGAGCTGCCTGCCCATGCCGCCGGGGATCCCGACCGCGTGCGGCTTCGTCATCGCGCTCGTCAGCCTGCAGATGATCATCGGCACCGACGGGCTCTGGCTGCCGCAGTTTCTGGACCGGCGGCGCATCGGCAAGGCGACGCTGGAGCGGATGGTGGAGCGCGCGTCGCCGTGGCTGAAGCGGCTGGAGAGCGTCACGCGACCGCGCCTCAGGGTGATGACGGGGCCGGTCGGAAGCCGCCTCGTGGGGCTCCTGGCGCTGCTGCTGGCGATCATCGTGATGCTGCCGATCCCGTTCGTCGGCAACATTCCGCCGGCGATCGCGACGGTTGTGATCGGCATGGGGCTGACCGAGCGCGACGGGCTCGTCGTCCTCGTCGGCCTCGCGGTCTCGGCCATCGCGCTGGCTCTCTGCGCGACGTTCACGGTGGAGCTGGTGCAGCTCGCGTGGGCCTGGGCCTTCCGGTAGGTCCGGACGCGGGCGCCGCTGGAGCGCCCGCGCACCGGCGGCTTACTTGTCGCGGTCGGCGAGGATCCGCAGGCGCAGCCCGTTGAGGCGGATGAAGCCCGCCGCGTCCTTCTGGTCGTACGCGCCGGCGTCGTCCTCGAACGTGACGATCTTCTCCTGGTAGAGCGACTTGGGGCTCGACCGGCCGGAGACGATGACGTTGCCCTTGTAGAGCGTCAGCGTCACACGCCCCTCGACGTCCTTCTGGGACTGGTCGATGGCGGCCTGCAGCATCTGCCGCTCCGGCGAGAACCAGAAGCCGTTGTAGATGAGCTCCGCGTAGCGCGGCATGAGCTCGTCCTTGAGGTGCGCGGCGCCGCGGTCGAGCGTCAGGCTCTCCATCGCGCGGTGGGCGACGTGATAGATCGTGCCGCCGGGGGTCTCGTAGACGCCGCGCGACTTCATGCCGACGAAGCGGTTCTCGACGAGGTCCAGGCGGCCGATGCCGTTGTCGTGGCCGAGCTTGTTGAGCGCGGTGAGGAGGGTCGCCGGGCTCATCGCCTCGCCGTTCAGCGCGACGCCGTCGCCTTCCTTGAAGTCGATGGAGATCTCGGTCGCCTTGTCCGGCGCGTCCATCGGGCTGATGGTGCGCTGGTAGACGATGCTCGGCGGGGCGACCGCAGGATCCTCGAGCACCTTGCCCTCGGAGGAGGAGTGCAGGAGGTTGGCGTCGACGGAGAACGGCGCCTCGCCCTCCTTGTCCTTCGTCACCGGGATCTGGTTCAGCCGCGCGAACTCGATGAGGTCGGTGCGGGACTTGAACTCCCAGTCGCGCCAGGGGGCGATGACCTTGATCTTCGGGTCGAGCGCCGCGTAGCCGAGCTCGAAGCGGACCTGGTCGTTGCCCTTGCCGGTGGCGCCGTGGCAGACGGCGTCGGCGCCGGTCTCGTGCGCGATCTCGATCTGCCGCTTGGCGATCAGCGGGCGGGCGATGGAGGTGCCGAGGAGGTAGACGCCTTCGTAGAGCGCGTTGGCGCGCATCATCGGGAAGACGTAGTCCTTCACGAAGGTCTCGCGCAGGTCCTCGACGTAGATTTCCTTACAGCCGAGCATCTCCGCCTTTTTGCGGGCGGGCTCGAGCTCTTCGCCTTGGCCGAGGTCGGCGGTGAAGGTCACGACCTCCGCGCCATACGTGTTCTGCAGCCACTTCAGGATGATCGAGGTATCCAGTCCGCCCGAGTAGGCGAGGACGATCTTTTTCAGGTCGGTCATGGGTTTTGTCTGTCCGCGGGTGGCGGCGGTGTGCCACGGCAACGCCTGTGGGCGCAAGCCGTGCGGTCTGCAACCCGGCTTTGAGCGCAAGAGTCCGGACGCATTCCGGCCCCCTTCGGTGCTGTGCTGACGCCACAGCGGAGGGACGTCGATGCGGCAGGACGGCAAGGTCTTCATCATCACCGGCGCCAGCAGCGGGATCGGCGAGGCGGCCGCCCGGCTGGCGGCCGCCCGAGGCGCCCGCCTCGTGCTCGGCGCGCGGCGGGGCGGGCGGCTCGACGCGCTGGTGGCCGAGATCGAGGCGGCGGGCGGCGCGGCCGTCGCCGTCCCCGGCGATGTCGCCGAGGAGGATGTCGCGGCCGAGCTCGTCGCGGTCGCGGCCCGCACGTTCGGCGGACTCGACGGCGCGTTCAACAACGCCGGCACCCTCGGCGCGATGGGCCCTGTGCCGGAGATGGCGCCGGCCGACTGGCACGCGGTGATCGCCACCAACCTCACCGCGGCGTTCCACGCCGCCAGGCATCAGGTGCCGGCGATGGCGGCGCGCGGCGGCGGGTCGATCGTCTTCACATCGTCGTTCGTGGGTCACACCATCGGGCTGCCGGGGATGGGGGCGTACGCGGCGGCGAAGGCCGGGGTGATCGGCCTGATGCAGGTTCTGGCGGTGGAGCATGCGGCGCAGGGCATCCGCGTCAACGCGCTGCTGCCGGGCGGCACGCGCACCGGGATGATGAGCGACCCGGCCGCGCAGGCCTGGGCGGCCGGCCTCCACCCGGTCAAGCGCCTCGCCGAGCCGGAGGAGATCGCCGAGGCCGCGCTCTTCCTGCTGGGCGGCGCATCGAGCTTCGTCACCGGCTCGGCGATGCTCGTCGACGGCGGCAACTCGATCTTCAAGCCGTGAGACCGGCGTCAGAGCCAGCGGCGCCAGCGGAAGATCGATCCGGTCCGCCGAGCGCGCCACGACGCGCTCGAGGAGCTTCAGGACGAGCGCGAGCGGCGAGCGGGCGACGATGTCGGTGACGGAGCCGAAGCCGGTGTCGAAGGTCTCCCGCAGCGTCGCGACGTGCCGCTGGTCGAGGACGAAGGTCAGCGGGCTCAGCCGCTCGAAGTGACCGGTCGCCGGGACGCTGACCGTCAGCAGCAGCACCTCGTTCTCATGACGATGCCGCTTGGAGGGCTCGAGCTCCTGGCGCTCGAGATAGCCGGGAAGCTCGATTCCGAAGAGGCGCTCGAGGCGCCGCATGGTCGCCTCGTCCGGCGGGGCGAGGTCGAACCAAAGTGGCTGCTCCGGCGGGTGATCCTTCCCCGCCGTGGGCGTCAGTCCGCGTGGCGTGACCTCGTAGATGGCGTACATGCTCGCTCCGCGCCCCTGTCACCCGGAGGGTGCCAGATGCGCGCAACGTTCATGCGACGGTGCCGCCGTCCCGGCCGCCGGTCAGCGCTTCTGGAGCACGAAGCGGGCGAGCGAGTTCTTGCGGCGCGTGAACGCGAGGCGGCTGTAGCGCAGGTAGTCGTAGAAGAAGTTGTACTTCTCCTCGCCCCACTCGGCGATGATGTCGTCCTGCCGCGCCTTGATGTTGTTGATCCAGTGCTGAAGCGTCGTGGCGTAGTGCTTCGGATCGTTCTCGAGGTAGACGAGGCGGAAGGTCGGCGCCGAGGCCTCGACCACCTCCTCGATGTAGGGGATCGAGGATTCGGGGAAGACGGTCTCGGGCAGCGACGTGTTGGAATGCTCGAAGTCGACGTCTTCCCAGACGATCGTCTGCAGCGAGAAGCGGGCGCCGGTGGTGAGCGCGGCGGCCATCGTCTCGAAGAACCTGGCGTAGATCTCGATCTTCTCCGGCCGCGTCATGTTCGGCTTGGCGAAGTGCTCGAAGGCGCCGATCGAGATCGCGGCGGTGAAGGGCTCGTCGGTCGTGAACGTGTAGGCGTCCTGGAGCCGCGCCTCGACGTTCGGCCAGCCCTGCGACTCGATGTGCGAGAGCTGGTCGTTGGAAAGTGTGAGGCCGAGCGCGTAGGCGGCACCGCGGTCCTGCGACGCGCCGCGCAAGGTCGCCCCCCAGCCGCAGCCGATGTCGATGAGGCGCGTGCCGGCTTCGACCTTAGCCGCGTCGAGGTGGAAGCGGAGCTTCTCGTCCTGGGCGGCGGTGAGGTCGGCGGCGAGGTCGGCGCCGGTGATCGGGTCGAACCAGCGGCCCGAGGAGTAGGTCAGGGACGGGTCGAGCCACAGCGAGAAGAAGCGCGTGTCGTTGTCGTAGTGATGCTGTATGGCTTCGCTCTGGGTCATCGACCCGGCAGGACGATCCTCGGCCTTGAGCTTGAACTGCCGTGCTGGGGTCGTTGGTGTCGCCGTCGTCATAGGGGTCGCTTCTCCAGGGTCCGGTCGCGTTGGAGTCCGGCTGCGTCGTGCCACTCCGGTCACTCACACGAGCGTGCACGGTGATAGACTCGTGTCGCAAGAAAGAAAGAGGTGCACGATGAATGTGATCTCGTCCATCGAACAGCTAGAGACCCACTATGGCGAGGTTTCGGCACCGGCGCGGGTCAAGGTGGCAAAAACCATCACCCCCTACTACGCGAGGTGGATCACCGCGTCGCCGTTCTGCGCGCTGGCGAGCGTGGGGCCGGAGGGGCTCGACTGCTCGCCCCGCGGCGACAGGGGCACGGTGGTCGAGATCGTCGACGAGACCCGGCTCGCGATGCCGGACCGTCGCGGCAACAACCGGATCGACACGCTGCGCAACATCGTGCGCGACCCGCGCGTGGCGCTGATGTTCCTCATCCCCGGCTCGCCGACGGTCATGCGCGTCAACGGCCGCGCGTTCATCACCGCGGACCCGGACGTCCTCGAGACGTACGCGATGGAGGGCAAGCCGCCGCGCACGGTGACGTTCGTTGACGTGGACGAGGTCTACTTCCAGTGCGCCCGCGCCGTGAACCGGGCGGGGCTGTGGAGCGGCGCGCTTCCCGACCTCGACGCGCTCCCCACGGTCGGCCAGATGCTGGAGGCCGCCTCCTCGGAGATCGACGGCAAGTTCTACGACGAGGAGTGGCCCAAGCGCGCGAAGGAATCGCTCTGGTAGGCTGCCTCAGGGCCGGAGTGACGGGTCCCTCCCCGCCGGCCGGGCCGCTTGGACGTGGCGCGCCATCGGGCACGGAGCGGCCCGGACGCGGCCGTCGGGGCCCGGATCTGCCGGCCGCCGGGTGCGGCCGGGTCGTGGCGCGGGGCGGTGGCTCAGACCGGCACGTAGTAGACCGGCCACATCGGCCGGCGGCTCGAGGCCTTCATCATGCCGCGCACGGAGCGCCAGATCGTCCAGATCGCCAGGAAGAACAGGATCGGGAATCCGATCAGGATCCAGGTCAGAATTCCACCGATGAAGCCGAGAATCAGCGTGACCCAGAAGGTCGTGATCGCGGCGTCATAATGCGTACGCAAACCGGGGTCAGAGTTCCGCCGGTTGATGTATGCGAAGACCACGCCGATGAACGGCGTGATCGGCACGAAGAATCCCACGAGGAACGACGACCAGACCAACATCGCGTTGAAGGACGATGCGCCGAACAAATCGTCTGTCGCCTGATCCAGGGACGAGGTTTGTTTGGGTCGAGACGTGTGTGTTTCCATACGGCAGGAAATGGGTGCTTTGCCGCAGTTTGACAAGGATTTGAACGCGCAGAGCTGCCACCGTGCGCTCCGCAGCCCCGACGCTCGTGCAGGGCTGTGAGACGCGCAAAGTCAAGTCCTTGTTCGCTGATAGCCACCTCACCATAATCGGCGCCATGGACTTCTCGGGTAAAGAATACGACCGCATTCGCGCATCGCGCCGGAAGGGCTCCGGGCGCGGGAGCGGGCGCGATGGCGGCGGTGCGGCCGACGCGTCGGTCATCGGGCGCGAGTGCGCGGTCCCGGGCTGCACCGAGGAGGGCGCCTACCGCGCCCCCAAGGGTCGCGGCAAGGAAGGCCAGTACTTCTGGTTCTGCCTCGACCACGTGCGCGAGTACAACAAGACCTACAACTACTTTGACGGGATGACCGACGACGACGTCCTCGCCTACCAGCGGGACGCGATCACCGGCCACCGGCCGACGCAGCCGATCGGCGTGCGCGGCCGCAAGGCGCGTGCCGCCCGCAACACCTGGTCAGGGATGATCGACGACCCCTTCGGCCTCTTCGGCCAGGGGGATCCGCACGCTGCGCCGCAGCCCGAACAGGAGACCCGCCGGATCTCCGCCGCCGACCGCCATGCCTTCGAAGTGATGGGCCTGGAACCCGGCGCCTCCAGGGAAGCGATCAAGTCGCGATACAAAACGCTTGTAAAGCGTCACCATCCTGACGCAAACCAAGGGGATCGCAGCTCCGAGGATCGGCTGCGCAGTATCATCAATGCCTATAACGTTCTGAGACGCGCAGGGTATTGCTGATCGCGGCCGCAAGCCCTTAAGTTTTGTATACCGTTCGCGTGCACCGCGGACACCCCCGCGAGGATGACTATGTCAGAGACGCCCGCCGCGGCGACCAAAACGCCGGACATGACCGTGTCTGCGGCCCAGACGTTTGGGATCGACAGCAACATGGAGGTTCCGGCGTTCTCCGAACGCACCGAACACGTGCCCGATGTCGACCCGTCCTATGTGTTCGACCCGCCCACGACCAAGGCGATTCTCGCCGGCTTCAAGCACAATCGCCGCGTGATGATCGCCGGGTACCACGGCACGGGCAAGTCGACCCACATCGAGCAGGTGGCCGCACGCCTCAACTGGCCGTGCATCCGCGTGAACCTCGACAGCCACATCAGCCGTATCGACCTCGTCGGCAAGGACGCCATCGTGGTGCGGGACGGCGCCCAGGTGACCGAGTTCCGCGACGGCATCCTGCCCTGGGCGCTGCAGACCAACACCGCGCTCGTCTTCGACGAGTACGACGCCGGTCGTCCGGACGTGATGTTCGTGATCCAGCGCGTCCTCGAGGTCTCGGGCCGCCTGACGCTGCTCGACCAGAACCGCGTGATCCGCCCGCACCCGGCCTTCCGCCTGTTCGCGACGGCGAACACCATCGGCCTCGGCGACACGTCGGGCCTCTACCACGGCACGCAGCAGATCAACCAGGGCCAGATGGACCGCTGGTCGATCGTCACGACGCTGAACTACCTGCCGCACGACGTCGAGGTCGAGATCGTCCTCGCCAAGAGCCCGCACTACCAGGGCAACGGCGGGCAGAGCATCGTCTCGAAGATGGTGCGCGTCGCCGACATGACGCGCAACGCGTTCATCAACGGCGACCTGTCGACCGTGATGAGCCCGCGGACGGTGATCACCTGGGCCGAGAACTCCGAGATCTTCGGCGACATCGGCTTCGCGTTCGAGGTCTCGTTCCTCAACAAGTGCGACGAGACCGAGCGCGGCCTGGTCGCCGAGTTCTACCAGCGCTGCTTCGGCAAGGAGCTGTCGCAGGGCCACAACGTGGTGATGAACTAACGAGAACCGCACCGGGCGGCCGGAGCCGCCGGAGCGGGTCGCCGACGGGCGGCCGCTCCTCGGCCTGCGGCGCCGGGCCGTTCCTGACGGGAACGATCGGGTCCGGAAAGACGTCCGGCGTGTCCGGGACCGTCGCGGACGCCCTCTCCGGGGCGATCTCGGCGGAGGACCGGGCACTGAGGCTGCGGCAGGACCGGGCACGGGGGGCGCCGCGCCCCGCAAGGCGGCCGCGCAACGGGCGACGCGCCGCATCGGCCGGATGGCGGCCGGGAAGGGAGAGAGACGATGATCGATCAGGCGACCCTCCTCACCTACGTCGCCATCGTCCTCGGCTTCGTCTTCATCCCCGGTCCCGCGGTGCTGCTCGCCTCGGCGCGGGCGACCACCTCCGGCGTGAAGGTCGGCGTCGCCACGGCGGCGGGGATCGCGGTCGGCGACCTCGTCCATACGACGATGGCCATCGTCGGCATCTCGGCGATCATCGCGGCCTCGGCCATGCTTTTCACCGCGATCAAGATTTTGGGCGCGGTGTACCTTATCTATCTCGGTATCCAGGCGCTGCGGTCGGGGGGCGAGACCGGGACCGGCGCGGCGGTCATCCGCCTCACCGCCGGCCAGGCCTTCCGCCAGGCGATCCTCGCCGAGGTGCTGAACCCGAAGACGGCCATGTTCTTCCTGGCCTTCCTGCCGCAGTTCGTCCAGCCGGCGAACGGGGCGCCCGCGCTCCAGCTCATGGTGCTGGGGATCGTGTTCGTCGCCCTCGGCCTCATCGCGACCGTCGCCTTCGCCGTATGCGCCGGCCATGTGGGGTCGGTGATGCGCAAGAATCCCGCGATGGTGCGGTGGCAGCGCAGAATTGTCGGCTCGATCTATTGCGCCCTGGGAGCCCGGCTTGCTTTCATGGACCGTTAGGCGTCGCAAGGAGTTAGGTTATGGCCGGTCCCGGCGATAACGCAAAACGAAACAAACCCGGTGACACGCGTCACGACGCGTTCCGGACGGCGATCACCGGCACAATGCGGGCGATCGCCGCCAACCCGGACCTCGAAGTGAACTTCTCGTCCGACAAGCCCGCGCTCGTCGGCAACGTCGCACGCCTGCCCGAGCCGCCCCGCCGTCTCACCCAGAAGGAGATCTCGGTCACGCGCGGCCTCGGCGACTCCATGGCGCTGAAGCTCGCCGCGCACGACCAGAACGTCCACACCCGCTACGCCCCCGCCGGCCCCGACGCCCGCGCCATCTACGACGCGGTGGAGAGCGCGCGGTGCGACGCCCTCGGCGCCAAGGCCATGGACGGCGTCGCCCAGAACCTCTCGGCGATGCTCGAGGACAAGTATTTCCGCGGCAACTATCACGAGATCACCGATCAGGCCGACGCCCCGATCGAGGACGCCCTGGCGCTTCTCGTGCGCGAGAAGCTGACCGGCGCCAAGCCGCCGGAGAGCGCACAGAAGATCGTCGACCTGTGGCGGCCGTGGCTGGAGGAGAAGTGCGGCGAGAACCTCTCCGCGCTGCCCGACCAGATCACCGACCAGAAGGGGTTCGCCACCTCAATTCGCGACATCCTCGCCGCGCTCGACATGGCCGAGTCCATGTCCGAGGAGCAGGGCGAGGAGCAGGAGAGCGAGGAGGGTCAGGCCGAGGTCGACTCGCCCGACGAGGGCGACGGCGAGGTCGGCGACGACGAATCCGACGAGAACGCCGCCCCGCAGGACTCCGAGCGCTCCGGCGAGGAGGAGACGGCCGAGGACGTCGACGTCTCCGAGTTCACCGCCGACGACGTGCGCGACGACGAGATGGGCGACGCCGAGGAAACCACCGACGGCATGCGCGTCGACGAGCCGCAGTCGAGCGGGCCTCCGGGTTCGGACTACCGCGTCTACACGCGCCAGTTCGACGAGATCGTGCACGCCGAGGAGCTGTGCGACACCGCCGAGCTCGACCGTCTGCGCGGCTTCCTCGACCGGCAGCTCCAGCACCTGCAGGGCGCCGTGGCGCGGCTCGCCAACCGCCTGCAGCGGCGGCTGATGGCGCAGCAGAGCCGCTCCTGGGATTTCGACCAGGAGGAAGGCTTCCTCGACACCGCGCGGCTCAGCCGCGTCGTCATCGACCCGATGCAGCCTCTCGCCTTCAAGATCGAGCGCGAGAGCGACTTCCGCGACACGGTCGTGACGCTCCTCCTCGACAACTCCGGCTCGATGCGCGGGCGGCCGATCTCGGTCGCGGCGACATGCGCGGACATCCTCGCCCGCACGCTGGAGCGCTGCCACGTGAAGGTGGAGATCCTGGGCTTCACCACGAAGGCGTGGAAGGGCGGGCAGTCCCGCGATCACTGGGTGCAGCACGGCAAGAAGCCGTCCCCCGGGCGCCTGAACGACCTGCGGCACATCATCTACAAGGCGGCGGACGCACCCTGGCGGCGCGCCAGGCGCAACCTCGGCCTCATGATGCGCGAGGGGCTCCTCAAGGAGAACATCGACGGCGAGGCGCTGATGTGGGCGCACGAGCGCCTGCTCGCCCGCCCGGAGCAGCGGCGCATCCTGATGATGATCTCCGACGGGGCGCCGGTCGACGATTCGACCCTCTCGGTCAACGCCGGCAACTACCTCGAGAAGCACATGCGCGCGGTCATCGACGAGATCGAGAACCGCTCGCCGGTGGAGCTGATCGCGATCGGCATCGGCCACGACGTGACGCGCCACTATCGCCGCGCGGTCACCATTGTCGACGCGGAGGAACTGGCGGGCGCGATGGTCGACCAGCTCGCCGCGCTGTTCGACGACGAGACCGAGGCCTCGCCGCGGCGGCGGGGACGCCGTCCCGGCCGCCGGGCCGCGTGAGGCGACCTCCACTGGCGGTGGCCGCAATCTGCGTCGCGGCCGCCATCACCGCGGGCCCCGGCGCCCTCGCCGGGCCGATCGACGTGCGGACCCGTGTCATCGAGACGTTCGGCGGCAACGCCGAGGCGGACGGGCGCCTCGCCTTCCTCGGCGGGCTCGTCCTGTCCGGTCCTCGCGATTTCGGCGCCTGGTCGGGGATGCTGGTCGATGGCGACCGCTTTCTCGCGGTCAACGACACCGGCCTCTGGCTGACCGGGCGGATGCTGATCGAGGACGGCCGCCTCGCCGGCGTCGCCGACCTGGAGCTCTACCCGCGTCGCGACGAGCTCGGCCGGCCCATCACCTCCAAGCGGAACGGCGACGCGGAATCGCTCACCCGGGTCCCGGGCGGGGTGCTTGTCGCGGTGGAGACCAAGCCGCGCATCTATTTCTACCCGGCCGACGGCATCGACGTCGACTTCGAGGCGCGGGCGGAGCGGCGTGACCTCCTCGGTCAGGCCGCCATCGGCCAGCTCCGCCGCTTCGGCTTCGAGGCGCTGGCGACGACGGCCGACGGCACGGTCATCGCGATGGCCGAGGGCGGTCCGTCGCGGGCCAAGCTGCTCCCGGCCTATCGCCTGCCGGGCAAGGGATTTTCGCTGAAGCGGGAGGCGGACTGGTCCATCACCGGGGCCGACATGCTGCCGGGCGGCGACATGATCCTTCTGGAGCGGCGGTACGGCGGCGGCATCGACATCGGCATGCGCGTGCGCCGGATCGGGTCCGATGCGGTGGATAACGCGACGGGAACTGTGGATGGCCCGGTGCTGATCGAGGCCGGATTCGCCTCCGAGATCGACAACATGGAGGCGATCGCCGCCACCGTGGAGGACGGAAGGCTCGTCCTCACCATGATGTCTGACGACAATCACGCCTTCCTTCAGCGCACGGTCATGCTGCGCTTTGCGGTCCGCGACCCGTTGCCGCGCCCCAACCCGCTGAGAGACGGGTCGCAGAGCGGCTGACGGGGTCGTCCGGCGTTACTGGAAGGTGGTGCGGCGCGCGGTGATGGCGCGGTAGGGGCCGAGCGCGAAGCTCGCCACCATCACCTTCACGACGAAGTCGGCTATGGCCCAGGAGACCCAGCGCGGCGCGTCGGGTGCGCCGGCGATGCCGAACAGCGAGTCCACGGACGTCGCGAACGCGTCCTGGCCGAATGGGATGAAGGCGGCGAAGGCCAGCGAGAAGAAGACGACCGTGTCGAGCACCGACGCCGCGAACGAGGAGACGAGCGGCGCCCGCCACCACTTGCCGTAGCGCAGGCGGTTGAACATCGACACGTCGTACATCTGCGCCAGCAGGAAGGCCGTGCCGGACGCGAGCGCGATGCGCGGCGTCGCGAGCGCGATGGACATCACCACCGCGATACAGAAGCCGACGAACGCGACGATGCGGGCGTGCGACGGGCCGAAGGTGCGGTTGATGACATCCGTCACGAGGAACGCGAACGGGTAGGTGAACGCGCCCCAGGTCAGCACATCGGCGAGGTTGAGCCCGCCGATATGAGCCATGACCGGGTATTGCACCAGGATGTTCGACGTGACGACGACCGCGGTCATCGCCGCGACGCCGGCCGTGATTGCGATGCGGGACATCGTCAGCCGCGGGTAGGCGGCGTGGCCTTACGCGGCCGGGGTCTCGGGCGCCGAAGCGGCCGTGACCTCACGCTTCAGGCGCAGCATGCGCTCGGAGAGCTCGCCGTCCTTCGCAACCATGAGGAACTTGTCGAGACCGCCGCGGTGCTCGACGGTGCGCAGGGCAGCCGCCGCGCAACGGACACGCACGCCGCGGCCGAGGGCCTCCGACTGGAGCGTCACGTCCACGAGGTTCGGCAGGAACCGCCGCTTCGTCTTGTTGTTGGCGTGGCTGACGTTGTTGCCAACCAGCACGCCCTTGCCTGTCAGTTCGCAGCGCCGAGCCATGATCCATTCGCCGGCCAGAACCGGCGCCCTTAAAAACTCAATCCGAAGGTGAACGGGGTGAATAGGCATCCCGCAGGCCGACGTCAAGCGATTAGGCGACATTGCCGCCACGCACATTGACGTCGTCGCGCTCACCGCCTGCGGACCATGCCGCTGGCCGCTTGCGCGAGCCCATCTGTTCAGGTGCAATTCATTAGGTGAAGCGATTTGATCTTGCAACTGGCATCTCATACACCGTGTGTGATGGGCCGGATGCCGAGCGGGCTGGAGAGTGCCATGAACCGGGTTGGAACGTCGATTTTCGCGGCAACGCTCGCGGCCGTTCCGCTGGCGGCGACGCCCGCGGCCGCCGATATCAAGGTCGACGCCACCTACGAGATCTCCATCGCCGGCTGGGGCATCGCCCGCGCCAACATGAACTTCACGCTCGACAAGAGCGGCTACAAGGCCGACATCTTCATGCGGCCGAAGGGCGTCGCCACCATCGTGACCGCGGTGCGCACCTCCGTGAGCGTCGACGGTCAGGCCACCTCGCGGGGCGAGGTCTACCCCTCCAACTACAGCGTCAGCGCCGAGGAGATCGCCCGTCCGGTCCGCGTCACCATGAAGATGCGATCCGGCAACGTGACCTCGCTGCGCGCGCAGCCGCCGCTGAAGGACCGTCCGGGCCGCGTGCCGGTGACCGACGCCCACCGCCGCGGCGTCGTCGACCCGCTGTCGTCCGGCCTCATCCCGGCCAAGGCGCCGGACGCGCGGGACGCCTGCAACCACGTCATGAAGATCTTCGACGGCTGGACCCGCTACGACGTCAAGCTCTACTACAAGGGCCGCCGCAAGGTGGAGACGCAGGGCTATTCGGGGACCGGCACGGTCTGCGGCGCGCGCTGGGTGCCGGTCGCCGGCCACCGCCCCGCCAAGCCGGAGGTGCAGTACCTGGAGCGCAACAAGGCCCTCGAGGTCACGGTGGTGCCGCTGCCGGGCGCCGGCTACGCGATTCCGTACCAGGTGCGCATCGGCACACCCAACGGCGAGATCCTGATCGAGCCGAGCGCCTTCTCCATCAGCGGCACGGGCGTTTAATTTCGCGCCTTCCTCCTCTTCGCGGCGAGGCGTTGCTCGATTATATGACAACGCACAGTTGGCTACACACCGGCGCCTTGCGCGCCTGACGCTCACCGCGCCGGCGGGACCCTGCCTGCGCTCTCTCGGGAAGACCCCTCAAGTGACTGCCCCCAGCCCCCTCCTCCATCGTGCCGAGCGTTCGCGCAACGTCACGGCGGTGCTGGGCCCGACCAACACGGGCAAGACCCACCTCGCCATCGACAGGATGCTGGCGCGGCGCAGCGGGCTCATCGGCCTGCCGCTGCGGCTTCTGGCGCGCGAGGTGTACGGCCGCATCGTCGGCCGGATCGGCCCGGACGCCGTCTCGCTCATCACCGGCGAAGAGAAGATCATCCCGCCCGGCGCGCGCTATCACGTGGCGACCGTGGAGGCGATGCCGCTCGACCTCAATCCGGAGTTCGTCGCGATCGACGAGGTGCAGCTCGCCTCGGACCTCGAGCGCGGCCGCGTCTTCACCGACCGGATCCTGCGCGTGCGGGGCCAGTACGAGACGCTGCTGCTCGGTGCGCTGACCGCCCGCAACCTTCTCGAGAAGCTGCTCCCCGGCATCAGCGTCGTGACGCGCCCGCGCATGTCGATGCTGACCTATGCGGGCGAGAAGAAGCTCACCCGCCTGCCGCCGCGCTCGGCCGTCGTCGCCTTCTCCGCCAACGAGGTGTACGCGATCGCCGAGCTGATCCGCCGGCAGCGGGGCGGCGCGGCCATCGTCATGGGCGCTCTCTCGCCGCGCACCCGCAACGCCCAGGTCGAGCTCTTCCAGACGGGCGACGTCGACTTCCTGATCGCCACCGACGCCATCGGCATGGGGCTCAACCTCGACGTCGACCACGTCTCGTTCGCCTCGAACCGGAAATTCGACGGCTACCAGTACCGGACGCTGACGGCCGCCGAGCTCGGCCAGATCGCCGGTCGCGCCGGGCGCCACACCCGCGACGGCACGTTCGGCGTGACCGGCCGGGTCGCCCCGTTCGAGGACAGCCTCGTCGAGGCGCTGGAGACGCACGCCTTCCAGCCCGCCAAGGTCTTCCAGTGGCGCAATGCCGCGCTCGACTTCGCGTCGGTGCCGGCCCTGCGGGCCTCGCTGGACGAGCCGGCCCGGGAGGAAGGGCTCGCCAAGGCCCCGCCCGCGGACGACCAGAAGGCCCTCGAGCACGCAGCGAAAGTGCCGGATATCATGGACCTCGCCGACACGCCGGAACGCGTGGAACGGCTCTGGGAGGTCTGTCAGGTTCCGGACTACCGCAAAATCGCACCGGCGAACCATGCGGACCTCTTGCTGACGCTGTACAATTTCCTGATCGTCGAGGGGCGTATCCCCGATGACTGGATCGCGCGCCAGGTGCGCTACGCAGACAAGACGGACGGTGATATCGACACCCTGTCGAATCGGATCGCGCATATTCGGACTTGGACCTTCGTCGCCAATCGCAATGATTGGCTTGCTGATCCAGCCGAGTGGCGCGAAACGACACGAAATGTAGAGGATCGCTTGTCGGACGCTCTTCATGAGCGTTTGATGCAGCGGTTCGTCGATCGGCGCACCAGCGTCCTGATGAAGCGGTTACGAGAGAATGCGATGCTGGAATCCGAAGTAAACGACGCCGGCGACGTCATGGTCGAGGGCCAGCACGTCGGCTCGCTACACGGGTTCCGTTTCCAGGCCGACGCCTCGGCGGACGACCCGCGTGACGCGAAAGCGCTGCGGGCGGCTGCCAGCAAGGCGCTTGCCAAGGAGATGGAGCGCCGGGCTGACAAGGTGGCGGCAGCGCCCGACACCGCGCTGACCCTCGGGTCGGACGCTGCGATCCGGTGGCAGGGTGCCGTCATCGCCAGGATCACGGCGAGCGACGACACGCTGAAGCCGAACGCGGTGCTCCTCGCCGACGACAGCCTGCCGGCGCCGTCGCGCGACAAGGTGCAGGCCCGGTTGAGCCAGTGGCTCGCCGCGCACGTCACCGGCCTCTTGAAGCCGCTGTTCGACCTGCGCAACGCCGAAGGGCTGGACGGCGGCGCCCGCGGGCTCGCCTACCGCCTGTCCGAGCAGCTCGGCAGCGTCGAGCGGGCGAACGTCGCCGAGGAGGCGAAGGCGCTCGACCAGACGGCGCGTGCCGGTCTGCGGGCGCTGGGCGTCCGGTTCGGCGCCTACCACATCTTCGTGCCCGCGCTGCTCAAGCCCGCGCCGAGCCAGCTGATGGCCCTCCTCTGGGCGCTGAAGAACGCCGATCTGGACGTGCCGGGCCTCGCCGAAGTGCCGCAGCTCTCGGCGTCCGGCCGCACCTCGATCACCCTCGACCCCGAGGTCCCGAAACCGCTCTACCAGGTCGTCGGCTTCCGCCCGTGCGGCCCGCGCGCGGTGCGGATCGACATTCTGGAGCGCCTTGCCGACCAGATCCGCCCCCTCGTGGCCTGGCGGCCGGGACCGGACGCCGGTGATCCGCCTCCGGGCGCGGTCCCCCAGGGCGGCGGCTTCCTCGTCACGGTGGCGATGACGTCGCTGCTCGGCTGCTCGGGCGAGGACTTCGCCGCGATCCTGACGTCGCTCGGCTACCGGGTCGACCGCCACGAGGCGAGCCCCGCCGAGCGCGAGGCGCTGCGCGCGGCCAACGAGATCCGCTCCAAGGCCTCCCGCCAGGCCGAGCGCGGCGGCCGCGTCCCGGTTCCGGTGCGCGCGGCGCCGCAGCCCGCGGCGACCGAGGCTCCCGGCAGCGACGCCCTCCACGACGAGACGGCCGGCGACGCCGATGTCGGCGAGGACACGTCGGTCCTCAGCGACGAGGCGGCATTCGACACCTCCCCCGCGGAGGACACGCCGGAATACGCCGAGCCGACCGCCGACGCCGTCGAACCGGACGACGCCGCCGGACTGGCGCCGGCGGACGCGGAGGCCCAGACCGACTGGTCGCCGAGCGAGGCCGTGGCCGACGCGACGGACACCCCGAGCGGGGCCGAGGCCGAACCCGCGAGCGAGACCGGCGAGGCCGCCGAGGCCGCGCCCGAAGCCACGGAGCCTGCGGCCGAAGTCACCGAACCTGCGACTGAAGTGACCGAGCCTGCGACCGACATCACGGAGCCGGCGGCCGACGAGACGCCGGGCGAGGACACCGTCGCGGCAGCCGATACGGCGGTCACCCAGGACGCGCCCGCGGAGGATGCCGTCGCCGCCGAGGCGGACGACGCGAGCGCCGAGGCGGGCGAGCCGGAGGTCGTCACCGTCGAGGTGTGGCGCGTCCCGCGGCACCATCGCGGCGACCAGCCCCGCCGCCGCCGCAAGCCCTCGCAGCAGGACGGCCGGGGGCGTGGCGCACAGGGTGGCGACCGTCGCCGCGGTCCCGGCGAGGGCCGTGGCCAGGGCGATCGCGCACCGCACGAGCGCCCCGCGGCAGCGGGCGGGCCGGACGCTCCGGCAGTCGCGGGCGGCAGCGCTCCGGCGCCGTCGGCCGGCGGTGCGCCGCACGGCGGGTCCCATGAGGGCCGGCCGCGCGACGAGCATCGCGGCGGCAAGGGCAAGAAGCGCGGCGGCAAGCCGCAACAGCGCCCCGAGCCGCAAAAACCCCAGAAGCGCGAGCGCGAGGCGGACCCCGATTCGCCCTTCGCCAAGCTGGCCGCGCTGAAGGAGCAGATGGAGAAGCGCGATCGCTGAACAGGCGGTAGACGCTCAGCGACTGGACAAGTGGCTGTGCTACGCGCGGTTCGCCAAGACCCGCACCGTGGCACAGTCCCTCGTCGAAGGCGGCAAGGTGCGGATCAACCGCGAGACGGTCAAGTCGTCGAGCCGCATGGTCCGGGCCGACGACGTGCTCACCATACGCCTGTCCCGGGACGTGAAGGTGGTTCGCGTGATCGGGTTCGCCGATCGGCGGGTGTCGCCGCCGGAAACCGCCACTCTCTACGAGGCTGTCACAGGCTGAGCGGGAAGCTGGTGTCGTGCGGCAAGGCACGGTTGCTGTATTGCGCTTGTGCCGGACACACGAACGCCCTAATCCAGCCCCTGAAAAAGGAGTGTGTGAAGTGACTTACATCGTCGGCGACGCGTGCATCAAGTGCAAGTACACCGACTGCGTGGAAGTGTGCCCGGTGGACTGCTTCTACGAAGGTGAGAACATGCTGGTGATCCACCCCGACGAATGCATCGACTGCGGGGTGTGCGAACCGGAGTGCCCGGTGGACGCGATCAAGCCCGACACGGAGCCCGGCACGGAGAAGTGGGTCGAGCTCAATGGCAAATATGCAGCGGAGTGGCCCAACATCACCGTAAAGAAAGATCCGTATCCGGATCATGAGAAGTGGAGCGAGGTCCAGGACAAGCTGGAGACCCACTTCAACCCGGAGCCGGGTACCGGAGACTGAGACTCGGGGCCATGGGAATGCCGAGCGGGACAGTCAAGCCCTCGAGGGCCTAACAAACGGTTTCAATCCGTCGAGGTTTGGCGCGCGTCGGCGCGCCCTCTTCAATTTCGTCGCGAGCTGTGCTATATTGACATAATGCCGCGCACGTCATGATGCGCCGTATTCGCGCGAAGGTGTGGCTAGGTTGCAGCAACAACAGGAGCGGAGAGTCCGGCCCGGTCGACCCTTGGCGTCGTCGGGGCCCAGCACGTCGAGTTGTAAGCCGCATTTGGTGCCCATGGCAGCTGAGCCGGGCACGATCCACAAGAACTAGGCACGTCGGTCCGGCCGGGCCCGTGTTTCTCGAGGAGTACTCAGACCATATGGCAACGGTGAAGAAGAGCGCCGCTCCCAAGTCGGCGTTCAAGCCGAACGAGCACGTCGTGTATCCGGCGCATGGCGTCGGGCAGGTACAGGCCATCGAGAAGACCGAGTTCGCGGGTCACCCGCTGGAACTCATCGTGGTCACCTTCCCGAAGGATAAGATGACGCTGCGTGTTCCGGTTGGTAAAGCCAAAACGGTCGGCATGCGCAAGCTCGCCGACGGCGATACCATGAAAAAGGCGCTCGAGACCGTTGCCGGGCGCGCTCGCGTCAAACGCACCATGTGGAGCCGCCGCGCTCAGGAATACGAGGCGAAGATCAACTCGGGCGATCTCATCGCCATCTCGGAAGTCGTGCGCGACCTCTACCGCGCGGACAGCCAGCCCGAGCAGTCCTACTCCGAGCGCCAGCTCTACGAAGCCGCCCTTGACCGCATGGCCCGCGAGATCGCCGCCATCAACAAGAGCGAGGAAGACGAGGCGATCAAGCTGATCGAGACTCAGCTCGCCAAGAGCCCGAAGCGCGCCACCAAGGCGGAAGCCGAGGCCGACGCGGACGCCGACGAGACGGACGACGACGAACTGCACGACAAGGCAGCCTGATCTGTCGCGACCGCAGCGGGCCAGGGCCCGCTGCGCCCCTTGCACGACCCACTCGAGACGACCATGGAAAACCTCCCCGAGTTCCAACCCGCGGCCTACATCATCGCGGGGCTGGTTGTTTTGATATTCCCCCGTATTCTCAACTACATCGTTGCCGGGTACCTGATCTTCCTCGGTGCCTCGGAGCTGTGGCCGAACCTGCTGTCGTAACGCGGGCCGCGTCCGCGCGACCGGGCCACTGATTCTTCAGCCGACAGTGCCCGCGGTCTTCGCGGCTGCTGCAATTTCGTGCAGTATGAGACGTTTCGTGCAGACCACCATGTCATGCACAGGCGCATATCAGCCCTGCGACAAATAAATCGGCACTATATCGCGGCGGACCGCGACTATATCGCACTCCAGAAAACCTGTGCGGGCGCTCTCGGCGCGAAACCACTCCACGTAGTTCTCCGCCGGCCGGGCCTTCGGCCACCCCTTGTAGCGCAGCTCCCCCTTCGACGATTCCCGCCGCTCGACGATGTCCCAGACCTCCGGATCAGGCTCCGCCGCACCGCGCGGACTGATGACATATTGGCTATCGAACAGGTCGAAATGCTCGGCGAGCGCGGCCAGGACATCCTCCTCCCCGCCGAACTCGACGAACATCGCCGCAACCCGTCCTGCCGACAGCGCGCCGCTGAGCCCCCGCAGGACCTGAAGCTCCGCCCCCTGGACATCGATCTTCACGAACGTCACCTCGCGCTCGCCGAGGAGCGCGTCGAGGACGACCGTCTCCACCTCGTAGGTCTCGCCGGCCCTCGGAACGGGACCGGCCGAAGCGAGCCGGCCCACCGATGAGTAGCCGACGAATTTTCCCCAGTTCCCCGCCCGCCCAGGCTCGACCTTCGAGCCGACGTGAAACGCTTCGTGGCCCGCCCGGTCGCTCACGGCGGCCTTGAACAGACGGACACGGGGGTCGTCGCCGATCAGGTCCTCGAAGTGCGGCCAGTTGCCGGGATAGGGCTCGAACGCCCAGACCTCGCCCTTTGGGCAGGCGCGCAGCATCAGCTTGGTCCGGCGTCCGAGCGCCGCGCCGATGTCGAGCATGAGCCCGTCCCCCAGCCGGGCGATGCGGTCAAACACCGCAAAGTGGTCGGGAAAGGCCGAGCGGCCGTCACGCACGATCATCCTGTGCCTCCGAGGTCAGCGCCGGCCGACCCTTAGCACAGCGGGCCATCGGGCGGACCCGACCGGGGGCATCCCCGGCCGAACCGCCTCGCGGCTAGACCGAGACCGCCTTGAGGAGCTCGGCCTCCGTCAGCTCGGACTTGCGCCCCTCCAGGGCCACCGCGCCGCGCTCCATCACCACGAAGGTGTCCGCGAGGCGATAGGCGAACTGGAAATATTGCTCCACCAGGACGATCGCCATCGACTTCTGCTCGCGCAGATATTCGATCACGTCGCCGATCTGGTCGATGATGTTGGGCTGGATCCCCTCGGTCGGCTCGTCGAGCAGGAGGAGCTTCGGTTTGGTGATCAGCGCCCGCGCGATGGCGAGCTGCTGCTGCTGGCCGCCCGACAGGTCGCCGCCGCGCCGCCCGATCATCTGCTTCAGCACCGGGAAGAGCTCGAAGATCTCGTCCGGTACCTTGTGCTCCGCCTTCGGCAGGCACGCGTACCCGGTCTCGAGGTTCTCCTTCACGGTGAGGAGCGGAAAGATATCGCGCCCCTGCGGCACGACCCCGACGCCGCGCTTGGCGAGTGCGTGCGGCGGCGGCTTGGCGATGTCCTCCCCGTTCAGGCGATAGGCACCGCCCGAGCGGTGGTGGACGCCGGCAATCGCCTTCAGGAGGCTGGTCTTCCCGACGCCGTTGGTCCCCATCACGCAGGTCACCTCCCCCACGTTGGCGGCCATCGAGACGCCGTAGAGGATCTGCGACTGCCCGTAGTGGAGCGTGAGGTTCGACAGCTGCAGCATCAGCGCTCCCCCGAGCGGCCGAGGTAGACCTCGATCACGCGCTGGTCGTTGGTCACATGGTCGAGCGAGCCCTCGGCCAGCACCGAGCCCTCGTGCAGCACCGTCACGCGGCAGTTGAGCTGGCGCACGAACTCCATGTCGTGCTCGACGACGATGACGGAGCGGGTCTTGGCGACCTCGCGCAGGAGGCGCGTCGTGTGCTCGCGCTCGCCCACCGTCATCCCGGCGGCCGGCTCGTCGACCAGCAGCAGCTGCGGGTCCTGGGCGAGCAGCATGCCGATCTCGAGCCACTGCTTCTGCCCGTGCGAAAGTTCGCCCGAGCGGCGCCGCAGCTCGCTGATGAGGCCGATCTCGCGGGCGAGGCCCTCGACACGCTCGATGTCCGGCTCGGTGCGCTTGTAGAACAGGGTCGACCAGGTGTTGCGCGGGTTCTTCAGCGCCATGATGAGGTTCTCGAACACCGTCTGGTCCTCGAACACCGTCGGGCGCTGGAACTTGCGGCCGATGCCGAGGCGGGCGATCTCCGCCTCGCTCTTCCTGAGCAGCGAGATGTTGTGCTCGCCCCAAGTGACGCGGCCCTTGTCCGGCCGGGTCTTGCCGGTGACGATGTCCATGAACGTCGTCTTGCCGGCCCCGTTCGGGCCGATGATCGCCCGCAGCGAGGCGGGGTCGATCTCGAACGAGAGGTCGTTGATCGCCTTGAAACCGTCGAAGGAGACGGAAACGCCGGCGACTTCCAGGAGCGCGCTCACTTCACCTCCTTCGGCTCGCCCTTGTAGGGACGGACCGCCGTGGGGAGCCTCAGATAATCGAACAGCCCCGCGAGACCCTTCGGCGCGAACAGCGTGACCAGCACGAAGGAGACGCCGAGCAGGACCTGCCACCAGTCGACCCAGAGGATCTTGGTGAAGCCGAGGTCGATGTCGGGCACGCGCCCGCCGGTGAACCAGGTGGACAGCAGCGACACCGTCGCCGCGCCGAGGATCGCCCCGTAGAGCCGGCCCCGCCCGCCGATCGCCACCCAGACCGCGAGATAGATCGAGGCGATGGGCGCGATCTCGGCCGGGTTGATGATGCCGGCCTGCGGGTAGTAGAGCGCGCCGGCGATGGCGCAGATGATCGCCGTCAGCACGAAGACGAAGAGCTTGAAGTGCGTCACCTGGTAGCCGAGGAAGCGCACGCGGCTCTCGTCGTCGCGGATGCCGCGGATGACCGAGCCGAACTTGCCCGACACCACCCAGGCGCACACCAGGTAGCCGACGCCGAGCGCGACCGCCGATGCGACGAAGAACCAGATCGAGATGACGCTCTGCGGCGTATCGGAGAAGCCGGGGATGTTCTGGAGGCCGGACAGGCCGTTGTTGCCGCGCAGCCCCGAGTCGTTCTGGAAGAGATAGAGCGCCAGCGCGAGCGTCATCGCCTGCGTCAGGATCGACAGGTACACACCGGTGACCCGCGAGCGGAAGGCGAGCCAGCCGAACACCAGCGCGAGGACCCCCGGCACCAGCACCACCAGCGCGAGCTGGATGATCAGCGAGTGCGCGCCCGCCCAGATCAGCGGGATCTCCGACCCGCCGACCACGCCGAAGATCTGCGTGCCGATGGCGGACTTGATCTCCTCCGGCGTCGGCGGCAGGGCGGCCGACGCCTGGGCCGCGACCACGATCGCCTCGGTGCGGGCGTACATGATCCACATGCCGATGCAGTACCCGCCGATGCCGAAGAAGGCGAAGTGGCCGAGCGACAGGATACCCGTGTAGCCCCAGACGAGGTCCATCGCGACGGCGGCGAGGCACAGGCACAAGGTCATGCCAAGCACCTTGAGGAAGCTCGTCGAGATATCGCCGTTGCCGGCCATCACCACCACCGTGCCCGTGAAGACGGCGAGCAGCAGGAGCACGACGATGGTCGAGGGTTGAGCCAGGACCGAGCGTTGGTTCATCGCACCGCCTCCGGGGTTTCGAGGGTCTTGGTGTAGAAGATGCTGTGGGGGTCGAGCCGGTAGTCGCCGAACGGCTCGCAGACCGCGAAGCCGTAGCGCTCATAGAGCCGGCGGGCGGCGCCGAAGGCCTCGATCGTGCCGGTTTCGAGCCACAGCGAGTGGTAGCCGCGGCGCTCCGCCTCGGCGAGGATGGTCTCGAGGATCACCTTGCCGACGCCCTTGCCGCGCTGGGCGGCCGCGGTGTGCATCGACTTGATCTCGCCCGCCTCGTCCGGGAGCGCCTTGAGCGCGCCGACCCCGGCGAGCTCCGTTCCGTCCCACGCCGCCCAGACCGTGACCTCCGGAACGTCGAGCCCGTCGGCGGTGAGGAAGTGGCAGCTCTCCGGCGGACTGAGCGAGGAGCAGTGCGCGGCGTGCGCGGCGAGGAGCGTCAGCACCTCGGGCGCGGCAAGGTCGGCGCGTGTGACCGTCAGCGTCATCGTCACGCCTCCGCCGCGCGGCCCTTGAGGGCGAAGATGCCCCGCGGCCTGAACTGGATGAAGATGATGATGAAGATGATCATGTAGGTCTGCGCCGCCAGCGTGTTGGACGGGTTGAACCACTCGATCCCCTTCTGCAGGAAGCCGATGAGCGTGGCGCCCGTCAGCGTCCCCCAGACATTGCCGACACCGCCGACGACCACGGTCATGAACGACTGGACGATGTACTGCTGGCCGAGCTCGGAGGTGACCTGCGCGTAGAGGCCGATCGCGACGCCGGCGATCCCGGCGATGCCGGAGCCGAGACCGAACGTCAGCATGTTGATGCGCTCGGGGTTGATGCCCATCGAGGACGCCATGCGCCGGTTCTGGGTCACCGAGCGGACCTCGAGGCCGAGGCGCGTGCGGTTGAGCACCAGGAGCAGCGCCGCGAAGAAGATCAGCGCCAGCACGAAGATCGCGATGCGGATGTAGGAGATCGAGGCGATGGAGTTGATCTCCCACGACCCTGCCAGCCAGTCCGGCGAGGTGAGCGGGCGCGCCTGCGTGCCGAAGATGTTCTTGGCGAGCTGCTGCAGCGCGATCGACACGCCGAAGGTCGCGAGCAGCGTCTCCAGCGGCCGGTGGTAGAGCCAGCGGATGACCAGCCGCTCCAGGATGACGCCGGCGGCGAAGCCGACCGCGAAGGCGAGCGGCAGCGAGACGACGATCGACAGCGTCTTGTCCGGCACGTACTGCTGGACGACGTAGCCGGTGTAGGCGCCCATCATGATGAACTCGCCGTGCGCCATGTTGATGACGCCCATGACGCCGAACGTGATGGCGAGGCCGATGGCGGCGAGGAAGTAGATCGAGGCGAGCGACAGGGCGTCCATCGCCAGGTCGAGGAACTGGTAGAGGCTCACCTTCGTCTCGATCGAGCCGAGCGTGTCGAGCGCCGCGTCGGTGATGACCTTCGGCTGGACATAGGCCTCGTAGAAGGTGTGGCCGTCGACGAGGTCCTCGCGCTGCTCCTCGGTGAGCGTCGGGTCGACGACGCCCTCGGCGGCGAGCGCGGCGTAGGCGTCGTCACGTGCGTCCCGGGTGTCGAGCGATGCGACCTCGACACCGGCGACCTTGCCGTCGACGATATGACTGATCAGGGAGGCGTCGCGCTGCGCGGCGTCGATCACCTTCGGCGCCAGCCCCTTCTGGACCAGGAACTGGTAGGCCGCCTCGAAGGGGAAGGCTTCCGAACCCGGCGTCAGGGTCCGCGCGACGTTGACGTCATCGCCCGGCTCCTCGTCGCTGACCTCCATCTGGGTGGCCAGCAGCGGGTTCAGCGCGGCGCGGGCGGTGACGGACATGTCGCCGGCGAAACTCTCGATGGCGGCCACGCGCGCGGCGGCGTCCTCGTCGAATTTCAGCGTCAGCAGGCGCTCGGCGAGCCGCATCTCGCGAATGACCGTCGGCGTCTCCTCCTTCTCGAGCGCCTCGCGCAGCAGCGGGAGCTGCTCGGCGGAGGGGTCGGCGAGGATCGCGGCGACGGCGGTCTTGCGGACGTCCGGGTCCGGGTTGTTGAGCTGGAAGCGCACCAGGGCGGAGGCCATCACCACCTGGACGCCACGGTTGGGCCGGATCTGGTCCAGGTCCCGGCGACCGGCGGTGCCGAGCTCGTCACCCGTGACGATGTGGCGCAATGTGTAGTTGTCGCCGTCACGGTCGGCCAGGAAGAAGCGTCCGTCGTCCTTCCGCACGAAGAGTTCGCGGTCCATCCAGCGCTGCAGCACGACGTTGGCGCCTTCGAGGCCGCTGTTGGCCAGTGCGTCGATGGCCGGGCCGATGGTCTGGCGCGAGCTCTTCTGGATGACGTCGGTGTTGTCGAGCATGAGCTGCTCGATCGGCGTGGGGGCGGGCTGGGCCTTGGCGATCGCCGTCAGGGCGATCAGAGCGACGGCCAGGCTGCCCAATAAAAAGGCAAGCCGGATGAAGGCGGGGGCGAGGCCCCGAGCGGCGGCATTGATCGGCAAGAGATTGCCCCTCGGACGCGGATGGAGGGAGCCGTCGCCCGGGACTGGGCGACGGATCTTGGACTCGCGAGCGACCCGGCGGGCCGTCCATCGCGCAACGGCCGCGCAGCCCTGGTGGCGACGGCGCGGCGCGTGCGTCAGGCGAACTCTAGTAGTTCGACTTGATCTGCACGCAGGTCTCGGTCTGCGTGTTGTACATGCCGCACTTGAGGTCCTTCCAGTCGGACTTCAGCACCGCGGACTCGGGGAGGAAGTCGGTCCAGGCGTCGCCATCGACCTCTTCGGTCTGCGAGATGATGTCGAACTGGCCGTCCTCGGTGATCTCGCCGATGAGGACCGGCTTGGCGAGGTGGTGGTTCGGCAGCATGACCGCCGTGCCGCCCGTCAGGTTCGGGAACTCCTGGCCGATCATCGCCTGCTCGACGGCGTCGACGTCGGTGGTGCCGGCCTGCTCGACGGCGTTCACCCACATGTTGAAGCCGATGTAGTGGGCCTCCATCGGGTCGTTGGTGACGCGGTCGTCGCCCATGCGGGCCTTCCAGGTCGCGACGAACTCCTCGTTCTCCGGCGTGTCGGCGGACTGGAAGTAGTTCCAGGCGGCGAGGTGGCCGACGAGGTTGGAGGTGTCGAGGCCGGAGAGCTCCTCCTCGCCGACGGAGAAGGCGACGACGGGGATGTCGTCGGCGGTCACGCCCTGCGCGGCGAGCTCCTTGTAGAAGCCGACGTTGGCGTCACCGTTGATGGTGGAGATGACGCCGACCTTGGAGCCGTCCGAGGCGAGGTCGGTGACCTGCGACACGATCGTCGACCAGTCGGAGTGGCCGAAGGGGGTGTAGTTCACGAAGATGTTCTCTTCGGCGATCCCCTTGGACTTCAGGTAGGCCTCGAGGATCTTGTTGGTCGTGCGCGGGTACACGTAGTCGGTGCCCAGCAGCGCGAACTTCTCGACCCCGAGTTCCTCGAGGAAGTAGTCGACGGCCGGGATCGCCTGCTGGTTCGGCGCGGCGCCGGTGTAGAACACGTTCTTGGAGGATTCCTCGCCCTCGTACTGGACGGGGTAGAACAGGAGGCCGTTCAGCTCCTCGATGACCGGAAGCACGGATTTGCGCGACACGGACGTCCAGTTGCCGAAAATTACGTCAACCTTGTCGACGGTGAGCAACTGGCGGGCAAGTTCGGCGAAGCGGGGCCAATCCGACGCGGGATCGACGACGACGGCTTCGAGCTGGCATCCGAGGAGGCCACCCTTTTCGTTCTGCTGATCGACCAGCATCAGAATGGTGTCTTTGAGGGTGGTCTCAGAGATCGCCATCGTGCCGGAGAGGGAGTGCAGGACGCCAACCTTGATGGGGCACTCGACATCCTGCGCGGCGGCCGGCAGCACGCCTGCGGCCAGAACAGCGGCCGCGACGATTGTTCTTTTCATTCTCTTGCTCCTTCGACTGCGACTTGTGCGCGTCTAGGTCGAAGCAAGAGTCTTGCCACAATTTCGGCCCATAGGTTTTGCCTTCAGGCAATACCCATCTGCGTCGATCGCGGCAAGCGAACCGCCGAAAACCAAAAACGTTCGAGCGAGTCTATGACTTCACGATAGGCCCCCAGCTCGAGCGGCTTTTGCATATATGAGTTTGCGCCGAGCTCATACGTCTCATCCACGTCGGCGCTGGCACGGGAGCTGGAAAACACGACGACGGGGATGGTCCGCGTGCCGATGGAGGACTTCATCGTCGCCAGCACGTCCTTGCCGTTCATGTCCGGCAGGTTGAGGTCGAGAACGATCAGGTCGGGACGCTGCGCTCCCTCGAACGGTCGCTGCCCGTTCACGTAGGCGCAGGCGTCGACGCCGCCCTCCACCACGACGAGCTGGATGCCGCTGCCGGAGATGGCCTCTTCCATCAGAATTGCGTCGGCCGGATTGTCCTCGACCAGCAGCATCAGGGCGGACCGCTCTGTCATCGTACGTCTCCGCGCCCCGAACGAGGCGCCCAAGCCCGAGTCTGCACTGCCTCCATACTATGTCCGGGGTGGGCGAATTCGCCTCACCCCGCGGAAACACTGCCTCGGTCCCCATCGTACAGCAGATGGATACTCAACGCTTGCGCCATTACAACTTCATCGATTTTCAATTAGTAGCTGCGGCGGTGAAATTAAGTCGAGCTTCCTAAAGCACTGGTTTTGGGAGGGGAATTATACCAGAAGTTCAGGGGGGACTGGCCGCAACCTCAAATCAATTGTAAAACCTCAGATGGATTCGACACATGAGGTTCGAACGTGGACGCGGGAAACGGCAACGGACGGATCGACAGTGCCAGCGGCGCGACCCATCCGCTCGTGCTGGTGGTCGAGGACGAGATCCAGGTTCAGGAACTCGTCGCCCAGATCCTGAAGCGCGAGAAGTTCCGCGTCGCGACCGCCGACAGCGTCCGCGCCGCCGAAGCCGTGCTCGAAGACCAGGACGTCATGATCGCGCTCGTCGACCTCACCCTGCGGGACGGGAACGGCCTCGACCTGGTGCGCCGCCTCTCGCTGGACCCGATGGTCGGCACCATCATCATGTCCGGCGCGTCGGAGGACATGGACCGGATCATCGGCCTCGAAGTCGGCGCCGACGACTATGTCACCAAGCCGTTCAACAACCGCGAGCTGGCTGCACGCCTGCGCCGCCACGCCGCCCGCATCCAGTTCATCCGCGACCAGTCCGTCCCAACGCCACCGACGAGCGAGCCCGACGCAAGGCCCGGCCCCGCCCTCGGCGACTGGACCATCGACGAGCCGCGGCGCTCCGTCTACGACGGCGCCGGCCGTCGCGCCCTCCTCTCGGACGCCGAGTTCCGCACCCTCGTCTGCCTCTTCCGCAACCAGGGCCAGGTGCTGAGCCGCGACGGCCTCTACCGCGAGGTCGTCGGCCCCGGCAGCCGCGACCCGCTCGACCGCCGGATCGACGTCTACGTCTCCGGCCTGCGGAAGAAGCTCAAGCTGACCGACCCCCACCGCATCCGCACCGTCCACGGCGTCGGCTACATTCTCGACTGACCCCTCGGCGCCCACCGGCCGGCCGGCGCGCCAGCCCGGAGGCGTCCGCGAACCATGCCCCCGCGCTGGCCGGTTTTCACCGCGCCCCGTCGCGCACAAGCCACGGGCAATCTCCACAAGAGACAGTTCGCGTGTCGCCCCAGTCAGTAACCAAGGTGCTGAGAGCCTCCGATGCCAGACGCGTCTGATGAAGTGAACCGCGAGCGCGAAGGCGAACTCGAAGACCTGGCACGTGACGAAGTGTCACTGCTGTCCGTCCTGCTTGCCCCCAACCGCCAGGGCGAGGCCCTGCGTCAGAGCCTCATGCTGGCCCTGGGTCTGGACGAGAGGTCCGGCCCCGACACGGATGCGACCCCGCCGTCCGAACCGTCCCCCTGCCCCCCACCCGCCGAGGCCACCGTGACCGCGCCTGCCCCCCAGCCCGCCGATGGCGTACCGACATCCACCGCCGCAACGGCCGCCGCCCCGTTCGTGTCCACCGCCTCGAACGACGTGACGCGGACGGCGTGGCCCATGGCCCGCCTCGGCCTCGGTGCCGCCGCCAACAATCCGCACGCCCTCGTCGTCGACGACACCGTCATGGTGCGCGAGCACACCGTGAAGCTGCTGGAGCGGCTCGGCTACACCGTCACCGCGGCCGAGAACGGGCCGATGGCGCTCCGCCTGCTGAAAGGCATCCCGCGGCTCGACCTCCTCGTGACCGACGTCGTCATGCCGCTCGCGATGAACGGGCGCGAGCTCGCCGAGAAGGTGAAGGAACAGCACCCCGAAACCGCGATCGTCTTCGTCTCGGGATTTGCCGACCTCGGCGTGGAGGAGCGCGTCGGCCTGCCCGCCTCGGTGAACCTCCTCGCCAAGCCCTTCACCCGCGACGAGTTCAACGACGCGATCAACAGCGCGGTGCGCGAGGCGCAGGCCAGCCCGGATACCCCAGCGATCCACTGAGGCTTAGCGGGCGACCGCGCTATGACGCGCGGCCGAGCCCGTGGCCTCCGGCGTCGCGCCGCCGCCCGATCAGCAGCGAGAAGAGCCGGCCGATGTCCCGGCCGACGCCCAGCAGGCTCGGCACCAGCACCAGGACGAGCACCGTCGCCGAGGCCAGGCCGAACACGATCGTCACCGCCATCGGTTTCAGGAACTCCGCCGAGATCGACGTCTCGAACAGGAGCGGCACCAGCCCGCCGATCGTCGTCAGCGAGGTCAGGAGCACCGCCCGCAGCCGGTCCGCGCTCGCCCCCACCGCCGCGCCGTCGAATCCCGCGCCCTCCTCAAGCCGCTCGTCGAACCGCTTCACCAGGATGATGGAGTCGTTGACGAGGATGCCGGCGAGGCCGAGCAGGCCGACGAGCGAGACGATGGTGAGGTTCATCCCCATCACCCAGTGGCCGAGGATCGCCCCCACCGCGCCGAAGGGGATGATCAGCATGATCACCACCGGCCGCCAGTAGGACCCGAACACCAGGGCGAGCGTCACGTAGATCACGAAGAGCGCCAGGTAGGCACCGTTCTGCAGGTCCTCGAAGGACCGCCGCCGCTCCCGGTCGCGGCCGCCGAACTCGCCCCGCACCCCATGCCGCGCCTCGACGATCGGAAGGACCTCGGACGCGACGCGCTCGGTCACCGCCTGGGGCGTCGTCACGTCCGGGTCCACGTCCGCCGTCACGGCGATCGTCACGTCCCCGTCGCGCCGCAGGATCATCGCGAAGGTATTGCGCTCCTCGATCTCCACCACCTCGGACGCCGGGACGAACGTGCCCGTCGCCGAGCGCAGGAAGAGGTCGTCGATGGTCATCTCCCGGCCGGCGGTGCGCTGGCGCACGCGCACAGGCACCTCCTCGGCGTCCGGACCGAGCGTCAGGCGGCGCGCGATCTCGCCCTCGAAGGCACCGCGGACCTGTGTGCCGACCGACTCCAGCGTGAAGCCCAGCGCCTCGCCGCGCGGCGTCAGGCGCATCGCGATCTCGGGCTTGCCGTAGGGCAGGTCGTCCGCGACGCCCGACACCCCGTCCCACGGCTCGATCGCCGACATCACCTCCGTCGCCGCCGCCTTCAGCGCCGAGGGCGACGCCCCGGTGAGGCGCAGGTCGAGGTCGCGGCCCGGCGGTCCGCCCCGACGCTCGGCGATGGAGGCCGCCTTCACGCCGGCAAGGTCCGGCAGCGCCTCGCGCCAGGCGCGCACGAGATCGGGCGTCCTGACCTCGCGCCGCTCCGACGGGGTGAGCTGCACCGACAGCGTCGCGAGGTTGTCCCCCCGGTCGCGGCCGGCCCGGCCGATCAGCGCGTAGGCGTCGGCGACGAGGTCGCCCCTTTCGGCGAGGCGCGCCTCGGTCTCGAGCAGCGACGCCTCGATCGCCTCGATCCCGGCGATGGCGCGCTCGCGTGGGGTCCCGGGGTGGAACTCCACCCGCGCCGTGATGAACTCCGATTCCGGCGACGGGAAGAAGATGAACTTGATGTGCCCGCCGCCGATGTAGAGGCCGTAGACCACCACCATGACGCTGCCGACAGCGAAGGCGAGCGTGGCGTAGCGGAAGGTGTAGGCGGCACGCACGATCCGGGTGAACGCCCCGTCGCGCAGGCGGTTGAACGTCCGGTCGAACCCGGCCCGGAAGCGGGTCAGCGGATCGCGCGGCGCCCTGTGCCGGCGGCGGGCGAGGCGGCGCTCCACGAAGGCGGCGAAGGCGAGCCCGGCGAGGATCGCCACCACCGCGAGGAGCGCCGGCGGCAGCTCGATGAGCGGGCGCAGCACGGCCAGCCCCTGCGCTGCCGTGGTCCCGTTGGTCAGCAGCCAGGACGAGGCCTGGACCAGCCCGCCGATGAACGCCGCGCCGAGCCCCGCGAGGACCGTGAGGCGCAGGAGGCGGCCGAGCGCGAGCTGCGAGCCGCCCTGGTGCGCGAGGTGCCCCGGCAGCACGAGGAAGCACTCGATGAGCGACGCGACGATGATCGCGATGCCCACCAGCGGGATCGCCGACATCATCTGCCCCATCACGTCGCGCATCAGGAAGATCGGCGCGAACGAGGCGACCGTCGTCAGCGAGGAGGCGAGCACCGGCACCAGCATCTCGGTCGCGCCCCGGACGGCCGCGTCCGTCTGCGGCACTCCGCGCGCGGCGAGCGTGTCGGCGTGCTCGCCCACCACGATGGCGTCGTCGACGATGACGCCGAGCATCATGATGAGCGCGAACAGCGACACCATGTTGAGCGACTGACCGGTCGCCAGCATCACCGCCAGCGTGCCCGCGAACGCCACCGGAATGCCGAGCGCGACCCAGAAGGCGATGCGCGCGTTGAGGAAGATGAAGAGGACGACGAGAACGACCGCGAGCCCCTGCCAGCCGTTGGTGACGAGGAGCGAGATGCGCTCCCACAGCATCTCGGTGCGCACGTCGTAGAGCTTGACGTGCAGAGTCGGCGGCAACGTCGCGCGCAGCTCGTCGAGGTAGGCGCGCACGGTACGGTCGGCGGCGAGCGCGTCGGCGGTCGGCGCGCGCTCGATGGTGAGCTCGATCGCCGGATCGCCGTCACGAAGGCCGGACACCGAGGCGCGCTCGAACCCCTCCGCGACGTTGGCGACGTCGCGCACGGTCACGACCTCGCCCGTCGGCAGCGTCTTGACCGGGAAGGCAGCGATCTCCTCCGGCGTCTTCCCGGCGGCGAGGACGCGAACCTGCCGCTCCACCACGCCCTCGACCACGCCGGACGGGCGGTCCAGCGTGTTGTTGCGCACCGCCGTCGCGACGTCCTCCACCGTGAGGCCGAGGCGCAGCAGGTCGTGCTCGCGCGCATCCACCACGATCTCCCGGTCCCGCGCGCCGCCGAGGGACACCTGGTCCAGACCGCGCGCCATGAGGTCGTCGCGGATGCGGCGCGCGAACGTCTGCAGCGCCGGCTCGGAGAACGGGCCGGAGACGGAGACCTTGGCGACCGGGTCGCGCAACCGGTCGAAGCGCACCTTCGGGCGCTCGGCGTCGTCGGGAAGCGTGGTGATCGCGTCGACGGCCTGCTCCACGTCGGAGTAGGCCTTCTGCATG
Organism: Acuticoccus sediminis; assembly: GCF_003258595.1. Classification (NCBI taxonomy): domain Bacteria; kingdom Pseudomonadati; phylum Pseudomonadota; class Alphaproteobacteria; order Hyphomicrobiales; family Amorphaceae; genus Acuticoccus; species Acuticoccus sediminis. Next base: position 280,039 of record NZ_QHHQ01000001.1, read on the forward strand.
TCCGTCCCGGCCTCGAACTCGATCGAGGTGAAGGCCGAGCCCTCGCGGGCGATGGAGCGGATGCTGTCGACGCCGGTGAGGTAGCGCACCGCCGGCTCCACGGCGGTCAGGATGTTGTCGGACACGTCCTCCGCGCTGGCGCCCGGCCAGGGGATGCGCACCTCCACCTCGTTGAGGTTCGCAGGCGGCCAGAACCGGGTCGTCAGCCCGGTCAGGGCGTAGACGCCCACCGCGAGCATCAGCGCCATCAGGAGGTTGGCGGCGTTGGGGTGGCGGGCGAACCCCGCGATGAGCCGCATCAGGACGGCTCGCGCCGGGCTTCGCCGGTGTCGTCCAGATCGACGCGGCGCACCTTGAGGCCGTCGCCCGCCTCGGCGAGGCGCGTCGTCACGATCTGGTCGCCCGGTTTCAGCGGGCCGCGCACGATCGCCTCCGACCCGTCCCGGGCAAGGACGGTCACGGGGATGCGCTCCAGCCGGTCGTCGTCGCCGATGACGAAGACGTGGTCGCCGTAGAGGGCGGTCGTCGGCACGCGGGCGGACTGCGGGTGCGGCCGGTCCGGCACCGCGACCTCGACGAAGGCACCCGGACGCGGCAGCGCCCCCGGCGGCAGCTCCAGCCGGGCGTAGACGTCGACGCCGCCGGTGTCGCTCGCCACCTTGGCGCCGATGCGGTTGACGACGGCGGTGTAGGTCAGCGGCTCGTCGCCGATCAGCCAGGCGACGGCGATTTTCGCGCCGATCAGCGACTTGCCGGCGATGAGGCGGCCGTAGCGCTCGTCGGACAGCACGAACCGCACCTCCAGCCCGTCGGCGCGGACCAGCGTCACGGCGACGTCGTTGGCCTGGAAGATCCGGCCGAGCGCCGCCGTCTCGTTGAGGACGATGCCGCGAAAGGGGGCGGCGAGGACGGTATCCTCCAGCGCGCGCTCCGCCTCCTCGACGGTCCACTCCAGGCGGTCGATCTGGGCGCGCTGCTGGTCGAGGCGCGCCTCCTCCCCCTCGAGGCTGTAGCGCGCCTGATCGACCGACTGCTGCCGCTGGCTGACGAGGAGGCGCCGCTCGTCGACGGCGCGGTCGGTGATGGTGCCGCTGCGCAGCGTGGTCGCGCGGTCGAGGTCCCGGGTGGCGAGGGTGAGCTGCTCCTCGGCGCGGGCGAGGTCGCTGCGGCCCATGGCGATGCGGCTCTCCGCCTCGCGAGCGGCGGCCTCGGCTTCCTTCAGCTGGGCACGGGCCTCGCGCAGCGCGCCGGAGTAGGCGAACGGGTCGATGCGCACCAGCGTCGCCCCCTCGTCCACCATGCCGCCGACGGCAAGGTCCGGGTGAACCTCGACGACGCGGCCGGGCGAGGCGACGCGCAGCTCCGCGCTCTCGAGCGCCACCACCTCGCCGAAGGCGCGCAAGGTGGCGCGGTTGGTGGCGATCTCGGCGTCGACGGCGGTAACGGAATAGACGGTCTCTGCAGGCCGGGTGCGGGCCGCGTGGTCCGCCGCCCCCCCGTCGACGAGGCGGTCGGTCCAGGCCCAGGCCGCGAACAGGATGACGGCCGGCAGGATCGCCTGCGCGGCCAGACGCAACAGCCGGACGAGAGCGCGCCTCACAGCGCGGCCCTCGTCCGGCGGGGCGTCAGTGCGCTGCCCCGCGCTCGTCCAGTGTGTCCGGGTCGAACACGTACTGTGTGTTGCAGAACTCGCATGTCACCTTTATCGCGCCGTCCTCGACCATCGAGGTCCGATCGTCGTGGCTGAACTGGTCAAGCATCGTCTTGATCTTGTCAGTTGAGCAGCGACAGTCTGCACTCAAGCTGAACGGGTCGAACACCCGCACGTCCCGCTCGTTAAACAGACGCAGCAACAAACGCTCGGCCGAGATGTCCGGGTCGACCAGCTCGTAGTCCTGCGCGCTCTGGGTCCGGGCGGCAGCCTCGACCCAGGCGTCGTCCTCCTCCCGCTCGTCGCGGGCGGCACCGTCCGGCGCGTCGCCAGGCGCGATGTCGCGAACGACGATGCGGTCGGACGCGTCGGGCAGGAACTGCACCGTCACGCCGCCGCCGCGCCAGCTCCGGCGGGGCTCCTCGCCGGGGCGACGCTCCATCGTCTCGGCAACCGCCAGGCGCACCATGGTCGGGATCTGCTCGGACTGCGTGAAGTAGGTGTGCGCCACCTCCTCCAGGCTGTCGCCCGTCATCGCCACAATCCCCTGGTAACGGCGCACCGTATCCTTCGGGTCGATGGTGAGCGCCATCGTCCCTTCGCCGACGATGTCACGCAGGGTGTGGTCGTCGGCGAGCGCGGCGACGGCCTCGGGGTCGAAGCGGGCATAGCCGCGCAGCCCCTCGGGCGTGGTGAAGTCGGTGACGAGCAGCGACACGGGTCCGTCCGACTGGATCTGGAGGACGACGCGGCCCTCCATCTTCAGCGCGGTGGCGAAAAGGACGTTGAGGATCACGGCCTCGCCCAGCAGGCGGGACACGGCGGGCGGATAGTCGTGCCGGCGCAGAATCGAATCGAGCGACGACCCGAGCCGCGCGACGCGGCCACGCACGTCGAGCTCCTCGACGGAGAACGGTAGGACACAATCGTCGGCAGTGGCGGTCACAACAAGAACCTTATTTTCAGCGTGATGATACGGCCGCCGGCCCTGGTCGGGCGCGACGCGCGGACGTCTCCTGCGGTAAGGCAGGCCCACTATATAGGAATTTCAAACCAGCCCGCCACACGGCGGCCGATGCACTACTCGTGCCGGTCGTCCCGGTGCTTCTTGCCCGACAGGCCGAGCCCGCGCTCCAGCCGGGCGACGGCGATCAGCACGACGAGGCCCACCCCCGTGACCACCACGGCGAGGAGCCACTGCCCGACCCCGACGGCCAGCCCCACCGCCGCCGACAACCACACGCTGGCGCCCGTCGTCAGCCCCCGGACATGACCGCGCGTCAGGACGATGAGCCCGGCCGCGAGGAAGGCGACGCCCGACGTCACCGCCTCGATCAGGCGCAGCGGGTCGAAGCGCATGTCGTCGCCCTTGACGTCGGCAATGAGACCGAGGGCGATCACCGCGAACGTCGCCGAGGCGATGCCGACGAGCATGTTGGTCCGCAGTCCCGCCGGGTGGGCGCTGACCTCGCGCTCCATGCCGATTGCGCCGCACAGCACCGCGGCTCCGACGATGCGCAGCACGATCACGACCGCCCCCGGCCCGGGGACGTGGCCGAACTCGGTCGCGAGGATGTCGGAGAGCGCGTCCATACCGGGGAGAATGCATCCGTCGGCGGTCGGTTCGGAATTGCACCGATCGTCTCAGAGAGAGACCGGACCTACTTCCGGGTCGCCGCCCTGCCCGCCGGCCGGAGGTCCGTCCCGGCACGCGCCGCGGACGGGCCGAGCACCGGCGGCCGCGAGGGCCGCCGGCAGCCACCTCAGCCGAGGCGGTCGAACACGTAGGCGAGGATCGCCTTCTGCGCGTGGACGCGGTTCTCGGCCTCGTCGAACACCGCCGACTGCGGGCCGTCCATCACCGCGTTGGTCACCTCCTCGCCGCGGTGGGCGGGGAGGCAGTGCATGAAGATCGCGGACGGTCCCGCCACCTTCATCAGCTCCTCGTTCACCTGGTAGGGGCGGAAGACGTGGCGCCGCTCCTCCTCGTCCTCGTCCCCCATGGAGGCCCAGGAGTCGGTGATGACGACGTCGGCGCCGCGCACCGCGCCCTGCGGCTCGGTGCCGACCTCGATCTCGGCGCCGAGACGGCGCGCGGTGTCGATCAGCATCGGGCGCATGGCGAACTCCGGCGGCGTCGCGATCCTCATCCTGAAGCCGAGCTTGGGGGCGGCCTCCAGAAGCGTGGCGAGCACGTTGTTGCCGTCGCCCACCCAGGCGAGCGTCTGCTTCTCGAGGGCACCGACGCGCTCCTCGATGGTGATGAGGTCGGCGATGATCTGGCACGGATGCGACTTGCGCGTCAGGCCGTTGATCACCGGCACCTGCGCCGCCTCGGCGAAGGTGGTGAGGCCCCCGTGGTCGAGCATGCGGATCATCACCGCCGAGACGTAGCGCGACAGCACCGTCGCCGTGTCGGCCAGCGACTCGCCGCGGCCGAGCTGCATTTCGCTGCCGGAGGCGACGATGGTGTCGCCGCCCAGCTCACGCATGGCGAGGTCGAACGAGAAGCGCGTCCGCGTCGACGGCTTCTCGAACAGCATGGCGAGCGTCTTGCCGCGCAGGCGGTCGGTGCGGATGCGCCCCTCCGCCTTGACCCGGTGGCCTTCGTCCAAAATGGCGCGGAGCGCCTCAGGGGTCTGAGACGCGATGTCCAGAAAGTGCTTGGGGGTCATACGACCGCGGTATCCTTCTTCGCCTTTTCGACGGCCACGCCTGCCGCTTCGAGCCGCTGCGCCGCCTCGCGCAGATCCTCCTGCGTGGCCACGAGGCCGGGGAGGAAGCGCACCACATTGTCGCCCGCCGGAATGACGAGCAGGCCGGCATCGCGCGCCGCCGTCGCGACGTCGGCCGCCGCGACGCGGCATTTGACGCCGATCATCAGCCCTTCTCCGCGCACGCCCTCGAACACCTCGGGGTGCGAGTCGACGACGCTCGACAGCGACTGCATGAGGAAGGCCCCCTTGCGCTTCACCTCGTCGAGGAAGCCATCGGCGAGGATCACGTCGAGCACGCCGTTGGCGACGGCGCAGGCGAGCGGGGTGCCGCCGAAGGTGGTGCCGTGGGTGCCCGGCGTCATCGCATCGCCCACCGCGGCGGTGGCGAGGCACGCGCCGATCGGGAAACCGCCGCCGAGACCCTTGGCGGAGGTCAGGACGTCCGGCGTCACGCCCAGCGCCTCGTAGGCGAAGAGAGTGCCGAAGCGGCCGACGCCGGTCTGGATCTCGTCGAAGATCAGGACCAGTCCGTTGTCGTCGCAGATCTGCCGCAGCGCCTGCAGGAAGCCGCGGTCGACCATCTGGATCCCGCCCTCGCCCTGCACGGGCTCGACCATGATCGCGGCGGTCTCCGGGCCGACGGCGGCCTTCACCGCGTCGATGTCGCCGAGCGGCAGCTTGTCGAATCCGGGCGCGGGCTCGCCGAAGCCCTCCATGTACTTGGCGACGCCCGTGGCCGCGAGCGCGCCCAGCGTGCGGCCGTGGAAGGCGCCCGTGAAGGTGATGATGCGCGTCCGCTCGGGGTGCCCGCTCACATATTGATAGCGGCGCGCGGTCTTGATCGCGGCCTCGTTCGCCTCGGCGCCCGAGTTGCAGAAGAAGACGCGCTCGGCGAACGTCGCGGCGGTCAGCCGGTCGGCGAGGCGCTCCTGCTCGGGAATGCGGTAGAGGTTGGACGTGTGCCAGACCTTCGTGGCCGCCTCCTGCAGCACGGCGACGAGGTGCGGGTGCGCGTGGCCGACGCCCGTGACGGCGATGCCCGACCCCATGTCGAGGTATCGTCGCCCGTCGGAGCCCACGAGCCACACGCCCTCACCCTTCTCGAAGGAGATGTCAGCGCGGTTGTAGGTCGGGAACAGGCTGTTCGTCGTCATGGGTTCACTCGCGATGTATGCGAAGGTCGTTCCGAGCGCCCCCAACGGGCTACTGCGGAACAGGCGGGCTTTCTTTCCGATGGTTGGGGAAAAAGCAAGGTTTGAGTCGCCGTGGACTCGCCGACTCTAGACCGTGAATCCTCAAATCTCTTACGATTCCGCGGGTAAAGGCAAGACATCGCCCGACTCCATAGTGCCCCGCACCCACCGGTTTGGGCTGTGGACCGCGTGTGGATCGGCCGTGAGCAAAGGGATTCGCGATGAGCTGGACCGACGAGCGGATCGAGGTTTTGCGCAAGATGTGGGCAGAAGGCATGTCCGCCTCGCAAATCGCCAGTTCGCTGGGCGGCGTGACCCGTAACGCGGTGATCGGCAAAATCCACCGGCTCGGCCTCTCCGGCCGGGTCAAAGCCCCCCAGGCGCGGGCGACCCGCGCCCGCAGTGCGCCGCCGCCGGTGGCAAAGCCCGCCGCGGCGCCGCGTGTAATGGCCGCCGGCGCGGTGGCCGTCAAAGTGGTCGAGGAGCCGGAAATGGAGACCGCGCCCCGGCCGGTCGCAGAGGTCGTGCACCTGACCGACGGCATCACCCTCATGGAGCTCTCCTCCGCGCACTGCCGCTGGCCGGTGGGCGATCCGTCGAGCGCGGACTTCCGTTTCTGCGGCGCCCGCGTCGCGGTGGGCGAGACGTACTGCAGCGCGCACTGCGAGCAGGCCTTCCCGTCGCGCCGCTCGACCAAGTCGAACTGACGCGGCCGACACGGCCGGCCCGCCGATCGGGCGGGGCCGGCAGGCGCGCCGAGGCGCGCCCCACGCCGGATGCCGGCGACGCCCCTCCGCTCAGCGGATGTGGAACTGGTCGTTGAAGGCGTAGCCCGCGCCGCGCACGGTGCGGATCGGATCCTTGGCCTTGCCGCGATTGATCGCCTTGCGCAGTCGGCCGATGTGCACGTCCACCGTGCGCTCGTCCACGTAGACGTCCCGCCCCCACACCCCGTCGAGGAGCTGCTCGCGCGTGAAGACGCGGCCGGGGGACTGCATCAGGAACTCCAGCAGGCGGAACTCGGTCGGGCCGAGGTGCACCTCGCGCGTCGCGCGGCGCACGCGGTGGGTCGTGCGGTCGAGCTCGATGTCGCCGGCCTTCAGCAGCGTGGAGACCACCGCCGGCTTGGTGCGCCGCAGAATGGCGCGGACCCGGGCCATCAGCTCCGGCGTCGAGAAGGGCTTCACCACGTAGTCGTCCGCGCCCGTCGCGAGGCCGCGGATGCGCTCGGTCTCCTCGCCGCGCGCCGTCAGCATGATGATCGGCAGGTTCTCCGACTGCGGCCGCGAGCGCAGGCGCCGGCACAGCTCGATCCCGGACAGGCCCGGCAGCATCCAGTCGAGGATCAGAAGGTCCGGCAGGCCCTCCAGGAGCTTCAGCTCCGCCTCGTCGCCGCGGCTGGCGCTCTCGACGTCGTAGCCTTCCGCCTCGAGGTTGTAGCGCAGGACGAGGACCAGCGGCTCCTCGTCCTCGACGATCATGACCTGCGGCAAGTCAGTGGCCTCCGCGACCGTTCTCGGGCTCGGCCCAGTCGGCGGACAGGTACGACGAGGAGTCCCCCTTGGCCCGCGCCTCGACCGGCTGCTCGCCCGTGATGAGATAGTGGATGTTCTCGGCGATGTTGGTGGCGTGGTCGCCGATCCGCTCGATGTTCTTGGCGCAGAACAGGAGGTGCGTGCAGAACGTGATGTTGCGCGGATCCTCCATCATGTACGTCAGCAGCTCGCGGAAGATCGACGTGTAGATGGCGTCGATCTCGTCGTCGCGGCTGCGCACGTCGAGCGCCGCCGAGAGGTCCTGCGAGGTGAACGCGTCGAGCACCGACTTCATCTGCTCGAGCGCGATGTCGGACATGTGCTCGACGCCGAGCGCCACGCGCGGCGGGTAGGCCCGCCCCTCGATCGCGAGAACGCGCTTGGCGTTGTTCTTGGCGAGATCGCCGACGCGTTCGAGGTCGGAGGAGATGCGCATCGCCGCGACCAGCTCGCGCAGCGGCTTGCCTTGCGGACGGTGCGCCGCGATCAGGTCGACGGCATGGTTCTCGACGCTGCGCTGCATCGCGTCGAGGCGCTGGTCCGCCTCGATGACGGCGCGCGCACGCTGCGTGTCGATGCGCGTCAGCGCGGTCACCGAGTCCATCACCAAATGTTCAGCGAGGCCGCCCATCTCGGCGACCTCCGCCGCGAGACTGACAAGCTCGCGGTCCCGATCACGTGCCAGCACCAACGCGCTGCTCCTCACTCGAACCAAAGGCGGTTGCTTAAACTTATCCGAAAACGCCGGAGATGTAGTCGCGCGTACGCGGCTCCTGCGGGTCGTTGAAGATGCTCGACGTCGGGCCTTCCTCGATGAGGTCGCCGAGGTGGAAGTAGGCCGTCCGGTCGGAGACGCGCTGCGCCTGGCTCATCGAGTGCGTCACGATGATGATCGTGTAGTTCTCGCGCAGCTCCTTGATGAGGCCCTCGACGGTCGCGGTGGCGATCGGGTCGAGCGCCGAGCACGGCTCGTCCATCAGGATGACTTCCGGCTCCACCGCGATCGCACGGGCGATGCACAGGCGCTGCTGCTGGCCGCCGGAGAGGCCGGTGCCAGGCTCGTGCAGGCGGTCCTTCACCTCGTTCCAGAGACCGGCGCGGACCAGCGACCGTTCGACGATGACGTCGAGGTCCGCCTTCTTGTGCGCGAGGCCGTGGATGCGCGGGCCGTAGCAGATGTTCTCGTAGATCGACTTCGGGAACGGGTTCGGCTTCTGGAACACCATGCCGACACGCGCGCGCAGCAGCACCACGTCCAGCGAATGGTCGTTGAGGTCCTCGCCGTCCATCATGATCTCACCGAGCACGCGGCAGCCGGGGATCGTGTCGTTCATGCGGTTGAAGCAGCGCAGGAACGTCGACTTGCCGCAGCCGGACGGGCCGATGAACGCGGTCACCGCCTGGGCCGGAATGTCGATCGAGATGCCGTGCACGGCCTCCTTGGAGCCGTAGATCACCGAGACGTCCCGCGCCTCGATCTTCACCGGGCGCGGCGCGGGATCGGGAATGCGGATCGTCTGGAAGCGGTTGTGGGCGTGCGGATTGTTGGTCTTGGGCGCTTCGGCCATGACTTGAGCAGCGGTCATGTGATCGGTCCTTGATTACCAGCGGCGCTCGAAGCGGTGGCGCATGAAAATGGCGAACGCGTTCAGCGTGATCATCACGCCGAGCAGGACGAGGATGGCCGCGGACGTGCGCGACTCGAAGAAGTTGCGGTTCTCGTTGCCCTGCCAGAGATAGATCTGCACCGGAAGCGCGGAAGACTGGTCGAGCGGGGTCGACGGCACCGACGCGACGAAGGCGTTCATGCCGATGAGGAGCAGCGGCGCCGTCTCGCCCAGCGCCTGGGCGACGCCGATGATGGCGCCGGTCAGCATGCCGGGAACGGCGAGCGGCAGCGTGTGGTGGAACATCGCCTGCGTCGGCGAGGCGCCGATGCCGAGCGCGGCCTGGCGGATCGACGGCGGGACCGCACGCAGCGCGGCGCGCGAGGCGATGATCACCGTCGGCAGCGTCATCAGCGAGAGGACGAGGCCGCCCACCAGCGGCGCCGACAGCGGCAGACCGAAGAAGTTGATGAACACCGCCGCGCCGAGCAGGCCGAACACGATCGAGGGCACCGCCGCGAGGTTGTTGATGTTCACCTCGATGAGGTCGGTCACCCGGTTCTTGGGCGCGAACTCCTCGAGGTAGATCGCCGCCATCACGCCGACGGGCACCGCCACCACCATGACGATGAGCATCATCATGACAGAGCCGACGATGGCGCCCAGCAGACCCGCCGTCGCGCCCGAGGAACGCGAGTCGACGTTGGTGAACAGGGACGAGGCGAAGTCCATCCGGATGACGCCGTCCTTGTAGAGCTCGTCCGACCACTTCTGCTGCTCCTCCGAGAGCTGCTGGAAGCGCTGCGGCAGGTCGCGGTCGATGTTGCCCTTCAGCCAGACGTCGACGTTCTCCGACGCCACCAGCGCGACCGGGACGGTCTGGCCGATGATGCCGGGATCCTTCTCGACCATCTCCCAGAGCTTCACGCGCTCGTTGGAGGCGACGAGGCCGAACGCCGTGCGGCGCATGTCCGGCGCGCCGGCGGCCGGGACGTCCTTGGCGATCGCGGCCTGGATCAGGCTGTCCCACTTGGCCCGGCGAAGGGCGCGCTGCCAGGAGAGCAGCTCGTCGTGGAAGTCGGCCGCCGACTGGCCGGGCTGCTGCGTCGGCCGGGGGTCGATGTCGATGATCTCGGGATCGAAGGTGAGGTTCAGGTGAAGCGTCGCCTGCCAGAAGGCGGGGATGCCCTTGTAGAGGATCGACCCGAACAGGATTCCGACCAGCGATATGCCGATCAGGATCGCGCCCAGCCCCATCGACTTGAACATCGTTTCGGAACGATGCCGCTTGCCGAGCTTCGAGGCGACGAGCTCGCGGTTCGATTTGCTCTGCGGCATGGCGGGCAGAGCATCCGTCGTTGTCGTGGCCATCGGTTCTATTCGTATTGCTCGCGATATTTCCGGACGATGTAGATGGCCACCACGTTGAGGCACAGCGTGATGACGAAGAGCGTGAGACCCAGCGCGAAGGCAACCAGGGACTGCGGCGAGGCGAAGTCGGTGTCGCCGGTCAGCTGATTGACGATCGTGACGGTCACGGTCGAGACCGCGTCGAAGGGGTTGGCCGTCAGCACCGGCGAGTTGCCCGCCGCCAGCACCACGATCATCGTCTCGCCGATGGCGCGCGACACGGCCAGCAGGAAGGCGCCGACGATGCCCGGCAGCGCTGCCGGCAGGATGACCTTGCGGATGGTCTCGGACTGCGTCGCGCCGAGGCCGTAGGAGCCGTCCCGCATCGCCTGCGGCACCTGGCTGATGATGTCGTCCGACAGCGAGGAGACGAACGGGATGATCATGATGCCCATCACGATGCCCGCCGTGAACGCGGACGTGGCGTTGATGGACAACCCGACCATGCTGCCGAACTCGGACAGGAAGGGGCCGACCGTGAAGGCGGCGAAGATGCCGTAGACGATGGTCGGGATGCCGGCGAGGATCTCGAGCAGCGGCTTGGCGAAGAAGCGGAACTTCGGCCCGGCATATTCCGACAGGTAGACCGCCGCGAGGAGGCCGACCGGCACCGCGACGCACATCGCGATGATGGTGATCATCATCGTGCCCCACAGCAGCGGGAGCAGGCCGAACTCGCCCTGGCCGGACGAGCCGGTGGTCGAGAAGCGCGGGTTCCAGGTGGTGCCGAAGAAGAAGTCGACCGGGCTGACGTAGGTGAAGAAGCGCACGGCCTCGCCCAGCACCGACAGCACGATGCCGACCGTCGTCAGGATGGCGATGCCGGAGCAGACGATGAGGACCATCTCGATCGCCGTCTCGATCCGGTTGCGGGCCCGGAAGTGCGGGGAGATCCTGCGCCGCGCGACCAGCGTGCCGGCGAAGGCGGCGACCGCTGCGAGCGCGAGGAGCGCCAGACGGCCGATCCACTCGAACGAGCGCAGGGTCCGGACGGCCTCGAGCTGATAGGGCTCGGGCGTGCCGATGACGCTGACGCCGTTGAGGATGTTCTCGATCTGGCGGGTCTGGCTCGACAGCTCCGCCGGGTCGTTCAGCACGGCCTGCGGAAGGTACGAGTCGATGATGGCCGCCTGGAACTGCGGAAACAGCAGCGTATAGGCGATGAAGACGATGACCGCCGGGATGGCGCACCACAGAACGAGGTACAGCCCATAGTACGGCGGCCGGGAATGGAGGCGCTGCCCGGTCTTCGCGGCGATCCGGCGACTGGCGCTGGCCCCCCACGTGTAGACGAAGCTCAGAACGATCAGAATGATCGCTAGGGATATCATTGTGTTCACGTCTGGGCCAAACCTTCGCTCGGCGTTGCTACGGACACGGCCCCGAGAGGTAGCCGTCGTCGGCGTCGTGAGTGTGGCAAAGCGCGCCATGCAAACGCCGACCGCATCGTGCGGTCGGCGTCGGTAGTCATGCGGGGTTCCGTGACGGCCCCCCGCGACCGTCAGCCCTTAGAGCTCGACGTTGGTCTTGTTCTCGATCTTGTCGATCTGGGCGTCGCGCTCGTCGGCCGAGAGCGGGATCAGGCCCATGTCGGAGAGCGGCGAGCCGTCGCCCGAGATGTCCTCGGAGACGAAGAACAGGGCGTAGTCGGCGAGGCCCGGGATGGCGTCCATGTGCTGACCCTTGATGTAGAAGTACAGCGGACGGGACACGGGGTACTCGCCGGTGGCGATCGTCTCCATGGACGGCTCGACACCGTCGATGGTGGCAACCTGCAGGCGGTCACGGTTCTGGTCGTAGAAGGACAGACCGAAGACGCCGACGGCGTTCGGCTGGGCGTCGAGACGGCCGAGCGTCTCGGTGTAGTCGCCGGCGACCTCGATCACGCGACCGTCCTGACGCAGGGCCAGGCACTTCTCCTCGGCGGCGTCGCCAAGGGCCTCGATCGCCTCGAAGGACTCGCAGCCCGGCAGGACGACCTTCTCTTCGAACACTTCGCGGGTGCCGTGGTTGGTGCCCGGGATCACGAGGGTGATCTCCTGGTCCGGCAGCGCGGCGTCGATCTGGTTCCAGTTGGTGTACGGGTTGGCGGCGAGCTTGCCGTCGACCGGAACCTCGGCGGCGAGCGCCTGGTAGAGCTGCGCCGGGGTCAGCTGGAAGTGACCGGTGCTGATGTCGGACGCGAAGACGATGCCGTCGTAGCCGATCTTGATCTCGACGATCGAGTCGACGCCGGCTTCGTTGCACGCGTCCACTTCCTTCTGGCGGATGCGGCGCGACGCATTGGCGATGTCGATCGTGTTCTCACCAACGCCCTGGCAGAACTGGCGCAGACCGCCCGAGGAGCCACCCGAACCCACGACCGGGGTGTTGAACTCGGGATAGGCGTTGCCGAACTCTTCGGCGACCACCGACGCGAACGGCAGAACCGTGGAGGAGCCGGCAATCTGGATCGTGTCACGGGACTGGGCGGCCGCGCCGGTGGCGACGAGCGCGCCGGCCGCCGCGAGCGCGGCGATGCTGGTGAATTTCACAGGGATGCTCCCTCGAGTTGAACTCGTTTTTCCAAGGGCACGGCGCGCGAACCACGTGTGTTCGTCCCGCCCCGTGTCTGGGCCCCGAGGTAGAGAGCGGACAAAACGTTACTGTGTCAGTCCGGTGAAGTTTATATGACGGCGTAAGTTACTGAAATTAATATCAAACTCGGGGCTCAGCCGAACCTTATCCGAAGTTGTGTGACGATTGCTCACATCCTAGCGTCGCAATCCGCACGTTCGCAACCCTGCGGTTCGGCCCCAAACGGGTCGGCAAGGCGGGATCCGGGCGAGGAATGGCCTGCTGCTCCCGGTCGACTCCGGCCCGTCAGCGTTAACTTATTGGAGTGCGGGCCTTTATGGAAAAACCTTGTCTGCAGAGTATCCGCCGGGGCCCTGCGCGCGTCAGTCGGGCCGGGACACGGGCTCCGGCACCTCTGCCAGCGGGATGCGCACGGTGAAGGTCGAGCCGGCGCCGAGCTGGCTCCTCACCGTCAGCCGGCCGCGGTGGCGGTTGATGATGTGCTTCACGATCGCCAGCCCCAGCCCGGTCCCGCGCCGCGCCCGCGACTCCTCGATGTCGACGCGATAGAAGCGCTCGGTCAGCCGCGGAACATGCTCCGGCGGGACGCCCTTGCCGAAGTCCTGCACCGACATCGCCACCACCGGGCCGGACACGGTGTCCTCCCGCGCCGCACCGATCAGCACGCGCCCGCCCTCGCTGCCGTACTTCACCGCGTTCTCGATGAGGTTGTTCAGCACCTGCACCATCTCGTCGGAATCGCCGCGGATCGGCAGCGTCTCCTCCGCCACGGCGAGCTCCAGCGTGACGTTCGCCTCGTCGGCGATGCCGCGCGTCATCTCCACCGCGTAACGGGTGATCTCGGCGCAGTCGATGATCTCCGTCGGGCGCACGTGGCTGCGCATCTCGATCCGCGACAGCGACAGGAGCGAGTCGGTGAGGCGCTTCATGCGGTCCGCCTGCTCGCGCATCAGGGCGAGGAACTGGTCCCGCGTCTTGGCGTCCTCGCGCGCCGGGCCCTGCAGGGTCTCGATCATGCCGGTCAGCGAGGCGAGCGGGGTGCGCAGCTCGTGGCTGGCGTTGGCGACGAAGTCCTCGCGCATGCGCTCGAGACGCTGCTGCTCGGAGAGGTCGTGGACGTAGACGGCCATCGCCTGCACCGGCTCGCCCCCCTCCCCCGTCAGCTCCAGCGGCGAGATGAACGCCTCGTAGTAGCGCCGGGTCGGCACCTTCTCGGCCCAGCGGGCACGCTCGGACAGGCCGGAGCGGCCCGCCCGCTCCACGGCGCGCACCAGCTCGGGCACGCGCAGCGCAAAGGAGATGGGGCTGCCGATGCTGACGATGCCCATCTGCTCGCGCGCGGCGCGATTGACCCACAGGATGGTCGCGTCCTGCGAGATGACGATGCACGCATCGGGCGAAGTGTCGAGCAGCGCCTTGGCGTCGGAGGACAGCGGCGCGCCCGCCTCGTCCTCCACTTGCGCGACGATTCCGGCGTGCGCGGCGCGAGGTCGCAGCACGAACGCTCCCGCCACGAGCAGAATCACGAGACTGGCTGCGCTGGAAAGCACCGCACACACGATTATAGCGACCGCGGCCAGCAGCACCGCGAAAATCTTGGCTGTTCGACGCAACACGCCCGTATCATCCTTCAGGTCGACCCTCACGTAAGCTTCATTTGAGGGTTCACCACTCGACCCTAGTTTGAGCACACTTTGCGAAGCCAATGTGAAGGGGCGCAACATGCCGAATTTCATCAAGCCTAGATGGGCGCTCCCCGAGCGTGCGGCGACGCCTGAATCGATCTTCCTTGCTCGTCGCTCGCTCATCAAGTCGGCCGGCCTCGGCGTGATCGGCGCGGCGCTCGCCGCACCGTCCGCACACGCCGGACTGCTGGACAACCTGTTCGGCGCCAACACCCCGCCGACCGACACCGAGCCCGACCCGACCACCGACCTCTACCCCGTCCAGAGGAACGAGGCGTACACCGGCGGCCGGCCGCTGACCGACGAAGGTCTCGCCACAACCTACAACAATTTTTACGAGTTCGGGTCCCATAAACGCATCTACGACGGCGCCCAGAAGCTCCCCCTCCGTCCCTGGACCGTCATCCTCGACGGCATGGTCGAGGAGGAGCAGACGGTCGACATCGACACCCTGATCCGCCAGATGCCGCTCGAGGAGCGGATCTACCGCCACCGCTGCGTCGAGGCGTGGTCGATGGTGGTGCCGTGGTCGGGCTTCGCGATGGCCGAGCTCGTCAAGCTCGCCCGTCCGAAGGCCGGCGCCAAGTACGTCCTGATGCAGACGTTCGAGAACCCGCAGGTGGCGAGCGGCCAGCGTCAGTCCTGGTACCCCTGGCCCTACACCGAGGGCGTCACCATCGAGGAGGCGACCAACCCGCTCGCCTTCATGGTCACCGGCGTCTACGGCAAGCCGGTGCCGAAGCAGAACGGTGCTCCGCTCCGCCTGGCGCTGCCGTGGAAGTACGGCTTCAAGTCGATCAAGTCGCTGGTGCGCTTCACGTTCACCGACCAGCGCCCGGTCTCGTTCTGGGAGAAGCTCGCCGCCAACGAGTACGGCTTCTGGGCCAACGTGAACCCCGAGGTGCCGCACCCCCGCTGGAGCCAGGCGACGGAGATGCCCCTCGGCTCGGAGGAACGCATCCCCACCCAGCTCTTCAACGGCTACGCCGACGAGGTCGCCGGTCTCTACAAGGGCCTCGAGGGCGAACGGCTCTACACCTGAGCCGCCGGGCACGATCCGGCGCCGGCGCCAAGGGCGCCACCCGGGGCCGCTCGCGGCGACCTCGGCCGTTGCCTCAGGCGCCGAAGCCGCCCGAGGCCAGGTAGGCCTTCTCCGCCTCGGTCGTCTCGCGCCCGAGGACGGCGTTGCGATGCGGGAAGCGGCCGAACCGGCGGATCGCATCGGCGTGGACCAGCGCATAGTAGTAGATGTCCTGCGGCGCGCCGTGGCGGTAGAGGTCGAGCCCCTCCTCCTGCGCGGCCACGTCCTCCGCGTGCTGGAACGGCAGGTAGAAGAAGTTGCGCATCGGCCAGGTCTGCGTCCGGTCGTGGCCCTTCGCCACCGCCCGCCGCGCCACCGCCAGCGCCTTGCCGTCGGCCGCGAACTGGCGCGGGTCGCCACGGAACACGTTGCGCGGAATCTGGTCGAGCAGGATGATCAGCGCGAGGCTGCCCGCCGCCGTCGCTGTCCACGCGTCGAACGCACCCTCCCGCGCCTTTTCCCACATCGCGAGGTAGTCGCCGCACGACGTGTCGAACGGGTCGGAGCGGTCGAACCAGCGCTCCGGTCCTGCATCGATCCAAAAGCGCAACAGCCCCAGGGCGGCCTGATCCTCTGAATTTGTTGCCTCGATGCCACCCTCGAACGCCATGCCGTCCTCCGTCTTCGCAGAAAAGAAAACCTCTTTGACTCAGATGAAAAGCATGGAACGCTGGCCGGTGCCAAAGGGACGCGAAGCGAAAGCGGCGACCGTGGGCGGAGAGACAAAGGGAAGTGGCCGATGACGACCCACACCACATCACCCCATGCGCCGGGCGCGGCGACGTCCGGCGATGAACTCGTCGCATCGGTCGACACCGGCGCCCGCAACCCGGTGGGCTGGCAGGCCTGGCTGATCCCGGGGATCGCGTTCATCTGGTCGCTGTTCCAGCTCTACGTGATCTCGCCGCTGCCGTTCATCCTGCAGAAGGCCGTCCCCTTCCACGTCATCTTCAACAACACGGAAATCCGCGCCATCCACCTCGCCTTCGCGCTGGTGCTGGTGGCGATGGCCTTCCCCCTCTTCCCGAAGGCGCGGCTCGACCGCATTCCCTGGTACGACTTCCTCCTCGCCGCGCTCGGCGCCTTCGTCTGCCTCTACCTCGTCATCTTCGCCGACCAGATCGCCCGCCGCTCCGGACTTCCGACCACCACGGACCTCATCGTGTCGACAACGGGCATGGTGCTGGTCGGCGTCGCGGTCTACCGCGCGCTCGGCCTGCCGCTCCTCATCGTGGTGTCGGTCTTCCTCGCCTACGTCTTCTTCGGCTCGTCGGACATCTTCCCCGACGTGATGCGCTGGGCCGGCGCCTCCTACGGCAAGGCGATGTGGCACTTCTGGATGCAGACCGAAGGCGTCTTCGGCGTCGCGCTGGGCGTCTCGGCGACGCTCATCTTCCTCTTCGTGCTGTTCGGGGCGATCCTCGAGCGGGCGGGCGCGGGCAACTTCTTCATCCAGATCGCGTTCGGCCTCCTCGGCCACCTGCGCGGCGGTCCGGCGAAGGCCGCGGTGGTCGCCTCGGGCCTCTCCGGCATCTACTCCGGCTCGTCGATCGCCAACGTGGTGACGACCGGCACCTTCACGATCCCGCTGATGAAGAAGACCGGATTCCCGGCCGAGAAGGCGGGCGCGGTCGAGGTGGCCTCGTCCACCAACGGCCAGCTCACTCCGCCGGTGATGGGCGCGGCGGCCTTCCTGATCGCCGAGTTCACCGGCACGCCCTACACCGACCTCATCGTCTACGCCTTCCTGCCGGCGGTCGTCTCCTACATCGCCCTCCTCTACATCGTGCACCTCGAGGCCCTGAAGCTCGGCCTCAAGGGCCTGCCGCCCCATGCCGACACCAAGGCCCGGTCGACCGCGCGCAAGTTCGGCGGCTTCCTGGTCGGCTTCATCGCGATCGCGGCGCTGGGCTTCTTCGTGCACTACGCGCTCGGCTTCCTGCGGGCGCAGTTCCCCGGGGCGGGGCTGCTGACGGCCTCGCTGATGTTCCTCGCCTTCTACCTCTTGTGCCTGATCATCGCGGCCGCCCGTCCGGACCTCCACATCGACGATCCGGACGCCCCGCTGCACGAGATGCCGCGGGCCGGCGCGGTGGTTCTGACCGGGCTCCACTTCATCCTGCCGATCATCATCCTGCTCTACCTCGTGATGGTGGAGCGGCTGTCGCCGGGGCTCTCCGCCTTCTGGGCGACTGCCGCGATGATCTTCATCGCCCTCACGCAGCATCCGATCAAAGCCGTCCTGCGCGGCGGCAAGGGCATCGGCGCCGGCTTCATGCGCGGGCTCGACGAGTTCTTCCACGGCATGGTCGGCGGCGCGCGCAACATGATCCCGATCGCGGTCGCCACGGGCGCCGCCGGCATCATCGTCGGCACCATCTCGCTGACCGGCGCGCACCAGGTCGTCGGCGCGCTGATCGAGCAGCTCGCGGGCGGCTCGCTGATGGCGATGCTCGTCCTCGTCGCGATCATGAGCCTCGTCCTCGGCATGGGTCTGCCGACGACGGCGAACTACATCGTCGTGTCGTCCCTGATGGCGCCCGTGATCATCTCGCTGGCGGCGTCGGAAGGGCTGATCATCCCGGCCGTCGCGGCGCACCTCTTCGTCTTCTACTTCGGCATCCTGGCCGACGACACGCCACCCGTCGGCCTCGCGGCCTACGCCGCGGCGGGCATATCCGGCGGCGACCCGATCAAGACCGGCTTCCAGGGCTTCGGGTACGACATCCGCACCGCGCTCCTGCCGTTCCTGTTCATCTTCAACACCGAGCTGCTGCTGATGCACGTGGTGTTCGTCGACGGGAAGCCGGTCGCCCAGTTCGTCGACGTCTTCACCGGGATCAAGGCGTTCATCATCGCCACGGTCGCGATGCTCGCCTTCGCCGCCGCCACGCAGCGCTATTTCTTCACCAAGAACAACATCTTCGAGACGGTGCTGCTCCTCCTCGCCGCGGGGCTCCTGTTCCGGCCGGGCCTCGCGCTCGACATGGTCCAGCCGCCCTACGCGATCCATCCCGGCAGCGAGGTCTACAAGGTGGCCGAGCAGGTCGAGCCCGGGACCATCATGCGCCTCCAGCTCGAGGGGACGGACTTCAACAACCCGGACCAGCGGCCATCGATCTACCTCGTGGTGCGGCCGGGCGAAGGCGCGACCGGGCAGGACCGCCTCGCCGACATCGGCCTCGAGTTCATGGAGGACGGCGACCGGGTCACAGTGGAGGAGCCGTTCCCCGCCACCCCGTTCGCCTACCTGTCGCAGGACTTCGACTTCTATGCCGACGAGCCGGTGATCCTGGAGTCGGTGCAGACGCCGACCGAGCGGCTTCCGAAGGAGCTCTTCTACATCCCGGCCTTCCTGATCATCGCGCTGGTGATCGCGATGCAGAAGCGCCGCCAGACGGTGCCGGCCTTCTAGGCCCGGTTCCCGCAGGCGCCGCCGGGCTCCGGACCCGGCGGCGCCCGGCCGGACGCGGTCAGCCCGCGACGAGACGGGCCAGGCGCGCCCCCTTCGTCCAATGGATCGCCCTCCAGCCGGCCTCGCGCGCCGCATCGACGTTGCGGGCCGTATCGTCGACCAGGACGAGGTCGCCCGGGTCCGCACCGACGCGCACCGCCGCCGCATCGAAGAACGCACGGTCCGGCTTTCGCGCGCCGAGGGCGGCGGAATGGACCATGGCATCGACGTGCCGGCCGAGGCCGAGGCGGTCCATCAGGTAGGCGGCCCTCCTGTGGTCCTGGTTGGTGGCCAGCGCGATGCGCGTGCCGCCGGCGCGCAGGGCGTCGCAGTCGGCGAGGACAGCCTCGTCCACCGCCGAATCCCGGGCGAACCAGTAGTCGATGACGTCCACGGCGGTGACCGAGCGCGACAGCGCGGGCAGGCAGGCCTCCAGAACGTCGCCGAGGTCGGCACGGCCGGTCACGATCGCGTCCCAGTGCGCGGCGAAGAAGACGCTCTGGAGGGCGTCCGGCGAAATGCCGAGATCGCGTTCGATGTCCGTGGCCCACGACCCGCCGTCCCCGGGGCGCCCGTTCACGACGACCCCGTCGACGTCCAGCATCAACCACCGCGCCATCGCCCTCTCCACCGTCCCCGTCACCCTGTCCCTGGCCTGCGGCTCGCGTAGTGCGGAGCCGCCCCGGTCCCACCGGAATCCGGCCACTTCGCCTTTAAAATCAGACTGAAGGATATGCGCCGTCCCTCCGGCACACGCTCACCGTGCCGGACCCGATTTCCACACCCTGCGCCGGCTGCTTTAACATTCCGGCCAAATGAGCGGCGTTCGAACGCTCAAACGAAAACGACCTCGAATGTCGAAAACGGGAGGAAACACGATGCCCATCAAGCGGATGATGGCGTGCGCCACGATGGCGAGCGCCCTCGTTTTGGCCGCCACCGCGGCCGACGCGCGCCCCAAGACCGTCGACGGCCCCGGCTACATGCCCGAATGCTTCGCCCCGTGGGCGGAGGACACGGCCCACTTCCAGTGGCCGGCCAAGGAAGGCCCCTTCAAGGTCGCGGTCGTGAACGGCTTCGTCGGCAACATCTGGCGCATCCAGATGATCAAGACCGCCAAGGCCTTCGTCGAGCAGGAGGAGATCGCCCCGCTGGTCTCCGACCTCAAGGTCGTCTCGGTCGGGACGGACGCCGCGGCGCAGATGGGCGCCATCGAGGACTTCATCAATCAGGGCTACAACGCGATCATCACCATCGCCAACAGCCCGACCGGCTTCGAGCGCGTCATCCGCCTCGCCAACCGCAACGACGTCGTCCTCGTCCCCTTCGACGGCCTCCTCGACTCGAAGGACGTCATGCAGGTCAACGAGGACCAGTACGCCATGGGCGTGATGTCCGCGAACTGGCTGATCGACCACGTCGGCAAGTCGGGCAAGATCCTCGAGGTGCGCGGCGTCCCCGGCAACTCGGTCGACCGGGACCGACACGAGGGCTTCCGCTCCGTGATGGAGGCGGACGGCAACGACTTCGAGATCGTCGAGGTCGTCGGCAACTGGGCGCCGGGCGACTCCCAGCGCGTCACCGCCGACGCGATCGCCGTCCACGGCCACTTCGACGGCGTCTTCTCCCAGGGCGGCACCAACGGCACGGTGCAGGCGATGATGGCCGCCGGCCACCCGTTCGTGCCGATCGCCGGCGAGGCCGAGAACGGCTTCCGCAAGCAGATCGCCGAGCACTCGGGCGAGGGCCTGATCGGCCTGTCCTACGGCCAGTCGCCCGGCCTCGTCGCCATCTCCATCAAGGCCGCCCTCGAGGCGTTGCAGGGCAACGTCATGCCGCAGATGATCTCGGTGCCGATCCCCTCCGTCGATTTCGAGACGGTCGAGGACGGCGTGAACTACTGGTCCAACCTCCCCGACGACTTCTTCACGCCGAACGAGTTCCCGCCGTGCAACGTCAACATCACGGCGCCGGAGATCATGGCCGAGTCCGAGAAAGACAACTGAGACCGGCCCCGTCGATGAGCGAGCCTCAAACCCCGTTCCTTGAGATGCGCGGCATCTCCAAGGCCTACGGTGGCGTGAAAGCCCTCACGGACGTGGATTTCGTCGCCCGCCGCGGCGAGATCCATGCCGTGCTGGGCGAGAACGGCGCCGGCAAATCCACCCTCATCAAGATCGCCTCGGGGGTCGTGACGCCGGATACCGGCACGCTCGTCGTCGACGGCACGCCACGCGCCTTCGCCTCCCCGCAGGAGGCGACGGCCGCCGGCATCGTCTGCATGTTCCAGGAGCTGTCGCTGTTGCCGGACCTCACGGTGGCCGACAACATCTTCATCACCGACCCGCCCCGCACCCGGCTCGGCCTGATCGACCGGCGCGCCCAGCGCCGCGGCGCCGAGGCGCTCCTCGCGCGCGTCGGCTGCGAGGACATCAACCCGTCGACCCGCATCCGCGACCTGCCGCTGTCGCGCCGGCAGATGGTCGAGATCGCCAAGGCGCTGGGCCGCGACCCGACCCTCCTCATCCTCGACGAGGCGACCTCGGCGCTGACCGCGGCGGATGTCGAAAAGGTCTACGAGATCCTTCACAAGCTGCGGGCCGACGGGCTCGCCCTCCTCTACATCTCCCACCGCATGCACGAGATCGAGGAGCTGGCCGACACGCTGTCGGTCTTCCGCAACGGCCAGCGCGTCGACACCTTCGCCAAGGGCACGCACTCGGACGACGCGATCGTGCAGATGATGATCGGCCGCGAGTGGGCCAACGTCTACCCGGCGAAGCCCAGACGCATCGCCCCGCCGCCGCTGATCCTCGAGGCGGAGAACCTCACCTTCCCGCCCGCCCTCAACGGCGTGTCGCTGTCGGTCGGACGGGGCGAGATCGTCGGCATCGGCGGGCTCGACGGACAGGGCCAGCGCGAGCTGCTGCTGGCGCTCTTCGGCGTCCTCGCCTCGGTCGGCGGGACGGTGAAGATCGACGGCGCGCCGCAGCGCATCGGCTCGCCGTCCGCGGCCAAGCGCCCCGAGATCGGCATGGCGCTCATCCCCGAGGACCGCAAGACGGAGGGGTTGATGCTGCCGATGAGCGTCGGCGAGAACATCACCGCCGCCTCGCTGGGGAGCGTCACGAAGGGCGTCGTCATCGACCGCGCGGCGGAGGCCGAGAACATCCGCCGCATGGTGGCGGAGATGCAGATCAAGGTGGGCGACCTCGGCTCGCCCGTGGCGACGCTGTCCGGCGGCAACCAGCAGAAGGTCGTCATCGCCAAGTGGCTGCTGACGAACCCGCGCATCATCCTCCTCAACGACCCGACGCGCGGCATCGACGTCGGCACCAAGGAGGAGATCTACGCCCTCCTGCGCCGCCTCGCCGACCAGGGCGCGGCCGTCGTCCTCTACACCACCGACTATGCCGAGCTGATCGGCTGCTGCGACCGGGTGCTCGTCATGTACGAGGGCCGCGTCGTCAGCGAGCTCGCGGGTGACGACATCACCGAGACCAACATCGTCTCCGCCGCCCTCAACTTGTCGGGAGCGGCCGCATGAGCGCCCTCGACCGTTTCGTGCGCTACAACGCCGGCATCCTCCTCGCGATCGCGCTGTTCGGCGTCCTCTACGGCACATACGCGGTGCTGCACCCGAACTGGGGCATCAACGTCGTCCTGCAGAACGCCAACGAGACGCTGGCGCTTATCTTCGTCGGCATGGCGCAGACGATGGCCGTCCTCGTCGGCGGCCTCGACCTCTCGGTCGGCCCCCTCATGACCTTCACCAACTGTTTCGGCTCGGTGGTGATGGCAGAGAGCGGCGGGTCGGTCCTCGCCGGGGTCGTCGGCGCGCTGGCGCTCGGCGCGGCGTGCGGCTTCTTCAACGGCTGCGTCATCGTCTACGGCCGCATCCAGCCGATCATCGCGACGCTCGCCACCGGTGCGATCTACCTCGGCGCGGCGCTGATCCTGCGGCCGACGCCCGGCGGCAACGTCAACGCCGACATCGCCTGGGCGCTCACCAACGACATCAACGAGCTCGGCTACACCTTCGGCCTCTGGGAAGACGTCGGCCCCATCGGCCTCCTGCCGATGCAGGCGATCTTCCTCGCCCTCATCGTCTTCCTGGTGTGGCTGCCGTTCCGCGCCACCGTGCTCGGCCGCGGCTGCTACGCGGTCGGCTCCAACGAGCAGGCGGCGTACATGTCCGGCCTCAACGTCGACCGCTCCAAGATCGCCGCCTTCACGCTCGCCGGCTTCTTCGCCGGTTGCGCCGGAGTCTACCTGACGCTGCAGATGGGATCCGGCAACGCCGACGCGCCCCAGGCGGCGGAGTACACTCTCCGCTCCATCGCGGCGGTGGTGATCGGCGGAACGTCGCTCTACGGCGGGACCGGCGGGGTGATCGGCACCATCTTCGGGGCGCTGGTGCTGCGTTCGATCACGTTCATCTTCCGCGTGATCCCGGAAGGCGCCGCGATCGGCTTCGTCGCCGATCCGCTGCTCCAGCCCCTCTTCGAGGGTCTCATCCTCCTCCTTGCGGTCAGCCTCGGCGCGGCGCGCGTCCTGCGCGTCAAGAACCGCCTCTCGCTCTTTACCTGAGGTCCGGACCGATGAGCTCTCCGTCCATGCCGTCCCGCCGCCCGGGCTTCCGGCTCGACCTGCCGATCGTCATCGGCCTCGTCTTCATCGTGCTGATCCTGGCGGTCGGCACCGCCTACACGCTGAAGACGCAGGGCACCGCGACCTTCCTGTCGCCCAACTACCTCGTCCTGCAGCTCCACTCCGGCGCGTTCCTTGGGATCACCGCGGCCGGCATGATGATGGTCATCCTGCTCGGCCACATCGACCTCTCGGTGCCCTGGACGATGACCTCCGGGGCGATGATCGCCACCGCCATCGGCGGCGTGATGGGCGACCTCGCCGGGCTCGCGCTCGGCCTGGCGGTGGGGCTCGTCAACGGATTCGGCGTCGCGTTCCTGCGGGTGCCGTCGATGATCTTCACCCTCGGCATGAACACCGTGCTCCTCGGCCTGATGGTCATGCTGACGGGCGGGCACGCGCCGCAGAGCGCGGCGACGGACGTGATGGTCTTCCTCGGCGCCGACCGCACCCTCGGGGTGCCGCACTCGGTGGTCCTCTGGGCGCTGGTCTCGGCGGCGCTCGTCTTCGTGCTGACCCGCACAGCCCTCGGCCGGTACATGTACGCGATCGGCAACCAGGAGGCCGCCGCCTACCTGTCGGGCGTGAAGACGCGGCTCGTCATCATGGCGGCGTTCCTGATGTGCTCGCTGTGCGCGGTGATCGCGGGGATGTCCCTCGCCGGCTATTCGGCGCGCGCCTTCCAGGCGATGGGCGACCAATACTTATTGCCGTCCATCGCCGCGGTCGTCCTGGGCGGGACGACAATCCTCGGCGGGCAAGGACGCTATTCCGGCACCGTCATCGGCGTGATCCTGATCGTCCTCCTGCAGAGCGTTCTGAACGTGATGCAGATGGAAGAGGCGTACCGCCAGATCATCTACGGTACCGTCATCATCACGATGCTGCTCATCTACGGCCGCCAGCGCTCCGTCGCGCGCTGACCGCGGTTGGCCCGGCGCGCCGTCAGGGGCGCGCCGCCGCCGGGACGATGGCGGCAAGATGTTTCACCTCCGCGCACACTGAACGCAAAAACAATGTCGAGTTGGCGCGGCATGTTGCGCCGATCTAGAAATATACTTTAAGTTCACACCCTGCGCCCTACATACAGGATACGCTCAAATTCTATCCACAATCACTTATTCTTGATCTGTAAATTCTGCCATACTGCATTTAGGCCACCGAGTGCCTGTAACAGCCCTGGCCTGACCGAATGTTGCTCCGCAGCCTTCGTCACGGCAAAATTACGGTAACAATCGGGCAATATTCTTGCCGCGCCACGCGACAGTGAATGCATTCGTGCCGCGAACGGCGGCGCCCAGGGCGTTCCGACGCGGCGGCGGACCGGACTGCGAAGGGGCGGCGCGCCTCCCGCCGGCAACCACACGTTCGCCTCGCCCGAACCCGCCGACCTGCACCGGGACCGGCCGGTTCCGGCCCACCGATGCCCGCGGGACCGCCGCGAGCGGCCGGATGTTCCGACCCATCCGGGAATGGCCCGGCGGTCCGCCGTGGCCCTATCATCCGATCAATACTTTGATCCCGCCGGAGCTTTTTGCCCTCGCCGCAAGCACGGCCCGCCCGGCAGGGCGGCAACGCCGGGCGCCATGAAGGGCACCGCGGCGGCGTTTTCTGACGAAACAGGGCGGGAGGTGGCCATGCCGGCACGCCCTCCTGCGGCACCAACGATGCGGATGCGAGGAACCGGAAGGAGGGTTGCAGATCCGCCCGGATCGTCCCGAGCGGGCTCCCGAGACGGTAGCGCCGAGCCGTGCGCGACCGGCAGGAGGAGGTGTGTCGTCCCGGCGACAGCGCACTCGCGAAGTATGGCCGGATCGCCTCATTTCGAGGTCGTCTCCGCTCCCCACACGGTCGGTACAACCGTGTGTAGCGGCCCTCGCGACCGGGTCGGAACCACCGGGAACTGCCTAAAAGCACGACGGAATCGCGCCATTGCCGCAAATGTGACCCGGGCGCGCCGCCGGCGCAGCCTTCGATCACGGGAAGTTGTTCCAGAAGAATCAGTGGCTTGCCGGCATTAATCGGGCATCAACCAACGGCGTGGCGTGATGAACGGGGCATTGAGAAACTCGTGTGATTTCAAACACAGTTCCCCAAAAACTCCGGGACTATATCTGGCAAAGCTTTCCTAAGTGGCAAGGCTGTCGCATTCTAGGCGTGATAAGGGCAACCTTGAGGCGCCGGAAAGATAGGCTCGGCAGAGGCTGGGGAGAGGCTGGGTCACACCGCGCGGCCCTATGTGTGCGCAGTTTAAACGGGGCTGGATGACGATGAAGTTTCGTCCGTCGATCTGGGCGTCACGATTAACCGAAGGGCAAAGCGTCCTGGCTGCGGCCGGGACGGCGGCGATTATGGCGGTCGTACTCCACCTCCTCCTCGTCGATGCCCCCGGCGCGATGTTCTCCGGCCTCTCGTATCTCTCCACCTGGGCCGGCACGGCCATGGCGATCACGTGGGGCGTCGGCCTTTCGGTCCTGCCGCTCCTATACGCCTTCGGCCGGGCTCATCCGAAGCTGCGGCAGCCGCTGCGCCGTCCCGGCAAGACTCCGGTCTCCGGCATGCGCGGGTTCTGGGGCCTTCTGTCCGCCTACTGGACGTCCGAGCGCTGGGCCGAGGCCTGGTCGCTGACGATCGCCGTCTTCGCCATCACTACGCTGATCTCCAAGTCCAGCGTCTGGGCTGCCACGGCGAGCGCCGACTTCCTCAACTCCATCGTCTCGTTCCACACCCCGACCGAGGGGACGGACCCGGTCGCCGTGCTGATGATGGCGGTCGCCGCCTTCGGCGGCATCTACCTCGCCCGCTACGGCGCCATCGGCTTCCGCCACTTCGTCTCGGCATCGCTGCACCGCAAGGCGCGCGGCTGGACCCAGGCGCAGTTCTCCTCCGCGATGCTCGGCCGCAACCACATCGCGATGAACCTGATGTCGAACCGCGACGCGGCGCCGGGCGCGGTCGGCCGCATGCCTGACAACGTCGACCAGCGCGTCGACGAGTGCACGAACAACATGTTCGGCGGCATCATCGGCCTCGCCATGGGCGTCTGGGGCTCGGTCACGTCGATCTACTTCGTCTCCTCGGCGATCATCTCCCGCTCGGTCGAGGTGCCGTTCCTGGAGCGCTGGTTCGCCGCGGCCGGCGCCGCCGCCACCGACGCGTTCGGCGCGACCGTCGGCGCCGCGCTGACCTTCTCGCCCGGCGAGTACGGCTCGGCCCTGCTGGTCGCGGTCGTCATCGCCCTCTACGTCCCGCTGGGCACCTTCTGCGCCTGGCTCCTCGGCCGCGTCCTGGAGCGCCAGACGCTGGAGCGGCAGGCCCGCGACGGCACGTGGCGCGGCGAGCTGAACGAGATGCTGGGCCGCTCCGGCCAGCTCGCGATCTCGGGCGGCCAGCGCGTCCAGGAGCAGACCAACGGCAAGCTGTACCGCGGCATCGACGAGGTCTGGCACCGGATGAACATCACCCAGGCCGGGTTCATGATGTTCACCAACAGCTACAACTTCCTGTCGAAGCGGCTGGTCTCGTACCTGCCAGCGCTGCCGGGCTACCTCTCCGGCGCGCTGACCTTCCGCGCCTACTCGGCGACGTCCGAGCTGGCCGCGGAGCTGATCGAGGACTGCTCCTGGTTCATCCAGGTCATGCCCGCAATCGCCACCCTGAAGGCCAACGCCGTCCGCCTCTCGGAGGTCGCCGAGGCCATCGAGGTCGCGTCCGACCAGACCGAATTCTACAGCCAGACCGGCGTCCACAAGTTCCGCCACCTGTCGCAGGACCCCCACTTCGGCCTGACGCTGAAGAACGTCGCCCTGCACCACCGCGGCAAGGACAGCGCGCCGTTCCTGACCGTGCCGCAGATCAACATCCGTCCCGGTCACTGGGCCTACGTCCGTGGCCAGAACGGGTGCGGCAAATCGAGCCTGATGAAGGCGATCGCCGGCCTGTGGCCCTACGGCACGGGCGACATCGTCCTGCCGACCGGCGCGAAGATGTTCTTCGCCGGCCAGGACCCGGACCTGCCGACCCGCCTGACGCTGAAGGAGCTCGTCACCTACCCCGACTTCCCCTCGCGCTTCAGCGACATCCAGGTCGCGGCAGCGCTGGCGGAAGTCGGCCTCGGCAAGTTCATCGCCAACCTCGACGACGACCTGCACCACGGCAAGCCCTGGAACAACGTCTTTTCCGGCGGCCAGCGCCAGCGGCTCGTCCTGGCACGGATCATCCTGCAGAAGCCCGACGTGCTGCTGCTCGACGAGGCCTGTGCGGCGCTCGATCCGCTCGCCACCCTGGAGTTCCACCGGCTGCTGGCGGAGAACCTGCCGAAGGCCATCGTCATCTCGATCATGCACACCCCGGAGCCGCCCGTGGCCCCCGGCGGCAAGGCCTACTACGACAAGATTCTCTACATCGAGGATGGCATCGCGGACATTCACGCACTAGGTCACGCGGCACCAGCGGTCGATCAGATCGCAGCCGAATAGGGCTTAGCGAACCAACCCATGTCCGACCATGACTTTGTCGCTGCGCTGCTGCAGCGGATGACGCTGGCCGAGAAGATCGGCCAGCTCAACCTCCTGAGCGCCGGCGAGGGTCCGGAGACCGGAAGCCCCGCCGTCCGCAACGTTCAGGGCCGCCTCGAAGCCGGTCAGCTCGGCGGCCTCTTCGGCACGAAGTCGGTCCGGTCCGTCCGCGCCTGGCAGGAGATCGCCCTGGCCGGCTCCGCCCACGGGATCCCCCTCTTCTTCGCCGAGGACGTGATCCACGGCCACCGGACGATCTTCCCGCTGCCCATCGCGCTCGGCTGCGCGTTCAACCCGCAGCTCTGGCACGACGTCGCACGCGTCGCCGCCATCGAGGCCTCGGCAGAAGGCATCAACCACGTCTACGCGCCGATGATCGACATCGCGCGCGACCCGCGCTGGGGCCGCATCGCCGAAAGCCCCGGCGAGGACCCCTACCTCGCCTCCCGCTACGCCGAGGCGATGGTGAAGGGCTTCGAGGGCGACGACCCGACCGCGCTCGACACGGTCGTCTCCTGCCTGAAGCACTTCATCGCCTACGGCGCCGCCGTCGGCGGGCGCGACTACGACAACGCCAGCCTCTCCCCCGAGGACACCATCGGCGTCTACGCCGAGCCGTTCCGCGCCGGCATCGCGGCGGGCGCGGGCTCGGTGATGGGTTCGTTCAATGCGCTCAACAAGCGCCCCATGCATGCGCATCGCGAGATGATCCGCGGCTGGCTGCGCGGCAAGGCCGGCTTCGAGGGGCTCATGGTGGCCGACTATACCGGCATCATGGAGCTCTCCGCCCACGGCCTCGGCGACCGCGAGACGGTGTCGGGGCTCGCCCTGATCGCCGGCATCGACATGGACATGATGGGCGAGGACTACCTCAACCACCTCCCCAGACTGGCCAAAGAGGGCCTGTCGCGACCCGAAAGCGGGATCGAGATCTCCGCCGCGGAGATCTGTTCGGCCGTCGACGAGGCGTGCGGGCGCGTCCTCCTGCTGAAGAAGCGCATCGGCCTCTTCGACGATCCGTTCCGCTACTGCGACGACGATCGTGCCGCCAAGGCGACGCTCGCCCCGGCCCATCGCCGGCTGGCGCGCACGTCCATCACCGAGAGCTCCGTCCTCCTCAAGAACGACGGCGTGCTGCCGCTGGAGCCGGGCTCGCGCATCGCGATGGTCGGCGCCGCGGCCGACGACCGGACCAACCTCCTCGGCACCTGGTCCGTTTCCGGCGACCACCGCCAGGCGGTGACCCTGCTGGAAGGGCTGCACGCCGCGCACGACGGGCCGATCACCTGTGTGAAGGGGTCGGACATCGTCGAGGACCCGATCCTCGCCGACCGCCTCAACGTGCACGGCCAGACCGTCTTCCTCGACACCCGCAGCGCCACCATGATGATCGACGAGGCGGTCGCTGCCGCCCGGGCGGCGCATGTCACCGTGGCCGTGGTCGGCGAGGCGCGGGAGGCGTCGGGCGAGTGCTCGTCGTTGACCGACATCACCCTGCCGCATCCCCAGCGCGTCCTCATCGAGGCCCTGGCCGCCACCGGCACACCGCTCGTCCTGGTGGTGAAGGCCGGACGGCCGTTGGCGCTCGAACAGGAGATGAAGCTCGCCGACGCGGTGCTCTTCGTGTGGTTCACCGGAACCGAGGCGGGGCACGGCGTCGCCGACATCCTGACCGGAGAGGCGGACCCGTCCGGCCGGCTCGCCGCCTCCTTCCCCGCCCGCACCGGGCAGGTCCCGGTCCACTACCAGGCCGAATCCACGGGGCGGCCCTATCCCGGCCGGTTCGAGAAGTTCAAGACCGGCTATCTCGACCTGCCGGACACGATCCCGGCGGCGACCGGCCTCTTCCCCTTCGGCTTCGGCCTCTCCTACACCCGCTTCTCCTACAGCAAGCCCACCGTCGATGAGGCACGCCTCAAGGGGCCGGACGCGGTGGCCGTGCTGCGCGTGACCGTCACCAACGAGGGTGAGCGGACCGGCACCGAGGTCGTGCAGCTCTACATCTCCGACCCGATCGCGCGGATCACCCGGCCGATGATCGAGCTGCGGGGCTTCGAGAAGATCACCCTGCAGCCGGGGATGAGCCGGGAGGTGGTCTTCCACGTCACCCGGCGGGATCTCGCCTACGCCATGGGCGAGTCGCTGCTCGACGTCGAATGGGTCTGGGACCCGGGCGTCTTCGTCCTGCGCGTCGGCCGCAACTCGCGCGACCTGCAGGGCATCCCGATCCACTGGGACGCGTGAGCCGGACGTGAGCGAGCTTAACCCCGGCCGCCCCGAAAAGGGCCTCTCCGACGACGCGCTGCGCGACGCCACCGCCCGCGCCGCGCTCGGCTATTTCTGGGACTTCGCCCACCCGGCGAGCGGCATGGCGCGCGAGCGGAGCGCCGGCAGCTTCGGCTACGACACGAGCGCGATCGTCACCACCGGCGGCACCGGCTTCGGCATCATGGCGCTGATCGTCGGCGCCGCGCGGGAGTGGCTGCCGCGTGACGCCGTGGCGGACCGCATCGCCCGCATCGCCGCCTTCCTGGAGGGCGCCGAGGCGCACCACGGGATCTTCCCGCACTTCATGGACGGGGCGACGGGCGCCACCGTCCCCTTCACCCCCACCGACGACGGGGGCGACCTCGTCGAGACCGCGTTCCTGATGGCGGGCCTCCTCACCGCACGCCAGGCCTTCCCCGACCGTGACGACATCGTCGACCCGGTGAACCGGCTCTACCGTGCGGCGGACTGGGCGGCGCATGTCAGGGAGACCGACCACGGCCTGATGTGGCACCGCAGCGACCACCACCCGTGGACCCCGAAGAGCCTGCCGATCCGCGGCTGGAACGAATGCCTGATCACGTTCGTGCTCGCGGCGGGATCGCCCACCCACCCGATCGACCCGGCGATCTACCACGACTCCTGGGCGCGCGCGGAGCAGTTCCGCAACGGGCACAGCTACTACGGTGTCCGCCTGCCGCTCGGGCCGGAGCTGGGCGGCCCCCTCTTCATGGCCCAGTATTCGTTTCTGGGTCTCGACCCGAACGACCTGACGGACGAGTACGCCGACTATGGCGAGCAGGTGCGCGCGCACGCCCTGGTGAACCGCGCGCACTGCATCGCCAACCCCGGCGGCTTCGAGGGCTATGGCCCCAACTGCTGGGGTCTCACGGCGAGCGACAGCACCATCGGCTACTCGGCCCACTCGCCCACAAACGACATCGGCGTCATCACGCCCACCGCCGCCGTCGCCTCGATGCCCTACGTCCCGGCGGAATCGACGGCGGCACTGCGCCATTTCGTCGACGACCTCGGCGACCGCCTGTGGGGCCCCTACGGTCTCGTCGACGCCTTCGAGCCGGGCGGCGACTGGATCGCGCCCGGAACGCTCGCCATCGACCAGGCCCCGATCGTCGTCATGCTGGAGAACTATCGCAGCCGGCTGATCTGGGACCTCTTCATGTCAGCCCCGGAGGTGCAGACCGGTCTGGTCCGCCTCGGCTTCCACAGCCCGCGGCTCCCGGTCGCCTAGCACTCATCCGGGCCCCCTGCGCCTGCGGGCGCCGCCTCGGCCTCCGGCAGGCTCGGGACCCACCAACGATCAGGCTCCCGCCCCGATTGCGTGAGCGCCGGCAGGGGAACGCTGTGCCCGCTTCAGCCCGCTGCGCGGCGGGCGTGGGCGGCGGCGATCAGCGCGGCGTGGCTCCAGGTGAGGTTGCGGCAGGAGGCCGGGGCGCCGGTCGTCCCGTCCAACTGCTCCGGCAGCGCGCCCGGCTCCGGGAACGCGGCGCGGACGGCGTCCAGGATGAGGTCGCCGCGGGCCCGGCAGCGGTCGCGCTCCGCCTGCGGCAGCGCCGAAGCGGCGGCGCGGCGGTAGTAGAACTCCGCGAAGCCGAAGCTCGTCGGCAGCCACGGGTGCCCGCCGAAGTAGACGTCGCGCGGCCACCGGCCGACGAGCGGCGCGGTCTCGGTGGCGATCGGGAAGCGCATGCGCGACCAGGCTTCGACGTGATCGGCGGTCGCGATCATCCACGGGTCGCAGACGCCGAACGGGGCCGCGTCGTCCGCCTCCAGCAGGGCGCCGAGGACGATGTTGGCGTCGCTCTCCCCCCGCGGCGCGATGGACGAGGCCCGCATGTGTCCCGCCTCCCCGTCCCAAAGGTCGGAGAGCGCGGCGTCGATCCGGGCGATGGCCGCGTCGGCCGCACCGGTGTCCAGCCGGTCGCGGCCCGCCCGCAGGGCGGCACGCTGGGCGAGCAGGGTGAAGGCGTGGCGGGCGGGGGGCGGATCCTCCCACGGGCCGATCGCCGGCTCGGCCGCGTGGGCGAGGACGTGCGCGAGATCGAGGCCGAGGAGGACGTGCGCCTCCGCCGGCGGAACGCCAGGCCAGGCGAGGCAGGAGAGCACGCGGAGCGGCGGCCCGTCGAACTGCGGGCGGCTCCAGTCCTCGAAGTCCGGCGTGCCGTCGGCGTTCACGCGGGGCTCGCCCAGCAGCCGGTCGCCGGAGAGCGCGAGGTCGGCGTCGGCGCGCAGGAACCTCACGTGCGCCGCGTCGGTCGTCGGCCGCAGCGGGTTCGGCCCCGTCCATGGGCGCGTCGCGGTCCGGAGGCTGAAGGCGGCGTAGTCGGCGAAGCGGCGGTCCCAGGCGGTCGGGTCCGCGTCCCGCACCAGCGCGGCGGCCGTCATCACCACACCCGCGTCGCGCGTCCAATGGTAGAAGTAGTCCGGCTCCGGGTCCCAGTGGGCATCCTCGGGCGAGGCGAGGACGGAGCCGGCCGCCGGGACGACCGACTGGCCGAAGCCGGGCCGGCGATGCGTCAGCCCCGTTGCGGAGATCGCCGCGGCCATCGCCCCGGCGGAGGCGGTCTCCTGTGCGGCGAGCCAGTCGTCGAGCGCGCCCATCAGGCGGCCGCGAGCAGCCGGTCGAAGGCTGTCCCCATGCTGCGCATGTAGTCCGGGCCGACGGGGCAGTGGTGCTCGCCCGGCAGCACGTCGCGCCAGACGCAGCGGGGCAGCGCGTTGGCGAGCTTCGCCGCGTCGGCCGGCGGCGTCACCGTATCGTCGGCCCCGACGACCACGGCGGCCGGAATGCGCACGTTGCCGGCGCCGGGGATGACGTCGTGGGTGCGCCACTCGTCGAGCGCCCCGGGCAGCTCGCGCGAGAGGGCGGCGAGGGCGTCGCCGCCCTGCGCCTTGCGCGCCGCGATCAGCGCCGCACCGGAGATCACTGGCGAGACGGCGACGACGCCGGTCGGCTCCCACCGATGCCCCTCGGCGGCGATGCGCACGGCCGCGTAGGCGCCCATGGAATGGCCCACGAGGACGCGTGCCTGGCCGGGCTCGCCCGGCTCCTCCGCCGCGACGAAGTCGACCACGCGGCAGAGGTCGGCGTGATGGGCCGCCATGGTGAAGTCCCCGGCGTCGCCGGCGCTGGCATTGTGGGCGGAGCAGCAGAGATCCGGCGCGACGACGGTGAAGCCGCGCTTCAGCGCCGCGCCGATCATCGGCGTCATGTGCGGTGCCCCGGCCGCGCCGTTGCGGCCGTGAGCGATGACGGCGCACCCCACATGCGTCTCCGACGGGCGGTAGACGTGCACCCACATCGGACCGGCGCTGCCGTCCAGCGGAACGACCTCCGCCGGGCGCTCGGCGTGCAGGTGGGGCGCGACGGTCACTTCGTCGCCTTGGTGATCATCCGGCTGGGCAGGATCTGGCCGATCCAGGTTTCGCTGAGCGCCTTGCCGTCCTTGCGCATGAAGGCGCGGACCTCGGCCGGTTCGTTGCCCTCCAGCTCGAAGCCGAAGGAGAGGCGCCAGTACGGGGTCCCGACGACGGGCCACGCCTCCGCCTCGGAGACGATCTTGCCGCGCGCGATGGAGACGACCGCCTCCACGTCGCCGCGCCCGAGGCCGTCGAACTCGCCGCCCTCGAAGTCGATCACCATCTTGTCGGCGTTCGGGATGACGGGCTGCCCGGGCGCCCCGGCGAGACCCTGGCGCGTCGAGATCACCCGCGCCACCACCGCTTCCGGATCCTGGTCGACCCAGTGGAGGCGGTAGTCGAAGGTCATCTCGGCGCCCTCGCCGCCGTGGTTGGCGGGCGCCCAGTAGGCGACGATGTTGTCCTTCGTCTCGTCGTCCGCCGGCAGCTCGACGAGCTGGACCGCTCCCTCGCCCCAGTCGCCGATCGGCTCGACCCACACCGTCGGGCGGCGGTCGTAGAAGACGCCGTCGTCCTGGTAGTGCAGGAACTCGCGGTCGCGCTGCACGAGGCCGAAGCCGCGCGGGTTGTTGTCCGCGAACGAGGAGGTGCGTGGGATCAACGGGTTGTTCAGCGGGCGCCACAGCCGCTCGCCCGAACCGGTCGCGAGGGCGAGGCCATCGCTGTCGTGGATCTCCGGGCGCCAGTCGGTGCCGAAGCGCTCGTCGCGCTCGGAGTACCAGTACATGCTCGTCAGCGGCGCGATGCCGAGCCGCTCCACCGCACGGCGGAAGAAGAGGTGAGCCGAGACGCTGGTGGTGTGGCCGCCGTCAGGTGCGTCGCGGCGCAGGCCGAAACGGTAGGCGCCGGTGATTGAGCGGCTGTCGAGCAGGGCGTAGACGGTCAGGTCGTCCCCCTCCTCCTGCGGCGCGGCGAGGTAGAAGTGGCTGAACCGGGGGAACTCTTCGGGCCGGGACAGGCCGGTGTCGATGGCGAGGCCACGCGCGGAGAGGCCGTACTGGCCGAACGGTCCGTCGGTGCGGAAGTAGGACGCGCCGAGGAAGGACACCCAGTCGGGCTTCAGGCCGGGGCGCATGACGCGGAAGCCGGCGAAGCCGATGTTGCTGGGGAGCTCCTGCGCCGGGCTGTCGTCCGGCATGTCGAAGTAGGTCTTGCTGTAGAGGATCTCGCGGGCCTCGACGCCGTCGACGACGAAGAGGTGCACCGGCTCCTTGAAGTAGCGGCCCTGGTGGAAGAGCTGGACCTCGGCGTTCGTGCCCGGGGGGCTGAACGTCGCGTCGTCGCGATAGCGGATCTTCCAGTGGGCATCGTAGTCGATGCGCTCGAGCACGTCGCCGGCGATGATGTGCGGCGGCTCGTAGGGCCGTTGGGCGGCTTCGCGAGCACGCTGGATCAGGGTCTCGAACCGAAAGGTCTGCGGCTCACCCAGCTTGAGGTCGTGGCTGCCGTCTTGTGCCGAGACCCTCAAAGGGAACATGCCCAGGAGCGAGATCGATCCTGCAACCACCGTCCGCCGTGTCGGCATACTGTGACCTTCCGTGCTTCGATGCGACATTCGCCGGTCCAAGTAGGTCGTCTTTTCGATTCGGGAATTACCATCCGACTGAATGATTATGTCGCGGCAGCGAAGCGTCCCGATCCTGAGGTGTTCGCGTCCTCGTCACGGATCATCGGAAAGACGTGGCCCGGCAACCCCCTAGGCACCGTGTTTCTGCGTTATGGTGCATGTCGCTGATTATCCCGAGGCGCGGACGCGCGCAACGCCATCGCGCAAGGCCGCGCCGACGCGGTTAATTCCGGCCCGGAACCGCCCTGTCCGGCCGGGGCGCGCCGGGATCGGTGCCATGCGCCACAATCGCATCGAGGTGCGCGAGGGCGCTCCCGCCGGAGCGACGGATCATCGCACCGAAGCCGGGGCGGCGTCGCCCGTTGGTATCGAAGATCGAACCCGTCCCGGCGCTGGAAATGAAATCCCGGTATCGCCCTCTGCGATCAGGCCGGAACCGGACCCGGCGAGGCGACGTCCCCGTGCCGGAAGGCGAGGCTCGGCGGAACAGGCCGGCGGCCGGGCCGGAGGTGCCGCCTACGCGGCGGTTTCGCTGGCGAGGCAGTCCTCGAAGATGGCGCTCAGGGCGGCGGGGTCGATGGACTCGTGCCGGCCGATGGCGACGAGGGTGCTGACGGCGGGCGCCTCGTGCTCCTCGAATGCCATCTCGCGGCGCTTGCCGACGAGGTGGAAGACGAGGCGGCGGCTGTCCCCGTCCGTGCGCAGGACGCCCTTGGCACGCAGGAGCCCGGCCGGGAGCTGGTTGATAGCGCGCCGGAACTTGCGCATGTCGACCGGCCTGTCGGTCCGCCACTGCCAGGTGGCGAATTCCGCGGTGTGGTCGTGGTGGTCGTGGTCGTGGTGATCATGGCCATGTCCGGGATGTTCGTGGCCGGCGTGATCGTGTGTCGCCTCGCGTTCCGCCGGCTCACGCGGGCCGAACAGCACACCCGGCGGGACGTCCGCGTGGCTGGCGTGGACGGTGCGCACGCGCGGCATGGCACCGCGAAGGGTCTCCTCGATGGTGGCGATCCGCGCCGCGTCGACGAGGTCGACCTTGTTGAGGATGACGATGTCCGAGCCCGCGACCTGGTCGAGGGCGAGTTCGGTGGAGGCGAAGTCGAGGTCGGTGAAGCCGTCGGTGTCGACGAGGCAGAAGATCCCGTCGAGGACGACGCGCGGGGCGAGCGTGTCGGTCTCCAGGGCATCGGCGATGGCGAGGGGGCGGGAGACGCCGCTCGCCTCGATGATGAGCCGGTCGGGCGCGCCGTCGCCGGCGAGGAGCTCGCCGATCGCCTCGACGAGATCGTCGCGGATGGAACAGCAGACGCAGCCGTTCTCGAGCGAGACGCGGTCGGCGGTGCGCTCCACCACCAGTTCGGCGTCGATGTTGAGGGCGCCGAAGTCGTTGATGAGGACGGCGTAGCGCACGCCGCCGGCGTTGCCGAGGATGCGGCGCAGGAGCGTCGTCTTCCCGGCGCCGAGGAAGCCGGTGAGGATGGTGACGGGGATCCGCTCGTCGGAACTCGGGGTATCGGCCATCGGGCGCTCACTACTCGCGGTCTGGGGCGCGCTCGCGGCGCGCGGGGTCTGGGCGCACGGCCACGGGCTGGCCGACGCGCGGGCCGCCACCGGGCCGCCCATCCCGCTGTGGTAGCCAAAACCGCCCCCACAGCACAACGGTCGGTAAGTCCCGTGCCCGCCTCTCGGCCCCTCACCGCCTGCCCGGCGTGCCGAACACCTCTCCCGGCGGTCGCAGAACGCGGGAAGGCGGAGCCGCCGCCCCCCGGGCCGGACCCGGCCGGTGCGACAAGCCACACCTCAATCCAGCGCGCTCCCCTTCTCGGCGCGCACGCAATCCGGGGCGGGAGCCTGATCGTCGGAGCCGCCGTCGCGCCCCCTGAAAGGCGGCAGGCGGGCTCCGCTGCAAGGGGCCGAAGGCCGGCGAAGCCGCTTGCCCTTGCAGGGGAGCCCGCCTGCTGCCAGGGGGCAAGCGCGACGGCGGCTCCGGCGATCAGGCGGGACTGATCGTTGGTGGGACCCGAGCCCGCCGGAGGCTGCGGCCTCGCCGAGCTGCACCGTCGTCCCGGATCCTGACGGTCAGTGCATGCGGTAGGCGAGGTCGCTGAGGATCCAGATCGTTCCGCCGCCCATCAGGGCCAGGAGGAGGACGGTGAAGAGGATGAGCTGCAGGTCCTCCCGCTTCTGGCGCGACAGGTCGACGTGGAGGAAATAGCGCAGGTGGACGACGATCTGCACCAGTGCCGCGACGGCGATCACCCAGAGCGTCGTCCCGCGCGGGAGCACCCCGGTCCAGGCGAGGACGAACGGCGGCACGGTCAGCAGGACCGCAAGGGCGAAGCCGGTGAGATAGGCCCGGGTATCGCGGCCGCGCTCTCCGTTGGCGGCGGCGGCCGCCGCCTCCTCCCGGCTGAGGAAATCGTCGCTCATAGGGCCCCCGCGAGAAAGACGCCGGACATGATCCCGACCCAGACGATGTCGAGGAAGTGCCAGTAGAGGGCGAGGCGCAGGAGCCGCGACTTCACCCGGCTCGTCATGCCGAGCAGATAGATCTGCAGCACCATCACGCCGACGAAGACGATTCCCATCGAGACGTGGAGGCCGTGGAGCCCGACGAGGGACCAGAAGGCGGAGAGGTAGCCGGAGCGCTGCGGTACCGCGCCGATCTCCGCCATGTGGATGAAGTCCTTGACCTCGAGCGCGACGAAGCCGGCGCCGAGCAGGGCCGTCACGCCGAGCCACATGGCGATGCGGCCGGGCGCGTCGTGGTACTTCATCGCGATGCTGGCGAAGCCGAACGTCAACGTGCTCGCGAGAAGCAGCGTCGTCTGCCCGGCGATGCTGCCGAGGTTGACGATCTCGTCCGGTCCCGGGCCGCCCGCCGTCGAGCCCCACATCGTCGCGAAGGTCGCGAAGAAGAGGCCGAAGGTGACGAGGTCGCTCATCAGGAAGACCCAGAAGCCGAACGTGACGACCTCGGCCTCCTCGTGCGCCTCGCCGTGCGAGGGGCCGAGGTTGAGGCCCGGGTGGAGGTTGGTCGCGGCGTCGGTCATGCGGCTTCCTTGAGGTCGGTGCGCGCGAAGCCGCGGTTGGCGGACGTCAGCTCCTCGCCCCGGTCGACGCCGCTGGCGGCGTCGATGGCGCGCAGCCACGCCTCGGTGTCGCGGCGGACCTCGTCGGCGGGGATGGTGACCATCCGGTCGGGGAAGAAGCTCCGGACGACGAGGACGGTGGGAATGGCGACGAGCGAGATCGCCGCGAGCCACCAGATCCACCACGTCATCGCGAAGCCGAAGACGCCGGCGCAGACGCAAAGGACGAAGCCGACGCCGGACGGGGCCGGGAGGCGGATGTCCTCGTACTCGTCGGGCCGCACGTAGGGGCGCCCGGACGCCTTCTCGACCGCGAAGGGCTCGCGCGTCCCGATGACCGGGATGACGGCGAAGTTGTATTCCGGGACCGGGGCGGGCGTCGCCCATTCGAGCGTGCGGCCGTCCCAGGGATCGCCGAGCGGGACGGCGAGCGCCGCGCGGTTCCTCCACGACACCCAGAAGACCCAGGCGAAGGTGGCGAAGGCGGCGAGGATGAGCAGCGAGCCGAGTGCGGTGAAGATCATGTACGGCTCGAACACCGGGTCGGTGTAGCTCGCGGAGCGGCGCGGATAGCCGAGCAGGCCGACGACGTAGAGCGGCAGGAAGGTCGCCGAGAAGCCGACGATCCAGAGGATCGCGCTCAGCCTGGCCGGCCCCTCTTCCAGCCGGTAGCCGAAGGCCTTGGGGAACCACATGTGGATCCCGGCGAGGGTCGCGAAGACGACGCCCGGCAGGATCACGTTGTGGAAGTGCGCGACGATGAACTGCGTGTTGTGGACCTGATAGTTGATCGTCGGGTTGGCCAGGATGATCCCCGAGAGGCCGCCGAGGACGAAGAGGACCATGAAGCCGCCGAGGTAGATCATCGGCACCGTCATGCGGATGCGGCCGCGGTAGAGGGTGGCCAGCCAGACGTACATCTTCACGCCTGTCGGGATCGCGATCAGCATCGTGGCGATGCCGAAGGCGACGTTGACGGTGGCGCTGTTGCCCATCGTGAAGAAGTGGTGGACCCACACCGTGAAGGACATCACCGCGATGCACATCGTGGCGAGCACCAGCGAGGTGTAGCCGTAGAGGGTCTTGGCCGAATAGGTGGCCGTCAGCTCCGAATAGATGCCGTATGCGGGCAAGATGAGGATGTAGACCTCGGGATGGCCGAACATCCAGAAGAGGTTGGCGTAGTTCATCATGTTGCCGCCGAGGTCGTTCGTGAAGAAGTGGAAGTCGAGGTACCGGTCGAGCGCCTGCATCAGGGCGGCGACGGTCAGCGGCGGCATGGCGAAGGCGAGGAGGATGGCGGTGCAGAGCGCCGTCCAGCAGAAGACGGGCATGCGCATGTAGGTCATGCCGGGCGCCCGCATCTTGTAGATCGTGACGGCGAAGTTGATCCCCGACAGCATCGAGCCGAAGCCCGATACGACGATCGCCCAGATCCAGTAGTCCGGCCCGACGCCCGGCTGGAAGGCGGCACCGGTGAAGGGCGGATAGGCCGCCCATCCGCCGGTCTCGAACTGGCCGACGACAAGGGACACGAGGAGGAGCATCGCCCCGGCGGCCGTCATCCCGAGGCTGATCTGGTTCATCAGCGGGAAGGCCATGTCGCGCGAGCCGATCTGCAGCGGGATCAGGAAGTTCATGAACCCGGTGATGAACGGCATCGCCACGAAGAAGATCATGATGGTGCCGTGGGTCGAGAAGAGCTCGGCGAAGTGCTCCGGCGCGAGGATGCCCCCGTCCAGCGCGGTGGCAAGATGGCCGCGCATGATGACGCCCTCGGCGACGCCGCGGGCCATCATGACGAAGCCGAGCACCATGTACATGATGCCGATCTTCTTGTGGTCCTGGCTGGTCAGCCACTCGCGCCAGAGCGGGCCCCAGAGGCGGAAATAGGTGAGCGCGGCGACGACGCCGACCGCGGCGAACACCTCCAGCCAGCCGGCGCCGGAGGCTACCAGCTCGTTGAGGCTGAAGTTGCGGAAGACGGCGAGCGGGGCGATGTCGTCGAACGTCAACCGGCCGAAGATTGGGCTATCCATCATGCTTACCCGCGTGGTGGCTGGCGTGCGTGCCGGGATGGGGGATGCAGTGCTCCGCCTGCGGGGCGGAAGCGCCGGGCTCACCCGCGCGGAAGGCGGGGCTTCCGGGCTGGATGTCCGGCGTCACGGGAGTCCCGCGGTGGTAACGGGCCATCACGCAGTCGAAGAGATCGCCGATTTCGAGGGCGAAATGAATCGGCCCCGCGCCGGACAGGCCGAGGTCGGTGCGCAGGTCTGTGAGGATGCTGGGCCTGGAGAGCGTCGTGTAGGTCGCCTCGCCGAGCGGGGTGCCGGCGGTCTTGGCCGCCTCCACCCAGGCATCGAAGCCCTCCTGCGGGAGGGCGCGCACGGTGAAGCGCTGGTGCGGGAAGCCGTCACCGCTGTACTGCGAGTTCTGGCCGCGCGTCTCGCCCGGCTCGTCGGCGATGAGGTTGAGCTCGGTGCGCATGCCCGGCATGGCGTAGATCTGCCCGGCGAGGGCGGGGATGAAGAAGCTCTGCATCACCGTGTCGGTGGTGATGCGCAGCGCGATCGGCCGCCCGGCGGGGACGACGAATTCGCCGACGCTCGCCACCTCTTCGTCGGGGTAGACGAAGAGCCATTTCCAATCGAGGCCGATGACGTCGATCCTCAGCGGGTCGGGGCCGACGGGGTCGTAGGGATTGAGGCGCTGCGTCGCCACGATCAGCGCCCAGGCGAGGGCGATGACGACGAGGATCGGCACGCCCCACATCGCCATTTCCAGCCAGCGGTTGAACTCCCAGTCCGGGGAGTAGACCCGTCCCGAGGACTGCCGCCGGCGGTAGCGCCACATGATGACGGGCGTCAGCACGAGCACCGGCAGGATGGGCAGCAGGATGATGAGCGTCGCGATCGTGAAGTGGTGGCGCTGCCGCGCCGCGATCTCGCCCAGCGGGGACAGGAAGCTCTCGCTGGCGAGCGCGGGCCCGGCGATCAGCACACCCGCCGCGAGACCGGCGAGGGCGAGGACGGCTCCTGCGGGGATCGGCGGCTCGGCGGGCGCGCGGCTCATGGCGTCGCTGCGGGGGGAGCGGCGTCGGAAGCGTCGGAGCATCGTATCCCTCGGGCCGGACCGGGCGGGGTGCGACCCGGGGAACCGGGCTCCGCTCGGCCGGCCCCGGTCGACACGTGCCGCACCGCGTCAACGTGCCGTACCACAGGCTACATAAATGAATGGCGCAAGTTATAATTGGGATAAGCACCGCAATCGGCGTGCGGACCCCACATTGGTGCGACTTTATCGCCGCTCCGTCGCCAGGTAGGCGAGCGTCGCCGCCGGCATGGCCGCCCCGATGACGCAGATGCCGGGCCAGCCGAAGAGCTCCAGCACCGGGCTCGCCACCGCCGAGCCGATGGCGCCGCCGACGAAGAAGGTCGTCATGTAGACCGCATTGAGGCGGTTCCGGATCGAGGCGTCGAGGCGGAAGATCTCCCGCTGTCCGATCACCAGATTGAGCTGCACGCCGAGGTCGATGAGGATCGCCGCGGCGGTCAGCGCGATGAGGCTCGACGCGGCGACGCCCGCCAGGACGAACGAGAGCGCGACCAGCGCCATGGCGCCGGCCGTGCCGGCCCGGATCAGGCCGCGATCGGCGATCCGGCCGGAGATCGGCGCGCCGACGACGCCGAGGACGCCCGCGAGCGCGAAGATCGCGACCTCGCCGGGGCTGAGGCCGAAGGGCTGGCGCATCAGGACGATGGGCGCCGCGGTCCAGAAGAGCGAGAAGCCGCCGAACAACGCGGCGTGATAGAGCGCCCGGCGACGCAGCACCTGCTCATGGAGGAAGAGGCGGCCGAGCGAGGCGATCAGCGCGCCGTAGCGCGGCGGGTCCTGCGGTCGCCGCTCCGGGAAGGTCAGCAGGCCGAGGCCCGTGAGGACCGCGATGAGCCCGGCGGAGAACACGAACGGGGCGTGCCAGCCCGCGAACTCGGCGAGGAAGCTCGCGATCGGCCGGGCCAGCAGGATGCCGCCGAGAAGCCCGGTCATGACGTTGCCGACAACCTCGCCGCGCACGTCGGCGTGGGCGAGGGAGGCGGCGAGCGGGATGATCATCTGCGCCGCGCATGAGGTGAGGCCGACGAGGAGCATCGCCGCGAAGGCGGTGGTGGCGTTGGTCGAGACGGCCATGCCGATGAGCGCGACGACGTTGAGCGCCATCGTCGCGAGGATGACCTTTCGGTTCTCGAGGAGGTCGCCGAGCGGCACGAGGAAGAGGAGGCCGACCGCGTAGCCGAGCTGGGCGACGGTGACGAGCGAGCTCTCCGCCGCCGGGCTGAGGCCGATGTCGGCGCCGATCAGCGAGACGAGCGGCTGGTTGTAGTAGAGGTTGCCGGCCAGCGCGCCCGAAGCCAGGGCGAACATGAAGGTCCGCGCCGCACCGGGACGCCGCAGGTCGGTGGCCGCGTCGAGCGAGGCGATGTCGTCGAGGGCGAGGCGCTGTCCCATCCGGTGTCTCCGCCATGGATTGTTCGATGGCGAAGCTGGGTGGGCGCACCGTGCCGCTGTACCCGGGCGAGCGGGCACCAGAGCTGCGCCCGGCGCGCCTTCACGGCCGGGCCGGCCCGTCCCATCGCGCGCAGGCGCGGTCGGAACGGGGCCACCAACATACTGATTTTCATTGGCTTTACGGAGAGCGCCGAGGCAGGCGAACCGGCGCGTGACCGGGGATCCGGGTGCCCCGCCGCGATGCGCTTGCCGCGCTGCAGGGGCGCGCGACCGTGCGTTTGGGACACCAGCGGCCCCAGCCCGGCGGGCGCGGCCACGACGCGAAGACGGCCCGCCCCCGAAGGAGCGGGCCGGCTCGCGATGTTGGTCCGTCCGGGCCGGCGGGGCGGACGCCGTCCCCGCCCGGCGCGGGATTATTCGCCGAGGACGGTCTTGACGGCCTTCGCCATGCGGTCGGCGATGATGCCGGCCTCGGGCAGCGTCAGGCAGAGCGGCGGGGCGAAGCCGATGACGTCCGCTTCCGGCATGGCGCGGGCGATCACCCCCTCGGAGAGGAGCGCGGCGGCGACCTGCGCGCCGACCTTGCGGGCCGGGTCGTAGTAGCGCCGGCTGTCGCGGTCCTCGACGAACTCCACCGCGCACAGGAGACCCTCGCCGCGGATGTCGCCGACGTGCGGGTGGTTGCCGAGGCGGTCGATCAGCGCCTGCTTGAAGGCCGCACCGACGGTGCCGGCGTTCTGCACGAGGCCCATCTCGTCGATGAGCTGGAGGTTCGCCACGCCCGCGGCGGCGCAGATCGGGTGCGCGGAGTAGGTCCAGCCGTGGCCGATCGGGCCGAACTGGTCCGTCCCCTCCTCCAGCACCTTCCACACCTTGTCCGATACGATGGAGCCCGACAGCGGCGCGTAGGCCGAGGTGAGCCCCTTGGCGATCGTGATGATGTCCGGCTTGATGCCGTAGTGGTCGGACCCGAACATCGAGCCGAGCCGGCCGAACCCGGTCACCACCTCGTCGGCGATCAGGAGGATGTCGTACTTGCCGAGCACCTCCTGGATGGCCGCCCAGTAGCCGGCCGGCGGCGGGACGAGACCGCCGGTGCCGAGCGCCGGCTCGCCGATGAAGGCGGCGATGGTGTCCGGCCCCTCGCGCT
Organism: Acuticoccus sediminis; assembly: GCF_003258595.1. Classification (NCBI taxonomy): domain Bacteria; kingdom Pseudomonadati; phylum Pseudomonadota; class Alphaproteobacteria; order Hyphomicrobiales; family Amorphaceae; genus Acuticoccus; species Acuticoccus sediminis. The sequence goes on from NZ_QHHQ01000001.1 coordinate 324,140, forward strand.
TGATCAGCTCCTCGAGCTCAGCCGCGCAGTAGGCGACGAACTCCGCCTCGCTCATGCCGAGGTCCTTGCGGCGGTAGAAGTAGGGCGCCTCGGTGTGGACGACCTGCGGCAGCGGCAGGCCGAACTTGTTGTGGAACGTGGCGAGGCCCGTCAGCGAACCGGTGATGAGGCCCGACCCGTGGTAGCCGCGCCAGCGCGAGATGATCTTGCGCTTCTCCGGCATCCCGCGGACGTTGTTGTAGTACCAGACGAGCTTGACGTTGGTCTCGTTGGCGTCCGAGCCGGAGAGGCCGAAGTAGACCTTCGACATGTGCGCCGGCGCCCGCTCCATGATCATGTGGGCGAGCGTGATCGACGCCTCGGTCCCGTGGCCGACGTATGCGTGGTAGTAGGCGAGCTTGCCGGCCTGCTCGGCGATCGCGTCGGCGATCTGCTTGCGGCCGTAGCCGACGTTGACGCAGTAGAGGCCCGCGAAGGCGTCGATCAGGCGGTTGCCGTCGCGGTCCTCCACGTAGATGCCCTCGCCGCCGGTCATGATCCGGCTCATCGTCTCGCCGCGGGCGTGCTGCGCGAGGTGGGTCGAGGGGTGGAAGAACGCTTCGCGGTCCCAGGCGGCGAGCTGGTCATTGGTGAGCATGGTGGTCTCCTTTCTCGCGCCGGTTCAGGCCCAGTCGCGGCAGACGTACTTGATATCGGTGAAGGCTTCGAGGCCGAAGCGGGCGCCTTCGCGGCCGAGGCCGGACTGCTTCATGCCCCCGAAAGGGATCGGCGCCCCCGTCACCTTCGTCCGGTTCACCGCGACCATCCCGAACGACAACGCGCGGCTGACGCGGTAGATCCGGCGCGGGTCCTGGGTGTGGACGTATCCGACCAGGCCGAACTCAGTGTTGTTGGCGATCCGGACCGCCTCGTCCTCGCTGTCGAACGGGGCGATGGCGGCGACGGGGCCGAAAGTCTCCTCGTGGAAGACCGCGGCTTCCAGGGGCACGTCCGCCAGCACCGTCGCCTCGTAGAAGAGCGGGCCGAGCGGGGAGACCCTGCCGCCGGTCATCAGCCGCGCACCGCGCTTCACGGCGTCGGCGACGTGCGCCTCCTGCTTGGCGACGGCCTTGGCGTTCATCAGCGGGCCGAGGTCCGGGTCGTCCATGCCGTGGCCCAGCGTGAGCGCCCTGGTGGCGGCGGTGAACTTCTCGACGAACGCGTCGTACACGGGCCGCTCGACGAGGAAGCGGTTGGCGCCGAGGCAGTCCTGGCCGGTGGTCGCGAACTTCGCCTTGATCGCCTCCTCGACCGCCTGGTCGAGGTCGGCGTCGGCGAAGACGATGAACGGGGCGTGGCCGCCGAGCTCCAGCACGAGCCGCTTGATGGTGTCGGCGGAGCGGCGGTAGAGCAGCCGGCCGATCTCGGTCGAGCCGGTAAAGGAGAGCGCGCGGACGCGGGTGTCGGTCAGCCAGGGCTCGACGATCTCGGGCGCCTCGCCGGTCACCACGTTGACGACGCCGGCCGGGAAGCCGACCCGGTCGGCGAGCTCGGCAAGGGCCAGCGCCGACAGCGGCGTCTCGGCGGACGGGTGGATGACGATCGTGCAACCCGCCGCCAGCGCCGCGGCGGCCTTGCGGGTGATCATCGCGGACGGGAAGTTCCAGGGCGTGACGAGGGCGGCGACGCCGACCGGCTCGCGCCACAGCTCCACCTCGGCGTCGGGCAGGTGCGAGGTGACGCTCTCGATGTTCGGGCGCTTGGCCTCCTCGGCGTAGAACTCGACGAACGCGGCGCCGTAGGCGATCTCGCCACGCGCCTCGGAGAGCGGCTTGCCCTGTTCCGCGGTCATGATGCGGGCGAGGTCCTCGGCGTTGTCCTCGATGGCCTCGAACCAGCGGCGCAGGACGGCGCAGCGATCCTGCGGCAGCATCGCGGCCCAGGCCGGGAAGGCGGCGTGCGCGGCGTCGACGGCCGTGGCCGAGTCGGCGGCGGAGAGGCGCGCGACGGCGGCGACGCAGGACGCGTCGGCCGGGTTCTCGACGGCAAAGACCTCGCCGGTCTCGCCCGCGGTCCAGCGACCGTTGATGTAGGCGAAGGAGCGCAGGAGCCGGCGGTCGGCGAGCGGGAGGGAAGGAGCCTCGCTTTTCAGGGCGGCGGCGGTCGTCATCATGATCGCCTCGTTCGTTTGGGGTGGCGAGGCGTATGTAATCCCGGGGTGAACGACGGTTCTTCGGCAATCAGGACGGCGCGCAGACGATCCTTCTGTCTTCTCCGCCGCGCGCCATCAGATCGTTGGCCGGCCCGTGAGCAGGGCCGCGAGCGGCGGGGATCCGGCTTTCACTTCCTTGGTGACGATGTAGGTGAAGTAGCGCTTGAGGCCGATGTTGCACTCCAGCAGCTGGTCGATCAGCCGCTGGTAGCTGTCGATCGAGGCGGTGACGACGCTCATCAGGTAGTCGAACCCGCCGCCGAGCGCCCAGCAGCCGACGATCTCCTCGTGCCGGGCGACGGTGCGCTCGAAGACCTGGAAGCTTTCGGCGCGGTGGTGCTCCAGCTCGACCATGACGAAGACGGTGACGGACGGGGCGATCCTGGCGAGCGCGATCTCCGCCCGGTAGCGGCGGATCACGCCGGCCGCCTCCAGCCGGTTGAGCCGCTCCCAGCACGGCGCGGCCGACAGGTTCACGCGGCGCGCGAGCTCGGCTTTGGCGATCCGGCCTTCGGTCGACAGGATCGAGAGGATCTTGATGTCGCGGTCGTCGAGTGCGATCGCGGGCGGCTTCTCCGGCATGAGAGAGCGTTGTACGGCGCGAGAAGTGTTGTCAAATGGATCATGACGATCCAAGACTAAATCATGCCAATTTGGCCGCCTGCTCCCGGGTCGCTCAAGCGCCCGGCCTACCGCTCCCTGGCACAGACCGTGATCGACGCGGTCTCGGCGGGGGAGCTGTCGCCCGGCACGAAGCTGCCGCCGCACCGGACGCTCGCCTACGAACTCGGCGTCAGCGTCCAGACCGTGAGCCGCGCCTACGAGGAACTCGCGCGCCTCGGCGTGGTGTCGGGCGAAGTCGGCCGCGGCAGCTTCGTTCGCGCCGCGAGCGGTGATCCGCGCACCCCGTGGCACCGGATCGACGGATCCGAGCACGTCATCGACCTGTCGATGCTGTCCCCGTCGCTGAGCAAGACTCATGCCAGGCGCTTCGCCGCGACCCTCACCGAGATCGCCGGCGACATGCCCGATCCCGTCGCCTTCTCGTTCCGCCCGACGGCGACGCTGCAGACGCACATCCGCCACGCCGTGCGCTGGCTCGCCCACTGCGGGGTCGACGCCGAGCCCGACCGCGTCATCCCCACCAACGGCAACACCAGCGCGATGACGGTCGCGCTGATGGCGGCGGCCGCGCCCGGCGACCTCGTCGTCACCGAGGAGATGGGCCACCACACGCTGAAGGCGCTGACGGGTAGCCTCGGCATGCGCCTCATGGGCCTCGCGGTGGACGGCGAGGGCCTTCGGCCGGACGCGCTGGAGCGGGCCTGCCGGATCGGCCCGGTGAAGGCGGTGTTCCTGATGCCGGAGGGGCTGGGCCCCCTCGCGCTTCGCATGGGTGAGGAGCGGCGCCGGGCGATCGCCGCGGTCTGCCGGCGCTTCGACGTAACGATCATCGAGAGCGATGCCTGGGGCCCGCTGCAGGCGGACCGCGCGCCACCGCTCGCCTCATTCGCCCCGGAGCGGACCTTCTACCTGACCGGCCTCACCAAGTGCTGCCTCCCGGGGCTGCGGATCGGCTGGCTGGTGGCGCCGGAGCGGATGGCGACCGGCGCCCGCACGCGCCACCTCGTCACGAGCTGGATGGCGACCGCGCTGATGGCGGAGATCGCCTCGCGCTGGCTGGCCGACGGCACGGCGAGCGAGCTGGTGCGCTGGCAGCGCGCGGCCATGGGCGCCCGCAACCACGTCGCGCGGCAGATCCTCGGCCCCCACGGCATCAGCACGACGCCGAACGGGCTGCACGTCTGGCTGCCGCTGCGCGCGCCCTGGCAGGAGGACGCCTTCGTCGCCCTCGCCCGCCACCACGGCGTCGCCGTCGCCGGCGGCTCGGCCTTCGCAATCGACGAGACGACCCGCCATCGCGGCGTACGCATCTGCCTCGGCCCGTCGGACAGCAAGAGCCTGGAGCGGGGACTGCAGATCGTCGCCCGCCTCGCAATCAGCGAGCCCGAATTGGCTCACTTGGCGTACTAATGATTTCAGCACTATCGCGATTGTCATGGTTCAATAAAGCATTTGACATGAATTGGACTGTGTTAAACGCTCACGCCAATTCGATGTGACGGATTTGTCACGTCCTGCGGCGGCCCGCGTCTCGACGCCGGTGTCGCCGTCCGCGTGTGCGTAACCGCGAAGTTCAAAGAAGGATGACGACGATGACCAAGCTGTTCAGCCGAGCCATCGGCGGAGCGAGCGTGCTCGCCATCATGTTGGTGGCCCAGTCCGCCAACGCCGCCACCTGGCGCTACGCCTTCGAGGAGGCGCTCGAGGAGGTGCAGGGCAAGTTCGCCCAGAAGTTCAAGGAAGAGATCGAGGCGAACACCGATCACACGGTGCAGCTCTTCCCCTTCGGCACGCTCGGCGAATCCGACGACATCATGGAACAGGCGCAGTCCGGCATCCTGAACTTCGTCGACCAGTCGCCGGGCTTCACGGGCGCGCTCATCCCCGAGGCGCAGGTCTTCTTCGTCCCCTACCTCCTGCCGCAGGACCAGGACACGCTGAACGAGTTCTTCCGCTCGTCGGTCGCCATCAACGAGATGTTCCCCAAGCTCTACGCCGAGCAGGGCCTGCAGCTCCTGACGATGTTCCCGGAAGGCGAGGTCTGCATGACCACGCAGGACCCGGTCCACTCGCCGGACGACCTCAACGAGGTGAAGTTCCGCGTGATGACCAACCCGCTGCTGGTCGAGAGCTACAAGGCCTTCGGCGCGACGCCGACGCCGCTCCCCTGGGGCGAAGTCTACGGCGCGCTGCAGACCGGCATCATCCAGGGCCAGGAGAACCCGGGCTTCTTCCTCGAGTCCACGAAGATGTACGAGGTGACGGACGTCATCACCTGCATCGGCCACAACAACTTCACCACCGCGGTGATGGCCAACAAGGACTTCTACGACGGCCTCTCCGAGGATGACCAGAAGGCCATCGACGCCGCCATCGAGGCCTCCTTCGACTACATCCTCGACTACCAGCAGGGTCTTCAGGACGAGTCGCTCGAGAAGATCAAGGAAGCCAAGCCGGAGATGCAGATCAACATCCTCTCCGAAGACGAGCGCAAGCCCTTCATGGAGACCGCCGGCGACGTCGAGGACGCCTTCATCGAGATGACCGGCGACGGGGGCGAGGAGATCCTGAACCAGATGAAGAAGGACCTCGCGACCGCCGAACAGGCGACCCAGTAGCGCGAGCCGGCCGGGCACGTCATCCGCCCGGCCCCCCGCCACGGTGCGGTCCGGGGTCGGACCCGCCGCCCCGCCACCGCCAACCGATCTGGAGCGTTGCCTATGAGTGAGACGCCGGTAGCCACGGACAATGCGCCCGCGCCGAAGACGAAGGACCTGGGCGACGACGTCTCGGCCCTGCCCGGCGTCCTCGGCATCGTCGACCTCGCGATCGCCAGGATGGAGGCCGTATTCCTCGCCCTCGGCGTGCTGCTGATGGCGCTCAACACCGTGTCGAACGTCGTCAGCCGTTACGTCTTCAACGAGAGCCTCTACTTCTCCGAAGAGCTCAACCAGATCCTCATCATCCTGATCACCTTCGCCGGCATCTCCTACGCCGCGCGGCACGGTCGGCACATCCGCATGTCGGCGATCTACGACCAGCTTCCGCCGCCCGCGCGCAAGTGGCTGATGGTGCTGATCGCCAGCGTCACGGCCGTCTTCATGTTCGGCCTCTGCTATTTCGCCTTCAGCTACCTGCAGACGCAGATGAGCCGCGGCCGCGTGCTGCCCGCCCTGCAGATCCCGATCTGGTGGACCGTCGTCTGGCTCCCCCTCGGGTTCTTCATGACGGGCGTCCAATACCTGCTGACGGCCATCAAGAACATCATCGAACCCGACGTCTACCTCTCCACATCGGTGCTGGAAGGGTACGGCGACGACGAGCTGGAGATCTGAGCCATGGCCCTCACGATCTTTTCCGTCATGATCGGCCTCCTCCTCATCGGCTTCCCGATGATGATCCCGTTGATCTCCGGCGCCACGCTGGGTTTCGTGCTGATCTTCGGCGGCCTCGGGCAGATGGAGACGATGGTGCAGCAGATGCTCGCCGGCATCCGCCCGGCGTCGCTGATCGCGGTGCCGATGTTCATCTTCGCCGCCGACATCATGACGCGCGGGCGCTCCGCCAACCGGCTGATCGACATGGTGATGGCGTTCGTCGGCCACATCCGCGGCGGCCTCGCGGTCTCGACGGCGGCGGCGTGCACCATGTTCGGCGCCGTCTCCGGCTCGACACAGGCGACCGTCGTCGCCGTCGGCTCGCCGCTGCGGCCGCGGATGCTGGAGGCCGGCTACAAGGACTCGTTCGTCCTCGCCCTCATCGTCAACGCGTCGGACATCGCATTCCTGATCCCCCCGTCCATCGGCATGATCATCTACGGCGTGGTGTCGAACACCTCGATCGCCGAGCTCTTCATCGCCGGCGTCGGGCCGGGCCTCCTCATCCTGGTGCTCTTCTCGGCCTACTCCATCATCTACGCGAAGCTGCAGGACGTGCCGACGGAGCGGCCCGCCACGTGGGGCGAGCGGGCCCGCGCCGTGCAGGCGGCGCTCTGGCCGCTCGGCTTCCCGGTGATCATCATCGGGGGCATCTACGGCGGCGTCTTCTCGCCGACCGAGGCGGCGGCGGCCTGCGTCCTCTACGCGCTGATCCTGGAGCTGCTGATCTTCCGGTCCATCGACGTGGCCGAGGTGTGGGAGACGGCGAAGTCCACCGGGCTGATCACCGCCGTCGTCTTCATCCTCATCGGCGCGGGCGCGGCCTTCTCCTACGTGATCTCCTTCGCGCAGATCCCCCAGGCGATCCTCGGCTCGATCGGGATCGACGGGATGAGCGGGATCGGCGTCCTCTTCGTGATCTCGATCGCCTTCTTCATCGGCTGCATGTTCGTCGACCCGATCGTGGTGATCCTCATCCTGGTGCCGATCTTCGCGCCGGTGGTGAAGTCGGCCGGCCTCGACCCGGTGCTGGTCGGCACGATCGTGACGCTGCAGGTGGCGATCGGCTCGGCGACGCCACCGTTCGGATGCGACATCTTCACCGCCATCGCGGTCTTCAAGCGGCCGTACATGGAGGTGATCCGGGGGACGCCGCCGTTCATCATGATCCTGCTCGGCGTCTCCGTCGCGCTGATCTTCTTCCCGCAGATCGCGCTCTTCCTGCGTGACCTGGCGTTCGCGGACTGACAACGACAAGAAGCCGGAGGTCCCGTGTTCAAACGCATCCTGGTTCCGTGCGACGGATCCACCCACGCGAGCCAGGCCTTGGAGAAGGCCGTGGAGCTGCAAAAGCTGACGGGAAGCGAACTGCTGCTGCTCACCGTCTACCGCCACTACAGCTACCTCGAGAGCACCTTCTCGATGGTGCGTCCGAGCGAACCGGAATCGATGGACGACGTGATGCGCGAGTACGCCGAGGACATCGGCCGCAAGACCAAGGAGCGGGCGATCGCTCTCGGCGCCGACCGTCCGCGCGGGTTCGTCAAGAACGGCCCCGTCGCGCGGTCGATCGTCGCCTTCGCGGAGGAGCACGGCTGCGACCTCGTCGTGATCGGCAAGCGGGGCCTCGGCTCCATCGAGGAGTATCTGCTGGGCAGCGTCTCCCACAAGGTCACCGGCCTCGCCCGTTGCCCGGTTCTCGTGGTCTGACATGACCGCCGTCGCCCCCTCACCCGTTGCCGTGCGGCTCGACCCGGAGCCGGTGCGCCGCATCGGCCTCATCGCCCTCTCGACCGACCTCACCAGCGAGCGCGACGCCGCGCGCCTCCTGCCGCCCGGCGTCGCGATGCACACGACGCGGGTGCCGTTCGAGAACCCGACGACGCCGGCGACGCTGCGCCGCCTCGCCGATGGTCTGACCGACGCTGCGGACCTTCTCGTGCCGGGCCTCGCGCTGGAGGCGATCATCTTCAGCTGTACCGCCGCCTCGGCCACCATCGGCGACGGCGAGGTCGCCCGGCGCATCGGCGTCGCGCGGCCGGACGTCCCCGTGGTGACGCCGCCCGACGCGGCCGTCGACGCCTTCGCCGCGCTGGGCGTGTCGCGCATCGCCATGCTGACGCCCTACCTTCCCGAGACCACCGAGCCGATGGTCGCGTACTTCGAGGGGCGCGGCATCGCCGTCGCCACCGCCCACTGCCTCGGCCTCGCGGACGACCGGGAGATGGGCCGGGTCGACCACGCCACCATCCTCGCCGCGGGCGAGGCGGCCGACTGCGTCGGCGCCGAGGCGCTGTTCGTGTCCTGCACCGCGCTCCCGGCGATCGGTGTCATCGACCAGCTCGAGGCACGGCTCGGCAAGCCCGTCGTCTCCTCGAACCAGGCGAGCTTCTGGCGCGCGCTCGGCCACGCCGGCGTCACGGTGCGCGGTCCCGGCCGCCTCTTCGACACGCCGGTCGCGGTCCCGGCATGAGCATCACCGTCGACGACGTGCTGGCGGCGCGCGCGCGGATCGCCGGCACGATCCGCGCCACGCCGGTCGAGCCTTCGCCCAGCCTCACCGAGAGGGCCGGGCAGCCGGTGAACCTCAAGCTGGAGCACCATCAGCGCTCCGGCTCCTTCAAGCTGCGCGGTGCGGCGAACGCGATCCTGAAGCTGTCCGACGCGGAGAAGGCGCGCGGCGTCGTCGCCGTCTCCACCGGAAACCACGGACGCGGCGTCGCGCGGGCCGCGCGCGAGAACGGGGTGCGCGCGGTGGTCTGCATGTCGCGGCTGGTGCCGCGGAACAAGCTGGACGCGATCCGCGCAGAGGGCGCCGAGGTCGTCATCACCGGCCGCAGCCAGGACGAGGCGCAGGTCGAGGCCGACCGCCTCGCCGCCGGGGGCATGGTGATGATCCCGCCCTTCGACCACGCCGACATCATCGCCGGTCAGGCGACGCTGGGCCTCGAGATCGTGGAGGCGATGCCGGAGGTCGAGACGGTCCTGGTCCAGCTCTCCGGCGGCGGCCTCATCGCGGGCGTCGCGCTCGCCGCGAAGGCGCGGCGGCCCGGGGTTCGGGTCGTCGGCATCTCCATGGAGCGCGGCGCGGCGATGCACGCGAGCCTCGCCGCCGGCCATCCCGTCGAGGTGGAAGAAATGCCGACGCTCGCCGACAGCCTCGGCGGCGGCATCGGCCTCCGGAACCGCTACACGTTCCGGATGGTGCGCGACCTCGTCGACGAGGTGGTGCTCCTCACCGAGGACGAGATCGCCGCCGGCATCCGCCACGCCTATTTCGCCGAACGGCAGATCGTGGAGGGGTCCGGCGCGGTCGGCATCGCCGCCCTGCTGGCGGACAAGGTGCGGCTCGCCGGCCCGGCGATGGTGGTACTGTCCGGTGGCAACATCGACATGACGCTCCACCACCGCGTCGTCTCCGGCGAGACGGTGGACGTCGCCGCGGCCGCCGCCTGATGCCGACCGTCACCCTCCTCAGCCAGGCCGAACTGAAGTCGCTCGTCCCGCTGGACGCCGACGCGGTGACGTGCGTCGAGGAGGCCTTCGCGACGCTCGCCCGCGGCGGTGTCGCGATGCCGCCGATCCTCTCCATGGCGATCCCCGAGCATAACGGCGAGATCGACGTGAAGACCGCCTACGTGCCGGGCCTGCCCGCCTTCGCGGTGAAGATGTCGCCGGGCTTCTTCGACAATCCCGCCAGGGGACTGCCCTCGACGTCGGGCCTGATGGTGGTCTTCTCGTCCGAGACCGGCGAGGTCCGGGCCATGCTGCTCGACAACGGGTACCTCACGGATGTGCGCACCGCCGCCGCCGGGGCCGTCGCCGCACGCCACCTCGCGCGCGAGGACGCCTCGACGGCGGCCATCATCGGCACCGGCCTCCAGGCGGAGTTGCAGCTGCGGGCGCTGACCCTGGTCCGGCCGATCCGCACGGCCCGGATCTGGGGCCGCTCGGCGGAGAAGGCGGAGCGCCTCGCCGCGGCCGCCGCCGCGCTCGGCCTCGAGGCCGAAGCGGCGCCTTCCGCCGAGGCGGCGATCCGCGGGGCCGACATCGTCGTGACCACGACGCCCGCCACGGAACCGCTCGTCGCCGCGGCATGGCTGGAGCCGGGCCAGCACCTGACCGCGATGGGCTCGGACCAGCACCACAAGTGCGAGATCGAGCCGGCCTGCCTCGCCCGCGCGACCTACGTCCCCGACCGCCTCGCCCAGACCCGCATCCTCGGCGAGCTGCGCAGCGCCATCGCCGCCGGCGTGGTCGACGCCGACGCCACGTTCCCGGAACTCGGCGACGTCATCATCGGCCGCGCGCCCGGCCGGCGCCATGCCGGGGACATCACCATCGCGGACCTCACCGGAACCGGTGTACAGGACACCGCCATCGCGACCCTCGCCCTGGAGCGCGCGGCGCTCCACAAGACCGGTACCCGTCTTGCCACCTGAAGCCGAATCCATGACCAAGGACCCGACCACCATCGTCCCCCGGCTCCACTTCGAGCCCGCCGAATTCGAAGCGCGGATCGCCAAGACCCGCGCCGCGATGGAGCGGGCCGGCGTCGACGCCATCGTCGTTTCCGATCCCTCCAACATGGCCTGGCTGACCGGTTACGACGGCTGGTCCTTCTACGTGCACCAGTGCGTCGTCCTGGGCCTCGCCTTCGACCCCTTCTGGTTCGGCCGCGAGCAGGACGCGCAGGGCGCCTACCGCACCGTCTTCATGGGCGCCGACAACGTGATCGGCTACGCCGACCACTACGTGCAGTCCGAGGTGCGCCACCCGATGGAGGTGCTGGCCGCCGACCTCGCGACGCGCGGCCTCTCGGCCGGCACCGTCGGCGTCGAGATGGACAATTACTGGTTCTCCGCCCGCGCCTTCGCGACATTGCAGAAGGGCCTGCCCGACGCGACGTTCACGGACACGACCGGCCTCGTGAACTGGCAGCGCGCGGTGAAGAGCCCGCAGGAGCTCGCCTACATGCGCACCGCCGCGCGGATCGTCGAGCGGATGCACAAGCGCATCGCCGAGGTCATCGAGCCGGGGATGCGCAAGTGCGACCTCGTCGCCGACATCTACGACGCGGCGCTGCGCTACGACCCGGAGATCGGTGCCGGCGGCGACTACCCCGCCATCGTGCCGCTGCTGCCGTCCGGCTCGGACGCGGCGGCGCCGCACCTCACCTGGGACGACCGGCCCATGAAGTCCGGCGAGGCGACGTTCTTCGAGATCGCCGGCGTCTACAACCGGTACCACTGCCCGCTGAGCCGCACCGTGTCGCTGGGCGCGCCGAGCGAGGCGCTGAAGCGCACCGAGGAGGCGGTGCTGGAGGGCATGGAGAAGGGCCTCGCCGCCGCCAGGGCCGGCAACCTGTGCGAGGATGTCGCCAACGCCTTCTTCGCTGTCCTGCGAAAGTACGGGATCGAGAAGAACAACCGCACCGGCTACCCCATCGGGATCTCCTATCCCCCCGACTGGGGCGAGCGCACGATGAGCCTGCGCCCCGGCGACAAGACCGTCCTCGAGCCGAACATGACGTTCCACTTCATGACCGGCATCTGGGCCGGCGACTACGGCCTCGAGATCACCGAGAGCATCGTCATCGGCGAGGGCGGGCCGGAGTGCCTCGCCAACGTCGAGCGCGCGCTGGTGGTGAAATGAGCCTCGCGCACAATCCCATCGTGCCCAGCGTGCCGTTCGACGAGGACGGCAAGCACCACGGCTACCTGCGCCTGCCCTACAGCCGCAACGACTCGGCCTGGGGCTCGGTGATGATCCCGATCACCGTGATCAAGAACGGCCACGGCCCGACCGCCCTCCTCACCGGCGGCAACCACGGCGACGAGTACGAGGGGCCGATCGCCCTGCAGGCGCTGTGTCACGAGCTCGAGACCGAGGACGTGACGGGCCGCGTGATCATTGTCCCGTTCATGAACCACCCGGCCTTCCTGGCGGGGACGCGCGTGTCGCCGCTCGACAACGGCAATCTCAACCGCCTCTTCCCCGGCCGGCCGGACGGGACGCCGACGGAGAAGATCGCCGACTACTTCATCCGCACGCTCGTGCCGATGGCCGACATCGTCCTCGACTTCCACTCGGGCGGCAAGACGCTCGAGTTCGTGCCCTTCGCGGCCGCGCACGTGCTCGACGATGCCGAGCATCAGACCCGCTGCGTGGCCGCCATGATGGCCTTCAACGCCCCCTACTCGATGACGCTGCGCGAGATCGACGCCGTCGGCATGTTCGACACCTCTGTCGAGGGTCTCGGCAAGACGTTCATCTCGACCGAGATCTACGGCGGCGGCACCGCTTCGGCCCGGTCCGCGCGGATCGCCCGCAAGGGGACGGTCAACACGCTGAAGCACGCCGGCATCCTGAAGGGCGAGCCGGACATGGCGCCCTCGATGGCGATCGATACCACGCCGGCCGGCTGCTACCACTTCGCCGAACTGACCGGGATGATGGAGCCCCTCCTCGATCTCGGCGAGACAGTGAGCGAGGGGGACGCGCTGATGCGCATCTGGCTTACCACGATCACCGGCGAGCCGCCGCTCACCGTGCGTTCGAAGCGCGACGGCATCCTCGCCGGCCGGCACTTCCCGGGCCTCGTCAAGCTCGGCGACTGCCTCGCGGTCGTGGCGAGCCCGGTGGAGGCCTGACGCCCCGATCGCGGCAACCGCAGGGGCGACGAGTGGCTGCCCCTGCGACAACGCAGCTTTGATATTGCCGAAGGGGGGTGTGGAGCGATATTCCGTCCTGGCGCGCGTTTGCCGCGTCCAGTCGAGCCGTGAGGCTCCTGTGCAATCGATCGGTCGTTGGGCCGTTTCGCCGGCCCGTTTTCAGGACGATGCCATGAAGAAGACCCTTCCCGCCGCGCTGGTGGCGCTGGCGATGACGACACCCGCAGCCTTGGCGAGCGAGACGCCCTCCGTAGCCCCCGACGTCGCCGACATGCCGCAGGTGCTGCGCGACATCGGCCTCCAGGTCGAAGGCCGGCGCAACGACGATGACGGCATCGTCGAGGTCTGGGGCACGCTTCCCGACGGCACCCGCGTCGAGGTCCACTACAGCCAGCGCGGCGTGGAGGACATCGAGGTGCGTGGCCGCCACGCGACGCTCCCGCTGGAGATCATCGACAATTTCGTCACCGAGGCGGCGGAGATCTACCCGGTCCTGTCGCACATCACCCGGCTCACCCAGATCGACCAGGACGACGACGGCGAGGTCGAGATGGAGGGCTGGACCGTCGACGGGCGCAAGGTGAAGGCCGAGTTCGACCGCTCCGGCCGCCTCCTCGACTTCGAGCGCAACTGACACCCGGGCCGGACGGCCGCGTGCCGCATGCGAGGCGGCGCGCGCCCCTTCGCCCGCCCCACCGCCGGCGCCGCCTCGGCCCCGGCGGCCAACGAAGCCGCAAGCACTTGATCTTGCCCGCTGCAGGCCCACCTCTAGGGCGTCGGCGGTGCGTGGCACCGTCACCGTAAGCGTTAACGTGAACCAACGCACGGAACCGACAGCCCGAGGCTGGCCGGCCCCCGTGCGTCTGCATGCGTGCTTGCGTCCAGGGGCTGGTCGGCCGGAACAATACGGATGACCTCGATGGACAGCCCCACGCCCCTCCCCGCGACCGCCCCCACCATCCGCCGCGTGCGCCACGAGCTGGAACGCCGCGACCTCACCGTCAGCGCGGTCGAGCGAATCACGCCCGCGATGATCCGCGTGACGCTGGAGGGCGACGCGCTCGCGACCTTCGCCAGCGCCTCGCCCGACGACCACGTGAAGGTCTTCGTCCCCGGCGACGACGGCGCACCCGTCGGCCGCGACTACACCCCCCGCAGCTTCGACACCGAGGCGCGCTCGCTGGTGATCGACTTCGTGGATCACGACGCGGGTCCCGCCGCGCTCTGGGCGCGGCAGGCGAGGACGGGCGACGCCCTTCAGGTCGGCGGCCCACGCGGCTCCGGCGTCGTCGAAGGCGTCTCCTCCTGGCTCCTCATCGGCGACGAGACCGCGCTGCCGGCGATCGGCCGGCGCATCGAGGAGCTTCCGGCCGGGACGCCGGTGACGAGCCTCGTCGCGGTCGACGGCCCCGCGGAGGAGCAGACCTTCGCCACCGCCGCCGCGCTCGACGCGCGCTGGATCCACCGGCCCGCGGCCGAGGCGGCCGATCCCGCGCCCTATCTCGCCGCCCTGAAGGCGATCGACATCGCGCCCGGCACCTACGTCTGGGTCGCTGCGGAGGCGGGCGTCGCGCGCGCCATCCGCACCGTGCTGCTGGAGGAGCGGGGCCTTCCGAAGCCCTGGCTGAAGGCCGCGGGCTACTGGGCCGCCGGCCGCGCCGACGGATCCGTGAAGTCCATCGACGAGTGACGCGCAGGACGGGCGCCGGTCACGCGGCGCCGGACCGCCGTCCGATCCGCCTTTTGGGGCGGATCGGACGGGGCGTCATTCGCGGAAGCGCTGACGCGTCGCGATGCTCGCGGCGATCGTCAGGAGGAGCGTCGTGCCCATGAGGACGAACGCCACCGCCGCCGCGGAGGGCCAGTTGTTGAGCTGGAACTGGCTGTAGACCACGGGCGCCATCATCCGGAACTCCGGTCCGCCGAGGAGGACGGGCGTCGCGTACGCGTTCATGGCCAGGATGAACGTCAGGATGGAGCCCGCGGCGATGCCGGGGAGCGCCATCGGCCACAGCACGCGGCGGAACATCGTCACCGGCGCCGCACCGAGGCTGAACGCCGCCTCCTCGAGATTGCGGTTGATGCCTTCCAGCACGCTCTGCAGCGTCAGAACCATGTACGGCAGGTTCACCGCGATGATGCCGATGATCACCGCCGCCTCGGTGAACATGACCTCGGTCGGCTTGGTCGTGATCCCGAGGTCCATCAGCGTGATGGAGAGAAAGCCGCGGCTGCCGAACAGCGTCATCCAGCCGGCCGCACGCACCGCGTTGCCGACGAACAGCGGGATCACCACCGCAATCAGCAGGAGGTTCTTGTAGCGCGTCTGCGTGCGGGCGAGCACGTACGCGAGCGGGAAGCCGAGGACGAGGCAGATCACCGTCGTCAACAGCGCCACGCGGATCGTGACGAAGAAGACCGACAGGAAATATTTGTCCGTGAAGAACTCGATGTAGTTCTTCGGCGTGAGCGCATCGACCATCAGGAGGCGCGGGTCGAAGTCGTTCAGGCTGTAGCGGAACAGGATGAGCAGCGGCCCGACGACGCCGAGGGCGACGATGAACGTCGCCGGGCCGATCAGCGAGGACGCGCTGAGGACGAGACGTCCCCCGCGCGGCCCGGTATCGGAGAAGGTCGCGGCCACTTAAGCCGCTCCCCCGTCTGTGGCCGCAGCCAGGATCAAGCCTTGAACTCCCGGTCCCACCAGGTCTTCAGCTCGACGTCGTGCTCCAGGATCGCGCCGTAGTCCATGTTGTTCAGCTTCTCGACCTCTTCGGGCTTGAAGCCGATGCGCTCGTTGAGGTCGGGCGCGACGTTGGCGTTGGTGACGGTCGGGTTGTAGCCCATGTCGATGGCGAAGTTCTCCTGCGCGGCGGGCTCCAGCATCGCGTTGATGTAGGCCCACGCTCCCTCCGGGTGCGGCGCGTTCTTCGGCACCACGAAGCCGGAGACGTACGAGATGGCGCCCTCGCTCGGCCACGCGGCCTTCACCGGGATGCCGGCGTTCTGCCACTGCACGACGCGGGCCTTCCACATGATGCCGACGCCGATCTCGCCCGCCTTGAGGCCCTGCGCGAAGGCTTCGTTGGTCGGGTAGATGCGGCAGCCCGCCTCGCGGACCTTCATCAGCAGCTCTTCGCCTTCCTTGAAGCCCGTGACACCCGCGCCGGCCGCCAGCGCCGCGGCGACGATGGTGTACTGGTACTGGATGTCGATGATGCCGAGCTTGTCGCCCCACTTCGGGTCGAAGACGTCCTTGTAGCTCGTCGGCGCCTCGGCCTCGGGGATGACGTCCGGATTGTAGACCGGGACCATGGCCGAATAGATGTGGCCGACGCCGTACTCGTACTTCATCGACGGAAGCATGTTCTTGGCGTTCGGGATCTTGTCGTACTGGATCGGCTGGGTGAGGCCGAGCTCGTAGACCTGGTACATGTTGGGACCGTTGAGGCCCTGCACGTCCGTGGTGCCGGTGGGCAGGCGGCGCTCGGCCATCATCTTGGCGCGGCGCTCGGGATCGCCGGCCTGGTCCTGGATGACGTCCCAGCCCTTATCGATCAGGAACGGCTGCTCGATGTTCTTGTTGAGGAGGCGGGCATAGTCGCCGCCCCAGGTTCCCATGACCACGGTGCCGGCCGACTGGGCGCGCACGATGGAGGGCATGCCCAGCGTCGAGAGGCCCGCAGTCGCCGCCATGCCCTTGAGCACGCTGCGCCGGCCGATGCCCTTGTCAAACTTCGTCATTGCTCACTCTCCTCTCTTGTCGTGCCCGGCCCAACGGCTGGGCGCTCATTCTCGAAGATCCGCATCGGCGGGGAAGACGGCCGATGTCGCCGCCCAGCCGACGTGCACGGTGTCGCCCACCTCGGGGAGGGCGGTGTCATGGTTGGGCACCTGCGCGATGACGTGGTCGTCGGGCGACAGGCGCACGTGGATGTCGATCATGCCGCCGAGGTAGGAGACGAACTCCACCTCGCCCTGGAACGCGTTGTCCGTTCCGCCGATGGGCTCGGAGCCGACGAAGACACGCTCCGGACGGAGCGCGACCACCGCCGGGCCGCTGATCGACTTCGCACAGCGGATGGTGAGGCCGCCGGGCGTCTTCAGGTCCTCCCCGGTCATGGTGCCGGAGAGGAAGCTCGAGCGGCCCACGAAGTCCGCAACGAAGTGGTCGGCCGGGCGCTCGTAGAGGTCCTGCTGGGAGCCGATCTGCCGGATCCCGCCGTCGCGCATGACGACGAGGCGGTCGGCCATGGTGAGCGCCTCCTCCTGATCGTGCGTCACCATGACGGCGGTGATGCCGAGGCGCTGCTGCAGGCTGCGGATCTCGACCCGCACCTCGTTGCGGAGCTTTGCGTCGAGGTTGGACAGCGGCTCGTCCAGCAGCAGGACGTCCGGCCGGAAGGCGAGCGCGCGGGCGAGCGCGACGCGCTGCTGCTGGCCGCCGGAGAGCTGGCGCGGCAGACGGTCGATCAGGTGATCGAGGCGCACGAGCTTCAGCGCCTCGACGACCTTTTCGTCGATCTCGGCCTTGCCGACCTTTCGCATCTCGAGGCCGAAGGCGACATTCTGGCCGACCGTCAGGTGCGGGAACAGCGCGTAGTTCTGGAAGACGAGGCCGGTGTTGCGCTTCCACGGCGGGAGCATCGTGACGTCCCGGCCGCCGATCTTCACGGAACCGGCCGTCGGCTCCACGAAGCCGGCGATCATGCGCAGGGTCGTCGTCTTGCCGCAGCCCGAGGGGCCGAGCAGGACGAGGAATTCACCCTGCTCCACGTCGAGCGACACGTCGCGGGCCGCGTAGAATTCACCGTAGCGCTTGGTGAGCTTGTTCAGTTCAAGGCGCGCCATCAGACCACCCGGGACAGTTTGACGAAGCGGTCGGTGATCAGCATGGCGACCGCGATGATGAGGATTTGCAGCACGGAGATCGCCGCGATGGTCGGGTCGATCTTCCACTGCAGGTACTGCAGGATCGCGATGGGCAGCGTGGTGCGGCCCGGCCCGACGAGGAACAGCGAGAGCTCCAGGTTGCCGAACGAGGCGACGAAGCCGAACATCGAGCCTGCGACCACGCCGGGGAGGATGCCGGGCATCGTCACGCGGCGGAACGTGGTCAGGCGGTTAGCGCCGAGGTTCTGCGCCGCCTCCTCGAGCGTGCGGTCGAAGCCAGCGAGGCTCGCCATGATCAGGCGCACCATCCACGGAATGACGAGCAGCACGTGGCCGAGGACGAGGCCGGCGAAGGAGCCCAGCACCGGAAGCTGCGTGCGGATCGCGATCTCCACCAGGAAGACATAGATCGCGAAGCCGAGGACGATGCCCGGCACGATCAGCGGCATCAGCAGGAGATTGTTGGTGAATCCACGGCCCGGGAACTTGAGGCGCGAGAGGCCGATCGAGGCCGGCAGCGCGACCGCGAGGCCGATGATCGTCGCCAGCACACCCACCTCGGCGCTGATGATGAAGGCGTCGATGAAGCGCGCGTTGCGGATCGCCTCGCCGTACCATTTCAGCGAGTAGCCTTCCGGCGGGTAGGACGGGATCTCCTGGGAGTAGAACGAGAGCCACGTGATGAAGATCAGCGGCGTGAGGATATAGAGGAACGCGACGAGCGCTGCGGCCCTCAGGGCCCAGCGGCCCGGCCGTAGGCGAACCCACGGCCGGCGCATGGCGGAAGCGGAGGGCGCTGTGGCGCTCAAGCCGGCACTCCGAGGCGGTTCTTGTAGAACTGGCCGCCCTTGACGATGGCGGCGAGGTTCGCGCCCTGCCCTTCCAGGAGCGTGATGTCCTTCGTCGGATCGCCGTCGACGACGATGAGGTCGGCCCACGCCTCCGGCGCGACGGTGCCGAGACGGCCCGGACGGCGCACGACCTCGGCGGCGATGCTCGTCGCGGCGCGGATCACGGTGATGGGCTTCTGCACCTCGGCCCGGATCGAGAACTCGCGGCTCTGGTCCTCGGCGAGGGCGCCCAGGAGGTCGGAGCCGTAGGCGACCTTGACGCCCGCCTTCTCGCAGATCTCCAGCGACTTGTAGCCGCCTTCGAGCACCATGTCGTTCTTCTCGAGCATGTTGGCCGGCATGCCGAAGCTCGCCGCCCGCTCCTTCATCGCAACGTAGGCGACGAGGTTTGCGACGAGGTAGGCGCCCTTCTCGGCCATCAGCCTGGCGGCGTCCTCGTCGATGAGGTTGCCGTGCTCGATGGTCCGGACGCCGTGGCCGACCGCGCGGGTGATCGCCTCGGCCGAGTAGGCGTGGGCGCACACGTAGCGGCCGAAGGCCTCGGCCTCCTCCACCGCGGCCTCGATCTCCTCGATCGAGAACTGCAGCGATTCCAGCGGGTCGTTCGGGGAGGCGACGCCGCCCGAGGCCATGATCTTCACCTGGTCGCAGCCCTGGCGCATCTGCTCGCGCACCACCTTGCGGACCTCTTCCTCGCCGTCGCAGACGATGCGCAGGTACGCCGCGGTGTTGCAGCAGGGGCAGGCGAAGCCCGGATTGGTGCGGCCGCGGCCGTCCGAGTGGCCGCCCGTCGGGCCGATGGAGCGGCCGGCGATGAAGAGACGCGGTCCGGGGATGAGGCCCTTCTCGACGGCCGTCTTCATGCCCCAGTCGGTGCCGCCGGTGTCGCGCACGGTGGTGAAGCCGCGGTCGAGCATGGCCTTGATGCGCTTGGCGCCGCGCGCGGCGGCGAGCGTCAGCGGCACGTCCTCCATCCGGCGCATGTAGACTTCGTCGTGCATGCAGTGGACGTGGCAGTCGATGAGGCCGGGCATCAGCACCTTGCCGCCGCAGTCGACGACGGTGGCGGTGCCCGACGAGATCGGCGTGTCGGAGACTTCGCGGATCTTCTCGCCTTCGACGAGGACCTCGTAGCCCTCGCGCGGCTCGTCGAACGCGGGGTCGAGAAGCTTGAGGTTCTTGAACAGGTACATCGTCATGGCCGGTGCTCCACCGCGCTGGGCGTCAGGACGCGGGTCAATGGAGGGTCCTCTTGTGGAAGGCGCCGTCCTTCATGATGACGCTCATGTGCTGACCCTGGCCGCCGAAGAGGGACAGGTCCTTCAGGGGGTTGCCGTCGATCACCAGGAGGTCGGCGAAGGCGCCGGGCTCCAGGCAGCCGAGCTTGCCCTCCTGCCGGAGGACCCTGGCGGCGATCGTGGTCGCCGAGCGCACGATGTCGAGCGCGGGGACGACGTTGGAGCGCAGCTCGAACTCGCGGCTCTGGTCCACCTGGAGCTGGCCGAGGAGGTCCGAGCCGTAGGCCACCGGCACCCCGGCGCGCTTGCAGATCTCGAGCGACTTCAGGCCGCCCTCGATGACGACGTCGTTCTTCTCCAGCATTTCGCCGGACATGCCGTACTCGGCCGCCCGCTCCTTCATCGCGTAGTAGGCGACGAGGTTGGCGACGAGGAACATGTCCTTCCCGGCCATCAGCTGGGCGGACGCGTCATCGATGAGGTTGCCGTGCTCGATCGTGCGGACGCCGGCGTGGGCGGCGCGGGTGATCGCCTCCGGCGAGTAGGCGTGGGCGCAGGTGTAGCGGCCGAAGGCGTTCGCCTCCTCCACCGCCGCTGCGACCTCGCCGACCGAGAACTGCATCGAATCCAGCGGGTCGAACGGCGAGGCGACGCCGCCCGACATCATGATCTTCACGTGGTCGCA
The DNA here is from genome assembly GCF_003258595.1 of Acuticoccus sediminis. Taxonomy (NCBI): domain Bacteria; kingdom Pseudomonadati; phylum Pseudomonadota; class Alphaproteobacteria; order Hyphomicrobiales; family Amorphaceae; genus Acuticoccus; species Acuticoccus sediminis. The sequence continues at coordinate 344,673 of NZ_QHHQ01000001.1, forward strand.
GCCCTGGCGCATCTCCTCGCGCACGGCCTTGCGGACCTCGGTCTTGCCGTCGGCGACGCCCATCACGAAGGCGAGCGCGTTGCAACACGGGCAGAGCGCGCCGGGGTCGGTGCGGCGGCGCATGTCCGAGTGGCCGCCCGTCGGCCCGAGGGCACGCCCGGCGATGAAGAGCCGCGGCCCGGGGCAGTAGCCCTGCTCGACCGCCTGCTTGATGCCCCAGTCGGCCCCGCCGGTGTCCCGCACGGTGGTGAAGCCGCGGTCCAGCATGCCGCGCAGCGCGGCCATTGCGTTCGCGGTCATGAGCGTCAGCGGCATCGTCTCGAGGCGGCTGATGAACACCTCCGCCAGCATGATGTGCACGTGGCAGTCGATCAGGCCCGGCATCAGTGTGCCACCGGCACAGTCGACGACGGCGGCGTCCGGGGCCGTGATCGGCTTGTCCGAGACTTCGCGGATGAGATTGCCTTCGACCAAGAGCTGGTGCCCGGGAAGGATTTCATCCTTCGTCGGGTCGAGCATGGCGAAGTTCTTAAAGAGGATCTGCCCCAAGGAGCGGTCTCCAATCAGAAGTGAGCGCCGGTATGGCCTGCCGCGGCCGGATCATGTGCCAGCGATGACGCGTGATCAAGACTTTGGCATGCCATTCTTTTGTGCGCGATTATGCCTCGTATCCGAACGGATCGTCGACTGTGTGACTAGGACCCGAAAACCAGCGAGGCCCATCTTCGGTGACGGTCGCGCAATCTTCCAATCGAATGCCAAACTCGCCGTAGATGCAAATCGTCGGTTCGATCGAGAAGCAGTTGCCGACCTTCAGCGGAGCAGTGTTGCCGCGCACGATGTAGCTGTCCTCGTGCACCTCGATTCCGATGCCGTGGCCAGTGCGATGCGGCAGTCCCGGCAAAGCATAATCCTTGCCAAAACCGGCCGATTCGATGACGCCGCGTGCGGCATCGTCGACCGCATGGTGCGGCGCGCCCTTCTGCGCGGCGTTGAAGCCCGCCTCCTGCGCCCTCTTCTCGATGTCCCAGACCTCGCGCTGGCGCGGGTTCGGCTCGCCGAAGACGTAGGTACGCGTCAGGTCCGAGCGGTAGCCGCCGACCCAGCCGCCGATGTCCATCAGCACCATGTCGCCGTCCTCGAGCGTCTGCGGGTAGTCGACGCCGTGCGGGTAGGCGGTCGCCTCGCCGAACAGGATCAGCGGCGGGTACGGCGTCGGCACCGCGCCCAGCCGGCGATGCGCCTCCTGCACGAACGCCTGCACCTCGGTGGTGGTGATGCCCTCGTGGAGGATCCGCGCCGAGGCCTTGTGGACCTCCTCGGTGACCTTGGCGGCGATGTCGAGGAGCGCCACCTCCGCCGCGGTCTTCTGCGAGCGCAGCGCGGCGGTGACCACCGCGCCGTTCTGGAAGTCGTAGCGGTTGCCGGCCTTCCTCATGCCGTCGAAGTTGAAGAAGGGCGTCGCCGGGTCGACCGCCACGACGCCGCTCTCGTAGCCGAGGGAGGCGATGGTGTCGGCCACCAGCGCCGTCGGGTCCTCGTGCTCCTGCCAGACGCGGATGTCGTCGCCGAACTTCAGCATGGAGCGCGTCTTCGGCTCCTCGAAGGCGGGGCTGAGGTAGGTGACGGGGCCCTCGGCCGGGATGATCGCCCCGTGCAGCCGCTCCGTCAGCTTCAGGCTGATGCCGGTGAAGTAGAAGAGGTTCGCCGACGTATCGAGGTAGAGGGCGGAGATCCCCTCCTTCTTCATCAGCGCCTGGGCCCGCTTCACGCGCTCCAAGTGCTCGTCGATGCCGATCGGGGTGATCCCGCCGGTCATCTTCGTCATCTTCTCCAGTTCGGCGGCCGCTGTCGAACCACCAACGCCGAGGGTCATTGCGCGTCCCCCGATGCGGTCTGGGCGGGTCTCATCTTAGGCTCCATTGCTGACGAAAGTTTCGGCACATAAGCGCCTGGATTCGGGTAAGGATTCGGATCGGCCCCGCCCCGGCGACCGAGGCTCGGCCGCCTGAGACGAGAGGACGATCCATGGATTTCGATGCCTTCACCCGCGCCGTCGCCGCGCCCGGCCAGCCGGCCGCCGCCTTCGGGGCGCTCGCCGAGATGGCCGCGGCCGGGCCGGGCGTGAAGCTCTTCACGGCGCTCACCATCGACCAGACGGCGGGGCTCCTGCGCCGCAGCTTCTCCAACATGCCGGACGCCTACCCCGCGAAGGGCACCAAGAAGATCGCCGACACGACGATCACCGGGCACCTCCTCGCCGACGCCGGGCCGGTGCTCAGCGACGGGCGCGAGGCGGTCGAGGCGAACTTCTACGACCACGAGCTGATCTTCTCGCTCGGGTGCGAGAGCTGCCTCAACGTTCCGATCACCGTCGCGGGCGAGGTGATCGGGTCGATCAACCTGCTGCATGCCGCCGGCCACTACACGCCCGAGCGCATCGAGGCGGCGAAGGCGCTGCGCCTGCCGGCGGTCGCGGCCTTCCTGATCGAGCGCCAGTGGGGCGACGCGCTCACGGTGTGAGGAGAGGCTCACGCGGCGGCCCCCGCGGGCGCCTGCGAGGCCATCAGCGCGGGCGTCGCGGGCAGGACCAGAACCTCGGCCCCCTCGACGCTCGCGACCACGCTGCGGCGCACCTGTTCGCACCGGGCGACGACGGTGCGCCACTCCCGGTTCATGGCGAAACCGAGCGCGATCTCGATGATCGGGACCCCGCCGGAGCGGCGGGTGCGGATGTCGAGGATGTCGTCGAACGCGTCGAAGCTGTCCGCCAGCCCGCGCAGGATGAGGAGCTGGACCTTCTCCTCCAGCGCCCGGTCGGCGAGCTCCCAGAAGGCGTTCCGGAAGGTCTGGTAGGCGGTGTAGAGCATCGCTGACGCGATCACGCAGCCGGCGATCGGATCGCCGATCGCGAACCGCGGATCGAACGCGGCCGCCGACACCAGGACGATGGTGAGGCCGAGGCCGCACACGTCGATGAGCTGGGCCCGCCGCCACGCCTTGACGACGCCGGACGGCTCCTTCGCCAGCGGCGCGGAGAGCGCATAGAGCGCGGCCGACTGGGCGAGCAGGATCGTCGTGATGACCAGCGGAGCGGCGACGCTCTCCGGCGGCGACGGCTCGAGGACGCGGTAGAGGCTCGCCGAGGCGATGCCGAGCCCCGAAAGCGTGAAGGAGACGGCGAGAATCGAGCTCGCGATCGCCTCCAGCTTGCCGGTCCCGTACGGGAAGACCAGCGCGCAGGAGTGGCGCGCCGCCCGCGTCGTCAGGAAGACGAGCAGCGAGAACAGGATGTAGATGACGGTGAAGACCGCGTCTCCGATCAGTCCGATGGACGTCGACCCGAGCGCCGCGACGAGCTGCGGTCCGGCGATCACCGTCGAAAGGGTGATCGAGACGAGCTGAAGCTGCTGGAAGTTCAGCCGGCGGGGGGCCCGGACCGCGTCCCTCAAGTTCGCCTCCGTGCCGAACCCGTCGTGCCCGGCTGGACCGGCATTCGCGGTGGCCGCTCGGCGAGAAGGCCCGACGGCTTCAGCCGCATGATGACGATGAGAAGGCTGCCGATCACCATTTCGCGCAGCGCCGCGCCCTGCGCGCCGGAGAGGCCGGGGATCACGCCCTCGAGGAAGCGGCTCCCCTCCAGGATCCCCATCACGATGACCGCGCCGACGACCGCGCCGGTGGCGTTGCCGGTGCCGCCCGCCGTGAGGGAGAGGAAGATGTAGATGGTCAGGAGCGGGCGGAAGATATCCGGCGCGATGTAGCTCGTGAAGTGCGCGTAGAGGACCCCGCCGAGGCCAAGGAGCGCCGCGCCCAGCGCGAACGCCTCAACCTTCATGCGGCGCACGGGCTTGCCGGCGACGGCCGCCGCGGTCTCGTCCTCCCGGAGTGCGCGGAGCGCGCGGCCGTAGGGGCTGATCCTGAGGCGCCGCGACAGGAACCAGGCGACCGCGACGCACACGACGGTGATCGCCGCGAAGAGGGCGTTGAACTCGAACGGCGTCAGCTCGGCGCGGAACGGGCCGGGAATCCCGGAGATGCCGTCCGACCCGTTGGTCAGCCAGATCTCGTTGGCCGCGATCAGCCGCACGAACTCGCCGAAGCCGAGGGTGACGATGGCGAGGTAGTCACCGCGCAGCTTGAGCGTCAGGCGCGACAGGAGCCCGCCGACGAGGGCCGCCGCCGCCATCGCGGCGATCGCGGCGAGCGGGATCGGCAGCCCCAGGATGGAGAGGAGCGCGGAGACGTAGGCGCCCACCGCGAAGAACCCCGCGAGGCCGAGGTTGATCATCCCCGTCATGCCCCAGATGACGTTCAGGCCCAGCGCCAGCATCGCGTAGATGCCGGCGAAGGTGAGCGTGGCGAGGAGGTAGCTCAGCATGCGCGAGCCTCCGGACGGCGGGTGAGACGGCGAGGACGGACCGGGGCCATCAGTATGCGCGCTCCCCGAGAAGGCCGCGGGGGCGGAAGGTCAGGACGATGACGATGGCAAGGAAGCCGACCGCGCTCCGGTAGGACGGCGACAGCACGATGAGCGACAGCTCCTCGCCGAGCCCCACCACCATGGCCCCCAGCACCGCGCCGGGGATCGAGCCCAGCCCGCCCACGACGGCCGCGGCGAAGATCGGCAGGATGAAGCGGAATCCGGTCAGGGGATCGATGGACGTCCCGACGCCGAGCAGCATGCCGCCCGCCCCGACGAGCCCCATGCCGAAGAACACCGTGAGGCGCCCGATCATGATCGGGTCGATGCCCTTCAGCTCGGCGAGCGCGGGGTTGTCGGCGACGGCGCGCATGGACTTGCCGATCCGCGTGTAGCGCAGCGCCAGGAAGACGGCGCTCATGAGGGCGAGCGCGAGGAGGAGGTTCTCCACCTGCTGCGGGCCGATCCGCACGCCCCAGATGCGCCAGTCGCGCACCAGCGGCAGGTCGTAGCCGCGCAGGTCGTTGCCGAAGATGAAGCGGACCGCGTTCTCCAGCACGATGGTGAGCGCGATGGAGGCGATCGCCGTCGTCAGTGCCCCGTGCGGACGGAGCGGACGCAGCGCGATCTCGTCGGACAGGACGCCGACGACGGCGGCGACGAGGAACGCCGCCACCAGCGAGACCTCCACCGGCAGCCCCAGGCCCACGTTGGCGGCGTAGCCCGCGAACGCGCCGATCGTGGCGTGCGAGGCGACCGCGAAGTTCGGGAAGCGCAGCACGGCGAAGATCGCCGTGAAGCCGATGGCGGGGATCGCGAGAAGCGTCCCCATCACGATCCCGTTGACGATGAGCTGGGGCAGAAGGTCGAGCATCAGGTCCGCGCGAACTCGACCGCTGCGCCGTCTTCGATCCGCTTGAAGAGGAACTGCGTGCCGGTGATGTCACCGATCTCGTTGAAGTCGCACGGCCCGCTGGCGCCGTCGTAGTTGACGCCATCGGCGATGATCGGCAGCCCCTCCACGGCGCTGGAAACGACCGTCCCCTCGCCCTGGCTGATGGTGCGAAGGCTGTCCCTGATGGTGGCGCCCGTCGCCTCGCCGCCGGCCGCGATCGACAGGATCGCGAGGTTGGCGTGGTCGTAGCACTGCGCCGAGTAGGGATCGACCGTCTCGACGCCGAGGATCTTCTGCACGTTGGCGTAGGCAGGCGAGCCGATGGCAGGCGCCGGTTCCCAGGTGAAGATGCCCTCGAGGACGTCCGCGGGCAGCGCGTCGAGGACCGTCTGGTTCACCGCGTAGGCGGGGCCGATCAGCTTGCCCTCGTAGCCGGCCTGCCAGAGGTCGCGCAGCAGGACGGTCGTGTCCGCCGTGTAGCCGCCGAGGAGGATGAAGTCCGGCCCGGCACGCATGATGGTGTCGACCTCGGAGCGGTAGGTGGACTTGTCCGCCTCGTAGATGAGGCTGTCCATCTCCATGCCGTTCTCGCCGGCGATGCGGGTCATGTTGTCGATGTTGCCCTGGGCGAACGGCGTTTGCGGGCCGATCCAGCCGAGGTGCGTCGCGCCCTGGTCGACCATGAAGGCGGTGGCGACGTCGTTCTGCAGCTTCGAGTTCGGCTGCGTGCGGGCGATGAAGCCCCGGTGCGGCAGCAGCGTGATCGAGTCGGCGCCCGACACGCAGAAGAGCATCGTCTGATTCTCCCAGCAGAGCGGCGCGACGGCGGTGGTCACCGAGGAGGCCCACGTGCCCATGATCGCCGCGACGCCGTCGACGTCGATCAGCTTGCGCGCGGCGCGCACCGCCGCTTCGGGCGAGGTCTGCGTGTCCTCCGAGACGAGGACGATCTCGCGGCCGAGGACGCCGCCCGCCTCGTTGACCGCGCCGATCACGCCGGCGATCGCGTCGCGCATGAAGGGGCCGTAGTTGCCGCCGACGCCGGTCAGCGGCGTCAGGGAGCCGAGCTTGATCGGCCCGCCCTGCGCGAAGGCGGCCTGTGCCCGCAGGACCGCCGGGGCGGCAAGGCTCGCCGTCATACCGGCGAGGACGCTGCGACGTGTGGGACGGAACGTGGCCATCTTGGGCTCCTTCAGTGCATTCCGAGGAAGGTGCGGCGAATGTCGGGATCGGCGGAGAGGGCGGCGCCCGTCCCCTCGGCGTGGTTGAGGCCGGCGGCGAGGATGTACGCGCGGTCGGCGATCTGCAGCGCGTCGAACGCGTTCTGCTCGACGAGGACGATGGCGACGCCCGACGCGGCGATCTCGCGGATAACCGCGAACATCTCGTGCGCCGCCTTCGGCGAGAGACCGGCGGACGGCTCGTCCAGCAGCATCACCTGCGGCTCCACCATCATGCCGATCGCCATCGCGAGGAGCTGGCGCTGGCCGCCCGACAGCGTGCGCGCCGCGTCGTGCCGCTTCTCGGCGAGGACGGGGAAGCGGGCGAACAGGCCGTCGATGCGCGGGCGCACGTTGGCGCGGTCGACGGTGCCGCCGATCTCGAGGTTCTCGCGCACGCTCATCGTGGCGAAAACGTTCGACTCCTGCGGCACGTAGGCGACGCCGTTGGCGACGACCTCGCGCGGCTTCATGCCGGTCAGTTCCCTGCCGGCGAGGGTGACGTGGCCCTCGCGGACGGCGATCTGCCCCGTCACGGCCTTCAGCATCGTCGACTTGCCGGCCCCGTTGGGGCCGAGGACGGCGACGATCTCGCCGGCGTCCGCCGTCATCGAGACGCCCTTCAGGATCATGTCCGCCCTGGTGTAGCCAGCGACCACGTTGTCGATCACGAGCGTCGTCATGCGCGCCGTCCGAGGTAGGCGTCCTGCACGCGCGCGTCGGAGGTCACCTCCTCGAAGGTGCCCTCCACCAGCGTCGTCCCGTCCGCCATCACGATGACCGTGTCGCAGAGCTCGGAGACGAGCGCCATGTCGTGCTCGACGATGAGGAAGGTGAGGCCGGTGGCGGCGAGTTCGCGGATGCGCTCGGCGATCTCCCGCCCCAGCGTGGGGTTCACGCCGGCGACCGGCTCGTCGAGCAGGATGAGCTTCGGCCCGCCCATCAGCGCGCGGCCGATCTCCAGCAGCTTCTTCTGTCCGCCGGAGAGATCGGCCGACATGTTCGCCAGGACGTGGTCGAGCCTGAGGCGCCGGGCGATCTCGAACGCACGCTCGGCGAGCTCGCTCTCGCGCTTCAGCCAGCGGGACGGATTGAAGAGCGCCGTGCCGAGCCGCTCGCCCGGCTGGTCGGCGCCATGAAGCAGCAGCGTCTCGAAGACGCTGAGCTTGGGAAAGCCGCGCGCGATCTGGAAGGTGCGCACCAGACCGCGCAGGCTGATCTCGTCCGGCCGCCACCCGGTGATGTCCGTCCCGTCGAAGGTGACGCGGCCGGACTGGGGCGGAATGACGCCGGAGATGCAGTTGAAGGCGGTCGTCTTGCCTGCCCCGTTGGGGCCGATGAGACCGGTGATGCTCCCGGTGGCGACGGTGAACCCCGCGCCGTTGAGGGCACGGACGCCGTAGAAGTTCCGTGTCAGCCCCTCGACCGAGAGCAGGTCCGCCATCCGTACACCTTCGCGCCCCCGCGGCTTAGGGCCGCGGTCATTTTATCTTTCGGCGAAGCAATCACCGTGCCACCGGACCGCAGGGCGGACAAGTGATCCGCGTGTTTTCAACGTGTGAAATTTCTGAAACCTGCCAAGGGCGGCTACTTTCCGAATGCGTCGTCGCGCAGGGTCGAGACGGCGTTGGCGTGGGCGTCGAAGCCCTCGTAACGGGCAAACCGCTCCGCATGCGGGGCGAGGCGCGCATAGCCGGCCTTCGTGACGTGGCCGATGGAGGTGAGCTTCAGGTAGTCGTGCACGCCGAGCGGCGAGCGCGTCAGGGCCGCCAGGTTGGTGGGCAGCACCGCGTTCGGGCCGAGCATGAAGTTGCCGATGGCGATGGGAGTGTGCTCGCCGAGCAGGATCTCGCCGGCGTTCCGGAGCGCGCCGAGATAGTCGAACGGTGCCTTGGAATGAACCTGCAGGTGCTCCGGCGCATAGTCGTTCACGAAGGCGATCGCCTCGTCCATCGTTTCGGTCAGGACGATGCCGCCGCGCGGGCCGCACAGCACCGCCTGGGAAAAGCCGACGCGCTCCTCACCCATCTGCGCCCAGTAGCCGGGGATCGCGGCGAGCGCCTCCTCGACGACACGCTTCGAGGGGGTGACGAGGTAGGCCGAGGAATCGGGGCCGTGCTCGGCCTCGTTGAGGAGATCGAGGGCGGCGACGCGGCCGTTCGCCGTCTCGTCGGCGATGACGATGGCCTCGGACGGGCCGGCCGGCGGCCCCGGATCGATCCTGTCCGCCAGGAGGCGCTTGGCGGCGACGATCCACGGGCTCCCGGGCCCGACCACCTTGACGCACTTCGGCACCGTCGCCGTCCCGTAGGCGACGGCCGCGATCCCCTGCGAGCCGCCGGCCTTGTAGACCTTCTCGACCCCGGCGAGGCGGGCGGCGACGAGAGTCGCGGCATCGACGCCGCCGTCCGGGCCCGGCGGGGTGATGATGACCAGCTGCGGCACGCCGGCGACGACCGCCGGCACCGCCGTCATCATCACCACCGACGGGAACGAGCCCTTGCCGCGCGGCACGTAGCAGGCGACCGACGGGATCGGCGTGACGCGCTCGCCAGCGAAGACGCCGGGCGACATCTCCTTCAGCCACATCTCCTCGGGCATCTGCGCCTCGTGGAAGCGGCGGACGTTGTCGATGGCGGTCTCGAGCGTCTCGATCATCTCCGGCTCGACGGCCTTGAAGGCGGCGTCGAAGTCCTCGGGCGTCGCGGCGATCGCGTCGGCGGTCACGGCGGCCCTGTCGAACTCGCGGCCGAACCGGGCGAGCGCCTCGTCGCCCTCCTCCCGGACGGCCGCGATGATCGGCGCGACCTTGTCGAGGAACGGGCCGAGGTCGCTCTCGGCTCGGCGCAACAGGGCGGCCCGCGCCTCGGCGGACAGTTCGGAGAGGGTGTGGACGCTGATCTGGGGCATCATTTGGACTTCAGGAAAATGTCGAGACCGACGAGCCAGTCCAGCAGCGCCACCGCGACGAGCGCGATGACGATGTAGACGACCGACACGGCCGCGAGGTCCGGTGTGATCACGCTGCGGATGGAGTTGTAGATCTCCACCGGCAGCGTGACGGTGCGCGAGTCCGTCAGGAAGAGGCTGACCAGGAACTCGTTGAAGGCGAGGATGAACATGAGGAGCGCGCCGGTGATGACGCCGGGCGTCACCGCGGGCAGCGTGACGGTGAAGAACGCCTGCACCGGCGGCGCGCCGCAGCTCGCGGCGGCGTTCTCCAGCTCCGGGTCCATCGCGTTCACGGACGCCGCGACGGACCAGATCATGAAGGGCAGGTTGATGACGCAGAGCGCGAGGCCCACCGGCCAGAGCTGGCCGAGGATGCGCACCTCGCCGAACATCATCATCATCGAGAGGCCGGAGACGACGAGCGGGATCGTGAACGGGAGCAGCAGGATCACCTGCAGTGCCGTGCGGGCGCGCAGTCGGTAGCGCGACAGGGCGATCGCCGCCAGCGTCCCCACCGGGATCGCGATGACGGTGCAGATGAGCGACACGTAGAGGCTGCGCCAGAACGCGGCCTTGAACGAGGCGAGCTGCCAGAGCTCGGAGTACCAGCGCAGCGAGAAGCCCTGCGGCGGGAAGGCGATGATGTCGCCCGACGTGAACGAGGCGCCCACCACGATGACGGTCGGCAGGCTCAGCATCAGCACGCAGAACCCCGTCACGCCCCAGAGGAAGACGCCCTTGCTGCCGGAGAGCTTCATCGCCGCCCCCCGCGGAAGCCGAGCGTTCCGGTGCCGGCCATCATGAAGACCGCGGCGACGATCACGCTGCCGATGAGCGTCAGCAGGATGGAGAGCGCCGCGCCGAGGCCCGCATTGGAGATCTGGAAGAACGAGTCGTAGATGGCGCTGGCGAAGAAGTCCTGCGTGCCGCCGCCCAGGATCTCCGGCATCGCGAAGTCCGTCAGCGTCAGCGTGAAGACCACCACCGACGCGCCGATGAGGCCCGGCGCGGCCATCGGCAGGACGACGTGGCGGAAGGTCGACGGCCAGCGGGCGCCCAGCGACTCGGAGGCGAGTTCCACCTCCTCGCCGATCGCCGAGAGAGCGGGGATGATGAGGAGCACCGCGAACGGCAGCATGTACTGGACGAGGCCGAAGAGCACCGTCGGGTACGCGAAGAGGAAGTCCTGCGCCGGCAGGCCCACCGCCTTCAGCGCCGAATTCAGGAGCCCCTCGCGCCCCAGGATGATGAGCCATCCGTAGGCGCGCACCACCTGGCCGATGAAGAACGGCAGGAACAGCGCCACCAGCAGGAACTTGCGCGCCCACGCCGAGCCGGTGCGCACCAGGAGGTACGCGTAGGGGAAGGCGAGCAGCAGCGTCACCAGCGTAACGATGCCCGCCCCGCCCAGGGTGCGGGCGAGCACCCGCCACGTCACCGGGCGCTCCAGCGCCGTGGCGTAGTTGGCGAGGGTGTACGCGTCGCCGAGGCGGTAGGTCGCGAGGTTCAGCTCGTGGAGACTCGTCTCCAGCATCTGGCCGAGGCCGATGACGAGGATTCCGACGAGGATCAGCGCCGGGGCGAGGAAGGCCCACCCCAGCGCGCCGCGCAGGGGCGCCGGCCACACGATGCGCGCCAGCATCTCGACGGCGTCGAGAAGCGCCCAGCGCGCCTTTTGGACGGCACCCGCCATCGAACCGTCAGCCCTGGAAGATCTCGTTGAACTTGGCGAACCAGATCGGCTGGTTCTCCACGAGCACCGGCGAGGGCACCGATACGAGCTTCTCGAAGTCCTCCGGCCTGGTCGGGTAGGACGGATCGCCGACGAGGTCGGCCGGCGGCTCGATCCCCGGACGCACCGGCGGCAGGCCGAGCGCGCCGCACCACGCCTTCTGCGCCTCCTCGGAGAGGGCGAAGTTGACGAAGTCCTTCGCGGCCTGCTCCTCGTTCGCGGGCAGGCCCTTGGGGACCCAGAGCCCGTCGGTGTCGACCTTGCAGCCCTCCTTCGGGACGGTCCAGGCGACGTCGATGCCGGACTGCTTGGCCGCGCGCGCGTTCACCGAGATGGTGCAGGCGAGGTCGATCTCGCTGTTCTGGAACCAGGAGGTGAAGTCCGGGTCCTCGCCGAGCAGCGGCTCGTTCGCCTTCAGCTTGCGGTAGAACTCGTAGCCCGGCTCCATGTTGTCCGGGATGTCCTCGAACGTGCCGCCGCCGGCGATCACCGCAATCGGGTTGAAGCCGATGCCGTCGTCGTAGAGCGCGACGCGGCCCTTGAACTTCGGGTCGAGCATGACCGTCCAGCTCTCCGGCGCACCGTCCGGGAACGCCTCGGGCCGGTACGCGCAGACGTAGACGTAGGCGTAGGTGTTGACGAGCGGCCAGCCCTCGAGCCCGACCGGCTTGGCGGACGGGAGCAGGCCCTCGAGGTTGGGAAGGTCCGAGAGGTCGACCGTCACGCCGCGCAGCGCCGAGATCGTGGCGTTGGTGGTCGTGTCCCAGTTGACGTGGATGGGCGGCACGCGGCCCTGGTCCACGGCGGCCCAGATCTTCGGCTTGATCTCGTTGTCCTCGGTGAAGTCGAGGCGCACCGGGATGCCGGTCTTCTCGGTGAAGGGGTCGGCGACGCCCGACTTCAGCGCATCGCCCCACGCACCGCCCCAGGCGCGCACGATGAGCTCCGACGGCTTGTCCTGCGCTCTGAGGATCGACGGCATCGCGAGGGTCGCGCCGAGCGCGGCACCTCCCTTGAGGGCAGTCCGGCGGGAGAAGGTCATGAAGGCAGCTCCTTGTGTCCGGTGGTGGTGGTGGTCTCGGCGTCCGGGAAGGTGAAGAGGTCGCGTGCGGCGAAGCCGAGGGTGACGGCCGCCCCCTCGGGTATCGACCGGTGCACGGCCGGGTCGTGGTCGAAGACGAAGATCGTCGCGCCGCCGAGCCCCTCGACAGTGACGGCGTAGACCATCCGGTCGCCCTCGAAGATCTGCTGCGCCACGGTGCCTGTCACGGTGTTCTCGTGCCCGAGCGGGCCTTCGGAGATCGCCACCTGCTCGGCGCGCAGGGTGCACTCGACGCGGTCGCCGGGCGACAGCGTGCCGGTGCCGCGCGCGGTGAGCCGCGTTCCCCCGGCCTCGACGGTCACCGCCGCCCCGTCCGCCTCGACGACGCGCGCGGGGAAGATCGAGGTCACCCCAACGAAGGTCGCGACGAACCGGTTCTGCGGCGCCCGGTAGATGGCCTGCGGCTCGTCCGCCTGCTGCACCACGCCGTGGTTCATGACGACGATCTGGTCGCTCATGACGAGCGCCTCGCGCTGGTCGTGGGTGACGTTGATGGTGGTGACGCCGAGGTCCTGCTGGATGCGGCGGAACTCGAGCTGCATCTCCTCGCGCAGCTTGCGGTCGAGCGCGGAGAGGGGCTCGTCGAGGAGCAGCAGATCCGGGTCGAACACCAGGGCGCGGGCGATGGCGACGCGCTGCTGCTGGCCGCCAGAGAGCTCGTGCGGGCGCCGGTCGCCGAGCCCGTCGAGCCGCACCAGCGACAGGAAGCGCTCCACCCGCTCGGGAATCGACGCCGGGTCGAAGCGGCGCATCTTGAGCGGATAGGCGACGTTCTGCGCCGCCGTCATGTGCGGGAAAAGGGCGAGCCGCTGGAACACCATGCCGATGGAGCGGCGGTAGGCGGGCATGCGCTTCACGTCCGCGCCGTTGATCCGGATGGCCCCGGCGGTCGGCCGCTCGAACCCGGCGATCATGCGCAACAGCGTGGTCTTGCCGCAGCCGGAGGGGCCGACGATCGTCAGGAAGGCGCCGCGCTCGACCGAGAAGGTCGCCTCGCGCACGGCGAGCGAGTCGCCGAAGGCCTTCGAGACGCCGTCGATCTCGACCATTCGCTCCATCACGTCCGCCATCGCCTACAGCGCCGCCAGGGTGCCGCCGTCGACGTAGACGATCTGACCCGTCATGTACGCCGACGCCTCGCTGGCGAGGAAGACGGACACGCCGACGAGGTCGTCGAGTTCGCCGAAGCGGCGCATCGGGATCTTGCCGAGCATCGCCGCCTGCCAGTTCCGGCTCTTGTAGAACCCCTCCGTCATCGCCGTGCGGAAGTAGCCGGGGCCGATGGCGTTGACGCGGATCGTCGGCGCCCACTCCGCCGCCAGCGCCCGCGTCATGCCGAGGATCCCGGACTTCGACGCGGTGTAGGGCGTCGCGGTCGGGATGCCGACCGCCGAGGTGAGGGAGCCGAGGTTGATGATGGCGCCGGGCCGCTCGTCCGCGAGCAGCGGCCGGGCAAATGCCTGCGCCACGAAGAACGCGGCCTTGAGGTTGGTGCCGACGATCTTCTCCCACAGCGCCTCGGAGACGTCCGTCGACGGCGCAACCTCCTCCACCCCGGCATTGTTGACGAGGATCGTCGGGACGATGCCGGTGACCGCGAGCGCCTCCAGATGGGCGGCGAACGCGTCCGGCCGGGTCACGTCGGCAGCGATCGCGTGGCAGGTGCGGTGGAGCTTTTCGATGCGCGCGCGGGTCTCGGCGAGACCGTCCGCCGAACGGGCGACCGCGACCACGTCGGCGCCCGCCTCGGCAAGGCCGATGGCGATCGCCTGTCCGATGCCGCGGCTGGCGCCGGTCACCAGCGCGGTGCGGCCCGCCAGACTGAATCGTTCTGTCCCTCTCATCGCGGCACGTTTGCATCCCATTCCGCAAAAAGGAAAGGGCGCGCGCGGTCTCCGCCCCTGCGGCGATCCGGTGCGATCGTCATGCATTGGCGCGAATGCGCGCCGGCCCGCCCCCTAAACCCTAAATTTGTAGCAAATGAATACCCGATTACTGTACTCCCCTCGCAAATAGGCGGGAGACTTCTGTGAGCCGGCTCAACGTTTTTCCCAATACACTGCCCCATCCGGTTCGCGATACGATGTCCATTGGCAGCATTCTGCCGACCGACATCGGAACAGCCGGCGCCGCCGCGTCCCAAACCTCGGCGCAGCCCATCGATGACACGACGGACGGGCCGGATCTCTTCGAGGACCTCTTCACGCGGATCGGTGATTTCCGCGACGGACCGCGCCTTCTGGATGCGATCCCGCCGCTCGGGATCTTCGGCGAAGGCGGCCTCGTGGACGACATCGCCAACGGCCTCGACGCCGCGCTCGACACGCTCCCGGTGGTCAGCCGCATCTTCGGCGACGGCGGCCCGCTGGGCGACCTTTCGCTGGGCGACATCGCCGAGACCGTCTCGAACGCGATCACCGACCGACCCCTCCTCGGCCCGCTGCTCGACGGCGGCGACGCCGGGGTCCTCGGCGGCGCCGCGGACGGCTTCGCCGAGCGGTTCGGCGCCCCGTCCGGCGCCGGCGACCACAGCCTCGCGAACCCTGACGAGAAGTACTCGGTCATCGTCTTCCCCGACACGCAGTACTACAGCAACGGCGCCCTTCTCAGCGCCTCGCCCGGCGGCTCGCCGACGATGTTCACGGCGATGACCCGGTGGGTCGTCGACAACGCGGCCGCGGAGAACATCGTCTTCGTGACCCACCTCGGCGACGTCGTCGACAACGGCACGTCCGAGGTGCAGTACGCCCGGGCCGACGCGGCGATGTCGCTCCTCGACGGCGAGGTCGCCTACTCGATCCTGCCGGGCAACCACGACTTCGTGGACGTCAACCAGTACGACGTGCTGGACGAGAAGCCCGGAAACCGCGGCGCGCAGCTCTACCTGGAGACGTTCGGCCCCGACCGCTTCCTCGCGGCGGATGCCGACTGGTACGGCGGCGCCTCCCCCAACGGCCTGTCGAGCTACCAGTACGTGACGATGGGCGACGTCACGATGCTGCACATCGCGCTCGAGTGGAACAACCTCAAGTACTCGCTGCCTTGGGCGAAGGAGGTGATCGAGCGGAATCCCGGCATGCCGACCTTCATCTCCACCCACGCCAACGTGGGCGACGAAGGCGGCGACATCGGCGTCCTCGACCCGACGCCGGACATCGGCGGCCGCGACCTCGAGAACGGCTCGTTCCTGTGGGACTATCTGGTCGAGGACAGCGACCAGGTCTTCATGGTCCTCAACGGCCACTTTTCGCGCTACGGCGCGCTCGACGAGGCTGGCGAGTACACCCAGGTCTCGACCAACGCGGCCGGCCACTCCGTCTACGAGATGCTGTACGACCCGCAGGCGCAGGCCTACGGCGGCGCCGCCTATTTCCGCCAGCTCGAGTTCGAGTTCCGCGACGGCAACGACCTCATCGGCGTGCGGACCCGCTCCGCGCTCGGCCTTGCAGAGGAGACCGACGCCAACAGCCGCTTCACCATCGAGGACATCGACTTCGCCGACCCCGCCCGCTTCGGCAGCACCGAGCGGGTCGAGACCAGCACCCTCACCCTGACCCGCTCGTTGAGCGCGACGCTCGCCAGCGACGGCTCGCTCCTCGAGGACGGCTCGGTCTTCCGCGACGTGACGGCGGGCGAGGAGCACCAGACGCTGCTGCGCTTCAAGGGCCTCGACGACCTGCCGGCGGGGGCGGAGATCGTCTCGGCCGTGCTGGTCCTATCCAACCTCGACGAGGGGGACGGCGCGCAGCTCTACCGGATGGATGCGCGGTGGACGCAGTTCGCCACGTGGGACAGCCTCGGCGACGGCGTCACCGTCGGGGAGGAGGCCGTCGCGCGTCAGCCGGACGTCCGCTTCTTCGACGGCCGGGCCGCGTTGGCTGACGGCGCGTTGCAGCAGCTCGACGGCGACCCGTTCGTCGGCGACTATCCCTATGGTTTCCTGAGCGAGTGGGACGCGACCATCCAGCCGCAGGCCGACGCCGACGGCAATGCCTACGCGGACGTCACCGAGAGCGTGCGCGCCTGGGTCGAGGACGGCGAGGACAACCTCGGCTGGGCGCTGATCGCGCCGCAATCGTCGGGCTACGGCGGACTGGAGCGGGAGCCCATCGCAAGGGAGGACGCGTGGTCCTTCGCCACCAGCGGCGCCGCCCGCCCCGAGCTGATCATCGAATACGTGGAGGACACCGCCCTGGTCGCCTGACGAGCGGCGCGCGGGCGAACCGTCCGCACGCCTCCGACGCGGCGGCACCCGGGACCGGCCGCGGGGCACGGCGCGGCCGAACCCCGCGGCGCGACCGTCAGACCGGCTCTTCGGCGGGCCGGCGGGTCCAGAGGGCGGTCAGACGCCGCACCATCACGTAGGCCGCCGGAACCATGAAGATGCCGATGAAGGTCGAGGCGATCATGCCGCCGATGACGCCGATGCCGATGGCGTTCTGCGCCGCCGCGCCCGCCCCGGTCGCCACCGCCAGCGGCGCGACGCCGAGGATGAAGGTCAGCGCCGTCATCATGATCGGCCGCAGGCGCAGCCGGGCCGCCCGGACGGCGGCGTCGAGAAGCTCCTCCCCCTCCGCCCTCAGGTGCTCGGCGAACTCCACGATCAGGATGGCGTTGCGCGCGGCGAGACCGATCGTCGTCAGCATGCCGACCTTGAAGTAGACGTCGTTGTTCTGGCCCATGAGCCAAGCCGCCGCGAGGGCGCCGAGGATGCCGACGGGCACGCCCAGCATCACCGCGAACGGGATGGACCAGCTCTCGTAGAGCGCGGCGAGGGACAGGAAGACGACCAGCGCCGACATCGCGTAGAGGAGCGGCGCCTGGCTGCCCGACTGGCGCTCCTGATAGGAGAGCCCGGTCCAGGCGGCGCCGTATCCGCCCGGCAGATCGGCGACGAGCTCCTCCATCGCCTCCATCGCCACGCCGGAGGATGCGCCCGGCCCCGCGTCGCCCTGGATCTCGATGGCGGACGACCCGTCGAAGCGGGTGAGGCTCGGCGCCACCGGTTCCCACTTCGTCGTCATGAAGGCGCTGAAGGGCACCATCTCGCCGTCCGCGTTCCGGGCGTACCACTCGTCGATGTCCTCCGGCTGCATCCGGAACCGCGCGGCGCCCTGGACGATCACGGGGCGCAGGCTCGCCCCGAGCAGGAAGTCGTTGACGTTGCTGCTGGCGAAGATCGTCGTCAGCATCGCGTTGATGTCCGACAGGGTGAGCCCGAAGCTCTCCGCCTTGCGCTGGTCGATGATGAGGCGCAGGGCGCTCTCCTCGTTGGTCCCGTCGGTGCGCACGTTCTGGAGCCGCTGATCGCCGCGTGCCGCCTCGACGAGGCTCTCGGCCGCCGCCGTCAGCGACTCGGACCCGGCGCCGGACTGGTCGACCAGGTACATCGAGAAGCCGCCCATGTTGCCGAGCCCGGGCACCGCCGGCGGCTGCATGACGAACACCTGCCCGGAGCGGATCCCGGCGAGCGCCTTGTTGGCGCGCAGCGCCACCGCGGACGCCGCCATGTCGGACCCGCTGCGCTCGTCGAAGTCCTTGAGGCTGACGAAGAGCATCGCCCTGTTCTGCCCGGAACCCCCGAAGGAGAAGCCGAGGGAGGCGAAGGCCGACTGCACCGCGTCGTCGGCGAGGAGCGTCTCCTCCACCTTGGAGACGACCGCCGCGGTCTGCTGCGTCGTCGCCCCCTCGGGGAGCGTCACCATCGCCATCAGCATGCCCTGGTCCTCGGTCGGCAGGAACGAGGACGTCATCCGCTCGAAGATCGTGTAGGCGCCGAGAAGGATGCCGGCGAGCACGAGGAGCGCGAGGAAGGGCCGCCCGGCGGTGCGGCGAACCAGCCCCGCGTAGCCCTCCGCCGCCGCGTCGAAGCCGCGGTTGAAGAGGCGCGCCGGCAGGATCTCGCGGCCGTTCTTTTTGCGCAGGATGCTCGCGCACATCGCCGGCGTCAGAATGATGGCGACGAGCAGCGACAGGACCATCGCCGTCACCATCGTCAGCGAGAACTGACGGTAGATGACGCCGGTGGAGCCGCCGAAGAACGCCATCGGCAGGAACACCGCCGAGAGCACCACCGCGATGCCGATCAGCGCCGAGGCGATCTCGCCCATCGACTGGCGCGTCGCCTCGACGGGCGACAGCCCCTTCTCGCGCATCAGCCGCTCGACGTTCTCCACGACGACGATCGCGTCGTCGACGAGGAGGCCGATGGCGAGAACCATCGCGAACATCGTCAGCGTGTTGATGGAGTAGCCCGCCACCGACAGCACCGCGAAGGTGCCGAGGAGGACGACGGGCACCGCGATCAGCGGGATCAGCGTCGCCCGCCAGGACTGCAGGAAGACGACCAGCACCAGCACCACCAGCACCACCGCCTCGATCAGCGTGTGGTAGACCTGATTGATCGACCGCTCGACGAAGGGCGAGGTGTCGTAGGCGACGCGGAACTCCACCCCGGTCGGCAGCGTCGACTCGAGCCGGTCCATCGTGGCGCGCACGCGGGCGGCCGTGTCGGTGGCGTTCGCCCCGGTCGCGAGGTTCACGCCGAAGCCCGCCGCCGGCAGCCCGTTGAAACGGGATGATCCGCCGTAGTCCTCCTGGCCGATCTCGATATCGGCGACGTCGGCGAGGTAGACGGCGCCGCCGCCCTCGTCGGACTTCAGGAGGATCGCCTCGAACTCGGCCACGCCGGTGAGCTGGCTCTGCGCCGTGACGGTCGCGGTGAACTGCTGGCCGCGGGTCGTCGGCTGGCTGCCGAGCGACCCCACCGAGACGGTGGTGTTCTGCGCCTGGACCGCCTGCACGACGTCGGTCGGCGTCAGCTGGTAGCGCGCGAGCGCCAGCGGCTTCAGCCAGATGCGCATCGCGTAGCCGGAACCGAAGACGTTGAGGTCGCCGACGCCTTCCGTGCGCAGGATCTCGTTCTCGACCGTGGTCTCGACGATGTTGCCGAGGGCGGCCGTCGTATAGTCCCCGTCGGTCGCGACCAGCGCGCCGACCATCAGGATCGACGAGGTGGAGCGGGAGACGTTGACGCCCTGCTGCTGCACCGCGTCCGGAAGCTGCGACTCGGCCTGCCGGACCAGGGTCTGGACGTCGTTCTCCGCCTCCGACCCGCTGACGCTGTCGTCGAAGGTGAGCGTGATGGAGGAGGAGCCCTCGCGCGAGTTGGACACCATGTACAGGAGCCCGTCGAGGCCGGTCAGCCGGTCCTCGATCTCACGCGTGACCGAGTTCTCCACCGCCGAGGCCGTCGCCCCCGGGTAGGTGGCACTGATGCGCACGGTGGTCGGCGCGATCTCCGGATATTGCGACACCGGGAGCGAGGTGAGCGCGAACGCCCCCGCCAGCATCGTGACGATGGCGATGACCCACGCGAAGACGGGCCGGCCGACGAAGAACTGGCCCATGCCTCAGCGCCCCGACCGCGTTGCCGACGCGCCGGCCGCGCCGGGCCCGGCCACGGGCGAGGACGCGCCCTCGCCCGTGGCCGGCAGCGCGTCGCTGACGACCCCGTCGTCCGAGATCGTCACGGGGACCGTCGTCACCTCGGCGCCGGGCAGCAGGTTGGTGAGCCCGTCGACGATCAGCTCGTCGCCGACCGCGATGCCGTCGGTCACGATCCAGGCGTTCTTGTAGGAGCCGGTGGTGGTCAGCGTGACGCGGGCAGCCTTGCCGTCGCGCGCCACGAAGGCGGTGAGCAGGCCCTCGGCGGTGCGCGACGTCGCGCCCTGCGGGACGAGGTTGGCCTCGGTGGTTCCGAGCACGGCGTCCACGCGCAGGAACTGGCCGGGCATGATCAGCCGGTCCGGATTGGGGAAGCGCACGCGGATGTCGGTCGTGCCGGTGGTGGTCGAGACGAGGACGCCGGGGGAGACGATCTCGCCGACCCGGTCGTAGGCCTCTCCGTTCTCCAGCGTGAGATGCAGGTCGAGGTGCTCGCCCATCGTCAGCGTGCCAGAATCGATGCTGGCGCGGACCCGGCCGATGCGGGCGCTCGACTCGGCGACGTCGACGTAGATCGGGTCGATCCGCGTCACCGTCGTCAGCGCGTCGCTCTGGTTCGCGGTGACGACCGCGCCGACGGAGACGTTGGGGACCGAGGGAACGCCCTCGATCGGGCTGGTGATCTCGGTGCGCTCGAGGTTGAGGCGCGACAGGCGCAGGTCCGCCCTGGCCGTGCCGAGGGTCGCCTCGGCCTCCGCGACCTCGACCTCGGCGGTCTGCACGTCCGCGCGCGTGACGCCGGTACCTTCGAGGCGGGTGTAACGCTCGACCTGCGCCTTCTTGGCCGAGAGCTGCGCCTCGGCGCTCTTCACGGCGGCCTCGTCCGCGGCGACCTCGGCGGCGTAGGTCTCGTCCTCGATGCGGAACAGGAGGTCGCCGACCTTCACCGGCCGGCCGGCGGTATAGACCACCTCCGAGACGATGCCGCCGACGCGCGGGCGGATGTCCACCTGCTCGTAGGCGACCGCGCGACCGGGGACGGTGACGACGTAGGGCACCTCCTCACGCTTCATCTCGATGACACCCACTTCGCGCGGCCCAGGCGCCCCCATGCCGCCAGGCGGCATCGGCTGGGCGCGGACGTCGCCGGGATCCATGGCGCATGGCAGAAGCGTAAGAAGTCCCACCGTCAGGGCGGTGAGCCGCTGGCGTCGACGCGTCGGAGTCATGCACCTCGATCCTTGTGACTGCGTGGCGCTCCGGTGAGGCAGCGGAGGAGAACCACGAACGGCCGGCACTTTCGCGCGAGGCGCGAAAGACGCACCGACCCAACACACCCCGCCCGCGACCGTTCCGTCGCGTGAGGCTTCACCACAGCTAGATCAAATTATCTGACTAGCAAGATAGTTTCGTGTGAAACGACGCCACGGTTGGGACGGCGGCGCGTCCCGCTGGCGGACCGCAACGTCATTCGTGGCGGGGACGCCGGTCCTCGGCGCAGGCGAGGAGGTTCGTGAGCGAGCCGACGAACCGGTCGAACTCGCCGTCACCGCCGAGGCCGTCCCGCAGAAGCCGCGCATCGGCGGCCTGAACGGCGCGCATCGCGGCCTCGACGGTGACGATTCCCTTCGCCGTCAGCTCCACCGGGCGGAGGCGCCCGTCGCCCTCGGCCAGCGGGCGGTGGATCAGCCCGCGGGTCTCGAGGCCTTTCAGGACCTTGGTGAGCCCGCCGGAAGTGATCAGCAGCGTGTCGTAGAGTGCGGACGGCATGACGCGGTGGGGCGCCGGGTGGCTGCGGAGCGCGGCCATGGCCTCGAATTCGGTCAGCGAGATGTCGAAGGGCTCGAGAGAGGCGCGCGCACTCTCGCGGATGAGGCGGGCGAGGCGTTGGATCATGATGGCGAGCGCCATGGCGGGCGTTCGCATTTCCGGCCAGTTCTGCTGAAATCGCTCGAACACCAAGGCGGTGGGGTTCTTCCGCTCGCCCCAAATGTCTTCCAACGGAAACGGCCTCCACTCACAAATAATTGACCACCATAATATATGGGCTGACATAACTGCCATAGCACGCGGATCGGCGTCCGCCCTTCCGCCCGCGCGGCGGCGGAGGACGGCGATACCGCTGCCATCGACTGGAACTGCCAGCGGTCCGCGACGCTCCCGGGTCGGATCGCCCGCGAGGCCCGACCATGACACGTCTGCCCGCCGTTGGCGCGAACCTCACCAGCGGATGCCCATCATCCCGCCTTGAAGCCCGTCCGGCGACGGCGTTCTGTATGCGAAACTCGTGAATCGCCCCATTGATCCCGCCCTCGCAGACGATCTCGCGCGCCGCCGCCGCGGGCACCGTGTCAAAGCGCCACACGCCGGCCCATGCCCGGCTCCCGTGGCGGCCCGACGGCCGGCGAACCGACGAATGAACCGCCCATGACCCTCTCCCAACGCCGGACGCTCGCCCTCGTGGTGACGGGGTTCGGCGCGATGCTGAACCTCTACGCGCCGCAGCCGGTGCTGCCGCTCCTGCGCGATGCGTTCGGGGTGAGCGCCGCCGTCGCCGCGACGACCGTCACCGCGACGGCGCTCGCGGTCGCACTGGTCGGCCCCTTCGCCGGCGCGGCATCCGACGCTTGGGGGCGGCGGCCGGTGATCCTGGTGGCGCTCGCCGGCGTCGCGCTGCCGACGCTCCTGTGCGCCTTCGCCGATTCCATCTCGATGCTGATCGTATTGCGGTTCGCACAGGGGCTCTTCATCCCGGCGGCGTTCGCCGCGGCCCTCGCCTACGCCTCGGAGGAGTGGCCGCCCGGCCAACGCGGCCGCGCGACGACCTACTACATCAGCTCCAACATCGTCGGCGGGTTCATCGGCCGGGTGATCGGCGGCGTCGCGGCCGAGTTCGGGGACTGGCACATGGCCTTCCTCGTGCTCGGCGCGGCGAACGTGGTCTGTGCCGTCGTCGTGGCGCTGACGCTGCCGGCCTCGCGCCAGAGCGCGACGGACACGCGCCTCGGCCGCGCCATCGCGCAGATGCCGCGCCACCTCGCCGACCCGATGCTGCTGTCGGCCTTCGTCGTCGGCTTCTGCATCCTCTTCGCGATGGTGACGGCGTTCACCTACGTCAACTTCCACCTCGCCGAACCGCCCTGGAGTCTCGGGCCGGGCGCGCTGTCCTGGCTGTTCTGCTCCTACCTCGTCGGCGTGATCCTGCTCGCGGTGTCGGGGCGGCTGATCGACACGCTGGGCCCGCGCATCGCGGTGATGATCGCGGCGGGGATCGCGGTGATCGGTGGGCTGTGCCTGCTGGCGACGCCGCTGTGGGTCATCGCGCTGGGGCTCGTGCTCCTGTGCCTCGGCACCTTCGTGTGCCAGTCGGCCACGACGCGGTTCGTCGGCGCGAACGCGGTCGAGGGTCGCTCCGCCGCTGCGGGCCTCTACCTTGCATTCTACTACGGCGGCGGTGCCCTCGGTGCCGTTCTGCCGGGCTTCGCGTTTCAGCGGTGGGGGTGGACCTCCAGCGTCGCCATCATGCTGTGCGCGGAGTTCCTGATCATCACGATCGCCGCCATCGCCTGGCGGCGCGCCGAGGGCAGACCCGCCGTCGCCACCTGAGCGGCGCAAGCCTGCCCGCCAGCCGGGGCGGGTATTGCGTCGGGCGGCGACAATTGTGAGAAGGACACGCGCTCGGCCGGCGACGGCCTGATACTGAGGGACGATCGACACGGCTTCGGGGCTTTTTTAACAAATCATGGAAACGTCTCCATGGCGGCGAACGCTCCGGCGGCCGCGGACGATCTGACAATGCAATTCGGTCGCGAACACTGGCGCCGCGCGAGCGGCATCGACTGTCGATGCCGCTCGAACGAGGCAGCCGGAGGACCGCGCCGGGCCAACATTTGAGGGAAGGGACTTGGTTAAAACGCTTTTGAAGTTCGCCCGCGACGAGGTGCTGCTTCCGCTCGTCAAGCGTCCCCGCCGCCTGCAGGTCGCGGCCCTCTGTCTGCGCAACGGTGATGGCGGGCGCGAGGTCCTGCTGATCACCAGCCGCGGCACCGGGCGCTGGATCCTGCCCAAGGGTTGGCCCGAGAAGGGGACCGACGCGGCGGGAACGGCGCTGCGCGAAGCCTGGGAAGAGGCGGGCGTGAAGCGCGCCACGACCCACCCGTCCCCCGTCGGCCAATATACCAGCGAGAAGCATAATGACGGCGGGCTGGTCCTGCCGTGCGACGTGCTGGTCTTCCGTGTCGACGTGCACGAGATGACCAGGGACTACCCCGAACGCGGCCAGCGCAAGCTGGTCTGGGTCGCGCCCGGCGATGCCGCCGACATGGTGGCGGAACACGGCCTCAAGACGATCCTGCGCGCCCAGAAACCAGCCTGACGCAGCCACGGGCCGCCAGCCTCGGGGCTGGCGCCCGCATCGGCCCCAGCTCCAGAACAAGACGAAAAGGTACCCCCGTGGCCCTCGAGGACAGCCGGACGCGTTGGAAGAATCTCGACAAAGACCTGAAGCGCATCGGGTCGGTCGAGTACGCGACGCAGTCGGTCGGTCGCCCCCTCCTGGCGCCGACCGTCGCGCTCGCCTTCATCGTGCTCGCCGCAACGGGCGCCGCCCTCTTCGTCCAGCTCGACCAGACGCCGATCATGATCGTCCTCGCCGCGGGGCTCGGCGCCTACATGGCGCTGAACATCGGGGCGAACGACGTCGCCAACAACATGGGCCCCGCGGTCGGCGCGCGCGTCCTCACCATGGGCGGAGCGCTCCTGGTGGCGGCGGTGTTCGAGAGCGCCGGCGCGCTGCTCGCGGGCGGCGACGTGATCGGCACCATCTCCAAGGGCATCGTCGACCCGTCCGCCGCCGCCTCGCCGCAGGTGTTCGTCTGGGCGATGATGGCCGCGCTGCTGTCGTCGGCGGTGTGGGTCAACATCGCGACGGTCATCGGCGCGCCGGTGTCGACCACCCACGCCGTCGTCGGCGGAGTCGTCGGGGCGGGGATCGTCGCGGCCGGCTTCTCGGCGGTCGACTGGCCGATGATGGGCACCATCGCCGCGAGCTGGGTCATCTCCCCCTTCCTCGGCGGGACGATCGCCGCGCTCTTCCTCGCCTTCATCGACTGGCGGATCGTCAAGCGGCGCGACCTCATCGGCGCGGCGAAGGTCTGGGTGCCGGTGCTGGTCGGGGTCATGGCCGGCACCTTCGCGGCCTACATCGCCCTCAAGGGACTGAAGCGCGTCGTCCACATCGACCTCGGCGGCGCCGTCCTGATCGGCCTCGCAGTCGGCCTCGCCTGTTACGCCATCAGCGTGCCGGTGATCCGCCGCCGCGCGGTCGGGCTGGAGAACCGCAAGCGATCGCTGAAGGCGCTGTTCGGCCTGCCGCTCGTCGTCTCCGCGGCGCTCCTGTCGTTCGCGCACGGTGCGAACGACGTCGCCAACGCGGTCGGGCCGCTCGCCGCGATCGTCCACGTGTCGCTCGCCGGCGACGTCGCCGACAAGGTGGCGATCCCGCCGTGGGTGATGGTGATCGGCGCGTTCGGCATCTCGCTCGGCCTCTTCCTGTTCGGGCCGAAGCTGATCCGGATGGTGGGCGACCAGATCACCAAGCTGAATCCGATGCGGGCCTACTGCGTTGCCCTGTCCGCTGCGATCACGGTGATCGTCGCCTCGTGGCTCGGGCTGCCGGTCAGTTCCACGCACATCGCCGTCGGCGGCGTCTTCGGCGTCGGCTTCTTCCGCGAGTGGGACGAGGGCCGCCGCACCCGCCGCGCCGACAAGCACAAGAGGTCCAAGGACCACGCCGCCGAGGAGCGGCGCCGCCGCAAGCTCGTCCGGCGCTCCCATTTCATGACCATCATCGCCGCCTGGGTGATCACCGTTCCGGCGACCGCGCTCCTCTCGGCGCTGGTGTTCGTCGTCCTCCGCGCCCTCCTCGGCTGACCTGCGCCGGGGCGGCCGCGGATCAGGGGACCTCGCGGAAGAGCGAACGGCGCCAGTCGCGCAGGAACCGCTCCTTCTTCAGCTTGTCGAGGAAGGTGAGGAGGCCGGGGCTCATCCTGATGGGCGACAGCGACGTGTTCGGCTCACCCGCGGCCCCGCCGCCCGACACCGCCGACAGCGGCAGGAGCTGGGAGCCCTCGGCGATCTTCCCCTGCCCGGCGGGCGAGATCAGGTAGTCGACGAAGCGGGTCGCCGCCTGCGGCGCCCCGGTCCAGTGCGGCACGAAGGCCGAGCGGGCGAAGACCAGCGTGTAGTCGGACAGGAAGTGCAGCGCGAGGCGCGGGTCGTCCTGGACCAGCGCCTGCGCATAGGAGCCGATCACGTTGTAGGCGAGCCGCGCCTGACCCGACGCGACGGCGGCGATCATCTCGCCGGTGCAGCAGAACGTCTGCGAGCGGGCCCGGCCCAGGGTCTCGACAAGGCGGGTGGACTGGTAGCCGCGCACTGCGTCCTGCGTCGCGAACATATAGCCGACGCCCGAGCGGGTGATGTCGTAGGTGGCGACGCGCCCGTCGAAGAAGGCAGGGTCGTCGCGGATCATGCTGGCAAGCTCGGAGCGGCTCTGCGGCAGCGCGCGCCCCTCGAACGCTGCGACGTTGTAGACCACGGCGACCGGCTCGGCGGTGAAGCCGAAGAGCTCGCCGCGCCAGTTCGCCCAGTCCGGCCCCTTGGTGGAGACGTCGATCGGCTCGGCGAGCCCGTGGTTCACGAGGTCGACCTGCAGGTCCATCGCAGAAGAGATGACGACGTCCGGGCGCGGCACGTCCGACCGTGCCTCCGCCGCCAGCACGGCCGCGTGCAGCTCGCTGGTGTTGAACTCGGTGTACTGGATCGTGATGTCCGGGTTCCGCCTGCCGAAGTCGTCGAGGAGGTCCTGCATCGCCACGGCGTCGGTGGCGCTCCAGATCTTCAGGATCCGGCGCTCCTCCCGGCATCCGGCGAGTCCGATCACCGCCGCGAGCACGGCAAGGACGAGAAGGCGCCCCATCGCTCAGGCCTTCGCCCGGGCCGTCGCGGGCGCGGTGCGCGGCACGACCAGCGCCGCCTCGAGCCCGCCGCCCCCGGCGTCGCGCAGGACGAGCCGCCCGCCATGGCTGCGCGCCACCGCCGCCACGATCGCGAGGCCCAGCCCGGACCCGCCCCGGTCGTCGCGCGTCACGAAGCGCTCGGTGACGACCGCCTTGTCGGCCTCCGGAATGCCCGGCCCCTGATCGGCGACGATGAGCTCCAGCGCCGGACGGCCGCCGATCTCGGCCGTCGCGAGGCGCAGGACGATGGTGTTGTCCGCCGGCCCGTGGCGCACGGCATTGTCGACGAGGTTGCGCAGCGCCTCGCGCAGCGCCACCGGATCCCCGGCGATGCACACGCCCTCGGTGCCCGGCTCGGTCTCGACGCCGAGCGTGATCGTGTCCGGAATGCCACCGCGCAGCGTGTCCTCAAGCACGCGGCGGAAGAGGGCCGCGACGTCCACCTCGGCCTCGACGGGGCTGTCGGCGCGGTGGATCACCATGGCGTGGGACAGGAGCTGGTTGGTGAGGTGGATCGTCCGGCGCACCCGCTCGCGTCCGCGCTCGAGCTGCTCGTCCGACGACACCGAACGCTGCAGCGCCAGCGCGCCCTCCACGCCGAAGAGCGCGGTGCGGAGCTGGTGGGCGACGTCGGCGATGAAGCTCTGCGCGTTGTCGCGGCTCGCGCCGAGGCGCCGCATGAAGTCGTTGATCGCGCCGACCAGAGCGTCCGACTCGCGCGGCGGCGCGATGGTGAGGGGCGAGAGGTCGTTGGGCGCCCGCGCGCGGATGTCCCGCTCGATGTCGACCAGCGGGCGGATGGCGAGCGAGACGCCCGTGCGCACCGCGAAAAGCCCGGCCGCCGCCACCGCCGCCAGCGGGATGAGCCCCTTCAGGAAGAGGTCGTTGCGCATCGCCCGCCGCGCCAGGGTCGTCTGGCCGACCGCGACGCCGATCAGCGTCCGCTCGGTGAGGCCCGGCAGCTCCAGCCAGCTCGTCGCGAGGCGGACCGGCTCGCCGTCGTAGCGGCCGTCGCTGAGCGCGATGGCGCCGCGCGTCCCGTCCTCCGGCGGCTGGTCGAGGCCCGGGAGGTCGGCGTCGCCCGTCAGCGTCACGCCGCCCTCGCCGACGATCCGGTAGAAGACGCGGTCGTTGGGCGCGAGCGCCAGGATCTCGAACGCGGAGGTCGGCAGGTCGATCTCCAGTCCTTCCGGCGTCAGCGCGATCCGCTCGCCGATGGAGATCGCCGCGCCGGAGAGGATGAGGTCGTAGGTCCGGTCGGCCGCGCTCTGCGAATAGCGCCACAGCCCGATCGACAGCACCGCGATGATGAGCGCGAAGAGGGTCGACGCCCCCACCGCGAGCCGGCGCTTCAGCGAATAGGGGCGCGGCTCTGGCGGGACCTGGGCGGGGCGGTCCGGCGCGGGAGCCGCGCTAGCCATCGGCGATGCTCGCGATATAGCCGAGGCCGCGGATGGTGCGGATCCTCACCGGCGTGTCGGTCAGCTTGCGGCGCAGGCGCGTCAGGGTCTGCTCGACCGCGTTGAGGCTCGGCGCCTCGTCGAAGGTGTAGATGCGGTCGGCCACCTCCTCCTTCGTCATCACTCGGTCGAGGTTGGCGAGGAAGAGCTCCAGCGCCTGGATCTCGCGCGGGCGGAGTTCCAGGTCGCGGTCCTCGATGCTGGCGCGGCGGGCCGAGCGGTCGAACACGAAGTTGCCGGCGCTGAAGCGGTTCGAGGCCGCGCCCGACCGCCGCCGCACGATCGCCCTGCAGCGCGCCGCCAGCTCGCGGAAGTCGACGGGCTTCACCATGTAGTCGTCGGCACCGACGTCGAGCCCGGTGACGCGGTCGTCCACCTCCGAGCGGGCGGTGAGGATGAGGACCGGCGTCGTGTTTCCCCGAACCCGCATCCGCGACAGCACGTCGAAGCCGGAGAGGCCCGGCAGGTGGACGTCGAGGATGACGAGGTCGAACACGGCGTGCGTCAGCAGCGAGTCGGCGCTGGAGCCGTCACCCTCCACGTCCACCGCGTGCCCCTCGGCGGTCAGCCGCTCGCGGATGCTCTCGGCGAGCTCGGCGGTGTCCTCGACCAGCAGGATACGCATCAGTCTCGCCCCCCGCCGGTGGGCGGCCGGGAGCCTACGCGTCTAACGTGTCGTATCGCGACTCTTCCTCCTGAGGGTGCTGAACGCTGTCAGCTTGGTGTCAGGCCCCGGTCAACGTCGTGTCAGCCCTGTGATATACGAATACCAGCGATGCATCGACAGCGGTCTCGGCATCCGCGCCGAGCCCCCGGCTGCTCGCTTCACAAGAAACGCGCCGGTTCCGTGGAACCACTGGAGGAAAACCTTACCATGCGCATGATAACACTGACATCCGCGGCCGTCGTGTCCCTGATGTTCGCCGGTTCCGGTTTCGCGCAAGAGATCGCGATCGATAAGCCCGAGTGCGTGGCGCCCGCCAAGCCCGGCGGCGGCTTCGACCTCACCTGCCGCATCGCCCAGTCCGGCCTCAAGGGCATCATCGAGCAGCCGGTGCAGGTGACCTTCATGCCCGGCGGCATCGGCGCCGTGGCGATCAACCAGTTCAACACCAACCGCACCGACGACCCGAACGCCATCGTCGCGTTCTCGTCCGGCTCGCTCCTCAACATGGCGATCGGCAAGTACGGCCAGTGGAACGAGGACGACGTGAAGTTCACGGCGACCGCCGGCCAGGACTACGGCGCGATCATCGTGAAGGCCGACAGCCCGTTCAAGTCCCTCGGCGACGTGCTCGCCGCCCTCAAGGAGAATCCGGCGGGCGTGGTGCTCGGCGCCGGCGGCTCGGTCGGCTCGCAGGACTGGATGAAGGCCGCCCTCCTCGTTCGCGCCGAAGGGATCGACCCGCGCAAGATGCGCTACGTCGCGTTCGACGGCGGCGGTGACGCCATGGCCGGCCTCCTCGGCGGCTCCATCCAGGTCTACACCGGCGACGTCGGCGAGATCGTCTCGATGATGGACGCCGGCACGATCCGAGTTCTCGCCGTGATGAACGACGAGCGTCTCCCCGCCCCCTTCGCCGACACGCCGACCACGGTCGAGCTCGGCTACAAGGAGGCCGTGTGGCCGATCATCCGCGGCTACTACATGGGCAAGAACGTCTCCGACGAGGCGTACAACGCCTGGGTCTCCGCCTTCGAGAAGGCCTACGGGACCGACGAGTGGAAGAAGACGGTGACGGGCCAGGGCCTGCAGCCGGTCGCCCTCGCCGGCGAGGAGATGAGCGCCGAGATGCTGAAGCGCGTGGAGCGGATGCGCAACATCGCGAAGGAGGCCGGGCTCATCAACTGACCGCCCGGTCCCGCCCTGGCGGCACCTGATAGAGCGCCGGCGGCCTGCCCGCCGGCGCTCTAGGCGTCGCCTCATCCGCCCCGGGGCCGCGCCGCGTCCGCCGCGTCCGCCCCGGCCCTCTCACGCGAAGGCATCACCGTTATGGTCGACAGGCTGTTCGCCGGCGTCCTCTTCCTGGTCGCGCTCGGTTACACCTACATCGCATTCACGGCCATCAAGGCCCCGTTCCAATACGATCCGCTCGGACCGGAGTCCTGGCCGCAGCTCCTCGGCATCGTGGCACTCCTGTGCTCCGGCTACCTGTTCGCGCGCCCCGAAGTCGCCAGCTTCGGCCTCAAGCTGCCGACCTGGGGCCGTCTCGCCATCCTCGTCGTGCTGCTGTTCGGCTATGCCGAGCTGTTCCGCCCCGCGGGGTTCATCGTCGCGACCTTCGCCTTCTGCAGCCTGCTCTCGCTGATGCTGGGCGCACGCATCCTCCCGGCGCTCGGCTTCGGCGCGGCGACCGGCGTCGTCGGCTTCTTCCTCTGCACGCGCGTGCTCGAGCTCAACCTGCCCGCCGGCGTCTTCGCCGCGTACCTGTAACGAGGCCGCATCCATGGACGCGATCATCACGGGCCTCGGCCAAGGCTTCGCCACCGCCCTCGCCCCGCTCAACCTCTTCCTCGTGCTGGCGGGCTGCTTCTGCGGCACGCTGATCGGCGCCTTGCCGGGCATCGGCCCGATCAACGGCGTCGCCATCCTGCTGCCGATCGCCTACGGCTTCGGCCTGCCGCCGGAGTCGGCGATCATCCTGCTCGCCGGCATCTACTACGGCGCCGAGTACGGCGGCCGCATCTCCTCGATCCTCCTCAACGTGCCGGGCGACGCGGGCGCCGTCATGACCACGCTCGACGGCAACCCGATGGCCAAGAAGGGCGAGGCGGGCCGCGCCCTCTCGCTCTCGGCCATCGCCTCGTTCGTCGGAGGAACATTCGCGGTGGTGCTGCTGACGGCCTTCGGTCCGGCGCTCGCCTCCTACGCGGTCACCTTCTCGCCGTCCGACTACGTCGCGCTGATGGTGTTCGCGTTCGCCTCGCTCGCCTCGCTGGTGGGCTCGAACCCGGTGAAGACGCTGTTCGGCGCCGTGATCGGCCTGATCCTCGCCTCCGTCGGCATCGACGCCAACACCGGCGTCGAGCGCTACACGTTCGGCGTCCCGGACATACTCGCCGGCATCGACTTCCTGGTCGTCGTCATCGGCCTCTTCGGCATGGCCGAGCTCATCACGCTGGTCGAGCATCAGGCCGCCGGCACGCTGAAGGCGCTGAAGATCGACAAGAGCTTCGTGTCGATGTCCGACCTCATGCGCGTGAAGTGGACGATCCTGCGCTCGGCCATCATCGGCTTCTTCATCGGCATCCTGCCGGGGACGGGCGCGTCCGTCGCGTCGGCCGTCGCCTACGGCACCGAGAAGCGCGTCGCGAAGGACGGGCACCTGCTCGGTACCGGCGACATCCGCGGCCTCGCCGCGCCGGAGGCGGCCAACAACGCGGCGGCCGGCGGCGCCATGGTGCCGATGCTGACGCTCGGCATCCCGGGCTCGGGCACGACGGCGATCCTGCTCGGCGCGCTGCTCCTCTTCAACGTGACGCCGGGCCCGCTGATGTTCACCCAGCGGCCGGAGATCGCGTGGGGCCTCATCGCCTCGATGTACATCGGCAACATCGCGCTGATCATCATCAACCTGCCGCTGGTGGGCCTCTTCGCCCGGATGCTGACCATCCCGCAGCAGTACCTGACCCCGCTGATCGGCGTGCTGGCGTTCATCGGCGTCTACTCGGTCGTGTCCAACCCGCACGATCTGTTCATGATCACGGCTCTGGGTGTATTCGGCTGGATCATGCGCAAACTGAACTACTCCCTTGCCCCGGTGATCCTGGGCTTCGTCCTCGGCTCGCTGTTCGAGGACAACCTGCGGCGGGCGCTGTCGATCTCCGGCGGCGACTGGCTGATCCTGGTGGAATCGTGGAACGCGGTCGTTCTCTACGTCCTCGCGATCCTGGTCGTGGTTCTGCCGATCCTCGCCTCGCGGCGCCGGGCCTCGGCCCTCGCCGAGGGGGATAGCCCCGCCACCCAGGCGTAGGGAATGCGGGGCATCCTCGTCGCGCTCGTGCCCGCTCTGGCGGGCGCGGCGCTCTGCCTGGTGCTCGGCGTCCCGGCCGGGGCGCTGATCGGCTCGACCCTGGCGGTGACGGCGGTCGCCCTCGCCAAGCTCGGCCCCCGTGTCCCGCAGACGCTGCGGGACACGGCCTTCGCGACCATCGGCGTGACGCTCGGGTCCGGCGTGACGCCGCATCTGCTGTCGGACCTCGCCCGCTTCCCCCTCAGCCTCGCGGCGCTCACGGTGACGATCGTCATCGTCATGACCGTGTCCGGATACATCCTGCGCCGCGGCTTCGGGATCGACCGGCCGACGGCGATCCTCGCCACCTCCCCGGGGGCCATGTCCTACGCGCTGTCGCTGTCGGTGAGCGGCGGCTCGGCCAGGCCCGACACGCAGACGGTGATGACGCTGCAGAGCCTGCGGCTCCTCCTCATCACCATCGTCCTGCCGCCCCTGATCGCCGAGATCGACGCCACCACCGGGATGCCTCACCCCGCGGTCGCCGCCATGCCGGTGCTGACGCTGCTGCCGAGCATCCTCCTGATCGCGCTGGCCTTCGGCGTCGGCATCCTGTTCGGCCGCATCAGGGTGCCGGCGGCGTTCCTGCTCGCGGGGGTCGTCACCAGCGGCATCGCGCACGGGGTCGGGCTGGTGGAGGGGCGCCCGTCGGCGATCCTCACCTTCATCGGCTTCTCGCTGGCGGGCGCCGTCATCGGCGAGCGGTTCGGGCGGCTGGACCGCCAGACGCTGCGGCACCTCCTGCTCGCCGGACTCATCTCGGCCGGCATCGCGGTCGGCCTGTCGGGGGTCGTCAGCATCGGCGTCGCGGAGGTGCTGGGGCTGCCGTTCGGGCAGGTCTGGGTCTCTTTCGCGCCCGGCGGTGTCGAGGGGATGGGCGCGATGGCCCTGGCGCTCGGCTACGACCCCGTCTACGTGGCGACGCACCACATCTTCCGCCTGCTGCTGCTGATCGCGGTCCTCCCGGTCATGCTGCGGCGGGCCTGACACGAAAAAGGGCGCCCCTACGGGCGCCCTTCCCTCCTTCTCTCCTTCCGGGCCGACGCGTCAGTCGGCGAAGCGGGCGGCGAGCCAGTCGCCCGCCTGTGCCACCGCGGCACGGACCGCGGGCGTCTGCGCGATCGGGTTCAGCAGCATGAAGTCGTGGATCGTGCCGTTGTAGCGCACCGCGCTGACGGTCACCCCGGCGGCGGCGAGATTGCGGGCGTAGGCCTCGCCCTCGTCCCGCAGGACGTCGTTCTCGTCGACGATCACCAGCGCCTGCGGCAGGCCCGAGAGCTCCTCCGACGTGGCGTTGAGGGGCGAGACGTGCCGGTCGGCGCGGGCGTCGACGTCGGGAAGGTACTGGTCCCAGAACCAGGCCATGGCGTTCTTCGTCAGCCACGGACCGTCGGCGAACTCGGTGTAGGACCCGGTCTGCATGGAGGCGTCGGTGACCGGGTAGAAGAGGGCCTGGGCGACGAGGTCCGGACCGCCGCGCTCCTTGGCGAGGAGGGCGAGGACGGCGGCCATGTTGCCGCCGACGCTGTCGCCCGCGACCGCGATGCGGCTGCCGTCGGCCCCGAATTCGCCCGGATGCTCGGCGACGTACCGGAGCACCGCGTAGCCCTGCTCGATCGCCACCGGGTAGCGCACCTCGGGCGAGCGCTCGTAGTCGACGAAGACGAAGACCGCGCCGGAGCCGAGGGCGAGTTCCCGGACGAGCCGTTCGTGGGTGTCGGCGTCGCCGAGGACCCAGCCGCCGCCGTGCATGTAGACGACGACCGGGAGCGTTCCCTCGGCCGCCTCGGGCCGGGTGACGCGGATCTTCGTCTCGCCCGTGGGGCCGAGGGCGAGGGTGCGGTCCTCGCTGATCGTGCCGGGGACGGCGATCGGCGTGCCGGACTGGGCGCCGGCGAGCACGGCGCGGGCGTCGTCGGGCGCGAGGGTGTAGATGCCGGGTGCGCCGGCGAGGCTGTCGATGAAGGCCTGCGTCTGGGGCTCCAGCGGACCGGCCACGGCCTGGGCCGTGCCGAGGGCGACGGCGGAGATGGCGGCGGCACGGGTGATCTTGGCGAAGGAGGTCGACATGGCTCTTGCCTTTCATTAGTGCGCGATTTGATCGTGCACGATATAATCGTGATGCGTAGAAAATCTTCCAGCCCTCATCACGCGTTCGTGAATGGCCGATGCGGGCGCTGACGACGTCCCGGCGTGCATGCGCGTGCCTCCGGGCGAGCGGCGGCGTCTGCCGGCCCGAAGGCCGCAACGAACGCCGCCAGCGCGGCCGTCCGGCCGGACGATCGGTGAGACGACAATCTATGGGATGAAGCGGATCGCGGGGAAACGGCCGACTTTGGCGCAGGCGGGATGCCTGCCGGCCGTGTTCGGCCCTCGCAGGGCGCCGGGATCAGCCGGCGGGCAAGAGCGGGATGCGCCGGCCATCCGGCGGGACGCCCGAAGCCGGTCGTACCGGGCCGGGGCGTCGGATACTCGGCGGCGGACGGTCGGCGGGCGTTACGCCCCTTCGTGGGCGGTGAGGTTCTCGCGCACGCGCTCCAGCGCCCTGGAGAGAGTGTCGATCTCCTCGGCGGAGAGGCCCATGGCCTTCAGCATCGTCTCCGGAACGCAGGCCGCCTCCCCGGCGCGCGCCCGGCCGATGTCGGTCAGCGCCACGCGCACCACGCGCTCGTCACCCGTGTCGCGGTGGCGCGTGACGAAGCCCGCGGCCTCGAGGCGCTTGACCAGCGGGGTGAGCGTGTTCGACTCCAGCGAGAGCGACTGGGCGAGCTGCCCCATCGTCTGCGGCCCGCCCTGGAGCAGCAGCATGACGAGATACTGCGGGTAGGTCAGCCCGAGCTTGTCAAGCAGCGGCTTGTAGGCTCGGTTCAGCGCGAGCCCCGTCGCGTAGACGGAGTAGCACAGCAGCCCCTCGAGCGCCGGCGGCACCGCCGGAGCGGAGGAGGTCGTGGGATGAGGGGTCGGCTTGGTCATGATCCCATATGTGATCGCGTGCGATTGAATCGCAAGCGGCCCGGAACACAAACTCTCGCGCAAGAATATTAGACGAAACGCTTAATTGTCTGCGATTTTGCCGCAATCTACTGCTTGCCTGTATGTCGGCACATGGCATGCCGTCGATACAGAACAATAAGTCTCCGCCACATAGAGCGGGACGGGAGGATAGTTGAGAATGGTTCGGTCGATTTTCACAACCGTTGCAGCAACTCTTTTCGCGACGACCGCCCTCGCCCAGGCGCCCGTGCCTGACAATTTGGAAAAACTGTCGAATTTCCAGAGCACTGGCGTGACCGACTTTACGGTCATCGAGCAGGGCGGCAAGAAAGCGGACAACCTGCGCGCGATTCTGGAGAACATCACCCTCCCCGAGGGCTTCAAGATCGAGCTCTACGCCATCGTCCCCGACGCGCGCCACATGACCGTCGGTCCGCAGGGCATCGTCACCTTCGTCGGCACCCGCAAGACCAAGGTCTGGGCGGTGACGGACCGTGACAAGGACCGCGTCGCCGACGAGGTGAAGGACTTCGCCCCGTCGCTCGCCTTCACGATCCCCAATGGCCCGTGCTTCTCGCCGGATGGGTTCCTCTACATCGCCGAGCAGAACCGCGTGCTGGTCTTCCCCGCGGCGGAGTTCTTCTATGAGAGCCCCGACGTCGCGGCGTTCAACGTCGTGAAGCAGGGCGACCTCATCCCCGCATCCGAGGAGAGCTTCAACCACACCGCCCGTGTCTGCAAGATCGGTCCGGACGGCAAGCTCTACATCACGCTCGGCCAGCCCTTCAACGTGCCGGCGGAGGACAAGCTCGACCTCTACAAGAAGTACGGGATCGGCGGGATCGTCCGCCTCAACACCGACGGCACCGGCCGCGAGGTCTACACCACCGGCGTGCGCAATTCCGTCGGCATGGACTTCGACCCCGACACCGGCGACCTCTGGTTCACCGACAACCAGGTCGACGGCATGGGCGACGACATCCCGCCGGGCGAGCTCAACCACCAGACGGCGGCGGGCCAGAACTTCGGCTTCCCGTGGTACGGGGGCGGGTCGATCCGCACCAACGAGTACAAGGGCGAGGAGCCGCCGGCGGACGCCGTGATGCCGGCCGTCGAGATGACCGCGCACGCGGCCGACCTCGGTATGGAGTTCTACAACGGCAGCATGTTCCCCAACGAGTACAAGGGCGCGATCTTCTCCGCGCAGCACGGCTCGTGGAACCGCACGACGCCGGTCGGCGCGCGCATCATGGTGACGACCATCGACGAGGAGGGCACGGCCGTCTCCAAGCCGTTCGCGGAGGGCTGGCTGACGAAGAGCGGCGAGTATCTCGGCCGTCCGGTCGACATCGCCGAGCTGCGTGACGGCTCGATCCTCGTCTCGGACGACCTCGCCGGCGCGATCTACCGCATCTCCTACGGCGAATAGGCGACGACGGCCGCGTCCGACCGGGCGCGGCCGCTCACAGAGGCGAACCCCATGAAACGTGTTGCAACCGCCGCGGCGATCGCCGCGGTGTCGATCTGGGCGGCGGGCGCGGCGTCGGCGGATCCGGCGGCCGGGCGGGAGAAGGCCGCGATGTGCCAGGTCTGTCACGGTCTCGACGGCATCGGGAAGAACCCGGAGGTGCCGCACATCGCCGGCGAGAGCGAGATCTACCTGATGGCGCAGCTTCGCGCCTTCCGCTCCGGCGAGCGGCAGCATCAGCAGATGTCGATCATCGCCCAGTCCCTCAGCGACGAGGACATCCGCGACCTCGCCGACTACTACGCCTCGATCAAGTTCGAGGTGACGGTGCCGGACTACTGAGCGTCAGGCCTCGACAAGCTTGCCGGCTGATACGAGCTGCGCCTCGATCTGGCCGGCGAGGTGGCGGCTGTCCTCCTCGATGCCGAGGA
The DNA here is from genome assembly GCF_003258595.1 of Acuticoccus sediminis. Taxonomy (NCBI): domain Bacteria; kingdom Pseudomonadati; phylum Pseudomonadota; class Alphaproteobacteria; order Hyphomicrobiales; family Amorphaceae; genus Acuticoccus; species Acuticoccus sediminis. Next base: position 381,828 of record NZ_QHHQ01000001.1, read on the forward strand.
AGCGGCCGGAGCCCCAGGTGTTGAGCCAGCCGAGGCCCAGGAAGTGGATCCCCGGCACGTCCGTAACGCCACGGAAGTGCCGCGGCTTGCCCCGCTCGTCGAGGACGTCGACGTGGAGCCACGAATAGTCGGGGCGGAAGCCGATCGCCCAGAGGACGGAGGTGATGCCGGTCTCGGCGAGGTCGATCCCGGTGCGCTCCTCGCCCGGCTCCCACACCTTCGCGAACGGCGGTTCGACCGGCGCGTCGATCCCTTCCCGGGCGATGTAGGCGTCGATCTGGTCCCGGATGCCGACATAGCTGCGGTCGGCGTCGTCGAGGTTCTTCGCAAGGTCCGGCAGGAAGCTGACCGTGGTGCCGTCCATTCCGGCGAGGGAGCCGTAGAGCTCCACCCCGTGCTCCACGTGGAACCTGCGCAGGTCGATCTCCTTGCCCCCGTCGCGGCCGGACATGTAGTGGTTGGTCTGGCCGAGCGCCTTGGCGGGGTCGGGATGCCTGTCGATGGTGACCGCGTAGTGGCCGGCGTCGTAGAGCCAGTCGGTCGCGTCCCGGCCGCGGTACTTGCGCGGGCTCCGCGGCGCCGGGCCGACAGCGAGGTGGACCGGCCGCCCCGCCCGCACGAAGTCCTCCATGAGCTGCACGCCGGACTGGCCGGTGCCGACGATGAGGACGCCGCCGTCCGGGAACTGCTCCGGGTTGCGGTACTCGCGCGAGTGCATCTGCATGACCCTCGGGTCGAGCGCTCTGGCGTAGGCGGGCTCGATCGGCGTGTCGTAGCCGCCGGTGGCGACGACGACCTGGTCCGCCGTCCAGTCCCCGTCGGTCGTCTCGACGAGATAGCCGCCCTCGGTACGCGGGGTGACCCCGGTCACCTCGACGTGCTCGCGGATGTTCGGCGCGACGCGGGCGGCGAAGGCGTCGAGGTAGGCGACGATCTCGTCCCGCAGCATGAAGCCGTCCGGGTCCGTTCCGCCGTACTCGCCCGAGTAGGAGAACCCCGGCAGGCGGCACTGCCAGTTCGGCGTCACGAGGCAGAAGCTGTCCCAGCGGTTGACGCGCCAGGAGTGGAACTTCGCTTCCCGTTCGAGGACGACGTAGTCGATGCCCTTCTCGCTGAGGCAGGCGGCGAGGGAGAGGCCGGCCTGTCCGCCGCCGACGATCACGACGGGGACGTGGGGCGGCACCGGCTCGAGGGTGGGCGTCAGCTTCATTGCGTGATCTCCAGGCAAGTGACCGATGCCCCGTCCTGGCCGTCGAAGGCCTGGGCGCGGGTCTCGATCCGGTGGAGCTGGGCCATGGCGTTGGAGCAGGGGTGGCCGTACTTGGCCTTCACGCGGTCGGACGCGCGCTGCATGGCCGTGCGAGAACGGGCGAGGAAGTCCTCCAGCGGGTAGGTCACGCCGGGGGTGAAGATTTCGCAGACGACGCTGGAGGGCGAGTAGCACCGCTCCTTGGCGCCATCCGGCCAGCGGACGGTCCAGAAGGTCTCAGGCATGGGCTGGCTCCTTGGCGCGGAGGCCGAGGTAGGGTGTGTCGCGGTAGTCCCAGAAGAGCGCCGCATCCTCCCCGTCGACGAGGCGGACCGTCGAACCCTCGGTGACGCGGCCGATCACATCGGCGCGGATGTCGCGGACGGCGAAGCGCGCGAGCGTCGTCTCCACCATGTCGGGGGCCACCGAAAGCAGGAAGCCGAAGCTCGGAAAGGTGCGGAGCCAGCGCGCCGGCGCCGTGCCGGCCGGCGGGTCGAGGGCTGCGACGTCGATGTCGAGCCCGACGCCGGAGCATTCGGCGAGCATCAGGCCGGTGCCGACGATGCCGCCCTGGCTGATGTCCTTTCCGGCGGTGACGAGTTCCGCCTCCGCAAGCTCGGGCAGGATCTCGAGGTCGGCGCGCAGCCGCTCGGCCGGCGCGCCGAGGAAGGCGCCGAAGTTGTCGAACCCGCTGTACTCGCCGCGCCGGTCGATGGCGGCGACCAGCAGATCGCCGGGCAGCGCGTCGAAGCTCGTGATGAGCGCGTTCGCGCGGCCGAAGATGGAGGCCGCGAGCGACAGTTCGGACGCGGCGAAGTTGGTGTGGCCGCCGACGAGCGGCACGCCGTAGGCCTCGGCGGCGGCCCTCATGCCCTCCATCACCGGGCGGGCCGCCTCCGGATCGGGCGCCCAGATCTGGTCGACGACGGCGACCGCGCGCCCGCCCATCGCGGCGATATCCGAGACGTTCACCATCACGGCGCACCATCCGGCGAACCAGGGCGCGGAATTCACGAAGGCGGGGATGAAGCCCTCGCCGGCGAATAGGTCGTAGCCGCCGTCGCGCGGCAACACCGCGGCGTCGTCGCCCGGTCGCCCGTCGGAGTGCACCGACAGGCCGAGCGCCGCGGCCGCGCGTCCGATGGCGAGCTTGCCGCGGATGGAGGGGTGCCCGCGCAGTTCGGCGGCGATCGCCGCGAGGCCGGATGGTCCGGGGTCCGCGCTCATGCCGCTCTCCGCACGGGGCGGAACCAGCCTTCCTCCGGGTTGGCGCAGGCGGGGTAGCGGGAGAGGTCGACCTGCATCCTGGCGTGCGGGACGCCGTGAAGGTCGGCCTCCTCCAGGACGCGCCAGTGCATCCGCTCGAAGAGGGGGACGTTCTGCATCTGCACGTGCGCCAGGAAGGTATCGGCGCCACGCCCGTTCGCGGTCGAGACCGCGAGACGGATGAGCTCGGTACCGAGGCGGTGGACGTGGCGGAAATCGCGGTCGACGGCGAGCCGCGATCCCCACCAGAGGCCCGGCTCCTCCTCGTGGATGCGCACGGTGCCGACGATCTGGTCCGCCTCCCCCGCGTAGGTGGAGAGGGCGACGAGGTGGGTCGCGATGAGGTCGATCTCGTCGCGGTCGTGCTCGGCGAAGATCTTCTGCTCCTCCACGAACACGCGGTGGCGGAGGGCCGCCGCGCCCCGCGCCTCGAACGGCTGCGAGGCGGCGCGGATGTAGTAGCCGGGCGAGCGGAACTGGTAGTCGTCCTCCCGCATCGAGACGAGGTCGATGATCATGCCGGCACCTTCAGCTTCTCGAAGACGGAGAGCGCCGAGCACGCGCCGCACTTGCCGCAGCCGGCCTTGATGTCCTCCGAGCGCATCCCGGCATCGACGACCATCTCGCCGAGGGGGCGCAGGATCGACGCCATGAATTCCGCCGTCGGCGTCGGGTGGCTCTCGAGCGGCGTTCCTGAGATCGGCACGAACGGCACCACGAAGGGGTAGACGCCGATCGCGGTGAGGCGGGCGGACATGTCGAGGATCGCCTCGCGCGTGTCGCCGAGGCCGGCGAGGATGTAGGTCGAGACCTGCCCCCAGCCGAACACCTTCACCGCCGCCTCGAAGCTGGCGAAGTACTTCTCCAGCGGCACCGACGCCTTGCCGGGCATGATCCGCTGCCGCACCGCCGGGGTGACCACCTCGAGGTGCATGCCGAGCGTGTCGATGCCGGCGTCGGCCATGCGCTGGTGCCAGGCGTCGTCGTCCGGCGGCTCGCACTGGCCCTGGATGGGGATGTCGACGGCGGCCTTGATGGCGCGGGCCGACTCGGCGAGTACCCGGGCGCCGCGGTCCTTTCCGGGGGGCGTGCCGGTGGTGAGGACCATGTGCTTCACGCCGTCGAGCCGGACGGCGGCCTCGGCCACCTCGGCGAGCTGCCCGGGCGTCTTGTGCGCCACGGTGCGACCGGCTGCGAGCGACTGGCCGATGGCGCAGAACTGGCAGGTCTTCTTGCGGCTCTCGTATCGGATGCAGGTCTGCAGCACCGTCGTCGCCAGGACGTCGCGGCTGTGGAGCGTCGCGATGTGGCTGTAGGGGACGCCGTCGGCGGTGGCGAGCTCGTAGAAGCGCGGCCGCAGCGGAAAGCGGACCCTGGCGACCTCGACGCCGTCCCGGGTGACGACGGCATCCCCCGCCGCGTCCGGCCGCTCCACGAGGTACGGCGAGGCGAACGCCGGGGCGGTGTGCACCGGGACCATCACGGTCGTCCCGTTGATGGTGATCGCCTTGTGGTCCGAGGGACCGGCACCGCCGCGGCGCGCCTCGTGCCCGGCGCGCGGGTCGACCAGGCGCATCCCGTGGGTCTGCAACTCGTTGATCAGGTCGCCGTCACGCATGTTCGCCCTCCTCGCTGGGCTGGTGGGTCCGGGTCGGCTCGCTCGCCGGTTGCAGGGACGGGGCCATTTCGACCGCCTCGCGCGGGACCGCGGGACGCACGTCGTGGACGAGATGCAGGAGCTCGGGCCGGGCGTAGTGGCCGACCGAATCCATCATCCGCTTGCGCTTGGTGATGAGGCGCATGTCGAGGTCGGCAATCAGGATGCCTTCGCCCTCGGTCAGCGGCGGGGCGAGATGCCTGCCCTCCGGCGAGACGATGCAGGTCATGCAGCCGTCCCGGATCCCCTTCTGCAGCTTCGGGTCGGGGTGGATGGACCGGATCTGCTCTTCGGTCAGCCATCCGGTGGCGTTGACGACGAAGCAGCCCGATTCCAGCGCGTGGTGGCGCATCGTCACCTCGATCTGCTCGGCGAAGATCGGCCCGACCAGGCTGCCGGGGAAGTGCGAGGCGTGGATCTCCTCGTGCTGCGCCATGAGGGCGTAGCGGGCGAGCGGGTTGTAGTGCTCCCAGCAGGCGAGCGCGCCGACGCGGCCGACCCTCGTCTCGGCCACCTTGAGGCCGGCGCCGTCGCCCTGCCCCCAGATCATCCGCTCGTGGTAGGTCGGCGTGATCTTGCGCCGCTTGAGGGCGAGGGAGCCGTCCGCGTCGAAGACGAGCTGGGTGTTGTAGAGGGAGCCGTGGTCGCGCTCGTTGACGCCCAGCACAACGATGACGCCGCGCTTGCGGGCCGCCTCCGCCACCGCGTCCGTCTCCGGCGAGGGGACGACCACGGCCTCCTGGTAGAGCTCGAGATGCGGGGCACCCTGCTGCACCGGCGGCAGGATGAACGAGAAATAGGGGTAGTAGGGCACGAACGTCTCGGGAAAGACGATGAAGTCCGCACCCTTCTCCGCGGCTTCGGCGATGGCGTTGAGCACCCGCTCGATGGTGCCGGCGCGGCCCGAGAGGTCCGGCGCGATCTGTACGGCCGCAGCGCGGATGGTATCGGTTCGCATGGGGCGTCTCCCGTCCTGGTGCGCGGTGGTGGCTTCGGCACTCGTCGTGGTTGGGCTCGGGCGCCGGGCGCCCTTGCGGCGGCCGGAGCGGCCGCCGCGGCGGGGAGGCCGAGCCGCCCCGGGAAGTTGCAGGCCGCCCGCCTCAGACGGTCCAGGTGTCGAGGATGACGGCGTTGGCCTTCTTGTGGATCAGGACGCAGTCGAGCACGTCCTGCGGGGCGATCGGGACGATGCCGGGGAGCAGCGACGGCTCGCCGTGGCCGTAGAGGGCCTGGAGGGCGAAACGGCAGGCGTAGACCTTGCCCCCCTCGCCCATGAACTTCTTGAGGTTGGCGGCGAAGTTCTGGTGGCCGGGGAAGGCCTCGTCGCCGAGCGTCGGGAAGCCGCGCTGGATGCCGAGCGTGACACCCGGGCCGTAGAGGAGGATCGAGGTCTCGTAGCCCTTCCGGTTGAGGCGGATGGCGTTGAGGATGTTGACGAGCCCGATCGAGCCCTCGAACGCGACGGTGTGGAAGGTGACGAGCGCCTTCTCACCGGGATCGGCTTTGACGTCCTCGAAGACCTTCTGCTCGTAGTCGACGAAGTAGTCGCCGTCCTTGTGGGCTTCCTGGGTGACTGCGGGCATCTCGTGCTCCTTGCTGTGTCCGGACGGGAGGAGACGCCCTCCATTCAATCAAGTCAATCACCATTCAATGTACAGACAATAAATTCAGCACAGATCCACCTGTTTGCGGCAGATCTGGGCATGAAATCTCGCCATAAGCTTAACTTTTCAGCGTTGATTGGCGCATGAATGATCGGATTCCTGCGCCCGCAATGAGGGGCTTGCGCCAGATCCATACAATGTGCTTCAATGTCCCGGTCGGCAACGCGTCGGCGCGTGGCGGAGACCCTGATGATCGACTGGACCCCTGACCTCGGGACGAGCAGCCGCCCGCGCTACATCTCCATCGCCGAGGCGATCGAGCGGGACGTGCGCGCCGGCACCCTGTCCCCGGGGGACCGCCTGCCGCCGCAGCGCAAGCTGGCCCAGCGCCTCGGGATCGACTTCACGACGGTCTCCCGCGCCTATGCCGAGGCGCAGGCCCGGGGCCTCGTCGACAGCCACGTCGGCCGCGGCACGTTCGTGACGGCCGGCGCGCCCGGGCGCGGCAGTGCCGCCGGCGACGCGGCCGGCCCGGTCCCGGCCGGCATCCCGCTCAACGGCGCGAACGGCACAGCGGCCCCGCCGCCGGCGGCCCCCGTCCCCGGCGCGCCGGATCCCGCGCGCGTCGTCGCCACCGACCTCTCGATGAACATGCCGCCGGAGCCGGCCGACCCGGCGCTCCTGTCCCGCATGCAGGAGGGGCTGAGCGCAGTGTCGGCGAACCTCGTCCACCTGCTGCGGTACCAGTCCGCCACCGGTTCGGAGAAGGACCGCATCGCCGCGTCCACGTGGCTGTCGCTCCGCGGCATGGTCCCGCGGCTGGAGCGCATCGCGGTGACGCCCGGCGCGCACCCGACCATGACGGCGATCCTGTCGATCCTCACCCGCCCGGGCGACACGGTGCTGTGCGAGCGGATCACCTATCCCGGGTTCCGCAGCATCGCCGGACGCATGGGCCTCAACCTCGTCGGACTGGAGATGGACGGGGACGGCATCCTCCCCGACGCGCTGGAGAGGGCGATCGCGAGGGTTCGCCCGAAGGCGCTCTACCTGAACCCGACGCTGCAGAACCCGACCACGATCACGATGCCGGTCGAGCGGCGCCTTGCGGTATCTGAGGTCCTCAACCATCACGGCCTGCCGCTGATCGAGGACGACGCCTACGGCTTCATCCCGCCCAAGGCGCCCGCCCCGCTCGCGGTCTCGGCGCCGGACCTCACGTGGCACATCGGCGGGCTCGCCAAGTGCATCGGGGCGGGCCTGCGCCTCGCCTACACGGTGGCGCCGTCGGGCCGCGACGCGTTCGCGCTGGGCCAGGCCGTGCGGTCGTTCGCGGTGATGCCCTCCCCGCTGTCGATGGCGCTGGCGACGCAGTGGATCGAGGACGGGACGGCCGACCACATCCGCCGCTTCATCCGCTCGGAGTCGGCCGCGCGGCAGCGCATCGCCGCGGAGGCGCTCGACGGGTTCGAGTTCCGCGCGGCGGACAATGCCTTCAACATCTGGCTGAGCCTGCCGGAGGGGGTAGGCCGGTCCGACATCATGGCGCGGATGGCCGGCCGCGAGATCGGCATCATGCCGTCCGACGCCTTCACGGTGGACGGCCCGCCCGACGAGCGGCTGCGCGTCTGCCTCGGCGGCTCCATCACCCGCGAGGCCCTGCACACCGGCCTCTACCACCTCGCCGACGCGATGGTCCCCGCCCCCTACATGGGATGACCCCAGGCCCGCCGCGCACCACGGACCCAACCACCCGCGCGGACACGGCAAGGCCTCAGCCTGTTCCCCGGAGCCAACCATCGCTGAAGCCCGACAGGAACCGGAGCGGGGTGCAGGGCAAGGCCGAAGAACGAAGTGTGCCTTGCCCTGCACCCCGCTCCGGTTCAGGGCTTCATCAGCGATGGTTGGCTTCGGGGAACAGGCGACCGCCCCTGTTCCCTGGTGAATCCGGAGCGGCCCTGCGGTCCCGCACGCAGACGACCGTCGAGTCCGCCTACTCCTTCACGGCCCCGGTCATCGACGCGACGTAGTGCTCGACGAAGAACGAGTAGAGGATCGCGACGGGGAGCGAGCCCATCAGGGCGCCCGCCATCAGCGAGCCCCAGTGGTAGACGTCTCCCTCGACGAGCTCCGTGATCACGCCCACCGGCACGGTCTTGTTCTCCGACGAGGAGATGAACGTGAGCGCGTAGATGAACTCGTTCCACGACAGCGTGAAGGCGAAGATGCCGGCCGAGATGAGCCCCGGCACCGCGAGCGGCAGCAGGATCTTGACGAGGATCTGCAGCCGCGAGGCCCCGTCGATGAGGGCGCATTCCTCGAGTTCGTAGGGGATGGAGCGGAAGTAGCCCATCAGGAGCCAGGTGCAGAACGGGATGAGGAACGTCGGGTAGGTGAGGATCAGGGCCAACGGCGAATCGAACAGCCCGTACTGGAAGACGATGACGGCCAGCGGGATGAAGAGGATCGACGGCGGCACCAGGTAGGCGAGGAAGATCCCCATGCCGACGAGGCGCGAGCCCTGGAAGCGCAGCCGCTCGATCGCGTAGGCCGCGCACACCGCGCAGAACAGCGAGATGAACGTCGCGACGACCGACACCAGCATCGTGTTCCAGAGCCAGACCGGATAGCTCGTCTCGAAGAACAGCTTGTGGATGTTGGCGAAGGTCGGGTGAGCCACCCAGAACGGACTGTAGTCGGTGTAGTTGTAGAGCTCCTCGTTCGATTTGAACGTCGTGATCGCCATCCAGTAGAACGGGAAGAGCAGCACGAACAGGAAGATGACCATCGGGATGTAGACGGTCACCACCCGCCGCGGCAGCGACACGAGGTAGTCCGTGCTCGCGCCCTCGGGCTCGTCCTTCGGGTTCTGCCGGCCCCACTTCCAGAAGCGGGCGGACGTCTCGGTGAGCTTTTCCTCTTCGCTGACAGCCATGGTCGCCCCCTTAGTCCCCGCCGCCCTGCTGCCAGCGCCGGCGTTGCAGTCCGAAGTAGCTGAAGAGGATCGCGCCCAGGAGGAACGGGATCATCGACACCGCGATCGCCGCGCCCTCGCCGAGGTAGCCGCCGGGAATCGCGCGCTGGAAGGACAGCGTCGCCATGAGGTGCGTCGCGTTCAGCGGGCCGCCGCGGGTCAGCACGTAGATCAGCTGGAAGTCGGTGAACGTGAAGAGCACCGAGAAGGTCATCACCACCGCGATGATCGGCGTCAGCATCGGGAAGGTGACGTAGCGGAAGCGCTGCCAGGGCGACGCGCCGTCGATCAGCGCCGCCTCGTAGAGCGACTGCGGGATCGTCTGCAGGCCGGCGAGCAGCGTGATCGCCACGAACGGGATGCCGCGCCAGATGTTGGCCGCGATCACCGAGGCGCGCGCGTTGGCCGGGTCGCCCAGGAAGTCGATGTAGTGGTCGATGAGGCCGAGCTTCACCAGCGACCACGAGATGATCGAGAACTGCGCGTCGTAGATCCACCAGAAGGCGATGGCCGACAGAACCGTCGGCACGATCCACGGCAGCAGGACGATGGCGCGCAGCAGCGCCTTGAACGGCAGGTGGTGGTTGAGGAGCAGCGCCAGCCAGAGGCCGAGGCCGAATTTGATGATGCTCGCGACCACCGTGTAGAGGAACGTGTTGAATACCGCGAGCCAGAAGACCGGGTCTTCCATCAGCCATTCGTAGTTCTCGAGGCCGATGAAGGTGCCCGCCTGGCCGATGCGCGCGTCGGTGAAGCCGAGCCAGACGCCGAGCGCCAGCGGATAGGCGAGGAACAGCAGCAGCAGCGCCGCCGCGGGCAGCATGAACCAGAAGCTGAGGAAGCCCTTGCTCTGCCCGATGCGCGAGATCCTGCTCGGCGCATGCGCGGCGGCCCGTGCGCTGGGCTGTTGAACGTCTACGGCCATCAAGGCGCCCTTCGGTCAGATCGGCGGGCGGTGTCGCCCCGTCGGTCACGGTCCGCGAGCGTCAGTCCGCCCGCGCGTCCATCCGTGCGGACGGCCCGTAGGCCGCCAGCACCTCGAGCGTGACGGCGGCCGCACGGGCCGCCGGTGCCGCGCTTCGGGCGCCTCGGCGCCCGGAGCGTCGGCGGAGCGAGCGCGTCAGCGGTACGAGCGCTCGGCGCGGCGCGCGGCGTACTTGGCCGCGTCCTTCGGGGAGCGCTCGCCGGAGGCGGCCTGCGCGAACATGTCGACGATGATGTAGTCGGCCATCGTCGCGGCGGACGCGGGGCCGAGCTCGCCGGAATAGCCGTTCCAGAGCATGTTCTTGACGCAGTCGCGGTACGGCTCGGACTTCGGGATCTCGGTCCAGACCGAGTTCTCGGCGTAGGCCGCGAGCGGGTGCGAGATGTAGCCGTTGGCCGCGAGCTGCCAGGGCTCGTACTGCTCCTTCTCCCACATGAAGCGGAGGTACTCTTTCGCCGCATTGGGGTACTTCGTGTAGCCGAACACCATCGCCTGGGTGAACAGGTGCAGCTCGGTCGGCTTGCCGACGGGGCCGACGGGCATCTGCGCGTGGTAGATGTCCTTGGCCATCTCCTGCAGCGCCGGGTCGTCCGAATTCTTCGCGGCATACCAGATCGAGATGCCGTTGATGGTGGCGCCGAGCTCGCCGGCGAGGAACACCTTGTTATTGTTCGGATCGAGCCAGGAGAGCGTGCCGGGGATGAAGTACTGGTAGAGCTCCTTCACGTACTCCAGCGCCGCGACGGTCTCGGGGCTGTCGAGGACGACGGCGTTCTCCTCGTCGACCATCTTGCCGCCGAAGCCCCACAGGATGGTGTGCAGCCAGCCGTTGGCGTCGCCGACGCCGTGGCCGAGCGCCATGCCCATCGGATGGCCGTTCTCCTTGAGCTTCTTCGCGACGTCGAGGAAGCCCTGGGTGTCGGTCGGGAAGGTCTCGAAGCCGGCCTCCTGCACCCACTTCTGGCGGTAGACGACGCGCGCGCCGGAGGCGCCCAGCGGCAGGCCGATCCACTCGTCACCCTTCTTGCCGTAGCGCTGCGCGGCGTCGTACCAGCCGCCGTACTTGTTGCCGAGGTACTCGGCGAGGTCGGTCAGCGGGACGAGCTTGTCCGGGTACTGGTGCGGGTCGTCGAACCAGCCGAGGATGATGTCGGGTCCCGAGCCGACGTTCGCGGCGACGGCGGCCTTCGGGCGCACGTCCTCCCACGACTCGTTGTCGACGCGGACCGGCACGCCCGTCGCCTCGGTGAACTTCTTCGTGTTCTCCATCCAGAGGGTCTCGTCGCCCTGGACGAACTTCGACCACCTGAGGAGCCGCAGCTCCGCGCCGTCCTCCGGCTTGAAGTTCATCGTGTCCTGGGCGAAGGGTTGCCGGATGCCGAGAAGCTGGCTGCTGGCCGCCCCCGCGGCCACGGCGGAGGACGTCTGCAGGAAGCGGCGTCTCGTAAAGCTCATGGTCTTCCTCCCGATCTATGGCCGGTCTTCGCCGGCTCTCTCGTTGTTCCCGCCGCGCGGGCGGGACGTGATCAAAGCCGGCGCCCGCTCTCGGCGTCGAAGACGTGCACGAGCTCGGTGCGCGGGGCGAGGTCGATGCGCTGGCCCGGCTGGAAGGCGTGCCGCTCGTCGAACATCGCGCACACCTCAGCCCCGGCCATCTTGGCGAAGGCGAGCGTGTAGGCGCCGGTGGGCTCGATGACGTCGATCTCCGCGGGGACACCGCCGCCGCTCCCGTTGGCGAGCGAAATGTGCTCGGGGCGCACGCCGTAAATGACCTTGTGACCGTCGGCCGCCTGCAGGTTCGGCGGGGTCGGCAGGCGGATGTCGCCGCCCGCGACGACCGCCGGCACGCCACCCTCGCGCGATACGCGGCCTTCGATGAAATTCATGGCGGGAGAACCGATGAACCCGGCGACGAAGGTGTTGGCCGGGTTGTCGTAGAGGTCGAGCGGGGTGCCGATCTGCTCGACGATGCCGTCGTGCATCACGACGATCCGGTCGGCCATCGTCATCGCCTCGATCTGGTCGTGCGTGACATAGACGGACGTGGTCCTGAGGCGCTGGTGGAGCGCCTTGATCTCGGTGCGCATCGCCACGCGCAGCTTGGCGTCGAGGTTGGACAGCGGCTCGTCGAACAGGAAGACCTGAGGGTTGCGCACGATCGCCCGGCCCATGGCGACGCGCTGGCGCTGGCCGCCCGAGAGCTGGCGCGGGTAGCGGTCGAGCAGCGCGCCGAGACCCAGCACGTCCGCCGCGACGCCCACGCGCTCTTCGATCTCCGACTTCGGCGCGCCCTTCAGCTTCAGGCTGAAGGCCATGTTGTCGTAGACCTTCATGTGCGGGTACAGCGCGTAGTTCTGGAACACCATCGCGATGTCCCGCTCCTTCGGCGGGACCATGTTCACCACCCGGTCGCCGATCGCGATTTCGCCGCCGGTAATCTGCTCGAGGCCGGCGATCATCCGCAGCAGGGTCGACTTTCCGCAGCCCGACGGGCCGACGAGGACGACGAACTCGCCGTCGGAAATCGAGATATCGACTCCGTGGATGACCTCATGCGAGCCAAACGCCTTACGAACGGCTCGTACGTCGACGGACGCCATGCGCGCCCTCCCTCTATCGTTTTCGCCCGGATCTGACGCCCGTGGTCGTGATCATCCCAAGCGAGGCTGACCTCCGGATGGAATGCGAGCGCAGCATGCGGCCGCGCATAAGGAAAGGTCAAGCCTCTAAATAAGTTAGAGTTTAAGTAGCTGATTTTCGGGAGGAACGCCTGCGGCGGGTGCCCAAAGTGTCGAGATTTACTGAGAATTCGTCCAGTCCGGTGTCGCAGGACCTTGGTCGGGGTTTCCTTGCGCGAGCCTGGCCCCAGCGCCTCAGCTCACCGCCAGCAGCGCGGGGTCGAGGCGCGGCAGGCGCGCGGGCGCGAAGGCCGCGATGTCGACGTGGCGGGTGGACCCGGTCTCGATCAGCTCCGCCATCGCCTCGCCCGTCGCCGGGGCGTTGAGGATGCCCCAGACGCTGTGCCCGGTGGCGACGAAGGCGCCGGGGACACCCGGCACCGGGCCGATGACGGGCCAGCCGTCGGCCGTAACCGGACGGAAGCAGGCGCCCCGGGCGACGACGGGGCTGTCGGCGAGGACGGGGGAGAGACGCGCGCACATCGCCTCCAGCCGCGCGAAGGCCCCCTCGTCCGGACCGACCGCGGCAGGGTCGACCGGCAGCGGCGTCTGGCTTGAGATGGCGCAGACGTAGGTCGTGCCGTCACTGCGGGGAAAGACCTCCGGCGTCGCCGTGCCCGCCGCATCCTTGCATTCGAGGAATAGCGCCTCGGCCGGGAGGCGGTCGCCGGTGCGGTAGACGAGGCTGTGCCCCTTCATCCCGTAGACCGCCGGCAGCGGCAGCCACCGCGCCGCCAGGATCGACCACGGCCCCATCGCCACCACCACGGCCTCGGCCGGGTGGACCGCGCCGTCGACGACGAGGCCCGTCACGGCACTGTCTGGCCCCGTCTCGACGCCCTCCACCGCGCCGGCGAGGAGCCTCGCGCCCCGCGCGACTGCGGCGTCCATCAGCGCCCCGGTGTAGCGGGCGGGGTGGACCTGCGCGGTGGTGCGGGGTCCGCCGAGCTTCTGGGTGATCGCGACCCGGCCGACCCAGTCGACCGGACCGGTCTGGTCGCCCGTCGCCTCGTAGCCGGCGTAGGTGGTCATGCGGCGGTAGCACCAGTCGGCGCCGAGGCTGCCGGCGAGTTGCTCATGCAGGGCGAAGCTGCGCCGCGCGAGGCGCTCCACCGGCTGCCCGTCGCACCAGTCGAGGGCGAGGAAGCCGCCGGACTTGCCCGACGCCGCGCACGCGACGCCGGCCCGCTCCACGACGGTCACGTCCGCCCCCGCGCTGGCGAGGTAGTACGCGATCGACGCCCCGATGGCTCCCGCCCCGCACACCATGACCTGCATCGCGCATCCTCCGCTTGGCATCCTCGCCATATGAAGCGCCGGGCCGCCGGGGCCAGTGGCGTCAGCGGGCGAGGTTCTGGGTCACCTCCGCCCGCACGAAGGCGACGTGCATCCTGAGGCGGTAGAGGTCGTCCCGGAAGGCGAGCGGGACGCGGATGACGCTCACCTGCCGCTCGACCTCGTGGAGCCCGTCGAGGACCGTCTTCAGCTCCGTCTCGGTCGAGGCGTCGAGGGCGGCCCCCTCGAGGTCCTTCAGGTCGCGGTACCACCGGTAGATGCGCCGGCGGATGCTCCACTGCAGCGTCGTCGGGCCGAAACGCAGGATCGGGATGAGGAGGGTCGCGATCGGGATCATCAGCACCCAGAACCGCTCGAAGAGATTGGCGGCCCAGTACGGCAGGTACCGCCGCGCAGGCGTCGGCCCGTAACGGAAATAGCGCTCCGCCTCCGTGTCCAGCGGATATTCCACCAGGTCGGCGCTCGGGAACTGGCCGCGCGTGCCGAGCACGGGGTCGCCGCGGGCGAGCATCGTCGAGATCTGCAGCATGAGCTGCTTGACCGCCGGATGGAGGCTCTCGCGCACCAGAAGGACGGTGGCGACGCCGAGGATCGAAGTGTCCTCCGCCGGCACCTTGTCGACGATGTCGATCGCGCGGGCGGGGAGGTCCACCCGCGAGGCGAACGGCAGGCGGCGGGTCAGCGCGTCGGCATAGTCCATCTCGACGAGGCGGATCGCCGGGTCGCGCAGGAGGTCGTGCACCCAAAGCGTCTGCGGGCTGGTCACGAAGGCCGCGAGGTCCACCGTCCCGTCGCGCAGCGCCGCGGCCGCGGCCGCGCCGTCGAGTGCCTCCGTCGCCATCCCGCCGGCGAGGCCGGTCAGGGCGAGGACGTGCATCATGAGCTGGCGCGTGCCGCTGCCGCCAGAGCCGATGGCGATGCGCAGGTCCTCCCGCCCGTCCAGCCCGGACAGGGTGTCGACCCCGCGCGAAAAGATCCACAGCGGCTCGATCGCGAGCGCGGCGAGGGAGCGCAGATGCGTATCGCGCGGCGGCGGCGAGCCGACACCGCCCTGCACGAACGCCGCGTCCACGTCCGAGGCCCGCAGCAGGTCGATGTTCTCGGCCGATCCGGCGGTCGGGACGAGGTCGACCTCGACCCGCTCCTGGCGCAGACGCAGGGCGAAGCGGCGGCCGAGGCGGTCGTAGAAGCCGTCCTCGATGCCGGTCGCGATCTTGATCCGGGCCGGCGGGGCGGGATCGACGAGGAACCACGCCACCGCCGCAATGGCGAACCCGGTCAGCACGAGAGTCGACCAGAAAACGACACGAACCGACGTCACCGACGCCGGGATGCGCGGCCGGTCGGAGGCTTGCTTCACCACGCTCAGCCACGAGAATCGCCGGGCGGGGGGCGGGTCTATCGGCGCCTTTGAGTCCAATCGTCTAACCTAATTCCAGCAATTCGGCATTTACAAACCAGTTCTTCAATTGGCAAAACCATACAGTAGACGCCCTACCAGCGCCAAAATCCTTCGACACTTACGACTTCTTCTGGGTTTTCATCGCGTAGTTTCCCGGAAGGTTAATCAGAATTCGAGGCATTGTTCGCCGACATTCCGGGAGACGCCCATGCGCTTCATGGCCCTTGCGTTCGCCGTTGTCCTGTTCATCGTTCCCGCCGCCGCCCAGGAGAACGCGCCCCCGGCCGCCGAGGCGGCCGCGCCCGCAGGCGACGCCGCGCCGGAGACGCAGCTCCCCGCCGCCATCACCAACCCCGACATCCCGGACAGCGAGCTGAAGCTCCGACTCGTTCCATTGACCAAGCAGGAGCTCGCGGAAGCCGCCGCCGCCTGGCTCGGCATCGTGAAGAGCAAGACCGAGGCGGTCTCGGAGGCGATGATCGCCGTCGCCGCCGCCGACGGCAGCCCCACCGATGCCCAGCGCGAGCGGGTCACGACGCTGACCGCCGAGCGCAAGGCCCTCTTCGACAACTACGCCGACGTGATCCGCGCGTGGGAGCTGAAGGGCGGCGATCCGGATGCGGTCGCCGAGTACAAGGCATATCAGAGCGCGATCTTCATCGACGAGGTGCGCACGTCCGACTTCAAGACCCTCCTCAACCGCGCGCTGGAGTGGCTGACCTCGGCGGACGGCGGTGTCGAGCTCGGCCTCGACATCATCATCATCGTCATCGCGATCGCCGCGCTCCTCGTCGTGGCGCAGATGGTGCGCCGCACCGCGGGCCGGGCGATCGGGCGCGTGCCGAACCTGTCCAAGCTGCTACAGGCCTTCCTGCTGGTGGTGGTCTACTGGGCGACGATCGCCATCGGCCTGATGGTGGTGCTTTCCGCACTCGGGGTCGACATCTCGCCGCTCTTCGCCGTCGTCGGCGGCGCCTCCTTCATCCTCGCCTTCGCGCTGCAGGACACGCTCGGCAACCTCGCCGCGGGGCTGATGATCATGATCAACCGCCCGTTCGACGAGGGCGACTACGTCGACATCGGCGGCACCGCGGGCACCGTGCAGAAGATGAACATCGTCTCCACCACGGTCACGACGCCCGACAACCAGATCATCCTGGTCCCGAACGGGAAGGTGTGGGGCAACATCATCACCAACGTCACCGGCAGCACGACGCGGCGCGTCGACTTCGTGTTCGGCATCTCCTACTCGGACAGCGTGGAGAAAGCGCAGGCGTTGCTGGAGACGATCGTCGCCGAGCACCCGCTCATCCTTTCCGAGCCCGCCCCCGTGGTCCGGGTGAACGCGCTCAACGAATCCTCGGTCGACTTCATCGTCCGGCCCTGGACGCGGGGCGAGGACTACTGGACTGTCTACTGGGACATCACCCGCGCCGTGAAGGAACGCTTCGACGAGGCGGGGATCTCGATCCCCTTCCCGCAGCGGGACATCCACGTCCACCAGGCGAGCGCCTCCAACAGCCTCGCCGCGGAATAGCCCGGGGCTGACCACCTATTCCGGCACGGAACTTCTGATCCTCCGTGCCGGCGGCTAGAACTGCATCTGCCGAACGATTTGCGGGAGATGCTGGTGGAAGCGATCAAACAACTGGACCCGATTTCCCGCGCGGTGATCCAGCACCGGCTCTCCGCCATCGTCGAGGAGATGGGCGAGGCGATGCTGCGCACCGCCTTCTCGCAGATCCTCAACGCGAGCCGCGACTTCTCGATGGGCATCGTCGACCGGGACTGCCGGCTCGTCGCCCAGGCCGACCACATTCCCGTCCACGTCGGCGCCCTCCCCTGGGCCGTCCGCGCGCTGGAGGCGCGGTTCGGCGACGACGTGAACCCGGGCGACGTCTTCGTCCTCAACGACCCCTACGCGGGCGGGTCGCACCTGCCGGACGTCACGGTCTTCGCGCCGGTCTTCGCCGAGGGCGAGCGGCGGCTCTGGGCCGTGGTGCGCGCGCACATGGGCGAGATCGGCGGTGCCAGCCACGGCGGCTACAACCCGAGCGCCACGGAGATCTGGCAGGAGGGGCTGCGCATCCCGCCCATGCGCCTCGCCGAACGCGGCCGGATGCGCGAGGACGTCCTCGAGATGATGCTGATGAACGTGCGCCTGCCGCGCGAGGTCCGGGGCGACCTCGACGCGATGATCGGCGCCGCGCACCTCGGCGAACGCTCCCTCGACACGCTGTACGACGAGTTCGGCCGCGCCACGGTGGACGCCGCGATCGACGAGATCCTCGACGGCGCGGAGGCGCGCGCCCGCTCCATCGTCGCCGAGTGGCCGGACGGGACCTACCACGGCACCGCCTACCTCGACGACGACGGGCGCGAGCGCAGGGACCTCGCGATCCGCGCGGCGGTCACGATCCGCGGCAGCGACATCACCGTGGACCTCACCGGGACGGACGACGAGACGAACAGCTTCGTCAACTCCGCCTTCGCCAACACGCAGGCCGCCGTCGCCATGGCCCTCGCCTACCTGATCGACGCGGACATCCCGAAGAACGACGGCGTCTTCCGCCTGCTCGACGTTCGCCTGCGGCGCGGCTCGCTGGTCCACCCGCACGAGAACATGCCGGTGACGCTCTCCACCTCGCACCCCTCCAACGAGATCGTCGAGGCGATCATCCGCGCGCTGCAGCACGCCTGTCCGGAACGGTGCATGGGCGGCTGGTCACGGCGTTTCCGCATGTCGATCACCGGGCAGAACCCGCGCAACGGGCGCAAGTTCATCTGGCACCTGTTCCACGCGCGGCCGGGCGGTGGAGCCTCGCCGCAGGGCGACGGATGGCCGGGCGCGGGCGAGTGGCACTCCGTCGGCGGCATCAAGTTCGGCTCCGTCGAGGTCTCCGAGGCACGCTTCCCGCTGGTCTTCGAGCGGCATGAGTTCCGGCCCGGCTCGGGCGGGGACGGGCAGTATCGCGGCGGCGTCGGCTGCGACCTCGACCTGCGCGTCGAGGTTCCCGCCTACGCGCACACCGCGGGCGAGGGCATCCGCCACGGCTCGGCCGGCATCGCCGGCGGGCTGGACGGCGCGCCGCACGACTACCGCCTGGTGACGGACGCGGGCGTGCAGCACCTCGCGACCAAGCAGTTCGGCATCGAGATCGCGTCCGGGAGCCTCCTCGAGATCCACTCGGCGGGCGGCGGAGGCTGGGGCGACCCGGCGAACCGCACCCCGGAGGCGCGCGCCCGCGACACCGCCGAAGGCTTCACCGAGTAGCGGTCCCGCCCGCACCGAGACCGCCCCCGATTCCGAAGACCCCGAAGATTTCCGAAGACCCCATGACCGACACCTTCAAAATCGGCATCGACGTCGGTGGAACGTTCACCGACCTCGTCGCCATCGACGCGAGCGGCGCGACGGTCGCCTGCAAGACGCCCTCGACGCCGCAGGACCAGTCGGTGGGCGTGCTCACCGGGCTCGGCAACCTCGCCGGGCGCCTCGGCCTCCCGCTGGCCGACCTTCTGGCGCGGACCGAGCGGATCGTCCACGGCACCACCGTCGCGACCAACGCGCTGCTGGAGCGCAAGGGCGCCAAGGTCGGCCTCCTCACCACCGAGGGGCACCGCGACATCATCGAAATGCGCGAAGGGCTGAAGCCCGAGCGCTACAACCTGATGATGCCGCCGCCGGAGCCGCTTGTCCCGCGCAGCCGCCGGCGCGGCGTGCCGGAGCGCATCGCCTACGACGGCTCGGTGATGATCCCGCTCGACGAGGAGGCGCTGCGCCGCGAGGTCGCGGAACTCGCGGCCGAGGGCGTCACCTCCGTCGCGATCTGCTACCTCCACGCCTACCGCAACGGCGCGCACGAGGCGCGTACCGCCGAGATCGTCGCCGAGATGATGCCGGACGCCTACGTCTCGGTGTCCTCGCGCGTGCTGCCGCAGATCAAGGAGTACGAGCGGCTCTCGACGACGGTCGTCAACGCCTACATCGGCCCCGTCGTCCGGCGGTACATGGAGCGGCTGACCGGGCGGCTGGTCGAGGCGGGCTTCGCCGGACCGCTGTTCATCATCCTCTCCCACGGCGGCATCACGCTGGTGCAGGACGCCGTCGCGCTCGCGGCCGGCACCTGCCTCTCCGGTCCGGCCGGCGGCATCGCCGGGGCGGAGGCGTGCGCGGCGCTGCTGGGCGCGCAGAACGTCATCCCGTTCGACATGGGCGGCACCTCGACCGAGATCTCGCTCATCGCCGGCGGCCGCGTTGCGCTGACCTCCGAGCGCGGGCTCGCGGGCGAGCGGATCGCGCTGCGCAGCTACGACATCCTGTCGATCGGCGCGGGTGGCGGCTCGCTCGCGGTTCCGGACGCGACCGGGAGCTTCACCGTCGGCCCGCAGTCGGCCGGCGCGGTGCCGGGGCCGGCCTGCTACGGCCAGGGCGGCACGATCGCGACCGTCACGGACAGCAACCTCGTCCTCGGCCTCCTCGACGAGGGCGCGCTCGCGGGCCGCGCCGGGCGACTCGACAGGGCCGATGCGGAGGCGGCAGTCGACGCGCTCGCCGGGGAGATCGGCCTCTCCCGAATGGACGCCGCCGCCGGCATCCACCGGCTCATCAACGTCAAGATGGCCGACGGCATCCGCCTCATGACGCTGCGGCGCGGTGTCGATCCGCGGAACTTCACCCTCCTCTCGTTCGGCGGTGCGGCCGGACTGCACGCGGCCGAAGTGGCGCGCGAGATGGGAATCCCGCGGGTCGTCGTGCCGACGGTCGCCTCGGTGCTCTCCGCCTGGGGGATGCTGGCAAGCCACCTGCGCTACGAAGTCGCCCGCTCGCAGGTCGGCAACACCGCCGTCATGGACGACGAGCCGCTCCGGGCCCTCTACGCGGCGCTGGAGGCGGAGGCGCGGGAGCGTCTGCCCGAGCGCTTCGCCGAGCGGCGCCGCATCGAACGGTCGGCGGAGATGCGCTACGGCGAGCAGATCTTCGAGGTGAACGTGCCGCTCGACGGCATCGACTTCGACGCGCCGGGTCTCACGGCCGCCGTCGTCGACCGCTTCCACCGCCGGCACGAGGAGCTCTACACGTACGCCTCGCCCGGCCAGGAGGTGGACCTCGTCAACGCCCGCGTCGCCGTGATCGGCGAGGTCGAGCGGGGCGAGGTGGCGCGGGCGCTGCCGGACGCCACGGGACCGATCGCGCCCTCGGGCCGGCGGTCGATCTATCTCGACGGGGCATTCGCCGACGTCCCGGTCTATCCGCTCGATGCCCTCGCCCACGGCCACACGCTCGCCGGGCCCGCGCTGGTGGCCGGCGAGACGACCACCGTCGCACTGCACCCCGGCGACACGGCGGCGGTGACGCGGCAGGGCTGGCTCGACATCGCCGTCGCGCCGAAGCGGACACGGGCCTGACCCCCGCGTCGCCGCGCGGCGGACGCGGGTCACCGCCGGGCGAAGGCGGCACGGGCGCTCGGCGTATTGAGGGCGCGCGCCACCGTCGGCGAGGACGCGCTCCCGACCTCAACCGTCGCGTCGGGCCTCGCTTAAATAAATCTTGAATCGACAACAATTGCGGGGCACGACCATCGTCATCCGACGTTCGGAAAGGCCCCCATGGACACGCGAAAGACGCTGCACATCGGCCTCTCGCTCGCCCCCACGTGGCTGAGCGGCGCGGCCTGGCGCCGGCCGGACAGTGACGTCGAGGGGATCTACGGTCCCGCCTTCGCGATCGACGTCGCCAGGCGAGCGGAGGCGGCAAAGCTCGACTTCGTGTTCCGGCCCGACACGCTCTACCTCAACACCGAGATGCTCGGCACCGGGCCCGGTTTTTCGAGCCTCGACCCGACGATGCTGCTGGCCGCTGTCGCCGGGGCGACCGAGGCGATCGGCCTCCTGACGACGGTCTCGACCACCTTCTGGCCGCCCTACGTCGTCGCCCGGCAGCTCCTGTCGCTGGACTGGATCAGCAAGGGCCGGGCCGGCTGGAACATCGTGACCGCGCTCGACGGGCACGAGAACTTCGGCCTCTACGCGATGCCCTCCTCGGAAGCGCGGTACGACCGGGCGGCGGAGTTCACCGACGTCGTGCGCGGCCTGTGGGAGAGCTTCCCGAACCAGGCGCTGGTGCGCGACCGCCGCACGGGGCGCTACGCCGACACCACGCGCATCACCCCCATCGACCACGAGGGCCTGCATTTCCGCGTGAAGGGGCCCATGAGCCTGCCGTCGTTCGGGACCGGTCGCATCCCGCTGTTTCAGGCGGGGGCGTCCGAGGACGGGCGCAACTTCGCCGCGGACGTCGCCGACGCGATCTTCGCCTCGACGCCCGACAAGGCGGCGGCGATCGAGCTGCGCGGCGACCTCCGCCGCCGGGCCGAGCGCTACGGGCGCGTGGCGGGCGACATCCGTGTCCTGCCGGGCCTCAGCCTGACGCTGGCCGCGAGCCGCGCCGAGGCGGCCGAGCTCTTCGCCGCGACGCACCGCGGCGCGGACAGGTCGCGCGCGCTCGCATCGGTCAAGGCGATGACGGGGCTGGACCTGACGGGCTGGCCGTCCGACCGCCGCGTCCGGCCGGAGGACCTGCCCGAGGCGCCGGAGACCGTGCGAAGCCGCACCCACGCCGACCTCCTGCGCCGCCTCATCGCCATCGAAACGCCGACGGCGGGCGATCTGCTGACCCGGCCCGAAGTCGTCGGCTCGGCCCATTGGCGCATCATCGGCACACCGGACGACGCGGCCGACGAGATCGAGGACTGGGCGGCCGCCGGCGCGATCGACGGCTTCGTCGCGCTGCCGGCGGGGTCCACGACCTCGATGCACCTCTTTCTGGAGGAGGTGGTGCCGCGGCTCACCCAGCGCGGGCTGTTCCGCTCCGAGTACCGCGGCACGACGTTCGCCGACCACCTGCTGGATTGAGCCAGCGAGAACCCTCGCCGCAGTGAGGGTGCCACCGGTCGTTCCGGGGGCCGGAACGCCGGACGCGCGGGCCGGTGGGCGGGACGGCGCTCAGAAGGTCGCCGAAAGCTCGCCCCAGATGGCACGCGGCTGGCCGTAGAAGTTGAACGTGCCGGTCGTGCCGATCCGCTCGTAGTACTTCTCGTTGAAGATGTTGGTGACCGTCAGCGTGGCGCTGAACCGCTCGCGGAAGGTGTAGCCGACCTGCCCGTCGACGGTGACGTAGCCGTCCTCCTCGATCCGCACGCCGTTGTAGATGTTGTGGAAGGGACCGGTGACGTTGACGCCGCCCGCGACGTGCGCCCCGTCGAGCGGCCCTTGATGGACGGTGTACTTGGTCCACAGGTTGAACTGGTGCTGCGGCAGGTAATAGCGGTAGCTGAGGTCGGCCGAGTCCTCGACGTACTGCATGTCCTGGTAGGTGTAGGCGGCGAAGATGTCCCAGCCCGGCAGGGGTGAGCCGTTGACGCTCGCCTCGATGCCGTTGACCTCGATCGCGCCGCTCGCGGTGTAGGTGCCCGGCAGGTCCGGGTTGGCGATGGCGCGATTCCGGTCCTTCAGGTGATAGGCGGACAGCGAGGCGCCGAGCTTGTCGTCGAGCCACTGCGTCTTGATGCCGACCTCGTACTGCTCCGCCTCGCGCGGGCCGAGCGGGTCGCCGCCGGCGTCGAGTTCGGTCTGCGGCTGGAACGTCGTGGTGTAGCTCGCGTAGAGCGAGATGTTGTCGGTGACGTCGTATACCGCGCCGACGTAAGGGGAGGCGTGCGCCTCGCCGATGTGTGTCTTCGTGTCGGTGAGGAGGTTCTTCACGTCCGCGTCGTAGCCCGAAGCGCGCACGCCGGCGATGAGGGTCAGCGGCTCCCACGGCTTGATGCGCACCTGCCCGTAGGCGCCGACCTCGGTGCTGGTGGTGTCCGTGCGCGAGCGCCAGGCGATGTCCGGCCGAGCGAAGTCCGGGTCCGGATTGTAGATGTTGTTGTTCGGCAGCGCGGACGCGCCGGACCCGCGATAGAAGCGCTCGTTCAGGTACTTGAGGTCGGTGCCGACGAGGATGTTCTGCTCCAGCCCCATCACCTCGAACGCCTTGTCGATGTGGGCGTCCACGTGCAGCGCCTTGTCGTAGACGTCGATCGCCGCGGACGTCATCGACACGTCGCCGGTGACCGGGTCGGCGGGCCCCGAGGTGTAGGCGTAGAAGCCGTCGCCCTGCTGGTCGGTGTAGCGGGCGGAGAGGCGCATGTGGCCGCTGCCGTCCTCGAAACGGTGCTCCAGTTCGCCGATGACGCTGGTCTGCTGGGTGTCGAACTCGTTCCAGTCGGCGCCGAGGAAGGTGTCGCGCGAGACGTCGAGGAGCTCGCCGTCCGGATAGGTCGGCAGGGCGTTCGAGGGCGCATAGGACCGGCGCTGGTGCCACGCCCCGATCGACAGGGTCGTGTTGTCGGTGAGGTCCACGTCGACGGCCGCGTAACCGACCCCGCCGTCCCACTCGTTGTCGTCGACGAAGCCGTCGGACGACTCGCCCGCCAGTACGGCGCGGGCGCGGACGGTCTTGGCCGCGTTGAGCGGGCCGCCGGCGTCGATCATGCCGCGCCAGTGGTCCCAGGAGCCGTAGCCGGCCCTGCCCTCCACCCGGTACTCCTCGAGGCCGCGCTTGCGCACGAGGTTGACGATACCGCCGGGGTTGCCGGCGCCGGCGTAGAGCGCGCTCGGCCCCTTGAGGAACTCGACCGCCGAGAACGGGGCAAGGTCCGGGTTGGAGCCGGCGATGCTGGAGAGCGGCGACCAGAGACCGTCGACGAAGTAGGAGTCGAACTCGAACCCCCGGGAGAAGAGGGAGGAGCGGCCGGGGTCGTTGCGGAAGGCACGCAGGCCCGGCGTGACGGCGACGGCGTCGTCGAGGACGGTGATGTTCTGGTCGTTGAGCCGCTCCTCGGTGAGGACGGTGACGGTCTGCGGGATCTCGCGGACGGGCTGGTTGAGAAGTCCGCCGAAGCTCATGCCCCGGGGGTCGTAGCCGGTGCTGGCGACGGTCCCCGATCCGCTGTCCGACGCGGCGGCCTGCCCGTCGACGGTGATCGGGTCGAGGACGATGGAGGGGCCCTCCACCGTGGACTGCGCCCAGGCGGCGGCCGGCAGGCCGAGGGCCGTGCCCGAGAGGAGAGCTGACAGGACAGCAACCCGCATCGGCCGCACGCCGGGACGGTCATGACAAGGGTTGGTCTTCATTCCCCACTCCATCGCAAGAACAATTGATCACGCACGATGGTGGTAGGTTTTGTGCTCTTTTGAAGTCAAGTTTAGACACCATATGAGCATGAAATCTAACGTTACAGAATCGGCCTATATTTCATTCGTTCTAAACTTTGAGAGATTTAGACGAAATCAATACTGTGATCGACGCGCCGACCAAACGGCGGAGTATAGATCGAAGGCGATCGTTCAGCGATGCATCATTCTTTTTGAAACGATCGGCGGCCTTTGTCGGAGAGGCAATCGGGCCCGGCGACGGTCCTTTCGGCGGGCGCCGGGAAGGTTACAATCGTGGCAAATCCCGGCGGACTCTAGACCGGATACAGAGTGTTGCCGCCGCGCACCAAGGGGTCGAAAAGTGCCGGCGGCCCGCCCGGAGCGTCCGCACGGCGCTCCACGGCCCGCCGAATCAGCCCTTCGGCCGTTCCGATCCCACCTCGGACCACATTCCGCATGCTGATGTATCCGCAAGAATATACGTTGGCATGATCGCTCCGCCGGTCCGGGCGCGCCATCCTCAGCGCACCCAAGGGACCGGCGGCGACACCCGCTCCTCGGCGGAAACCCGCCGCATCCGGCCCGACCTTGCACCCCGACATGCTGGACCAGGAGCCAGAACCATGAGCACGTTCACCACCCGCGACGGCACCGAGATCTACTACAACGACTGGGGCACCGGGCAGCCCGTCGTCTTCAGCCACGGCTGGCCCCTCAGCGCCGACGCCTTCGAGGACCAGATGGTTTTCCTGGCCGAACGCGGCTACCGCTGCATCGCGCACGACCGGCGCGGGCATGGCCGCTCCAGCCAGCCCTGGACCGGTAACGACATGGACACCTACGCGTCCGACCTCGCCGAGCTGATGACCGCGCTCGACATCCGGGACGCGGTCCACGTCGGCCACTCCACCGGCGGCGGCGAGGCGGCGCGCTACGTGGCCCGGCACGGCAAGGGCCGCGTCGCCCGGCTGGTGCTGATCTCCTCCGTGCCGCCGATCATGCTGAAGACCGACGCCTACCCCGGCGGCCTGCCGATGTCGGTGTTCGACGAGATCCGCGCCGGCGTCGCGGCCGACCGCTCGCAGTTCTTCATGGACCTGTCGATGCCGTTCTACGGCTACAACCGCGAGGGCGCGAAGGTGTCCGAAGGGGTGCGCGCCTCGTTCCGCCGCCAGGGCATCCAGGCGGGCCTGCCGGCCGCATACTTCTGCATCAAGGCGTTCTCGGAGACCGACCAGACCGAGGACCTCAAGGCCATCGACGTGCCGACCCTGGTGCTCCAGGGCGACGACGACCAGATCGTGCCCTTCGCGCAGGCCGGCAAGCTCCAGGCGGAGATGATCGCGGGCGCGACGCTGAAGGTCTACGAGGGCGCCCCGCACGGCCTCTGCACCACGCTCAAGGACCGGGTGAATCAGGAATTGCTGGCGTTCCTGAAGGGATGACGCAATCTGACCCGACCGCGATCCCGGCCGCGCCGGACGGCACCGGCCAGGATCGGCGACCCGCGTCCACCGCCCTATCTGCGGATCTCGACCATGGGAGTGCGTCGATGACTGAGACCCTCTACCCCGCGTCGGACACACGATACGCCCAGCGGTGGCCGGTGCTCGGCGCCGAGGAGATCGCGCGGCTCGAACGCTTCGGCACGAAGGAGCGGTATGCCGAAGGGGCGATGCTCGTCGAAGGGGGAGGCCGGGCGCCCGGCCTCGCCGTCATCCTCTCCGGCGAGGTGAAGGTGACCCAGCCCGGCGCGCTCGAACCGCGCCTCATCACCGTCCACCGCGCCGGGCAGTTCATGGGCGAGCTCGGCCAGCTCTCCGGCCGGCCGTCGCTCTACAACGCGCAGGCGGCCGCCCCGGTCGAGGCGCTCGTCATCGCCCCGGAGCGGCTGCGCGCCGTCTTCGTCGCCGAGGCCGAGATCGGCGAGATCATCATGCGCGCGCTCATCCTGCGCCGTGTCGGCCTGATCGCCGGCGGCGTCGGCGGGCCCATCATCATCGGCCGCGCCGACAGCAGCGACGTGCTGCGGCTCGCCGGCTTCCTGCGCCGCAACGGCCACCCGCACCGCGAGCTCGACCCCGAGGCCGATCCGGAGGCGTCCTGCCTCATGACCCGCTTCGACATCGCCACCGGGGACCGCCCCATCGTCGTGTGCCCGGGCGGGCAGATCCTGCGCAATCCGAGCGAGTACGAGCTCGCGCGGTGCCTCGGCATGGTCGAGACCATCGACCCCGACCGCCAGTACGATGTCGCGATCATCGGCGCCGGCCCCGCCGGCCTCGCCGCCGCGGTCTACGCGGGGTCGGAGGGGCTGGCTGCGGTCGTCCTCGACTGCCGCTCGTTCGGCGGGCAGGCCGGCGCGTCGAGCCGCATCGAGAACTACCTCGGCTTCCCGACCGGGATCAGCGGCCTCGCCCTCATGGCCCGGGCCTTCAACCAGGCGACCAAGTTCGGCGTCGAGTTCGCGATTCCCGAGGAGGTCGTCGCGCTCGACGGCACGCAGGGGGAGCACCGCCTGACCCTCGCGAGCGGCGGGTCGGTGAAGGCCCGGGCCGTGGTCATCGCCAACGGCGTCGACTACCGCCACCTCGCCGCCGACGGGATGGAGGCGTTCGAGGGCGGCGGCTGCATCCACTACTGGGCCTCGCCGCTGGAGGCGAAGCTCTGCACCGGGAGCGACGTCGTCCTCGTCGGCGCGGGCAACTCCGCCGGGCAGGCGATCGTCTACCTCGCCAGCAGGGCCAGGCACATCGTCGTGCTGGTGCGCGGCGAGAGCCTCTCGGCCTCGATGTCGAGCTATCTCGTCGACCGCATCGAGGGTCTGCCGAACGTGACGATCGCGACCCGCTCGGAGGTGAGCGGCCTCGAGGGATCGGACGGAGTCCTTTCGGCGGTCCGCTGGCGCAGCCGCGGCGACGGCGAGGAGCATGTGACGCAGACGCGCCACCTCTTCCTCTTCATCGGCGCCGAGCCGCGCACGAGCTGGCTGGCCGGCACCGGAGTGGCGCTCGACCGCCACGGTTTCGTCCTCACCGGGACGAACGCCGGCGACGGCCGCGGCATACTGGAGACGAGCCGCCCGGGGATCTTCGCGATCGGCGACGTCAGGTCGGCGTCGGTGAAGCGCGTCGCGTCGGCCGTCGGCGAGGGGGCGCAGGTTGTGGCGGCGCTCCACCAGCACATCCAGCCCCTCAGGACCGCCGCCCCCGCGCCGGCTCTCTGACAGATCCACCACTCGAACCCTTCGACCACAAGGACGGCGCGCCACCCCCGGCGCGCCGTTCTTCCTTGCGGGCGCCTGCGACCGGCTCACCGCCGGCACGATCCGAAGCGGCCGGCAGCCGGTCGCCCGTCGGCAAAACGAGGAGGATTTCGAAGGGCGCGGGCGCTTCGGGCCGGCCGGCGGGTCGTCTGGACGGGGCGCGCCACGCCGCGTCGACGTGGTCAGGCGGCGGAGAACGTCGGGTGGGTCACATTCGACGTCAGGACGCGCCACGACGTCGCGACACGCCCGGGCCGTCGGCATCCGGCCCCGCCCGTGCGGGCGGCGCCGAGCGGCCTGCGCGTCAGGCGTCGCCCTGGTGGCTGGCCAACGCTTCTTCCAGGCAGCGGATGATCACACGGTCCTGGACCGGCTTCTCGAGCACGTAGAGCGCCCCGCCCCGCATCGCGCGGCGGCGAACGTTGTCGTCCCCGTAGGAGGTCACGAAGATGATCGGCGGGGCCGCGTTGGCCTCGACCAGCTGCGTCTGAAGGTCCAAGCCGTTGGTCCCCGGCATCTGCACGTCGAGGATCATGCAGCCGACGTCCACCTCGCCCTTCGAGCGCAGGTAGTCGTCCGCCGACGCGAAGGTTCGCGCACGATAGCCCAGTGAGTCGATCAGCGCTTCCAGCGCGTCGCGCATGGATTCGTCGTCGTCGACAACGGCTACGATTGGGGGGACTGACACGGCGGTACGCTTTCGGTTTTCATCGTTGGTCACAATGATGTGCGCCGATCCGTCGGCTCTCACCATCGACCTTGCGTATAGGGGGCGGTATCTCTGCGCGCCTTCTCGTCCTCGTGGGACTTCACCAGGTCGGCCTTGCGGACCAGCTCGGCGACGGACGTCGCCTCCATCTTCTGCATGACGTTGCGGCGGTGGATCTTCACCGTGATCTCGGCGATCCCGAGCTCGTAGGCGATCTGCTTGTTCATGAGCCCCTTCCAGACGAGGTTCATCACCTCCCGCTCACGCGGCGTCAGCGACTCGGCGAGCTTCACCACCGCGTCCGCCGCGCCGGTAGTGCGGCGCTGCTCCGCGTCCTTGCGCAGGGCCTCGTTGACGGCGTCGATGAGCTCCTGGTTGCGGAAGGGCTTCGTCAGGAAATCCACCGCGCCGCCCTTCATCGCGCGCACGCCCATCGGGACGTCGCCGAAGCCTGTCACGAAGATCACCGGAACGCGGCTTCCCATCTGATGCAGCCGCTCCTGCAGCTCGAGCCCGCTCTGCCCCGGCAGGCGCACGTCGAGGATCATGCAGTTCACCCCCTCGACGCCGACGGCGAAGAGTTCGTCGACCGAAGTGTAGCAGCGCACGTTCATCTCCACCGACTTCAGTAGGTCGGCGAGCGCCATCTGCATGCCCTCGTCGTCGTCGACGACGACCACGAGGGGACCGCTCGCTCCCTGAGGCGTCCTCATGCGTCTTCCCCTCCCGCTGCGGGAAGTACGAACTCGAACGTGGCGCCCTTCCCCTCGTTGTTCCTGGCCGACATGTCGCCCCCGAAGGACTGGATCGTCGCCCGGCAGATCTGGAGGCCCATGCCCATCCCCTCCGGCTTGGTCGTGAAGAACGGCTCGAAGAGGCGGTCGATGTGCTCCTGGTCGATACCGGTCCCGGTGTCGCTCACCCTGACGCGCACCTTGTCCTCCCCGTCCGCGTCGACGGTGATGTCGAGGATGCGCTGCCCGGCCGGCGACTGCCGCATGGCCTGAACGGCGTTCACGACGAGGTTCACCATCACCTGCTGCAGTTCGATCCGGTCCGCCTCGATGGGCGGCAGGCCGTCGGCGACGCGAAGGTGAACCCGCGTCCGGCCGACACGGATCTCGCGTTCCAGCAGCGACAGGGACGAGCTTACCACGTCCGCGACGTCCAGCGCGCCCACCACGCGGCGCCCCTTGATGAGCTGTTCGCGGGTCCGGCGCAGGATGCCGCTGGCGCGCTCGGCGTTGCCGGCGACACGGCTGAGCGCCCGGCGCGCCGACTCGAGGTCCGGCGGATCGCGCTCGAGCCAGCGCGCGGCCGTCTGCGCGTCCATCATCACCGCACCGATGGGCTGGTTCAGCTCGTGCGCGATGGAGGCGGACAGGGCCCCCAGAGTCGCCGCGCGGTTGGCGCGGGCGAGTTCCTCCTGCGCGGCCAGCAGCAGCTCCTGCGCCCGTTCGCGCTCGGTGACGTCGATCATGCCGACGAGGATGTGGAAGCGGTCGTCCGGCGCATCGATGCGCGAGGTGCCGAACAGGACTTTGACGATTTTCCCGTTCGACGCCATCACCTCCGACGCCCCCTCGACCCGCTGGTTGTGCTCCACCAGGGCGCAGTAGAGGTCGACGGTCTCGCGCGAGCGGTCGCGCATGAAGGTGCCTTCGTGGGCGATCAGCTCCTCCCGCCGCTCGGCGCCGAGGAGCCGCACGGCGGCGTCGTTCGCATCGAGGACGCGCACCGAGTGGAGGCACTCCTCCAGGATGTCCTGATGCTCGAAGAGGTAGGCCGCGGCGCTTTCGACCCCGGAGTCCTTCAGGCCGAAGATCCGGTCGCGGGCGTCGGAGATGTCCATCTCGAAGAGGGCGACGTGCGACTGCTCGAAGGCGGAACGGTAGCGCCGCTCGCTCCGGGCGAGCTCGGCCGTGCGCTCGGCGACGCGCTGCTCCAGCGTCTGGTTGAGGTCGCGGATGGTCAGCTGCGCGCGCATCTCCGCGTCGATGTCGGTGGAGACGCCGTACCAGCGCAGCACATGCCCGCTCTCCTCGGAGCGGATCGGCCGCGCGCTGATCTGCAGCCAGCGGTAGCTGCCGTCCTGGACCTTGAGGCGGCGATAGGATTCGAACGCGGCCTCGCCGGCGATCGCGGCGCCCCAGTCGTCGAGCAGCGGCCCGCGATCCTCCGGATGGAACCAGTCGAGCCAGCCGCGGCCATCCTTGGAGAGCCCCTCCTCCACGGACGCGCCGGTCATCTCGGTCCAGCGGTGGCTGAGGTAGGTGATGCGTCCGTACGGCAGCGCCTGCCACAGGATCTGCGGCACCGAGTCGGCGACCGCCCGCAGGTTCGCCTCGCTCTCCTGCAGCGCAAGGCGGGTCTTCTGCACCGTGAGGCGGCTCGACAGGAGGGCCGCCGTGAGCGCGATGGCAACGAGCGAGACCACCATGCGCCCGATGTTGCCGGTGTCGACGTCGCCGAGGTGGGTGGCGGAGAAGGAGATCACCACGAGGACCGAGCACACAGCCGAGACGCCGAGGATGACCGATCGCCCCTGCCCCTGGGCGCCGATCACCACGACCAGCGCGTAGAGCACCGCGATCGCGCTCTCGAACCCGCTCAGCGTGTCCGCGACGAAGACGGCTCCGCCGAGGATCCCGGCAGTGGCCATCCAGAAGAGGCGCCCGTCGACCCTGCGGGGCGCGGCGGCGGGCGCCGCATCGGCGGCGGTCTCCCGGGGGCGCGGGTCGACGGCGCGCTGCACTAGCGTCCCGCCTCGTGGCGCCACATGGCGCGGCGCCTCAGGTGCGCGGGATGCCCGCCCGCCGGAGACCGGGCCGCGGCCTCATGCAGGGACGCGCCGTCGTGCTGCAGCACAGGTGTTCTCCTTCGCGCTCGCCGCGGGAATTGTACGCGGCGGGGCCACGGCCCCGTATCCAGCCCGACAA
Organism: Acuticoccus sediminis; assembly: GCF_003258595.1. Classification (NCBI taxonomy): domain Bacteria; kingdom Pseudomonadati; phylum Pseudomonadota; class Alphaproteobacteria; order Hyphomicrobiales; family Amorphaceae; genus Acuticoccus; species Acuticoccus sediminis. The sequence goes on from NZ_QHHQ01000001.1 coordinate 413,053, forward strand.
GAAAACAACTCGGCGCCCGGCAAAACCATACATTCGTTTACCTTGCCCCCGCCCCGGAGGACCGATCCGTTCGCGCCAAGGGGGGCATACCCCCGTATGGGCCGACCACCCCGCTGGATGGCTATCGGGAAACCACCCTTCCGGGCGAGGCTCCGGGTGTCGGCGGAGAGGCCGGCCCAGAGAGAACGAGGTGGGTGATGAAGACGATGCCGCGCGAAGAGATCGCCAAGCTGAGCGTGACCATGCCGCGTCTGCGGTCCGACGAGCTGCTGCTCCAGAACCTCACGCGGGTGTTCAACGAGCCGTCGGCCGAGCGGCGCGAGGCGGCGATGGCCGAGCTCTACACCGACGACGCCGAACTGCTCGACGCCCGCCACACCTTCGTCGGCCGCGCGGCGATGTCGTTCGCCGTCGCCGGGTTGCGCGCCCGTATGCCGGAGGGTGGCGTGTTCGCCCCGGCGGGCCTGACGCTCGGACACCATGGCGCGACGCTGCTGCGCTGGACCGCCGGCGTCCCGCACCGCATGCCCCGCCTCACCGGCACGACGATGGCGATGACGCGCGAGGACCGGATCGAGCGCCTCTACATCTTCGTCGACGCCTGGTCCTGACGCCGTCGCCCGCCCGGGCGGGGGAGCGCGGCTCCGTCGCCGGCCTTCGCGACGTCCCCCGCGCAATGACATTCCAGCCCCGCATTTCCGGCTTTCCGGCCTTCCGGGCGGCCCGATGCATCGCTGGCCTGCGGTGGGGGCAAGGCGCCGATGCCTCGAAGCCCGGTCGGGGTCAGGCTCGTGTCAGTACCGTGTCAGAACAGCGTCAGTCGCCACGCAGCTCGCCGACCAGCCGCGTCACAAGATGCCGCATCCAGGTGTGGCCCGGATCGTGAGTCCGGGAGGCGTGCCACAGGAGCGAAACGGCGACGTCGTCGATCTCGATCGGCGGCGGGCTGAGGTCGAGCCGATACCGGTCGGCGAACAGCCGGGCGATGCGGGCGTGCATCGTCACGAGCACCGGCGCCTCGGCCACGAGCGACGGCACGCCCAGGAACCGGGGCGTCGTCAGCACCACCGTGCGCTTCAGCCCCAGCGCCTCCAGCGCGTCGTCCACCACCCCCCGCACCCCCTCGCCGTGGCGCAGGCTGGTGAGGATGTGCGGCACGCGGATATAGTCCTCCAGCGTGAGCGGCGCGGTCAGCCCCGTCTGCGCGGCGGAGAACATGCACACGTAGCTCTCCGAGCACAGGAGCCGCCATTTGTGGTGGGTACGGCCTTGAGGGAAATCGCCGAATCCGACCGCGAGCTCCATCCGGTCGGCGTCGAGATCCTCCAGCACCTCGGCCGAATCGATGTTGTAGAAGCGCAGCCGCACGCCCGGCGCGTGGGCCCGCAGATGCGTCAGCAGCGCCGGGCCGATGAGCATCTCCATGCTGTCCGGCAGCCCGAGGCGGAAGGTGCGCTCGGCGGTGCCGGGGTCGAACGGCTCCTCGCGCGCCAGGATGTTGCGCACCTCGGCCAGCGCGGTGTCGACCGGCCCGACCAGCGCCATGGCCCGGGGGGTCAGACGCATCCCCTCCGGCCCGCGCGTCAGCAGGTCGTCGTCGAGCAGCGTGCGCAGCCGGGCGAGGTTGTGGCTCATCGCCGACTGGCTGAGCCCGACGCGGGCCGCGGCACGGGTGACGCTTCGTTCCGAGAGCAGCGCTTCGAGATGCACCAGCAGGTTCAGATCGACCCGGGAGAGATCGACGCCATCGATACTCACAATGCACCCCATCCGATTGATGGATGAGGGTATCCATACGATCTCCTGGCTCAAGTCGAGCGGCCCCGCCCCTCGACAAAAGTATTAGGAGAGTTTCATGTCCATCCGCCGCCCCATTGTTGCAGCCACCCTCGCCCTTGCCACCCTCAGCGGCGCCGCCTACGCGGGCGATGCCGTGCCGAACGAGGCGCACTCGCTGGACCTCGGGACCGTCTCCGGCGTCGCCTACTACACGGTCGAGCCGGAGGGCTACCGGGTCGTCGCCACCCTCGCCGAGAACGCCGACGGTACGCCGCTGCGCGTGACCAGCGTCCTCGCCCCGGGCCAGAGCGTCACGTTCTCGACGCCGCGCGCCGCCGGCATCGATCCCGTCGAGGTCGAGATCACCCGCGAGGCCGACATCCTGCGCGTCCGCGACACCGCGACCCTCACCAACTGACCCCGTCGCCGGACCGTCCGGCGCCCGCCACGACACCAGACGCCCCGCATGGCCCGGCCGCCGTGCGGGGCGTTCGTCGTTCCGGCCCGCCCCCTCCCGGAGGCACGGCGCGCGGGCGGACCGACCGGCGCTTCCGTCGCCCGATTTCCTCGCCGGCCTTGACGGGCGGCGACGGCGCCACTACCCGCCTCGGCTCCAGGGGGCGCCACGCGTGTTCGCCTCGGGACGGGCACGAATTTCCGCGGCCTGTCATCGAAGCGTCAAGGACAGCCGCCATGAGGGGGAGTCGTTGTGGCGGCTATCAGGGTCGCCAGTGACCGCGACAGAAGGATGAATTCCATGCGTTTCGCTCTCGCCGTTGCTGCGACTCTCGTCGCCGGCTCCGCGCTCGCCGAGCCGTCCGGCACCCTCACCCTCTACACCTCGCAGCCGAACGCGGACGCACAGGCGACCGTCGACGCCTTCCAGAAGGCCTATCCGGGCGTGACCGTCGACTTCTTCCGCGACGGCACCACCAAGGTGATGGCCAAGCTCGAGGGCGAGTTCGCCGCAGGCCAGCCGCAGGCCGACGTGCTGCTGATCGCCGACACGGTCACCATGCAGGCCCTCAAGGAAGGTGGCCGCCTGATGGCCTACCCCGAGGCCGACACCGCCGCCTACCCGGACGGCCTGATGGACAAGGAGGGGTTCTATTTCTCCACCAAGCTCATCACGACCGGCATCGTCTACAACAAGAACGCGCCCCTGAAGCCGACCAGCTACGCCGACCTCCTCTCGGACGAGGCGGCCGGGAAGATCATGATCCCCTCGCCGCTCACCTCCGGCGCCGCCACGATCACGATGGAGACGCTGACCTCCGACCCGGCCCTCGGCTGGGACTTCTACGAGGGTCTCGCCGACCAGGACACGCTGGCGTCCGGTGGCAACGGCGGCGTCTACAAGGCGGTCGCGGGCGGTGAGAAGCTCTACGGCTTCCTCGTCGACTATCTCGCGATCCGCAGCCGAGAAGAGGGCGCCCCGATCGACTTCGTGTTCCCGACGGAGGGCGTCTCCTACGTGACCGAGCCGGTGGCAATCCTGTCGACCACCGACAACGCCGAGGCCGCCAGGGCCTTCGTCGACTTCCTCCTCTCGGAGGACGGCCAGACGCTCGCCGCCGACCAGGGCTATCTCCCGGCGGATCCCGCGGTGCAGGCGCCCGCCGGCTTCCCCGCCCGCGACGAGATCAAGCTGATGCAGTTCGACCCGGCGGCCGCGCTGAAGAACTCCGACGCCGACAAGATGCGCTTCTCGGAGCTCTTCGGCGGCTGATCGGCCGGTGTCGCTGTCCAACCCGCCGTTGCGCGTCGCGGACCGCCGAGGTCCGCGCTGGCGCCTGGCGTGGCGACCGCGCGGCGAGGGCCTCGCCCTCGCCGTCGCCATCCTCCTCGCGACGGTGCTGATCGCGCTGCCGCTCGGCCTGCTTCTGGTGAAGGGGCTGGCGGCCGGCGACGGCCTCTCCCTCGGCCCCGTCGCAGAGGCGCTCGGCAGCCGCTCGGTCCAGCGCGCCCTCCTCAACAGCCTCGATTCCTCGTTCTTCTCGGCGCTGGCGGCGACGGCGGTCGGCACGCTGCTCGCGCTCGTCCTCGGCCTGACCGACGTTCGCGCCAAGGGCCTCTTCGTCTTCCTCCTGCTGATCCCGATGATGATCCCGCCCCACGTGACGGCGATCTCGTGGATCCAGGCCGCCGGACCGTCGAGCCCGCTCCTGCGCACGCTGGGCCTCGCGCCGGAGCCCGGCACGACACACCCCCTCTATTCCCGCTGGGGCGTCATCCTGCTGCTCGCGGTCCAGCACACGCCGCTCGTCTTCCTCGTGGTGCGCGCCGCGCTCCGGGCGCAGCCGCGCGAGCTCGCAGACGCGGCGCGGACCGCCGGCGCCCCGCCCTCGCGGGTGCTGAGGCGCATCGTCCTGCCGCTGCTGGCGCCGGCGATCGTCGCGGGCTTCGGCCTCGCCTTCGTCTCCGCGCTGAAGAACTTCGGCATCCCCGCGCTACTCGGCATCCCCGCCCGCTACACCACGTTGCCGGTCCTGATGTGGCAGCGGATGGCGAGCTTCGGGGTCTCGATCCTGGAGAACGTCGCCGTCATCGCCACCATCATGGCCGGCGTCGCGGTGATGGCGGTCATCGTCGTGGCCCTGCTGCAGCGCTACGGACGCGCGGCGCTGACGGGACCGCCGCGCCCGCCGCTGTCCTTCAGGCTCGGCGCGAAACGGCCGCTGGTGGAAGGCGCGCTCCTCATCTTCGTGGCGCTTGTCGTGGTGTTGCCGCTGTCGGCGCTCCTCGCGACGGCGCTGGTGCGCACGTACGGTCTCCCCCTCAACGCGGCCACCGCCACGCTGGACAACTTCGCCGAGGTCCTCGTGCGCCAGGGCGTGACGGTGCGTGCCTTCCTCAACTCCTCGGTCGCGGCGGGCGGGGCGGCGCTGGCGCTCGCGGCCTTCGCCATCGTCGTCGCCCATCTCGGCACACGGCACGGCGCGGTCCGCCGGCTCGCCGGCGCGGTCGACGGGCTCGGCGACATCGCCTACGCGATCCCCGGCATCGTCATCTCCATCGCCTTCATCGTCGCGTTCATCGCGCCGCTGCCGGTGATCGGCGTTTCGCTCTACAACACGCTGTTGATCATCACGCTCGCCTACGGCGCCGCCTTCCTCACCATCGCCATCAAGCCGGTCGCAACGGCGTTCGCCCAGCTCGACCCGGCTCTGGAGGACGCCGCCCGGGTCGCCGGCGCGGGCTACGCGATGCGCATGCGCCGGATCTTCGCGCCGCTGGTGGCGCCGGCAGCCGCGTCCGCCGCGATCCTGGTCTTCCTGACGGCCTACAACGAGATCACCGTCTCGGCCCTCCTCTGGTCGTCGGGCAACGAGACCATCGGCACCACGATCTTCAACTACGAGGACGGCGGCTACACCACGCTCGCGGCGGCGATGAGCACCGTCACGGTCGGGGCGACGGTGGTGTTGATGCTGATCCTGGACCGCATGGGGCGGCATCTCCCCGCCGGCGCCGTCCCCTGGCGCTGAGCGCTCCGGTCAGGCCGGCAGCACCCAGCCGCCGTCGACGGCGAAGCGCACGGTCTCGCCCACCGCCGGTGCCGTGGCGGCGTGAAGCTGCACCTCCCCGAGCGCCTCGTGCGCGACGACCAGCTCGAACACGCCGCCGCGCCAGGTGACGCGGGTGACGCGACCCGACAGCGGTCCGTCACCGGCGAGGCGCACGTCCGCGGGACGCAGGAGGACCCGCACCGTGCCCGCTCGGGGCCGGTCGGCGGCGACGGCGATGTCCAGCGCGCCGCAGCGGACCAGCGCCCCGTCGCCGTCGTGGCGCATCATCGTGCCGTCCACGATCGCGCCGCGGCCGATGAAGCGCGCCACCGCCTCGTTGGCGGGGCGGCGGTAGAGCGTCACGGGGTCGGCCACCTGAAGGACGCGGCCGGCGTCCATCACGGCGATGCGGCTCGCCAGCGCCATCGCCTCGCGCTGGTCGTGGGTGATGTAGAGCGTCGTCGCGCCGGACGCGCGGTGAACGCGGGCGAGCTCGGTCTCCATCACGTCGCGCAGGTGCGGGTCGAGGTTGGCGAGCGGCTCGTCCATCAGCAGAACCCGCGCGTTGGACGCGAGGCAGCGCGCGAGCGCCACGCGCTGCTGCTGCCCGCCCGAGAGCGCAGCCGGCTTTCGCTCGGCGAAGGGGGTGAGGGCGACGGCCTCGAGCGCGGCGGCGGTGGCGGCCGCAGCGTCCTGCCGGGAGCGCCCGCCCGCCTCGGCAACGAAGGCGACGTTCTGGAAGACGCTCATGTGCGGCCAGAGTGCGTACGACTGGAACACCATCGCGACGCCGCGATGCTCCGGCGGGATCGAGCGGCCGCGCCCGGCCACCTCCTGCCCACCGATGGTGATCGCGCCCGCATCGGGCGTCTCGAGCCCGGCGACGAGGCGCAGCAACGTGCTCTTGCCGCAGCCGGACGGGCCGAGGACGCAGAAGAACTCGCCGGGCGCGACGCTGAGGTCGATATCGTCGACGGCGGCCTTTCCGGCGAAGCGCTTGGTGAGGCCGGCGACGCTGACGCCGTGGGTATGTCGCGCCTCGACGGAGGTTCCGTCCGCCGCACGCGCGGTGGCATTGGTCACAGCGGCGCCTCTCCTCTCGGCCCTACCGCCACCGGTCTAGGCAAGCGCCCCGCATGGCGCAAGGCGAGCCGTCCCTCCGCGGCGCGCAGCCGCTATGCCCTTGCGTGAACAGCGGCGACGGGCCGGCGTCGGGCCCCGCCGGCATCCCGTCGCCGCGCAGGGGCCGATGCACGCCGCGCAGGGGAACGACGTCGCGAGGGCGTGGCGGTGGAAGCAGAGCCCCGGCGGCGCGCTAGTCGTTCGCGCGCATCGCCAGGTGGATCGTCCGCCCCTCGAGGCGGACGTCGAAGGTGCAGGTGGCGCCGTCGTCGGCACCGGTCGCGCGGCCCGACTGCAGCGAGATCACCCAGTTGTGCAGCGGGCAGGTCACGCACCCGTCGTGCACGATCCCCTGCGACAGCGGGCCGCCACGGTGGGGACACCTGTCCTCCAGGGCGAAGATCCGGTCGTCCGCCGTGCGGAAGACGGCCACCCTCGTCTCCCCCATCGTGACGCAGCGCGCGCCCTGGGCGGGGATGTCGTCGATGGTGCCAACGATGGCGTAGGCGGCGCGGGTGTCGGTGTGCGCGGTCATCAGACGAGCTCCGGCTGAAGGGCGGCGAGCGGCTTGAACTCGTGCTTGTCCTTGCCGGACACACGCTCCGACCACGGGTCCGACTGAGCGAATGTCTGGGAGAGGACGAAGCGGTCGTAGTACTCGCGCCGCTTCCCGGCGTCCTCGAGGATCTGCTCGCGCACCACCTGGTAGCCGACGCGCCGGGCCCACTTGTAGATACGCTCGAGGTAGTAGCCCTGCTCGCGGTACATCTGGATCAGCGCGGCCGTCACCTCGATGGCCTCCTCCTCCGTCTTCACGAGGCCGAGGACCTCGGTGCCCTTGATGTCGAGGCCGGCGGCGCCGGCGTAGTGGATCTCGTAGCCGCTGTCGACGCACACGATACCGACGTCCTTGCAGGTCGCCTCGGCGCAGTTGCGCGGGCAGCCCGACACGGCGAGCTTCACCTTCGCCGGCGTCCAGGACCCCCACAGGAACCGCTCGAGCTTCACGCCGAGCCCGGTGGAATCCTGCGTGCCGAAGCGGCACCATTGCGAACCCACGCAGGTCTTCACCGTGCGCAGGCCCTTCGCATAGGCGTGGCCGGACACGAACCCCGCCTGGCCGAGGTCGGCCCAGACCGCCGGCAGGTCCTCCTTCTTCACGCCCAGCATGTCGATGCGCTGGCCACCGGTGACCTTCACGGTCGGAATGTCGAACTTCTCCACCACGTCGGCGATGGCGCGCAGCTCCTGCGCCGAGGTGAGCCCGCCCCACATCCGCGGCACCACGGAATAGGTGCCGTCCTTCTGGATGTTGGCGTGAACGCGCTCGTTGATAAAGCGCGACTGGCCGTCGTCCTCGTACTCGCCCGGCCAGTCGGCGACGAGGTAGTAGTTCAGCGCGGGACGGCACTTGGCGCAGCCGCCCGAGGTCGACCACTCCAGCTCCTGCATCACCGCCGGGATCGACTTCAGGCCCTTCGCCTTGATGAGGCGGCGCACCTCGCCATGGCCGAGCGGCGTGCAGCCGCACATCGACTTCACCGCGTTCGCGTTGAAGGCGTCGCCGAGGGTGGCGGACATCAGGTTCTCGACGAGGCCGGTGCAGGACCCGCAGGAAGCCGAGGCCTTCGTATGAGCGCGCACGTCGTCGAGGCTGGTGAGCCCCTTTTCCGTGATGGCGGCGACGACCCTGCCCTTGCAGACACCGTTGCAGCCGCAGATTTCCGTGTCGTCCGGCAGGGCCGCGACGGCGGCGACCGGATCCATCTGCCCGCCGCCCTGGAAGGCCTGACCGAAGATCAGCGTCTCGCGCATCCCGGAGACGTCGACGCCCTTCTTCAGGAGGTCGTTGAACCAGGCGCCGTCGGCGGTGTCGCCGTAGAGCACGGCGCCGATGATCCGGTTGTCCTTCAGGACGACGCGCCTGTAGGCGCCGCGGGCCGCGTCGCGCAGGACGATCTCCTCGCGGTCCGGCCCGTCGGCGAAGTCGCCCACCGAATAGAGGTCGCAGCCCGTGACCTTCAGCTTGGTGGGAACCTCGGAATGCCTGAACGCCGCGTCGCCGCCAGTCAGCCGGTCGGCCGCGACCCGCGCCATGTCGTAGAGCGGCGCGACGAGGCCGTAGACGCGCCCGCCCACCTCCGCGCACTCGCCCAGCGAGAGGATCGCGGGGTCGGAGGTCACCATGCCGTCGTCGACCACGATGCCGCGGTTCACCTCGAGCCCGGCGGCCCTGGCGAGGAGCGTGTTCGGGCGGATGCCGACCGCCATCACCACCAGCGAGGCGTCGATGACGGTGCCGTCCTTCAGCTCGACGCCCGTCACCCGTGTGTCGCCGAGGATCGCCTTCGTGTCGGCGCCGCAGCGGATCTCGATGCCACGCGCAGTGAGCGCCTTTTCGAGGAGGTAGCCGGCGGCCGGGTCGAGCTGGCGGTCCATCAGCGTCGGCGTCAGGTGCAGCACGGTGACGTCCATGCCGCGCGCTCTCAGCCCCGCCGCCGCCTCGAGGCCGAGGAGGCCGCCGCCGATGACCACGGCGCGGCCGCCCCTGTCGGCGGCGGCGAGCATCGCCTCCACGTCGTCGAGGTCGCGGTAGGCCCGCACGCCCGGCAGGTCGCGGCCCGGGACCGGGATGATGAAGGGGTCGGACCCGGTGGCGATGACGAGGGTGTCGTAGGCGGCGGACACCCCCGCGTCGGAGGTCACGGTCCGCGCGACGCGGTCGATCCCGGTCACGCGCTGGCCCTTGTGGAGGGTCACGCCGTGGCGGGCGTACCAGTCGTCGCCGTGGATGACGATGCTGTCGTATGTCTTCTCGCCCGACAGGACCGGAGAGAGCATGATGCGGTCGTAGTTGACCCGCGGCTCCGCATTGAAAATGGTGACGTCGAAGGCCTCGGGCGCCGCCTCGAAGAGGTGCTCCAGCATCCGGCCGGGGGCCATACCGTTACCAACGATGACAAGCCTGGTCTTCGCCATGGGCGCGCGCTCCTGGTTTCTCGGGGAAGAACCGGAACGCGAACAGGCGCCGCGCTCCGGAGGGCGATAAGCCGAAACGGAGTGAGGCAGCGCCTTTGCTGCACATGCCCTTCCACGACCGAAGGTCCCGGAAGGTCAGCTGTCTGGAAATGCCGCATCTTTGCGGTGGCGCCCGGGCGATGGTCTACGCAAGACCTTCAACACCGAACGTAACGTGTATCGCCGAACGTCCCGCGGCCTTCAAGCCACCATTTTTATGCAATCTGCTCAAATTTTCTGCAGGCTTCTGTTGACGGCGGCCGCGCCACCGGGGCGGTTTTTCCTCGGCTCAGGTCACATCCCGCCGACCCATCACCCTTCGCCGCAAAATCCGTCTACACTCCGCCGACCACGGGGCGCCCGGCGCGACATGACACAGACCCCCCATCCCTGTGCGACCGGCCTGCCGGTGCGGGACCGGCGGTCCCGCGGACCGCGGCCCGGGTGCTGCGGCCGTGCTCGCCCCGCGCGACCGGCCATCGGACGGGTCCTCCTCGCGGTCCTTTCGGTCTGGCTCGGCTGGGTGGCGGCGGCAACGGCCCACGAGGTGCGTCCCGCGTACCTGCAGATCGACCAGACGGCACCCCGGTCCTATAACGTCCTCTGGAAGGTGCCGAGGACGGGCGACACCTTCCCCGACATCGAACCGCAGTTCGATCCCGCCTTTACCCGGACGACGATCGGCGGCGATACGGTCCTCGACGGGTTCGCGGTCCGCCGCTTCCGCCTGACCGGCACGGCGGACCTCGCCGGGACCCGGATCGCGATCGGCAACCTCGCGCGCACCGCCATCGATGTCCTCGCCAACGTCACCCTGCTCGACGGCGCCCGGCACACGCTCCTCCTCCAGCCCGCGGCCCCCTCGGCGTCCGTGCCGCAGGCTCCCACGGGGTGGAGCGTTCTGTCCTCGTACGTCCGGCTCGGCGTCGAGCACATCCTGCTGGGGTTCGACCACCTTCTCTTCGTGCTCGCGCTGATCCTGCTGACGAAGGGGGTCGGCAGGCTGGTCAAGACGATCACCGCCTTCACCGTCGCCCACAGCATCACCCTGAGCCTCGCGGTGCTCGGCATCGTGCGGGTGCCCGGACCGCCGGTCGAGGCGGCCATCGCGCTCAGCATCATGTTCCTCGCGCTCGAGGTCCTGCGGACCCTCGACGGGGAGGCGACGCTCACCGCCCGCAAGCCGTGGCTCGTCGCCTTCACCTTCGGCCTCCTCCACGGGCTGGGGTTCGCCGGGGCGCTGTCGCGGATCGGTCTGCCGCCCTCCGACATTCCCCTCGCCCTCGCCGCATTCAACATCGGCGTCGAGCTCGGCCAGCTCCTCTTCGTGGCCGCCGCGCTTCTCGCGATCCGCGCGCTCGGGCTCTACCGGGCCTGGCCGCTCGCAGCACGCAGGGTGCCGCCGTACGCGATCGGCGCCGTGAGCGCGTTCTGGGTCATCGAACGGATCTGGGGCTTCGCCGCCTGACGTAACATGCGGCCCCGCCCGTCACCGCGGGCGGCGCACCGTGCGGATCGTCGCGCTGCGGGCCCCGCCGCAGAAGAATAGGTCCGCCCCGTCGGACTCCAGGCCCGACACGTTGACCCCTGCCGGCATCTCCAGCACCTCCAGCACCTCGCCGGTCCCGGCATCGATATGCCTGAGGTCGCAGGTGTCGTCCTCCCACGTCGCATGCCACAGCTCCCCGCCGGCCCAGGTCACGCCGGTGACGAAACGGTTCGAGGCGAGCGTGCGCAGGACGGCGCCGGTCTCCGGGTCCACCTGATGGATGCAGCGCGCACGGGCCTCGCCGACCCACAGCGATCCCTCGGCCCACGCCATCCCCGAATCGGCGCCGCCGCCGGGCGCCGGGATCGACGACAGGACATCGCCCGAGCCCGGATCGATCTTCTGGATGCGGTCTCCGGCGATCTGGTAGAGGTGAGTGCCGTCGAACGCGGTCCCGGCGCTCGCCGGAACGTCGAGCGCGCGCCGGAGTGCGCCGTCCGCCGGCGCGATGGCGTTCAGCCGTCCGTCGGACGCGAACCAGACCGACGTTCCGTCGTACGTCACCCCGTGCACGGCATCGACGCCGTCGAACGGTCCGAATTCCGCGATGATCTCCGCTGCCGCTCGTCGCATGCCGTCACTCCCTGTGTTCCGTCCCCCCTACCTGCCGAGCAGCAGGGCGGGGAGTAACAAGCTTGTCGGGAAACCGGGCGTCGGCGGCGTCATCCAGCGGCGCGCCCGGGCGCGCCCGACGGACTGAACCTTGCCCGCGGAGGCGAGCGTGTCGAGCGCGCGCTGCGCCGTGCGCTGGCTCACCCCGAGCGCCAGGGCCAGCGCCGAGCTCGACCACAGCTCCCCGTCCGCCAACAGGGCGAGAACCGCCGCGTGCTCGTCGTCGGCGGGTGGCGCCAGCACCACCACCTCGGCGGCGCCCGGCGCCGACAGCCGGAAGCCGCGCCTTGTCGCGGTAATGTCGGCGATCCCCTCCAGCGCCTTGCGCAGGCGGCCGATCTCGACCCGCAACCGCGCGCGATGCGACTCGTCGGCGTGCCGCGCATGGAAGGCCTCGGCGAGCAGCGCCTCGCGCGGGGCGTCGCCCGGCCACGCGGTCGCGAGCGACCGCGCCAGGGCGAACAGCACCGGGCGCGATGCGAGCACCACAGCGCGGCCCTCGTGGCGTACCGCATACCGCGAGGCGTCGACGATGACGGCGTCCGTCGCCATCACCCGCTCGACCTCGTCCAGCTTCAGAAGCCGCTCCCCGCCGCGCGCGACCAGCCGCGCGGCCGGTGTCTCGAGGACGAGCGCCGCGGCCTCCACCTCCGCGAGGAGCGCCGGGACCCCCGCCCGCCTCGCGTCGCGCTGGGCGAGCGCCAGCGCCGCGCGCGCCTCCCCCGCCCGCAGGCGCCGCACGGCGATGCCGGCGACCACCAGTCCGTGCGCCGCCCGGAACGCCGCGGGAAGCGCCGCGGCGTCGAGCACGCCGGCCGCGCGCGCCGCATCCTCGACCCGGCCGATCAGCAGCAGCCGCCGCGCGGCGAGATAGCGCGCGTACGCGGCGTTCAGCCGGTCGCCGCCGCGATCCAGTGCGTCCGCCGCCGTGTCGAGCGGCAGCGTCGGGTGGGTGAGGTCGCGCAGGGCGAGCGCGATTTCCGCCTCGGCGACCGCGCAGCGTGCCCGCTCCACCCCGGCCTCGGGGCCGAAGGCGCGGGCCGCCGCCCTGACGAGGCTCCGGGCGCGGGGGAGATCGCCGATCTGCGCCATGGCGATGCCCCGCAGCGCGAGCGCCGCCGCATCGTTGCGCAGGGCGACGCGGTTGAGCGCGCCGAGCGGATCGCCGGACGCCAGCGCGCCGGCCGCGGCGTCGATCACCGGGTCCATGAAAATCGCGCCACACTTGTCACTCACGCCGCTCCGGCACCGATCCCTACCTTCCCGCTGTGACCAGCAGACCGAGGCCGGAGACATTCCGGCCGCGACGTCGAACCGACGGGAGACCCCCGATGCTTCATCGCCCCCACCCCCCGGACGCCGCGCGCGACCGCCATTGCGCCCCCGCCGGCACGGTCGCGCAAGACATGGCCGACGGGCTCGGCCTCGTCGCCGCGCCCGCCTTCGCCGCGCTCGCGCTGCTGACGGCGGCATTCGACGCGCCCGGCGCCCTCTGCGGTCCGGGCCAGAGCGCCTCCCCCATCGGCGGCATGGTGACGATGTACCTCGCGATGAGCGCCGTCCACCTCGCGCCGTGGCTGCGGCTCGCGTCCGCCCGGTCGGGCCCCCGACGCGACTGACCGCCACTGCAACCGAATTCCGAGACACCTGAAGGAGCACACGATGGACATGCACCACCCCAAGGGGACACGCGAAGAATGGCTGACGGCACGCCTCGCGCTGCTCGACGCCGAGAAGGACCTCACGCGTCGCAGCGACCAGGTCGCCCTCCAGCGCCGGAGCCTGCCCTGGGTCCGGGTCGACAGGGACTACCGGTTCGAGACGGAGGACGGCAGTCTCTCGCTGCGCGACCTCTTCGGCGGGCGCTCGCAGCTCCTCGTCTACCATTTCATGTTCGGGCCGGACTACGCCGCGGGCTGCCCGTCCTGCTCGGCGATCGCGGACGGGTTCAACGGCATCGTCGTCCACCTCCAGCACCACGACGTCGCCTTCTGGGCGGTGTCGAGCGCACCGCTGGCGAAGCTGGAAGGCTTCAGGCGGCGGATGGGGTGGACCTTCCCGTGGGCGTCGTCCGGCGGAAGCGCCTTCAACACCGACTTCCAGGTGACGTTCACCGAGGAGGAGCAGCGGGACGGCATCCGCTACAACTACCGGGACGAGCCGCCCGTCGTGGCGTCTGCCCCGTCGATACCGACGCGCACGACACCGACCGTGCCGGCGACCAACGCCGAGATCAGCGGCACCGATCCGGCAACCTACGCCCGCGAACGGCCGGGCACGAGCGCCTTCGTCCTGGAGGACGGGGACGTCTACCACACCTATTCGACGTACGCGCGCGGCGTCGACAGCCTGTGGGCGGTGTACCAGTGGCTCGACCGGGCCCCGCTCGGCCGCAACGAGCCGGGCGGCTGGCTGCGCCACCGCGACGCCTACGGCGGCTGAGACGCCACCGGCGGACGCGCGTCGGATGTCAGCGGTCGGGCAGGGCGAACACGGCGCACGGGGTGGCGACACCGCGAAGCGGGTGCTCGCCGAGCGGGACGAGCGGCGCTGCGATCTCGGCCGCGACGGCGCCCGAGACCAGCACCGGCCGCCCCAGCACGCGGCAGAGCCCCTCGAGCCGGCTGACGAGGTTCACGGCGGGTCCGATGGCGGTGAAGTCGAGCCGGTTCGCCGCGCCGACGTTGCCCCAAAGCACCTCGCCGAGGTGGAGCGCCATGCCGTACCGCAGGGGCGGCGCGCCTTGGGCCCGCCGTGCCGCGTCGAGGTGGGCCATGCCGGCGCGGGCGGCCGCCGCTGCGCGCAGCGCCGCCTCGCACGCCTCGCCCGGAGTGCCGACGACCGGGAAGATCGCCAGCACCCCGTCGCCGATGAACTTCAGCACCTCGCCGCCAAAGGCATGCACCGCCCCGGCGACACGGTCGAACCAGGCGTCGAGCGCGGCGATCATCACCGCGGGCTCGGTCGCCTCGGACATGACCGTGAAGTCGCGAAGGTCGGCGTAGAGCAGGGCCGCCCGGATCGTCTCACCGGTGCCCCGGCCGTGCGCCCCGGCCTCGACACGGGCGGCGCTGCGCCGCCCGAGGTAGGCCTCGAGGAGGCCCGTCAGCGCCGCCCGCGCGGCAAGGGCCGCGAGCGGGGCGGCGGCAAACCGCGACGCCTCGTCCACCCGGCGCGTCTCGCCGGGGTCGAGCGGCCGCGCCGCCGCCCAGCCGAGGAGAGTGGCCCCGGGGGCCCGGCCCAGCACGGCCTCGTGGACCGGGCCGGACCCGGCGAGCCAGTCGCGCGCCGCCTGAAAGCCCGGGCCGGCGGAGAACCCGAACGCCTCGACCACGGCGCCGGTGTCCCCCCGCCAGAGGAAGGTGCGGTGGGAGATGATCGGGTGCGGCACAGCGATCGCCACCGCGCCGCGTGCGAGCGGTACACCGTCCCCCGTCAGCCGGGCGGCGAGATCGGCGAGGAAGCGGTCGGGGCCGCTGACGGCGCTCGCCTCGTCCACGAGCCAGGCGACGGTTGGTGGCAGGTCCATGCGGCGATCATGCCGCGACGGCACGACCCCTGTCATCCGCGCCGGTCATGGACGGCCCGGCGGAAGGACCTATTTTCGCCGTCTGGCCGTGGAACGGGCCACCCGCCGGATCCGGCGCGTGCCGCCGCGCCCCGACCGGCACGGGAACCCGGCACGAAAACATGGAGGAAACCCGATGCAGGACGGCTTCGTCGTTCGCCGCGAGCAGCACATCCCGGCGCCGCCCGCCGCCGTCTTCGCCCTCCTCACCGATCCGGAGAAGATCCTGAGCTGGATGGGGACGGAGGCGGACGTCGAGCCCCGTGTGGACGGCGCCTATATCGTCAACGTCACCGGGGCGCGGTGCGCCCGCGGCGCCTTCCGCGAGGTCGTCCCGGTGCACCGCCTCGCCTACAGCTTCGGCTGGGACGGCAGCGATGCCGTGCCGCCGGGGTCGAGCCTCGTCGAGATCGACCTGATCGAGCAGCCGGACGGCACCCTGCTGCGCCTCACCCATACCGGTCTGCCGAGCGAGGCCCAATGCGCCGGCCACGAGGAGGGCTGGACGCACTACCTCGGCCGCCTCGCCGTCGCCGCCGGCGGACGCGATCCTGGCCCCGACCCCTTCGAAGGCCGCACCGGCTAGGACGCCGCCGCCGGATCCGGCCCCGGCGCGGACCCTGCGTCCGTGGCGGCCCCGCAGGCGCCGGGGGCCTTACCGGGTCGTCCGGCGCGAGAGCAGGACGAAGAAGGTTTCGGCGTAGAGGTCGAGCGCCGCCGCGCTGCGCTCCAGCTTGGCGCGGAGCACGGCGCCCTCCCAGCCGATCCAGAAGACCTGCGCGAGGTGGCGGCAGTCCACGTCCGGGGCGATCTCCCCGGCGGCCTTCGCGGCTTCGAGACAGCGCGCGGTGCGAATCTCCCAGTCCTCGAACACCGCCGACAGGCGGGCGCGGAACGGCTCCGGCAGGGCGCCGATCTCCTGCCCGAGATTGCCGACGAGGCAACCCCTGGCAAAGTCGAAGCGCTCCATGCCGGCCCGGGCGTCCGCCACGAAGGCGCGCAGCCGGTCGAGCGGGGCGAGCCGCTCGTCCAGGAACCAGCGGTCGAGCTTGCGGGCGAAATAGGCGGCGTACGAGTCGATCAGCGCGAGGCCGAAGTCCGCCTTGGAGCCGAAGTAGTGGTAGAATGAGCCCTTCGGCACGCCCACCGTGCCGAGGATCTCGTCCAGCCCCACGGCGCCGAACCCCCGCTCGGTGAGCATCGCGACACCGGTGCGCAGGAGATTCTCGCGCGCCTCCACCAGGCGGGCCGCGTCGCGCGGCGGCCGCCCGCGGCGCCGCGGACGGGGCGCGTCGTCCGGCGACACGAAGACGGGGCCGACGGAGTCTTGGCTCAACGCTGGACCTCCTGCACGGCCATCCCGGCCGGACCCGCCGGGACGCACCGGCACGACGTTACCGGACAGGCCCGTCGACGGGTCAATAGGTTAACGACGCCATGAAATAGAACGGCATCCCGCCGCCTCAAGCCCCGGCGACGCGGGACGAAGGTCGGAGCCCGGCACGGCGGCGGGCCGATGGCGCATCCTCAGCCGCGGCCGAGGGTGTAGAACTCGGCGTTCGGGCGCATGCCGGTGACATTCGCCATTCGGTTCGACAGCGCGAAGAAGGCGGCGATCGCGGCGATGTCCCAGACGTCGTCCTCGTCGAACCCGTGCGCCTTCAGCGCCTCGATCTCGGCCTCGCCCACCGTCTCGGCCGACTGGCTGACCTTCACCGCGAAGTCGAGCATCGCCTTCTGGCGCGGCGTGATGTCGGCCTTGCGGTAGTTCACCGCCACCTGATCGGCGAGCAGCGGGTTCTTCGCCCGGATCCGCAGGATCGCGCCGTGGGCGATCACGCAGTACTGGCACTGGTTGAGGTTGGAGGTCGCGACCACGATCATCTCGCGCTCGGCCTTCGTCAGGTTGCCGGGCTTGTCCATCAGCGCGTCGTGGTAGGCGAAGAAGGCGCGGAACTCGTCCGGCCGGTGGGCGAGGACGAGGAAGACGTTCGGGATGAAGCCCGACTTCTCCTGCACCGCCTCGATGCGGGCGCGGATATCGTCCGGCATCTCGGCGAGCGGCGGGACGGGGAAGCGGCTGATCGGCAGATCGACGGCGGTCATGTGTCCACTCTTCGGCAGGGGAACCGGCTCCAGCGTCCGGTCCTGATGGGGTGCGCGACGGAAGCGCCGGCCCGGCGGCTGCGCCGCATCGCGGCACGCCGCGGGGCCGACGCCGTGACGGTTCAGGCGACGGACGGGTCGATCGGCACGACGATGCGGCCGCGCACCTTGCCGGCGATCAGGCGGTCCGCGGCGGGGATCGCCTCGGCGAGGGAGAGCCGCTGCACAATCCCGGCGAGCAGCTTCGGGTCGAGATCCTCCCCGAGGCGCCGCCAGGCCTCGATCCGATCCTCGCGCGGACACATGACGCTGTCGACGCCCGCGAGGGTCACGCCGCGCAGGATGAAGGGCGCCACGGTGGCCGGGAGGGACATGCCCCCGGCGAGGCCGCACGCCGCCACGGTCCCGCGATAGCGCATCTGCGCGCAGACGTTGGCGAGCACCTGTCCGCCGACGACGTCCACCGCGCCCGCCCAGCGCTCCTTGCCGAGAGGGCGGCCCGGCTCGGTGAAGTCCGCCCTGGGCAGGATCTCGGACGCGCCGAGCGCCGTCAGGTAGTCCGCCTCCTCGGCGCGGCCTGTCACCGCGTGGACCTCGTGCCCCAGTTTGGCGAGGAGGGCCACCGCGACGCTGCCGACGCCGCCGGCCGCACCCGTCACCAGCACCGGGCCGGCGGACCGCGTCACGCCGTTCCGCTCCAGCGCCATCACGCACAACATCGCCGTGTAGCCGGCGGTGCCGATCGCCATCGCCTCCTCCATGGAGAAGGCCGGGACGAGCGGGACCAGCCACTCCCCCTTCACGCGGGCCTTGCCGGCGAGACCGCCCCAGTGCCGCTCGCCGACGCCCCAGCCATTGAGCACAACCCGGTCGCCGGCCTTCCAGTCCGCGCTGGAGGACGCCTCCACCACGCCGGAAAAGTCGATGCCCGGCACCATGGGGAAGCTGCGCACCACCGGGCTCTTGCCGGTGATCGCCAGCGCATCCTTGTAGTTGAGCGTCGAGCACGCGACGCGGACGGTGACGTCGCCCTCGGGCAGCCGGTCGTCGTCCAGCTTGGTCACCGAGACGGTCTGCCCGGAATCGTCCTTGTCGATGAGGATGGCGTCGAACACTGCAGTCTCCTCCCCTGGCGGAGCGGCCCTCGCGATGTGGCGGCGCGCCCTGCGGGTCCTGTTCATCGTCACCACGGGAAATAGACCGAACGTCTATTTAAATCAACACGGCGTCCCCGGTCGTCGTCGTCCGGCCGAAATCGCGTTGCCATCCCTCTGATTTTTTTCAGGCGGCCCTCGCGGCCATAACAAAAGCCTGTTGAGTGGCGGACGCGAACATCATAGGCTCGCGAACAAAGAGCGGTGTTAACCGTCCATCATCAGGGGGGAAACGGATTCCATGATCATCCGTACGATTCTGGCGGCCTCCGCCGCCGCGCTGGCGCTCGCGCCTGTGGCCGCGTCGGCTCAGACGATGCTGAAGTTTGCGCACGTCTACGAGTCGAGCGAGCCGTACCACACCTGCGCCGTTGCAGCGTCCGACAAGCTCCTCGCCGCCACCGACAATCGCTACGGGATCGAGGTTTTCCCGGCCTCGTCGCTGGGCAAGGAAGTCGACATCAACGAGGGCCTCGGCCTCGGCACCGTCGACATCATCTACACCGGCCAGCTCTTCGCAGGCCGCGCTTATGGGCCGATCGCCATCGGCGGCGCGCCCTTCATGTTCCGCGACTACGCGCACTGGGACGCCTACCGGCACTCCGACCTCTTCAAGGAGCTCAGCGAGGGCTACGAGAAGGCGACCGGCAACCACATCGTCTCGCTCACCTACTACGGCAACCGGCACGTCACCTCGAACAAGCCGATCCTGAAGCCCGAGGACATGAAGGGCCTCAAGATCCGCGTGCCGAACGCGCCGCTCTACATGATGTTCCCCAAGGCCGTCGGCGCGAACCCGACGCCGATCGCTTTCGCCGAGGTGTACCTGGCGTTGCAGCAGGGCACGGTGGACGCGCAGGAGAACCCGCTCCCGACCATCCAGGCGAAGAAGTTCTACGAGGTCCAGAAGGACATCAACCTCACCGCCCACATCACCGACGCGCTCCTGACCATCCTCGGCGGTCCGACCTGGAACCAGCTGTCCGACGCCGACAAGGAGGCGCTGTCGACGGTCCTGCAGGAAACGGCCGAATGCGCCACCCAGCAGATCATCGACAAGGAGAAGGAACTCGCCGCCTGGTTCGAGGAGCAGGGCGTGACGGTCAACGAGGTGGACCGCGGCCCATTCATCGAAGCCACCAAGAAGATGCACAACGGCGACATGGCGACCTGGGACCAGGAGACCTACGACCGCCTGCAGGCGATCCAGTAGGTCGGAGGCCATGGCAGCGTGGCCTCCCCTTCCCTGGCTCGGCGGCTGCGCTTGCGATGCGGTGCGCTACATCGTGACCGGCGATCCGGTCGCGATCTACGCGTGCCACTGCCGGGACTGCCAGAAGCAGACCGGCTCCGCCTACGCGCTGGTGCTGCGCCTCGCCACCGACGACTTCTCCGTCGACTGGGAGACGCTTGCCGCATACGAGCGCACCGCCGCGTCCGGCGCGCGCATGATGTGCCACTTCTGCCCCGACTGCGGGACGCGCATCGTCCACACGCGGCCCGACCGCGGCGTCGTCAACCTGCGCGCCGGGACGCTGGACGACCCGTCCTTCATCGTTCCCACCGCCCACATCTGGACGTCACGGGCGCTGCCCGGCGTGGAGTTCCCCGCGTCGGTCTACACGCACCCCGGACAACCCGAGGATCCTGACGCCTTGGTCAAAGCCTTTCGCGACGCGGTCCCTGCATGACCGACAAATCCCCGGCTGAATCGACCCTCGATCTGGCCTCCGACGACGAGCACATCGACCTTTCCGACATCCAGTGGGACGACGCGCCCGTGCTGGTGGTCTTCTGGACGCTCGCGTTCGTCGTCTTCCTGCAGTTCTTCACCCGCTACGTGCTGAACAACTCGCTCGGCTGGACCGAGGAGATCGCCCGCTTTCTCCTGATCGCCGTGACCTTCATCGGCGCCATCATGGCGGTGCGCAAGGGCAGCCACATCGCGGTGGAGATCCTCTACCGCTGGTTCCCGCGGCCGCTGCGGCGCGTCCTGCAGACCGTCGTCGACGTGGCGGCCGTCGTCTTCTACGGCGCGCTGACCTGGTACACCTACCAGCTCGCCGGCCGCACCTTCCAGATGATGGTGTCGATCGATGTGCCGAAGTCCTGGCTCTACTACGGCATCGCCGTCTGCTTCGCGCTGATGACGGTCTACGCCGTGATCGTCGCCCTGCGCCACCTCGTCTCCGGGTCCAGCCGCCTCATCGACCCGGCGCTTCACGAAGCCACACCCTCGATGGAGTGAGCGATGACTATCGAAATCACGACCCCCGACGAAGAGACCGCCGACGTCTTCGCTCCCCCGCCGCTGATCCTGCTGGCCTCCCTCGGGATCGGCCTCAGCGCGGACCGGGTGATCGGCCTCACCTTCGAGGGATGGGTGCTGCCGCGCATCATTCTCGGCGGTGCGCTCGTCGCCGGCGCCATCGTGCTGGGCCTTGCCGGCCTGACCCGCTTCCGCCGCGCCGGAACCGCGGTCGAGCCGTGGCACCCCTCCACCCAGCTCGTGACCGACGGCGTCTTCGCCCGCACGCGCAATCCGATGTACGTCGCGCTGGTCATGCTGCAGCTCGGCATCGGCTTCGCGTTCGGCGGGCCGGTGACGCTCCTCCTGGTGATTCCCCTCGCGATGATCCTCCACTCGGGCGTGGTGCTCGCGGAGGAACGTTATCTCGACCGCAAGTTCGGCGCGCCCTACCGGGCCTACCGCGACCGCGTGCGCCGCTACCTCTGAGCGTATATGGACCTCGTACTTCTCTTCGGAATCCTCTTCGGGGCCATCGCGCTCGGCTTTCCCGTGGCCATCGCGCTCGCGGGCTCCTCGGCGATCTTCATCATCGTCACCGGGCAGGTGCCGCCGATGGTCGTCGCGCACCGGATGATCAACGGCGTGGACAGCTTCCCGCTGCTCGCCGTGCCGTTCTTCATCCTCGCCGGCAACCTGATGAACACCGCCGGCATCACCGAGCGGATCTTCGAGTTCGCCAAGGCCCTCGTCGGCTGGATGCGCGGCGGGCTCGGCCACGTGAACGTCGGCGCCTCGGTGATCTTCGCCGGGATGTCCGGCGCGGCGGTGGCGGATGCGGGCGGCCTCGGCGCCATCGAGATCAAGGCGATGCGGGACGCCGGCTACGACCCCGGCTTCTCGGTCGGCGTGACGGCGGCGTCGTCCACCATCGGGCCGATCATCCCGCCGTCGCTGCCGATGGTGATCTACGGCGTCGTGGCGGGCGCCTCCATCGGCCAGCTCTTCGCCGCGGGCTTCATCCCCGGGCTGATCATGGCCGTGTCGCTGATGATCATGGTCTTCTACTACGCCCGGGTGCGGAACTACCCGCGCGACGCCCGCTTCTCGATCCGCCGGCTGGGCTCGACGTCGCAGCGCGCCTTCCTCTCGCTGCTGACGCCGGTCATCATCGTCGGCGGCATCCTCACCGGCGCGTTCACGCCGACGGAGGCGGCGATCGCGGCGTGCGTCTGGGCGCTGTTCCTCGGCCTCATAGTCTACCGCACGCTGACCTGGCGGCGCTTCCTGCGGGTCTCCTACGACACCATCGAGACCACCGCCGTCGTGCTCTTCATCGTCGCCGCGGCCTCGATCTTCGCCTGGGTGCTGACCTCCAACCGCGTGCCGGAGCACTTCGCCGCGCTGCTTCTCTCGGCGTCGGACAACCCGATCGTCATTCTCATCCTGATCAACCTGATCCTCCTCATCGTCGGCTGCTTCCTGGAGACGGTGGCGGCGATCACCATTCTCGTCCCGGTGCTGCTGCCGATCGCGACGCAGGTGGGGATCGACCCGGTTCACTTCGGGGTGATCATGGTGCTCAACCTGATGATCGGGCTCCTGACACCGCCGATCGGCATGGTGCTCTACGTCCTCTCGCGGGTTTCGAACGTGCCGTTCGAGCGCTGCGTGGTGGCGACGGCACCGTTCCTCATCCCGCTCGGCATCGTGCTGGCGCTGATCACGTTCGTCCCCGCCCTCACCATGTGGCTGCCGACGCTGATCTACCGCTGATCTCGGTTGACTGTGCTGCCCGTCCGGTCCGAACCTAGAGGGCCGCACCGGACGGGATCGAAGGACCATGGCAGGAACGGGCGAGGCGTCGCTGGAGCGACTTCGCGACTTTGTCGCGAAGGGCCCCACCGTCGTGGCCGCAATCACCAGAAAGGCCGGCTCCACCCCGCGTGACCGCGGCGCGTGGCTGATCGTCTCGCCGGAGCGCTTCGTCGGCACCATCGGCGGCGGGGAGGCGGAGCGGCGGACCGTCGAGGCCGCCCGCCGGATGCTGCAGGACGGCGCCGCGACGCTGACGCTCGACCTGCCGCTCGGCCCCGCGCTCGACCAGTGCTGCGGCGGCCACCTCATCGTCGCGCTGAAGCGGATCGAGACGCCGCCCGAGGGTCCCTTCACCATCGAGGAGGACGGCCCCCTCCTCACCGACCCGCCCCGGCGCTCCATCAGCGTCTACGGCGCCGGCCACGTCGGCCAGGCGCTGGTGCGCGCCCTCGCCCCGCTCCCGTTCGACGTCACCTGGATCGACGCGCGCCACGAAAGCGCCTTCCCGGTCGACGGTCCCATCCCGTGCCGCCGCATCGCCCTGCCCGAGACGGTCGCCGTCGAGGCGCCGGACGACGCCTTTCACCTCGTCATGACCCACAGCCACGCCGTCGACCTCGAGATCGTCGCGGCGGTGCTGGGCCGTCCCTTCGGCTTCCTCGGGCTCATCGGCTCGGCCTCGAAGAAGGCCGCGTTCCTGCACCGCCTGCACGAGCGCGGCCTCGACACCTCGCGCCTCGTCTGCCCGATCGGGCTCGACATTCCCGGCAAGGAGCCCGCGGTGATCGCGGCCTCCGTCGCGGCGCAGCTCCTCAAGGTGGATCGCGGATGCTGATCAAGCGCGGGCGTCTCAGGCCGTTCAGCGGGGCGATCACCGGCGTCGACCCCTTCGCCATCATCAGGAACGGCGCACTGGTCGTCGACGACGGCGAGGTCCTCGACTACGGCACCGCGAGCGAGATGATCGCGGAGTACCCGGACGCGCCCATCGTCGACAGCCCGGGCCTGCTGACGCCGGGCCACTACGACGCGCACGTCCACTACAGCCAGACCCGCATCATGGGCACCTTCGGCGGCGGCCTTCTCGAGTGGCTGGAGTCGGTGACCTTCCCGGAGGAGGCGCGCTTCGACGACCCGGCCTACGCCCGCTCCGTCGCACGCGAGTTCTGCGACGCGCTGGAGGCCGTCGGCACCACCTCGGCGACGGTCTTTTGTGCCTCCAGCCCGGTCTCGGTCGATGCGCTGTTCGAAGAGGCGCGGCACCGCTCGCTGCGCATCTGCGCCGGCCTCGTGATGATGGACCGCAACGCGCCGTCCGCGCTGCTCACGCCGGCGATGGAGGCCTACGACCAGAGCCGCGCCCTGATCGAGCGCTGGCACGGCGCCGAGAACGGTCGCCTCACCTACGCGATCACGCCCCGCTTCGCGCCGACGTCCACGCCCGCGCTGCTGGAGGCGGCCGCCACGCTGTGGGAGGAGTTCCCGACCTGCACCCTGCAGACCCACCTCGCCGAAAGCACCGACGAGGTGGAATGGGTGCGCCGCCTCTTCCCCGACGCACCCGACTATCTCGGCGTCTACGAGTCGTTCGGCCTCGTCGGCCCTGGCGCGATCTTTGCTCACGCCATCCACCTGTCGGACCGCGAGGTGGGGCTGTTGGCCGAGTCGGGGGCAGTCGTCGCCCACTGCCCGACCGCCAACCGGTTCCTCGGGTCCGGACGCTGCAACGTCACGCGGCTGCTGAAGGCCGGGGTGACCGTTCAGCTCGGCAGTGACGTCGGCGCGGGAACGACGTTCGACATGTTGGAAGTCGCGGCGGAGGCCGAAGGCGTCCCGCAACGCAGGAGACCAGTTGATGAAAGTTGATCGTGATGCCTTCGTTGCATGCTATGGTGGCGTGTACGAGCACAGCCCCTGGGTCGCCGAGCGAGCCTGGGACGGAGGCATCGCGGAGGCGGGCGATCTGGCGCCGGTGTTCCGCCGCATCGTCGACCGCACGGGGCACGAGGCGCAGCTGGCACTCCTGCGCGCCCACCCCGACCTCGCCGGCCGCCTCGCCGTCGGCGGCCTGACGGCGGAGTCCGCAGCGGAGCAGGCCGGCGCCGGCCTCGACCAGTGTACCGAGGCGGAGTTCGCCGAGTTCAGCGCCCTCAACGCGCGCTACGTCGAGAAATTCGGGTTTCCCTTCATCGTCGCGGTGCGCGGTCTCGACCGAGCGGCCATCCTCGAGGCCTTCCGCAAACGCGTCGAGGGGACGCCGGAGGAGGAGTTCCGGACCGCGCTCGCCCAGGTCCACCGCATCGCCGCGCTGCGCATCTCGGAGAAGAACGTCCATCCCGAGGTGCCGCGCACCCCGGTCGAGCGGGACGACCTGCTGCGCCTCATCGGCACCGCGCTCGCCCGCAACGGCGCCAGCGCGGCCTGCGCGACCGCCGTCGCGGAGATGACCCTGGTGGCCGAGGGGGACGGCGCGCACTCGCATGGCGTCTTCCGCATCCCCGGCTACATCGCGGCGATGAAGGCCGGCGCCATCGACGGGCACGCCGCGCCGCGCTTCATCTCCCGCCAGGGCGCGGTGCTGCGCTACGACGCGATGCGGTGCGCGGCGCCCTACGCCTACGACGTCACCCTGCCCGAGCTCGCCAGACTGACGCAGGAGCTCGGCGTCGGCGTCCTGTCGCTCGCCAACGTCGCCCACTTCCAGGCGATGTGGCCGGAGACCGAGTGGCTCGCCGAGCAGGGCCTCGTCGGCTTCGCCTGCACCGCGAACCTTCCCTACCTCGCTCCCGCGGGCGGCACCCGGCCGGTCTTCGGCACCAACCCGCTCGCCTTCGCGGTACCCGGCAACCCACCCGTCGCCATCGACATGGCTTCCTCGACCATGGCGCGCGGCGACATCATGCTGGCCGCGCGCGAGGGCCGCTCGGTGGCGGACGGCGTCGGCCTCGGCCCGGACGGACTGCCGACCTCCGACCCGGCAGAGATCCTGAAGGGCGCGCAGCTCCCCTTCGGCGGGCACAAGGGCTCGGCCATCGCTCTCATGGTGGAGCTCCTCGCCGGCCTCTGCGGCGGCCCCTACAGTGACGTCGCCGAGGACACGTCGAAGGTCGGGCTGCCGGTGGGCGCCGTCTTCGTCATGGCGCTGTCGCCGGAGGCGCTCGGCGGCGAGGGCGCGCTGGCCGAGGCGCAGGCCTTCGTCGAGCGGCTGCGCAAGGTGCCGGGCGTGCGCCTCCCCGGCGCCCGGCGCCACATCAACCGCCGCAAGCCCGGCCCCCTCATGGTCGAGAACAAGATCCTCGCCGAAGTCCGCGCCCTCGCCGGCCTCGACTGAGCGGGAACCGACGCCACGACGCCCTCAGGCGGCGTCGTGGAAGATGACGCCGAGGGTGTAGCGCTCGCCCGAGCGCAGGCGGCTGACGCCGTGGCGCAGCATCACGCGGTGGTCGCCCTTGGTGCCGCGGCGGGGACGGATGGAGGTGGTGAAGAGCGCCCCCTCCCCCTGCCCGAGGGTCACCACCTCGGCGCGCGACTGCATGCGCGGCCGCTGCTCCGTCAGGACCAGTTCGCCCCCCTCGAACGATGCCGGGTCGCTCAAGAGCACCACGAGCTGCAGCGGGAAGGCGACGGCGCCATAAAGGTCCTGGTGGAGGCAGTTGTAGTCGCCGGGGCCGTACTTCAGCACCAGCGGCGTCGGCTTGGTCTGCCCCTCGGCGTGACAGCGCTCCAGCATCGCCTCCAGCGTGTCGGGGTAGGCCTCCATGCCGAGCCGCTCCGCCCAGCCGTTGGCGACCTTCGCGGCGTGGGGGTAGACCGCCGCGCGCAGCGCCGCCACTGGGTCCGGCAACGGGTTCGCGAAGTACTTGTACTCGCCCGAGCCGAAGCCGTGCCGCTTCATCACCACGCGGCTGCGGAAGCGGTCCTCGTCGTAGAGTCCGGTGATCGCGGCGCACGTCTCCGGCGCGATCACCGGCCCGGTCCGCGCGACGCCGTACTCGTCGAGCTCGGCGCCGATGCGGTCCCAGTCGAGATTGGCGACCGTGGTCGCGACGTCATCCGTCATAGGCTGCCTCCTTCGCCAGGAGTGTCTTCTTGCGCTCGACGCCCCAGCGGTATCCGGCGAGCGATCCGTCCGCCCGCACGACGCGGTGGCACGGCACCAGCACGGCGATCCTGTTGGCCCCGCACGCCCGCGCCACCGCACGGTGGGAGGTAGGCGCCCCGATGGCCGCGGCCACCTCGGCGTAGCTCGCGGTGGTGCCGATCGGGATGTCCCTGAGCGCCCCCCAGACCCGCTCCTCGAAAGCGGTGCCGCGGATGTCGACCGGCAGCTCCGCGGCGAGCGACGGCTCCTCGACCGCCGCCAGCACGTCCCCGAGCAGGGCCTCGAACGGCTCGCCGCCGTCGACCACGAGCGCGTCGCGGAAGATCCCGTCGATCTCCTGTCGCCCCTCCGCCTCGGTGTCGGTGAGGCGGACGGCCGCGATGCCCTGGCGCGAGAAGGCGACCGTGACGATCCCGAGCGCCGAGGCGCCCGAGGTGACGACGATGACCTCCCCCCGCCCGCCGCGGGCGAGCGCTGACGGGTGGACGGTGAAGCGCGCCGCCGCCTCGTCGTAGAAGCGCGACAGGCTGGCGAAACCTGCGGCGAAGGCCGCCCCCGCCGGACGATCCCCCGCGGCGAGCGCCTCGGCCGCCCGGCGGGCCCGGCATGCCCGGGCGAACTGCGCCGGGGTGGTGCCGGTGTGGGCCTTGAAGGTGCGGTGGAAGTGATGCGCGCTGACGCCCGCCGCCTCCGCAAGCTCGGCGAGCGGCACCGGACCGGCGGCGAGGGACCGGCAGGCCGCCTCCACCATCAGCGCGTTGCGCTGCGCCGGCGACATCTCCGTCGGCCGGCAGCGGCGGCAGGGTCGGTAGCCTGCAGCCTCCGCATCGCCGGTGAGCGCGAAGAAGCTGACGTTGCGGCGCAGCGGGCGGCGCGACGGGCAGCTCGGCCGGCAATAGACCCCGGTCGTCGCCACCGCGTAGACGAACGCGCCGTCCTGCTCCGCGTCGCGGTCGCACACGGCGATCCACCGCGGATCCTCGGGCACCGGGTCAACCTCATGGGTCATCTGGTCCAACATGGTCATCGTGCGACTCCGCGCATGGTGGTCGGGTTCTGCGGGCCGGTCATGACAGCCTCGGCCTTGCGGCACGGGCCCGGGAATCCGCCCTGCAACCTCTCGTGCCCCTCAGATGGCCCTTCCGCGCCGCGGCGTCGTCTCGACAGTTGATCGCAAACTCTTCCCCGCCGCCAACGCTCCGTCTACGGTCGCGACAAACAACAAAATGATCGGGAGGTTAAGTATGGCCGACAGCCAGCGCCTGAAGGGGAAAACCGCGCTCGTGACCGGAGCCGCGTCGGGCTTCGGCCGCGGCATCGCCGAGCGCTACGTCGCCGAAGGGGCGCGCGTTGCGGTTCTCGACATCAACGAGGAGGGTGCGAAGGCGGTCGCGAGCTCGCTCGGCAACGCCGCGACGCCCCTCATCTGCGACATCACCGACGGAGCCGCCGTGAATGGCGCGGTCGACGCGGCGATCTCCGCCTTCGGCGAGATCGACATCCTCGTGAACAACGCCGGCTGGTCGAACCGCAACACGCCGGTGATGGACACCGACGAGGAGACGTTCGACAAGCTGTTCGCGATCAACGTGAAATCGATCTTCCACTTCACCAAGGCGATCCTGCCGCACTGGCGCTCGATCGGCCGGGGCGTGATGATCAACGTCGGTTCGACCGCCGGTGTGCGGCCGCGTCCGGGCCTCGTCTGGTACAACGCGACCAAGGCGACGGTGAACAACATCACCAAGTCGCTGGCGATCGAGCTGGCGCCGGAGAAGATCCGCGTCTGCGGCATCGCCCCGGTGATGGGCGAGACGGGACTGCTGGAGACATTCATGGGCGTCCCCGACACGCCGGAGAACCGCGCGAAGTTCATCGCGACGATCCCGCTGGGCCGGCTGTCGAAGCCGTCGGACATCGCCGGCGCCGCGGTCTACCTCGCCTCGGACGATGCCGAGCTGGTGACGGGCGTGAACCTCGAGATCGACGGCGGGCGCTGCATCTAGCGGCCGGCCGGACCCGGATCGGGCGGGGCCCCTCGCCCCGCTCGAACGCCCACCCGCACGGGTGCGGTCCTCCCGGTCATCGCGGCGGCGCGGTCTCAGCCCTTTGGCAGGGGAAAGGGGACGTCGCCGAGGCTCGGCGGGATCACCAGCGGGGCCGTCAGGCTCAGGGCGACGCCGGGGCCGGACGTGTCGAACACGAGCTCGCCCGCGATCTGGTTCGCGGCGGCATCCATGATGCGCATGCCGATCCCCTGACTCTCCAGCGCCCCGTCGCAGCCGACGCCGTCGTCCGCCATCCGGACTTCTAGGACGCCGTCCCGGACCCGCCCGATCACGGTGATCCGCCCGGGCCGTCCGTCGGGAAAACCGTGCTTGAAGGCGTTGGTGACGAACTCGTTGACGATGGCCGCCACCGCCGACGCCTGTGTTGCGGAGACCCGGACGGGATCGATGGCGACGTCGACTGCCACGCCTTCCGGGCCGGATGCGGCGACGAGGCGGCCGAGCTTGTCGAGGTAGCGATCGAGCGCGATCTCGTCGCCGGTCGGCAGCGAGTGCATCTCCTCGTGGAGCAGCGCGGCGGCGGAGACGCGGTAGGACACGGCCTCGAGCGCGCGCCGGGTCGGCATGTCCCGCGCGCGGGTCGCCTTCAGCCGCACGAACGAGGCGACCGACTGGAGCTGGTTCTTGACCCGGTGGTCGATCTCGCGGCGCAGGGTGTCCTGCAGTCGCAGTGCGACGCGCAGCTCCAGCTCCCGCATGACCTGCCGGGCGAGGACCCTGAGGGTCTGGCGCTGCAGCTCCGTCAGCCTGCGGACCTCGTTGTCGAGGACGCACAGGGTGCCGATGGCGACGCCTTCCGCCGTACGCAGGACCGCCCCGGCGTAGAACCGCACGTGCGGCTCTCCCGCAACCAGAGGGTTAAAGCTGGAGCGGGGGTCGAGGCGGGTGTCCGGGATCTCCAGAATATCGTCCTCGGCCAGCGCGTAGGCACAGATGGACTGGTCGAGCGGCGTCTCGCGGCGGCCGAACCCGACCTCCGCCTTGAACCACTGGCGGTCGGAATCGACGAAGCTGACGAGCGCGACGGGCGCCTCGCAGATGGCCGCGGCGAGTTCGGCGATCTCGTCGAACTCGGACTCTCGCGGTGTGTCGAGGATCGCAAACTGGTCGAGCGCCTTGCGTCGGCACAGGGTCGCCAGATCGGACTGGGCTGTCACTTCGGATGTACTCGTGTTCACCGGGGGAACATCGCACCCCGCCGTCGCCAAAGCCAGCATGCGCCCTCGACCGCTCGATTGCCGCTCTCCGGCGGACCGCCGCAAAGGACTATCAACTCCAGGGAATGGCGACGGTTCCGTCCGCTCGACCCGCACCCGCGCGCCCTCCGCCGGGACGACGGCGCCTCGGGCATGGCACCGCTGTCCGGTCAGTCCCCGAAGGCCGGGGCCTCGTTGCACGCATGGGCCGCGCACTCGAGCTCCAGCGTCGACTGGTGGATCTCGAAGCGTTCCGCGAGGGCGGCCTTCACGCGCGCCTTGATGGCGTCCGCCTCGGTCCATGAGCCGCCGTCAATTACCACATGGGCGTCGAACGCGTAGGCCTCCTCGTGGACCTGCCAGAAGCGGGCGCGATGGACCTCGTTCACCCCGTCGACACCGCGCACCGCATCGAGCACGTCCTCGGTCGCGATGCCGGGAGGGCTGCCCAACATGAGGATCCGAATCACACCGCCGATCTCGTTGAACGACATCCAGAGGATGTAGCCGGAGATGAGGAGGGTGACGATCGGATCGACGATCCACCAGCCGAACAGGATGACGAAGATGCCGGCGATGATGACGCCGACGGAGCCGAGCGCGTCGGCGATATTGTGCAGGAAGGCGGCGCGGATGTTCATGCTCTCCTTGGAGAGCGCGAAGGTCAGGAACGCGGTGACGAGGTCGACCACGAGGGCGATCGTGGCGATCCAGACGACCATCCAGCCGTCGACGTGCTCCGGCTCGAAGAATCGCCCAACCGCTTCCGCCGCAAGGTAAAGTCCGAGAACGATGAGCGTCGTGTAGTTGACGAGGGCGGCGACGATCTCGATGCGCCGGTAGCCGAAGGTCATCACCGAATCCGACCCTCGCCGGCCGATCTTGCGCGCGGCGAAGGCGATGATCAGCGAGGCGGCGTCGGACAGATTGTGCAGGCCGTCGGCGATGAGGGCGAGGCTGCCCGAGGCGATCCCGCCGACGACCTGGACGATGGTCAGGAGGACGTTGACGGCGATGGCTCCCGTCATTCGCACGTCCCCATCGCCGGAACCGTGGGAATGGTGATGGTGGTGGTTGTGCGCCATGGGTCTGGGGATCTCGCGTGGCAGGGGCGGGCGGCCGAATTCGGAGCCTTGCACAGGCAGATGGCATTCACACGATGCGTGTGTCGATGCTGCGCCACCCCTGACTGCGTCAGAATGCCGCATTCGATTTTGGGATTATGCTGCGTGCGGATCCGCAAGCGCACCATGGAGATGAATGCCCCATTATAGTGTGGCTGCGGCGTCTCAGCCGTGCACTGGGACGGTTGCCGGGATGCAATATTCACTTCAGGATCCCGTTAAGCGAGGGGCAGCCATGCTATTCAGATCAAACGAGCCACATCTGCCCCTTGCGCATAGCTTGGCAGATATGCCACACAGCAAATCAACGGTCGTCAGAACCGCCTAGGGAGGAAGCCCCGTTCAAACGGACACGCCGGCGCAGCCAAAGGCGCGTAGGCGTAAATAGAAACGAAATGTACGTTTGGCGCGATCGGCCCCCCGGCCGGTCGCGCCTTTTTGAGCATTGGTCCAATGCTCGCATGCGCCACGCCCGCACTTTTCTTCCTGTACAGTGACCCCGCCGCCACACCCGCCCGACGGTGCGATCCGGCAATTTCGACACCCTCCGGACCGGCGGTTCATTGCCGAGATCGCGGTGGATAAAGTCGGGAGGGCCGGACCGGTCTTCCGCGCGCCGCTGAAAGTCTGAGCGCCCCCGGCCCAATTCTTCGTCACACGGTGACGCGCCCCGGCGGCCCGTGCGAAAAGCCCCTCATGCCCCTCCCGGACGACCTCGCCCCCGCCATCTGGCTCGCCGTCATCGCCGTCACGACCCTCGCCGGGTTCGTCAAAGGCACGGTCGGGTTCGCAATGCCGATGGTGATGGTCTCGGGCATCGGCTCCTTCCTCTCGCCCGAGCTTGCGCTCGCCGCGCTGATCCTGCCGACCCTCACCGCCAACCTGGCGCAGGCGTTCCGCAACGGGGTCGCCGCGGCGCTCGAGTCGGTGAAGGCGCACTGGCGCTACGTCGGGATCGTGTCGCTCTTCATCCTGATTTCGGCCCAGCTCGTCAGCGTTCTTCCGGCGGAGGCCCTGTACCTGACGATCGGCATCTGCGTCGCCGCCTTCGCCCTCTACCAGCTCACCGGGCGCCCGATCGTCTTCAGCGCGCGCCACCGCAACGCGATCAGCGTCGGGCTCGGCACCGTCGCCGGCCTCATCGGCGGCGTGTCCGGCATCTGGGGCCCGCCGACGGTGATCTACCTCGCCTCCCTCGACACGGAGAAGACCGAGCAGCTTCGCGTGCAGGGGATCGTCTACGGCATCGGCGCGGTAGTGCTCACGGCCGCGCACATCGGCTCCGGCGTCCTCGACGCCCGCACCGCGCCGCTGTCGGCGCTGCTCATAATTCCGGCAATGACCGGGCTTCTGCTCGGAATGCGTGTGTCGGCACGGATGGACCAGCGGCGCTTCCGGCTGGCGACGATGGCGGTGCTGGTGGTCGCGGGACTCAACCTCATCCGGCGCGGCGCGCTCGGTTGAGTATTTCACGCGCTATCAACTATGCGTATGGCGGGAATGCTCTGGTTGGATTGCACCCTGCAATCCGCTGGTATAGGCGTCAGGTCAAACTGGAAGCACCCATGACGTCACCCCTTTCAGGCCACGCCCTCGTGTCGATCGCGATCGAAGCCGGCGCGGCGATCATGCCGTTTTACGACCCCAACGGGCAGGATGCGCGCACCAAAGGCGACGGCTCGCCCGTCACCGCGGCCGACGAAGCGGCCGAGGCGATCATCCTGAAGCGCCTCGCGGAGCACGGCATCACCGCCGTCCTCGCCGAGGAGGCGGTAGCGGCAGGCCGCATCCCGGACGTCGGTCAGGAATTCTGGCTCGTCGACCCGCTCGACGGGACGAAGGATTTCATCTCCGGCAGCGGCGAGTTCACGGTGAACATCGCCCGCATCGTCGACGGCGTCCCGGTCGAAGGCGTCGTCCTCTGCCCCGCCCTCGACGAGGTGTACTGGTCCGACGAGACCGGCGCCTACCACGGCAGGATCGAGAACGGCGCGCTCGCGGGCGAGACGAAGATCGGCGTCGCCACCCCCGGCGGGGCGCTGAAGGTCGTCGCCTCCAAGTCGCACCTGACGGACGAGACCAAGGACTTCATCGCCCGCTTCGACGTCGACAGCTTCCTCTCCTTCGGATCGTCGCTGAAGTTCTGCCGCGTGGCCGACGGCACCGCCCACCTCTATCCCCGCATGGGCCGGACGATGGAGTGGGACACGGCGGCCGGTCACGCCGTCCTCAAGGCGGCCGGCGGCGAGGTCTACACCATGGACGGCAAGCCGCTCGCCTACGGCAAGGCCGACCACCCCTCCGGCGCCTACGCCAATCCTCACTTCGTGGCCGCCGGTGCCTTCGATCCTTTCGCTTTGGCGAAAGTGTCATAGTTCTTGCACAAGACCTCCCATAACTCTTGCTAGAGACCTCGGGGCCGTCCCCCGATTCGCTGAACGCAAGCTGAACGAAGATGGAGTAGCGTTATGGCCGTTGATCGCGGCTCGCACTTGAAGCGACTCGAGGACGAGTCGATCCATATCATCCGCGAGGTCGCGGCCGAGTTCCGCAATCCGGTGATGCTGTACTCGATCGGCAAGGATTCTGCAGTGATGCTGCACCTTGCCATGAAGGCCTTCTACCCCTCCACGCCGCCCTTCCCGCTGATGCACGTCGACACGACGTGGAAGTTCCGCGAGATGATCGAGTTCCGCGACCGCAAGGCGAAGGAACTCGGGCTGGACCTGATCGTGCACATCAACGAGGCGGGCGTTCGCGAGGGCGTCGGCCCGTTCACGCACGGGTCGTCCTACCACACGCAGGTCATGAAGACCGACGCGCTGAAAGAGGCGCTGACCAAGTACGGCTTCGACGCCGCATTCGGTGGCGCCCGCCGCGACGAGGAGAAGAGCCGCGCCAAGGAGCGCGTCTTCTCGTTCCGCACGGCCAACCACGGCTGGGACCCGAAGAACCAGCGCCCCGAGCTCTGGCACCTCTACAATTGCCGCGTCGCCAAGGGCGAGTCGATCCGCGTCTTCCCGCTGTCGAACTGGACCGAGCTCGACATCTGGCAGTACATCATGCTCGAGAACATCGAGATCGTGCCGCTCTACTACGCCAAGGAGCGCCCGGTCCTGGAACAGGACGGCCAGCTCCTGATGGTCGACGACGACCGCTTCCCGCTCGACGGCCGCACGCCCGAGATGAAGATGGTCCGCTTCCGCACGCTCGGCTGCTACCCGCTGACCGGCGCCGTCGAGAGCCCGGCCGCCACGCTGGAAGAGATCGTCGCCGAGATGCTGATCGCCCGCACGTCCGAACGGTCCGGCCGCCTCATCGACCGCGACGAGGAAGCGTCGATGGAGAAGAAGAAGCGCGAGGGGTACTTCTGATGTCCGTTGCCGAGAATCTCACCCCGGAAGCCTTCACCGAATACCTGGCGAGCCAGGAGCGGAAGTCCTTCCTGCGCTTCATCACCTGCGGCTCGGTGGACGACGGCAAGTCGACCCTCATCGGCCGCCTGCTGTTCGAGACGAAGCTGATCTTCGAGGACCAGCTCGCCGCCGTCGAGCGCGACTCCCGCCGCCACGGCACGACCGGTGAGGACATCGACCTCGCCCTCCTCGTCGACGGCCTCGAGGCCGAGCGGCAGCAGGGCATCACGATCGACGTCGCCTACCGCTTCTTCACGACGGACAAGCGCAAGTTCATCGTCGCCGACACGCCCGGCCACGAGCAGTACACGCGCAACATGGCGACCGGCGCCTCCACCGCCGACCTCGCCGTGCTGCTGGTGGACGCCCGCCACGGCATCCAGATCCAGACCAAGCGGCACGCCTTCCTCGTGTCGCTGCTCGGCATCCGGCACGTCGTCCTGGCGATCAACAAGATCGACCTCGTCGACTTCTCCGAAGACCGCTTCAAGGAGATCAAGGCCGAGTTCGAGAAGTTCGCCCACGGCTTCGACTTCGACACCATGACCGCCGTGCCGATCTCGGCCCGCTATGGTGACAACGTCGTCGCCCAGTCGGAGCGGATGCCCTGGTATACGGGCCCGACGCTGCTCGACTACCTGGAGTCGGTCGAGGTTCAGTCGAACCTCCAGGAACGCCCCTTCCGCATGTCGGTGCAGTGGGTGAACCGTCCGAACCTCAACTTCCGCGGCTTCTCCGGCACCATCGCCTCCGGCAAGCTGCGCCCGGGCGATCCGGTCGTGGTCGCGAGCTCCGGCCGCGACGCCGTCGTGCGCCGCATCGTCACCATGGACGGCGACCTGCCGGAGGCCGTCGCCTCCGAGGCCGTCACCGTCGTGCTCGACCGCGAGGTCGACATCTCGCGCGGCGACGTCCTGGTGCCGCCGTCGCACCGGCCGGAAGTCGCCGACCAGTTTGCCGCGCACATCGTCTGGATGGCCGAGGAGCCGCTCTACCCGGGCCGCCCCTACATCCTGAAGATCGGCAACAAGGTGATCTCGGCGACGATCACCGAGATCAAGCACCGGATCGACGTCAACACGTTCGACCATCTCGCCGCCAAGGAGCTCGGCCTCAACGAGGTCGGCTTCTGCAACGTCTCGCTGTCGGCCGACATCGCGTTCGACCCGTACGAGGCGAACCGCGAGACCGGCTCGTTCATCCTGATCGACCGCCTGACCAACGCGACGGTCGGCGCGGGCATGGTCTGGTTCGCGCTGCGCCGTGCGACCAACATCCACTGGCAGGCGACGGACGTCACCAAGGAAAGCCGCGCGGCCATGAAGGGCCAGAAGCCGGCGGTCCTGTGGTTCACCGGCCTCTCCGGTTCGGGCAAGTCGACGATCGGCAACCTCGTCGAGAAGAAGCTCTCGGCGATGGGCCGCCACACCTACATCCTGGACGGCGACAACGTCCGCCACGGCCTCAACCGCGACCTCGGCTTCACCGACGCCGATCGCGTCGAGAACATCCGCCGTGTCGCGGAGACCGCGAAGCTCTTCGTCGACGCGGGCCTCCTGGTCGTGGTGACCTTCATCTCGCCCTTCCGCTCCGAACGCCGCATGGCCCGCGAGC
Organism: Acuticoccus sediminis; assembly: GCF_003258595.1. Classification (NCBI taxonomy): domain Bacteria; kingdom Pseudomonadati; phylum Pseudomonadota; class Alphaproteobacteria; order Hyphomicrobiales; family Amorphaceae; genus Acuticoccus; species Acuticoccus sediminis. The sequence goes on from NZ_QHHQ01000001.1 coordinate 449,057, forward strand.
TGGTGGAGGACGGCGAGTTCCTGGAGGTCTACATCGACACACCGATCGAGGAGTGCCGCCGGCGCGACCCGAAGGGCCTCTACAAGAAGGCCGACTCCGGCCAGCTCAAGAACTTCACCGGCGTCGACTCGCCGTACGAGTCGCCGGAGAACGCCGAGATCGCCATCGACACGACCTCCGGCGAGCCCGAGGCTCACGCCGAGCGCATCGTGGCGCTTCTCAAGGAGCGCGGCATCATCGATTGATGCCGCAACCCCATCACGGACCGCAAAAAGGCAACCTTCGGGTTGCCTTTTTTGTTGGAGCGAGCTACCCAAACAGGCAACCAGGAGGTTGCCTGTGACAGACGCCATCGAAAAAACCATCCTGCTCGACGCGCCGGTCGAGAGGGTCTGGCGGGCGGTGACCGACGCGCGCGAATTCGGGACGTGGTTCCGTGTCGCGCTGGAGGGGCCGTTCGTGCCCGGCCGCTCGGTCGCCGGGCAGATCACCTATCCCGGCTACGAGCACCACCGCCTCGTCGCGACCGTCGAGACGATGGAGGAGCCCCGCTACTTCGCGTTCCGCTGGGAGCCGGAACCGGATACCGCCGGCGGCGGCGGCGGCGATCCGGCCACGCTAGTGGAGTTCACGCTGGCGCCCGAGGGCACCGGCACGCGCCTCACCCTGCGCGAGTCCGGGTTCAACGCCCTCCCCGCCCACAAGCGCGACGAAGCGCTCCGCCGCAACGACGGCGGTTGGGACATCCAGATGCAGAACATCGCCGATCACCTGAGCGGGTCCGCCGCCGCCCCCCGGGCCTGATGCCGGCCGCGACGACGCCCGAACTCTCCGGCCGCGCCGCGAAGTTCGCCGCCCTCGGCGATCCGACACGGCTGTCGCTCGTCGCCATGCTCTCGGACGGCGGCCCGCGCTCGATCGTCAGCCTGGCGGAGGGCGTCGGCCTCACCCGCCAGGGCACCACCAAGCATCTGAAGGTGATGCAGGACGCCGGCCTCGTCGCGAGCCGCCGCGAGGGCCGCGAGACGCGCTTCACGCTGCGGCGCGACGCGCTGGCCGAGCTGCGTGAGCACCTCGACCTCGTCTCGGCCCAGTGGGACGACGCGCTGGACCGCCTCAAGGCGTTCGTGGAGCGCCCCGGATAGGGCTCGTTCAGCCGTGGCGTCAGCCGAGGTCGGCCAGCGTCCCCGTCCGCTCCCACGAGAACGCGTCGCGGAGCTGCGCGTCGCCCCAGAAGCGGCTGCCGTCGCCGGTGATGAACGTCGGCGCGCCGAAGACACCCGCCGCCTTCGCCGCCTCGACGTTGGCGAACAGCGCGGCCTTGACCGCCTCGTTCCTGATCCCCTCGGCGATTCGCGCCGGGTCGATGCCGGCGGCCTCGGCAGCCTCCGACAAAGTCTCGGCCTGGGCGATGTCCATCCCCTTGCCGTACTCGCAGTGGAACACCGCCCGGCTGAAGGCGGCCCGTTCCGCGCCCTCCAGCGACAGCGCGGCACGCGCGGCCGACACGCTGCGCGACGGGAACACCTCCGGCATCACGAACGGGATGCCGCGATGGGCCGCGCGGCGGGAAAGATCCTCCCACATGAACGACGCCTTCGCCTCCGACGACAGGTTGGGCGTCGCCTTGAACCCCGCGTCGGCGAAGATCGGTCCGAGCAGGAAGGGCGTCCATTCCACCTCGATGCCTTCCGCGTCGGCGAGCGGCTCGATCCGCATCGCGGTGAGGTAGGAGTAGGTGGAGGAGAAGTCGAAGAAGAATCGGATGGCCATGGCGCTTCCCTTGGCGCCGCATTCGCGCGGCGCATTCTGGCTGGATGTGGACCGCGGGGCCGCAGTCGCGCGCACGTTCGGCGTTATGAACGAATCGATCAAGCATGCCGCGCCGGAGACATCCCGGGACCGGTGGTCACGGTTCGTTGATGCCGCGCCCGCCCGTCCTTGACGCGCCGAAGGCCGGACGGCATCGTCCGCCCGTGCAAAATCGCTTCGGAACACTCTGGCGGTCCGCATTCGGTGCGGCAGCCCTCGCTCTGGGCCTCGCCGCCCATGCCACTCCCAGCATGGCCGAGGATACCCGCGCCGCCATCATCGACGCCGCATGGGACACGCGGGACTACATTCCGCAGCTTCGCGCCAACGGCATCCAGGTCATCGGCCGCTATCTCGCGCGCTGCCCTCAGCCGGAACGGAATATCCCGTCCAAACGGCTGATCGACCAGGGCACGATCAAGGACCGCAACAGCGAGGTGCGCCGCATCCTCGACAACGGAATGGCGATCCTCTCGATCTACCAGTACAACAACGACTCGAAGAACAAGTTCTTCGGCCGCGACCGGAACGGCAATCCCCTGCCCGACGGCAACTGCCGCACCACCAGCCGGGAGCGCACCCCCAGCGACGAGGGCGAGCTCGACGCCAAGGCCGCCGTCGAGCAGGCCAAGGCACTCGGCCAGCCGCGCGGGTCGACGATCTTCTTCGGCGTCGACATCGCCTTCAGCAAGTCCGACGTCGCGACGCAGCGCGCGATGGTCCAGTACTTCGAGATGGTGAAACGCATCGTCGGGCGCGGCGGCTACGAACTCGGCGCCTACGGCAACGGCGACGCGCTCGACGTGCTGATGGACAAGCGGCTGATCCGCGTCGCCTGGCTGTCCGCCTCCCGCGCCTACCCGGGGACGACCGAGTTCCACAATTCCGGCCGCTGGCACCTCTTCCAGAGCGGCGTCAACCTGGAATGGTTCGGCGGCAAGCCCGGCCAGTGCACGCCCGGGCTGCCGCTCGACGTCAACGTCAAGAACGCCCGGTTCGCCGACCAGGCGCTCGGATTCTGGACCACGCGCGGCGTCGTGCGGCTCGACCCGTCCCGCACACGCTCGGTCTATGCCACGCGTCGGTTCGCCTGCGACGGCGACTCGCGCATCCGAAAGGACGCGAACTCCGGCGCGCGCGACCTCATCTCCTCGCAGTCGCGCTGCCGCGGCGGACGGACCGTCCGCCATCCGGACACCGTGGACTACGCCAACGCCACCCGCATCGGCCGCCAGAGCGGCGATGTGGTCGAGGTCGACTACGACGACGACGGCAACTTCGACGGCTGGACCGCGGCCTCGAACCTGACCTCGAGCTTCAACGTCAAGCCGCACTGGATCCACGGCAAGGGCCAGCGCCAGTCCGCCCGCTGCAACTGAGCGCGCCCACGCGTGTGCCTCGGCGGATGACCCGCGCGGCGCTGCGTTCCTGACATCCCGACGCGAGCAGGGGACGCTGCGAATGCGACCGGAGCACCGTGCCGACCGGCAAGACCGTCAGGGTCCTCGCGGCTAAGCCGGCAGGGCGTCCCGCCCTTTCCGGGCAACATGGCGCGGGCGATGCATCAGGGACGCCCGAAGGGAGCTTCACGATGCTGCAAACCTGGCAACTCTGGGCGGTCATGGCCGCCGTCTTCGCCGCGCTCACCGCGATCTTCGCCAAGGTCGGCGTCGAGGCGATCAACTCCGACCTCGCGACCATGGTCCGCACCGTGGTCATACTCGTCATCGTCGTGGGGATCGTGGCGGCGAGCGGCCAGTTCGGCGGGCTCGCGACGATCTCGACGCGCAGCTACGTCTTCCTGGCCCTCTCGGGCGCTGCGACCGGCGCGTCCTGGCTCTGCTACTTCCGCGCGCTCAAGATGGGCGACGCGGCGCGGGTCGCGCCGATCGACAAGCTGAGCGTGGTGCTGGTCGCCGTGTTCGGCGTCCTCTTCCTCGGCGAGCAGCTCTCGGCGCTGAACTGGGTCGGCGTGGCGCTGATCGGCGCCGGCGCGATCCTCGTCGCCTACAAGGGCTGAAACGCGAAAGGCGCCGGCCCGCGAACGGACCGGCGCCTCGTAACCGTGTGCTGGGGCGCCGCAGCGCCGGGATGGCCGCCTTACAGCGGGCAGCGACGGACCTCTCCGCCGTAGGTCACGTACGTATCCGTGCTCGGATCGTACGAACGGTAGTTGGCTGCGCAGCGCTGGACGTGGGAGCTGGTGGCCGGCACCGTGCCGACGACGGTCGTCCGCGAGCTCGACAGCGCGCTGCCGGCGATCACGCCCGCCGCGGCGCCGATCACACCGGCCGTGGCAGCCGCGGCACCCCAGTTGTCGTTGTCGTTGTCCCAGCCGCCGTAGCGGTGGCGGTAGTAACGATCACTGTGGCCGCGGTGATGGTTCCCGCGATGATTATAGTGCCGCTCGTGCTTCATTCGCCCAACACCCCGGTCACCGGGATCGGCCGAAGCAGTCGTCATGGTCGCAGCACTCGAGATGAGAAGCGTCGCGGCGGCGACGCCAGCCATAAGCTTACGCATAATACCTCACTTTCACTTCGTCCGATGGCCCATCAGGGGCGGGGGTCTGGCCCCTGCACGGCTCGAAGTCCTGTTTGGTACTATTCAATGCGTAGCGAACGACTTGGTTTCACTCTACCGCGTCAGAGCGGGCAGCGACGGACCTCGCCCGTCGCCGTCGTATAGCTGTCAGTCTGCGGATTATAGGTGGGATACCGGGCCTTGCAGAGCTGCATGTGCCCGCCCGTCGGCGTCCCGGGACCGTCGTAGCGCTGCGACGGAATCACGCTGCGGATGACGACACCCGCCGTCGCGCCCATGAGGTTGGCGCCGAGGGGGCCGAAGAGGGAGAAGTCGCCGTCCGTCGGCAGCTCCATCCCCTCCACCGAGCGGGTGCTGCCGCGTGGCGCGAGCTGCGGATCCGGCGCGGGATAGCCGGAGTAGTTCTGCCAGAACGGCCGGCCGCGGACCCAGGACTTGACCGACTGGTCCGAGTTCGCGGGATCCGCCGCCGCCGGGGCGACGTGCGCGGCAGCCGCGGTCAGGAGGGCCGCCGCGGCGACGGTCAGGGTGAGCGCTCGCATGCCGATCCTCCTTGGTGTCGACCTCTGGCGAATGCGTCGGGCGCCGCAGCGGCTGCGGCGCCCGGATATCGTGGCGGCGAGGCGGCGCGGAGCCGCCCTCCCACGTGGCGCGCCGGTGGCCCGGCGCCCGGTCTCAGTAGACGCGCTTCGCCGGCGCGATGTACTCGATCGCGTTCGACAGCGTGTAGGCGTGCACCGGACGGTCCTCGAGGCGGACCTTGTAGTTGTCGTCGAGGAAGGCGAGCGTGTGGATCATCCACTTCTCGTCGTCCCGCTCCGGGTAGTCCTCGCGGGCGTGGGCGCCGCGGCTCTCGGTGCGGTTCAGCGCCGAGTCCATGGTCACGACCGCCTGGCCGATGAGGTTGTCGAACTCCAGCGTCTCCAGGAGGTCCGTGTTCCAGACCATGGTCTTGTCCTTGACCTGGATGTCGCCGAGGCCGCCCGCCACGTCGTGGATGAGCGTGTGCCCTTCCTCGAGGACCTCGCCGGTGCGGAACACGGCGCAGTTGTTCTGCATCGTGCGCTGCATCTTGTCGCGAAGCTCGGCCGTCGGCGTGCCGCCGCTCGCGTGGCGGAAGTGGTCGAGGCGCGACAGCGCGGGCTCGGACGCGCGGTCCGGGCACGGCGGCAGCGACTCGCCCGCCTTCACCGTCTCGGCGCAGCGCAGCGCCGTGGCACGGCCGAAGACCACGAGGTCGATCAGCGAGTTGGAGCCGAGGCGGTTGGCGCCGTGAACCGACACGCAGGCCGCCTCGCCGATCGCCATCAGGCCCGGCACGACCCGGTCAGGATCGCCGTCGACCTTGGTCAGAACCTCGCCGTGGAAGTTCGTCGGGATGCCGCCCATGTTGTAGTGCACGGTCGGCAGAACCGGGATCGGCTCCTTGGTGACGTCGACGCCGGCGAAGATCTTCGCCGACTCGGAGATGCCCGGCAGGCGCTCGGCGAGGATCGCCGGGTCGAGATGCTCGAGGTGCAGGTGGATGTGGTCGGAATTCTTGCCGACGCCGCGGCCCTCGCGGATCTCCACCGTCATCGAGCGCGAGACGACGTCGCGCGAGGCGAGGTCCTTCGCGGACGGGGCGTAGCGCTCCATGAAGCGCTCGCCGTCGGAGTTGGTGAGGTAGCCGCCTTCGCCGCGCGAGCCTTCCGTGATGAGGCAGCCCGAGCCGTAGATGCCGGTCGGGTGGAACTGCACGAACTCCATGTCCTGCAGCGGCAGGCCGGCGCGCAGCACCATCGCGTTGCCGTCGCCCGTGCAGGTGTGCGCGGACGTGCAGGAGAAGTACGCGCGGCCGTAGCCGCCGGTCGCGAGGATGGTCTTGTGCGCGCGGAAGCGGTGAATGGTGCCGTCGTCCTGGCACATCGCCATCACGCCGCGGCACTCGCCCTCGTCCATGATGAGGTCGAGCGCGAAGTACTCGATGAAGAACTCGGCCGAGTGGCGCAGGGACTGGCCGTAGAGCGTGTGCAGGATGGCGTGGCCGGTGCGGTCCGCGGCGGCGCAGGTGCGCTGCGCGGTGCCCTTGCCGAAGTTCGTCGTCATGCCGCCGAACGGGCGCTGGTAGATCTTGCCCTCTTCGGTCCGCGAGAACGGAACGCCCCAGTGCTCCAGCTCGTAGACCGCCGCGGGGGCGTTGCGGACCATGTACTCGATCGCGTCCTGGTCGCCGAGCCAGTCCGACCCCTTCACGGTGTCGTACATGTGCCAGCGCCAGTCGTCCTGGCCCATGTTGCCGAGCGCGGCGGAGATGCCGCCCTGCGCCGCCACGGTGTGCGAGCGCGTCGGAAAGACCTTGGTGATGCAGGCGGTGCGCAGGCCGGCCTCGGCGCAGCCCACGACGGCGCGCAGGCCCGAACCGCCGGCTCCCACCACCACCACGTCGTATTCGTGATCGATGATCTTGTAGGCGGGACCCGTGGTCCCGTTGCCGTTCGTCGCCATACTCAGGCCCCCGTTCCGACGCTGCCGCCGGTGAGGACGGCGAGCATGATTTTCACGATCGCAAAGATGGCCGTCGCGGCGATCGCAACCGCGAAGAAGGTGTTCAGGAGGAGCAGCAGGATGCGCGCGCCTTCCGCGTGCACATAGTCCTCGATCACCACCTGGATGCCGAGTTTCATATGGACCGCGACGGAGACGATCGCGAGGGCGAGCGGCACCGCGACCCAGGGCGAGCCGACGAGCGACACCGCGTCCGCGTAGGAGCGGCCGGACAGCATGATGGCGACGACGGCGAGCACGATGACCAGGATCGCGTTGGCGAAGCCGGTGATGCGCTGCTGGATGAAGTGCTCGGTCCCGGACTTGGACGAGCCGAGATGGCGGATCGTCTTCAGCGGGGTGCGGTCGTTGCCGAAGGCATCGCCGGACTTGTGGAGCGGGCTGCGCATCAGATGTTCTCCAGAACGACGACGAAGGCCCACAGGGCGGTCGTGATCAGGATCGAACCCGTGACCGTCATCCAGGCGAGGTTGTAGCGCTCCTCGCCGAAGCCCTTGCCGGCGTCCCAGATGAAGTGGCGCAGGCCGCCGAGCAGGTGGTGAATCAGCGACCAGGTGAAGGCCACCAGGATGATCCGTCCGAGGAAGGACGAGTAGATGCCGTTGGCGGTCGCATACGCCTCGGGGCCTGCGGCCAATGCCAGCAGATAGGCCACGACGAGGACGAGGCCGGCGACGTTCATCATGCCCGTCACGCGGTGCATGATGGACATGACCATCGTCACGATGGGCCGATAGATCGAAAGGTGCGGCGAAAGTGGCCGTGGCCGACGGCTCACCTCGGTATCTGCGCTCGCCATGAAGGTCCCCCTGGAATTCCGCGACCTGAACTAGCCTCGAATGGTTCTAGGGTCAAAGCAAACCCTTGGCCCATTTCATCGAAGCGCTTGCCGCGGTCGTCGCGAGCCGCCACCTTTAGCACAACCCCCATCCAGCGAGGCAGCACGATGAGTGACAATTTGTTCGAGCGCCACGGCCTGGATCCAGCCCGCACGGAGGCGATCGTCGCCGACGCGCTGTCGGGTGCGGACGACGGCGAGCTCTTCCTCGAGCATCGCACCAGCGAGAGCCTGGTGTTCGACGACGGGCGCATGAAATCCGCCGCGTTCGACATCTCGGACGGCTTCGGCCTTCGCGCCGTCGCGGGCGAAGCGGTCGCGGTCGCCCACTCCTCGGACGTGTCGGAGGCCGCCCTGCGGCGCGCCGCGGCCACCGTCGGCACCGTCGGCCGCAACCACGCCGGGACGCTGGACGTCGCGCCGACGGGCACCAACCGCCGGCTCTACGCCGACCTCGACCCCATCGGCGCGCCGGACTTCGCCGAGAAGGCCGCCCTCCTCTCCACGATCGACGCCTATGCCCGCGGCCGCGATCCGCGCGTGCGGCAGGTCTCCATCTCGCTGGCGGCGGAGCGGCAGGTGGTCAACATCCTGCGCGCCGACGGCATGCAGCTTGCCGACCACCGCCCGCTGGTGCGGTTCTCCGTGACGGTGATGGTGGGCGACGGCAACCGCCTGGAGACCGGCAACTACGGCACCGGCGGGCGCGAGCCCTACGCGCGGTTCATCGCCGAGGGCTCCTGGCAGCGCGCCGTCGACGAGGCGCTGCGCCGCGCGCTCGTCAACCTCGACGCGGTGCCAGCCCCCGCCGGAACGTTCGACGTGGTGCTCGGCCCCGGCTGGCCCGGCATCCTGCTGCACGAGGCGGTGGGCCACGGCCTCGAGGGTGACTTCAACCGCCGCAGGACCAGCGCCTTCGCCGGGCTGATGGGCGAGAAGGTCGCCGCTCCGGGCGTCACGGTGGTCGACGACGGCACCCATCCGGACCGCCGCGGCTCGCTCACGATCGACGACGAGGGCACCCCCTCGTCCGAAACGGTTCTGATCGAGGACGGCCGCCTCGTCGGCTACATGCAGGACCGGCAGAACGCGCGGCTGATGGGCATGCTCCCCACCGGCAACGGGCGCCGCCAGTCCTACGCACACACCATCATGCCGCGCATGACGAACACGATCATGAAGGGCGGCGACACCGACCCCGAGGAGATCCGCGCCGGCGTCAGGGACGGGCTCTACATGGTCTCCTTCGGCGGCGGGCAGGTGGACATCACGTCCGGCAAGTTCGTCTTCTCCTGCACCGAGGGCTACCGCCTGCGGGACGGCAGGATCTGCGAGCCGGTGAAGGGCGCCATGCTGATCGGCAACGGGCCCGACGCGCTGACCCGCATCGCAGCCGTCGGCAACGACATGGCGCTCGACGACGGGATCGGCACCTGCGGCAAGGCCGGCCAGTGGGTCCCCGTCGGCGTCGGCCAGCCCTCGATCCGCATCAACGCCATGACGGTCGGCGGCACGGAGGCCTGACCGCCGCCCGCAAGCCGGAGCGAACGCGGACCGCCCGGGACCGGAGCCGCCCGCCGGCGCGGGGCAGCGCCCGGCCGCCGCCCCGAAGTCCCCTCCCGAGGCCGGGGCGCGGCGCGATGGCGCAATCGGGCCTCGCTTGACCGGCGCGGCGTCGATACCGACCTATCGGCGACCGCCACGCGTGTGTGCCGCGGACGGCCCTTGCTCCTGCACAATGGTCCCCACCATGGTCGATCCGTCGTCCATCCCGTCCGCCCTTCCGGAGCGGTCGCGGCGCTTCATCATCTGGTTCAACGCCCTCGTCGGCATCGTCTTCATCGCGGTGATGGTGCTGCCGCTCGAGGCGTCCGCCGCTTGGATCTCCGGCGCCTTCCTCCACTCGGCGACGATCGGCTGGATCGTCGCCGCCGTGACGCTGCTGCCGACGCTCTTCTGGCTCTTCGGCCGCGGCCTCAGCCAGGCCGTCTCCGCCGAGGCCGAGATCCTCGACGAGGTGCGCCGGCCGGACTGACAGGCGCCGCACGCCGCCCACAGGCCGACAGCGCAGATCAGGGACGCGCCGATCCGGCGCGCACGGCATTGCGCGACACGCGCGGCACGTGAAAAGTAAGGCCGCCGGCGCGGTTGCCGGCGGTCGACAAGAAACGAGGAGGGCGCCGTGATCGATGCGTTGCGCGAGGATCTGGCTACTGCATTTCGCGTTGCCGCGGCGATGGACCTGAACGAAGGCATCTGCAACCACTTCTCGGTCACGGTGCCGGGGAGCGAGGAGCGCTACCTCATCAACCCCTACGGCATCCACTGGTCCGAGATGCAGCCGGGCGACCTCCTCCTCATCGACGGCGACGGGCAGGTGATCGAGGGCGACGGCGAGGTCGAGGCGACGGCCCGCTACATCCACGTCGCCGCGCACCGCGCCAACCCGCGCCACGGCGCCGTCCTCCACACCCACATGCCGCACTGCACCGCGCTGACGATGGTGGATGGCGGCAAGCTGGAGATGGCGCACCAGACCGCCTGCCGGTTCCACGACCGCATCGTCTACGTCACCGAGTTCGGCGGCCTGGCGCTCGACGAGGGCGAGGGCGAGGCGATCGCCGGCTCGGCCCGCCACGACAGCGCGGCCGACGTCTTCTTCCTGGCCCACCACGGCGTGACCGTCTGTGGCGGATCCGTGGCGGAAGCGTTCGACGATCTCTATTATCTGGAGAGGGCGGCCCGGCAGCAGGTGCTGGCCATGTCCACCGGACTGCCGCTAAGGTTGATGTCGCACGAGATGGTGGTCCATACCGCCCGGCAGATGCGGCAGGTGATGAAGGTGCAGGCGGAAGAGCATTTTCGCGTCTTGAAGCGACTCTATCCGCCCTCTGGCACGGCGTGAGCGAATGAACAGGCATGAGATGATGGCGGGGCGTCCCGGCGCCGAAGCGAAGCTGAGATATCTGGACGGCGACTTTCAGGTCCTGTCGCCGGGCGCCTTCGTGCGCTGCGCGGTGACCGGCCGGCCGATCCCCCTCGCCGAGCTCCGCTACTGGAGCGTCGACGACCAGGAGGCCTACGCCGACGCATACGCGGCCAACCAGGCCTTCATGACGCGCCGGATGCGCTGACGCGGCGTCGGGACAGGCGACGCGGCCCGAAGGCCGGACGGGCCGCGCACCGGCTCGTTCAGCGGCGCAGCAGGTTGCCGAGCGCCCCGCGGGCGATGGACTTGCCGATCTTCGCCCCGGTCGCCCCGGCGACGGCGCGGCCGATCCGCTCGCCCGCCTCCGCCGCCGCGGTCCGCGCGGCACCGCGCGCCGCCTTCTGCGCCGACGTCAGCCGCCGGCGCGACGGCCCGCCGAAGAGGAACCACCAGAGCCTGCGGACCGCGCCGGGATCCTCCTCCGGCTCGCTCCGGGGGCCGGGCTTCGGCGCCTCCGGAGGGGCGGGATCGCCCGCCTCGGCGGCCTCGGCGGCCTCGGTCGCCCGCGCGGCGAGGATCTCGTAGGCGCTCTCCCGGTCGATCTCCGTGTCGTAGACGCCGGCGACCGGCGACCTTGCCATCAGCGCCGTCCGTTCCTCCGTCGTGATGGGCCCCATCCGCCCGGATGGCGGGCGGATCAGCGTCCGCTCCACGATCGACGGGACGCCCTTCGGCCCCAGGGTCGAGACCAGCGCCTCGCCCACGCCGAGCTCGGTGATGACGCGCTCGGTGTCGAGCGCCGGGTTGGGCCGGAACGTCGTCGCCGCCGCCCGCACCGCCTTCTGGTCGCGCGGCGTGTAAGCCCGCAGCGCGTGCTGCACGCGGTTGCCGAGCTGCCCCAGCACCACGTCCGGCACGTCGAGCGGGTTCTGCGTGACGAAGATGATCCCGACGCCCTTCGAGCGGATCAGCCGCGCCACCCGCTCGATCGTGTCGATCAGCGCCGGCGGGGCGTCGTCGAACAGCAGGTGCGCCTCGTCGAAGAAGAAGACGAGCTTCGGCTTCTCCGGATCGCCCACCTCCGGCAGCGTTTCGAATAGTTCGGACAAAAGCCAGAGGAGGAACGTCGCGTAGAGCTGCGGGCGCAGCATGAGCTGGTCGGCGGCGAGGATGTTGACCACCCCGCGCCCGTCCCGGACCTGCATCAGGTCGGTGATCTTCAGCGCCGGCTCGCCGAAGAAGCGGTTGCCGCCCTGCTGCTCCAGCGTCAGCAGCGCCCGCTGGATCGCGCCGATGGAGCGCTCCGAGACGAGCCCGTAGTCGCGCGACAGCGTCGACGCCTGGTCGGCGACGTGCACCATGAGCGCGCGCAGGTCCTTCAGATCGAGGATCGGCAGGCCCTGGTCGTCGGCGAGCTTGAAGGCGATGGCGAGGACGCCCTCCTGCACCTCCGTCAGCTCCAGGAGGCGGGCGAGCATGAGCGGCCCCATCTCCGTCACCGTGGTGCGGATCGGGTGCCCCGCCGCGCCGAAGAGGTCCCAGAAGACCGTCGGGCTGGCCTCGAACGCGTAGTCGTCGCCGAGCCCGATCGCCGCCGCCCGCTTGAGGAGGAAGTCCTTGGGATCGCCCTGCATGGAGAGCCCCGCGAGGTCGCCCTTCACGTCGGCGCAGAAGCACGGGACCCCGGCGCGGGAGAAGCCCTCGGCGAGGATCTGCAGCGTCACGGTCTTGCCGGTGCCGGTGGCGCCAGTGATCAGCCCGTGCCGGTTCGCCATGTCGAGCCGCAGATACTGCGGCGTCTCGGCCGTGCCGACATAAACCTCGGTATCGTTCAGGATGCTCATGCGCCTCGGCCCGCTCGCGGTGACGCAGCTTGAGGGGCGAACCGCGCCGGGTGCAACCCTTGTTACACCGCGACCGTAATCTGTGGCTGCGGGTCCTCCAGCTCGTGGAGCCGCCGCGCCGCCGTCTGCGCCACCCGGAGGTGGATCGCCCGGCGCACTGTCGCGGTGAGGCGTTGGGGGACCGCCTCTCGCACCAGAGCGGCGTCGAACCCGTCGGTCATGATGAGCCCCTCGTCGGCCGGGAAGATGTCCCCGACCTCGGGCAGCGAGGCGAAGAAGAAGCGGTCGCAGGCACGCTTGTAGCTCGGCCACTTGTCGTCGGCGCGATAGTCGGCGAGCGAGGACTTGATCTCGACGATGACCACCTCCCCGTCGACCCCGATGCCGACCAGATCGGCCCGGCGCCCGTCGGCGAGCGTCAGCTCCGGCACCACCGCGAAGCCGAGGTCGCGCAGGAGCCGTGCCGCGCCGCGACGCACCTTGATCGCGGACGGCGACTGGCGGCCGTCCACCATGGGCGCGACATCGAAGACGGAAAGTAGCGGCATACGACAGACCCGGGTGCAGCGATGTTCATGAAACACCCCCATCCTGCCGCATGCAACCCTACAGCAGGGCGCCCCCGACGGCCCCAGCGGCGGCGACGACCGCCCAGGGCGGCACGGCGAGGTGCCGCAGCGCGACGAACGCCGCCACCGCTAGCGCCAGCGCCGCATGCGTCGGGACGCCCTGGACGATCACCGGATCGTAGAACGCGGCCGCCAGCAGACCCACGACCGCCGCGTTGACCCCCGCGAGCGCGCGCCGCGCGACCGTCGCCCGCCGCACCCGGTCCCAGAACGGCATGATCCCCACGACGAGCAGCACCGACGGCAGGAAGATGCCGACGAGCGCCACGATGGCCCCCGCGACGCCCCCGAACGGCTCGGCCACCGCGCCGAGATAGGCGGCGAAGGTGAAGAGCGGCCCCGGCACCGCCTGCGCCGCCCCGTACCCGGCGAGGAAGGCGTCCGGCGGCACCAGGCCCGCCATCTCGCCCTGGAGCAGCGGCAGGACCACGTGTCCGCCCCCGAACACCAGCGCACCGGACCGGTACGTCCGGTCGAGCAGGTCGAGCGCCGGGCTCCACGCCGCGGCGAGGGGCAGGAGCAACAGCAACGCGAAAAACCCGGCGAGCGTCGCGATGCCGACCCGCCGCCCGACGGGTGCGCGCGGCGCGTGGTCGTCCGGCGCCGCATCCGGCACCGCGAGCCAGAGGCCCGCGATCGCCCCGACGGCGATCACCACGAGCTGCATCACCGCCGGATCAGGCGCCAGCAGCATCGCGACAGTCGCGGCCCCGGCGATGGCCGCCCGCGCCCGCGTCGCCGCGAGGCTCGCCGCCATCCCGAGGAGCGCATTGGCGACGACCGCCGCGGCCGACGCCTTCAGGCCGAGGATCCACCCCGCCCCGGCGCCGAAGCCGACCCCCGTGACGAGGAGCCCGAACGCCGCCAGCGCGATCGCGGAAGGCAGGGTAAACGCCGTCCATGCGGCGAGGAGGCCCGGGAATCCGGCGCGCTGCAGGCCGATCGCCATGCCCACCTGGCTCGACGCGGGACCCGGAAGGAACTGGCAGAGCGCGACGAGATCGGCGTATGCCGCATCGCTCATCCACCCCCGGCGCTCGACGAACGCGGTCCGGAAGAACCCCAGATGCGCGACGGGTCCGCCGAAGGAGGTGAATCCCAGCGGCAGGAACGCCGAGAAGACTTCGGCCGCGGTTCCAGGTCTGTCGCGATGGGTCATCCGGCTCCTCCCCCGCCTCCGCATCGCCATCTACGATGACAGGGCGATGACACGAGCCAACACGCCGGTGGCGCCGGACGCCGGTACTCCCCGCAATCCGTACGGCCCGTCGGCCGCCGAACCGCCGGTCGCATCCCCGGAGTCCCGGCGCATTTATGGTTCCGGTTCAGGGAGGCCAGTTCGCCCGGAGCACGCGGTATCGGGGCTGACCACGGGCCTGATACGACAACGCCCGCAGCATCGGGCGATGCGCGGGCGGAATGGGTGGGGGCCCCGGTCGTTCATGTGCGCCGCGCTAGGGATGCCCCCGGCGGCGCGGTCGACCCTGTCGTCCCGGCGGCGTGCGGGCCTGCCCCGTGTGGGGCGACCGGCCGGCCGGCTTGGTCAGCGCGGAGCGCGCTTGGCGAGGATCCGCTGCAGCGTGCGGCGGTGCATGTTGAGGCGGCGTGCCGTCTCGGAGACGTTCCGGTCGCACATCTCGTAGACGCGCTGGATGTGCTCCCAGCGGACGCGGTCCGCCGACATCGGGTTCTCCGGCGGCTCCGGCCGTTCGCCGACTTCGCGGGTCAGCGCCGAGAACACCTCGTCGGCATCGGCCGGCTTCGCGAGATAGTCGACGGCGCCGAGCTTCACCGCGGTCACGGCCGTGGCGATGTTGCCGTACCCGGTCAGGATCACCGCCCGCGCGTCGGGCTTGCGGCGGCGGATGCGCTCGACGACCTCGAGGCCGTTGCCGTCGCCCAGACGCATGTCCACCACGGCGTAGTCGGGCGGATTGCGCTCGGCCATGTGGCCCGCGTCCTGTGCGCTCTCGGCGACGTCGGTGACGAAGCCGCGCTTTTCCATGGCCCGTGCCAGGCGCTGGCCGAAAGCGGCATCGTCATCCACGATCAGGAGCCGGCTTCCATCGACGGCCTTGGCCGGAGCGGCCTGCGGCATGGCGTCCATGTTGATCCCCTCGGTTATATACTCTTACCTGCACAAATAGTGCGTTCGAGGGCTTTGCATTACAAAATGGCCAAAATTTAATGACCTGACGGCAGAGTCGGCCAAAGAGTGCGCCTCGGCCACGCGACCGTCACAGTCGCGCCGTCCCTCGCCTCGAACTTCACCGTCGCCCCCGTCCGCTCCAGCAGCGTCTTCGCGATGAAGATGCCGAGGCCCATGCCGCCGCCCCGCTGGTCCTCCCGCCGCCGTGAGACGTAGGGGTCGCCGATCCTGTCGAGCACGTCGTCGGCGAAGCCCGGTCCGTCGTCGGCGATGACGATGGTGAGCCGCTCGCTCGTCCACGTCGCGGTGATGCGGACCAGCGTCTCGGCGAAATCCACCGCGTTCTCCACAAGATTCCCGAGCCCGTAGTGAATGGCCGGGTTGCGCGCCACGAGCGGCTGATCGCTGAGGTCGCCGTTGAGCTCCACCTGGATCTCCACGCCCGCTCCGCGGTGCGGCTCGGCCACCTCCTCGATCAGCGTGCGCACGTTGAGGCGCACCAGCGGGCTGTCCGAGTCGTCACCCAGGTTCTTGAGACGGCCCAGGATTTCCCGGCACCGCTCGGTCTGGGAGCGCAGCAGCGCCACGTCTTCGGCGAGGGGGCTGTCCGGCGGAAGCTCCCGCTCCATCTCCTTGGAGACGACGAGGATGGTGGCGAGCGGGGTGCCCAGCTCATGCGCGGCGGCGGCGGCGAGACCGTCGAGCGCGTGCAGGTTCATTTCGCGCTGCAGGATCACCTCCGTTGCGCCAAGTGCATCCGCGAGCTGGCGATTTTCCTCCGACACGCGGAAGGCGTAGCTGCCCATGAAGATCAGGCTGCACACCAGTGACAGCCAGATACCGCCGATGAACAGGAACGGCGGGCTATAATGCTCGCCGCTGTACCAGGGGAGCGGCTCGTGCGCGACGACCAGCATGGTCGCCGACAGCAGGACGAAAGCTCCCAGGGTCATGGTGCGGCTGGCGGACAAGGTCGTCGCCGACACCATCACCGGCGCGATCAGCAACAGCGCGAAGGGATTGGTTAAGCCACCAGTTAATCCGAGCTGAAGGGCGAGCTGGGCGATGTCGAATGCCATGACACCCGCCGTCCAGCTCTCGGACATCTGGCGGTTATCGGCAAATTTGACGCGCAGGAACACGTTCGACCACGCCGAAAGCGCCACGAGCCCGAGGCAGGCGGACAACGGCATGTCGAAATCGAGAAAGACGCCGACGAAAAGGATCGCGGTAAGCTGACCCAAAATGGCGAGCCATCGCAAAAGCAGCAGCGTCCGAACGCGCACCACGCGTTCACGAACGCTCAGGACGGCAGTTCCTTCAGTCACTCTGCGGCTGACCTCCCGATTGAACGCAGCACACTTTGGTCAAACTTGCCAAAACGCCTCATGAGGGCGATATGTTGCGGTGCAGCATGCGCGGTGGCTGGTCGCGGCGCCACAACACGTTCGAGGTTCTATGTATTACCAACTCTATGAGCTGAACCACGCTATCCTCAGTCCCGCCCGCGCGCTCAACGACGCCGTTCGGCTCTACTACAAGAACCCGCTCAACCCCCTCACGTATACCCAGTTCGGCCGGCAGATTGCCGCGGCGACCGACGTGTTCGAGCGGATCACCCGCCGGTACGCCAAACCCGAATTCGGCCTTACCCACACCGACGTCAACGGGATGCGCTGCAGCGTCACCGAGGAGATCGTCTGGGAGCGGGCGTTCTGCAAGCTCATTCACTTCAGGCGCGAGCTCCCCGAGGGCACGCCGCAACAGCCCCACGTCGTCATCGTCGCGCCGATGTCGGGTCACTACGCCACGCTCCTGCGCGGCACCGTCGAGGCGCTGCTGCCGCACTTCGACGTCTACATCACCGACTGGGCCGACGCGCGCATGGTCCCCCTCTCGGCCGGCACCTTCGACTTCGCCGACTACGTCGACTACGTCTCCGAGATCACTCAGCATTTCGGCGGTAACGTGCACCTCGTCGCGGTCTGCCAGCCGACCGTGCCGGTGTTCGTCGCCGTCTCGCTGATGGAGCAGGACGGCAGTCCGAGCCCGAAGTCCGTCACCATGATGGGCGGCCCGCTCGACACGCGAGAGAGCCCGACCGAGGTCAACACCTACGCCGCCAACCACGATCTCGACTGGTTCCGCCGCAACGTCGTCATGACGGTGCCGCTGCCGCATCCGGGCTTCATGCGGCCGGTCTACCCGGGCTTCCTGCAGCTCACCGGGTTCATGACCATGAACCTCGACCGGCACCTCGCCGCCCACTACGACTATTTCGACCACCTCGTCGAAGGCGACGGCGACAGCGCCGACAAGCACCGCGACTTCTACGACGAGTACCTCTCCGTCATGGATCTCACCGCCGAGTTCTACCTCGAGACGGTGGACTACGTGTTCCTGCGCCAGCTCCTGCCGCGCGGCGAGATGGAGCACCGCGGCCGCAAGGTCGAGCCGAACGTGATCGCGAGGACCCCGCTCTTCACCGTCGAGGGCGAGAAGGACGACATCTCCGGCATCGGCCAGACCCGCGCCGCGCACCGGATGACGCCGAACCTCCCGGCCGAGCGCCACCAGCACCACGAGCAGCCGAGCGTCGGCCACTACGGCGTCTTCAACGGCTCGCGCTTCCGCAAGGATATCGCGCCCCGGATCGTCGAGTTCGTCTACCGCTGGAACGGCCCCGACGCGGGCGCCTTCCCGGCGTACAACGCCGGCATCACCCCGGATCTCGTCGAGGCGATGATCCAGGAGGCGAAGGTCGACGTGAGGCAGCCGGCGCGCCGCAAGGTAAAGCTGCCCGCGCACGCCCCGGTGGCCGCGCAGGCCGCCGCGCGCAGCTTCGGCGTCGGCTCGGACCACATGGAGGTCAACTCCGACCTCACCCATCTGCCGGCCACGATGGACAAGGCCACGCGGATGCTGCACCGCCCGTTCGAGCAGTCCGCCGGCGTCGCGGCCGATACCGCCGACGCGATGTCCGCCGCCGTCGAGGCGACGATCTCCAGCACCACCGCCGCATTTGAGGCGGCCGTGGACGCGACGGAGCGCGCCAGCAACGTCAGCCAGGGCATGGCCGAGACGCTCGCCGGTTCGATCATGCAGGCGACCGAGGCACTGGCCCGGTCCGCGCATGACATGACACGGCTGACCCCGTCCGACATCGCGAACGTCACCGAGTTCGCCGACATCGTCGCCGCCACAGCCGAGGAGGCCGCCGAGGCCCTCGAGGAATCGGCCGAGACGCTCGCCGAAACCGCCGCGGCGGTCACCGAGGCTCCGGCCGAGGCTGTCGCGGCTCCGGCGAGCGACACGATCGCGGCCCCGGCCGGCGAAACCGTCGTGGACGCGGCCGAGGTCGTCGCGGAGACGGAAGAAAAGGCCGCCGACGCTGCGGCGGACGTGACCGAGGCCACGGCCGAGACGGCCAAGGCCGCGGCGGACACCGCCGCCACGCCCGCCGAGGACCTCGTGGACGCCGCGCCGGAAACCGCCGAGGCAGTGGCCGCGCCCGGGACCGGGACCGGGACCGCGACCGGAGAAGCGACCGCTCCGGGCAGCGCCGAGAGCAAGGCGAAGCCCGCCGAGCCGGTGGCCCAGACCCCCGACGTTCCCGCCGAAGCCGCGAAGCCGGTCGAAGCGGCTCCGGAAGCGGCGCTGACCCCGAAGCCGGCCGCCCCCAAGGGACCCCGCGCGAAGGCCGCCCCGGCGGCAGCGGCGGTGTCGAAGTCGGTCCCCGCCCCGACGCCGGCCAAAAGCGCTCCGGCCAAGCCCGCTAACCAGAAGGCGGCCGCCAAGCCCGCAGCCGATAGCACCGCCGTGACGGCCGCCCCGGCCACGGCGCCGGCACCTGCGGCACCCGAGGCAGCAAAAGCCGAACCTGCGCCGGACGCGACGGCACCGGCGGCATCGCAGCCGCGGGCCGCCGAGCCGGCACCCACGCCGGCCCCCGAGGCCGAAGCGGCGACACCGGTTCCGGCGGTCGCGAAGGCCCCTCCCGCCAAGGCGAAGCCCGTGAAGGCGGCGGCACCCAAGCTCGCCCAACCCAAACCCGCTCAGGCCAAGCCCGGTCAGTCCAAACCCGTGCCCGCCAAGGCGCCCGCAGCCAGTGCGGCCCCGGCCAAGGCCCCTGCGCCGAAGGCGACGCCGGCGGCCCCTGCCGCCGCGGCACCGGCCCCGGCGAAGGCGGGAGTGGCGAAGCCCGCCCAGCCGAAGGCCGCGCCCGCAAAGCGCAACGCGAAGCCTGCGGCCGTGAAGCGCGCGCCGGCGAAGGGAACCGACACCGCGGGCCCGAAAACGCCGCCGCGCAAGGACAAGTAGCCGCGCCCCGCCGCGCCCCCGAACCGCACGACAACCCCGGCGCGCCCAAGCCCGCCGGGCACCCGGCATGGCGTGCCCCGCGCGCCGGGCTGACCGCGTGACGCTTCCCGATGAGCCGGATACCCGGCGTGGCGCGCCGATGGGAGCTGGTCTCCCGGCAAGGCGCGTCGGGTCAGCCGGAGCGGTCGGGGGTCAGGCTGTGCCGGCCAACTCGCTGCGGAACGCGCGGCGGATGACCTTGCCGGACGTCGTCAGCGGGATGTCGTCCACGAACATGATCTCGCGTGGGTAGAAGTGCGCCGAGAGGCGACCACGGACGAACGCCTTGAGCGCCTTCTCCTGCGCCGCGTCACGGGCTGCCCCCGGGCGCAGCTTCACGAATGCGACCACGATCTCCCCGCGCAGCGCGTCGGGCCGACCGACCACGGCCGAGAGCTCCACGTCGGGATGGCCGGCGAGGCAGTCCTCGATCTCGCCCGGGCCGATGCGGTAGCCGGCCGAGTTGATGAGGTCGTCGTCGCGGCCGACGAACGTCACGCCGTCGGGCCCCGCGATGCCCTGGTCCCCGGTCATCAGCCACTCCCCGCGGAACTTCGCCGCGGTCGCTTCCTCGTCGTTCCAGTAGCCGAGGAACATCACCGGATCGGGCGCGGCGACCGCGATGGTACCCTGCACGCCGTCGGGGAGCGGGATGCCGTCCTCGTCGACGATGGCCACCGTGTGCCCCGGGACCGGACGGCCGATCACGCCGGGCGCGGCGACGCCCCAGCCGGCGCAACTCGCCAGCACCAGATTGCACTCGGTCTGCCCGTAGGCCTCATTGATGGTGACGCCGAGATGCTCGCGCGCCCACAGGAAGGTCTCTGCGCCGAGCGGCTCGCCGGCCGACCCGGCGGAGCGAAGCGTGAGCCCGGGCCGCGTGTCGCGCATCATCCGGAGCGCCGTCGGCGGGATGAAGGCGTTTCGCACGCCGGCCGACGCCGCCCAGTCGAGCGACTCCTGCGGGTCGAACCGCGCCGCACGCTGCGCCACCACCGGCACGCCCATGGCGAGCGAGGGGAGGAGCACGTTGAGGAGCCCGCCGGCCCACGCCCAGTCCGCCGGCGTCCAGAAGCAGTCGCCGGGCCGGGGCAGGAGGTCCTGGTACATCTGCACCCCCGGCATGTGGCCGAGGAGCACGCGGTGCCCGTGGACCGCGCCCTTCGGCGGACCGGTCGTGCCCGAGGTGAAGATGATGAGGGCCGGATCGTCCGGCCCCGTCGCCGCGGGATCGCAGCGGTCGCTGGCGCGGGCCATCAGCGCGGCGAGGTCCGCTTCGCCCGATGGCCCGTCGACCGTCGCGACGACAGCCTGCGTCGGCGGCGCCTTCGCCGCGCCTTCTTCCGTCGTGACGAGCAGCCTGGCACCGGAGGCGGTCAATCGGTAGCCGAGCGCCTCGGTGCCGAACAGCATCGCCATCGGCACCGCGATCGCACCCAGCTTGTAGGCCGCGAGGTGCGCCGCCACCGTCTCGATCCGCTGGCCGAGCTGGATCGCGACCCGGTCGCCGCGCCCCACGCCGAGGTGGACGAACGCGTTCGCCATCCGGTTCACCGCGCGCGCCAGCTCCTTGTAGCTCACGGGGCTCGGGGCGCCGCGCGCGTCGGCAAAGACGAGCGCGGTGCGCTCGGGCGCGCTCCCGGCCCAGACGTCGCAGGCGACGGTCGCGATATTGTACCGGTCAGGCGTCGGCCACCGGAAGCCGGCACGCGCGGACGCATAGGTGTCGAAGCTGGTCAGGTTCGTCACGGATACTCTCCTACTCCGGTCCGGCGGAACAGTCCGCGTCGTCCCGTTTCCCGTTTGAACCGCGGGATTCGTATTAGATCTGAGCGTATTGCTCAATCGAATAACATCACCATCCGCTTTATCAATGAGAACTGGAAAATACATTGACACGGCATCGTGTTTCAAAGCTTGGACACATCGTACCGAAGATGGAATAAGTCTTTGAGATCAACGGCTCGGCGACGGGCGCGCACTTCGGGAGGTTATGGCCGGTGAGGCGGATGATTATGGCGCTGGCCGCGCTCGGCTTCGCCTGGAGCGCGGCGACGGCCCATGCGCAGGACACCTGCGGGACCGAGCAGTACGACCATAACGGCTCGGTCATGGACGTCACGGTGTGCCGCGGCGAGATGACGATCACCTACGCCGGGCCGAGGCCGGGACTGCGCCAGGCCGGCGTGGCGCCGGGGACGGTCCTGTTCCGTGGGCGCTTCCAGCCGGGCCGGCCGGGCGAGGAGGCGACCCCTCTGGCCGGCACCGCCTACGTCTTCCGCGGCGGCTGCCCGCCGGCCGGATACCCGGTGGAGGGCGAGCTCCACGCGGAGATCATCCTGTGGGGCAAGGCGCCGGTGCGCGACTCGGGCTGCCGCGTCACCGGCTACCGGGACGACACGCTCCGCTTCAACTGAGCCGCTTCGACCGAGCGGGCGCGGCGGCGGCCGAGGCGAAGCGAGGCGCCGGCGGTCAGCCTTCGAGCTTCTCCTTCTCGGGCAGCGTGCCCGCCTCGCCCACGGCGCGGCCGGCCGGCGTCGGCTCCCCGGTGTCGTTCGCGGGCTCCGCAGGCGACGGCGACTTCGGCGGCGTCAGGGCCGAGGACATCTCGCTCGGCGAGACGATGCCCATGAGCTTGCCCTCCTCGTCGACCACCGGGAGCGGGTAGACGGCCTCGAGGGCGGCCGGGAGCGCGGCCTCCAGCGCGTCGGCGGCGGACAGGGTCGGCCCCTCCTCGGCGATTTCGTAGAGGTTGCGGTTGTCCTGCGAGGACAGCGCGGCCTCCAGGCTCTCCTGCGTGGCGACGCCGCGGAACCGCTCGTCCTCGACGACGTAGCCGTACGTGACGCCGGTGCGCCGCATCTCCTCCAGCGCGTGGTCGATGTTCTCGCCGGTGAGGCGCATCTTCGGCGGCTTCATCACCGTCTCGACGGTGAGGACGCGGGCGCGGTTCACGTCGCGCACGAAGTCCGTCACGTAGTCGTCGGCCGGGCGCAGCAGGATCTCCGGCGGGGTCCCGACCTGGCTGAGGCGGCCGTCCTTGAGGATCGCGATGTGGTCGCCGATGCGGAGCGCCTCGTCGAGGTCGTGGGTGATGAAGACGATTGTCTTGCCGAGCTCGGACTGCAGCTCGATCAGCTGGTCCTGCATCTGGCTGCGGATCAGGGGGTCGAGGGCGGAGAACGCCTCGTCCATCAGCAGGATCTCGGCGTCGGTCGCGAGCGCGCGGGCGAGGCCGACGCGCTGCTGCATGCCGCCGGAGAGCTGCGTCGGGTACTGCGCCTCGTAGCCCGCGAGGCCGACGCGCTCGATCCACTCCATCGCCTTCTCCTCGCGCTCGGCGCGCGAGACGCCGCGGACGCGCAGGCCGTAGGCAACGTTCTGCAGGACGGTGCGGTGCGGCATCAGGCCGAAGCGCTGGAAGACCATCGACATCTTGGTGCGGCGGAACTGCTCGAGCTCGCGCCCGGACATCGTGACGACGTCCTCGCCGTTCACGAGGATATGCCCGTCCGTCGGGTCGATGAGGCGGTTGAAATGGCGGATCAGGGTGGACTTGCCGGACCCCGACAGGCCCATGATGACGAAGATCTCGCCCTTCTCGATGGTGAGCGACACGTCCGAGAGGCCGAGCGTGTGCCCGGTCTGCGCCAGCAGCTCCTCCTTGGACAGGCCGGCGCGGTACTGCTCCAGCGCCTCCTTGGGGTGCGGGCCGAAGATCTTGGTGACGTTCTTGACTTCGATCAGAGACATTCGGTGATCCTCAGCGCGCGGGGGCGCACCGCACCGCCGGGGCGGGTCGCGGCGGGGTGGGCGTCGTGCGGCGGGCGCATCGCGGTCTCAGTGCGCAACGGTGCGGTGCTTCTGGGCGCGCGCGCCGGCCGCCTGGCTGATGCGGTCGAACACGATGGCGAGCATCACGATGGCGATGCCACCGATCAGTCCCTGCCCGGCGTCGTTGCGCTGCAGGCCGACGAGGACGGTCTGGCCGACGCCGCGCGCGCCGATCATCGAGCCGATCACCACCATGGCAAGGGCCATCATGACGGTCTGGTTGATACCCTGCATGATGGAGGGCATGGCGAGCGGGATCTGCACGCCCGTCAGCATCTGCCAGCGGGTGGCACCGAAGGCGCGGCTCGCCTCCACCACCTCGCGGTCCACGTAACGGATGCCGAGGTCGGTCAGGCGGATCAGCGGCGGCGTCGCGTAGATCACGGTGGCGAGCACCGCGGAGACGTTGCCGAGGCCGAACAGCATCAGCGCCGGGATCAGGTAGACGAAGCTCGGGATCGTCTGCATCAGGTCGAGCACCGGGTTGATGAACGACCGTGCGGTGTCCGACCGGGCGTTGAGGACGCCGACGGGGATGCCGATGATGATCGCGATCGCGACGGAGACGAGCATGATCGCGACCGTCTGCATCGCCTGCTCCCAGAGGCCGAGCATGCCGACGAACCACAGCGCCACCGCCATGCCGACGGCGAGGGTGAGGCGGTGCGAGGCGACGTAGCCGAGGATGCCGACGACGAAGAGGACCACGGGAACCGGCGCGTCGCGGAGCAGGTGCTCGAGCCAGACGAGGGCCTTGAGCACCGGGTCGGAGATGGCCTCGAACACGTTGCCGTAGTTGATGACGAGCCACTCGATGAAGTCGTTCGTGGCACCGCGGATGCTGCGGCCGACGTCGCCGTCGAAGAAGAGGGTGTCGAGCGACAGCGAGCCGAGGAGCTGGATGACGATGAACGTGCCGGCACCGGCGGCGACGGCCGTGGCGCGGTTGGCCGTCGCCCGGTCCACGAAGACGCCGACGACGACCGCGATGAGGAGGATCAGAATTTCTGTCGGCCAGCCCAGCCAGAGATCAGACATGCGGTTCCGTCATGTTGTGGCAGCTTGTGCGTCGGAACCGCCCGGTGGCCGGCGCGGGGCCAGGCTCCGGGCGGACGAGGCGGACGGGGGAGACGACCCGTCCGCCGCCGGACGTCAGGAGCTCAGCGAGGACTCGACCTTGGCGGCGATTTCCTCGGGAACCCAGGCCTTCCAGGTCTCGACGTTGTTCTTCATCCACCACTCGGCCGCCTCGTCGGCGGTCGCGGACTCGTCCTGCATGTAGGCGAGGCCCTTGGAGATGGTCTGCGCGTCGAGCTCGTACTTGCTGAGGAAGTCGACCAGCGACGGCGCGGCCTCCTGGAAGTCGGTGTTGACGGCGATCGAGACGGAGATGGTCGGGTAGGCGGTCGCCGGGGTGTCGGCGGTCACGTCCTCGACGGCGAGGTCGCCGAGCGCGGTCCACTCGGCCTCGTCGTAGGCCGGCTCGTCCAGCTGGACGACCTGATCGCCCACCTTGCCGAGCACCCAGGTCGGGCCCCAGTAGTAGAACAGGATCGGCTTCTTGCGCAGGACCGCCGACTCGATGGCGCTCGCGAGGGCGCCGCCCGTGCCGGGACGGAAGTTGGTGTAGTCCTCGGTCAGGCCGTAGGCGCGCAGCTTCTTGGTGTTGAGCACCTCGCAGCCCCAGCCGAGGATGCAGTTGTAGAAGCGGCCCTTGCCCGGCTCCTCGGGATCCTCGAACTCGTCCTTGAACTTCGGCAGGTCGGCGACCGACTTGAGGCCGGCGGCGGGGGCGTCGTCACCCTCGACCATGAACTTCGGCACGTACCAGGCCTGGGTGGCGTCCGGGTAGCTGGTGCCGACCTCGGCGACAGCGCCGTCGGCGGCGGCCTTGTCCCACGCGTCCTTCACGTTGGGGATCCACATCTCCATCGTGACGTCGATGTCGCCGCGGATCATGCCGTTGAGCAACGGGATCGTCGACCCGGGGATCGACTCGGTGTCGCAGCCGTACCCGTTCTCCAGGATGTAGGCGGCGATGCCGTTGTTGAAGGAGTTGGAGTCCCAGTCGAGGCCGGCGAAGACCACCGGACGGCCGAGCCCGTCGCAGTCGTCCTGCGCCATGGCCGCGGTGGGTGTCACCAGCGCGAGCGCAGGCGCCGCCAGAAGGCCCGCCGCGAGCACAAAATTCTTCAAAGCCGTTGTCTCCCTCGTTTGGCGTCCGTCATCCGGACGGCCCGAGCCGACCTCGAGCCTGCGCCATCCTCCCGGCGCCCAAACTCACTCCGAACAGACGGACATATTCCATGCGTCAACACGACCCCGGCGGATCAAAACGCGGGGTCGGTGCAAGCTCTGTTGCTCAAACTATAGGGTGGGCGTCAGTTCTGTAAAGTCGCAATTCCGCCAAATTCGTTCACGGGCGGATAATGCCGGCGATACATGGCTATAGCCGTGAGGCTGAAGATTGCGAAAAGGGGATCAAATCGTTCCCAATGCACGCCGCATGAGGTCCCGCCGCAAGCAATAGAAACCATCTCCGCATCGGACTGGCTTAATTCTACAGAAATACAAGGATTAGGTGAAACGGGATCTCTGGAGGACGCCGCACGGCGCCGCGGCGGCAGACTTCGGACCGATCGGCCAAGAACTGAGGTCCGGCCGGCGGACGACCCTGCGCGCGCTCACGGGAGCGGCCGCCCGCACACGGCGAGCGCCGGCCCCGGTGGCATGCCAGATCAGGGGAGGAATCGGGAGCTTCGGCCGAGTGCGGCCGTCACGGCTCGGCGAGCGGCGGCCCGGCCGACGTCGGGCCGACCGGCGCGAAGGCCGGGCGATTGTGCCGGGCGCGGTCGGCCCGACGGCCGCGATCAGTGCCCGTAGAGGTGGCCGTAATTGTCGAAGTCGACCTTGTAGGTGTCGCGGATGATCGGCTGCGTGCGCTCGTTGATGAACACCTTCGACGACGGGAACTTGCCGTTGGCGAACGCGCCGCGCTCGATCGGGATCGTCTCGGCGTTCTCGGCGAACATCTTCGTGCGCCGCTCCGTCACCTGGTGGTGGTGGCGGGACTCGCCGAGGGCGTTCATGTCCACGTCCTTGATGCCGTCGGTCCCGGCGATCCCGGTCGCCCAGTCGGCGAACCGCTCGATCGGGATGACCTCGTTCAGGAACTCCTCCTCCCCGGCGACATACTGCGGCGAGATGTGCTGGTTGATGGAGTGCGCCTCCTTCGCCTCGAACTCCCTCACCATCTCCAGATGGTCGAGGAAGGTGAGTCCGGGCTCGACCGGTCTGCCGCGCTCGGCGAGCCAGTCGTTGACGAGGGTCCAGTGGTCCTGGGCCCAGTGGTGCCGCCGCTCGAGGATGGCGCCGCGCTCGGCGAGGACGAGGAACGAGCTCGGCGCCCGGGCCATCGGATCGCGCACGACCTTGACGGCCTTGTGCGTGCCGGACCTCAGCGCTTCCGCCACCTCCCGCTTGTAGAACTTGCGCTTCTTGAAAACCTGACCTTCGTAGTCATGAATCCAGTTGGAATAGGCCAGGGCCTCGTCCAGGAGGCCGAGCTGGGCGAAGAACCACTTTACGACGGTGGTACAGCCCGACTTCTGGCTCCAGAAAACGATATACGGAAACGAAGGGTCGTAGAGCGGCGGACGGATACGAACACTGTCCGGCAGTTTGGATGGCCTGAAGAGCATGAACCCACTGACTTTGACGCGCTGACTTGTGTAGTGCGATGGCAGACGCACATTGTCCATGCTCGGCCCCTCCCGCAAGCCCGCATCAGGTTTGCCGCGGATTCGCCTTGACGATCAAACGAGGCTGCCTCGCACGTGAACTTCTTCGACCCCTTCATCGCCCTGGCCCGGGTGGATTCCCTCGTCGGCCTGCCGTTCGCCATAGCGATCGCCTCGATCGCGCTGTGGCGGCGCCGCCGCCCGCTCACGTTCAACCGGATCGTCGAGGTGGGCCTGCCGGCGCTGCTGCTGGTGATGATGGCGATCCGCTACGCCTTGCTGGCGCCCTTCGTCGCAGCCTTCCCGGGGCCGATCCTCGGCGCGGGGGCGGGCGGCGGCGTCGGACTGGCGGGCGTCTTCGTCGCGACCTCCGTGGTCGGGTTCATGTCGTGGGACGCCGGCGTGCTGCGCAAGCTGGTGGCGTCGCTCCTCCTCCTCGCACTGGCGATCGGGGAAATGGTGCTGAACGAGTCGCTGTTCGACCCGCGCTGGATCACCGAGTTCGACACCTATGTCGGCATCGGCGTCGCGGCGATCGCGGTCATCTTCGCGGTGTTCAACTGGGCTCACCGTTCGGCGACGCCGAGCCCCCTCGGCGGAGCCCACGAGCCACCGCTCGACTACTGAGGCTCCCCCGCTCGACGACTGCGGCGCATGCGGCTCCCGGCCCGGGCCACCGGGCCGGCCGGCGGTCGCGCCGCCGGTTTGCGGGAGGTCGTCGTCATAGCGCCCGCCGGGCGGGCCGTCTGGTCGAGGGCCGGCGGCGTCCTTCGGCACCTGGACGGCACCGCCATCCAGGTTCGGTCGTCGGCCGCCGGTCCTTCGCTTCGCGCCGCCTCGGCGCTTAGTGGAGGCTCACCGTGGTGAGGTTGTTCTCGACCGCGTTGGCGATCACCGCCTGGGCGGTGTCCGCGAGGACGATCGGGGTGCCGTCCGCCGACAGAAGCGCCCACAGCCTCTGACCCGGCGCCATGGACGGCGCTTGAGGGAAGATCTCGTTCACTTCCTCCGACAGGAAGCTCCGAACGTAGGCCACGTGGCCTGTACCGAGCGACGCCAGCGTTTGCGGGCTGATGTTGCGCGCCTGGTTCTCATGGGTGTCACGCATCGTACTCAACTCCTGGGTTCAAGCGCTTGCTCGCTAGCGCTGATCTCGATGGTCCGAACGGTCCGCTCCGGTTCCGGCCGTACGAGGTCGATGGCGAGGAGGCCATCGGCCAACGCGGCGCTGAGGATTTCGATCCCCTCCGCAAGCACGAACGCCCGTTGGAATTGCCGGGCCGCTATGCCGCGGTGAAGGAAGTGCCGGTCCCGATCCGCCTCGGGCGACTGCGCCCCGCGGATCACCAGCTGGTTGTCCTCCACCGTCACCGAGAGCTGATCGCGCGTAAACCCGGCCACAGCCAGCGTGATCCGCAGAAGATCGCCCTTATTGCTTTTGATTCGCTCGATATTGTACGGCGGGTAGCCATCGCTCCCGCTCTTCGTCACGCGATCCAAGACGCGCTCGATATCTTCAAACCCGAGCAACAACGGGCTCGACAGCGGTGTCATACGTGTCATCCATCAGTCCTTGCGACAAGCGACCGGCGAAGGAACCCGTGCGGCGTTCCTTCAGTGTGGATATTTGGCGTTAAAACGTGCATACGCAAGGAGGCGGGAGGCTTGCGCGCCGCGACATCGCGGCGTCTTGAAGCGGCTTCGCGTCAGCCCCGGACATCCGGAACGCACCCCGCGCCGCGTTTTTGGATGACGGTTGATTGCAATCATCCCTCGACAAAGCCATTTGGAGTCACTATTGACGCCCTCTGGCAATCCTTCGGGCGATATGAATTTCAGCGCGCCGCCTCCGCGGCGCGACGGGAACACGACGACATGAACATCATCGACGAGCTCAATCGCGAGCAGATGGCCGCCATCGAGGAGAAGCGCAAGCTTCCCCCGTTCCAGGCCGGCGACACCGTCCGCGTCAACGTGCGCGTGACTGAGGGCACCCGCACCCGCGTGCAGGCTTACGAAGGCGTGTGCATCGCGCGTTCCGGCGCGGGCCTCAACGAGAGCTTCACCGTGCGCAAGCTGTCCTACGGTGAGGGCGTGGAGCGTGTCTTCCCGATCTTCTCGCCGATGCTGGAGTCGGTCGAGGTCGTGCGCCGCGGCAAGGTCCGCCGCGCGAAGCTCTACTACCTGCGTGGCCGCACGGGTAAGGCTGCCCGTATCGCCGAGCGCAAAGAGAAGCGCGCCGCGAACGCCTGAAGCCCGGCTCCGAGGTGCGACGGGATTTCCCACCGCCCCCGGCTCCGCGCTACAGGTCCCGCCGCAGCCAGCGCAGTGCCCGCTCCACCCGCGGGCTCATCCTGCCCCTCGGCGTTTTTGTCGCCGCCGTACTGATGTGCGGCGGCTTTTGGCTGTTCGCGATGGAATCGCTGGAGGATCTCCCCGGCCGCGCCTCCATCCGCGAGGCGACGTCGGCGGCTGCGGACTCGGCTGACCGGCGGGGCGAGGACGGCCCGATCGTCGTCGCCCCGCGCGTCACCGTGCCCGACGCCCCGGTCGACAGGTCGACGGCGCCCGCAGCGCCGACGGCGGAGGCCGCCGCACGCAACGCCGGCGGCGGCGTGAGGTACGTGGAGGGCGCAGGCATAGCCGCGCCCCGCCCGACCGGCCCACTGGTGCGCGAGGAGCGGCCGGACGTGATGCCGCCGCAGGCCAAGCGCGGCCCCGGCCCCGAGCGCTTCAAGCTCGTCGTCATCGAGAGCGCGGGCGTGGTCGACGCGCGCACCCACAAGATCACCCTCCCCTACGTCGATGCCCCGTCCGCCGACGCGACGTGCCAGAGTGCGAGCGGCGGGACCTGGCCGTGCGGCGCCCGGGCGCGTACCGCGATGCGCCGCCTCGTGCAGCGCCGCGCGCTGGACTGCGTCCCGCTGGACCGGAACTCGGACGAGCCGGTCCGGGCCGCCGACTGCGAGGTCGCCGGCATCAACCTGTCGCAATGGCTGATCGAGCAGGGCTGGGCCGCCCCGACGCCGGAGGCGCCGGAAGCCTACGTCGCGCTCCACAAGGCCGCCGTCGAGGCGCAGCGCGGCCTCTACCGCGCCGACGGACGCTGACGCCGCGTCCGCGGCGCACGCCTTCCCTCGATTTTCCGGAATATCGCCCGGCAGCCGTGAGGGGCCGGGCCTGCGCGGTCAGCCGTTGATCGGCTCCGGGTCGCGCGTGTAGACGCCGTCGCCGAGCATCCCGGTCCAGTCGACCTCGTAGGGGCCCGTCATGACGATGCGGCCGCCCTCCAGGCCGATGGTGAGCGGCCCGCCGGGAAGCTCCACCGTCACCTCCCCGGCGAGGCGGCCCATGTGGTGGCCGACCGCGGCGATGGCGCAGGCGGCCGTGCCGCAGGCCCGCGTCGGCCCCACCCCGCGCTCGTGCACCACCGCCCGCACGTGTCCCGGCGACAGCACCTCCACGAAGGAGATGTTGGCGCGGGCCGGGAAGACGGGATGATGCTCCAGCATCGGCCCGACCGTGGCGAGGTCGACCGCCGCGATCGACGGCACGAAGAAGACCGCGTGCGGGTTGCCGACGTTGGCGCACGCCGCCGGGCCGAGGCCGGCGAGCTCCGGCTCGGAAAAGGCGAGCGCCTGCGGGTCGCCAGCACCTTCGGCGAGCGGAATGTCGGCCGCGCCGAAGCGGGGCGTTCCCATGTCGACCGAGATGCGGCCGCCGCCGGCGCGCCACGCGCGCATCGGACCCCCGGCGGAGGCGATGGTCACTTCCGGCTCGGAGCGCTCGTCGAGCAGGATCGCCGCGACGCAGCGGGCCGCGTTGCCGCAGGACTCCACCTCTCCACCGTCGGCGTTGATGATGCGCATCAGCGCCGTCTCGCCCGCCGGCGGCTCGGCGATGATGATGAACTGGTCGAAGCCGATGCCGGTCGCGCGGTCCCCCAGCGCCTTCACCTCCTCGGAGGTGGGCGTGAAGGGCTCGGTCCGGGCGTCGACGACGGCAAAGTCATTGCCGAGGCCGTTCATCTTGCGAAATGGGATCATCGGCGTGGTCTCGGTTCGATGCCGATGAGATAGGGTCCCAGCGGCACGATTGCCCGTTGCCACGCGGCCCGGGGGAATGCAAGGCACCCCTCCGTCGGCGTCATGGCCGGCCGGGCCATGTGGACGAAGATCGCCGACCCCAGCCGGCGCACGCGCGGCCGCTGGTTGTCGTCCGTCGCGACGACCACGTCATAGAGCCCGTCCTCCCGCAGCAGCGCCTCGTGCGAGCCGGCATAGGGCCGGCGGACGTAGGCGTTGTACCGGCCGCTCCCGGCGTCGTCGCACCAGCCGTCGGCCGGCCGCACCCCCCGGTGGGGCACCGGCAACGCGGCGTAGCCGGTCACAACCCGTCCGCGCGTCAGCGCCGCCAGCGGCGTCATCCGGCCA
Organism: Acuticoccus sediminis; assembly: GCF_003258595.1. Lineage (NCBI taxonomy): Bacteria > Pseudomonadati > Pseudomonadota > Alphaproteobacteria > Hyphomicrobiales > Amorphaceae > Acuticoccus > Acuticoccus sediminis. The sequence goes on from NZ_QHHQ01000001.1 coordinate 480,715, forward strand.
CGCGGCGTCGCCCCGTCGCCTTCCCGCTTCAGCGTGCCGATCCCCGAGCGCCCCATGGCCGCCCGCATCACCCGCCCCTCGACGTTGACGAGCACCTCCGTCGGGTGCCCCGGACGCGGCCGGACGAGCGCCGGCCGGCGGGGCCAGGCGGTGCGCCGGCCGGGCCGGCGACAGGTGCGCGTTCCGGGGATAACCGGAAAGGTATTACTGTTCACGATAATTCACGCCACGGATGTATAGCGACTTGGGGCGGACTCGGGCAAAAATCGTGATCGTCAACACAAGCGGTTCTCGCCCGTTCACTTATCTTAGGGGTCGCGACACCACTCTGGGAGGGCCAGTTGAACAAGAGGACAATCCTCATCATCGACGACGACGAGGACCTTCGCGAAGGTCTGAGCGAACAGATCGGCTTCTACGACGAGTTCGCCGTCATCACCGCCGATACCGCACAGAAGGGCGTGGCCGCCGTCAAGTCCGAGGACGTGGCGCTCGCGATCGTCGACGTCGGGCTGCCCGATCTCGACGGCCGTGAGGCGGTCCGGCTGATGCGCAACGCCGGCTTCAAGGCGCCGGTCGTGATGCTGACCGGGCACACCACCGATGCCGACACCATCGTGGGGCTCGAGGCCGGGGCGAACGACTACGTCACCAAGCCGTTCCGCTTCGCGGTGCTGCTGGCGCGGATCCGGGCACACCTGCGGCAGTTCGACCAGAGCGAGGACGCCACCTTCGCAATCGGTCCGTACTCCTTTAAACCGTCCGCCAAAATTCTGCTCGAGCCGGACGGTCGGCGGATCAGGTTGACGGAGAAGGAAACCTCGATCCTCAAGTACCTCTATCGTGCCGGCGAAAAACCGGTCACTCGGGATGTTCTCTTGCACGAGGTGTGGGGCTACAACTCCGGGGTCACGACCCACACGCTGGAGACGCATATCTATCGCCTTCGCCAAAAGATCGAGAAGAACCCCGCCTCCGCCGAGCTGCTGGTGACCGAGGCCGGTGGTTACAAGCTCATGCCGCGGGCGGTGACCGCCTAACGTGAGTCTCGCCCGTCACATGGCGGTGATGCGGAACGCGCCCATGCTGAAGCCTCTCGGCGACGAGGCGCTGAAGCTCCTCGCGTTCGGCAGCTTGCCGCGGTCGTTCAAGCCGAGGCAGGCCCTCTTCGACGCGGGGGACGATGCCGAAGGTGCCGTCCTGATCCTTGGCGGCCAGGTCAGGCTCGTTCCGGGATCCCACGCCGGGCCGCCGAAGGTGGTCGGGGTCGGCTATCTGCTCGACGAGTTGGCGCTCATCATTCCGATGCAGCGGAGCGTGAGCGCCGTCGCGCAGACGAGTTGCGAGATTCTCGCCCTGCCGCGTGAGCAGATGCTGCGGATTCTGGAGGAGTATCCGGACGCCGCCCAGCACCTGCGCGCGCAGCTGGTGCGCCGGACCATGTCGCTGATCGACGACGTCAACGCGCTTCGCGACCGTTTCGGTAACCCGCCCTCGCGGGACTGACCGGCCGCGCCCGCCCTGCCCGTCCGGCCGGATGTCTCGTGCCGGGCCGCGTCCTCCCCTCCAGGCGCCGTGAGCGCGTGTCGCCACGGTCCGCCAGCCCTGTGCCAGCGCGGTCGGTCACCATGGCGCTGCGCACCCCTTCCGTCCGGCGCGACGAGACCCTCGCGAGTACCGCAGGACGGTGCGTTTTCATCGGTGGCGTAAGCGCAGATGCGCGCCGATGACGCGGCTCACACGAGTGTCCCGCAAGATCGATGGCTGGGTTTACTTGTCTTCAAAGCGTCATAAAGCAATGCTTTGTCGAATTGGAAATCTTCGAATCGACGGTGACTGCGTCGCACCGGGTTGCCTATGTCTGCCTGCTGTGCTCTGGAGCACAGCATCTTGGGCCCGCGAAGTTAACTCACTCTCGCGGCCTTGCCGTGGTCCTTCGATCGTGACGATGTCCGAGCCATGACCGTCATCCCGGTTCAACGTCGCCGTGGTAACAACGGCGTGCGATGGGCGGCCTAGCGTCTCGGAACCTCGCGGGGTAGGGTCGAGGGATCGTTCCCAATTATCAATGCACGGAACTGCGAGGGGCTGCCGCCCAATGTCGTCGAATATTCTTGCCAACGCCATAGCGTCGACCCGGCGCACCTTCATGTCGGTTGCTGCATTCAGTTGCGTGGTCAACATCCTGATGCTGACCGGTCCGCTGTTTATGCTGCAGATCTACGACCGGGTGCTGACCAGTCGCTCCGTGCCGACCTTGATCGCGCTGACCGGCCTCGTCGTGGGCCTCTATTTCTTCATGGGCATCATCGACCTGGTGCGCTACCGGATCCTGACGCGCATCGGCCACCGCTTCGACGAGGCCGTCGGCCGGTCGGCCTTCCTCGCCCAGGTCTCCGCGCCGGTGCAGGCCGGCCCCCTCGCCGCCAAGTCCGAGCCGGTGCGCGACGTCGACCAGCTCCGCCAGTTCTTCTCCTCGCCCGGCGTGACCGCGCTCTTCGACATGCCGTGGATGCCGATCTACATCGCGATCGTCTTCGCGATCCACCCGATGCTCGGCATGCTCGCGCTCCTCGGCGCCGTGATCCTCTTCACCATCGCCTTCGTGACCGACCGCGTCGCCCGCCCGGCGATGAAGGTGTCGGGCGAGTTCTCGACGCAGCGCAACGCGGTGGTGAACTCCGGCCGCCGCAACGCCGAGGTCCTGCACGGCATGGGCATGCTCGGCGCGGTCGGAACGGTCTGGGACAACGTCAACGAGAAGTTCCTCGCCGCCAACGCCAAGGCCGCCGACGTCGTCGGCCTGTCGTCGGTGATGTCGAAGATCTTCCGCCTGTTCCTGCAGTCGGCCGTCCTCGCCCTCGGCGCCTACCTCGCGATCGAGCAGTATATCACCCCCGGCGCGATGATCGCCTCGTCGATCATCATGGCGCGCGGCCTGCAGCCGGTGGAGATGGCCGTGCAGAACTGGCGCGGCATGCTCGCCGCGCAGCAGGCCTACCGCCGCCTGAAGACGCTGTTCGACCGCCCGACGCCGGTGCAGGCGATCGACCTGCCCGCGCCGCACCGCGACCTCACGCTGGACGCCGTGACGGTGCTGCCCCCCGGCTCGCGCACCCCGACCCTCCTCGACATCCGCTTCCAGGTGAAGGCGGGCACCGCGCTCGGCATCATCGGCCAGTCCGGCTCCGGCAAGTCGACCCTCGCCCGCGCCCTCGTCGGGGTGTGGCCGGCGGCCCGCGGCACGATCGCCCTCGACGGCGCGCCGCTGCCGCAGTGGAAGCCCGAGACGCTCGGCCGCCACGTCGGCTACCTGCCGCAGGACGTCGAGCTGTTCGAGGGCACCATCGCCCAGAACATCGCCCGCTTCGACCCCGAGGCGCAGGACGAGAAGATCATCGCCGCCGCCAAGATCGCCGGCTGCCACGACCTCGTCCTGTCCTTCAAGGACGGCTACTCCACCGCCATCGGCGACCAGGGCGCCACCCTGTCGGCCGGCCAGCGCCAGCGCATCGCGCTCGCCCGCGCCCTCTACGGCGACCCGTTCCTGATCGTCCTCGACGAGCCGAACTCCAACCTCGACGGCTACGGCGACAGCGCCCTCAACCGGGCCATCACCATCTGCAAGCAGCGCGGGGCGATCATCGTGGTCGTCGCGCACCGGCCCTCGGCCCTGTCGGCGACGGACAAGCTCTGCCTGATCGAGAACGGCCGCATGGCCGACTTCGGCGACCGCGACGAAGTCCTCAAGAAGGTCATGCGCCGGGAGAAGGTCGACAACGTCCGTCCGACGCCGCAGCTCCAGGGACGCCGCCCGGCGGCCTCGGACGGCGCGGACGATCCGCAGCAGGCTGAGGCGGCCACCGCCCAGGCCTCGACCAGTTCAAGCAACGCGTAACACGCTGACGGACGAGAGATTATGGCCCTCCCAGTGAAACCAGGCGCGGCTCCGCCCAAGCCGAAGTTCTCCTCCTCGATCCGCGGCTACGTGATCGGCGGGACGGTGGCGTGCTTCGCGCTCCTGTTCGGCTTCGGCGGCTGGGCCGCCACTGCCAAGCTCGCCTCGGCGGTGGTCGCGACCGGCAAGATCGTCGTCGCCTCCAACGTGAAGCAGATCCAGCACCCGGACGGCGGCATCGTCGGCGAGATCATGGTGCAGGACGGCGACCAGGTGGACGCCGGCGACCTCCTGATCCGCCTCGACGAGACCCTCGTCGCCGCCAACCGCGCCCTCGTCGACGGCCAGATCGTCGCCATGGAGGCGCGCCTCGCCCGGCTCGAGGCCGAGCGCGAGGACGCCGAGGACATCACCCCTTCGCCCGAGCTCGCCCATCGCCTCGACGACGACACCGTCAAGCGCGCCATGGCCTCCGAGGAGAAGGTCTTCAGCGCCCGCAAGGAGACGATGTCCGGCCAGGTCGACCGCCTCAACGAGCGCATCGGCCAGCTCGAGCAGCAGATCGAGGGCCTCAAGGCGCAGCAGAAGGCGAAGGAAGACGAGATCTCGCTGATCGACGAGGAGCTCAGCGTCCTCGGCGACCTCTATGATCGCGGCCGCACCACGCGCGACAAGATCGTCAACCTGCGCCGCAACCGCACGCGCCTCGAGGGTGAGCGCGGCGACCTGATCGCCCAGATCGCCGTCGCCCAGGGCAAGATCAGCGAGACGCAGCTCGAGGTGCTGTCGATCAAGACCGACCAGCGCGAGAAGACCTTCTCGGAGATCACCGAGATCGAGCCCGAGCTCGCGAACCTGAAGGAAAAGCGCATCGCCGCCGACTTCCAGCTGAAGCGCATGGACATCCGCTCGCCGACCGACGGCACGGTGTTCGAGCTCGAGGTCCACACGGTGGGCGGCGTGGTCCAGCCGGCGCAGACGATCATGCAGATCGTCCCCGAGGCGGACAAGCTGATCATCGAGACGCGCATCTCGCCGACCGACGTCGACCAGGTCGCGATCGGCCAGGAGGCGACCATCGTCCTCTCGGCGTTCAGCTACAAGACGACGCCGCAGCTCCAGGGCGAAGTGAAGTTCGTGGCCGCCGAGGCGAGCTTCGACGAGAAGCTCGGCACCAGCTACTACGTCGTGCGCGTCGCGCTGAAGGAGGGCGAGCTCGACCGGCTGCCCGAGGATCTCGTGCTGATGCCCGGCATGCCCGCGGAGGTCTACATCTCCACCGGCGGCCAGACCGTGGTGCAGTACCTGACCAAGCCGCTGACCCAGCAGATCCGCCGCGCCTGGCGCGAGTCCTGACCGGCGCGGCGCCCGCGAGCCCGGGCGCCCACCCCGCGAAAGGCCCCGGACCGCACGCGGCGCGTCAGGGGCCGCCAAACCGTAGGAAGCGGCCGGGTCCCTACTCGGCCGCTTCCTTCTTGTTCGGGTCCGGCAGTGCGGGCGCGTCGCCGTCGTCGCCGGGGGCGAGGTTCGTGAAGGGCTCCGGCGTCACCTGCGCCCACTTGCGGTGCCCTTCCACCAGCCCTTCCAGGCGCTGGAAGTCGAGCCGCTCGCTGTCGCGCTTGCGCACCAGCTCCTCGGTCTCGCTGGCGAGGCTGGGCTCGAGGCCGAGCTCGACCAGCGCGTCGCGCCCGAAGCGGATCGCCGAGTCGATCGTCTCGCGGCGCTGGTAGTCGACCCCCGTGCCGAGCAGCGTCAGCGCATGGCGGCGGTCGAAGGCACGGGCGAACACCTTCACCCCCGGGAACTGCTCCTTGATGAGCCCGACGATGGCGTTGGTGTGATCGGCCGGCGACGTGCAGACCGCGATCAGCCGGCACCGGTGCGCCCCGACGGACCGCAACACGTCGAGCCGTGCTCCTTCGCCGTAATAGACGCGGCTGCCGAACCGGCGCGCCTCCGTCACGCGCTCCGCGTCGTTGTCGAGGATGATCGGCCGGTAGCCGCCGGCGAGGAACATCTGCGACACGAGCTGGCCGAAGCGGCCGAAGCCGATGATCAGGATGTCCCCGTCGGCGTCGTCGTAGTTCTCCGTCATGGTCGGGGCGGGCTTCTTCGGGATGAGCCGCGGGGCGAGGAAGCGGATGAGGAAGGGCGTCGTGACCATCGAGATGGTCACCACAGCGATGAGGAGGCTCGCGTTGTCCGCCGAGATGAGCCCGCGCCGCTCCGCCGCGGTGTAGAGCACGAAGCCGAATTCGCCGCCCTGGGAGAGCAGCAGGCCGGTCTTGGTCGCGGTCGCGTGGTCTCCGCCGAAGAGGCGGACCAGGCCGTAGATCATCAGCGACTTGAAGATGATCATCGTGATCAGGCCGCCGACGATGGTCGGCCAGTGGTCCCAGATCAGGCCGAGGTCGATGGTCATCCCCACGGCGAGGAAGAAGAGGCCTAGGAGAAGACCGCGGAACGGCTCGATGTCCGCCTCCAGCTCGTGCCGGTAGTTGCTCTCGGCCAGCATGACGCCGGCGAGGAAGGCGCCCATCGCCATCGAGAGACCGACTGCCATCATCGCCGTCGCCGAGGCGAGGACCACGAGGAGCGTCGCGGCCGTCATGATCTCGGTGCCGCCGAAGCGGGCGAGAACCCGGAACATCGGCGACAGCAGGTAGTGCCCGATCACCACCACGCCGCCGACCGCGGCCAGCGCCGTGACGATGCTGAAGGCGACGTCGTCCCCGTCCATCGACTCGCCGGGCGCGAGCAGCGCCACGATGAGGAGCAGCGGAACGATGGCGAGGTCCTGCATGAGGAGGATCGCGAAGGACTTCTGCCCGTACGGCAGCCGCATCGACCCGCGCTCCTCGATGAGCTGCATGACCAGCGCGGTCGAGGAGAGGGCGAGGCCGAGGCCGGCGACCACGGCGGTATGCCAGTTCTCCCCGATGAGCAGCGGGTACGTCATGATGAGGCCCGCGCACAGCACGACCTGCAGCAGGCCGAGGCCGAAGATGTCCCGCCGCATCGCCCAGAGCCGGTGCGGATTGAGCTCCAGTCCGATCAGGAAGAGCAGGAACACGACGCCGAGCTCGGCGAACTCGACGATCTCCTCCGGCTCGCGGGTGATGCCGATGAGCGACGGGCCGAGGAGGACACCGGCGATCAGGTACCCCAGGACCGCGCCGAGGCCGAGGCGCTTGGCGATCGGCACGAAGACGACCGCGGCGGCCAGGAAGGCGAGCGCGGTCAGATAGGCTGGCGTGTGGTCGCCGTTCATGTGTGTCCCTCTTCAGCGGCCGCCAAGCGTCGGTTGTGTCGTCGAGTGCCGGCGGAGATCAGGACGCGATTTCTTCCGCCAGGTCGATACTGTCGCGCACGCCGATGTCCTCGTAATGGGCATCGAGCCACTCGCGGGCCGCTCGTTGGCCGATATCGTTGAGGTGGCGCAGGAACGACCACTCGCCGTTCAGCTTCGAGGAGGCCGACAGCGGTACGAGCTCCGGACTCGCGATCCGATGCACGAGCACGCGCATGTAGTCGTCCTTGTTGAGCTTACCCTCTTCGATCAGACGCGTCACGAAGCGCACGGCGCGCAGCTCCTTCAGGAGCGAGGCGTTGAATGTGATCTCGTTCACGCGGTTGACGATCTCGCGCGCGGTGACGGGCGTGTCGCTGCGCTCGATCGGGTTGATCTGGACGATCACGGTGTCGGGCACGTCGGTGTTGTAGAACAGCGGGTAGAGGGGCGGATTGCCCATGAAGCCGCCGTCCCAGTACGGCACGCCGTCGATGAACACCGGCGAGAACAGCTCCGGCACGCACGCGGAGGCCAGCAGCGCGTCGACCGACAGCTCGTTCTGGCCGAAGATGCGCGCCTTGCCGGTCCGCACGTTGGTCGCGGCGACGAACAGCTTGATCGACTCGCAGCTCGCCACCGCCTCGAGGTCCACGTAGGCCTCGACGATGGGCCGCAGCGGGTTGATGTCGAGCGGGTTGGCGAGCGCCGGGGAGATGAACCGCGAGGCGAGGTCGAAGGCGAGGTAGGTGGGCGAGGAATCGAGACTCCAGTTGCCGAGCGCGCGGTCGAGGATGGTCCGCTGGAACGGGGAGAAGCGCGCCGCCTCGGAGACGTCGCGCCAGAAGCTGTCGAGCGCGGTGACCGCGCCGTCCTTGCCGTTCTTGACGAAGCCCGAGACCATGACGGCCGCGTTCATCGCCCCGGCCGACGTGCCGGTCACCCCATAGACGTCGACCTTCTCGCTCTCCATGAGAGCGGTCAGGACGCCCCAGGTGAAGGCCCCGTGGGCGCCTCCGCCTTGCAGGGCCAGGTTGATCTTCTTGCGTTCCATCGACGGTCCCCAGGGCCAGGGCCGGCCCGTGGTCAGGCCGGCTCTCCTAGTAGTCTTCGAAGGCGAAGCGCATCAGAACGGGCATATGGTCCGACCCCTTGCGGTCGAAGCGCTGGACCTGAGCGATGGCGACGCCGGATGTTAGAATATTATCGATCGGCAACCCAACGTAGGGCCGCAGCGAAAGATCCGTACCGCTTAGCAGCCATGTCGGGCCGATACCCTTGGTCGGCGCGGTACGCGTCAGCGATGCATAACGCTTGACGGTGACGCTCCAGGGCGCCGCGTTGAAGTCCCCCGCGAGTATGGCTGCCCCGCTGATCGTCCGCAGCGCCGCGACGTCCTCGGCAAGCGCCTCCTTCTGCCCGTAGGGCCACGGCCACTGGAGGTGCTGCGTGACGAGCGTCAGGGCGTGGTCGCCCAGCAGGATCGTCGCGCGCACCACGTTGGAGCCGGGCTGGCACACCGGCTCGCCCTCGAACGGGTACTTCGACAGGAGGATGGTGCCCTGCGCGCGCAGCGAACCGTTGTCGCAGCTCGCGCGGTAGGGGTAGAGCGCCATCAGCTCCTTGTTCATCTCGAGCTTCGTGACGGTCACTTCCTGCAGCGTTGCGAAGTCCGGCTGCTTGTCCAGCATGACGTTCGACACGGCGACCTCGTTGTGCCGCGCGTTGTACTGCAGCAGCGAGTAGGTCTCCCCCGGGTCGAGGCGCACCGACGAGTCGGGGATCATGTAGCGCGCGGTCGGAATGCCGGCGACGAAGGCGAGCAGCAGGATCAGCATCGAGAGCCCGCGGCCGAAGCCGCTGCCGGAGACGATGCGCATGAACGCCGCGATCGCCGTGATGGCGGCGAGGTGGGCGCGGAAATGAGAAAGGCTGTCCAGCGCGGGGTGCGCCGAACCGAAAAATCCCAGGAGGATCGCAATCCCGCCGGCAATGGCGATGAGGTCCCAGCCCCATCGCCACAGGCGCAGTATGACCTTCATTCCGGGGAAACGGATCGGATCAGGCGGTCCAGCCCCCGTCCATGGAGAGGAGCGTGCCGGTGATCGAGGCGGCACCGTCGGTGCAGAGATAGACCGCGAGGGAGGCGACCTGCTCGACCGTCACGAACTCCTTGGTCGGCTGCGCGGCGAGGAGGACGTCGTGCTTGACCTGCTCCTCGGTGATGCCGCGGGTCCTGGCGGTATCCGGGATCTGCTTCTCGACGAGCGGGGTCCAGACGTAGCCGGGGCAGATGGCGTTGACGGTGATCTTGTCCTCGGCGGTCTCGAGGGCGACGGTCTTGGTGAGGCCGGCGATGCCGTGCTTGGCGGCGACGTAGGCGACCTTGCCGGGCGAGGCGACCTTGGCGTGCGCCGAGGCGGTGTTGATGATGCGGCCCCAGCCCGCCTCGCGCATCAGCGGCACCGCGTGCTTGCAGGTGTGGAAGGCGGAGGAGAGGTTGATCGCGATGATCGCGTCCCACTTCTCGTCCGGAAACTCGGCGATCCCGGCGACATGCTGGATGCCGGCGTTGTTGATCAGGATGTCCACCGAGCCGAGCTCCGCCTTGGCGGTGGCGATCATGTCGGCGATCTCGGCGGGCTTGGTCATGTCGGCCGCGTTGTAGATGGCCTTGACGCCGCGTGCTTCCAGGCCCTTGCGCTCGGTCTCGATCTCGTCGGCCGGGCCGAAGCCGTTGATCATGACGTTGACGCCTTCGTCCGCGAGCGCCTTCGCGTAGGCGAGGCCGATGCCGGAGGTGGAGCCGGTGATGACGGCGGACTTACCCTTAAGCATGGAAGATCTCCCTGCGCCGCATGGCGCTGTCTGGATCGAGGCGGTGTCCGGAGCCGCGGCTCATCCGTCGCCCCTGTCTCCGCCATCCCGTTGCCCTCAGAATTAACGCCTTCGTTGCACTGCACAAGTCAAAAAACGGCCAGATTCTGCGCATGGATAAAGCTTCACAATCCTTTGTATGGGCACGCACATCGCCGCCCGGCGGTGGTCCGGACGGCCCGCAGGCGGCGGCGTCGTCGCGTAGGGCGGGGGTGCGCGGCGGCGCCGGCAATCTTGCCGCAACGGTTTGCTCCGCGCCGGGCAACGCCGTATATCCCGCACCAGCGCACGGAGAGGCCCCATGAACATCGTCAGCCCCATCGTCGCATCGGGCCCCAAAGAGCGGCGACGCTCCATTCCGGTGGACGTCGGCGGGGTGATCGTGGGCGGGGACGCACCCATCGTCGTCCAGTCCATGACCAACACCGATACGGCCGATATCGCGGCCACCGTCGACCAGGTGGCGGCGCTGGCGGCCGCCGGCTCCGAGCTCGTGCGCATTACCGTGGACCGGGACGAGTCGGCCGCCGCTGTCCCCAGGATCCGCGACCTTCTCGCCGCGCGCGGGGTGACGGTCCCGCTGGTGGGCGACTTCCACTACATCGGCCACAAGCTCCTCGCCGACCATCCGGGCTGCGCCGAGGCGCTGGCGAAGTACCGGATCAACCCCGGCAACGTCGGCTTCAAGGCCAAGCGCGACACGCAGTTCGCCTCGATCATCGAGATGGCCTGCCGGTACGACAAGCCGGTGCGCATCGGCGTCAACTGGGGCTCGCTCGACCAGGACCTCCTCACCCACCTGATGGACCAGAACAACGCGTCGGCGACGCCGGTGTCGGCGGCGGCGGTGCTGCGCGAGGCGATGGTGCAGTCCGGCGTCTCCTCGGCCGACCGCGCGGTGGAGCTGGGGCTGCCGGCGGACAAGATCCTGATCTCGGCCAAGGTCTCGGACGTTCAGGAACTGATCGCGGTCTACCGCGACCTCGCCGCACGGTGCGAGTACGCGCTGCATCTCGGCCTCACCGAGGCCGGCATGGGCTCGAAGGGCATCGTCGCCTCGTCGGCGGCGCTCGGCATCCTCCTGCAGGAGGGCATCGGCGACACCATCCGCATCTCGCTGACGCCGGAGCCCGGCGGCGACCGGACGCTTGAGGTGAAGGTCGCGCAGGAGCTGCTGCAGACCATGGGTTTCCGCGCCTTCCTGCCGGTGGTCTCGGCCTGCCCCGGCTGCGGGCGCACCACGTCGACGGTCTTCCAGGAGCTCGCCCAGGACATCCAGGGCTACATCGGCCGCCAGATGCAGGTCTGGAAGCAGGACTATCCGGGCGTGGAGCGGCTCAAGGTCGCGGTGATGGGCTGCATCGTCAACGGCCCCGGCGAGTCCAAGCACGCAGACATCGGCATCTCGCTGCCCGGCACCGGAGAGATGCCGGCAGCGCCCGTCTTCATCGACGGCGAGAAGGCGATGACCCTGCGCGGCGCCAACATCGCCGGCGAGTTCAAGGCGATCGTCGAGGACTACGTCGCCCGGCGCTACTCTAAGGTTTAGCCGGGAGGCCCATCCCTCGTCCCCGCGGCTGTCTCTGCGGCGCCGATGTGGCGAGAATCGGCAGGGATCCTGCGGGTGTGACCTGGCTCACAGATTGTCTTGTGCGTGGCAAGCGGTGGTTGAAGAGGGGCCTCCGCATGGACAGCTTTGGCGCATCGTTTTTCGCCAAAGGATACTGACAATGCTTCGCACCCTGACCGCTGCCACCCTCATTCTCGCCGCCGTCTCCGGCCCCGCCCTCGCCGATCCGGACAACCGGATGCTGGGCTCCTCCTGGATCAACCATCCGGACGGCTCGCGCACCCACGTGATCACCAACGCGCAGTTCTCGACCGCGCTCGATTTCAACTCCTACAACCAGCGCATCGGCAGCCGCCGCTTCTCCGGCTACAACAACCGCCACGAGCACAAGGAGCTCGTGAACCGCCTGCGTCGCCCGGGCGACCGCGTGATCTTCGGCTTCTGATCGCGCCGGGGCCGCGCGCGGCCCCTTCGAAGGTCCGGCTCTTATCAGCGGGCGCATTCACCCTATGTCTCTTCGTCGGCATTCGTGGCCAATCGGAGGGCGAAGGGTGAGCATGGAGACAGAGGCAGTCGACGTGTCCGGCCTCAACGACTGGGAGGTCGAGGCGGGCGGTGCGGCCATTCTCCGGACGCTGAAGTTCAAGACCTTCAACGAGGCATTCGGGTTCATGACCCAGGTCGCGCTGACGGCCGAGAAAATGAACCACCACCCGGAGTGGTCGAACGTCTATAATCGCGTGTCGATCCGCCTGACGACGCACGATACCGGCGGACTGACCGAGAAGGATTTCGCGCTGGCGCGGGAGATCGACCGCGCCGCCGGGGGGCGGACATGAACGACGAAGTACGCATCGGAGAGATCCTCGGCCCCGACGGGGCCGAACGGCTCGAGGAGGACGAGGCGAAGGTTCGCCGCAGGTTCTGGCCGACGCTGCGCATGGCCGCCCGGCACATCCCGTTCTCGCAGGACCTCGTGGCCGCCTACTTCTGCGCGCTCGACCCGAAGGTGCCGTTCCGTGTGCGCGCCACGATGCTGGGCGCGCTGGTCTATTTCGTGACGCCGATCGACGCGATCCCGGACATGCTCCTGGGAATCGGCTTCAGCGACGACGTGACGGTGCTCCTCGGCGCGATGGCGCTGATGGCGAGCCACATCACCGACCGCCACCGCGAACGCGCCGCGAAGGCCCTCGCCGACTGAACCGCGGGGCGAAACGGCAGGCGGCGACCGGAGCGCCGGGCCGATGGAATGTCGGGAAAATCGGATGTCGGGCGCCCCGTCCGGCGCCGCGCGCCGTCGGGCCCGTCACTGGCGACCCGGCACCCCAACCGCAGCCCCGGCGGAGAGAGCGGCCGAGGCTGCGGCAGGACCCGATAGGCTCCGCTTATGGCGGGGCCGGCTGGATCCTTCGGGGGTAAAGGGGTATGAGGTTACGCGGGGAGCGGCCGGCCCCTGGGGCGGCCACTCGTTTGCGTGTCTCGCCGGGGCGTTACCAGCCGAAGCGGTCGCGCGGCAGATCCCAGGCCGGACGCTGGCTCTCGGTTCGCGCCTCCACGTCCGTCAGCCCAATATCTGCGAGCATGCGCTCGTCCAGGCGCTCGAGGTGACGTCGCTCGGTCCATACGTCGAGCCAGTGGCCGACGATGCGGGCGCGTTTGATCCAACCTGCCTTGGGTAGGGTGATATGAGACAGAACGTGTTCCACAGGCCGTCCTCCTTATGCCAGCCGTTGCACCGTTGATTTGGGCGCCCAAAGATCATAAGTAAAACGAAACGTCCTGATCCCTTTGATCACTGGATTTGATGTTATGGTTCGGACCCTGGATCTCGCAGCTCTCAGAAGCTTTCTCGCCATCGTCGAGCACGGCGGCGTGACGCGCGCCGCCAAGCGACTGAACCTGACCCAGTCCGCCGTCTCCATGCAGCTGAAGCGCCTGGAGGAGGGCCTCGGCCACACCCTCCTCGACCGCGCGCGCAAGGGGATGACGCCGACCGCGGCGGGCGAGCAGCTCGCCTCCTACGCCCGACGCATGCTGGAGCTGAACGACGAGGCGCTCGCCCGGCTGACGGAGCCGTCCTTCCAGGGCGACCTGACCCTCGGCGCGCCTCACGATGTCGTGTACCCGCACATTCCGGAGGTGCTGCGCCTCTTCGCGCGCACCTACCCGCGCGTACGCGTGCAGCTCCAGTCGTCCTACACCAGCGTCCTCAAGGACCAGTTCGCGCGGGGCGAGGTGGACGTCATCCTGACGACCGAGCTGATGCCGGATCCGGGCGCGGAGGTGCTGCAGGCCGGCCCGCTGGTCTGGATCGGCGCGCCGGCCGGGCAGGCCTACCGCAACCGCCCGCTGCCGCTGGCGTTCGAGAACGGCTGCATTTTCCGCCCCTGGGTGCAGCGGGCGCTCGACGATGCGGGCATTCCCTGGGTGATGGCGGTCGAGTCGCTGTCGATACGCACTGTCGAGGCGACGGTCGCGGCGGATCTCGCGGTTCATGCCGGCATCGAGGACACGCTGCCGCCGCAGCTCGCGCAGATCGAGCACGGCGGTTCCTTGCCGCCGCTGCCGACCACTTACATCGCCATGTACGTGGCCGACGGGCCGAATGCCGGCCTCGCCCAGAAGCTCGCGGACGTCCTCCGCGACATGTGGCGCGCCGCTCCGACCCTAGACCTTCCCCTCGCCGCGGAGTAAGGGCCCGAGGCACAAGGTTCGAACGAGCCGGTGACAGCGTCGATGCGGCGTGGGGGGAGCCCCGCGCCAGCTTCGCGCAAGCCGGCCGCCGTACCCCCAGAGCACAACGCCGACGCGGATCATGACGGACCGTTGTTCACGGTCTTTTCAATGCCTGCCGGTCATAGTGCTTGAGTGTGCCCCCCGTCCCACGGTCAAGATCGCTGAATCATGGCGAATCATGGCCAACCGGTAATGGAGCGGGGCTTGACCCCGGCGCGCCTCACCTGAAAAGGGTGGAGTGTGCCTCGACGGACCAAGGACAAGGACTATCCCGAATGCGGTCGATCGCAGCCCTCATCCTCATCCTTTTCCCCTTATCCGCCAGCGCGCAGGTGCCCCAACTCTTGCAGCAGTATGGCGACTGGGAAGCTTATCGTTACGAGGCGAACGGCAAGACCACCTGTTACGTCTTGACGAAGCCGAAGACCCTCGCGCCACCCAATCGCAATCATGGCGACGTGTTCTTCTTCCTGACCACGCGCCCGGGCGATGATGTCACCAATGAGGCAAGCGTCCTCGTCGGCTACCCCTTCGCGCCGGACTCCACGGTGACGGTCGACATCGACGGCCGCGAGTTCACGATGTTCACCAAGGATGACGGGGCCTGGGTTGAATCTCCGGCCGACGAAGCCCAGTTGGTTGCTGCAATGCGCGCCGGCAGCCGGATGACCGTCAAAGGCAAATCCGCCCGCGGTACCGAGACCACCTATACCTTCTCGCTGTCCGGCGTGACGGCGGGCTCCGACCGGATTTCATCGGGTTGTAAGAACTGATGGCGAACCTCGCTCTCCTGAAACGACGCTCCGCCCCCGAGGCCATCACGCCCGAGGTGCGCGCGCTCGACGTGGAGGGCGAACCGCAGCTCATCGGCGCCTCGCGCGCCGAGCTCGCCGGCCATCTCGCGGCCATCGGCGTCCCGCCGGGGCAGATCGCGATGCGAACCGCCCAGCTCTGGCACTGGCTCTACGTCCGCGGGGTCGAGGACCTCTCGACGATGACCAACGTCGCCGCCCCGGTCCGCCAGGCCCTCGCCGACCGGCTGCCCGTCGGCAGCGCGGAAATGGTCGAGGAGCAGATCTCCTCGGACGGCACGCGCAAGTGGCTCCTGCGCTTCCCGGCCAAGGGCGCCGGCCGCCCGGTCGAGGTCGAGACCGTCTACATCCCCGAGGAGACCCGCGGGACACTCTGCGTCTCCTCCCAGGTCGGCTGCACGCTGAACTGCACCTTCTGCCACACCGGCACTCAGCGCATGGTGCGCAACCTGACCGCCGGCGAGATCGTCGAGCAGGTCGTCTTCGCGCGCCGCCGCCTGGGTGACTTCGTGGGCGCCGAGCGCGCAGCCAAGGGTCCCGTCGAGGGCCGCATGGTCTCGAACGTCGTCCTCATGGGCATGGGCGAGCCGCTCTACAATTTCGACAACGTGAAGGCCGCGATGGCGGTGGTGTCGGACGGCGACGGGCTGTCCCTCTCCAAGCGCCGCATCACGCTGTCGACCTCGGGCGTCGTCCCGACCATCGAGCGCGTCGGCGCGGAGATGGGCGTCCTCCTCGCGATCTCCCTCCACGCCGTGCGGGACGAGCTGCGCGACGTGCTGGTGCCGATCAACCGCAAGTACCCGATCGCCCAGCTGATGGACGCGTGCCGGAACTATCCGGGCCTCTCCAACGCGCGGCGCATCACGTTCGAGTACGTGATGCTGAAGGGCGTGAACGACAGCCTCGCCGACGCGCGGGCGCTGGTCGAGCTGATCCGCGGCATCCCGGCCAAGATCAACCTGATCCCGTTCAACTCCTGGCCCGGCGCGCCGTACGAGTGCTCGGACTGGGACCAGATCGAGGCGTTCGCCGACATCGTGAACCGCGCGGGCTACGCGTCGCCGGTCCGCACCCCGCGCGGGCAGGACATTCTGGCCGCCTGCGGGCAGCTGAAGTCCGCCTCGCAGAAGGTGTCCGCGCGCGAGCGACGGGCCGAGGCGGTCTAGCGATGTTCGCGATCTGGGGCCTCACCGCACAGATCATCATGATTTCCATCGCCTTCCCGACCGCATGCCTCGCGGCATCGGCGGTGGCGACGCTCGTCATCTTCGGCATCGACCCGGCGACGCTCGGCGCGTCGACGTGGCCGCAGATCGTGCACCTGTCGTTCGTCATCCTGTCGATGACGCTGGGCGCCGTCGTCACGTCCTTCTGGCCGGCAATGATCGCGGCGACGGTGACCGAGGGCTTCAAGCTGCGGAGCCTCCTCGCCTACCTCATCACCGGCGCCGTCGTCGGGCTGGTGCGGGTGATGCCCGTCACTGCAGCGGTGTCCGGGGAGGCGATGCCGCTCGACACCGCGGCCGCGCAGCTCTCCATCGCCTGCGGGGCGATCGGCGGGCTCGTCTACTGGGCCATCGCCGGACGCAGCGCCGGGCGATGGCTGGAACTGCCGTGGTTCGAGGAGCGCCGCTGGCGCTGACCGGCGCCGCCCGACGGCCCGGGGCCTCCCGCGCGAGAGGCTGTTGCGATTCCCGGCACGAACGTTTATATCGCGCGCTCTACCCGAAAAGGTCGCCCGGCCACGCTCGGCTTGTCTGCTGAGCTGACGTTCTCGTTGAGCGTCGTGGGGCATGCCGCGGCGGCCGCCACACGGAGTTTGAAATGCCCAAGTTGAAGACGAAGTCGGGCGCCAAAAAGCGCTTCAAGATCACGGGGACCGGCAAGGTCATGGTCGCCCAGGCCGGCAAGCGGCACGGGATGATCAAGCGGTCCACCAAGTTTATCCGCCAGGCCCGCGGCACGACGGCGCTGTCGAAGCCCGACGCCAAGGTCGTGAAGAAGTCCTTCATGCCGTACGCGAGGGGTTGAGTTAGATGGCACACGTCAAACGCGGCGTCACCGCGCACGCCAAGCACAAGAAGGTCCTGAAGCAGGCCAAGGGCTACTACGGTCGTCGCAAGAACACGATCCGCGTCGCCAAGCAGGCCGTCGAGAAGGCGAACCAGTACGCCTATCGCGACCGCAAGGTCCGCAAGCGGAACTTCCGTGCGCTCTGGATCCAGCGCATCAACGCGGCGGTCCGTCCGCTCGGCCTCACCTATGCCCGCCTTATCGACGGGCTGAACAAGGCCAACATCGACATCGACCGCAAGGTCCTCGCCGACCTCGCCATGAACGAGCCGGCGGCGTTCACCGCCATCGTGGAGCAGGCCCGCGCCGCGCTCCCGGCCGAGCTGCAGGGCAACACGGCCGCCTGAGCCGCTGCCCGGCACCTTCTCGTGCCGCTATGAATTGAAAGCCGGTCCCTCGCGGGGCCGGCTTTTTTCGTGGCCGTGAGGCGCACCGTTCAGGTCAGAGGCAGGCAGGAATGGCGCAGACGGCGGTTCATCGTCGCCCGGGGCCCATGCCGCGGCGCTCACGTTCGGAACGGCTCCGACGGGAGCCCGACGCGGGGGGGGGGGGGGGGGGGCGGTCCGGAGGCGCTCAGGCCGCCGACGCGCGACGCCCCTTCCAGGTGGTGCGGAACAGCCGATCCCAGATCGACGTGGTGACGCCGAAGTTCACCGTCTCGTCGCGGTGATGGTGGATGGCGTGGTGGCGCTTCAGGTGCGCCGCATAGTTCCACTTCATCGGCATGAAGTGGCAGGCCGAGTGCGTGAACTCGTACAGCAGGTAGCCGATCTGGATGCCGGCGGTGAAGGTCAGGCTCATCGGCAGCGAGCCGAACACCGGCCAGAAGAACAGCACCCCGAAGAGCGACGGCCAGGTGAAGAACTTCAGCATGTGCAGGCCGTCCTCGCGGAAGCGCGACGGCTTGTTGTGGTGCGCCCGGTGGCCGGGGAAGACCTTCCGGATCGCCTTCAGGACCGGCTGCTCCGGCTCCCAGTGCAGCACGAACCGATGAAGCAGGTATTCCAGGAACGTCCAGTAGAACACGCCGACGAGGAACAGGCCGACCAGCGTCAGCGGCGCGATCCCGAGCATCAGCGCGACCGCGAGATAGACGACCGTGAGGCCCGCCACGCCGCAGAAGACAGCCGTCAGCCCCTCGCAGCGGATCATCGCCACCGGCGACATCTGCCCGACGAAAGGCTTTGTTGCGCTGTCCGCCGCGTCGTTGTGCACTGCGTCGGTCATGTCGACTCCCGAAAATGGATCCGAACGGTCGTCTTTTGCCTGCGTTGCACGGCAGGTGCAACCGTGATGGGACAAGTCCGAGGCTTGCCCTATCGCCATGTTTGTGAAAATCGTGATGCAGTTCGGCAACGATTACAAGACAATCATGCCGAACGCCATCCCATAGCAGTACACGCCCGTTAACGTTTGCTAGTCTCGCTGCAACCTGAGGATCGCCTAACCGATGAATGCCGTCATCAGCCCCGACAATCTGGACGAAATGGAAGCCGCCATCGCGGCGGAGATTGCCGCGGCGAATGACGAGGCATCATTGGAGCAGGTCCGCATCTCCGCGCTCGGCAAGAAGGGCAGCGTGTCGGAGCGGATGAAGACGCTCGGCAGCATGAGCCCGGACGAGCGCAAGGTCATGGGCCCGGCGCTGAACGGCCTCAAGGCCCGCGTGACGGACGCAATCGCCGCCCGCCGCGAGGCGCTGAAGACCGTCGCGCTCGAGCGCCAGCTCGTCGAGGAGCGTCTCGACGTCTCGCTCGACCCCCGCGCCAACGGCCTCACGCGCGGCCGGATCCATCCGATCAGCCAGGTCTGGGAAGAGCTTTCGGCGATCTTCGCCGACCTCGGCTTCCGCGTCGCCGAAGGCCCGGACATCGAGACCGACGACCTCAACTTCACCAAGCTGAACTTCCCCGAGGGTCACCCCGCGCGGGACATGCACGACACCTTCTTCCTGCCGGAGCGGCCGGACGGGACGCGGCGCCTTCTGCGCACTCACACCAGCCCGGTGCAGATCCGCACCATGCTGAAGCAGAAGCCGCCCATCCGCATCATCGCTCCGGGCCGCACGTACCGCTGCGACAGCGACCAGACCCACACCCCGATGTTCCACCAGGTCGAGGGTCTCGTCGTCGACAAGGAGAGCCACGTCGGCCACCTGAAGTGGGTGCTGACCGAGTTCTGCCGCGCCTTCTTCGAGGTGGAGGACGCGGCGATGCGCTTCCGCCCGTCCTACTTCCCCTTCACCGAGCCGTCATATGAAGTCGATATTCGTTGCCGGCGTTCGGCGGACGGTATCGAGCTCGGCGTCGGCGACGACTGGCTGGAGATTCTCGGCTCCGGCATGGTGCATCCGAACGTGCTCGCCAACTGTGGGCTGGACCCGGACGTGTACCAGGGCTTTGCCTGGGGCATGGGGATCGATCGGATTGCGATGCTGAAGTATGGCATGCCCGACCTACGCGACCTATTTGAGGGCGACGCTCGCTGGCTCACCCACTACGGGTTCCAGCCACTCGACCGTCCGTCCCTTGCAGGAGGCCTCAGCAGGTGAAGCGAATCGCGGCCGTTGTAGCCCTTGCATCGGCCGTCGCACTCGCCGGCTGCTCCACACCCCCGACGGACGTCAAGATCTCCACCTACAAGGTGACCGGCAGCACGCTGTCGTCGCTCGAACGGTCGCTCCGCGTGCACGGACCGACGGTGCCGGGCAGCGACGGGCGCGCCTTCGCCGCGGTGGAGACCACGTTCCTTCACAACTTCGAGCCGGTGGAAAAGAACGGCCGCTGCCGCTACAGCCGCAATGGCCGCGTCGGACTCCGGTCCGAGGTCATCCTGCCGGAATGGCGACAGAGGGACCGGGCCTCCCCGGACCTTCAGGCCAAGTGGGACGTGATCTCGCAATACGCGGTGATTCACGAAACCGGCCACATCAAGATCAGCCAGAAATATGCCCGTATTTTAGAGACTGCTTATAAGAATGCCTCCGCGCCTACTTGTGAGGCATTGGAAGCACAAATGGTAGCCACTATAAGGCCCATTGCAGCCGCGCACGTTGCGGAGCAGGAAGAGTTCGATAGAACGGACGCTCCCCGCTTCCAGCGCTACCTGCGTCGGTACGGGTATACGGCCGAAAGCTAGTCACTCGCTTAGGAAAGTCGCGAGATCCGCGATCCATGAAGTTCACATTGTCCTGGTTGAAGGACCATCTGGAAACGGATGCGTCCCTCGACACCATCGTCGACCAATTGACTGCGATCGGCCTCGAGGTCGAAGGCGTAGAGGACCGCGCGGCGGCCCTCGCACCCTTCCGGATCGCACGTATCGTAACGGCGACGCAGCACCCGAACGCCGACCGGCTCCGTGTCCTCACCGTGGACCCGGGTGACGGCTCGTCGATTCAGGTCGTCTGCGGCGCGCCGAACGCGCGCGCCGGCCTCGTCGGCGTGTTCGCGGCTCCGGGGACCCACATCCCCGGGACCGGCGTCGACCTGTCGATCGGCTCCATCCGCGGCGTCGAGAGCCGGGGCATGATGCTGTCCGAGCGCGAGATGGGGCTGTCCAACGAGCACGACGGCATCGTCGACCTGCCCGAGGACGCTCCCGTCGGCACCGCCTACGTGGAGTGGGCCGACGTCGGCGATCCGGTGATCGAGATCGGCGTCACGCCGAACCGGGCCGACTGCCTCGGCATCCGCGGCATCGCGCGCGACCTCGCGGCGGCCGGCGTCGGCCGGCTGAAGCCGCTCGAGGTGGCGCCCTTCGACACCGACGGAACGCCGGCACCGAAGGTCACCATCGAGGCGGACGACCTCTGCCCGGCGTTCGCGCTGCGGCTCATCGAGGGCGTGACGAACGGTCCGTCGCCGGAGTGGATGCAGCGCCGCCTGACGTCCATCGGCCTGCGCCCGATCAACGCGCTCGTCGACGTGACCAACTACCTGACCTACGACGTCGGCCGCCCGCTCCACGTGTTCGACGCGGACAAGGTCGCCGGCGACCTCGTCGTGCGCCATGCCCGGGACGGCGAATCGTTCGAGGCGCTCGACCAGCGCACCTACACGCTGAACGACGGCATGGTCGTCATCGCCGACGACAACGGCGTCGAGTCGCTGGGCGGCATCATGGGCGGCGAGGCGTCGGGCTCCTCCGAGACGACGACGCGCGTCCTCGTCGAGTCGGCGCTCTGGGAGCCGATCAACATCGCCCGCACGGGCCGCACGCTCGGCATCCACTCCGACGCGCGCCACCGCTTCGAGCGCGGCGTCGACCCGGCCTTCAACGCGCCGGGGCTCGAGTACGCCACCCGCATGATCCTCGACCTGTGCGGCGGCACCGCCGGGCCGCTGCAGCTCGCGGGGACGGTCCCCGACGCGTCGCGGACCATCGAGTTCCCGCCGTCGGAAGTAGCCCGCCTCTCGGGCCTCACGGTGCCGGAGGACACGCAGGAGAGCGTCCTCGCGCGCCTCGGCTTCACCGTCGACCGTGCCGGCACGCCGTGGCGGGTGACGACGCCGTCCTGGCGCGCCGACGTCGAGGGCAAGGCCGACCTGGTGGAAGAGATCGTGCGCATCGTCGGCATCGACGATGTGGCGCCGACGCCGCTCGTGCGCGTCGACCCCGTCGCGCCGAAGGTGCTGACGACGCTGCAGCAGCGGATCGCCACGGTGCGCCGCGCGCTCGCCTCCCTCGGCATGACCGAGGCCGTGACGTGGTCGTTCGTCAGTCATGACGACGCGGTCGCGTTCGGTGGCGGTCAGGCCGAGCTGCAGCTCGCGAACCCCATCGCCGAGGCGCTGTCGGACATGCGGCCGAGCCTCCTCGCCGGCCTCGTCCGGGCGGTCACCCGCAACGTCAACCGCGGCCATCCGGACCTCGCGCTGTTCGAGGTGGGACAGGTGTTCGCCGGCGACGAGCCGGACGACCAGACAACCCAGGCCGCCGGCGTGCGCCAGGGCCGCAACACCGCGGCCGGCGTCGGCCGCCACTGGGACGGCGACGACAGCGCCGACGTGTTCGACGCGAAGGCCGACATCATGGCCGCGCTCGCCGCGATCGGCGGTCCGGCGGACCGTGTCGACATCACCCGCGACGCGCCGGCGCACTACCACCCCGGCCGGTCGGGCACGCTGCGGCTCGGCCCCAACGTCCTCGGCCACTTCGGCGAGCTTCACCCCGCGGTGTTGACCGCGATGGACGCGCCCGAGCGCCTCGTCGCCTTCGAGCTCACGCTGGAGAAGGTGCCCGAGTCGCGCCGGAAGGCGACGAAGAAGCCCGCCTTCTCGGCCTCCGACCTGATGCCGGTGCGGCGCGACTTCGCCTTCGTCGTCCCGGAGGACATCGACGCGCGTGCCATCACCCGTGCCGCGCGCGGGGCCCGCAAGGACCTCGTCGCGGACGTGACGGTGTTCGACGTCTACCGCGGGACCGGCGTTCCCGAGGGGCAGAAGTCGGTCGCGGTCGAGGCTACGCTGCAACCGAAGGGACGTACCCTGACCGACGACGACATCGACAAGGTGTCGTCCGACATCGTGGCAGCGGTGACGAAAGCGAC
The DNA here is from genome assembly GCF_003258595.1 of Acuticoccus sediminis. Lineage (NCBI taxonomy): Bacteria > Pseudomonadati > Pseudomonadota > Alphaproteobacteria > Hyphomicrobiales > Amorphaceae > Acuticoccus > Acuticoccus sediminis. The sequence continues at coordinate 503,527 of NZ_QHHQ01000001.1, forward strand.
GGGCGCGACACTCCGCGCCTGACCTGAACATGTAGGCGGGGCCATCGGCCGGCCCCCCTTCGCTTGCGATGGACGCCCTGGACCTTTACCTGTTCCGCGGACGATAGACAAAGGCGGACAATGGCCTCCATCCTCGAGCTCCTCCTCACGATCATCGGGATCTACAAGTGGATCATCATCGCGTCGGCCATTTTCTCGTGGCTGTACGCGTTCAACGTCGTGAACCCGCGCAATCAGGTGATCGACATGGTGGGCCGCACGCTCTACCGCCTGACCGAGCCTGCGCTGCGTCCGATCCGCCGCGTCATGCCGGATCTCGGCGGCATCGACATTTCGCCGATCGTCCTGCTTCTCGCGCTCTTCTTCCTCGAGCGGATCATCATCAACAACTTCTCCGCCATCGCCTACTGAGGCGCGGACCGCCCGGCGCGGTCTGGCGAACGGGGGCTGCCGTCCGCGGCGGCCCCGGACGCGAAACCGGCCGCACTCGGCGGCCGGTCGCGGGTGCACCGGGCCACATCGGGCGGCCGGGCGCGTCGGTTCTTCTCCGAAGCGGGGCGCAGGGCGCCCCGGCGCGCTACTCGGTGCTGCGCGCCTCGTCCGGGATCATGATCGGGATGCCGTCGCGGATCGGGTAGGCGAGCTTCGCCTGATCCGAGATCAGCTCGTTGGCCGCCGCGTCGTAACGCAGCGTCGACTTCGTGACCGGACAGACCAGAAGCTCCAGGAGCTTCGGATCGATCTTGTGTTCCTCAACCATCGTTCACCTCAAGGACGAGGCGCCGGACGCGCCTCACAATTCGCCGTGCCGCAAGCGCACGCGGGGGTTCTCGTTAAGCCGCGCCCGGCCCGGCCGGAACCGGCGGGCGCGGGCGGGGATCAGTTCAGGACGGGCTCGTCGCCGATCTGGCGGGCGACTTCCATCTCGGTGATGGCGACCAGCGTCGCGGCCCGCGCGGCGAGGTCCGGCGCCTCGAGAAGCGCCTGCTTCTCGGCCGGTCCGTAGGGGCTCATCATCGCCAGCGTGTTCACCAGCGCCTCGTTGGAGGCGGACCGCACGCTCTTCCAGTCCGCCTCGAGGTCGTTGGCGTCGAGGTAGGACTGGAACGCGCGGATCAGCCCTTCCCTGTCGATCTCGGAATCGCCGAGGTCCGCCGCGAGGTCGCAGGCGAACCGCTCGGCCGAGATGCGGCAGCGCCGGTAGGGAAGTTCGGTGTCGAGCTCCTCCAGCACGGTGAAGCGGCAAACGCCGCCGAGCTGGATGAGATACCGCCCGTCCCCCGTCTCCTGGTAGGAGACGACGCGTCCCAGGGAGCCGACCTGGCAGAGACCCGGCCGCTCGTCGTTCTCGTTGTCCGCCTCCTCGCCGAAGCGGGGCTGCACCATGCCGATCAGGCGGTCGCCCGCCATCACGTCGTCGATCAGCTTCACGTACCGCGGCTCGAAGATGTTGAGCGGCAGGTGCGCGCGTGGAAGGAGCAGCGCGCCGGACAGAGGGAACACCGGCACGGTGGACGGGATATCGTCGACGGTCTCGTAGAGCGCATTACCGATGCGCATGATCGTCCTCCTCGCGTTCGCGTTGGTTAAGCGAACAGGATCGAAGCCATCTTCCGACGGCCCGCCACTGTGGCGGGGTCCTTCGGTCCCCAGGCCTCGAAGAAATCCATGAGCTCCTTGCGGGCCGCGCCCTCGTTCCACTCCCGGTCACGGCGCAGAATCTCGATCAGCGCAGCGACCGCCGCGGCCTTGTCGCCCTTGCCGGCGAGCGCCACGGCGAGATCCAGACGCGCCTGATGATCGTTCGGGTCCGCGTCGACCTTCGCCTGGAGGTCGGCCGTGCCGCCGAGCGCCGCGGCCTGATCGGCGAGCCCGATCGCCTTGCCGAGACTTTCGATGGCCGGGTCGGACCGCATCTCGTCCGGGATCTGGCTGAAGAGGTCCTTCGCCGCCTCGATGTCGCCGGACATGACGCTGACCATCCCGAGGCCCGCGATCGCCGGGGCGTTTTCCGGATCACGCTGCAGCACCTCGGAGTAGAGCATCGTCGCCTGCTCGAACTGGCCGGCCTCGAGGGCGGCCGCGGCCTCCTCCATCAGCTCGGCCACGCCGTCGGTCGCGGGACCGGCGATGCGCTCAAGGAAGGTACGGATCTGGCCCTCGGTCTGCGCGCCGACGAAGCCGTCCATCGGCTGGCCGTTGCGGAACGCGATCACCGCCGGAATCGAGCGGATGCCGAGCTGGCCGGCGATCTCCGGATGCTCGTCGATGTTCATCTTCACGAGCTTCACGGCGCCCTTGAAGGCCTTCACGGCCTTCTCGAGGATCGGGGCGAGCTGCTTGCAGGGGCCGCACCACGGGGCCCAGAAGTCGACGAGCACCGGAACCTCGCGCGACGCCTCCACGACATCCTTCATGAAGGTCTGCGTGGTGGTGTCGACAACGTCGCCGCCCGAGGTCGCCGCCGGCTGCCCCGGGGTGGAGGAAATTTCTAGTCCGCTGGGACCCAGGAGGGTGCTCATACGTTGTCCCATTCGCCTTCTGTTTAAGGAAACATGGGCTCGCGCCCGTACAAGACAATCGGTCTTCGGGGGAAACTATTACGCCGCTTGGTCCGGCGCCGGAAGCGCGAGGACGGCGGGTTCGTGCCCCGAGCGGCGCAGGATCTCGAACAGATCGTCTCGCGCCAGCGTGACGGTCGCCGTGTTGCGCAGCGGATGGACGTTGATCAGGTCCGCCGCGTCCAGCGCCTCGTGAAAAACGCAGGCGACCTCACCCGCGTCGTCGTTGATCAGCGCCAGCGGCGTCACCGATCCGGGCGTGACACCCAGCATCGCGACCATCGCTTCCGCCGAGCCGAAGCTGACGCGACCTTTCGCCCCAAGCACCGTATGGATGCGCTTGAGGTCGATCGACGCGTCCTCGGGGGCGGTGACCAGGAAGTATTTCCCCTTCTTGTCCTTCAGGAAGAGGTTCTTGGTGTGGAGGCCGTCGATGGTGCCGCGCAGCTCCACCGCGTCTCCCACGGTGAAGGCGGCCTCGTGCTCCACGGTCGGCGGGTCGATGCCGAGCGCGGAGAAGGCTTCGGCCAGGCGGTCGAAGCCCCTCGGTGCCGCCGGCGCGTCTCCTGCGCTCAACCGGCCTTCGCGACCGCGCGGGCCGCCAGCACCGTGACGAGATGCGCGCGGTACTCCGCCGAGCCGTGGATGTCGGCGAGCATCATGTCGGGGTCGACCTTGATGCCGGACACCGCGTCGGGCGACCAGTTGGCCTTCAGCGCCTCTTCCATCTCGGTGACGCGGAAGACGCCGTCGTTGCCCGAACCGGTGACCGCGACGCGCGGCCCGTCGGCGGTGAGCGCCACGAACACGGAGCACAACGAGTAGCGCGAGGCCGGGTTGCGGAACTTCTCGTAGGCCGCCTTCTGCGGGACCGGGAAGGCGATCCGGACGATGATCTCGTCCTCGTCGAGCGCCGTCTCGAACATGCCCTTGAAGAACTCGTCCGCGGTGTAGGTGCCCTTGGAGGTGGTCACCGTGGCGCCGAGGCCGAGGAGCGCGGCCGGGTAGTCCGCCGCCGGGTCGTTGTTGGCGACCGAGCCGCCCATCGTGCCCATGTTGCGCACCGCCGGATCGCCGATGGTCGCGGCGAGGCCCGACAGGACCGGCAGGACGCGGTTGATGTCGGCCGACGTCGCGACCTCGGAGTGGGTCGAGGCGGCGCCGACGACGACGGTGTCGCCCTCGACGGAGATGCCCTTCAGCTCCGGGATCCTGGTCACGTCGATGACGTCGGTCGGCGCGGCGAGGCGCTGCTTCATGGTGGCGATCAGGGTCTGACCGCCGCCCAGGAACTTGCCGTCCTCGGAGGCCGCGAGCCTCGCGACCGCGTCGTCGAGCGACGTCGCCTTGGCGTACTTCGTCTGGTACATCGCTTACTCCGCCGCCATCGGGGTGGCCTTCATCTCGGAGGCCGCCGCGTCGATCGCCTTGACGATGTTGTGGTAGCCCGTGCAGCGGCAGATGTTGCCCTCGAGCTCCTTGCGGATCGTCTCCTCGTCGAGCCCCTCGGGGTGACGCTTCACGATGTCGACCGCCATCATGATCATGCCCGGCGTGCAGAAACCGCACTGCAGGCCGTGATGGGTGCGGAAGGCCTCCTGCATCGGGTGCAGCGTATCGCCCTTCGCGAGGCCTTCGATCGTGGTGATCTCGGCACCGTCCACCTGCGCCGCGAACACGGTGCAGGACTTCACCGCCTTGCCGTCGATGTGGACGGTGCAGGCTCCGCACTGCGACGTGTCGCAGCCGACGTGGGTGCCGGTGAGGCCGAGATGCTCGCGAATGAACTCGACCAGAAGCGTCCGGTCTTCCACCTCGCGCGAGACCGCACGGCCGTTCACCGTCAGTTTGACTTCGCTCATCGCTCCCCTCGCTCTCAGGCGCCCGACGCCTTTAGCGTTATTCCAACTTAGCTCAGGACTACCAGAACTAAGATGACGGCCGCAAACGCTAGTACGCCCCAAAAGAAGGCACCGCCCCAGAAGCGATTGGCGGACGCAGCCTCGAGTTGCGTCTCGATGCTGTCCTCGGGGTGAAGCGCCTCGATCGCTGCCACGCCGCCGTCCTCGAATTCCTCACGGGCCATTTCCACCCGCTCGGCCGACGGTTCGACGCGTCCCGCCGTCGCCGCCATCACGGCCGGGTCGACCGGCGCGTCCGCCCCGGCGGCGACCGGGCCCGCCGTGCCGGCCGCGGGCCCGCTGAGCATGGCGGAGAGCTGCTCGAAGAAGTCCGCGGCGTATTTCTTCGCGGTCGTGTCGACGAGGCGCGATCCGAGCTGGGCGAGCTTGCCGCCCACCTTGGCGTCGACCGCGTAGGCGAGGATCGTGGCGTCGCCGTCCTCGGTCAGCGTGACGTCGGCCTTGCCCTTGGCAAAGCCCGCGACGCCGCCCTTGCCCTCGCCCTGAATCGTGTAGCGTTCCGGCGCGACGGGATTCACGATCTCGACGTCGGCGTCGAACGTCGCCTTGACGGGCCCCACCTTGGCCTGAACCCTCGCGACCATCTTGTGGTCGTCCACCTTCTCGAGGGTCTGGCAGCCCTTGATGCAGTTCTTCAGGATTTCGGGGTCGTGCAGCGCGTCCCACACCACCTTGCGCGGGGCCGGGATGCGGTGTTCGCCGGTGAGTTCCATAGCTCGGTCTCCAGTGACAGCGGCCGCCGAACGGCGCCGCGCGGGCCACGCCCCCGGCGAGGCGCGTGGGCGGGCGTTTGCGGCGACATTGCCCGGTTCGGGGCGACCTCTCAACCATTCCTGCATGATGCGGTTCATCGGCCGCGGCGGGCACCACCACCGGCGATCCGCCCCGGCGCCCGATTCGCGCTGCCGGAACCGGTCATGGCGGTCGCGCGCGGGCGGTTTTCCTCGCGTCGGCGCATCGTCTCGCCGCTCAGACCGATTCAATCGGAGCGGATGATGCGCTAGGGAAGGCGGATGACACTCTCTGTCCTCATCGCCGACCCCTGGGACGGCTACGCGCTCCTCGACTCCGGCGGCGGCCGCAAGCTGGAGCAGTACGGCGACGTGCGCCTCGTGCGTCCGGAGCCGCAGGCCATGTGGCATCCCTCGGAGCCCGACCTGTGGGATACCGCCGACACCCGCTTCGAGGGCACCGACGAGGACGACGGCCCCGGACGCTGGAGCGACCCGGTGGGCGACTTCACCGTACCCATCGGCCCGGCGCGGATGATCTGCCGGCTCGGCAGCAACCACCACCCCGGCCTCTTCCCCGAGCAGCGCCCCCACTGGGACAACGCCGTCGCGGCGCTCAGGGGCTACGAGGGCGCCGAGGTCCTCAACCTCTTCGGCTATACCGGCGCGGCCTCCCTCCTCCTCGCCGCGGCGGGGGCGAAGGTGACGCACATCGACGCCTCCAAGAAGGCGATCGCCTGGGCGCGGGAAAACCAGGAGGCCTCCGGACTTCAGGATGCGCAGGTCCGCTGGATCTGCGAGGATGCCTCCAAGTTCGTCGCCCGCGAGGTGCGGCGCGGCCGGCACTATCAGGGCATCCTGCTCGACCCGCCCAAGTTCGGCCGCGGCCCCAAGAACGAAGTCTGGAACCTGTTCGATGACCTGCCGCCCCTCATGGCCGACGTCAGTGCGATCACCGCGCCGGACGCACGCTTCGTGATCCTGACCGCCTACGCGATCCGCGCCTCCGCGCTCGCCGTCGGCCGGCTCATGGAGGAGGTGATGGCCCCGCACGGGGGCTCGGTCGAGGCCGGCGAGCTGGCGTTGCGCGAGCGCACCGGCCGGCTGCTGCCCACGTCCATGTTCGCGGTGTGGCGCCCGTGAGCGGCCCGCGGTCCGGCAGCGTCAAGCACGTCACGTCGACGGCGAACCCGCTGATGAAGGCCGTGCGGGCGCTGCATCAGCGCAAGGCGCGGGTGGAGAGCGGCCTGTTCCTCGCCGAGGGCCACAAGCTCGTCATCGACGCGCTCGCGGCGGGCTGGACGCCCACCATGATCGTCGCGATGGAACCGGCGACGGCCGCCGTGTCCGAGCTGGCCGCCCGCGTCCGGGCGCTGGGGGCCGATGTCGTCTTCGCCAACGCGGCGGTGATGGAGAAGGTCGCCCGGCGGGAGAACCCGCAGACCGTCATCGGCGTCTTCGAGCAGCACCTCGCCGACCCGGCCAAGATGGCGGAGGGCACGATCATCGCCCTCGAGGAGCCGCGCGATCCCGGCAATGTCGGCACCATCATCCGCACCGCGGATGCGCTCGGCGCCGCCGGCGTCATCCTCATCGGATCGAGCGCGGACCCGTTCGGCGTCGAGGCGGTACGCGCCACGATGGGGTCGATCTTCCACGTCCCCCTCGCCCGCGTGGAGCGCGAGGACTTCGTGCGCTTCGCCGCCCGGCGCGCGGGTCCGCTGATCGGCACCCACCTCGCCGGAAGCGTCGACATCCGCACCGTCGAGCCGTCCGGATCGCAGATCCTCCTCATGGGCACCGAGCAGTCGGGCCTCACCGAAGAACTCGCCGCCCGCTGCGACGTGCTGGTGCGCATTCCGATGGCGGGCAAGGCCGATTCCTTCAATCTTGCCATCGCGACGGCGATCGGGCTCTATGAACTCAGGCGCCCAACACTTTGATGCCGGCCGCCATCACAGAGATTTCAATCCATTTTCTGCCATTTTTAAGAGACATCGAGTCCGGATAGCGCATAGTCCCGCCCGACCCGCCGATGCCAATTCATGTGATTGACTCATGGCCCCTGCCCTTACGTTCGACACGATCTACTTCTTCGGCGGAAGTCTGACCGACTCCGGCAACTTCTACGCCGCCACCGAAGCGGTCTCACGCAAGGCTGTGCCTCTTACGTCGGCCGGCTACGCGGAGCAGTTCTCCAACGGACCGGTCTACGCCGACCTGGTACCGGGCCTCCTCGGCGTCGCCGGGGGCGAGGAGACGAACTACGCCGTCGGCGGCGCCCGCATCCTCGCCGACCGCACGATCGAGGACGTGATCGGCCGCTTCGCCGTCCGCCCCGACGCGACGGAGGAGGATCTCGCCTACGGGGTGGACTATCCGAGCGAGATCGAGCGCTTCGTCGCCGACCACGGGGGCGAGGACCTCTCCAACGTCGCCATCTCGATCTTCGTCGGCTCCAACGACCTGCGCGAGTTCCGGCCGCCGCGCGGCACCCTCGAGGCGAAGCTCGCCGCCGCGCACGACTTCGGCGTCGCCCTCGCCGACGCGATGCTGGAGGAGACCGCGCCGGCGATCGACCTCGGCGTCGGCACGGTGATCTTCAACACGCTGCCCGATTCCGGCGTCTTCCCCGTCACCCGCTACGAGCGGCCCAACGACAGCCTCATCAGCGACGCCGTGGTCGCCGCCTACAACGAGACGCTCGCCTCGATCGCCGAAGACCTCGAGGACATGGGCACCACCGCCGTGGTCGTCCACCTCGACGTCCTGTTCGAGGAGGTGACCGGCGACGCGGCGTCCTTCAACTTCCGCGACCCCGGCATCTCGGTCTATCTCGGCGGCGGCAAGGCCCCGATTCCGAATTTCGGCGCGCGCAACATCCCGCAGGACCAGCTCATCTTCTTCGACCTGGTCCACCCGACGACGGAGATGCACGAGATCATCGCGGCCTTCGAGGCGGCGAGCCTCACGGCCAACGTCGTCATCGGCGACGCGCTCGCCAGCGACGTCACCGGCACCATGCAGTCGGACCTCTTCCTGGGCCGCGACGGCGACGACACGGCCGAACTCGGCCTCGGCGACGACATCGCGATCGGCGGCCTCGGCAACGATTCGCTGGTCGGCGGGCCGGGCGATAACCTCCTGATGGGCGGCGCCGGCGACGACACGGTGACCGGCGGAGGCGACGACGACATCCTCGCCGACGGGACCGGCGACGACGGGCTTGCGGGCGGCGGCGGCAACGACCTCCTGATCGTCGGCGCGGGGTCGGACACCGCGCGCGGCGGCGCCGGGGACGACGTCGTCGTCTGGACCGAGCCCTCGCTCGTCGGCGGAGACCGGCGGGGCGGCGACCAGACGGTGCTGTGCGGCGGCGAGGGGACCGATACTTTGGTCCTGCGTGTCGCCGACGCCGGCGACGCGACATTCGACGACCCGACCGCCGTCAACGTCTTCGAGGCGCTCGGCGTCACGGCGGGGCAGTTCGAGGAGATCATCGTCGTCGAAGGCTTTGAGGAGCTTCCGATTTCCTCCGACCAGATCGCGACGGCGGACCTCTGGCACCTCATCTGACCGGCGGCCGGGCGGCCATGCCCGGAACGCCTGCCCGCGGGCCGGAAAGTCCTCCCGGCTAACGGCGGCGCGAAAATCCGGACTGCCGCGGATGAGACCAATCCGCGGTCTCGCGCGTTGAGGCTCTGCAGCCGGCAGACGTTCCATCCCCCATCGCATCGCGTCGGCCGCCAGAACAATAATGGAGCCGCCCCGTCATGCGTACCCCGCTCACATTCGACGAGATCGTCTATTTCGGCGCCAGCTATACCGATAGCGGCGCCTTTTTCGAGGCGTCCGAGAAGGTCGCCATCGTACCGATCCCATTCGAAGCCGCCGGCTACGACCACCAGTTCTCGAACGGTCCGGTCTATGCCGACCTGGTGCCGGGCCTCATCGGCGTGACGGGTGGCGAGGACCTGAACTATGCCGTCGGCGGCGCGCGGATCTCCGACAACCGGAACATCGAGGACCTCATCGGCGGCACCGTCGACCTGAACCCCTTCGCCGACGAGGACGACCTCAATTTCGGCGTCGACTACCGTCACGAGGTGGCGCGCTACCTCAACTCCGGCAATGCGGACGGCGATCTGTCGAACGTGGCCGCCTCGATCTACATCGGCAACAACGACACGCGCGAGTTCGAGATCCCTGACGGCACCCACGCCGAGATCTTCGCGGCGGCGGAGGACTACGGCCGGCAGCTCGCCAACTCGCTCCTGGTCCAGACCCGCCCGCTGCTCCGGGCCGGGGTCGAGACGCTGATCTTCAACAATCTCTCCAACGTCGAGGTATTCCCCGCCTCGAACGCCAGCAGCGACTTTATCGTCAATGTCGGCGACCACATCGTCGAGGCGTTCAACACCGCCCTCGAGACCATCGCCGACCGCATCGAGACGCGCGGCTTCGCGACCACCGAGCTCATCGATCTCGGCCTGATCCTCGAGGAGGTGACACGGGACGCCTCCAGCTTCCGGTTCCGGGACGCCGACCTCGCGGTGAACTTCGGCGAAGGCTCGACGCCGGTGCCGAACCCGGCCGCCCGGGACATCCCGGTGGATCAGATCGCCTTCTTCGACCAGGTCCACCCGACCACCGAGTTCCACCAGATCATCGCCGCCTACCAGGCCGAGAGCCTGACCTCCAACGTGATCGTCGGCACCGACGACAACGACCCCGACCTCATGGGCACGCGCGGCGACGACTTCGTCATCGGCCTCGACGGGCGCGACACCATCATCCTGGACGGCGGCAACGATGTCGCGATGGGCGGCCGCGGCGACGACGTCATCGACGGCGGTGCCGGTTCCGACCTCATCATCGGCGGCTCCGGCAACGACCAGCTCGTCGGCGGCGGGCGGATCGACATCATCGCCGATGGTGACGGCGACGACGCGGTGCAGGGCGGTGACGGCGGCGACCTCATCCTCGCCGGTGCGGGCAACGACACGATCCGCGGCGGCGACGGGCGCGACTTCTTCGTCTTCACCGACCCGGAGCTTCTGGGCCGCAACCGCGGCGACGACCATACGGTGATCGTCGGCAACGGCGGCGTCGACACGCTCTTCCTCGCGGTCGAGGACGCGTCGGAGTTCGACGTCGACCCGAACGCCACCGTCCACGATTTCGGCGATCTCGGCCTCACCGTCGGTCAGGTCGAGAACATCGTCGTCGTCGAGGGGCTCGACTTCGAGATCAACGCCCGCTCGGCCCAGTTCGCCGAGGCCGATCTCTGGCACCTCGTCTGAGGTGCCGGCGGCGCCGCGGCCGATGGCCGGCGGCGCCCCGTCGCCCTGACGCGGTCTAGAGCTTGGACTCGACCGCGTCCCAGTACATCGCCGCGACATTCGGGCCGCCGAGGCGCTCGACCGCGCGGATGCCGGTGGGCGAGGTCACGTTGATCTCGGTCAGCATCCCGTCGATCACGTCGAGGCCGGTGAACAGCAGCCCCATCTCGCGCAGGCGCGGCCCGACCCGCTCGCAGATCTCGCGCTCGCGGGGCGACAGGTCCGTCGCCGCCGCCGCGCCGCCGCGGACCATGTTGGAGCGGATCTCGCCCTTCTGCGGCACCCGGTTCACCGCCCCAGCGAACTCGCCATCGATGAGGATGATGCGCTTGTCGCCCTCGGTCACCCGGGGCAGGAAGCGCTGGATGACGTAGGGCTCGCGGTACGTCGCCTCGAACATGTCGAGGAGCGAGCCGCGGTTGGGATCGCTCGGCCCCAGCTTGAACACCGCCCCGCCGCCGTGACCGTAGAGCGGCTTCACCACGATCTCGCCGAACTCCTTGTGGAACGCCGCGATCTCGTCGCGCGAGCGCGTGATCAGCGTGTCCGGCATGAGGTCGGTGAACTCCAGAACGAACACTTTCTCGGGCGCGTTGCGCACGCCGGCCGGGTCGTTCACCACCAGTGCGTTGGCGCGCTCCAGGAGGTGGGTGGAGGTGATGTAGGCGAGGTCGAACGGCGGATCCTGGCGCAGCAGGACGACGTCCATCTCGTCGATCGGTGTCGGGACGCGTTCGCCCAGGGTGTAGTGGTTCCCCTTCTCGTCACGAACCTCGAGAGGCTCGATCGCGGCCGAGATGACGCCGTTTCGGTACGTCAGCCGGTCCGGGGTGGTGTGAAAGAGGGTGTGTCCTCGACGTGTCGCCTCCAACAAGAGTGCGAAGGTGGAATCGCCGGCGATGTTGATGCCTGCGATGGGGTCCATCTGGACCGCGACCTTGACCATGGTGCGCCTCCCGCTCGTCCGTTCACATGCGTTGCAAATGAGCGAAAGGCAATGGCTCAGGATTTCATGGCGAGCGCGCGCTTGTAGAGGTCGCGGCGCTTGAGGCCGGTCGCGCGGGCGACGTCCGCCGCCGCCGCGCTGGCCGGCAGCTTGTCGAGCGCGGCGGCGAGCAGCGCGTCCACCTCCGCCTCGTCGATCTCCCCCCGCTCCGCCGGCGGCCCCACGAGGAGGACGATCTCGCCTTTGGTCTCGGTGCCGGCGTATCGCTCGGCGAGCTCCCCCAGAGGGGCGCGGTCGACCGTCTCGAACCGCTTCGTCAGCTCGCGGGCGACGGCGGCCTCGCGGGGGCCAAGCGTCCCGGCGAGGTCGGCCAGCGTCTCGGCGAGGCGGTGCGGCGCCTCGAAGAAGACGAGCGTCGCCGGGACCGCCATCAGCTCGCGGATCCGCTCGACGCGCGCCGCGTGCCGGGGCGGCAGGAATCCCACGAAGAGGAGCGAATCGGTCGGCAGCCCCGCGACCGACGCCGCCGCCATCGGCGCCGCCGGACCCGGCACGGCGTGGACCGCGATTCCGGCGTCCCGCGCCTCGCGCACGAGGCGGTAGCCGGGGTCGGAGATGAGCGGCGTGCCGGCGTCGCTGACCAGCGCCACCGAGCGGCCCTCGGCGAGGTCGGCGAGGAGGCGCGGGCGCTGGGCCGCCGCCCCGTGCTCGTCGTAGCGCACGAGGTGGGCGTCGATGCCGAAGTGCTGCAGGAGGCGGCCGGTGTGGCGCGTGTCCTCGGCGGCGACCATGTCCGCGCCGGCCAGCGTCTTCAGCGCGCGCAGCGTGATGTCGCCGAGATTGCCGATCGGCGTCGCTACAATGTGAAGACCTGGGGGTGCGGGGTCGGCGTTTAAGGAAACGCCGTCGACCACGAAGGTTCTGCGTGCCACGGTGTATCCCTGCTTGAATGGTCGACGATGAATGGTAGAGGTTAGCGCCGTGTTCAAGACGACGATAAAACCTGCCGCGCGAGCCGGCCTCCTCGCGGCATTGACCGTCCTCGGCGGCTGCTTCGGCTTCGGCGGTGGCGACGCACCGACTCCCGATGCTCTCGTCACGCAACGGGATCTTTCCACTCAGCCGGACAACGTCAAGATCATCGGCGAGGGGTCCGTCACCGTCACCATGCTGCTGCCGCTCAGCGCCGGCGGCAGCGCCTCGGGCCTCGCCCAGTCGTTCGAGAACGCCGCGGACCTCGCCCTGAAGGACGTGGCGACCGACAATATCCGCGTCGAGATCCGCGACACCGGGGGCGAGACGGACGTCGCCAAGGCCGCCGCCGAGCAGGCCATCGGCAACGGCTCGCGGCTGATCCTCGGCCCGGTGTTCGCCGAAGCGGTGCGCGGCGCAGCCGAACCGGCACGCTCCGCCGGCGTCCCGGTCATCGCCTTCTCCACCGATTCGAGCGTCGCCGGCCGCGGCGTCTACCTGCTCTCGTTCCTGCCGCGACAGGACGCGACGCGCATCGTCGCCTACGCCGCGAGCCAGGGCATGAACAGCTTCGCCGCGCTGGTGCCCAACAACAACTACGGCCTCGTGATGGAAGCCGCCTTCCGCGAGGCCGTATCCTCAGCGGGCGGGCGCGCCATCGCGATCGAGCGCTACAATCAGGGCGAGATCGAAGCCTCCGCGCAGTCGCTGACGAGCCGCGGCGCGTTCCAGGCCCTCTTCGTCCCGAACGGCGGCGACGATCCGTCCAACGCGGCGAAGATCTTCGCCAACGCCGGCCTCTCGCCCAAGCTGCTGGGCAGCGGGCAGTGGGCCAACAAGGCGATCATTTCCTCCCCCGCGCTGGTCGGCGCATGGTACCCCGGCCCCGCGCCCGGGGGGTTCGCCAACTTCTCGAAAAAGTACGCCGCCGCCTACGGATCCAACCCGCCGCGGACCGCCTCGCTCGTCTATGACGCGACGCTGCTCGCCAACGGCCTTGTCGGCGCGCGGGGAGACGGCGCCTTCCGCGCCAACTCGCTGCAGACGAGCGACGGCTTCCTCGGCGTCGACGGCGTCTTCCGCCTGACCCGCGACGGACTGTCGGAGCGCGGCCTCGCGGTGTACGAGGTCATTGCGGGCGGCGAATCGAAGGTCATCTCCGAGGCGCCGACGAAGTTCGGCCGCTGACATGACGACCCGACCGGACGACCGCATCCGCCCGGGTTCAATCCGGATTCGCTGATGGCGCGCATTCTCATCGTGATCTCCGGCGGCATCGCGGCCTACAAGGTCCTCGACCTGATCCGCCGCCTGCGCGAGCGTGGCCACGAGACGCCGGTCGTCATGACCGAGGCAGCGACGCGCTTCGTCACGCCGCTCTCCGTCGGCGCGCTCTCCAACGCCCCGGTCCTGACCGACCTCTTCGACCTCGACTGCGAGCGGGAGATCGGCCACATCCGCCTCGCGCGCTCCGCCGACCTCGTCCTCGTCGCCCCCGCGACGGCGGATATCCTCGCCCGCATGGCGGCCGGCCGCGCCGACGATCTGGCCGCGGCGACGCTGCTGGCGACCGGCGCACCGGTCCTCGTCGCCCCCGCGATGAACCCCTTCATGTGGTCCCACCCGGCGACGCGGCGGAACGTCGCCCGGCTCGAGGCGGACGGGGTGCGCTTCGTCGGCCCCGAGGCGGGCGAGATGGCCGAGCGTAACGAGGCCGGCGTCGGCCGCCTCGCCGCGCCCGAGGCGCTGCTCGCGGCGGTCGATGCGATCCTGTCGCCCGCACCGCGCCCCCTCGCCGGCCGGCACGTGATCGTGACCTCCGGGCCGACTCACGAACCCATCGACCCGGTGCGCTACATCGCCAACCGCTCGTCCGGCCGTCAGGGCCACGCCATCGCCGGCGCGCTCGCCGCCGCCGGCGCACGGGTGACGCTGGTCTCCGGCCCGGTGACGATCCCGACGCCGCCGGGCGTCGACCTCCGCGCCGTCGAATCCGCCCGCGACATGCTGGAGGCGGTGACCGCCGCCCTCCCCGCCGACGCGGCGGTGATGGCCGCCGCCGTCGCCGACTTCCGGGTCGACGCGGCGACGCAGAAGATCAAGAAGACCGGCGCCCCGCCGGTGCTGAACCTGACCGAGAACCCGGACATCCTCGCCACCGTCGCCAAGGGCGCGGAGCGGCCCCGCCTCGTCGTCGGCTTCGCGGCGGAGACCCAGAACGTCATCGAGTACGCGCGCGACAAGCTGAAGCGGAAGGGTTGCGACTGGATCGTCGCCAACGACGTCTCCAGGGACGTCTTCGGCAGCGGCGACAACACCGTGCATCTCGTGACGCCGGACAGCGTCGAGGACTGGCCGCGCCTCTCCAAGGCCGAGGTCGGCGAGCGTCTGGTCGCGCGGATCGCCGCTGCGCTCGGACCCGCCCCGCGCTGATCGCGGCTGCCGCCACGCCACCCAGGGTGCTAGACAATCGCCATGATCGACGTCCCGTACATTCTCCTCCCCCACGGTGAGGGCCTCGGCCTCGGCTACGCCAGCGCGGCGGCCGCCGGGCTCGACCTTCCCGCCGCCGTCCCGGCGGACGAGCCGCTGACGCTCGCGCCCTGGAGCCGGGCGATGGTGCCGACCGGCATAGCCATCGCCCTGCCGCCGGGGACGGAGGCGCAGGTCCGCCCCCGCTCGGGGCTCGCCGCGCGCCACGGCGTGACCGTCCTCAACTCCCCCGGCACGGTGGACGCGGACTACCGGGGCGAACTGAAGGTCATCCTCGTCAACCTCTCCGACGAGCCGTTCGTGATCCGGCGCGGCGAGCGGATCGCCCAGCTCGTCGTCGCCCCCGTGGCGACGGTGACGCCCGTCCCCGTCGCCAGCCTCGACGCGACGGAGCGGGGCGAGGGCGGCTTCGGATCCACTGGCCGATGACCTTCTCCCCCGCCGAGATCGAGCGGTACGCGCGTCACCTCGTGCTCGCGGACGTCGGCGGGCCGGGCCAGCAGAAGCTGAAAGACGCGCGGGTGGCGGTGATCGGCGCCGGCGGCCTCGGCTCGCCGATGATCGCCTACCTCGCCGCGGCGGGGGTCGGGACGATCCGCGTGATCGACGACGACGCGGTCTCGCTGTCGAACCTGCAGCGGCAGATCCTGCACGGCACGCCCGACATCGGCCGGCCGAAGGTGGAGAGCGCCGCCGACGCCGTCGCGCGCCTCAACCCGGAGGTGACGCTCGAGACCCACGCGGTCCGCTTCACCGAGGAGACGGCGGCGCTGCTCGACGGGTGCGACGTGATCGCCGACGGGTCCGACAACGCGGCGACGCGCTACGCCGTGTCCGACGCCGCGTGCCGGGCGGGGATCGCGCTGGTGACGGCCGCCGTCAACGGCTACGACGGTTCGGTCACCACGCTGACGCCGCACGAGATCCGGCCCGACGGCACGCCGTGGCCGACCTACCGCTGCCTCTTCCCCGACCCGCCGCCGGACGCGCTGATCGACACGTGCTCGGCCACGGGGATCCTCGGTGTGGTGACGGGCGTGGTCGGCACGATCCAGGCGACCGAGGTGCTGAAACTCATCCTCGGCGTGGGCGAGCCGCTGCGGGGCCGGCTGCTCCTCTTCGACGCGCGGGACATGCGCTTCGACACGATCTCGTACGACTGGGACCCCGCGAACCCGCTGACCGGCCGCAACCGCTAGACGCCGCCCCGCTCGACCCCGCCCAAGCCCGCGTTCTCAGGGTCGGGGCCGGGTCAATGGGCCGCCCGGAGCCACGCGCAGCGCAGCGAGCATGGCGAGGACGGGCGAAGCGAACCCATTGACGCGGTGCCGACCCGGCCCAGGCTGGTCGAGGGGATCGGGAGGACCGGAGCGGAGCCGCAGGCGAGCACCGGATCGTCCCGAACCCCTGCCCGTCGGCGAGACGGAGGGAGCGCGAGGGGGGAACCCCCCTCGCCCCTTCGAAAGGATGCCGGCGCGGAGCGCCGCCCGCAGCCGGGCCTCGACGGCGCCGCTACTCGAGCGGCAGCCAGTCCCCGGTCGGGTCGTAGGCGTCGATGGCCGACGCCTTGTCGAGCGTCTCGTCGCCGAGGTCGGCCTCGTAGACGACCCCGTTCTCGCCGACCAGGAAGGACATGATGCCGGTCTCGCCGTAGGCGGACGGGAATGCGACCAGCGCGTGGCCGCCGACCATGTTCCCGCCGAGGACGTAGTCGTACGCGCCGCCGGGCGCCCCGGGTCCCTGCTTGTCGAGGATGCGGAAGTAGTACCCGAGATAGGGCTCCGGCTCGTTGGTCTCGCCGTCGACGGTGTAGCCCTCGGCCGAGGCCCGGGCGACGAAGTCGCCGATCGGGCTCTCCGGCAGGCCGGGCTCGGGCGGCCAGTAGAGGCCGTTGCGCTCGCCCGGGTCGCTGAGGATGGCGCTGGCGAACTCCATGACGCCGTCGCCGTCGTAGTCGATCTGCCGGTACGCGGCCTGGACGCGGACGTAGGCACGGACGAGGTCGATGACGTCGAGCTCGTTCTCGCCGATGCGCCGGGCCTCGATCTCCTCGCGGCCCGCTTCGGCGTCGAGGCGCCAGGAGCCGTCCTCGCCCTTCACGATCGGAATCGGCGCCGGCCACTGGTCGTCGCCGATGTAGAGGACGGCGGTGTCACCATCCACGACGATGCGGTGCATCGTGTTGTAGTTGGCGAGGAAGTCGCTCCAGTCCTGACGATCCCGCTCGGCGTCGTCGGAGAAGAGGACGTCGGAGTTCTCCGGGCCGAAGGCCTTGAGGAGCGCGTCGCGGTCCTTGGCGTTGAGCGCGTCGATCACCGCTGCGACGGCGGCGTCCGGAGAGTCGTAGGTGGCCGGCTCCGCGAGGGCCGCTCCGAGCGGCAGGATGCTGGCCGCGATGGTCACAAGTACGCGGTTCATTGTCGTGCCCCTTCTTTCTACCGCCGTCGTCCGCCGCCGCGGTGTCCACCGCCGCCCCGGCTCGCCTTGCCCCGGTGGCCGGCCGCTTTCGCCCGGTGGCCGCCGGAGGACTTGTGCATGGCCGTGCGCTTGGGCCCGGCCCGCGAGGGTGACGCGCGCTTCGGC
The DNA here is from genome assembly GCF_003258595.1 of Acuticoccus sediminis. Lineage (NCBI taxonomy): Bacteria > Pseudomonadati > Pseudomonadota > Alphaproteobacteria > Hyphomicrobiales > Amorphaceae > Acuticoccus > Acuticoccus sediminis. Next base: position 521,077 of record NZ_QHHQ01000001.1, read on the forward strand.
GCGGACCGTGCCCCACCCTTGGGCCGCGAGACCTGGCGGGTCTGCGGCCGGCGCGGCGCGCTCGAGGCCCGCTTGGCGCTGCTCGCCTTGCCGCGGGCGGCCGCCTTGTGTGTCTTCGTGCCGGACGTGCGCGCCGGTTTCGACAGGGCCTTGTTCGAGGGGCCCGCCTTGCGCGGCGCGCTCGCGCCCGGCCGGCCCGGCCCCTTGCTCACCTTGCCGCCGCCGCCGGAGCCTGCCTTGAGGCGCTGCTCGACGTTGGCGCGGTCCGGCCGCCCGCCGCCGCCCGGCCGGTTGCCGCCGGCCTGCGGGCGCTGGCCGCCGGGGCGCTGGCCGCCGGGGCGGTTGCCCGCGTCGCCGCGCTTGCGGTTCTCGATGTCGCGGCGGGCCTGCTGGCGCTTGCGGTCGTCCGGCTTCCAGGCGCCGGTGCCGTCGCCCGGCCGGTTGGCGCCGGGACGGTTGCCGCCGGGACGGTTGCCCGGGCGGTTGCCGCCGGGACGATCCCCGCCGGGCCGGTCGAACCCGGGCCGGTTGGGCCGGTCCCCGGGACGGCCCGGGCGGTCGCCCGGACGCAGGGGCCGGTCGATATTGACGTCGCCGCCGATGTTGATGTCGCCGCCGGGCCGTCCCGGACGGCCCGGACGCCCGTCCCAGCCCGGTCGCGGCGGAGGCCGGTAGCCCGGACGCGGGTAGACGTAGTGGTCGTCCCAGTGGACCCGCGGCGGGCCGTACCAGTAGTCCCGGTTGTAGTTGTTGTTGAAGAGCGAGTTGATCGCGAGGCCGGTGCCGAACGCGATGGCGCCGGTCGCCAGCACGGCGCCGGTGTCCCAGTTGTTGCTCGTCGTGTCCACGTAGACCGGCTGCTGCACCACGGGCGTGGTGTAGGTCGTCACCGGATTGTAGCTCGGGACGTAGACCTTGTCCGGCTGCGACGGCTCGATGACGATGGTGTTGTTGACGGTCTCGACCGTCTGGGCCTCGTTGCTCTGCAGGTTGCCCACCGCCTGGGCGCGGGCGCGCTGGCGCTGGACGGCGTCGAGGACGTCGTCGCTCTGCGCGAGCATCGCGTCGCCGAGGTCCTCGGTCCAGTCGAGGTCCTTGGCCATCATCTCGATCACGGTCGGGAAGCCGGTGGCGAGGATGGCGATGCTCTCGTCCCAGCCCTGCGCGTTGGCCTGCGTCTCGCGCTGATCGGCGGGGAGGTCCTTGTTGGCATCGACCCAGCGGCCCGCCTTGACGATGTCCAAGGGGTAGGTCGCCGCGACGAGAACCTGCGCGATCAGGTTGTCGGGATAGAGCGCGATCGGCGCGACGAGGGTGTCGAGATCGCTTTCGGAGAGCTCCGAGCCCTGGTCGCCGACGGGGTCGCCCGTCGCCTCGACCAGATCGGTTCCCGGCGGAGCCTCGACCGGCAGGTCGACCTCCTGAAGGTAGTTGCCGCTGACGAACCCGTCGGTTCCGTTGGCGTTGACGGCGCACCAGCTCCCCGCAGCGTCGCAATCGCCGATATCGACGGAGGTTCCGCCGGGAAGTACTCCCAGCGACTCGTAATTTGTACCAGGACCCGCCCTGAAATTCACATTTGACGTCGTAACGCCAGGCACGGCATGGGCGGCCATGGCGATTAAGGACGCAGAGAGAGCCGTCATAAATCGAAGAGATCGCATCTCGCTGCCCTCCCACGAGATCGTTTATTGCGTTTATAAACGCCGACTTACTGAGAAACGTATGTCCAAATAAGAACAGGCGCAAGACAGCCGATATAGGTACAATTATATCAATCCGTTCGCGCCTGACTTGATCTATCGCATGTCCCGCCCTAGCGCTCGGGCAGGGAGCGGGCCCGGCTCTGCCAGTCCAGCGGGCCGAGCGCCTCGCGGAAGGCGAAGCGGACGAGGTGGCCCTCCACCACCTCCTCCGTCTCCACCCGCTGCACCGCGTCGGGGCTGTCGACCTCGATGTCGAGCCGTTCGCTCCGCGCGGTGAGGGTCGCTGTGCCGCATTCGAAGCGGAAGACGGCGATGCCGTCGCCGGTCTCGACGTCGATCTTGTGCGCGAAATGCCTGGCGAGCTGGGTGACGTAGCGCTGCGCGTGGCTCGTCGGGACGTGTGCCGCCGAACGGCCCGCGGCGGTGGGGTCGATGATCGCCATCAGAAACGCGCCGTCGCCTTGAGGAGGAAGGAGCGCCCCGGCTCGTAGAGCGGGACAACGGAGCCGTACTCGGTGCCGTAGGTGCCGCGCGCGACGTACGCCTCGTCGAAGACGTTGTTGACCTCGCCGCGCAGGGTGAGGTTCGGGAACTGGACCGGGGTCCACTCCGCGAAGGCGTTGACCACCTCGTAGCCCGGCAGCGGCTCGCCGGCGCCCGCGATGTCGGCGTCGTAGGTGTCGTCGTACTCGAACGCGACCTCGATGTTGGCGCCGACCCTGACCCCCCACGGCGCGTAGAGGTAGGAGGCCGAGCCGGTCACGATGTGGCCCACCGGCGTGGTGAGGTACTGGCCGACGTCCGTGTCGGCCGGCCGGCCGTCGATCTCGGCGTCGACGTAGGCGTAGGCGACGCGGCCGCTGAAGCCGTTGTTGGCGTAGCCGGCCGAGAGCTCGTAGCCCCGGGTGCGCACGTCCCGCTGGACGACCGGGCCCTCGTTGTAGCTCGGCGTGCGCGCGTTGTAGATGCGGGTCTGGAAGACCTTCGCGCCGGCGGAGAAGCCGTTGTACTCGCCCTTGAGGCCGGCGACGACGTTGTCGGAGGTCGTCGGCTTCAGGTCGCCGTCGTAGACCCAGGTCGGGTTGATGATGAAGTTCTCCGCCAGCGGAATCCCGCCCCAGACGTGGGAGACGCCCGCGTAGGCGGTCAGGAAGCTGGTCAGGTCCACCTCGCCCGACAGGTTGAGTGAGGGACCGGCGTTCCACTCGCCCTCACCGTCGATGCCCTCGAAGTGCTGCACGTCGACGCGCGCGCCGCCGGACGCCCGGACACGCTCGGTGAGATCGAGCCGCGCCTGCGAGTAGAAGCCGATGTTCTGCGCCCGCTCGGTGCCCGATTCGTCCCAGGCCCGGTCCGGGAGGTAGCGGTAGTCGAGCTCCGCCTCGTCGACGTAGAAGTCGGTGCCGAAGACCAGCGAGCCGTACTCGCCGCTGAAGGTGTTCTGCGCGCGGCCGTTGAGGGACTGGGTGCGCCCGTAGCTCTCCTGGTCAGGCTCCTCGATGTCGAGGTTGGTCTTGCTGAAGCCGATCTGCACCTTGGGGTCCCAGTAGGGCAGCGGCGTCTCGTCGGTGTAGGTCACCGTGTAGTTCTGCCGGGTGATGTCGTAGGGGCGCGTCAGCGGGAACGGGCGGCCGCCGATGACCTGCCCGATGTTGGCGCGGTAGGGCCGGTCCTCGTCGTCGTTGACGATCTCGAACGCCGCCTCGATGCGGTCGCCGGTCGGCGCCTGATAGGCCACCTTGCCGAGTCCCGACAGGAGGTGCGTCCCGGAGCCGATGATCTCGTTGCCGTTCCCGTCCTCGCGCAGGCCGCCGTCGGCGAACTTGCCGAAGAGCAACGCCTCGAAGCCCTGATAGCGTCCGGCGAGGGTCCCGCTGGTAGACCAGATGTCGCCGTTCGTCTGGTACTCGCCGGTGACCTGGCCGCCGAACATCTTGCCCGGCTCGAGGATGTCGCCGACGTCCTTGGTCTCGAAGGCGATCGCGCCGCCGAGCGCGCCGGGGCCCGCGTCGGCCGGTGCCACGCCGGGATCGACGCGGACGGCCTTCAGGAGGTCGGTGTCGATGTAGGTCGTGCCGCTGTGGTGGAAGACCTTGTTGTTCTGCCGCGTGCCGTCGATCGTGATGGCGAGGTTCGTCTCCTCGACGCCCTGCACGTAGATCTTCTGCGACGCGGGGATGGACGACCCGACCGTCACCGACGGCTCGTCGATGAAGAGCTCCTGCAGGTCGGACGGGTTGGTCCGGGCGATTTCCTCCGGCGTGATGGCGAAGCTGCCGGGCGCGCCCGTGTCGCCGGTGCCGGCGATCGCGCCGCCCTGCCCGGCCGCCGCGGCAGCGCCATCGTCTCCCGCGCCCTCGCCGGTCTGGTCGCCGGCGACGACCACCGGGTCGAGCACGATCACCCCGGTCTGCGCGAGCGCCTCCAAGGGAAAAACACTGGCGGAGGCGGCCAGCAGGACGAGGGAGTGGCGCATTGGTCGAACCCTTTCGCAGCCCGATAATCTGACGTGGACGGTCAACTTTTACGGACGCGATTTTTATATGACTATCTGAGTCCAATATCCTTTTCTGGATTATTGCAGGCGTGCCAAGATCACTGTGACCGGCCTGCAACGCTTTTGCTTCTCAATTTATAGCTGTTCCATTTCGATAGTGGTTCAGGTGCCCGGTTCATCCTACAAAATTGTTGACTCTTTAAGTTCAGTTTCCTTGTTATCGCCACGGACGGGCGCTATGTCGCCTCGAACATACTGACGATTCGGGCGCTTGGTCGCACCCTGGCGGGTTTCGGCATCGCGCCGAGCCCTGGAGATACCGTGAGCACGACGGCCATAAGTGCGGAGGACGCCTTCGACATCGCGGTCCGGGCGACGTTCGAGACGTTTGCCAATTGCTACCTCCGCGAGATCGACCGGGGCCGCGATTTTTCGCAGGCTGACAAGAACGGGATCGAGTGGCAGCTCACCGGCGAGGGCGGCGCCCTTCGCGCGGAAATAGAAGTCCGCTCGCGCTGCGGTCCGCATCGCTTCGGCATGTTGTGGCACCGCTGGGCCGACGCGACCCGCCCGCGATGGACCGCGACCGAGCCGCTCGACGCCGTCGCCCGTCTCCTGCGCGAGGCCTACTGCCGCGTCGGCAACGGATCGCCCGCCGCGCGCGCCCGCGAGGTCGAGCTCTACCTGCGCGTCCTGCTGAGCTGCCAGGCGATCGCCGCCAACGTCGCCGGCAGCGCGGGCCGCCCGGCCCGGATGGACTTCATCGCCGCTGAGCAGTCCATCGTCTTCGGCCACAGCTTCCATCCGACGCCCAAGAGCATGCAGGGCGTCACCGAGTGGCAGCGCGGCGTCTACGGTCCGGAGAGCGGCGGCGCCTTCCAGCTCGTCGGCTTCGCCGCCCGCGCCGAGATCGTCGAGGAACGCACTGCCGGCCGGTGCCCGGCGACGCGCTGCATGGAGCGGATCGCGCGGCCGGACCTCGCGCCCGGCGAGAGGCTCATCCTGATGCACCCCCTCCAGGCGCAGGCGCTGATGCTCGACGGCGAGGTGGAGGCCCTGATGACGGACGGTGCGCTGCGCCCGCTCGGCGCCATCGGCCCGGAGTTCAAGGCGACGTCGTCCATGCGGACCGTCTACTGCGAGGACGCTCCGTTCATGCTGAAGTTCAGCCTGCCGGTGCGGATCACCAACTCCATCCGCCGCAGCCGCCGCAACGAGCTCTATGCCGGCGTCGCCATCGCGCGCTACTTCCGCCGCACCCGCGTGCTCGACGGCTTCCCGGCGTTCTCGATCCTCCTCGACACGGCGTTCGCGACCGTCACCCTCCCAGGCCGCGCCGAGAGCGGGTTCGAGACCATCCTGCGGCAGAACCCGTTCCGCGGCCCGCGCGCGGCGGGAGCGATCACCGTCGCCGCGCTCACCGGCGAGCCGCTGCCGGGCGAGGCCTCGCTGCTCGCCCGCCTCGTCGCCCTCTCGCCCGGCGACGCGCGGGCCTGGTTCGCGGCCTACCTCGACGTCGCCTTCGTCCCGCTGGTGCTGCTCTACGACGCGACCGGGATCGCCCTCGAGGCGCACCAGCAGAACGCGCTCGTGAAGCTGGAGGGCGGGCGCCCGACAGCCTCGTTCTACCGCGACAACCAGGGCTACTACCTCGCCGACACCTACCGCCACCGGCTGCTCGAGGTGATCCCCGAGGCGGACGAGATCGACGACCTCTTCTTCGACGAGGCCGAGATCAACGACCGCTTCGCCTACTACCTCGTCGTCAACCACATCTTCGCGGTGATCGCCCGGCTGGGCCGCGACGGGCTCGCCGACGAGGGCGCGCTCATCGCCCTCCTGCGCGCGCGCATCGAGCGGCTGGCGATCGAGACGGAGGCCGCCGGTCGCCGCTTCTGCCGCCGCCTCCTCGACGAACCGACCATCACCATGAAGGGCAACCTCGCCGCGCGCCTGTTCGACATCGACGAGCTGGGCGGCGGCGACGGCTGGCCGCTCTACGCACGCGGCCCCAACGTCCTCTTCGACGCCCCGCTCGGCGGAACCCAGGCCGATCGCCATGCCCTTACCCTTTGAGGACGTCGCCCGCCCGCAGGACCGCGTCCTGCGCCAGCTCGCCGCCGCGCTGATCTACGAGGGGAGGATCGACGTGCGGACCAGCGGCGACGCCTTCGGCACCGTCTTCACCTGGACGGCGACCGGCCGGCGTTGGCGCGCCTTCGGGCGGATCGGCCCGTTCGGGCGGCCGCGCCTCGCGCCCGGCGGCGTCGAGATGAACGCCGGCGGGCGCTGGACCACCGGGACCGTCGCCCAGCTCATCCACGACGTCGCCGCCGCCTCCCCGGCCGCGCCCCGCTTCGAGGCCGAGCTGGCGGCCACCATCGACGCCGGCGGCCGCGTCGGCACCCGCCTCCGCGAGCGGCGGGACGCGTCCTTCGCGGCCCTCGAATCGGCGCTCGACGAGGGGCACCCGTATCATCCGTCGTTCCGGTCCCGCACCGGCTTCACCGCCGCCGATCAGGCCCGCTACGGCCAGGGCGCCCCGCCGTTCCGCCTCATCTGGCTGATGGTGCGGCGCGAGCGGCTTTCGCTGTCGGGCGCGGCGACCCGGCCCGACTTCTGGGCCGAGGCGATCGGCCCGGCGGGCGCGGAGGAGGCCGCCGTCGTCGCCGAGCGCGCGGGCTGGTCGCTCGAGGCCACGGGCCTCCTGCCGGTCCACCCCTTCCAGCTCGCGCAGCTCGACGGGACGTTCGCAGCGGCCATCTCCGCCGGCGCGGTGATCCCGCTGGGCGCCACCGGAGACCGCTACCTCGCCGGCCAGTCGCTGCGCACGCTCTTCAACGTCGACCGCCCGGCGGCGGCCTGCATCAAGCTCCCGATCGACGTCACCAACACGTCGATCCGCCGCGTCCTGCCGCCGCACAGCGTCGTGGCCGCGCCGCACCTGTCGGCGTGGCTGGCGGGGATCATCGCCGGCGACCCGGCCTTCCGGCGCATGCCCGTGACGCTCCTGGAGGAGTACGCCGGCGTCGTCCTCGACCGCGACGACCCGCTCTCCGACCGCACCTCGGCGCTCTGGCGCGACAGCGTCGAGGCGAGGCTCGGCCACGGCGAGCGCGCGGTCCCCTTCACCGCACTGATGGCGGTGGAGGACGACGGCCGGCCGTTCATCGACCCGTTCATCGCCAGGCACGGGCTGGAGCCGTGGGTGGAGCGCCTCATCGAGGTGGCGGTGCTCCCCGTCTGGCACCTCATGGTGGCGCACGGCATCGCGCTCGAGGCGCACGGGCAGAACATGATCCTCGTCCTCAGGGACGGCTGGCCGGTCCGCATCGCCCTCCGCGACTTCCACGACAGCGTCGAGTACGTCGAGGAGCTGCTGCCGCCCGGCCATCCGCCGCCCAGCTTCCGTGCCCTCGACGATGCCTACCGCGACCCGACGCCGGACCTCTTCTTCTGGATGCGCGACATCGAGGAGCTGCGCTGGACGGTCATGGACACGCTCTTCGTCTTCAACCTGACCGAGGTCTCGGCTCTCCTCGGCGCCGCCTACGCCTACCCCGAGCGCGCCTTCTGGGAGCGCGTGCGCGAACGCATCCGCCGGCACGCCCGGGAGGAGGGGCTGGAGGAGCGCCTCGCCCGGTTCGGCCACGAAACCGCACGGATCAAGGTGGAGTCGCTCGTCTCCCAGAAGCTGGCGCCGGTCGACCCGCACGATCCGGACGCCCTGCCCGGCCATGCCGTCCCCAACCCCCTTCATCCGAACACAGAGTGCCAAGGCATGATCGAGATCGACGGCCATCGCTACGACCGCGACGCCCTCACCGCCCGCCTCGCCGAGCTCGCGGGGGGCGCCGCCCTGCCGCTGCGGCCGGACCGCAGCTACGCCGTGTGCCACGAGGACCCGGCCGTCTGGCTCGCCGCCTTCTTCGCCCTGCGCGAGGCGGGGGCGAGCGTGGTGCCGGTCCATCCGGCGAGCCCGCCGGCCGCCGCGCGACGGATCGCCATCGCCGCCGGCTGCAGCCACCTCATCTACGGCAATGCGCCGCCCGAACCGCTGCCCGAGAGCGCCGCGACGCTCGCCCCGGGCCAGCTCGTGCAGATGACGTCCGGCACCACCGGCGCGCCGAAGCCCATCGCCCGCACCTTCGGCGAGATCGAGGACGAGCTCGCCTCCTACGTGGCCGCGTTCACCGCCCCGGAGGGGATGACCCCGGTCGTCGCCGCGCCGACGTCCCACTCCTACGGCCTCATCTGCGGCCTGCTCGCAGGGCTGAAGCGGGGGGCGATGCCGGTGGTGGTGCGGCCGGACAACCCGCGCCACCTCCTGCGCCGCCTCGCCGAGGTGGAGCGGCCGGTGCTCTACACCTCGCCAGCGGTCCTCCACACGCTGGCGCGGATGCTGTCGGGGGACGAGCGCATCCACGCGGCGATGACCTCCGGCACGCTGCTGCCGGAGCCGTGGTTCGAGGCGATCCGCGGCCGCATCACGAACCTCTTCCAGCAGTACGGCACGTCCGAGTCCGGCGTCATCGCGGTGAACCCGCAGACCGAGCGCTCGGCGGACATGGGCGCGGTCCTGCCGCACCACCGCCTCCTCGAGGACGGCAGCCGCGACGCCCCGGTGGAGATCCGCCTCGCGACCCCGTGGCGCACGGTGGCGACGCGGGACCTCGGCTACCGGGCGGACGGGACGCTCGTCTTCCTCTCCCGGCTCGACGACACCATCAACGTCGCCGGCCTCAACGTCTTCCCCAAGGAGGTGGAGGACGCGGTGATGGCGATGCCGGGCGTCACCGACGCCGTCGCCTTCCGCGTCGCCGACCCGTTCGCGGGGGAGCGCGTCGCGCTGGTCTATTCCGGCGACGCGAGGGTCGACGAGGCCGCGCTGCGGGCCTGGTGCGGCGAACGGCTCGCCGGACACCAGCTCCCGGCCGTCTCCGCGAAGGTGCCTGCCGTGCCGCGCCAGGCCAACGGCAAGATCAACCGCCGCGAGATCGCCGCCGCCTTCGCCGCGGGCGACCTGGAGCACGCGTGAGACCATGACGACGACCCGCAACGACATCATCGCCGCCATCGAGACGGTGCTGCGCGAGCGCCTCGCCAACCGCCACATGGCAGCGTTCGGCCCCGACGCGCGCCTCGGCCCGGACCTCGCGCTCGACTCGCTGATGACGATGAACCTCCTGCTGCACCTCGAGACCGACCACGGCCTCGTCGCGCCGGAGGAGGCCATCGCCACCCGCGCCGCCGAAACGGTGGGCGATTTTGCCGACCTCTACCTCGCCGCACCGGCCGCCACGGGCGAGACCGCCGCGACGCCGATCACCGCCAGCGAGGCCTTCGACGAGGCGGCGCGCCGCGAGGGCGTCCACGGCGAGGACTACATCGACATCAAGGTGCACTGCTTCGTGAGCTGCGTCGCGGACGCCATGAAGCGGGCGCCCGGCGTCGACCACCGCCCGCTCTACTTCGGCGTCTGGGACGCGCCGTTCGTCACCGGCGACGGCTCGTTCATGAAGTACCACGAGGCGGGGATGGACCAGGAGTTCTTCCGCACCTGGGCCGAGCGGCTCTACGGCTGCACCGTGCGCCCCTGGTACGACGCCCGCCGGACCAAGGCCGAGAACCTGACGCGGATGAACCACCTCCTCGCCCGGCGCACCCCGCACGAGGACATCATGGTCATGCTCGACATGTTCCATCTGCAGGGCCGGGAGAACATCTTCAACAAGAACCCGTTCCCCCACTACCTCCTGCTGGAGCGCACCGAGGACGCGGCGACGTGGCTGGTGCGCGACGTCGACTACCGCTGGGAGGGGCGGATGCCGGTGGTCGATGTCGCCGCGGCGATCTCGCAGCCCACGGTGGAGGGCGGCTACGTGATCGACCGCGCCGGAGCCCATCCGCCGCACCGCGAAGACCTCGCGGCCTATTTCGAGGAGAGCCTGAAGCGCCGGAATCCGCTGATGGATTCGCTGCGCGAGATCGTGGCGATCCATGCCGGGCCGGGCCGGACGCTCGCCGGCATCGAGGCGGCGGTCGCCGAGTTCCCCATCCTCCTCGTGCGCAAGTACGCGTACGAGCACGGCTTCGCCTTCTTCTGGCGCGCCCTGCGGCACGACACGGAGAGCTTCGAGGCCTGGTGCGAGGAGATCGAGGCGCTGATCCAGGGTCTCAGGGCGCTGAACTACGACCTCCTGAAGCTCGCGCGCACCGGCGAGCGGACGCAGATCCCGGGGGTCCTCGCCGCGATCGACCGGGTCGACCAACGCGAAACGCGGATCAAGCGCGCCCTCGTCGCCGCCTACGAGGAATGGCTGGCCCGGACCGAACCGAGGCTCGAGGCGGCCGTAGCGGTCTAGCACCCGCTTTCCGCAACCCGCTCCCGCCCCTGGCACCGAGCCTTCCCCGCCAGCGCTCACGCAATCCGGGGCGGGAGCCTGATCGCCGGAGCCGCCGCCAGGGGGAAAGCGCGACGGTGGCTCCGGCGGTCAGGCGGGACTGATCGTTGGTGGGACCCGAGCCCGCCGGCGGCAGCGGCCTTTCCGTACCGGAATGGCTGCGCCGCAGTCTCACTTGAGGTATGTGGCGACCCGCTTGAGGACGACCGGGGCGAGGTAGATCGGGAACTGGCCGAGGGCGACGTAGAGCCAGACGGTGCCCGGCAGGGCCGACCCGGCGACGGCCAGCATCAGCCCCATGTTGCGCTGCGAGGCGGTCACGGCCATGGCCAGCGCCGTCCGCCCCCCGGCGGGCCGCAGGACCAGCCAGGACACCATCATCAGCCCGACGTTCGCGGCGAAGGCGACGAGCGTCAGGCCGGCCGCGTACCACGGATCGGCGAGGAAGGACGGTATGACGTCGCCCATCACCGCGACTGCGAAGACGAACATGCACATGACGTTCATGCCGTCGATCGCCTCGCGGTTGCGCTGGATGCGCGCCGCGCCGACGACCCGCCTCACCAGGAGGCCGAGCGCGGCCGATCCCGCGAGCGTCCCGGCGAGGAGGATCGCGAGCTGCGTCGGCTCGAGCTCGATGGGAACGCCCGCGACGCCGAGGATCGCCGGGGCGAGGACCGGCATCGTCAGGCCGGCGAGGACGATGCCGACCAGCGCGATCGTCCCGTCGAGGCCGATCATCATGACGATGCTCGGCGTCGCCATCATCGGCATCGTGACCGACTGGAGCATCAGCGACAGGTAGAGGTCGGGCGCGCTCTCGTCGACGCCGAGCGCGGTGAGGCCCACGTAGGCGCAGAGCGGAACGGCAAGCATCGTCCAGCCCAGGCTGAGCAGCGCCGTGCCGGGCCGGCGCACCGTCGCCTTCAGCCGCTCCGGGTCGATCCGCATGAAGGCGAGCACGAGGAGGGCGAACACCCCCTCGCCGACATAGGGCCGCAGGATCGCGCCGAGCGGCGGCAGGGCCATGCCGACCAGCATCAGCACGACCAGCGCGGCCGGACCCCGCCGGCCGAGCCAGGAGAGGCCCGCGACGAGGCGGGTCAGCACGGCGTCGGCACGGGGGAACCGGCACGCCGGGGGCCGGGTCGATGGCTGCCGATGATGGCGGAAGTCACGTCGGGGGTTCGCTTCGGTGGACGGGTCGGGACGGCAAGGCGACCGGCGCAGGATACCGGAACCGTCTTGGACGCGCTGGCTGTCTAGAGCACGCGCCGCCCCGGTGGAAACACCCGGGCGGAAATTTCATGCCCGCTCGCGAAAGCCCGGCACCTCGCCCCCCGTCGGCGGAGCGCCGCGCGGGACCGGGTCGGCGCGCGTCCGGTGCGGTTCGCGGCGCGCAGCGTGGCCCGGCGGGTGGACGGCCGGAGGTCCCGGCCGGCCGGCCGCGTTACGGCTTGAAGGCGCCGGCGTGCTTTTCGCGCAGGACGTTCTTCTGCACCTTGCCCATGGTGTTGCGGGGCAGGGAGTCGACGAACTCGATCAGCTTGGGCTGCTTGAAGCGGGCGAGCTTGTCCTTGAGCGCCGCCTCGATCGTCGCGGCGTCGAGCGTCTCGCCCGCGCGCGGCACCACGACGGCGATGACGCCCTCGCCGAAGTCGGGATGCGGCACGCCGATGACCGCGGACTCGTCGACCCCCGGCAGCTCGTCGATCACGCTCTCCACCTCCTTCGGATAGACGTTGAAGCCTCCCGAGATGATCAGGTCCTTGCCGCGCCCGACGATGTGCACGTACTCGCGCTCGTCGACCTTGCCGAGGTCGCCGGTGGTGAACCAGCCGTCGGCGGCGAGTTCCTCCGCGGTCTTCTCCGGCATCCGCCAGTAGCCCTTGAAGACGTTGGGGCCGCGGACCTGGATCATGCCGATCTCGCCCTGCGGCAGGATCTTCAGCTCCGACGCCTCCGGATCGACGATGCGCAGCTCCACACCCGGCAGCGGGAAGCCGACCGTCCCCGCGCGGCGGTCGCCGTCGTAGGGGTTGGAGGTGTTCATGTTGGTCTCGGTCATGCCGTACCGTTCGAGGATCGCCATGCCGGTGATCTCGCGGAAGCGGTCGTGCGTCTCGGCGAGCAGCGGCGCCGAACCCGACACGAAGAGGCGCATCGACTTCGACGCCTCGCCCAGCTCCGGCTCGGCGATGAGGCGCACGTAGAAGGTCGGAACGCCCATCAGCGCGGTCGCGCGCGGCATCAGCGAGATCACCTCCTTCGCGTCGAACTTCGGCAGGAAGATAATCGACGCGCCGGAGATCATCACCGTGTTCGTGGCCACGAAGAGGCCGTGCGTGTGGTAGATCGGCAGGGCGTGGATGAGGACGTCGGACGGCGTGAAGCGCCAGTGCCCGACCAGCGTCGCCGAGTTGGAGGCGAGGTTGTCGTGCGAGAGCATCGCCCCCTTGGAACGGCCGGTGGTGCCGGAGGTGTAGAGGATCGCGGCGAGATCGTCCGGACCGCGCGGCACGTCCGCCCCCAGCGAGAGGCCGTCCGAGAGACCGGCGAGGAAGCTGCCGGCCGTGTCGCCGGGGCCGGTGGAGACGCCCAGCGTCTCGATCCGCGCGCCGTTCTCTTCGGCGATGGGGCGGATGGCGGCCTCGTCCTTCGGGTCGCAGAACACGAGCACCGGCTCCGCGTCGCCGACGAAGTACGACACCTCCGACGGGGTGTAGGCGGTGTTGAGCGGCAGGAAGACGCCGCCGGCACGCACCACCGCGAGGTAGAGCATCAGCGCCTCGATGGACTTCGGCACCTGGACGGCGACGCGGTCCCCCGGCTTCACGCCGAGCTCGATGAGGCGGGCCGCGTACCGGCCGGAGATCTCGGCGGCGTCGCCGTAGGTGTAGAATCGCGTCGGATTGCCGGGGACCTCGGCGAACGGGGCGGCGGCATCCTTGCCGGTCAGGAGTTGATCGATGAGGTGGTTCATAGGGCAGGTCCCATCACGAGGGTCGGCAGACCGGTCGCGAGCCATGGAAAGATCGACAGGATCACGATCGCTGCGATCATGCATAGGACGTAAGGCAGCGATCCGAGAAGGATCGTTTTGAGCGGAATGTCCGGCGCGATCCCGTTGATGACATAAAGGTTGAGGCCGACCGGGGGCGAAATCAGCCCGATCTCCATGTTGATGGTGAGGATCACGGCGAACCAGTAGGGGTCGAACCCCGCCGCCGTGACGATCGGCAGGAGGATCGGCGCCGTCATCAGGATCACCGCCACGGGCGGCAGGAAGAAGCCGGCCACCAGCAGGAAGACGTTGATCACCGCCATCAGCACCCAGCGGTTGACCTCGAGCTCCTTGATCCACTCGGCGATCGACTGGGTGACGAAGAGGTTCGACATCATGAACGCGAAGACGCCCGCGGCGGCGATGATGAAGAGGATCATCACGCTCTCGCGGGTCGAGTCGCGCAGGACCACCCAGAGCGCGCGCGGGTCGTAGAGGCGGTAGATCACCATCGCGACGAGGACGCACAGGAGCGCGCCCACCGCGGCGGTCTCGGACGGCGTCGCGACGCCGCCGTAGAGCGCGTAGAGGACGCCGACGATGATGGCGAGGAACGGCAGCACGCGCGGCAGCATCTCGGCCCGCTCGCGCCAGGTGTAGCGCGTCGCCGACAGCACCTCCCCGGCGCCCTGCCGCCAGGTGGAGTAGATCGACCAGGCCATGAAGAGCGCCACCAGCAGCAGCCCCGGCACGACGCCGGCGAGGAAGAGGCGCCCGATCGAGGTCTCGGTGGAGATGCCGTAGACGATCATGGTGACGGACGGCGGGATGAGGATGCCGAGCGTGCCGCCGGCCGCGATGGAGCCCGCGGCGACGGTCGCCGGGTAGCCGCGCTTCCTCATCTCAGGGATGCCCATCTTGCCGATGGCCGCGCAGGTCGCCGGCGAGGAGCCGGACATCGCCGCGAACAGGGCGCATGCGCCGAGGTTGGAGACGACGAGTCCGCCCGGCACCCGCGTCAGCCACCGCTCCAGCGCCTCGTAGAGGTCGGCGCCGGCCCGTGTCGAGGCGATCGACGCGCCCATGATGATGAACATCGGCAGCGACAGCAGGGCGAAGTCGTCGAGGTTGGCGAAGAAGACCTCCGGCAGCAGCTCCAGCGAGCCCGGTCCGTCGAACACCAGCAGGAAGCCTGTCGACACGACGAGGAGACCCACCGCGACGGAGATGCCGGAGAAGAGGACGACAACTGTGGCGACGCCGATGAGGGCGCCGAGAGTCAACGGATCCATCGGCTCACTCCGAGGCGGGGCGGGAGAGGGCGGCCTTCTCGCCGGCGTCCGGCCGCTCCGGCGCGACGGGGTCGACGACGCCGGTGAGCGTCGGCTCCTCCAGCGGCGGCGGCGCGGGCGAGACGATGTCGGCGAGGAGCTGCAGCGAGTAGAGCGCGAAGCCGACCGGCAGGGCGATGTACGGGATCCAGAGCTTCACGCCCCAGACCGTGTCGGACCGCCAGTTGCGCTGCCAGGCGAAGCTGAACAGCTCGTATCCGTAGAAGAGCATCAAGAGCGCGATCAGCAGCGTCAGCAGCGTCGTTATGCCGATCAGGATGCGCCGGTACCGGGGCGCCAGCAGCAGCGGCACCAGCTCGACGTTCACATGGCCGCGCAGGAGCTGGACGTAGGGCAGGCCGATCAGCGTGGCGCCGATCATCAGGTAGGTCACCGCCTCGGTCTGCCAGATCGTCGACTGGTTCAGCACGAAACGCACGAAGATGAGCTGGCAGGTGATGATGACCGAGGCGACGATCATCGTCGCCGACAGCACGCCACAGACGCGCGATATACCGCGCACCACCTGCCCAAAGAATGTCACCGGCCCCCGCGGGGGCCGGTGTGTCGCCGTCATGGTCATGCGGTCATCCGGTGGGGGTTGTCACTGGACCGCCAGCGCCGCGTCGAGGAGCTCCTGCCCGTTCGGCGTCTCGGCGATGAACTCCTTGTATGAGGAAGCCTTCGCCACCTCGCGCCAGGCGTTGAATTCCTCCTCGGTCATCTCGGCGATCTCGACGCCCGCCTCGCGGAACTTCTCGGTGGCGGCGTCGTCCTCCTTCTTGGCCTCTTCCAGGTAGAAGGCCTGCGCCTTCTTGCCGGCTTCGAGGAGGGCCTTCTGCTGGTCCTCGGTGAGGCTCTCGAAGGTGGACTTGTTCATCAGCAGCGGCTGATACATGAACCAGAGGGAATAATCCGACACCGGCGTGAAGCACTTCACCTGCTCGTAGAGGCGGTAGGACACGAAGCTCGACGAGGAGGTGTTCGCGGCGTCCACCACGCCCGACTGCATCGCCGAGTAGAGCTCGGAGGACGGCAGCGAGGTGATCGAGGCGCCGGCCTCGGCGAGCATCTGCTCGAACGCCTTGCCGGCGGCGCGCATCTGCTTGCCCTTCACGGTCTCCGGGCCGGTGATGCATTCCTCGGTGCCGGCGAAGCCGCCCGCGAGGTAGCCGTGGACGAGGACCATCACGTCGTCCTCGGCCATGATCTCCTCGAGCATGTCCATGAACGGCGACTCGACGAGGCGCGCGGCGTGGTCGTGGCTCTTCACCAGGCCCGGCATCAGGGTGAGGTTGTAGGCGGGGCGCTGGCCACCGGCGTAGGAGAGCGGCAGCACCGTCATGTCGAGACGGCCGCGCGACAGCGGGTTGTACTGCTCGTTCGCCTTGAACAGCGACGCGGACGGGTAGATCTGGATGTTGATCCCGTCGTCGGCGACCTCGTCGGCCACCATCTGCGCGACCTTGTGGCGCACGTCGTTGGTGGACCACTGATGGCTCAGCTTCAGATCGACCGCGAACGCGAGATTGGGGACGAGAACGAGCGCGGCGACGGACGCCGTCAGGCGAAAGAACATATGGACCTCCCAAATGAGCGGTCATCTGTCGGACCGCTTCAGATGGGCCGCAGCCTGCGGCTTATCGCCCATATAATCAAGGCAGTATTCAGCGGCTCACAGCAGCGCCAGCCGATTTCGGAACAAAATCCTACAGGTATCCATTGCCCCCCGAAAAGGGAGAACCTCATGCCTGACCATGAGAATGGTTACCCAGCGACGAAGGCGCGGCAGGGCGAAATCATCCTGAAGCACCGCCGCTCGCGTCTCATCGTCATCGCATCGCTCGGCGGGGCCGCGGCCCTCGCGCTTCTGTCCGCGCTCTGGGCCTGACGGGCCTGTCGCTCCCGCCCTGCCGGGTCAGATCCACCCCATCAGTTCGCGACGCACCACCTGCTCGATGACGGTCATGCCGGCTTCGCTGTCGTTGAGGCACGGCACGGCGGTGAACTTCTCGCCGCCGGCCTCGTGGAAGTACTCGGCGTTCTCGCCGGCGATCTCCTCCAGCGTCTCCAGGCAGTCGGTCACGAAGCCCGGCATCATCACCGCGATCTTCCTGACGCCCTGGCCGGGCAGCGCCTTCACGGTCTCGTCCGTGTAGGGCTTGATCCACTCCGCCTTGCCGAAGCGGGACTGGAAGGTGACCTTCAGCCTGCCGTCCGGCCAGCCGAGCCGCTCCTGCAGGAGCCGCGTCGTCTTGTGGCACTGGCAGTGGTAGGGGTCGCCCTTGTCGAGATACTCCTGCGGGATCCCGTGATAGGAGGTGAGGACGAGGTCCGGTTCCCAGTCGAGCGTGGCGAGATGCTCCTCGAGCGAGCGGGCCAGCGCGTCGATGTAGACCGGGTCGTCGCAGTATTGCGGGACCGTGCGCAGGGCCGGCTGCCAGCGCATCGTCATCAGCGCCTCGAACGCCTTGTCGTTCACCGTGGCCGTCGTCGCGGCGGCGTACTGCGGGTAGAGCGGGAAGAGGAGGATCCGCTCGCATCCCTTCGCCGCCAGCCCCTCCAGCTTCTCCTTGATGGGCGGCAGGCCGTAGCGCATCGCCCAGTCCACCTCGATGCGCGGGTCGGCCGACAGCGCGGCGGCGAGCTTCTCGGCCTGGCTGCGCGTCACGGTCTTGAGCGGCGACTCGTCGAGCTCGCGGTTCCAGACCTCGTCGTACGCCTTGCCGGAGCGGCCGGGGCGCGTCGTCAGGATGACGAGGTTGAGGAGCGGCCACCAGATGTAGCGCGGCACCTCGATCACGCGGCGGTCGGACAGGAACTCCTTGAGGTAGCGGCGCATCGGCCAGTAGCTCGTCCCCTCGGGCGTGCCGAGGTTCACGAGGAGCACGCCGATGCGGCCGGATCGCACGGCGGGGTGTCCCTCCGGCAAGCGGCTCGGCAGTCCCGCGTGCGGCGTTGCCGCCGTCTTCGGCATGTCCATCGTCTGTCTTCCTTCCACCCCGTTCGGGCCCTCGGTCGGTCGGCACGGCAGGCGACCGGTGTGCGCGACGCGACCCGGGGGCATGGTCTCCCGCTATAGCATCGCCGGCGCGCCGCGCGACTCCGGCGGGAATGGTGTATTGGAGCCGGCCACGCAACCGTCGAGGAGGGGCGACCATGGACCGCACGGAACGACGGGCCGCCATCGCAGCCTACAAGGAGCGCAAGACCCCGGCCGGAATCTATGCCGTACGCTGCACGACGACGGGCGAGTGCTGGGTCGGCAGCACCCCCAACCTCGAGGCGATCGAGAACCGGATGCGCTTCACCCTCGGCCAGGGCATCAACCTCAACCGCCGGATGCAGGCGGCGTGGAAGGAGGAGGGCGAGGCGGCCTTCACCTTCGAGCGCGTGGAGACGCTCGACGAGGAGCTGACCGGCCGCGACCGCGACCGGGCGCTGAAGGAATCCCTCGCGCTCTGGGCCGAGGAGCTGGACGCGGCGCCCGCCTGAGGCGCGGGCGGCGCCGTCAGGCCGGGGCGACCGGCGGGCGGGAGCCGAAGATCGCGGAACCGACGCGCACCCAGCGCGCACCGTGGGCGATCGCCTCCTCGTAGTCGCCGGACATGCCCATCGAGGTGGGAAGGCCCATCCCGTCGGCCATCGCCTTCAGCGCGGCGAAGTGCGGTCCCGGCGCCTCGTCGACCGGCGGGATCGCCATCAGGCCGATCACCGCCAGGCCCAGCGCCTTGCAGCGCTCGACCAGCGCGGCGGCCTCCTCCGGCTCGGCGCCCGCCTTCTGCGGCTCGCGGCCGATGTTGACCTGCACCATGCAGCGCGGCATCCGCCCCACCGCCTCGGCCGCCTTCGCGATCGCCTCGGCGATCCTCTCGCGGTCGACGCTCTCGATCACGTCGAACAGCGCCACCGCGTCCCTGGCCTTGTTGGACTGGAGCGGACCGAGGAGGTGCAGCTCGATGTCGGGGAACTCTTCGCGCAGGGCGGGCCACTTGGCCTTCGCCTCCTGCACGCGGTTCTCGCCGACGATCCGCTGGCCGGCGACGAGCGCGGGGCGGACATGCGCGGCCTCGAAGGTCTTGGTGACGGCGACGAGGTCCACCACATCTGTCCTGCCGGCCCGTTTCATCGCCTCGGCGATCGACCTTTGCACCACAGTCAATCGCTCGGCGACGCCGGCTTCGCTCACTTCACCTGTCATGGCGGTTGACCCTTCGCGCTTGCTAACCCATGGTCCGCCGACATCTCCCACGCCGGTTCCGAACACGAATGAGTACCCACGAGCGTTACAACGCGCCCGCCACCGAAGCCAAGTGGCGCGCCACCTGGGACGAGGCGGACATCTACCGCACGGACAACGACGATCCGCGCCCAAAGTACTACGTGCTGGAGATGTTCCCCTACCCCTCCGGCCGCATCCACATGGGCCACGTCCGAAACTACACGATGGGCGACGTGGTCGCGCGGTACCGCCGCGCCAAGGGCTTCAACGTCCTGCACCCGATGGGGTGGGACGCGTTCGGCATGCCGGCCGAGAACGCGGCGATGCAGAACAACACGCATCCCGCCAAGTGGACCTACGCCAACATCGAGGCGATGAAGAAGCAGCTCAAGTCGATGGGCCTGTCCCTCGACTGGAGCCGCGAGTTCGCGACGTGCGACGTCGCGTACTACCACCAGCAGCAGCGCCTGTTCCTGGCCTTCCTGGAGAAGGGCCTCGTCACGCGCCAGACCCGCAAGGTGAACTGGGACCCCGTCGACAAGACGGTGCTCGCCAACGAGCAGGTGATCGACGGCAAGGGCTGGCGCTCCGGCGCGCCGGTGGAGCAGCGCGAGCTGCCGGAGTGGTGTTTCAAGATCACCGAATACGCCCAGGATCTCCTGGAGGCGCTGGACGGTCTCGACCGCTGGCCCGACAAGGTGCGCCTGATGCAGCGCAACTGGATCGGCCGTTCCGAGGGCCTGATGATGCGTTTCCCGCTGACGGTGAAGGAACCGTCCGGCATCACCGACATAGAGGTTTTCACGACCCGGCCCGACACGATCTTCGGCGCGTCCTTCGTGGCGGTCGCGCCCGGGCACCCGATCGCCAGGGCGGTCGCCGAACATAACCCCGACGTCGCGGCGTTCATCGCCGAGACGCAGAAGATGGGCACCAGCCTCGTCGAGATCGAGAAGGCCGAGAAGCGCGGCATCTTCACCAACCTGCGCGTCGCCCACCCGTTCGACCCCGACGTCACGCTGCCGGTCTACGTCGCCAACTTCATCCTGATGGAGTACGGCACGGGCGCCATCTTCGGCTGCCCGGCGCACGACCAGCGCGACCTCGACTTCGCCCGCAAGTACTCGCTGCCGGTCCAGCCCGTGGTCCGCCCGCGCGACGCCGACGACACCTTCCACGTCGGCGCCGACGCCTTCACCGACGACGGCGTGATCTTCAACTCCGACTTCCTCGACGGCCTGACCATCGCCGAGGCGAAGGAGGCGGTCGCCGGCCGGCTCGAGACCACCATGCTCGACGGCGCGCCGCAGGGCACGCGCAAGGTGAACTTCCGCCTGCGCGACTGGGGCATCTCGCGCCAGCGCTACTGGGGCTGCCCGATCCCGGTCATCAAGTGCGAGGCCTGCGGCATCGTCCCGGTGCCGGACGACCAGCTGCCGGTGAAGCTGCCCGACGACGTCACGTTCGACGTCCCCGGCAACCCGCTGGACCGCCACCCGACCTGGAAGCACGTCACCTGCCCGTCCTGCGGCGCCGAAGCCGAGCGCGAGACGGACACGATGGACACCTTCGTCGACTCGTCCTGGTACTTCGCGCGCTTCACCGCGCCGGACGCCGCCGCGCCGATCGAGAAGGACGTGATGGAGGCGTGGCTCCCCGTCGACCAGTACATCGGCGGCATCGAGCACGCGATCCTGCACCTCCTCTACTCGCGCTTCTTCATGCGCGCGGTGGCGAAGGCGGGCTTCGGCGAGTGCCCCGAGCCGTTCCGCGGCCTCTTCACCCAGGGCATGGTCACGCACGAGACCTTCGGCGGCCTCTTCCGCGACTGGCTGGCGCCGGAGGAGACCCGCCCGGCGACGCCGGAGGAGGCGGCCCGCCTCGCCGCGCACTATGCCCGGCACATCGAGGTGTCGCGCCGGCTGGACAACGATCCGCGCATCGACAGGCAGCTCCTGCACCACTTCCTCGACCCGGCCGTCGAGACCAGCGCCTGCGCGGCCTACGACGCCTTCTTCGCCGAAAGCCGCAGCGAGCCGCTGTTCGAGAAGCGCGTCTGGTTCTCGCCGGAGCACCCGCTGCGGGCGCAGCCGGCGGAGGCGTGGCTCGTCAACGTCACCAAGAACGACCTCACCCCCGCGTTCACCTACGGCGTCGAGAAGATGTCGAAGTCGAAGCGGAACGTGGTCGACCCGGACTCGGTGCTGTCGACCTACGGCGCAGACACCGCCCGCTGGTTCATGCTGTCCGACACCCCGCCCGAGCGTGACATCGAGTGGACCGACGCCGGCTTCGACGCCTCGCATCGCTTCGTGCAGCGCATCTGGCGCCTGGTGCAGGAGTCGGTGCCGCTGATGGACCGTCCGGGCACCGGCGACGGCCTCGCCCTGCGCAAGGCCAGCCACGTCGCCGTCCGCGCCATCGAGGAGGCGATCGAGGGTCTCGGCTTCAACCGCGCCGTCGCCCGCATCTACGAGTGGACCAACGCGCTGCAGAAGGCGCTCGGCGACGACGCGACCCCCGGCCCCGTCCTGCGCGAGAGCGTCGAGGCGCTGATCCGCTGCTTCGCGCCGATGATGCCGCACCTCGCCGAGGAATGCTGGATCGCGATGGGCAACGAGGGCTTCGTCTCCTCGGCCGCGTGGCCGACGGTGGACGAGAGCCTCCTGGTCGAGGACGCCATCACCCTCCCGGTTCAGGTGAACGGCAAGAAGCGCGCCGAGATCACGGTGGCCAAGGACGCGGCCGCCGGGGACATCGAGGCCGCTGTCCTCGAACTGGAAGACGTGAAACGCTTCCTCAACGGTCCACCCCGCAAGGTGATCGTCGTGCCTCAACGGATCGTCAATGTCGTGGCGTAGCGCCATCATCGCCCTCGCGGCGGCTCTCGCCGTCGCAGGCTGCCAGGTCAGGCCGCTCTACCTGGACGCGGCCTCCGGTGGCGTGCGCTCGCCGCAGCCGGACCTGATGGCGATCGCCGTCGATCCGCCGCGCGACCGCACCGAGCAGGTGCTCACCAACGAGCTGAAGTTCCTGTTCCGCGGTGACGGCAGCTCACCCGATGCGCCGCTTTACCGCCTCCGCTTCGTGGTCGACGTCAGCGACGACCGCCTCGCGGTGGAGCTGGAGCAGGACCTGCCGGCGGCGATCCTGGTGACGCTCAACGCGACCTTCATCCTGTCGGAGATCGCGACGCAGCGCACCCTTCTGACCGGCGCCTCGACGGCGACCTCGTCGTACGACTTCTCCTCGCAGCGCTTCGCCAACGAGCGTGCCGAGAAGGACGCGCGCGAGCGGGCGGCACGGTCGATGGCGGAAAACATCTCCGGCCGCATCGCCGCCTACTTCGCGGCCAAGCGCTCCGATTCGTGACCGCAGCGAAGGCCTCCGAGGTCGGGCGGCGCTTCACCCATCGCGATAAGCTGCCGCCGGTGATCCTGGTGTTCGGGCCCGACCGCGGGCTCGTCACCGAGGTCTCCGACGCGATCCTCGCCCTCTTCGCCGACAGCGACGACCCCTTCGCCATCGTCAAGCTCGACGCGGCGGCCGTCGCGTCGGACCCCGCCCGCCTGATCGACGAGGCGGGCACCATCTCGATGTTCGGCGGAAAGCGGCTGATCCTGGTGCGGGATGCGGCGGGGCGGAACATGTCGCCCTCGGTGCAGCCGCTGCTCGACCACCCCCCCACCGATGCGGTGGTCGTGGTCGAGGCGGGGGACCTGAAGCGCGGCACGGGCCTTCGCAAGGACGTCGAGGGTCACGCGCGCGCCGTCGCCGTCTACTGTCCCGCCGATACCGGGCGCGATCTCGACCTGATGATCGAGGAGGAGGCATCCAAGTTCGGCCTCACCATCGACGCTGACGCCCGCGCGGTGCTGCGCGAGCGGCTGGGCGCCGACCGGGCCGCCTCGCGCAACGAGGTGGTGAAGGCCTGCCTCCACGCCGCGGGCGGCGAGGCGGTGACCATCGCCGACATCGACGCCGTGGTCGGCGACGTCGCCGCCAGCGAGATCGGCGAGGCGGTGGACGCGGCCTTCCTCGGCAACCGCCGCGCGCTCGACGCCGTACTGGCGCGGGTCCTGCGCCAGGACAGCGCCGCGGTGCAGATCCTGATGATGGCGCAGCGCGTCTCGCATGCGCTGGAGCTCGCCTCCGTCGCGGTCGCCGCCGGCGCCAGCCCGACGCGGGCGGTGGAGGACGTGCGCCCGCCCCTCTTCGGCTCCCATCGCACGATGGCCCCGCGCGCGCTCGACATCTGGCCGCCCGGCAAGCTGCGCGCCGCCTCCGAGGCGATCGCCGAGGCGACGTTCCGGACGCGGATCATGCCGCACCTCGCCGCCGCGACGACGCGCGACGTGCTGATGCGCATCGCCTCGCAGGTCTCCAGGCGATAGGCGGGCCGCACCGCCGCTTCAATTGTTCGAACAATAGACCAATGCCGGCTCCCGGCATCGGCCCGGCGTGAGTATGCGGCCGCGGAGGCCGCACCGGTTCAGCCGACCTTGCAGCGCTTCAGCTTGGCGAGGGCCTCGGACGCCTGAACCTCGATCTCGCGGAGCTCGGTCATGGTCAGCGCCAGCGCCGCGCTCTGCTCCTCGAGCTGGCTGATCCGGCTGCGGACGCCGTCGAGGAGCGTGGTGAGCTGCTCCTGGTCGCTCTGGTCCGCCTCGTAGAGCTCGAGATAGTCCTTGATGTCCTGCAGCGAGAAGCCGAGACGCTTGCCGCGCTGGACGAGGACGAGGCGCGTCCGCTCGCGCTCGGTATAGATCCGCGTGCTGCCGGCGCGCTTCGGCGAGATGAGTCCCTTCGACTCGTAGAACCGTACGGCGCGCGGCGTCATCCCGAGTTCGTCCGCAAGTTGCGTCACTGTGTAGAACGTTTCGGTCACGGCACGGCGATTCCATACCAGCCGCGGCTGTCCCGCGACCTCGCTCGAGGCTTCCATCCGCATCTCCATCCATGCTGGGTCCCGAGCGAACGCAGCGGCCCGGCCCGGCGGTCAGAATGATCGTCGAAAATGGTATCTCTCTTCCGATTCGTCATGACACTTCAGACGCAGCGGTACGTCCCACGTCCGCGCCCATGCGATAAAGCGCCTATACTGCTGTGAGCTGTCGATCGTCTTGCCCAGCAGCGTCTCTCGCCAGACGAGAGGTTTAGCGAACGCTTTGCTCGGGCGAGTCACAACTTTCGATTGTTGAGATTTTGCATTCCATTGCGTCTGTCATTACACGTTTTTATACACTGATCGGTTTATGTTATGCAAGACAACATAGGCTGAGCTTAGTCGCTACACCCGGTAAAATGTTCTTCAACTCCAATATGGGAGACGAACATTGTCGGTCGACCGTGTGACCTCGCACTATGCCCCGGAAGGCTTCGAGCAGCGGATCGACGACGCCATCCGCGCCGCCGGTCTGAATCCTCAGCATTTCAGTGCATTAGACATTGCACCGATGGACGAATTCCATCTCGGCGGGCTCGACGCGACCCATAGGGTGGCCCAATGGCTCGCAATCGGGCCCGGCGACCGCGTCCTCGATGTCGGCGCGGGGCTGGGCGGACCGGCCCGCGCGGTGGCATCTCAAATGGAATGCCAAGTAACGGGGATGGACCTCACGCCTCAATACGTAGCGCTCGGCAATAAACTGTCCGCCCGCTGCGGCCTCGCCGCCCGCGTGACGCTGATCGAGGGCGACGTCACGAAAGACCTGCCGGATCAGGCGTTTGACGCAGCGATGATGCTCCACGTCGGCATGAACATCGCCGACAAGACGGCGGTCTTCCGGGCGGTGCGCCGGGCGCTGGTCCCCGGCGCCCGCTTCGTCGTCTACGACGTCATGTCGTCGACCGGGCGGCCGCTGGAGTACCCCGTCCCCTGGTCCGCCACCGAGGACACCAGTTTCGTGGAGTCGCCGGAGCAATATATCGAGAAACTTGAAGTTACCGACTTCACTATTGAAACCCAAGGTTCACTTCTGGAGCTCGCGATGGGCGTGCTCGCCGCCGCGCGGGCACGCGCGGAGGCCCACGGCCCGCCCCCGCTCGGCCTCCACGTCCTCTTCGAGGACAAGTACAAGGCGCGCTTCGCTAACCTCATCGCTGCGCTGAACGCCGGGGACATCGCCCCGATCATGATCGTCGCGCGCGCCGCCTGAACGGTCAGGGCGCGGTGAACTCGCCGAGCATCTCGTCCGTGGTCCTCACGCGGGCGTAATGGCCGTCCAGCATCTTGATGGAGGCGTGGTGCCGGTCTTCCTCGTGGGTGGCGCAGCAGTCCGGCAGCAGCGTCACCAGGAAGCCGCGGTCGCACGCGTCGCGCACCGTCGTCTCCACGCACTGGTCGGTGCATACGCCGTAGATCACGAGATACTCGACGCCGAGGTTGCGCAGCACGTACTCGATGTTGGTGCAGTTGAAGATGCCCGACGCGGTTTTCGGGATGATGATCTCGTCGCCCGCCGGCCCGACCTCCGGGATCACCCCCGCCTCCCACGCACCCTTGGGGATGAAGAGGCCGGAGATCATGTGGTCGAGGCTGATGTCCCGACCGTCCTGGGTCAGCGCCTCGATGACGGTGAAGATCACCTCCACCCCCGCCGCACGCGCGGCGCCCTGAAGGCGCTGCTGGTTCGGGATCACGGTGTCGGTCAGGCGGGTCAGGAAGTGCGCGTCGCCCTCCTCGCCGCGGCGGGCCCGCTCGGCGCGCTCGGCGGTCCATTCCATGTTCTGCATGTCGATGGACAGCAGCGCCGTCTTGCCCTTCTCGATGGGACGCTCGCGGTCGGCCGTGGTGGCGGTGGCAACGGTCAGCTTGGGCACGTCTCTCTCTCTCTAGGACCGATCGACCTTGGCGGCGGGGACGAGCCCGTCCGGCCGCACGAGGAGGACCGCGATGACGGTGGTGAGCACGATGGCGTCGCGATAGGGCGACAGGCTATCGGGCAAAAAGGCCTGACTGAAAACCTCCACCGCGCCGACGAAGAAGCCGCCGAGGATCGCGCCCGACAGGCTCCCGAGCCCGCCGAGCACCGTGGCGATGAACGCCTTCAGCACGGGGTAGAAGCCCATCAGCGGATCCACAGAGCCGCGCTGCGCCGTCCACACCACCGCGGCGATGCCGGCGAGGAGGCCGGAGAGCGCGAAGGCGGCGGCGACGACGCGGTCGGCGCGAACGCCGAGGAGCCGCAGCATTTCGAAGTCTTCCGCGGCGGCCCGCATCGCCATCCCCGTCTCAGTGCGCCGCAGGAAGTGCGACAGGCCGAGGAGGGCGAGGAGCGTGGTCCCAACGGAGATCGTCGGGATGACCCCCACCGTGATCTCGCCGATCTGGTACGTGCCGGAGAGCGACGCCGGCAGGGCGATGGGCTTGGGCCGCGCCGAGATCCCGTTCTGGAACAGGACCTTGAGGATCTCGGAGATGGCGAAGCTGGTGATCAGCAGCGAGACCACGCTCGCCCCGCGCATCGCCCGGAAGGCGACGCGCTCCATGGCGACGGCCGCGAAGACCGCCGCGAAGATCCCCGTCGCGACGGCGAGCGGAATCGGCAGGCCGAAGACCGTTGCGGCGAACACCCCGTAGCCGCCCACCGTCATGATCTCGCCGTGGGCGAAGTTGATGAGGCGCACGATGGAGAAGACGATGGCGAGCCCCAGCGCCAGCATCGCGTAGATGCCGCCGAGGGAGAGCGCGTTGACGGCCTGCTGGATGACGTAGTCCATCGCCACCCCCTCAGGCCGCCAGGTAGGCGCCGCGGATGAGGTCGCTGCCGGCGAGCTCCTCCGCCGTGCCCGCGACCGAGACGCGGCCGTTGGCGAGGACCACGACGCGGTCGGCGATCTCGAGGGACAGCGGCACGTTCTGCTCCACCAGGAGCATCGCCAGACCCTCCGCCTTCAGCTCGGCGATGAGGTCGAAGACGCGGTCCACCATCTGCGGCGCGAGGCCCAGCGAGGGCTCGTCGAGCAGGAGGAGGCGCGGGGCGGACATCAGCGCGCGGGCGATCGCCAGCATCTGCTGCTCGCCGCCCGACAGGAGACCCGCCCGCTGGGTGCGGCGCTCGGCGAGGATCGGGAAACGCTCCATCATCGCGCCGCGCAGCCGCTCGGCCTCGGCCCTGTCGGTGTGGAGGCTGCCGGCGACCCTGAGGTTCTCCTCGACCGTGAGCGAGGCGAAGACCCGTCGCCCCTCCGGCACCACGCCGATCCCGGAGCGGATGATCGCCTCGGGCCGCATGCCGATGAGCGCCCGCCCCTCGAACTCGATCGCGCCGCCGGATGCGCGGCGGGCGCCGGCGACGGCCATGAGCGTCGACGTCTTGCCCGCCCCGTTGGCGCCGAGAAGTGCCGTGACGGTGCCGCGCGCGACCTCGAGGTCCACGCCCTTCAGGGCATGGACCGAGCCGTAGTGAACGTCGAGGCCGCGAACGGTGAGCATCGGATCGGTCCCGTCCGCTCAGGGCGCCGGGAGCTTTTCGGGATCCGCCTCGGCACGCGCGACGAATTCCTTCGTGCCGTCGCCATGGATCCTGGCGATCACGACAGGGCGCAGCGGCATCCGGTCCGTCCCCTTGAACGTGAAGTTCGACATGACGCCTTCGCCGTTCTCGATATTCGCAAGCGCGTCGCGCACCGCCTCGGGGTCGGTGCTGCCGGCCGCCTCGACGGCCTGCTCGATCATGTGTGCGATGTCGCAGCCGTTGACGTAGTAGTTGTTGTCCGGCTCGGAGCCCGTCGCCTCGGTGTACTCCTTCACCCAGTCGCCGTAGGGCGAGCCCTCCTCCGGGAAGCCGCCGGAGGTGTGGTAGGTGCCGTCCACCACGTCGCCCAGGCCGCGGATCGTCGGGGTGTCGAGCACGTCGCCGCCCATCACCTGGGTGTCGAGGCCGGCGCCGCGCAGCGCCTTGATGAAGGCCGGGAAGTCCGGCTCCCAGGCCCACGTCACGATGAGGTCCGGCGCCGGCTCGGTCGCCTTGATGTTGGTGACGATGGCCGAGAAGTCGGGCTGGTTGAGCGAATAGAGCGACTCGCCGACCACCTCGCCGCCGTTGCCCTTGAACACCTCCGCGAAGTACTCCGGCCCGCCCATCGTGTAGGCGCTGTCGGGGGACTTCACGATGTAGACCTTCTTGAAGCCCTGCTCCGCCGCGAAGTCGGCGAGGACGGTGCCCTGCTGGTTGTCGGCGGGGTAGGAGCCGAAGATGTAGTCGCCCACCTGGGTGAGCACCGGCGCGGTGCCCGCGAACGTCATCGTCGGGATCCCGGCGGGCTGGGTGATCTGGCCGGCGGCGATGGTGGGGTCGGCGTCGGCGGAGGCGACGATGAACTGCGCGCCGTTGTCCACCATCTCCTGCGCGACCTTGACGGTCTCCGCCATGTCGGAGCGGGTGTCGCGGACGTCGAGGACGACCTGGTACTTGCCGGCGAGGCCGCCCGCCTCGTTCATCTTGTCGACGCAGTACTTGAAGCCGGCGTAGCTCGGCTGGTCGTAGGGGGTGAGGTAGCCGGACTGGGCGCTCATCACGCCGATCCTGTACTCCTCCTGGGCCGATGCCGGGGTGGCGAGGCCGGCTGCGACAAGGATCGCAAGGGCCGAGACGGACGTTCTCATGCGGGTGCTCCTTCCCTGGTGTCTCTGGTGCGGGCTCTGCCGCGGCCGATGTAGGCCTCGATGACCGCGGGATCCCGGCGGATCGCTTCGGGTGTGCCGGATGCAATCACCTTGCCGCGGTTCATCACGACGATGGACGAGGAGAGGCGGTTCACGAACTCGAGGTCGTGGTCGATGAGGAGGAGGCCGATGCCACGCTCCTCGGTCAGCCGGAGGAGGCGGTCGGCGAGGTCGCTCGTCTCGTCCGGGTTCATGCCGGCGGCCGGCTCGTCGAGGAGGATGAGGCTTGGCTCCTGCGCGAGGCAGCGGGAGATCTCGAGGCGCTTGCGCGCGCCGTAGGGGAGCGAGCCGGCGACCATGTCGGCGACCTCGCCTAGCTCCAGCGCCGCGATCTCCCGCAGCGCCAGCGCGCTCGCGGCGTGCGGGGAGTGGCCGGCGGCGAGCGCGGCGACGAGGACGTTCTCGTAGACCGTCAGCGTGCCGAAGAGGCGCAGGTTCTGGAACGTGCGGGCGAGGCCCAGCGGCGCGATCCGGTGCGCCGGCAGCCCCTTCAGCTCGGTCTCGCCGAAGCGCATCGATCCTTCGTCGGCTAAGAACTGTGCCGTGAGAAGGTTCACGACGGTGGATTTGCCGGCCCCGTTCGGTCCGATGAGGCCCGTGACGGTCCCGGGAGGGACCGAGAAATCCGCGTGATCCACGGCCTTTAAGCCGGCAAAGCTTTTCGTTAGCCGGCTCACGGTAAGCGGTTGCGTGGCGTGGACGGGCGCGGCCGGGGCGATCTCGCGTCGCGGAAGGACAACGGCGATCAAACGGCCCAGACCGGGGAAGGTTGCCTCGCGGGTGCCGATCAGCCCTTCCGGCCGGAGCCAGATGATGAGCAGGATCGCCACCGACAGAGCCACGGTCGTGAGGCCGAAGACGGCCGGGAGCTCCACCCCGCCGAGGGTAAAGCCCCCCTCGAGCCGGCGCACCCCGTCCTGCAGCAATGTCACCAGGACGACGCCCGTGACTGCGCCCGAGACGGTGGCCATGCCCCCGATGATGAGCATCGCCACAAGCGAGAAGATGAGGCCGAAGTAGAAGGTCGTCGGCGAGAAGGCGCCCAGCATGAAGCCGTAGAGGGCGCCGGCGATGGCGGCCATCGCGCCCGAGCCGATCCACGCGAGGTAGCGCATCCGCCGCGCGTCGATGCCGAGCGCGGTGGCGGCGGCCTCGTCGTCCCGCACGGCCCGCAGCATCAGACCCCAGCGGCTCTCCCGGTAGAGGCGGGCCAGAACGACGAAGGCGACGGCCGCGCCGAGGGCGACCCAGAAGGTCGTGACCCGCGGAACGCCGAAGAAGGTCTGGCTGCCGCGGGTGATCTCGCGCGCACCGATCAGCACCGAGTGGACGATGATGAGGAGGCCGAGCGTCGCGATGGTGGCGGACGCCCCCCTCAGCCGCGCGATGGCGAGCCCGCTCGCGGCCGCCGCGAGGAGCCCGGCGAGCGCCGCCGGCACCAGCGCCACCCATGGCGAGAGCTCCCACCCCGCGAGCGCGGCGGGAAGCTGCGGCAGGGCGGTGCGCTGCATCAGCGCCGGAAGCGCCAGGATCCCCGCCGTGTACGCCCCGAGCGCCATGAAGGCGGAGTGGCCGAAGGAGACGATCCCCGAGTTGCCGGTGAAGACGCCGAGCGCGACCACCGCGGTCACGAACACGCACATCTGGATGGCGATCCGCTCGCCCGAGCGGCCGAGGACGGCCCACAGCCCGACCGCGACGGCAGTCAGGGCGACGACGATCAGGACCGTCTGCCCGATCTCGCGGGCGAGACGACGGCGCGGCAGGTCAGCAAGGGCGGTCGCAGCCATGATCCCCCGACATCGTTTCAAATGGAAGGAAAGCCTGCACCTTGTTTGTTGTCAAACGAAACGATCTTTCAGGGGGATGGCATTTGCCAGCCCCCGCGCAGTGTGCCACCGGTATAAGATGACCTTGTCCGGCACGACACTTCCCTCGCCGCTCGACCCGGGCGGGCCCCGATGGGAGGGCGGCTGCCTGGGACCCGAGGACCCGCCGCCGGTCATGCGGCTGCGCGAAGGCGCCGCGACGCGCATTCTCCTCACGTGCGATCATGCCGGCCACCGGGTCCCCTCGAACGTCGCGCTGGGGGTCGGAGAGCAAGATCTCTGCCGGCACATCGGTTACGACATCGGCGCCCTCGCGGTGGCGGAGCGGCTGAGCGGCGCGCTGGACGCCGAGCTGATCGCCCAGCGCTACAGCCGCCTCGTCATCGACTGCAACCGTCCGCCGCACGCGCCGGACGCGATGCCGCGCCGCGTCGACGGCACGACCGTCCCCGGCAATGCCGCGATCACGCCGTCCGGGGCAGCCGCCCGGGTGGCCGAGATCTTCATGCCGTACCACGCCGCGATCGAGGCCAGCCTCGACCGGCGGGCCGCGCGGGGCGAGGCGACGGTGCTCGTCGCCGTCCACTCCTTCACGCCGCAGCATCGCGACTATCCGGGCGCGCGACCGTGGCCGATCACCTTCCTCTACAACCGGCAGCCGGCGCTCTCCCTGGCGCTCGCCGCGATCCTCGCCGAACGGGGCGTCAACGCGGGGCTCAACGTGCCCTACGAGGTCGACGACGCCAGCGACTACGCCATCCCAGTGCATGCGGAGCGGCGCGGCATTGTCTCCACGCTCGTCGAGGTGCGCCAGGACACCATCGGCGATGCGGAGGGCGTCGCCGCGGCCGCCGCCCTCCTCGCCGGGATCATCCCCCTCGCCCTCGACCGGATTGCGACCCCATGAGCTCCCCCCGCTTCGCCTTCATCGGAAACCTGGAACTGTCGGCCATCTTCCGCGGGCGGTCGGTTCCCGTCGAGCTTCTCGACCGGGTGCTGAAGTCGGGCATGCCGTGGGTGCCGACCAACGTCTGCCTGTCGGCCTCCAACACGATCCCGCCGGACAACCCCTTCGGCCCGATGGGCGAGACGCGGCTCATCGCCGATCCGAAGCGCAAGATCGTGCTCCCGGCACGCGAGAGCCGCCCGGCGATGGAGGTCTATCTCGCCGACATCACCGAGCCCGACGGTTCGTTCTGGGAGGCATGCGCCCGCAGCCAGCTGAAGCGCGCCCTCGCGGACCTAGAGGACGCCGGCTACAAGCTGAAGGTCGGCTTCGAGCACGAGCTCTACATCCACGGCCTGACCGAGATTTCGGCACCCGCCTACTCGCTGCCCGGCAGCCGCGCAGTGTCGGAGCTGGCGGCTGAGGTGTTCGAGACGCTCGCCACCGCCGGCACCCGCCTCGACCAGTTCATGTCCGAGTTCGGCCACCACCAGTTCGAGATCTCGAGCCCCGTACGCGGCGCGCTGAGGGCGGCGGACGAGGCGGTGTTCGCGCGCGAGACGATCCGCGACGCGGCGCTCGCACGCGGCCTCAGGGCGACGTTCGCGCCCAAGCCGGACCTCACCGAGGCCGGCAGCGGCGTCCACGTCCACATGAGCCTTTGGGACCGGGACGGCACGCCGGTCACGGGGCACAACGGCCAGCCGACGGCGGTCGCGGGGAGCTTCGCGGCCGGGATCCTGCGCCAGATCGATGCGGTGATGGCCTACACCGCGCCGACGCCGAATTCCTACGACCGCATCGCCCCGTCGTCCTGGGTCGGCGCCTTCAACTGCGTCGGGATCAAGAACCGCGAGGCGGCCATCCGCTTCGTCCCGCGCCAGCCGGACAAGGACGGCTCGAATCCCGGCGCGTCGATGGAGTACCGCGTGACGGACGGTTCGGCGAACCCATACCTGACGCTGGCGGCACTCGTCCGCGCCGGCCTCGCCGGGATTCGCGACGAGCTGCCGGTGCCGGTGAGCGTCGACCAGGACCCCGCGACGCTCTCGGAGGAGGAGCGCTCCGCCCGCGGCATCCGCCGGGTCGCCGCCTCGCTGCCGGAGGTGCTCGCCGCCGCCGAGCCGTTCGCGGCGGAGTGGTTCGGCGAGACGTTCTGGCGGGCCTACGGCTCGGTCCGCCGCAACGAGATCAACGATGCGGCGAAGTCGTCGAACTACGGCGCCCAGCTCGCCCGGGTGCTCTGAAGCCTACCCGTCGCGCAGCCAGCGCCCGATCGCGTCCCGCTCGTCGGCCGTCATCCCGGTGACGTTGCCGGGGGGCATGGCGTGGGAGAGGACGGCCTGGCGGGCGATGCGCGAGGCTTCCCTGGCAATGTCGTAGTCGGTCTCGAGGACGACGCCGAGCGGGGGGTGCACCATGCCCTCCCAGAGCGGCTGGCGCGAATGGCACATGGAGCAGCGCGCCAGGATCACGTTCTGCGCCTCCGGGAAGGCGTCCGACGCGACCAGCGCGGTCATGCCCGCGTCCATCGGGTCGAAGGGGATGCCGGCGGCCTCCTCCTGCGGCATCGACCGCACCAGCGGGTAGGTGGAGAGCGCCACCATCGCCAGGAACAGCATCACCGTCACGACCCAGGTCCAGACGAGGTGCCGCCCGGTCGCGTGCTTGGTGTTGAAGTAGTGGCGGATCACGGCGCCCATCACCAGGACGATGGCGATGATCACCCAGGAGAAGCGCGTCGACGTCGCCAGCGGGTAGTGGTTGGCGAGGAAGAAGAAGATGACCGGCAGCGTCAGGTAGTTGTTGTGCAGCGAGCGCTGCTTGGCGATCTTCCCGTACTTCGGGTCCGGCCGCCGCCCGGCGATGAGGTCCGCCACCACCACGCGCTGGTTGGGGATGATCACCATGGCGACGTTGGCGGCCATGATCGTCGCCGTCATCGCCCCCACGTGGATGAATGCGCCGCGCCCGGAGAAGACGTGGGTGAGGAGGAAGCCCACGACCACCATGAACAGGAACAGGATGATGAAGACGGTGGTGTCGCCGGCCTCCATCAGCCGCTTGCAGAGCTGGTCGTAGACGATCCAGCCGGCCACCAGGACGATCAGCGAGATGACGATCGCCCCGCCGGTCGAGAGCGGCATGACGGTGGGGTCGATGAGGTAGAGGTGCGCGCCGGCGTAGTACATCAGGCAGAGCAGCGCGAAGCCGGAGAGCCAGGTGGTGTAGGCCTCCCACTTGAACCAGACGAGGTCGTCCGGCATGTGCTCCGGCGCGACGCCGTATTTCTGGATGTGGTAGAAGCCGCCGCCGTGGACCTGCCACTCCTCGCCGAGCACGCCGGCGGGGGCGGACTTCGCCTTCTTCAGGCCGAGGTCGAGGGCGATGAAGTAGAACGACGAGCCGATCCAGGCGATCGCTGCCACGATGTGGAGCCACCTGAGGGCGAACATCGACCACTCCCACAGGTATTCCAGGACCATCGCCACCTCCCGTCATGCCCGCGCCCGCGGGGATCGGGGTGGGTCATGCGAGAACGATGCCGCCGCGCGAACGGGGCGACAACCACGGATCGCGCTGTCTCCCCAGAGCCCTCCCCCGGTCCTGCGATTGCCGGTGCCGCCGCGCCCTCCCCTGCCGGCGTCGCGCCACGGCGGCGAAGGCCCGGCGACTGGCACCCGTCCTGCAGGACTTCAGCCGCGCCGCCGGGGGCACCAATGCGGCCGCACCTGCTCCGCGATGCGTCGCGGCGGGCGGCGCCGGGTTCCTCGCGGCAGGGCCCTCGCCACGGGGGCGGACGGACGCATGGAGGGGAGAACGACCATGGCGATGAAGGGCCTCGGGACACCGGAGCAGCTCAGGGATCCGAACTACATGCCGCCGCTCGCCAAGGCGGTGCCGCTGGGCATCCAGCACATCCTCGCGATGTTCATCTCGAACGTTACGCCGGCCATCATCGTCGCCGGCGCCGCGGGATTCGGGTTCGGGACGCCGGGCGTCGGCGATCTCGTCTACATGATCCAGGTGTCGATGACCTTTGCAGGCATCGCGACGCTGTTCCAGACGATCGGTTTCGGCGTCGTCGGTGCGCGGCTGCCGATCGTGCAGGGCACCAGCTTCGCCTTCATCCCGATCATGATCCCGCTCGTCGCCGGCCAGGGCGTCGAGGCGATGGCGACGATCACCGGCGGCGTCATCTGCGGCGGCCTGTTCCACGCCTCGCTGGCGCCGTTCGTCGGCCGGATCCGCTTCGCGCTGCCGCCGCTGGTGACCGGCCTCGTGGTGCTGATGATCGGCCTCGCGCTCGTGCGGGTCGGAATCCAGTACGCGGCGGGCGGCGTCCCGGCGATCGGCACGCCCGAGTTCGGTTCGGCGAAGAACTGGTTCGTCGCCGGCGTGGTGATCCTCGTGACGCTCGGACTGAAGTTCTTCGCCCGCGGGCTGTGGTCGATCTCGGCGATCCTCGTCGGCCTCGTCGCCGGCTACCTGGTTTCGCTGGTCCTCGGCATGGTGTCCTTCGGCAACGTCGCCCGCGCGTCCTGGCTGCTGGTACCCGAGCCCTTCCACTTCGGTGTCGAGTTCTCGTTCGCGGCGATCATCGGCTTCTGCCTCATGGGTGTGATCTCGGCGATCGAGACGGTGGGCGACGTGTCGGGCATCACCAAGGGCGGCGCCGGGCGCGAGGCGACGGACGTCGAGATTCGCGGGGCGACCTTCGCGGACGGCCTCGGCTCGGCCATCGCCGGCGTCTTCGGCGCGCTGCCCAACACCTCGTTCTCGCAGAACGTCGGGTTGATCGCGATCACAGGCGTGATGAGCCGGCACGTCGTCACGATCGGCGCGATCTTCCTCATCGTCTGCGGCTTCGTACCGAAGATCGGCGCGGTGATCGCGACGATACCGATCGAGGTGCTGGGCGGCGGCGTCATCGTGATGTTCGGGATGATCGTCTCGGCCGGGGTGAGCATGCTGGCGGAGGTCGACTGGGACCGGCGCAACATGGTGATCTTCGGCGTCGCGCTGTCGGTCGGGCTGGGACTGCAGCTGGAGCCGGACGCGCTGCAGCACGCGGACCCGACGGTGAAGGTGCTGCTGTCCTCCGGACTGCTGCCGGCGGCCTCCATCGCCATCCTCCTGAACCTCCTGCTGCCGCAGACGCTCCCGGACGACCAGACGGTCGAGGAGCCGGAGGGCGTGCGCCACGACGCCTACCTGCGGTCGACGCCGTCCCACTGACCGGGGCCGTGGGCTAGCCGGAGGTGCCGGCGACTGGTTCGGATGCGCCGAGGCGGTGGAGCGCCTCCGCCGTCGGCGGCGCGTTGCGAAGGAGGGTGTCGAGCGCGTCCGGCTCGTGCCGGCGCGCCACTTCGAGGTCGTGGCGCACCCCGTCTCTCGTCCCGGCGTCCGCGGCTTGCAGCTCGATATCGGCGAGCACGAGACGCTGCATCGCGACACGCGCGGTGTTGGGCGCGAGGACGCGGGATCGGGCCGCTGCCGTGCGCGCGAAGTCGTCGAACCCCGCGGATGCGGCGGCGATCGCGGCGACGCTCCAGGCGTAGGCGTTGGCCGGGGCCGCCTCGATCCCCGCGAGCGCCAGCTTCAGGGACAGCCGTTCCTCCTGCCAGCGGAGGGATGCGGTGCTGGCCCGGTCCAGCATGTAGAGCGAGCGGTTGTAGAGCGCGGCGGACGACTGCGGGTACCAGCTGTCGAGTCCGACGGCGACGCGGCTCTTCGCCGAGAGCCCGGGCGCGTCTGCGACGATCGCGCCGAAGGCGGCAAGGCCCATGGCGAGGAGCGCGGCGCACGACAGGCGCACGGCCCACCGACCGAACGGCCGGGTATTGCGGTTGCCGGTAGACTGCATTCTTGTCCCAACCCTATCTTTCCTCGAAGGTGAACGACTTCCGCCGAAAACGGCGCCGGCGCTCGCCTTCGTTCCGGCCGTGGATCGAGGAGGCTCCCGTTGCTCCGTTTCTTGCGCCGCACCCGGCACGCGGGAACCTCACCCGTCGTTGCATCCTATGATAGAATTTACGCCGTGGGAGACGTCCACGGTCAAGCCCATTGTCTCGATGCGCTGATGGATCGCATCGAGGCCGACCGGTTGACGCACGACGACGAGCGCCGGTCGCGGATCGTATTGCTGGGGGACTACATCGACCGCGGGGCGGACAGCCGGGCGGTGCTGGACCGTGTCGCGGCGCTGCTCGACGAGGGCGCGGTGGCGCTGGCGGGCAATCACGAGGACGCGCTGCTCACGTTCCTGCGCAGCCCGGTGGCAGGAGCAAGCTGGCTGACCTTCGGCGGCGTCCAGACCCTCGCCTCCTACGGGATCGCCCCGCCCCGGCATGAGGCGGCGGAGGAGCTGTCGGACATCGCCGCCGCGCTCGCCGAGGCGATGGGCGACCACGTCGCGCTGCTGCGCCAACGCCTGATGCGCTACCTCGTGAGCGGGGACGTGGTGTTCGTGCACGCCGACCTGGAGCCGCGGGTCGACCTCGATGCGCAGGACGAGCGGGTGATGCTGTGGGGCCATCCGACCGACCCCGGCGCGCCGTGGCGGCCGGGCAAGCTCGTTGTCCACGGTCATTATGCCGAGCCGAAGCCGGTGCGGAGCGAGGGCCGCATCGGCGTCGACACGGGCGCCTACTTCACCAACACCCTCACAGCCGTTCGCCTCGACGAGAGTGTCGGGTTCATCCGGAGCAGCGACCCGGCGCCGTAGGCACGGCGGCGGGCCACACGAAAAAAGGCCCCGCCCGATGGACGGAGCCTTCGTCGGTTACGCGGCGAGGGCAAGCGCCGGGCGGGCCGCCGGACGCTCCGGGCGGAGCTCGGCGGCGACGCTGTCGGCCACCATCTCGGCGGTCGCGGCGGAGAGGGTCCAGCCGAGGTGGCCGTGGCCGGTGTTGTAGAAGACGCCCGCGTGCTTGCCGCGGCCGACGCGGGGCAGCATGGAAGGCATCATCGGCCGCAGGCCCGCCCACGGCACGGCGTGCTCGGTGGAGAGCGCCGGGAAGTACTTCTCGCACCAGGACACCAGCGGGCGGATGCGGTCGGCGCGGATGTCGAGGTTGTCGCCGTTGAACTCGGCGGTGCCGGCGATGCGCAGGCGGTCCTCGCCGAGCCGGCTCGCCACGATCTTGGCGCGGTCGTCGAGGAGGCTCACCCACGGCGCGGCCGCACGGCTCAGCTCGTCCTTCAGCTCCACGGTGATGGAGTAGCCCTTCACCGGGTAGATGTTGACCGTATCGCCGAGGGAGCGGGCGATGTCGCGGCTCTTGATGCCTGCGGCGACGACGACGCCATCGAACATCTCCTCCACGCCGTCCGCGCGGACCCGCGCGCCGCCATCGACGGCGGCCACGTCCTCGACGATCACACCGAAGCGCAGGCTGGCACCGCGGCGCACGCAGGCGCGGGCGAGGCCCATGGTGAACTTGTGGATGTCACCCGACGCGTCGCTCTCGGTGAAGAAGCCACCGACGAAGTCGCCCTTGAGCGCCGGCTCGATCTCGCGGATCTCGGAGGCCGACAGCTCGCGGCGGTCGAGGCCGCCCTCGGCGAGGAGGACGTTCACGTCGCGGGCGTGCGCCATGTCCTTCGGGGTCGAATAGAAGTGCAGGATGCCGCGCTTCTCGAGGTCGAAGTCGATGCCCTCGCGCTCGGCCATGTCGAACAGCACCGAACGGGCGGCGATGGCGAGACGGACGGTCTCCACCGTGTTGGCGCGGTAGTTCGGGATGTTGGCCAGGAACTCGGCCATCCAGCGCATCTTGTGGAGCGACGGGCGCGGGTTGACGAGGAGCGGAGCGTCCGCCTGGAGCATCCACTTGAGGCCCTTCAGCACGGTGCCCCACTGGGTCCAGGTCTCGGCGTTGGAGGCGGAGAGCTGGCCGCCGTTGGCGAAGCTCGTCTCCATCGCGGCATAGCGGTTGCGCTCGTAGACGGTGACGTCGAAGCCACGGTCGAGGAGGGCATAGGCGGTCGTGAGGCCGGTCACGCCGGCACCGATGACGGCAATATGGGTCACAGAGGGCTCCTGCAGCACGGGCGGCGTCGATGGTTGCCGCGTTGCCCCCTCCGTGCTGGAACCTGAGAGCTTCGCCCCGAGGGGCTTTCTCCTTCGGTGGGCCGTCCGATGGCGGACGACCGCTTTCCGGAGTGTGGAGACGACACCGGTCCTGGGACCTGAGAGTTTCCGGGGCGGTTGCTCCTTCGGCGGTGGGGCGGACCCCACCTTCTCCCGGTGCCGTCTTAATACTGCGCACATAAGATATCGGCCCGAAATCCGCAAGATCTCGACGGTGATATTCTTGCCGTCCGAACGGGGCCACGGCGCGCCCCGCGCGGCGAGGTTCGATCCGGTCCAGCCACCACGCTCCGATCGGACATCGACGAAAGTTCCATGGGTCATGTCTGGCATGACCCTTGGCATGGCGGTAAAAAACGCCGCGGATCCCGGGCGGTTTTCGCCGGAAGGACCAAAGTCCTCCTATATCATGGGATAGTGAACCATTGGCCGCCTCACGCGTTGGCCTAGCACACATTCACGGTGATCGAGTTCCGCGGGGCCTGAGCCAGAGCCCGACCTTGTGCGGACCCGACGCCGTCCGAAACCATCCGAAGTGAGGGATTATCGTGGCGTACGCATCCGAGCCGCACTCGCGGCCTCGCGGCCACTGGGCAACGACCATACTTGCCGTGGTCGTCGCCCTTCTGGGCCTCCCGCTGCTGGGCCTTGGCGCCTGGCTCATCGTCCTCGGCGGCAGCTGGTACTACGGCCTCGCCGGCCTCGGCCTGATCATCGTCGCCGTGCTTCTCGCGCAGCGCAG
This sequence comes from Acuticoccus sediminis, assembly GCF_003258595.1. Lineage (NCBI taxonomy): Bacteria > Pseudomonadati > Pseudomonadota > Alphaproteobacteria > Hyphomicrobiales > Amorphaceae > Acuticoccus > Acuticoccus sediminis. The sequence goes on from NZ_QHHQ01000001.1 coordinate 560,524, forward strand.
CATGGCCGCCATCTGGCTCTACCTGCTCGTCTGGCTCGGCACGCTGGGATGGGCCTACTGGGAGGTGGGCACCGACTGGTGGGCGCAGGTCCCGCGCGTCGTCGCGCCGACGGTGCTCTTCGTCATCATCCTCCTCTTCACCCCCCTCCTCGGCCGTCGCACACGCGAAGGTGCACTGTGATCCGTACCACTCCGCTCCATTCGAAGCTCGCCGCCGCGCTCATCGTCACGAGCGCGCTCACCGCCCCCGCCCTCGCGCAGGACACGCAACCCGCGCCCGCCGCGACCGAGGCACCCGCCTCCCCCGCCACCACGGACACCGCCCCGGACGCGACCGCCGCCCCGGACGCTCCAGCGGCCGCCGAGGCCACCCCGGACGCTCCGGCCGCTCCGGCCGCCGCCGAGGCCGAAGCGCCCGCCGCCGCGCCCGATGCGGCTGCCACCGGTGCCACCGCCGCAACGTCCCCGGAGGACGGTGCCACGGATGCCGGCGCGACCGATCAGGCTGCAACCGGCGAGGCCGGCACCGCCGCGACCGAGGGTGCCGAAGCGGCCCCGGCGGCCGAAACGCCGGGCGCCACGACGCAGGTCGCCGCCGAGAGTGATGAGCGCGCCCCGCAGCCGCAGCCCGAGGTCGGCCAGGACTGGCCGTTCTGGGGCGGCGACGCGAACGCGCAGCGCTACTCCCCGCTCGACCAGATCACGCCGGAGAACGTCGGCAACCTCGAGCGCGCCTGGACCTTCCATACCGGCGACCTCCCCGAGGGCGCGGCCATCGGCAAGTACTCGCCGGAGAACACCCCGGTGAAGGTCGGCGATGCGCTGCTCATGTGCTCGGCGATGAACATCCTCATCTCCATCGACGCCGCCACCGGCGAGGAGAACTGGCGCTACGACCCGAAGGTCTCGCCCGACGCGATCCCCTACGGCGCCACCTGCCGCGGCGTCTCCGTCTACACCGCGCCGGAGCTGCCGGAGGACGCGCCCTGCAAGACGCGCGTGATCGAGGGCACCGTCGACGCGCGCCTGATCGCCGCCGACACCCGGACGGGCGAGCTCTGCCAGGACTTCGGCGACAGCGGCCAGATCGACCTCTGGGACGGCATCGGCGAGAAGGTGCCGGGCTGGTACGCCGTGACGGCCCCGCCCGCCATCGTGCGCGGCATCGCGGTCACCGGCGCGCAGGTCAAGGACGGACAGGCCGAGGACGCGCCGTCCGGCGTCATCCGCGGCTATGATGCCGTGACGGGCAAGCTCGCCTGGGCCTGGGACCTCGGCGCCCCCGAGGCGATGAAGAACGGCCCGCCGGAAGGCGAGACCTACACCCGCGGCACGCCCAACATGTGGACCACCGCGACGGCGGACGAGGAGCTCGGCCTCGTCTACCTGCCACTCGGCAACTCGTCGGTCGACTACTGGGCGTCCAACCGCTCCGAGGCGGAGAACGACTGGTCGACGTCACTCGTCGCCATCGACGTTCTGACCGGCGAGCCGAAGTGGTCCTTCCAGACCGTGCACAAGGACGTCTGGGACTACGACCTCGGCAGCCAGGTGACGCTGATCGACTACCCGAACGGCGACGGCGGGACGGTGCCGGCGGTCATTCTGCCGTCGAAGCAGGGCGACATCTACATCCTCAACCGCGAGACGGGCGAGGCGCTGACCCCGGTCGGCGAGGTCGACGTGCCGACCACCGGCGAGCTGGAGCCGGACACGCTGTCCAAGACGCAGCCGGTGTCCGAGTGGCACACACTGCGCAAGGATCCGCTCCAGGAAAAGGACATGTGGGGCTTCACCCCCATCGACCAGCTCTGGTGCCGCATCCAGTTCCGCCTGTCGAGCTATGACGGCTTCTACACGCCGCCGACCGCCGACAAGTTCTGGATCCAGTACCCCGGCTATAACGGCGGCAACGACTGGGGCTCGATCGCCTACGATGCGGACGCCGGTCTCATCATCGCCAACTACAACGACATCCCGAACCACAACCGCCTGATCCCGCGGGAAGAGGCCGACGAACTCGGCATCAAGCCGATCTACGAGCAGGGCAACCAGGGCGCCAACGCGGAAGGCGCAGGCGATGCGCAGGCCGGCTCGCCGTACGCGATCAACGTCAACGCCGGCTGGCGCAACGACGTGACGGGCGTTCCCTGCACCGCGCCGCCCTACGGCGGGATCCGCGCGATCGACATCAAGACCGGCGAGACCGTGTGGGACCGTCCGCTGGGCACCGCGCGCCGCAACGGGCCGTTCGGGATCCCCTCGCACCTCCCGTTCACCATCGGCCTGCCCAACAACGGCGGCTCGGTCGTGACGAAGGGCGGGCTCATCTTCATCGGCGCCGCGACGGACAACCTCTTCCGCGCCATCGACGTGAAGACCGGCGAGACGGTGTGGAGCGACGTGCTCGACCAGGGCGGCCAGGCCAACCCGATCACCTACGAGGTGAACGGCGAGCAGTTCGTCCTCATCGGCCCGGGCGGCCACCACTTCATGGAGACGCCGATTGGCGACGAAGTGATCGCCTACAAGCTGCCGAAGGGCTGACGCGGCCGGGCCGGTCCCCCGGGGACGCCAGCTCCCCTGCCCTTTCGGCCCGGTCGGGCCTCGACGCCGCCCCTTCGCGGGGCGGCGTTTTGCCTTGTCCGGCTCCTCCCGGCCGGTCCGATGACGCTCTGCGGGTTGCCGTGGCGGCCCCCGGGCGATAAAGGGCGGCATCATTTCCGAATACCGATCCCATGCCCTTCACTCCCCGCGTCTTCTCGGGCGTCCAGCCCACCGGCAACCTGCACCTCGGCAACTACCTCGGCGCCGTGCGCCGGTTCGTGGCCATGCAGGACGAATATCCGTGCATCTACTGCGTGGTCGACCTCCACGCGATCACGGTCTGGCAGGATCCGGTGGAGCTGACGCAGGCGACACACAACGTCACCGCCGCCTACCTCGCCGCCGGCATCGACCCCAAGCGCTCGATCGTCTTCAACCAGAGCCGCGTCACGGCGCATGCCGAGCTCGCCTGGATCTTCAACTGCGTCGCGCGCATGGGCTGGCTCAACCGCATGACGCAGTTCAAGGAGAAGGCCGGCAAGGACCGCGAGAACGCCTCGGCGGGCCTGTTCGTCTACCCGAACCTCATGGCGGCGGACATTCTCGCCTACCAGGCGACGCACGTGCCCGTGGGCGAGGACCAGAAGCAGCACCTCGAGCTGACGCGCGACATCGCGCAGAAGTTCAACCACGACTACTCGGAGCGCCTCGCCTCGCTGGGCTACGGCGAGGATGGCATGTTCCCGATGACGGAGCCGATCATCCAGGGTCCGGCCACCCGCGTGATGAGCCTGCGCGACGGGTCGAAGAAGATGTCGAAGTCGGAAGCCTCCGACGCCTCGCGCATCAACCTGACCGACGACGCCGACATGATCGCGCAGAAGATCCGCAAGGCGAAGACCGACCCCGAGCCGCTTCCGTCCGAGTTGAAGGGGCTGGAAGGCCGCGCCGAGGCGGACAACCTCGTCGGCATCTACGCCGCGCTTGCCAACACCACCAAGGACGCCGTGCTGGCGCAGTATGGCGGCCAGGGCTTCTCGGCCTTCAAGCCGGCCCTTGCCGAGCTCGCGGTCGAGGTGCTGGCGCCGATGAACGACGAGATGCGCCGCCTCGTCGCCGATCCCGGCCACCTCGACGCCGTCCTCGCCGACGGTGCCGCGCGGGCCAACGAGATCGCCGCGCCGATCCTGCACGACGTCAAGCGCGTGGTCGGCTTCGTCACGTGAGCGTCCCGGCATGACCGGCATGCCGCTTGGCCTGTTCGACCGCGGTCCCATCGACGATGAGGTCGCGGTCCTTCGGGCCCGCTACCCGCGCGAGATCTGGCCGACTCACCACAATCTCGGCGAGACCGCGCAGTTCTGGCTGCAGCGTCACGACATGTTCCGGGAGCTGGGGGAAATGCTGCGCGCCGGCTCCGTGGAGTTCGCGGAAGGGCGCGTCGAGGCGGGTCCGTTCATGGGCTGGCTGGCGCCGCGGCTCAACGTCTTCCTCCAGCAGCTCCACTCGCACCACCACGTCGAGGACGAGCATTACTTCCCGATCTTCCGCGCGGCCGATGCGCGGCTCGGAGCCGGGTTCGACCTGCTCGACGCCGACCACCACGTCATCGACGCCCTCCTCCACGAGCTGGCCGACGCCGGCAACGCGCTCCAGCTCGGCCTGAAGGGGCGCGGCGACGTCCCCGGCGCCTCGGCACACCTCGCGGACCGGCTGGCCCGCGCGTCCACCGGACTGATGCGCCATCTCGACGACGAGGAGGACATCGTCGTCCCGCTGATCCTCGATCGGAGCGAACCCGGCCTCGGCCTCTAGGACTTCGCGACGCGCGCCCCGCAGGCGATGCCTCAGGTCTTCGGGCCGCGCAGGCGGACGTAGAGGGCGCCGTCGCCGCCATGGGCCGCGTGCGCCGGGCCGAACGTGACGACGTGACGGGCGAGGTCGCGGCTCGCCAGCCAGTGGGGCACGTTGCGGCGCAGCACCCCCCGGCCCTCGCCCTCCCCCATTCCCTTGCCGGTGATCACCAGCACCACCCGCCGGCGCATCCCGGCCGACGAGGTGATGAACCTGATGAGCGCGCCGTGCGCCTCCTCCTGGGTCATGCCGTGAAGGTCGATGCGCGCGTCGATGCTGAGGACGCCGCGCGCCAGCTTCCGACGCATCTTGCGGTCGATGTCGGCTGCGGGGCGGACCTGCGGACCGACCTTCTTCGGCTTGGGCTGCGGCTGCGGCGCTTCCGCCGCAACGCGAGGCGGCTTGCCGGGCTTCTCGGCTTCCGGCGTGGGCGTGGCCGCCTCGATGGCGGGGACCGACGTCTCCGGGCGCAGCGGCACGACCGTGCGGGCGATCTTCTCCCACAACGCCTTTTCGGTCGAACTGAGCTGGCGTTTGCGCGTCACGGCGCGATGCCCCTGGGCAAGAACATGGTCCACGTCGCGGCGGCCTTCACCCGTCCCGCGATGTCTCCCGCCGCGTCCCCGGTGCCGATGAAGAGATCGCCGCGTGCCGGGCCGACGATGGCCGACCCCGCATCCTCGGCGATAGTGGCGGCCGCGAACGATCCGATGTCCGGCAGGTCCGTCTCGACATATATGGGCGTTCCGAGCCCGATGCGCGTGCGGTCCACGGCAAGGCTGCGTCGCGGCACCAGGGGGACTCCGCCCGCCGCGACCGGGCCCAGCGCCGGATCGCCCAGCGGGCGCTCGCGGAAGAAGACGAACGAGCGGTTGGCGTTCAGCGTCTCGTCGACGATCCCGGGGTTCGCGGCGAGGACGGCGCGGATAGACTGCATGGTGGCTCCGCCCTCGGGGAGCCAGCCGCGGTCGATCAGGACTCGGCCGATGGCCGTGTAGGGGTGGCCCGTCTTGCCGTGGTAGCCGATCCGCATCTCGCCGCCGTCGGTCAGGCTGAGCCGCGCCGATCCCTGGACCTGGGCGAAGAAGGCGTCGACCGGATCCGCCACGTAGGCAAGCTCCAGGCCGCGCCCGGCGAGCGCGCCGCCACGGATGGCCGCGCGGTCGGGATAGGGCTCGAGGCGTCCGTCGCCGGCCCGACGCGCCCAGGTGCCGTCGCCGGGGAGACCGGCACGGGCGGGGACCCGCACCAGGTCTTGCGGGCGGCGGTATATCGGGGTCTGGAACGGGCCGGTGCGGTGGCGCGACGCGGCGATGACGGGCTCGTAGTAGGCCGTCAGCAGGCCCGTCTCGGGAAGGCGCCAGACGGTGAAGGCGTCCGCCACGGTCTCGGTGTGAGATCGGCCCCGGCGGGCGAGCGCGGGGCCGATGGTCCTGAGCCAGGGGGCCTGGGCGGGTCGCTCGAGGACGCGCGGGTCGAGGTGACGCGCTACGCCCGATAAAAGCGCTTCGGCTTCCGCCTCGGACCAGCCGGGAAGTCCGGCGATGGGAACTGTGACCGCCGGGCCGCCCATTCCTGGAACGCCGTCTCAGGCCGATTCGGTAGCGACCAGCGTCCAGTTCGGATTGTCGACGTCCACCCGGCGCTCGAAGGTCCAGACGTCGACCACGTCGGCGACCTTGTTGGGGTCTCCGTCGACGAGGTTGCCGTCCCGGTCGTAGGTGGCGGAAATCATCTGGCTGTCGATCCGCGTCGTCACGCGGGCGACCTTGGCCTTCAGCGACGCGTCGGTGATCGACATCTTGTCGATCCCGATGAGGGTCGTGGACATCGACTGGCCGTGCGCCTCGCGGTCGGAGATGGCGGCGGAGAAGCCCTCCATCACCTCTTCCGAGAGAAGCGGACGCAGCGTGTCGCGATCGCCACCGGCGAAGGCGGTGACGATCATCTCGTACGCCATCTGCGCGCCGTTCAGGAACTGCTTCGGCTCGAACGACGGATCGGCGACGACGATCTCCTTCAACGCGTTGTAAAGCGGGGTGTCCTTGGTCGCGACGGGCTTGAGACGCTCCTCGACCACGCTCGGCTCGGGGCCGCCGGCCTGGGCGTTGGCGCCCTGGCGCGGCAGCGAGACGACATTGTCGTTCCCGCGCGACTCGTTGCCGCTGCGTGCGGTGTACGGATCATAAGGAGGACGCTCATTCCCGGTGCGACGGCCCAACACGCTCCGCAGGCGCAGGAAGATCGCGATGGCGAGCGCCAGGATCATCAAATTGTAGATGTCGAAGAATTCACTCATCCACTGCTAACCTGTCAGCCCGGTTTGGGAACTCCGCCGCGGCCCATGCCGCTCCGGTCGCTCCATTTAACACATAAGACGCCTTCCAGCGTCTTACAGGTCTTGATCGCGGAACGGCATGCGGCGGACCGTATCGGACTGAGACAAGCCGGTCTACGTCTGCCGGTCGAAATCACAATCGCGCGTTCCCATATTTAACCGACGAAAAGGGAAATGCTTGTGATCCGAACCGTCCTATTCGCAATTTTGCTCATCATCCCGATCGCGGAGATCGCCGTCTTTTTGACGGTCGGTAGCATCATCGGCGTCCTGCCGACGCTGCTGATCATCGTTCTGACAGCAATCCTCGGTGCCGCACTATTGAAGCGGCAGGGTCTTTCGGCCTTCGCAAAACTGCAGGAGGACGTGCGCGCCGGCCGCGTTCCGACGGCCGCCATCGGTGAAACCATCACCGTCGCCATTGCAGGCATGCTGCTTCTGACCCCGGGGTTCATCACCGACACCATCGGCTTCCTGCTCTTCGTGCCCTCGGTCCGAAGCTGGCTCTGGAAGCAGATCTCCGGCTCGGTGCAGATCCATAGCGCCGGCGGCACGACCGGCGGGATGGGACCGGGCGGCGGGCCGCGCCGCACCGGCGGACCGCCGCCGGTCATCGACCTCGAGTCGAGCGAGGTGCGCCCCGACCCGACGACACCCTGGCGCGAAGAGCAGCGCTGACCGGCAAGCGCCGCGTTCCGGCCCGTGCCGGGGCGCGCCGCGCCGTTGCCACCCCGCGTCATATTCGCGCTCCCGTCATGGCATTGGGCCTAGGATTGTCCTGGCCAAAATGTTAGCCCGCGCCAGAACTCAAACACGTTCACGAACGGACTCACCATGACTGACGCCACCACCGGCGCGCCAGAAGGACAGGTTCAACCCTCGGTTCGCGTTCTCGCGCAGTACGTCAAAGACCTGTCGTTCGAGAATCCCCGGGCGCCTGCCTCGCTCCAGACCCGCGATGCCAACCCGAAGATCAACATCGCCGTCAACGTCGCCGCCAAGCCGCTCGCCGAGAACGACTTTGAAGTGACGCTGACCCTCGACGCCAAGGCGGGCGAAGAGAACGATATCGCCTTCCAGACCGAGCTGCAGTACGCGGGCGTCATCCGCGTCGCCGGCATGAAGCCGGAGCACGTCCAGCCGTTCCTGCTGATCGAGGGTCCGCGTCTGCTCTTCCCGTTCGCGCGGCAGATCGTGGCCGAGGCGGTCCGCAACGGCGGCTTCCCGCCGCTGATGATCGACCCGATCGACTTCGTGGCGCTCTACCGCCGCAACCTTGAGCGGGCGCAGCAGCAGCACAACGCGACGCCGGTCACCAACTGACCCCTACTCCGCCGCAATCGGCGCGGCACCGTCGGTCTGGGCCGTCAGCTTGGCCCAGATCGAATCCGAGAAGGTCGCCATGAACTCGGCATGGGCGACGCGCTCCGCCTCGGTGAGGCGCGGCGCGAGCGGCACCGGCCGCGGCTTGTGGCGGACCGGGCCGGACGACTGGTCCGCGCCGCTACCCGACCCGGCGAGGACGAAGGTCGCCTGCCGGCCGCCGGTGAGCTCCAGGTAGACCTCGGCGAGAAGCTCGGCGTCGAGGAGCGCGCCGTGCTTGGTCCGGCGCGAGGAATCGATGCCGTAGCGCGAGCAGAGCGCGTCCAGCGAGTTGGCGCCGCCGTGCTTGCGGCGGGCGATCGACAGCGTGTCGACCACCTGATGCGGTGCGATCTCGACCTTGCCGCAGCGCCGCAGCTCGTGGTTGAGGAAGTTGACGTCGAACGAGGCGTTGTGGGCGACCAGCTTGTCGCTGCCGAGGAAGGCGCAGAAGTCGTCGACGATGTGCGCGAACACCGGTTTGTCGGCCAGGAAAGCGCTTGAGATCCCGTGGACGCGGAACGCCTCCTCCGGCATGTCGCGTTCGGGGTTGATGTAGACGTGGAAGACGTTGCCGGTCGGGATCGCGTTCAGCACCTCGACCGCGCCGATCTCGACGACGCGGTCGCCGGTGGCAGGGTCGAGCCCCGTGGTTTCCGTGTCGAGAACGATCTCGCGCAACGCTGGCCTCCTGGAGTATGTCGCGGAGAATGCCACAGCCGGCCGCGGATTTCACCGCCGGCGGGGCGATTTCCAGAGGCGGCTCAGCCGAGCGCCATCAGCGCCTTGCGTGCCGCGGCGACCTGCCGGGCCGCATCCTCGACGCAGCTCCCCGTGTCGATGACGAAGTGGGCGCCGGCGCGCTTCTCGGCATCCGGGGTCTGCTTGGCGAGGATCGCCTTGAAGGCGGCCTCGGTCATGCCGGGCCGGGCGAGGACGCGCGTGCGCTGCACGTCGGCCGGCGCGCTGACCACGACGACGGCGTCGACGCTCCTGTTCCGGCCGGTCTCGAAGAGTAGCGGTACGTCGAGGACCGCGAGGCGCGCGCGGCCCTCGCGCGCCGCCGCGAGGAACGCGTCCTGCTCCGCCCGCACGAGCGGGTGGACGATGGCCTCCAGGCGCGCCATCGCGTGCGGGTCGCCGAGCACCATCTCGCGCAGCACCGCGCGGTCGATGGCGCCGTCGAAGATGGTGCCGGGAAACGCCGCGCCCACCGGCTCCACCGCAGCGCCGCCGGCCGCGTAGAGGCGGTGGACGGCGGCATCGGAATCGTAGACCGGGTCGCCGGCGGCCCGGAACAGGGCAGCCGTGGTGGACTTGCCCATGCCGATCGAGCCGGTGAGGCCGACCGTCCTCATCGCTCCGGACTCATAATGTGGCGATCACCTTGGACCGGAGCGCCTCGTCGACCTCCGGCGTTTGTCCGAACCATTTCTCAAATCCCACGGTCGCCTGATGGAGCAGCATGCCGAGGCCGTCGACCGTCGCAAGCCCCCTCGCCTCCGCCTGCTTCAGCAGCGGCGTATTGAGAGGGTTGTAGACGATGTCGGAGACGACCGCGTGCGCCGGGAGCGGCGAAAGGTCGATCTCGAGCGGCGACGAGCCTTCCATGCCGAGCGAGGTCGTGTTCACCAGGAGGTCGACGTGCGGCAGTTCCCGGGGGATCGCGGACCACAGGACCGCCTCGCCGCCGACGCGCGCGGCCAGCGTCTCCGCCCGCTGCGCCCGCCGGTTGGCGATCCTGATGGAGACGCCCGCGGTCGCCAGCGCGTCGGTCACGGCGATGGCAGCGCCGCCGGCACCGATGACGAGCGCGGTCTTCGCACTGCGCCAGGACGGGGCCTGCTCGTCGAGGCTGGCGATGAACCCTGCCCCGTCGCTCGACGTCGCCCGAAGCTTGCCGTCCTCGCGCCAGATCGTGTTGATCGAGCCGAGGCGCTGGCCGACCGGGTCGAGATCGACGAACTGCGCCGCCGAGATCTTGTGCGGCACGGTCACGTTGAGGCCGACGAAACCCATCGTGTCGAAGTCCGCGAAGAACTGCTTGAGGCCGTGATCCTGGACCGGCAGCAGCTCGTAGCGCGCGTTGATCCCGTAGCGCTGGAACCAGTGGGCGAAGATCACGGGCGAGCGGGAATGGGCCACGGGCCAGCCGAGAAGCCCCACACGGCGGGTCATCAGAAGTCCTCTGCAAGTCCGCCGGAGCCGTACCGGCGGTCGGATAGGAGCGCGACGATCGCCGCCGCGGTCTCCTCGATGGAGCGGCGCGTCACGTCGATCAGCGGCCAGCCGTTCTCGGCGCACAGCTTGCGTGCGTAGGTCACCTCCTTGGCGACCGCCTGGCGGTTCACATAGGAGGAGCCCTTGCGCTCCGCGTTCATCGAGATCAGGCGGTTCTCGCGCAGCGCGACGATGCGCTCCGGGCTCGCGGTCAGGCCGACGATCAGCGCGCGGCGCGCCTCGAACAGGTTGGACGGCAGCGGCAGGTCGGTGACGATCGGCAGGTTCGTCGCCCGCACGCCGCGATGGGCGAGATAGATGGACGTCGGCGTCTTCGAGGTGCGCGAAACGCCGATGAGGACGACGTCGGCCTCGTCGATATCGTCCGGCAGGGCGCCGTCGTCGTGGCGCATGGCGAAGTTCAGCGCCTCGATGCGGCGGAAGTAGCCGGCGTCGAGCTCGTGCTGCGCGCCGATGCGCGAGGCCTTCTGCACATTGAGATAGGACTGGAACACCGCGACGAGCGGGTCGAGCACGTCGATGCAGGGCAGGCCGAGCTCGTTGCAGGTCGCCTGAAGGCGCGTGAGAATGTCCGGGTCCACCAGCGTGAACATGACGATGCCGGGGGCATCCTCGATCTCGGCGAGCACGCGGTCGAGCTGACGGTCCGAACGCACGAGCGGATAGACGTGCTCGATCGCCTCGACATCCTCGTAACGGGCGACGGCGGCGCGAGAGGCCGTCATCAGGGTCTCACCGGTCGAGTCCGACACGAGATGCACGTGGACAAATGTGCGTTTTCGGTTCACGGACGCCATCTCAATCTGAGGATCACTGTGGAGAACGTCGTGACGGGTGAGAGGCCCGGGCGCAAGCCTGTGGATTCACCTGTCGGTCATCCACCGATCGATCCCCCGACGGCGGGGCGTGGATAGGGACGGAATATTTAACAGCGGGTTAATCGACGGATCACATCTTTGCCACGGTGATCCACACCCGGCCGGGTGCGCCCGCAGTGCCAAAAGGCGAGCGAAACTGCCGTGTCCAGCGGTACTTGCGGAGCGATGCTCCAACGTGTGAACAGTGGCCGCTCGGCAACTGAGGGACGGGACCAGAAACGCGCAAGGCGGTGAAAAGTTCCGTCGTCCCCGCGATCAGACGCCCAACAGAATCATCAGGTCTTCTAGAATAAAGATTGAAAGATTGATGGACGGTAAATTCGACGGCATACCGATGCTCGTTCAGGTTCTGCGGGGCGAGCGGGTCGGGCCGGCTCCGGTGTGGTTCATGCGTCAGGCGGGGCGCTACCTCCCGGAGTACCGCGAGCTGCGGAAGAAGGCCTCGTCCTTCCTCGAGTTCTGCTACACCCCCGACCTCGCCGTCGAAGCGACCCTGCAGCCGATGCGGCGCTACGCGTTCGACGCCTCCATCGTGTTCTCCGACATCCTCGTCGTTCCCCACGCGCTGGGCCAGGACACTTGGTTCGTCGAGGGCGAGGGTCCGCGACTGGAGCCGCTGAGCGACCCGAGCGGGCTGTCGATGAAGGGGTTCGACGCCCACCTCACGCCGGTCTACGAGACGATCTCGCGGCTGCGGGAGGCGCTGCCCCCCGAGAAGGCGCTGCTGGGCTTCTGCGGGGCGCCCTGGACGCTGGCGACCTACATGGTGGCGGGGAAGGGCGGCGGAGAGCAGTTCCCCGCCCGCAAGGCCGCCGCCCGCGACCCCGAGGCCTTCCAGGCGATCATCGACCTCCTCGTGGAGGCGTGCTCGCGCCACCTCGTCGCGCAGGCCCGGGCCGGGGCGGACGCGCTGCAGATCTTCGATTCCTGGGCGAGCGCCCTCGACGAGGACGGGTTTTCCCGATGGTCCATCCAGGCCATCGGGGAAATCGTGAACAAGGTCCGCGCCGAGACGAATGTGCCCATCATCGGCTTCCCGCGGGGGGCCGGGGCGGGCTACTCCCGGTTCGTGGCGGAGACGGGTGTCGACGCCGTGTCGCTGGATTGGTCGGTGCCGATGGACTTCGCCAGGGAGCTGCAGCAGCGGGTGTGCGTGCAGGGCAACCTCGACCCGGCGCGGCTGGTGGCGGGCGGGCCGCAGCTCGACGCGGCCGTCGACCGGATCTGCGACGGGCTGGGGGAAGGACCGTTCGTGTTCAACCTCGGCCACGGCATCTCGCTCGAGACCCCGCCCGAGCACGTGACCCGCGTGATCCGGCGTGTGAAGGAAAGGACCGCGCGATGACCGAGTACTACACCTGGATCAAGGCGGCGCACCTCGTCTCGGTGATCTCGTGGATGGCGGCGCTCCTCTACCTGCCGCGGCTGATGGTGTACCATGTGGCCGCCGAGAAGGGCTCGGTGCAGTCCGAGACGTTCAAGGTGATGGAGCGGCGGCTGCTGCGCGGCATCGCCAATCCGGCGATGGTCGCGACGTGGGTGTTCGGCCTGATGCTCGCCTACGTGCTGGACGCCTGGTCGATGGGCTGGTTCCACGCCAAGCTGGCGCTCGTGGTGGCGCTGACGGTCATCCATCACATGATGGTGAGGTGGATGAAGGCGTTCCGCCGCGACGAGAATACCAAATCGGCGAAATACTTCCGCATAGCGAACGAGATACCCGCGGTACTGATGATCGGGATCGTCATCCTCGTGACGGTCAAACCGTTCTGACGCGATTCTGGGCGAATTTTGCCCAACATGCCCTTGCGAATGTGGCGCGGCGACTGTAAGTTAGGCGTATCCAGCGGTCGTTGGTTATGAACGGGGCGATTTCTCCCTCCGCCCCCGAAACGACCGCCCGGACCCTTCCTTCCTTTTTGCCCCTTGTTAGCGGCTGATGTCCGTCATCCAGGACAACCAAATGCAAATGAAACTTCACGAGCTCAAGGCCAAGAGCCCCGGCGACCTTATTGCGTTCGCCGAGGAACACGAGGTCGAGAATGCGTCCACGCTCCGTAAACAGGAGTTGATGTTCGGCATTCTAAAGCAGCTCGCGAACAAAGACGTTGAGATCATCGGCGAAGGCGTCGTCGAAGTCCTCCAAGACGGCTTCGGATTCTTGCGCTCTCCCGATGCCAACTATCTCCCGGGCCCGGACGACATCTACGTCTCGCCCTCCCAGATCCGGCGCTTCTCGCTGCGGACCGGCGACACGGTCGAAGGTCAGATCCGCAGTCCCAAAGAAGGCGAACGCTATTTCGCCCTCCTTAAGGTTAACACAATTAACTTTGAGGATCCCGAGGCGGCCCGCCACAAAATCCACTTCGACAACCTGACGCCGCTCTACCCGGACGACCGCTTCATCATGGAAGTGGAGAACGGTGCGTCGAAGGACTTCTCCGGCCGCGTCATCGACCTGGTCGTGCCGCTCGGCAAGGGCCAGCGCGGGCTGATCGTCGCCCCGCCGCGCACCGGTAAGACGGTGCTGCTCCAGAACATCGCCAAGTCCATCACCGCGAACCACCCGGACTGCTACCTCATCGTCCTGCTCATCGACGAGCGGCCGGAGGAAGTGACCGACATGCAGCGCTCGGTGCGCGGCGAGGTGGTGTCCTCGACCTTCGACGAACCGGCGCAGCGACACGTCGCGGTGGCCGAGATGGTCATCGAGAAGGCCAAGCGGCTCGTCGAGCATGGCCGCGACGTCGTCATCCTGCTCGACTCCATCACGCGCCTCGGCCGTGCGTACAACACCACCGTCCCCTCGTCGGGCAAGGTGCTGACCGGCGGTGTCGACGCCAACGCCCTGCAGCGCCCGAAGCGCTTCTTCGGTGCGGCCCGCAACATCGAGGAAGGCGGCTCGCTGACGATCATCGCGACCGCCCTGATCGACACCGGCAGCCGCATGGACGAAGTGATCTTCGAGGAGTTCAAGGGCACGGGTAACTCCGAAATCATCCTCGACCGCAAGGTCTCCGACCGCCGCGTGTGGCCGGCCATCGACATCCAGCGCTCCGGCACCCGCAAGGAGGAGCTGCTGGTCAAGAAGGAAGACCTCAAGAAGGTCTACGTCCTGCGCCGCATCCTCAACCCGATGGGCTCCGTGGACGCGATCGAGTTCCTCATCGACAAGCTGCGCCAGACGAAGAACAACGCCGAGTTCTTCGACTCCATGAACACCTGACGCACTGTATCGTGACGCGATCCTTTGGCCGGGCCGCTCACTCCGCCGGAGTGGGCTGGCCGGTCAGATGGCCGCGCCACACCACGGCGATGGCGCAGAGCGCCGTGACACCGACGATCGACGCGAATACGAACGGCCCGGAATCGGCCTCCGTCCCGAACAGCCCGCCCGCGAGCGAGGCTACCGCGGAGGCCAGCGTGAACAACGCGATCGAAACCCCCATCACCCAACCCTGGTCCTCCGCGCTCGCCGACTGCGAGTAGAGCCCGAAGAAAATCGGCAGCAGCACCGCGTGCAGGGCGCCCATCAGCGCGATCACGATGAACGCGACTGCCACGTTGTCGACCGTCGCGAATACGCCAACGATCGCCACTTCCAGGACAATGCCACGCACGATCAGCCCCGACGGGCTGGCGAGGCGATTGAAGAATGGCAGCAGGAAGAGGCTCGTCAGGGCGAGCGTCGCTCCCATCACAAGCATTCCCACGCTCTGGCCCTCGGTTGAATAGCCGAACCGCTCCTCCAGAGACGTGTCGAAGAAGATGTAGAACGTCACGAAGCTCAGCATGTAGAGCGTGTAGACGATCGAGATGCGCATCGTCATGGGATGGCGCGTAATGGCCCAGAGAAGCGACAGGATGGCCTGCGGCCGGATGTCGAGGGGCACACGGGTGTTTGACGTCTCGTGGAAGACCAGGGCCACGAAAACCAGCGTGGCGAGGACGACCGCTGCCCCGGCGACGAATGGCGGCACCATGGACAGCTGCACGGTTGCCGCGAATGGACCCCCGGAGAACAGGCCACCCAGTATGGGTCCGCTGACAAGCCCCAGACTCGCGCCAAGGACAGCCAGTCCGAGATTGCGTTGCTTCTCGTCATCGTCCTGCGCGAGATCGATGAGGGCGGCCTGTGCGATGGGTTGGTTGCCGGCGGTGAACCCGGTGATCACACGGCTCACGACGAGCAGCCAGAAGCTCGACAGGATGATCGCGAGGATCGTCAGCGCATATCCCGCCAGCGCGCCGGTGAGGCAGAGGAGGATACCGCGACGGCGGCCGACGCTGTCGGAGATGCGGGCGATATAGATCGACCCGAAAAACCAGGCAATGAAGAAGACGGCGATGACGAGCCCGTAGAGCAGTTGCCGGGTCGAGGCGCTGGTACCGCTCGCCACCATGGATGATGTCTCGCTCAGCATCAGCGCGCTGAAGATCGGGAAGGCAAGTCCCTGACCCATGACGTCGATCAGGATGACGAGCACAAGGGCGATCTTGGTGGCGAGCATCACGGCCTCCGCGTGGCAAGCGGGCAGCATCGGCGCAATAATCGCATCGGATCGGGGTAATTCTGGGACCACCGGCAACGCGTGCCGCAACGCACGCCGCCACACGGCTGGTCAATGAGTTACCCGGCAAGCTCGCGGCCGTGTGGCGTATGCTCGGATGCGTTGAACTGGGTTAGCCCGTCTTTAACCATATTTCATCCCGCAGCGCGGCAGCGTCTCTCAGGGCCAGCCCGCAGGTCATGTGACGGCAAACGACTGCGGCGCCGACGGGCGGTGAGGAGGTGCGGAGCGGGTGTCCCTCGGGAGGGGTGTCGACCAGCACCGCAGCCGGATGGGCGGCGACGACGGCACGTAGGGCCGGAGCGTCGTTGATGGTCACCGTCGGTGCGGAGAGCTGGTCGAGGCCGTTCACCATGCTCGCGCAGCCGAACACGTTGGCGGCGATGGCGCGGGCATGGACCCTGAGGGCCGACCGGGCGCGGACCTCGTAGCTGTCGTCCCCGGTGAGGGCCCAGAGCGTCGCAAGGTTCTGGACCATGAGGCCGTTTGCGTTGGGGACGGCTTCGTCGAGCGGACTGTCGGGGCGCATGATCAGCGCGTCGGCATCGTCGGCGGTCCAGTAGTAGCCGCCGTCGGGCGCGGCGTAGTGCAGCTCGAGCGTCTCGCACCAGGCCCTGGCGTCGTCGAGGCAGCGCCCCGGGCGTCCTGCGGCGACGAGGGCGAGGGCGGCGTGGATCATCGCCGCATAGTCGAGCGCGAACCCCTGTTCGAGGCGCACCTTGCCGCGCACCGCGTGGATGAGCCGTCCGCCGTGGCCAAAGGTGGACCGCGCTGCAGCGTACGTGGTCTCGGCGAGATCGACCCAGTCCGTCCGGCCGAGCGCGGCGCCGGCGCGGGCGAGGCCGGCGATCATGAGGCCGTTCCAGTCGGCGAGGGCCTTGTCGTCCCGGGCGGGCCGGGGTCGACGTTCGCGCGCCTCGAGGAGCCGTTCGCGGCAGGCGGCGAGGAAGGCCTCTGTCCCGGCGTCGGCGAGGTCGGCCTCGGCGAATCGGTGGAGGACGTTGGTGCCTTCCCAGTTGCCCTCGGCGGTGGCGCCGTAGTGCCGGGCGAAGCGCGCCGCATCGGTGCCCAGGACGTCCGTGAGGGCCGCCATGGACCAGACGTAGAACCGGCCTTCCTCGCCCTCGGAGTCGGCGTCGAGGCTCGCGGCGAAGAGCCCGCCCACGTCCATCTCGCGGATCAGCCAGTTGACCGTCTCCTCGCAACGCACGGCGAGGAGGCTCGAGCCCGTCGCCGCTCCGACTTCGCCCATCAGCGCGAGGATCTGGGCGTTGTCGTAGAGCATCTTCTCGAAGTGCGGCACGTGCCAGCGGGAGTCGACGGAATAGCGCGCCAGACCGCCGCCGACGTGGTCGTAGATGCCGCCCATGGCGATGCGGTTGAGGGCCGTGGTCACGGCCTTGAGGTACGCCTCGTCGCCGGTACGGGCGTAGGCGCGCCACAGGACGCCGAACAGGGAGGCGTTGGGGAACTTCGGAGCGCCGCGGGTTCCACCGTTCTCCGGGTCCATCAGCGACAGGAGCTGGCGGGCGGCCTTGTCGGGCGTGTCCGCCGGAAGCTCGCCGGGCTCGGCGGTCGCGCCGATGCGCTGGCGCAGGGCCGCGACGTTGCCTTCGACGACCTCGGCCCTGTCGCGATAGGCGTCGGCGACGGCGTTGAGGACGTCGACGAACCGGGCCCGTCCGAAGCGGGCGTCCTTCGGGAAATAGGTCCCGCCGAAGAACGGTTCGCCCCCGGAGGTGAGGAACATGGTGAGGGGCCAGCCGCCTTGCTCGCCCGTGGCGTGGAGGGCGGCCATGTAGATCTGGTCGATGTCCGGGCGCTCCTCGCGATCGACCTTGATATTGATGTAGCGGGCGTTCATGACGGCGGCGGTGTCGTCATCCTCGAAGCTTTCGTGGGCCATGACGTGGCACCAGTGGCATGCGGCGTATCCGACGGACAGGAGGATGGGCTTGCCGGTCCGTTCCGCTTCGGCGAGCGCATCGGCGGACCAGGGCCACCAGTCGACGGGATTGTCCGCATGCTGCAGCAGGTAGGGGCTGGCTTCTTGCGCCAGTCGATTGGCCATCGAGTGTCTCCATGCAGGTATCGGGAACAATTGTGGCGCTGTCCTCAGGTCGGCCACCTAGCGCGATCGCGATTATTCGCGCCAGTGGGCCAGCGTCGCTGTCCCTTGCGCAAGCGTTCGGCGTAACGGCGCTCCAGCCACGCCGCGCCAGCCTTCGCGGGCTGGTGTCTCCGGTGGACGGTGCGCTGATCGACCGCGCGCTCTGCCTCTACTTTCCCGCACCTCTCACGGCGACGGGAGAGGCGGTGGTGGAGTTCCACTGCCACGGCGGCCCTGCGGTCGTGGAGCGTGTCCTGGCGGACGCGGTGACGGTTCCCGGCGTGCGCATGGCGGAGCCGGGGGAGTTCACCCTGCGCGCGGTCCTCAACGGGCGGATGGGCATCTCCGACGCCGAGGCGCTGGCGGACGTGATCGAAGCCCGCACCGAGGCGGAGCGGCGGCGCGCGGTGCGGCTCGCGGAGGGGGCGCTGTCGCGTCTCGTCGCGGGTTGGCGGAGCGAGGTCATCGCGCTGCTCGCCGACGCAGAGGCGCGCCTCGACTTCGCCGACGAGGGGGACGTGCCGGACGACCTCGCCGATCTCGCCCGCCGTTGCGCGGCCCTGGCGGATGCCGTCGAACAGGTCCTCGCCGGGAGCGTGGAGGCGGACAAGCTGACGGACGGGTACCATGTCGTCCTCGTCGGTCCGCCCAATGCGGGGAAATCGAGCCTCCTGAACGCCCTCACGGCGAGCGAGGCGGCGATCGTGACGCCGGAAGCGGGGACGACGCGCGACGTGGTCTCCGTGACGATCGATCTCGGCGGATATCGCGTCACGCTGTCCGACACGGCGGGACTGCGGGATGGGGCAAGCGGTGTCGAGGCGATCGGCATCGAGCGGACGCGCCGATGGATCGAGGACGCAGATCTGGTGATTGCGGTCCGCAGTCCGGACACCGAGGCGGCCGACGTCCCGGCGGATCTGGTGATCCACCACAAGGCCGACATCTCGGGCGGGGAGGGGCTGGCGACATCCGTCCACGACCCGGCGTCCATCGGGCGCCTGCGCGACCGGCTGGCGGAGATCGTGGCGGAGGCGATGCGCCCGTCCGAGGCGGCGCTGGTGACCCGGGCCCGGCAGCGTTCCGCGCTCGGCGCATTCGCGGCGCGCGTGCGGGATGCTGCGGACGAGGGTGCGTTGGAGCTCCAGGCCGAGGCATTGCGCTTGGCCTGCCACGAAATGGCGCGTATGACGGGAGAAATCGGGATCGAGGACGTCCTCGACGACGTCTTCGGCCGCTTCTGCATCGGCAAGTAGGGTCAATGTTTCACGTGAAACACGACGTAGTCGTCGTCGGCGCAGGGCACGCCGGCTGCGAAGCCGCCGCCGCGTCGGCGCGTCTGGGTGCCCGCACGGCACTCGTCACGCTGTCCGCCGAGGCGATCGGGCGGCTGTCCTGCAATCCGGCGATGGGCGGGATCGGCAAGGGTCACCTCGTGCGCGAGGTCGACGCGATGGACGGCATCATCGGCCGCATTTCGGACCTCTCCGGCATCCAGTTCCGGCTGCTCAACCGGAGCCGCGGCCCGGCCGTGCGCGGGCCAAGG
This sequence comes from Acuticoccus sediminis, assembly GCF_003258595.1. Lineage (NCBI taxonomy): Bacteria > Pseudomonadati > Pseudomonadota > Alphaproteobacteria > Hyphomicrobiales > Amorphaceae > Acuticoccus > Acuticoccus sediminis. The sequence continues at coordinate 579,971 of NZ_QHHQ01000001.1, forward strand.
GCGCAGATCGACCGCGCCGCGTATGCCTCGGCGATGCAGGCCGAGCTTGCTGGCAGCCCCGGTCTCGACATCGTCGAGGGTGAGGTGGAGGACCTGATCGTCGATGCGGGCCGGGTGCGGGGCGTGGTGCTGCGCGATGGCCGGCGGATCGACGCGGGAGCCGTCGTCCTTACCACCGGCACCTTCCTGGGCGGCGTGATCCACCTGGGGGACAGGACGTGGCCCGCGGGGCGCATGGGGGAGGCGGCGGCGACCGCCTTGTCCACACGCCTCGGCGCTCTCGGACTGCCGCTGAAGCGCCTCAAGACCGGAACGCCGCCGCGGCTGGCGGCAAGGTCCATCGACTGGGCGGCCCTGCCCGGGCAGCCGGGCGACGACGACCCGGTGATGCTGAGCGCGATGAGCGATTCTCCCGCTCTGGAGCAGCGCCCGTGCCACATCTCCGGCACGAACGCGGCGACGCATGAGATCATCCGCGCAAACCTCGGCCGTTCGGCCCTCTTCGGCGGCGGGATCACCGGCGTCGGACCGCGTTACTGCCCGTCCATCGAGGACAAGGTGGTCCGGTTCGCGGATCGCGACGGCCATCAGGTGTTCCTGGAGCCGGAGGGGCTGACGAGCGACCTCATCTATCCCAACGGCATCTCCACCTCGCTCCCCGAGGACGTGCAGGTCGCCTTCGTGCGAACGATGGCGGGCTGCGCCCGCGCCGAAATCGTCCAGCCGGGCTATGCCATCGAGTATGACGCCGTCGACGCGCGCGCTCTCTCGCCGAGCCTCGAGCTGCGGGCGCTGCCGGGGCTTTTCCTGGCAGGGCAGATCAACGGGACGACAGGGTACGAGGAGGCTGCAGGGCAGGGGCTTCTCGCGGGGCTCAACGCCGCACGCCTCGCGGGCGATGGCGAGCCGGTCACGATGGACCGGTCGACGTCCTACATCGGCGTGATGGTGGACGACCTCGTCACCAACGGTGCGGACGAGCCCTATCGCATGTTCACCTCGCGGGCCGAGAACCGCCTCGCCCTCCGGGCCGACAACGCGACCGAGCGCCTTACTCCGTGGGCGGATGCCGTCGGCCTCGTCGGACCGGCCCGCCGGGCGCATCATCGCACCGCGGTGGAGGCGAAGGCCGGCGCGGATGCCACCCTTCGCGCGCTCGCCGTGTCCCCGACGGAGGCGAGCGAGGCCGGCATCAGCGTCAACCGTGATGGACGACGACGGGACGGCTACGCCCTGCTTGCCCATCCGGACGGCGGCTGGCACGTGCTCGACCGCTTACGCCCCGAGCTTCGGGCGCTGCCCCGGGACGTGCGCGACAGCATCGAGGCGGACGCTCTCTATCGCACCTACACCGACCGCCAGCGCTCCGTCGCGGAGGAGACGCGGGCGGCCGACTCCCTCCCCATCCCCTCGAGCCTTGCGGAGACCCCCATCCCCGGCCTTTCCAACGAACTGAGGCAGAAGCTTCAGGCCCGGCGACCCGCCACCATCGGCGAGGCGCGACGCATCTCCGGCATGACCCCGGCCGGCCTCGCCCTCATCGCCGCACACGCCAGACGCGCCATTGCTTGACGAAGCTGAGGAAAACGCACGCGAGACCGTCCGTTCCCGCGTGACGCCGAGCGTCTTTGACGCGATTGAAAGGTTTGTGGGGGCTTGCTCGCGTTGGGGGCGCGTCTCGAACCTCGTCAGTGCGGCGGACCGAGCCCGGCTGTGGGAGCGCCATGTTCTGGACAGCCTGCAACTCGTCCCGCTCGCCGAGGGCGCCGGCCCGGTGTGGGTGGACCTTGGATCGGGGGGTGGCTTCCCCGGCATCGTCGTCGCCATCGCGCGCGAAGGAACGGACATGACCTTGATCGAGGCCAACAGGAAGAAGTCCGCATTCCTGCTTCAGGCCGCCGCCGAGGCGGGGGTGAAGGTGCGCGTGCGGCCGCAGCGGATCGAGGCCGTCGAGCCCTTCGTCGCCGACGTGGTCTCCGCCCGCGCCCTGGCCTCGCTCGACACGCTGATCCGGCTCGCCGCGCCCTTCTTCGGACCGGACACGATCGGCCTCTTCCCGAAGGGCAAGGACGCGCCGCTGGAGACCGACACGGCGCACCTGCGACACGATTTCACCGCGAGTCTGATCCCGAGTCTCACGGAAGATTCATCGATTGTTAGGGTTACCGGTCTGAGGACAGTGTCATGACGCTCCCTGTACGTCCGCGGGTCATCGCGGTTGCCAATCAGAAGGGCGGTGTCGGCAAGACGACGACCGCCATCAATCTCGCCACCGCGCTGGCCGCCACCGGCCAGACGACCCTGCTCGTCGACCTCGACCCTCAGGGAAACGCCTCGACCGGCCTCGGCGTCGACCCGGACGCCCGCCGGGTGACGACGTACGACGTGCTCACGCGGGTGAACACGCTGCAGGAGGCCATGCACGAGACGGGCATCCCCGGCCTGTCGCTCGCGCCGGCGACGATGGACCTCCTCTCCATCGACATCGAGCTTTCGGCCCAGTCCGACCGCGCGCGGCGGCTGGCCGACGCCATCCTCGCGATGTCGCAGACGGACGCCTGTCCGAGCTACGTGGTCATCGACTGCCCGCCATCGCTGACGATGCTGACGGTCAACGCGCTGACGGCGGCGCACGCGGTCCTGGCGCCGCTGCAGTGCGAGTTCTTCGCCATGGAGGGCCTGTCGCAGCTGCTGCGGACGATTTCCGAGGTGCGCGACAGCGTGAACCCCGAGCTCGCCATCCACGGCATCGTCCTGACGATGGTGGACGGGCGCAACAACCTCTCGAATCAGGTGGAGGCGGACGTGCGCTCGACCATGGGCGATCTCGTCTACGCGACGACGATCCCGCGCAATGTCCGCCTGTCCGAGGCGCCGTCGTACGGCAAGCCGGCTCTTTTGTATGACATTAAGTGCGCGGGCAGTCAGGCGTACCTGCGCCTGGTGTCGGAGCTGATGGATCGTGAACAACGGATGATGGGAGCGGCCTGATGGAGCAGGACACCAAGAAGCGCCTCGGCCGCGGCCTGTCCGCGCTGCTGGGCGACACCGGGCTGCCACCGGCGGCTGGGAACGGCGGCGTCGAGCGCACGCCGACCCGCGTTCCGATCGACCGCCTGGTCCGCAGTGACAAGAACCCTCGTTTTACCTTCAGCGACGAGTCGCTGGAGGAGCTCGCTGACTCGATCAAGTCGCGGGGCATCATGCAGCCGCTGCTGGTCCGCCCGACCGAGGACGGACGCTACATGATCATCGCCGGCGAGCGGCGCTGGCGTGCGGCGCAGAAGGCGGGCCTGCACGAGGTGCCGGTCGTCGTGCGCGAGGCGACCGAGGGCGAGGCGCTCGAGCTCGCCATCATCGAGAACGTGCAGCGCACCGACCTCAACCCGATCGAAGAGGGGATGGGCTACCAGAAGCTCATCGAGGAGTTCCAGCACCGGCAGGAAGACCTCGCGAAGATCATCGGCAAGAGCCGCAGCCACGTCGCCAACACGCTGCGTCTTCTGAACCTGCCGGCGTCGATCCGGGCGAGCGTTGCCGAGGGGGCGCTGACGGCGGGCCATGCCCGCGCGCTGATCGGCACGGCGAACCCGGACGCGGTGGCCGACGAGGTGATCCGTCTCGGCCTCTCCGTGCGGGCGACCGAGGCGCTGGTGGCAAAGCTCGCCCGAGAGGCCGACGCACCGAGGCCGGAGCGACGGGAGCAGGAGAACGCGGACACGCGCGCGCTGGTGAACCGCCTTTCCTCCCGCCTCGGCCTCGCCGTCAATCTGAAGCACAAGGACAACGAGAGCGGCGTGCTGACGATCAAGTACACGTCGCTCGACCAGCTCGACGCCGTCTGCCGGATGCTCGGCGAAAGCTGAGCCGTCTCGGTGCGCGGCGCGCCTCTAGCCCTTGAAGGCCGGGGCTGCGTAGAGCGCCAGCATCATCATGGCGATCGCGAGGGTCCATGCGCCGAGGACGCGCCGCGCGATCGCCCCGATCATCGCTCCCAGCAATCGCTGCACGAGGGCGAGGAGGGCCGCCAGCAGGCCCATCCCGAGGAGCGCTCCGCCGAGGGTCCCGGCGATCGAGGCGATGACGGCGCCCGTTGAGCCGTGCTCGGGCGCCGTCGCGATGCCCATGGCCCAGCCGAGCACAAGCGCCAGACCCTCCGCCAGCGGCCGCGGCATGCGCGCCGTCGCGACGAGCACCGCGCCGACGGCCCCGGCGGTGCCGAGGAGCGCCGGCATCATCCACAGCATGTACTGGAGCGGCGGTGTCGCGAGGCCCGCCACGAAGCCGGCGACGAGGCAGACGGCGGCGGTCGTCGCGACGCGTCGCTCCATGGCGCTGGCGGCGATCGCCCCGGCGGCCAGTGCGAACGTCAGGTTCGAATAGAGGACGAGCTGGGTCGCTCCGGCGGTGACGCCCGCGAGGCCCTCTGGCGGCACGTGGGCGCTCGCACAGGCGGGGAGGAGTGCCGCCGGGGTCAGGATTGCGGTGCAGAGGCGACGCCGCCACAGGGGCCTGTCAGGGCCACGCACGGGGTGCCGTCCGCCGGGCGTGCTCAGAGTTCCGGAAGCTGGATGCGATCGTCGACGCCGAACAGCATCGTCAGCACCGCCGCGCGGACCCACATGCCGTTGCGCTCCTGCCGCCAGTACTTGGCGCGCGGGTCGTGGTCGATCTCCGGGTCCAGCTCGTCGCGGCGGGGCAGCGGGTGCATGATCACGCAGTCGTCCCGCAGGCTCGGCAGGTGCTCGGCGCGCAGGTGGTACTTCGAGTAGTCGAGCGCGCCGGACTCGTCGCCGACGTCGTACTCGTCCTGGATCCGCGTCATGTAGACGGCATCCGCCTCGGCGATCGCCGGGAGGAAGGCGTCGGTCTCCTCGAACGCGACACCCGCGGCGGCAAGGTCGGTGCGCAGGTCCTGGGCGATCCGGAAGGCGGGCGGGGAGGAGAAGATGATCCGCACACCCTCGTAGTTCGCGAGCAGCCGGGCGAGGGAGCGGACCGTGCGGCCGCGGCGCAGGTCGCCGACCATGCAGATCGTCTTGCCGTCGATCCCGCCGCGCATCCGCAGCGATCGGGTGAGGGTGTAGATGTCGAGGAGGGCCTGCGTCGGATGCTCGTCGGGGCCCGAGCCGGCGTTGATGATCGGCACCGGGCGCGGCGTCGCGTCGAGAAGCTGGGCCGTCCGGTCGCACAGGCCCGGGATGGGCGAGCGCATGATGATGAGGTCGACGTAGGACGAGAAGGTCCGCAGCGAGTCCTCGACGCTCTCGCCCTTGCGCTCCGACGAGGTTGCCGAGTCGCGGATCTCCGAGGCGGTGATGCCGAGGATGTGGCAGGCGGAGTGGAACGAGAGGAAGGTGCGCGTCGAGGGCTGCGTGAAGTACAGCATCGCGCGTTTGTGCGAGAGCAGCGACCCGAGGTAGGCGAGGCCCTCCCGGCTCTTGTCGAACCGGCGGATCGTGTTCGTCAATTGGCAGAGGTAATTGAGGAACCGCCTGTCGAACTGACTGGATGTCAGCACATGTCGCAGAGGTGTCTCGGGTGGCTCGGCGATGGTGAAGGCGTCCATGGCAGCCCCTCGGTAGCTCCGGGCTCTCTTATCCCTTCCGTGAAAGGTACGCTAGGGCGGAAAGGCCGTGGATGGCGGCATTGCACCGATGGGTGCCGTGACCGCCTATGTGCTCACGCCCATCGCCTCGCGGGCCATGAGGTGGAGGATCGCGTGGCGGCGGGCCAGCGTCTCCACGTCGGTCATGTAGCCGCCGCCGAGGACGCCGACGAACGGCAGCCCGCGCCGCTGCACCGCGGCGATGACGCGGCGGTCGCGCTCGGCGAGGCCGCGGTCCGTCAGCGCGAGGCGGCCGAGGCGGTCGTCGCGGTGCGGGTCGACGCCGGCGTTGTAGAAGACGATGTCGGCCGGCATGGCGAGCGCGGCTTCCAAGGTCTCGTCGAGCACGGCGAGGTAGGCCTCGTCCTCCGTCCCGTCGGGAAGCGGGACGTCGAGCGTCGAAGGCGCCTTGCGGACGGGGTAGTTGTGCTCGCCATGGATCGAGACCGTGGAGACGGCCGGGTCGCGCTCGAAGATCCAGGCGGTTCCGTCGCCCTGGTGGACGTCGCAGTCGAACACCAGCGCGCGGCCGATGGCGCGGTCCGCCTGCAGGACGCGGATCGCCACGGCAACGTCGTTGAAGACGCAGAAGCCCGCGCCCTGCTCGCGCCGTGCGTGATGGCTGCCGCCGGCAGTGTTGCAGGCGATGCCGTGCTCGAGGGCGAGGCGGGCGGTGAGCGTGGTCCCGGCGGACGCGGTGCGGGCACGAAGGGCGACGCTGTCGGTCATGGGAAAGCCGATCTCGCGGGCGACCTTCGCCGGCACGTCGGCGGAAAGGACCTGGTCGACGTAGGCGCGGTCGTGGGCGAGGGCGATCCACTCGGCCGGCGCGGGGGCCGGTTCGTAGAACGGGCCGAAGCCGAGGTCGGCGAGGACGCGCGCCACGGCGCCGTACTTGCCCATCGGGAAGCGGTGTCCCGGGGGGAAGACGGCCTGGTAGCGGGGATTGTGGACGACGGGAAGCAAGGGCCGCTCGCTGGTTCGCTGCAACAAGCTAGGGCGAAGTGGCGGCCGTGAAAAGGCGGCGGGAGGCGGCCGGGTGGCCGCCTCCCGAGTTGGGCTAGACGAGGACGGCGGGCGCTGCCGCGACGGCCGCGAGTGCGGCGGGGGCGGCGACGGCCGCACCGCCCACCAGCATGAGGATCAGGAAGATCACCGCGATGACCACGAAGATGAAGAAGAGGATACGCGCGACGGTCGCCGCGCCCGCTGCGATCCCGGTGAAGCCGAACACGCCGGCGATGACCGCGATCACCGCGAAGATGATAGCCCAGGTCAGGAAGTCCATGTGACACCGTTCAGGTAGTGAAATCGTATTGCTCGATTAACTAACGGACTTCCTTCTGGGTTCCCTGCGACGTGCGAACTCCGCCGGGTACTCGCCATTTTGCCCCGTCCTGAACTATCGTCACCCCAACGATGCGGCCTAGCCGTTGCGAAAGGGACACCTCGATGACGAAGACACTGACGGGCGCCGCGTTGATGGCGCTCATGACCCTCCTGGCGACCACGGCGGTACAGGCACAGACGTCGAGCGACACGACCGTGCCGACCGTCGCGTCGGACGGGACGCCGACCAATCCGGCGGACGAGTCGACGGTGACGACGACGATCCCCACCGTGGACGATCCCGGCACGCCGCCGGCCGAGGGGCCGAAGCTGACGCTGGAAGGGCGGATCGGTCCGGGCGACGAGTGCCCGGTGATCCACACCAAGGAGGGGAAGGTCTACGCGCTCGAGGGCAACATCGACGCGACCGACGACGGCGCCTACGTGCGCCTGACCGGCACCATCGACCCGTCGGCCAACTTCTGCCTCGAGAGCAAGGAAGTCATCCTTGTCGAGACGCTCGAGCACATCAAGAAATAAGGCCCGGGCCTTTCGCGCGGCGCCGGGGTCACCGGTGCCGCGCGGCTCCGGCTCGCGTCAGCTCGCGAGCTCCTTCGCGCGCTGACGTAGCGCGAACTTCTGGATCTTGCCGGTGGACGTCTTCGGCATCGGCTCGAACACGACCTTCTTCGGCGCCTTGTAGTGGGCGATGCGCTCGCGCACCCAGGCGATCAGCTCGGCCTCGTCGGCCTGCGCGCCCTCCACCAGCTCCACGAAGGCGCAGGGCGTCTCGCCCCACCGCTCGCTCGGCATCGCCACCACCGCGGCCGAGGCGACCGCCGGGTGCGCGTAGAGCGCGTCCTCCACCTCGATGGAGGAGATGTTCTCGCCGCCGGAGATGATGATGTCCTTGGCGCGGTCCTTGATCTCGACGTAGCCGTCCGGGTGGCGCACGGCGAGGTCGCCGGAGTGGAACATGCCGCCGGCGAAGGCCTTCTGGGTCGCCTCCTCGTCCTTCAGGTAGCCCTTCATGACGATGTTGCCGTACATCATGATCTCGCCGACCGCCTCGCCGTTGGAGGGGACGTCCTCCATCGTCTCCGGGTCGCGCACGCTGAGACCCTCCTGGAGCGTGTAGTTGACGCCCTGGCGGGCCTTGATGCGGGCGCGCTCCTCGACCGGCTTCTCGTCCCACTCCGGCTTCCAGGCCGACACGACGCACGGGCCGTAGACCTCGGTGAGGCCGTAGACGTGGGTGACGTCGATGCCGACCTCCTCCATGCGCTGGATCACGACGGCGGGCGGCGGGGCGGCGGCGGTCATCATGCGGATGGTGTGCGGGGACTTGAAGCCGCGCTTCTGGCATCCCTCGACCGCCATCTGCATGACGATGGGCGCGCCGCAGAAGTGGGTTACGCCGTACTTCTCGAATGCCTCGACGATGGCGTCGGCGGAGACCTGGCGGCAGCACACGTTGACGCCGGCCTTCATCGCGATGGTGAATGGGAAGCACCAGCCGTGGCAGTGGAACATCGGCAGCGTCCACAGGTACACGGGGAAGTGCGGCATCGCCCAGTCGAGGGCGTTGGAGATCGCGCCCATGGCGACGCCGCGGTGCGAGTAGACCACGCCCTTGGGCCGGCCGGTCGTGCCCGAGGTGTAGGAGAGGGTGAACGAGGTCCACTCGTCCTTCGGCGGCACGTAGGCCATCGGCTCGTCGGCGAAGAGCTCTTCGTAGGTGAGATCGTACGGGCCCTCGGTCGGCTTGGCGAGGATGTCCTCGATGCGCACGATGAGGGGGCGGCTCTCCATCTCCTCGACGGCCTCGCCGAGGCGCGACGCGAGTTCGGAATCGACCAGCACCATCTTCGTCTCGGAATGCTCCAGGCAGTAGCGGAGCGTTCCGGCGTCGAGGCGCGTGTTGAGCGTCAGGATGACGGCGCCGGCGATCGGCACGGCGAAGCTGGCCTCGACGAAGGCCGGGGTGTTGGGGGCCAGGATCGCGACCACGTCGCCCGGCTCGATCCCGCGTGCGCGGAGGCCGGCGGCGAGGCGGCGGGCGCGCACGTCGGTCTCGCCCCAGGTCTGCGAGAAGTCGCCGTGGACGATGGCGGTCTTCTCGGGAAATACGGCGGCGGTCCTGGCAAGGAAATTCAGCGGTGTGATCGCACGGAAGTTGGCGTCACACTTCTCAAGGCCGCGTTCATCCATGGTCGTTGCGTCTCCTCATCGCGTCTCGGCGGCGCTGGCGATGGCGGCCGCGCGTCGGGCCGAAAGCAGAGTTGCGCCGAACTCGCCCCGACCAACAAGCCCCGGTCCATCGTCCTGGTGAAGGTTGGGCCAGCACCGAGGGATCATTATCAGAATTTGGATGAAATTATGCTCCTGAATCGGCTCTCCATTGCCGCGAAACTTTGGGGTCTGACCGGGATCAGCGTTCTGACGCTGGCCGGCCTGGCCCTTGCGATCATTCCCCAGGCGCATCGGTACGCGGTGGAGCTCGAGGCCGACAAGGCCCGGGCCATCGCCGAGGTCGCCCGCAATCTCGGCCTGCAGCTCGCCGGGGAGGCAGAGGCCGGCCGGATGACCGAGGAGGCGGCGAAGGACGAGTACAAGCGGGCGATCCGGGCCATGTGGTACGACGACCACAAGGAGTATCTGTTCGTCTTCGACGAGCAGGGGATCAACGTCGTCCACCCCGCGAAGCCGGAGCTCGAGTCGCGCAACCTGTGGGGCCTGACCGACCCGAAGGGCAACAAGGTGGTGCAGCGCCTCGCCGCGGCGGCAAGCGACGGCGGCGGGCGGGCCGACTACTGGTGGGAGCCGGCAGGCTCGAAGACGCCGGAGCACAAGCTCTCCTACGCCTACCCGATCAAGCCGTGGGGCTACTTCGTCGGCACCGGCATCTATACCATCCGCGTCGACGCGAAATTCGCGCACCTGACATGGGTCGCGACGGGCATCACCCTCGGCGCCATGCTGATCGTCGCGTTCGCCTCCTGGCTGGTCGCCCGCGACCTGTCGCGTCCCGCCTCGAGGATCGCCGACACGGTGGAGCGCATCGCCAACAACGAGGTGGTCGAGGACACCGGTTACCAGGACCGCGCCGACGACATCGGCAAGATCGCACGGGCGGTCGGCTCGCTGCGCGACGGCGTGATCGAGCGGATGGAGATGCAGAGGGCCCGGGAGCGGCAGGAGGGCGAGCGGGCCGCCGAGCGGGCGCGGGAGATGAACGCGATGGCCGACGCGCTCGACGCGAAGGTCTCGTCCGAAGTCGGCGGCATGGACAGCGAGGTCGGCTCGATGGTCGAGCGCGCCGAGCTGCTCCGCACGCTGTCGGAGAAGATGCGGCGCATGGCCAACGACACCTTCCTCGTCTGCGAGGAGGGGATGGCGAGCGTGGAGACGGTCGCGACGGCCGCCGAGGAGCTCTCCTCCAGCGCTCAGGAGATCAGCCGGCAGGTCGACGGCACCGCCACGACGACGCGGCAGGCCGTCACGATGGCGGAAGGGGCGACCACCTCGGTCAACGCGCTGATGGAGAAGAGCCGCAGCATCGGGGAAGTCACCCAGCTGATCAACTCGATCGCGGAGCAGACGAACCTCCTCGCCCTCAACGCCACCATCGAGGCGGCACGGGCCGGCGAGGCGGGCAAGGGCTTCACCATCGTCGCGCAGGAGGTGAAGGGCCTCGCCGAGCAGACGGCGAAGGCGACAGCGGAGATCGAGGGCCAGATCCGCGCCATCCAGGCCGAGACCGACCAGAGCGTCAATGCGATCCACGGAATCGTCGAGATCATCAACCAGGTCTCGACGAACACCGACGCGATGGCGAGCGCGCTCGACCAGCAGGTCGAGGCGATCCAGGAGATCGCCAAGAGCATCTCTGACGCGTCGACCTCGTCCAAGACCATCGGCGACAACATGAGCCACCTGCGGATGAGCGCGGAGGAGACGGGCGAGGCGATCGACGTCCTGTGGTCCGCGTCGTCATCGCTGCGCGGGCGCAGCACCGGTGTCGCCGGGGCCGTGCACGGCTTCCTGGACAGCCTGCGCCACTCCAACGACGACCACGCGGGGCGGATGGCGGGCTGACGCCTCGCCGGCCTGCCCCGTCGCGTCGGCCGGAGCAGGGTGCGGCGGTCGGCCGGGATCAGGAGAGGCGGTCGATGGGGCCGCCGATGCGTCTCGCGAGGGCCGGCGGCAGACCGATCGACGGCTTGGCCGGCGGGCGCGCGTAGGCCCCCTTCAGCGGCGCCGAGAGTCCGAGGCGGACCAGCATTTCGGCATAGAGCACGCCGGCGACAACGGGGTCGATGACGGGGACCGCGACGCGGTCCTCCACCGTGGCGGCGAAGCCCGCCAGCGGGGCGCCGCCGATGATCACGACGTCCGCCTTGTCGGTGGTGACGGCGGTGTCGACCAGCTCCACCAGCTGATCGCCGAGCGTCTCCTGCACGGTGTCGATCCCGCTCGGGGGCGCGGGCTGCGAGGGGACGCGCACGCCGGTGAAACGGGCGTCGAGCCGGGCCCGCGAGACCGAGTCGAGGTACCAGGTCGACATCACCTGCGAGAAGGTCACGATGCCGAACCGGTCGCCGACGGCGCAGGCGGTCAGGATCGCCGCCTCCGCGACACCGACGATGGGGATGTCGTAGAGCTCGCGCGCCGAATAGAGGCCGGGGTCGCCGAACGCGGCGACGACGACGGCGTCCACGTCGCCCTCATGCTCGGCGATCATCTCCAAGACTATGGAGGCGGAGACGTCCGCCTCCGCCCGCGAGGAAATGTAGGGAAACCCCCGCGCCGCGGTCGCGGGGACGAGCTCGGTCGTGGGCGCGAGGTAGGGGCGCACGGCGCTCGCCATGCGGTCCGTGAGGCTGGTGGACGTATTGGGATTGAGGAAGAGCAGCCGCACGGGAACCTATCGCATCATGGTCTGCGGCAGGATCGTCACGATCTGCGGCACCAGGGTGATGATGACGAGGCCGAGCATCATCAGGAAGAAGAACGGCATCGCGGCCTTGGTGATGTGAAGGATATCCCGTCCGCTCATCCCTTGCAGCACGAAGAGGTTGAAACCCACCGGTGGCGTGATCTGCGCCGCCTCCACGACGATCACCGCGAAGATGCCGAACCACAGGAGGTCGATCCCGGCGGCCTTGACCATCGGCAGCACCACCGTTGCCGTCAGCACCAGCATCGACACGCCGTCCAGGAAGCAGCCGAGGATGATGTAGAAGATGCCGAGCACGAAGAGCAGCGCGTAGGGCGAAAGGTGCAGTGAATCGACCCAGGTCGCGAGGTGCCGCGGGATGCCGGTGAAGCCCATCGCCATCGACAGGAACGCGGCCGTCACCAGGATGAAGGTGATCATGCACGAGGTGCGGACGGCGCCGAGCAGAGTGTCCATGAAGGTCTTCGGCGTCAGGCTGCGCGAGAAGCCCGCGAGGATCAGCGAGCCGATCACGCCGACGGTCGCCGCCTCGGTCGGCGTCGCGAACCCGCCGTAGATCGAGCCCAGCACGGCGATGATGAGGAGCATCACCGGGATCAGGTAGCGCGAGCGCCAGAGCTTCTCCTTCAGCGACAGCTTCTCGGTGTCGGCCGGGGTCAGCTCGGGGCGGAGCCAGGACCAGATCATCACGTAGCCCATGAAGAGGGCGATGATGAGGATGCCCGGAAGCACGCCGGCCATGAAGAGGCGCGAGATCGACTGCTGCGAGATGACGCCGTAGACGATCAGCATGATCGACGGCGGGATGAGGAGCCCGAGGGTGCCGGAGCCGGCGAGGGTGCCGAGGATCATCCGCTCGTCGTAGCCGCGGGCCTTCAGCTCGGGCAGCGAGATGCGGCCGACCGTGGCGCAGGTGACCGCCGACGAGCCGGCCACCGCCGCCATGATCCCGCAGCCGACGATGTTGACGTGGACGAGGCGCCCCGGCAACCACGACAGCCATGCCGAGAGGCCGAGGAACATGTCCTGCGAGAGCCGGGTCCGGAAGAGGATCTCGCCCATCCACACGAACAGCGGCAGCGCGGTAAGCGCCCAGTTCCAGGACGAATCCCAGACGGTGGAGGCGAGCAGCGAACCGGCCGGAGCCGGGGTGAAGAATTCGAGGGCGACCCACCCGACGATCCCGAGCGAGACGGCGATCCACACGCCTCCCGCGAGCAGGATCAGCATGACGGTGAAGAGAATGGTCGCGAGTACGCCGGCAGCCATCAGATGGAACGCTCCACGTCGGCCGGCATTCCGGCATCGGGGTTGGTCGAGTCGATCGGCTTGCCGGCGAGGACGCCTTCCTCGGTCTGGTAGCCGGGCATCTCCCCCTTCAGCACCAGGATCAGCTCGTCGACGAAGGCGATGACGAGGAGGCCGCCGCCGATGGCCATGCCGGTCTGCGGGATCCAGAACGGGGCCGCGATCAGTCCGGGCGAGACGTCGCCGAACTGGTAGGACTGCATGGCAAGGCGGATCGAGAAGTAGGTGAAGTAGGCGGAGGCGGCGAGGCCGATGAGGCAGCACAGCACCTCGACGACCTGCTTGATCCCCGCGGGCAGCCCACGCGTCGCGAGGTTGACGCGCACGTGGGTGCCGCTTTTCAGCGTGTAGGCGAGGCCCAGGAAGGTGGAGGCGGCCATGCAGAAGCCGGCCAGCTCCGTTCCGTCAATGGTCACGCCGACAAAGCGGCCGATGATCTGCGCGATGATGCTGAGCGCGATCCCCATGAGAAACAACCCGGCGAGAACGCCACTCACGAGATAGACCCCGTCGAGCGTGTGACGAAGGGGTCCGGTTCGGCCGCTTTGGGTCATCAGATTACTCGAGGCCCTTCGACTTGAAGAACGGGGTGACGGCTTCGACCGCCTCGGGGCTGGCCGACTCCTTCCAGGTCACGAGCATCTTGCCGCCGATCTCGGTCATCTTCTCGACGAGCGACTCGGGAGCTTCGGTGACGGTCATGCCGTGCTCCTTGAGGATGCCCTTCTGCTCGGTGGTGGTCGCCTCGGACATTTCCCAGGCGCGCTTCTCGGCCGTCTTGGCGGCCTCGAGGATGACCGTCTGGGTCGCCTCGTCGAGCGCGTCGAAGGCGGCCTTGGAGACGATCACGGCATTCTTGGAGTAGAGGGCGCCGACGTCGGTGTAGTAGTCGGTGTTGTCCCACGCCTGGATGTCGATGCCGGTCTGCGGGCTTGTGAACAGCGCCTCGATCAGGCCGGTGGAGAACGCCTGCGGGATCTCGGCGAACGGCAGGATGGTCGCCTGGAAGCCGAGGAGCTCACCCATCTCCTGGGTCGAGGTCGAGTAGATGCGCAGCTTCACGCCCGCGAAGTCGTCCGGACCGTTGACCGGAAACTTGGTGTAGAAGCCCTGGCCCGGCCACGGCGAGTAGAAGAGGACCTTCATGCCCGCTTCGTCGAACAGCTTGTCGAAGTAGGGCTTCTGGGCGTCCTTCAGCTCCCATGCGGCCTCATAGGTCGGGGCGATGAAGGGCAGGCCCGCGAGGATGTACATCGGGTCTTCGTTGCCATAGACGCCGAGGCGGATCTCGCCGATCGGGATCTGGCCGGACTGCACCGCACGCTTGATCGAGTCGAGCTTGATGAGCGAGTCGTTCGGCTGGAGGTCGATGGTGAGCTCGCCGCCGGACTTGTCCTCCACCTCGTCGATGAACATGCGGATGTTCTTCGTGTGGAAGTTCTCTTCCGGATAGCCCGACGCCATCAGCCAGGTGGTGGCTGCACTCGCCGGGACGGCCGCTGCCAGGACGGCAACACCCAGCGCGGCTGCGATGGTGCGCGTTCCGCTCAGTTTCATCATGCACTCCTCGTTCTGTTGATATCGGCCCGGGGGCACGGATCGCTCCGCCTTGGTGCATTTGGCATGCCACAATGGTGGGGACGCGGATTGCGATCCACGCTCCGGTCGGAAAGGTGGCCGACGCATCGGGGGTCCGTCCAGTCAAAGCGTGCGGGGACGTGAGATTTTTCCGGCTCCGGCGCGGATTGGTCCGCCCGCTCACGGACATGGCCAAGTGCAGAAAACGCAACGACGCAGTTGACCCGTGGCCAAAGCGCGGCAGATTCGGAACGAAATGGCGTGAGATCATAAGAACAGGCCATAACGACCCGGGAGACAACGCGATGGCGGGACGGCGAGCGGCAGCTCTTGGCGGCGTGTTGTCGATCGCGTGGGTGCTGTTGCCGCTGCCTCCGGCCCGGGCTGCGACGATCTCTCTCGCCTGCAGCGCGCTCGGCATCGAACTCACCCTCTGCACCGAAGCTGCCCGACAATGGGGCAGTGATACCGGAAACGACGTCAAGATCGTGTCGACGCCGAATTCGGCGACCGAGCGGCTGGCCCTCTATCAGCAGATCCTGTCCGCCCGCGGCAGCGACATCGACGTCTACCAGATCGACGTCATCTGGCCCGGTCTCCTCGGCGACCACCTGGTCGATCTCGCGCCGCTGATGGGCGGCGCCGAGGCGCAGAACTTCCCCTCGCTGATCGAGGCTGCGACGGTGGACGGGGAGCTGAAGGCGATGCCCTGGTTCGCGGACGCGGGGCTGCTCTACTACCGCGCCGACCTGCTTGCCGCCTACGGCGCCGAGCCGCCCGCGACCTGGGACGAGCTGACCGAGACGGCGCGCACCGTGATGGACGGCGAGCGGGCCGCCGGCAACCGCGACATGTGGGGCTTCGTCTTCCAGGGCCGCGCCTACGAGGGCCTCTTCTGCAACGCGCTCGAATGGATCGACAGCTATGGCGGCGGCACGGTGGTGGACGAGACGGGCGCGGTGACCGTCGACAACCCGGAGGCCGCGGCGGCGCTCACCACCGCGGCGGGCTGGGTGGACACCATCACGCCGAAGGGCGTCCTCAACTACGCCGAGGAGGAGTCGCGCGGCGTCTTCCAGTCCGGCCAGGCCGTCTTCATGCGCAACTGGCCGTATGCCTACGCGCTCGCCAATGCCCCGGAGAGCCAGGTGGCCGGCAAGGTTGAGGTCGTGCCGCTGCCGCACGGGCCGGAGGGGCATCCGACGGGCACCCTGGGCGGCCAGCTCCTCGCGGTGTCGCGCTACTCGAACCATCCGGAGCTCGCGGCCGACCTCGTCAGGTATCTGACGTCGCAGGAGGTTCAGAAGCGCAGGGCGCTGGAGGGCGGCTTCAACCCGACGATCGAGGCCCTCTATGACGACCCCGACCTGAAGGCGAAGCTTCCCTACCTCGAGGCGATGGCCGAGACCTTCGCGCACGCGGTGGCGCGGCCGTCGGCGGTGACGAAGGACAAGTACAATCGCGTCTCGAACGCGGTCTTCAACGCGGTCCACGACGTGCTGTCGGTCGGGGCCGAGCCGGAGGCGGCGCTGGGGCGCCTCGCGGGCGAGCTGAACCGCATCAAGCGGCGCGGCTGGTAGGGGCGGTGGCTGGCGGCGGTCCCACGGTCGTCAGGCAGACGGGCGAGCTGACCCGCGCAAAGGTGCGCTCCGCCGCGCTTCTTCTGGCGCCGATGCTGGTGGTGCTGGCGGCGGTGGCGGCCTGGCCGCTCGCCCGGACGATCATGTTCGCCTTCACCGACGCGACGCTGAACTCACTGGACAGCTACAGTTTCGTCGGCTTCGAGAACTTCGCCAACGGCACCTGGGGCGGCCTGATGGCGGACCCGGTCTGGTGGACCGCCGTTTGGAATACCATCCGCTTCACCCTCGTCTCGGTCAGCCTCGAGCTGGCATTCGGCCTCGTCGTTGCGCTGACGCTGAACGTGCCGTTCCCGGGGCGCGGGCTGGTGCGGGCGGTCGTGCTCATTCCGTGGGCGGTGCCGACCATCGTGTCGGCGCAGATGTGGGCCTGGATGCTCAACGACCAGTTCGGGGTCATCAACGCGATGCTCCTCGGCCTCGGGATCATCGCCGCGCCGATCGCCTGGACGGCGGACCCCAATACAGCGATGGCCGCCGTCATCATGGTGGACGTGTGGAAGGCGACGCCGTTCATGGCGCTCCTCATCCTCGCCGCGCTGCAGCTCCTGCCGGGCGACTGCTACGAGGCCGCCCGGATCGACGGCGTCCACCCGACGACGGTGTTCTTCCGCGTGACGCTGCCGCTGATCTACCCCGCGATCGCGGTGGCGGTGATCTTCCGCGCGCTCGACGCGCTGCGCGTCTTCGACCTCATCTACGTGCTCACCTCGAACGCGGAGGACACGATGTCGATGTCGGTCTATGCGCGCCAGCAGCTCGTCGACTTCCAGGACGTCGGCTACGGATCGGCCGCCGCGACGCTGCTCTTCCTGATCATCGCGCTGCTGACGATCGCCTACATCGTGCTCGGCCGCGTCGACCTCGCGGGGGAGCGGTCGTGACGGGGTGGAGCCTGCCGGCACGGGTGGCGTTCGCGGCGCTGGTCACGCTGATCGCCGTCGTGGCGCTGTTCCCGTTCTACTACGCCGTCGTGTCGAGCTTCACGCCGCCGTCGGAGCTCTTCGCGGTGCACCTCCTGCCGCAGCCCACGCTGGAGAACTACCGCGCCGTCTTCCGCGACCAGCCGTTCGCGCGGAACATCCTCAACTCGGTCGTCGTCGCGTTCGCGGTGGTCGCGATCGCGCTGGCGCTCGGCGTGACGGCGGCCTTCGCGCTCGCCCGCGTGGCCTTCCGGGGCCGGACGCTTCTGCTGATGACGATCCTCGCGGTGTCGATGTTCCCGCAGGTGGCGGTGCTGTCGGGCATGTTCGAGCTGGTGCGCTGGCTCGGCATCTACAACACGCTGTCGAGCCTCGTGCTCGCCAATCTCATCCTGACGCTGCCGTTCACGGTGTGGGTGCTGACGACCTTCATGCGCCAGCTTCCGAGGGAGCTGGAGGACGCCGCCTACGTCGACGGGGCCAGCCCCATCGAGGTGATCGTGCGGGTGTTCCTGCCGCTCCTGTGGCCGGCGATGGTCACGACCGGGCTCCTCTCCTTCATCGTCGCGTGGAACGAGTTCCTGTTCGCGCTGACGTTCACGCTGTCGAACGAGGTGCGCACGGTCCCGGTGGCGATCGCGCTGCTGTCAGGCAGCAGCGGCTACGAGCTGCCATGGGGGAGCATCATGGCGGCGTCGGTGGTGGTGACGGTACCGCTGATCGTCCTCGTTCTGGTGTTCCAGGGGAAGATCGTCGGCGGTCTCGCGGCAGGGGCGGTGAAGGGATGAGCGGGCGGGGGGCGGCACCGTGGCCAGCGTGACGTTGAAGGGCATCGCCAAGGCCTACCGCGAGGTGGAGGTGCTGACGGACATCGATCTCACCATCGCGGACCGGGAGTTCGTGGTGTTCGTGGGCCCGTCGGGCTGCGGCAAGTCCACCCTGCTGCGCCTGATCGCCGGGCTGGAAGACGCGAGCCGCGGCGACATCCTGATCGACGGCGAGCGCGTCAACGCGAGGCCGCCGGCCGAGCGCGGGATCGCGATGGTCTTCCAGAGCTACGCGCTCTACCCGCACATGACGGTGTTCCAGAACATGGCCTTCGGGCTCCGCCGGTCCCGGCTCGGCCGGGCCGGGGTCCGCGCCCGGGTGGAGGCGGCGGCCGACGCTCTCGAGCTGACCGCCCTGCTGGACCGGCTGCCGCGGCAGCTCTCCGGCGGGCAGCGCCAGCGCGTCGCCATCGGCCGGGCCATCGTGCGCGATCCGAAGGTGTTCCTGTTCGACGAGCCGCTCTCCAACCTCGACGCCGGCCTGCGGGCGGCGACGCGCCTCGAGATCCAGCGCCTGCACCGCAGGCTCGACGCGACGATGATCTACGTCACCCACGACCAGGTCGAGGCGATGACGCTGGCGGACCGGATCGTCGTCCTGAACGCGGGGCGGGTCGAGCAGGTCGGCACCCCGCTCGAGCTTTACCACCGCCCGGCGAACCTCTTCGTCGCCACCTTCCTCGGGTCGCCGACCATGAACCTGCGGCCGATGGAGGTCGTCGGGGTGACCGTCGACGCGGTCCGGTTGCGGGACGGTTCGACCGTGTTGAGCGTGCCGCGCGGCGCTGGGGCGATCACGGCCGGTGAGACAGTCACCGTGGGGATCCGCGCCGAGGATTTCGCGCTCGCCGGGCGGGGCGAGGGGACGGTCGACGGGTCCGTCGAGCTCGTCGAGGCGCTGGGCGAGAGCCACCTCGTCCACGTTCGGGAGGCGGGCGGCGGAATGACCGTCGCCCGCCTCCCCGGCGATCCGACGGTGAGCGAAGGTCAATTCGTGAGTCTTCGCGCGAATATGTCAAAAGTACATATTTTCAAGCCCTGCGGTTTCGCCGCATTTTCTGACCGATCAGGCTAGAAAAGTTATAGTTATATTTGCGCCATTGCCCAAAATTTGGACACGAAATGTACCATTTGTGCGATATGTTTGCATAAATCGCTCACGATGAGTGTTCGATACCCAGCCCAAAGCGGCTATGACACCTGCGATCCACACACGCTGTTTCATTCCTAATCTTGGAGTCGTGGATCCTCTTTGTGTCCTATCCAACGGGGAGCTTATGTCTTTCAAAACCATGCTGGCCGCCCTCGGCGTCGCCGTCGGCCTGGCGGTGACGCCCGTCGCCGCCCAGGAAAGCGGCGGCACCATGGTCATGCTCGTGCAGCCCAAGCCGCCGAACCTCGCGCCGTACCTGTCGACCTCCGGGCCGATCGGGCAGATCACCAGCAAGATCTACGAGGGTCTGATCACGGTCGGCGAGGATTACGCGATCGAGCCCAGCCTCGCCAAATCCTGGGAGGTCAGCGACGACGGCCTCACCATCACCTTCCACCTCCAGGACGGCGTCACCTGGCACGACGGTGAGCCGTTCACCTCCGCCGACGTGCAGTATTCCATCATGGACGTCCTGCGGGAGGTGCACCCGCGCGGCGCGCTGACGCTCAGCGTCGTCGACTCGGTCGACACGCCCGACGACATGACGGCGGTGTTCCATCTCTCCGAGCCGGCGCCGTACCTGATGGTCGCGCTGAACGGCTACGAGAGCCCGATCGTCGCCAGGCACCTCTTCGAGGGGACCGATCCGCGCCAGAACGAGACGGCCAACAAGCCGGTCGGCACGGGTCCGTTCAAGTTCGTCGAATGGAAGAAGGGCCAGTACGTCCGCCTCGACAAGAACGAGGACTACTGGCAGGAGGGCAAGCCCTACCTCGACCGGATCGTCGCCCGGTTCATCTCCGACGCCGCCACCCGCACCGCGGCGATGGAGAGCGAGGAGGTGCACTACGGCGCCTTCGGCGCGATCCCGAACTTCGACGTCGAGCGCCTCGCGGAGCTGCCGTACATCGAGACCACGACGAAGGGCTACGGCTACATCGCGCCTCTGATGCAGATCCAGTTCAACACCGCGAACAAGCCGTTCGACGACAAGCGCGTGCGTCAGGCGGTGTCCTATGCGCTGGACCGGCAGTTCGTGATCGACAACATCTGGTTCGGCTTCGGCAAGCCCGCGACCGGACCGATCGCGTCCCTGTTCGAGGCGACGGACCTCTACTCGGACGACGTGATGGACTACGGGGTCGAGGACCGTGTCGAGCGGGCCGAGGCGCTCCTCGACGAGGCCGGCTATCCGCGCGGTGACGACGGCGTGCGCTTCCGCGTGACGCACGACATCATGCCCTACAACGAGGAGTTCGTCCGGCTCGGCGAGTACGTCAAGCAGGCCCTCGGCGAGGTCGGCATCGAGGTCGAGCTGCGCCACGAGGACGTGCCCACCTGGCTCAAGCGCCTCTACACGGACTACGACTACGAGTTCAGCTCGAACTACCTCTACACGCTGCCCGACCCGGTGCTGGGCGTGCACCGCCAGTTCCACTCCGACCAGATCCGCCCGGGCACGGTGTTCGTGAACGCCATGAACTGGTCCTCGCCGGAGACAGACGAGCTGATGGACAAGGCCCGCACCGAGATCGACCCCGCCAAGCGGGCCGCCCTCTACGCCGAGTTCCAGAAGAAGGTCGTCGAGGCGGCGCCCATCGCGTTCATGCACGAGATGGAGTTCGCGACCGTCTACAACGCGTCGCTGAAGAACGTGGAGTCGAACGGCCCGCTGGGCGTCTACTCGAACTTCGCCGATCTCTGGCTGGAACAGTAGGCGACCTGCCCCGGCCGTCCGTTCCGGCGGGCGGCCGATTGCGTTGGCGGTCAATCAGGGTACATCTTAAACGGCATGCCATCGCGCGTTCGCGCGGTGGCGGCGGGCGTTTAAGTACACGTTATGACCGTGGCAGACTGCGAGGTCCGCCCGAACGGATGTGACGACCTGAAAAGCAGTTACGCCTTCAGGCTGTTCAATGTTTGGACGGATTGCCTAGCGTTTTTGGTAAAATTTGTGCAGTTCCGGCCAGGGGCGCCCGTTCGTGATCAATATGAAAGCGGATAAGAATCGCGTGATCGCCCGCTGATGTCTCACAACACCGATGAGATCGGGCGGGCATTCGCGACGTTTTTCGAAATGGGGAGCCTATGTCGTCTTTGAAGACTCTGCTGGCCGCCGTCGGCGTTGCCGTCGGCCTGGCGGTGACGCCCGTCGCCGCTCAGGAAAGCGGCGGCACTTTGGTGATGGTCGTGCAGCCGGAGCCGCCCAACCTCGCGCCGTACCTGTCGACCTCCGGCCCCATCGGTCAGGTCGCCAGCAAGGTGTACGAAGGTCTCATCACGGTCGGTCCCGACTTCAAGATCATGCCGGGCCTCGCCAAGTCCTGGGAGGTCAGCGACGACGGCCTCACCATCACCTTCCACCTCCAGGAAGGCGTGAAGTGGCACGACGGCGAGCCGTTCACCTCCGCCGACGTGCAGTACGGCATCATGGACGTCCTGCGTGAGATCCACCCGCGCGGCGGCTCCACGCTGAAGGTCATCGAGTCGGTCGACACGCCCGACGACATGACGGCGGTGTTCCATCTCGCCGAGCCGGCGCCGTACCTGATGGTCGCGCTCAACGGCTACGAGAGCCCGATCGTCGCCAAGCACCTCTTCGAGGGCGGCAACCCGCGCGAGAACGAGACGGCCAACAAGCCCATCGGCACCGGCCCGTTCAAGTTCGTCGAGTGGAAGAAGGGCCAGTACGTCCGCTTCGACAAGAACGAGGACTACTGGCAGGACGGCAAGCCGTACCTCGACCGGATCGTCGTTCGCTTCATCGCCGACGCGGCCACCCGCACCGCGGCGGTGGAGAGCGAGGAGGTCCAGTACGGTGCCTTCGGCGCGGTCCCCTACTTCGACGTCGAGCGCCTCTCGCAGCTGCCGTACATCGACGTGACGACCGAGGGCTATGGCTACATCGCCCCGATCATGCAGGTCCAGTTCAACACCGAGGTGAAGCCCTTCGACGATCCGAAGGTGCGGCAGGCGATCGCCTATGCGCTCGACCGGCAGTTCGTGATCGACAACATCTGGTTCGGCTTCGGCAAGCCCGCGACCGGACCGATCTCCTCGCTGTTCAAGCCGACCGGCCTCTACACCGACGAGGTCATCGACTTCACCGTCGACGACCGGATGGAGAAGGCCGCCGCGCTCCTCGACGAGGCCGGCTACCCGGTCGGGTCGGACGGCGTGCGCTTCACCGTGACCCACGACATCACGCCCTACGGCGAGGAGTGGAGCCGTCTCGGCGAGTACGTGAAGCAGGCTCTCGGCCAGCTCGATATCGCGGTGGACCTGCGCTACGAGGACGTCGCGACCTGGCTGAAGCGCGTCTACACGGACTACGACTACCAGTTCAGCTCCAACTTCCTGTACGGTCTGCCCGACCCGGTGCTCGGCGTTCACCGCCAGTTCCATTCGAACCAGATCCGTCCGGGCACCGTGTTCGTGAACGGCATGAAGTGGTCGTCCCCGCGCACGGACGAGCTGATGGACGCTGCGACGACGGAGACCGATCCCGAGAAGCGGGCGGCGCTCTATAAAGAATTCCAGCAGCTGGTCGTCGAGGCCTCGCCGATCGTCTTCATGCATGAGATGGAGTTCGTCACCGTCTACAACGACATGGTGAAGAATCTGGAATCCACAGGTCCGCTCGGCGTTTACACCAACTTCGCCGATGTCTGGATGGAGCAGTAAGCTCCAATAGCCTAAACGTTGGCCGCCCGATCCGTCGGGCGGTCAATTCTGTCGGGCCCTACGGGCCGCACATCACCAAATCGGAGGGCTGATGCCCAACGCACGACTGCGCTACGTCGCGCGCCGGATCGTTCAAGCGATCCCGATCCTCCTGGCGATCATCATTCTGAATTTCTGCCTGTTGAAGCTCGCCCCCGGCGATGCCGTCGACGTGCTGGCCGGCGAGGCCGGTTCGGCGACGCCGGAGTACATGGAGCAGCTTCGCGCCAAGTTCGGACTCGACCAGCCGCTGCCGATCCAGCTGGCCAACTATGTCGGCCGCATCGCCGTCGGTGACTTCGGCTACTCCTTCCGGCACGAGATGCCCGTCTGGGACCTCATCGTCGACCGCCTCGGCCCCACCATGATCCTCATGGTGACGACGATCGTGCTCGCCGTCGGTCTCGGGATCCTCTTGGGCCTGCTCGCCGCCGTGAACCTCAACACCTGGCGCGACAGCCTCATCTCGGTGCTCGCCCTCGTCTCCTACGCGACGCCGCTCTTCTGGGTCGGGCTGATGCTGATCGTCGTCTTCTCGATCAACCTCGGCTGGTTCCCGACATCGGGGATGGAGAACGTCGCCGCCTTCAACGAAGGCTGGGACCGCGTCTGGGACATCGCGCACCACCTGGTGCTTCCGGCAATCACGCTCTCGCTCTTCTACCTCGCGCTCTACACGCGCCTGATGCGCGCCTCGATGCTGGAGCAGGCGGGCATGGACTACGTGACGACGGCCCGCGCCAAGGGCGTCACCGAGGGCCGCATCACCTTCAAGCACGTGCTGCGCAACGCGCTCCTGCCCGTGGTGACGATGGCCGGCGTCCAGGTCTCCGCCATGATCGGCGGGTCGGTGATCGTCGAAACCGTGTTCGGCTGGCCGGGCCTCGGTCAGCTCGCCTTCGAGTCGCTCTTCGCGCGCGACCTCAACCTCCTGCTCGGCATCTTCTTCCTGTCTGCCGTGCTCGTTCTTGTGGTGAACCTTTTGGTCGACATCCTCTACACGTTCCTCGATCCCCGGATTGAGCTGTCGTGACGGACGCCGCAGTGTCCACCGTTCCCGCGCCGCCGAAGCGCCTCGGCTTCTGGCGCCGCTTCGCCCGGAACAAGTCCGCGCTCGTCGGTCTCGGCTTCCTCCTGCTCGTGGTGCTGATGGCGGCGCTCGCGCCGATCATCTACCCGCAGGATCCCTTCGCGCTCGCCGGCCGGCCGATGCTGCCGCCGCTGTCGGAAGGCTTCCCGCTCGGCACCGACACGCTCGGCCGTGACATCGCCGCCGGCATCGCGCACGGCGCCCGCACGTCGCTGATGATCGGCCTCGTGGCGACGCTCGTCGCCGTCGCCGTCGGCACCATCATGGGTGGCCTCGCCGGCTACTATGGCGGCTGGATCGACGACATCCTGATGCGCGTGACGGAAGTCTTCCAGACGATCCCGTCCTTCATCTTCGCTATCCTGCTCGTCGCGATCCTGACGCCGTCGATCGAGAACGTCGTGATCGCCATCGCGGTCGTCTCCTGGCCACCGCTGGCGAGGCTGGTGCGCGGCGAGTTCATCTCGCTGCGCAACCGCGAGTTCGTGCAGGCCAACGTGCTGATGGGGATGCCGGACTGGAAGATCATCGTCGTCCAGATCCTGCCCAACGCCATATCGCCGATCATCGTCGCCGGCTCGCTGCTGGTCGCGACGGCGATCCTGATCGAGAGCGCGCTCGCCTTCCTCGGCCTCGGTGACCCCAACATCATGAGCTGGGGCTTCCAGGTCGGCGCCGGCCGTACCGTGCTGCGCCGCGCGTGGTGGATCTGCACCTTCCCGGGCATCGCGATCCTCCTGACGGTGCTCGCCATCAACCTCTTCGGCGAGGGGCTCAACGATGCCCTGAACCCGCGGCTCCGGGAGCGCTCGTCATGACCGCGCCGCTTCTCGATGTCCGCAATCTCTCGATCGCGCTGCCGAAGGGCGCGGACCGCGCCTACGCCGTCGAGGGCCTCAACATCACCGTCAACCCGGGTGAGATCACCTGCGTCGTCGGCGAGTCCGGATCCGGCAAGTCGCTGACCGCGCGCGCCGCGATGGGCCTGCTGCCGCCGAAGGTGGAGATCGCCGGGGGCGAGATCCTCTTCGAGGGCCGCGATCTCCTCACGCTGCCGGCCAACGAGCGCCGCCTCATGCGCGGCGAGAAGCTCTCGATGATCTTCCAGGAGCCGATGACGGCCCTGAACCCGCTGATGACGGTGGGCAAGCAGATCGACGAGGTGCTGACGATCCACACCAGGCTCGGCGGCCGGGCACGGCGGGAGAAGATCCTCGACCTCTTCAACGAGGTGAGCCTTCCGAACCCCAAGCGCATCGCCGCGGCCTATCCGCACCAGCTCTCGGGCGGGCAGCGTCAGCGCGCGATGATCGCGATGGCGCTGATCCTCGACCCGAAGATCCTGGTGGCGGACGAGCCGACGACCGCGCTCGACGTGACCACCCAGGCCCAGATCCTGCGCCTCATCCGCGAGCTGCAGGAGAAGCACGGCACCGGCGTCATGTTCATCACGCACGACTTCGGCGTGGTGGCGGAGATCGCCGACCAGATCGTGGTGATGCAGCACGGCAAGCTGGTCGAGGCGGGCAAGGCCGACCAGATCCTCAACGACCCGCAGGCCGAGTACACCAAGGCGCTGATCGGCGCCGTGCCGAGCCTGACGCCCCGCCCGCCGCGCACCAAGTTCGGCCGGCGCATGCTGACGGTCGACAAGCTGAACAAGGTCTACCGCTCCGGCGGCGGCCTCTTCGGCAAGGGCACGGCCTTCCACGCCGCCAAGGACGTCTCCTTCACGCTCGACCGTGGCGAGACGCTGGGCGTCGTCGGCGAGTCGGGGTCGGGCAAGACGACCGTGGCGCGCTGCCTGGTCCGTCTCCTGCAGCCCGATACCGGCAGGATCGACCTCGACGGGATCGACCTCGCGCCGATGTCGAAGGGGCAGCTCAAGCCGTACCGCAACCGCGTGCAGATGGTCTTCCAGGACCCCTACGCCTCGCTGAACCCGCGCCGGCGCGTGGCGGACATTCTGGTCGAGGGGCCGATCACCCAGGGCAAGTCCGCGAAGGCCGCGCACGAGCGGGCGCGCGAGCTGCTCGACCTCGTCGGCCTCGACCCGAAGGTGGCCGAGCGCTACCCGCACGAGTTCTCCGGCGGCCAGCGCCAGCGCATCGGCCTCGCCCGCGCGCTCGCGCTGGAACCGGAGGTGCTGGTCGCGGACGAGCCGGTCTCCGCGCTCGACGTGTCGGTCCAGGCGCAGGTGCTGAAACTGATGGACGAGATCCGCGAGCGCTTCGGCCTCTCGGTGGTCTTCATCACCCACGACCTGCGGGTCGCGGCGCAGGTGTGCGACAAGATCATCGTCATGCAGCGCGGCGAGGTCGTGGAGGCGGGCCTGACGGCGGAGGTCTTCGCCGCGCCCCGGCACGCCTACACGAAGGAGCTCTTCGCCTCGATCCCGGGGCGGGAGTGGTCCTCGCGCGGCGACGGGCCGGCAGCCGCGGCGGCCGGCGCATGAGCGGGCCGGACTGGCGCGCGGTGCTGACGGCGCAGGGCGTCGACGCGGCCGTCGTGGATCAGGCGGAACAGACGGCGGGCGCGATGGCGGCGGTTGCCGCCGCCATCCCCCACGACCCGACGGTGGCGACCATGCCGGCCGACATCGTCCGACTGCTCCTTGAACGGCGGGACGACACGTGAGCAAAACCTGCGGGGCCTCGCTGGAGGCCATCGTGACCGCCGTCGCCGGGCGCAAGGTGACGGCGCTGGAGCTGGCGGACACGCACCTCGCGGCGCTCGCCCGGGTCAACGGCGAGCTCAACGCGGTGGCGCGGCTCGAGCCGGACGCGGCGCGCGCCCGGGCCGAGGCGCTGGACCGGCGGATCGCAGCGGGGGAGGCGGTCGGTCCTCTCGCCGGCGCGCCGCTCGCCCACAAGGACCTCTACGACCGCCAGGGCTGGCTCTCCGAGGCCGGATCGAAGATCGCCAGGGGCCGCGTCGCGGAGACCACCGCGACGACCATCGCGATGCTCGACGCGGCCGACGCGCTCGACCTCGGGCGCCTCAACACGGTGGAGTTCGCGCTCGGCGCCGAGGGGCGCAACGTCCATACCGGCCCGCCGCGCAACCCGTGGAACACGGCGCACGCGACCGGCGGCTCCTCCAGCGGGTCAGGTTCGGCGGTCGCCTCCGGAGCGATCCCGGCGGCGATGGGCTCGGACACCGGCGGCTCGATCCGCCTTCCTGCCGCCGCGTGCGGCATCGTCGGGCTGAAGCCGACAGCCGGGCGGGTCGGACGGTCGGGGATCTTCCCGCTGTCCGGCAGCCTCGACACCGCGGGGCCGCTCTGCCGCACGGTGCGCGACACCGCGCTGATGCTGGCCGCCCTCGCCGGTCCGGACGCGGGCGACCCGCAGTCCGTCGACATGCCCTTCACCGACCCCCTCGCCGGGATCGAGGACGGGTTCGGCGACCTCAGGATCGGCATCGCCCGAACCTACTTCTTCGACCCGGTGACCGCGACCGTCGGCGCGCGGCTCGAGGCGGCGATCGCCGCGATGATCGGCGAGGGGGCGCAGGTCTCGGACGTCGCCCTGCCGGGGATCGAGATCGCCAACCGCCTCAACATGATGATCATCGCGGTCGAGGCCTGCGGCCAGCACCGCGCGTGGCTGGAAGAGCGTGCCGCCGACTACGGGCCGGAGACGCTCGCCCGCCTGCTCGGCGGCTTCTTCGTGCCGGCGCAGGCGTACCTGACCGGGCTGATGGAGCGCACCCGGCTCCTCGCCGCCGCGCTCGACGGACCGTTCGCCGAGGTCGACGTCATCGCGACGCCGGCGTGGCCGATGGAGGTGCCGCCCGTCGCACCTGACAACGCACCGGGTTTCGCCGCGAAGGTGGAGGATATCGGCCACTGCTCCCGGCCGTTCAACTTCCTCGGCCTGCCGGCGATCGTCCTGCCGGTCGGCCTCGACGGGAACGGCGTCCCGGTGGCGATCCAGCTCGTCGCCCGGCCCTATGCCGAGCGGACGCTGCTGCGGGTGGCGCGCGCGCTGGAGCGGACGCTGGCGTTCGCCGAAAGCCACAAGCCCGCCGTCACGACCTGAAACGCAAACGGCCCGGCGGGTGCCGGGCCGTGCGGGTTGATATGCGAGGGCGGTGCCGGGACCGGCGCCGCCCTCGACCTGGTTCAGGGCATCGCGAACGGCGCCGGGTCGATGAACCGGCGGATGACGTTGGCGAGCATCCGCGCCGTCCCCGGTTCGCCGCCCTCGTCCGGCAGGCTGCCGCAGAAGGTGATGGAGCCGGTGGAGAAGACGGCGCCGCCCTTCGGCGTCTCGAAGAACACGATTTCGGCTCGAACCAGGTCGTGCGCGGGCTCCTGCGGCACCGTGGTGAGGTGCGTCAGCATCTCCTCGTGGACGACGATGAAGGCGTCCGAGTGGCCGAAAGAGCGGGCGAGGATCACCGTGTGTTCGGGCGTGCCGAGGCGGACGTCCGCGCGGTCGAGCTCGAAGCCCGCCGCTCCGCCGCCCGAAAGGCCCGCGTCGCCGATCACCTCCTGCTCCACGCCCTCGAAGATCCAGGAGACGCGCGGGTCCCTGGCCGCCGGCAGGATCCGGTAAGGCGCGCCGTCGAGCGGCCCCTGCGAGGAGAAGCCGACACCCGCCAGCGCCTGCGGCGGCCGGCCGGAGCGGCGCCAGAGGCCGCCGTACGCGCCGTCGAACGCGTTGTGGTACTCGCCGGGTTCGGCCGCCCAGGCACGGATGCCGCCTTCGCCGCGCCGGATCTCGATCGCCTCCGGCACCTCCGGATGCCGCGCGACGCGCCAGTAGAACCCGTTGCCGCCGAGGTAGATGAAGCGGCCGCCCTCGTTGCGGTACTCGAGCAGGGCGTCGAGCGTCGTCTCGGTGTGGTACTCGGGATGGCTCGTCGTCGTCACGCAGGGGTAGTCCGCGATCAGCGCGAGGCCCTCCTCGTCGAGGTCGTGGTCGGTGACGATGTCGTACTCGATCCCCTCCGCCTCCAGGAAGTACAGGAGATGGGTGTCGGCCGAATAGTGCCGGAGGCCCGAGCCGCGATAGTCGAGGTAGGACAGGTGCCCCGGCCGCATCGTCAGGAACGGCCGCAGGTGGCTCGAGTGGCAGACGCCGCTTCCGTCAGAATGCAGGTTGTAGGTGGAGAAGGCGTACTCGGGGTGGTCCGCCGGGAAGGACGGCGTGCCGCCGAGCTGGGCGACCCGCTCGCGGTAGGCGGGGCCGAAGTCCGGCCGGGCGAAGTTCTGGTAGACCACGTAGGTCAGCGTCGGGATCAGGACGCAGAGGTCCGCCGTGCGCGTGCCGCGCGGGGGCACGACGTAGAAGGGGATGGAGTCCTCCTCGGCGCCGCAGGTCAGGCGCATCGCGTAGGCGCCGCTCCTGAGCCCCTCGGGCACGGTGAAGGTGAAGTCGGTCTCCCAGCCGCAGTCGGAGAGGTCGGTGTCGTGGAAGTGGATCGCGCCGTAGTCCGCCGGCGCATTGGTCCAGGCCATCTCCTTCGCGGCCCAGAGCGAACCGGTCATGCCGCGGGCGGGGAGATTGACGATCGACCCGTGGCAGGCGTGCGGTCCGGTGTCCTCCAGCATGGTCGAGGAGATCTGGCGCGAGAAGTCCCACGCGGCGATCGCCTCGCCCTCGGGCGGCACGTCGTAGGCGCCGGCGATGATCGCGGGGGCCTCGATCTTGCCGTTGTAGAGCCCGGAGACGGGGGCGCCCGAGCGGGCCGCGAAGGTGACGACCTCGGGCCATTCGATCGCGCCGACGGTGCCGGTGGTGGAGGCGCCGACCGGCGGTTCGGCGCCGAAGGGCGGGTGGATGGCGTGCTGGCCGACCGTCAGCTTGCCCGCCGAGGGGTCCCAGCTCGCCCACACGCGGTACCAGTTGTGCGCCGAAAGCGGCGCGCCGGTGGACACCGAGAGCGTGCCTTCGCCGGTGACGACGGCGTTGGTGCAGCCGTCCGCGCCGACGGTCAGGGCGAAGCCTGTCGGGCCGAGGGCGCAGACGATGCCCTGCTCGCCCTTCTTCGGCGAGGTCGGCCAGATGGTGGCGCTGAGCGTGACCGGGCCCTCAGGCATCGGCGGCAGCGGCGCGGTGCCCCAGGAGCCGACGGTGTGCGTCTGGACGCGCGAGGGCACGGAGGTGGTGAACACCTCCGACAGGTCGTGCTCGATGATGCCGGGACCGGCGGGGTTCGGGTCGGCGCTGACGACACGCACGAGGCGCACGCTGACCGGATCCGTACCCGTGCTGGAAAGCTTGAAGGCGATGTCCTCGCCGGGGCGGGCGGACAGTCGGTCGATATAGCCGGTCAAGGCAAGCATTCAGACACTCCTCAAAGTCCAGGCCCAGACCTAGCGCATCGGCGGCGGCGATTGAATTGACCGAACCCGGGGATGCGCGACGGATCGCGGGCGCGACCGCCGTGAGCGGCGGGCGTATCGTTCCCGAAGGCAGGACCGGGGCCACCCGGGGTGCCGCCCGCGCATTGCTCCCGCGCTGGCGGCCTCCGGTGCGGCCGGCTCAGGTCTGCGCGCCCTCGAGCATGGCGGTGAATTCCTTGAAGGGCAGCGGGAAGGAATAGAGGTAGCCCTGCACGTAGCGGCAGCCGATCTCGCGAAGCGCCTCCTGCTGCTCCACCGTCTCGACCCCCTCGGCGATCACATGCAGGCCCATCGACCGCGCGATCTGGATGATCCCCTTCACGATCGCTCGCTTGCGCCGGTCGGTCTCGATGCCGAACACGAACTGCTTGTCGATCTTGATTTCCTTGATCGGGAAGCTCGTGATGTGGATCAGCGAGGCGTACCCGGTGCCGAAGTCGTCGAGCGAGAACTCCACGCCCGAGGAGGCGAGGTAGGAGATCTTGTCATGCAGGGTCTGGTCGTCGACGCCGATGATGACGTCCTCGGTGATCTCGATGATGAAGTCGTTCGGCTGAAGGTTCTCGTTGCGCGCCTTCTCGAGGAATGTGTCCAGGAAGTCGTTGCGCAGCACCTCGGTGCGCGAGGCGTTGACGGAAATGCGGAAGGGCCGCTGCGTCATCGCCCGCAGCTTGCCGATGTCGGCGATCACCCCGTCGAGCACGGCATGGCCGACCTCGCCGCCGACCTCATGGTCGTCGAGGACGTAGGCGAAGTCCTTGGCGTCGAGCAGGACGTCCGCCGTCTGCCAGCGCACCAGCGCCTCCGCGCCGACGATCTGGTTGGTCTCGATGTCGATCTGCGGCTGGTAGTAGGGGACGAACTCGCCCTTCTTCAGGCTTTCGCGGGCGCGGGCGAGGATCGTCTGGCGGCGCTTGGCGATATCGTTGGCGATCTGGTGGTCGAAGATGCGCACCGGGTCGTTGGGCGTGCGGCGGGACTGCGCGAGCGCCATCTCGGCGGCACGGGTCAGCTCCTCCGCGCCGGTCGCGTGCTCGGGGTAGAAGGCGACGCCGACATTGGCGACGACGTCGATCCCCGGATCCTCCCGCCGCATCGCGCTGACCTGGGCCTGCAGGCGCGACAGGGCCGGCTTCAGCGATTCCCGGTCCTTCACGTCCGACAGGATGAGAGCGAACTCGTTCAGTGACAGACGCGCGATCGTGTCCGACCCGCGCGTCACGCCGGAGAGGCGCGCCGACACGTCGAGCATCAGCTTGTCCGGCAGGGTGAAGCCGGACATCGTGGTGGTGTGGTTGCGGTTGGCAAGCTCGATGATGAGGAGGGCGAAGGTCCGGTCGTCGCGCCGTGCCCGCTGCACCGCCGTCTCGATCCGGTCCTCGAACAGGAGGCGGTTGGGGAGCTTGGTGACGGTGTCGTGGTTTGCCGCCCACCACTGCCGCCGCTCGGCCGACATCTGCGATGTGACGTCCTGCGTGATGCCGTAGAGGATCGGCCCGTTCGGCCCCATCTCGGCCCGGCCGACGGTGCGCACGATGCGCTGGTCGCCCGACGCGGTGCGGATCGGCATGGTGACGTCGAAGCCCGAGCGCTCGGCGGCGGCCCGTTCCAGCTCCATGGTCAGCCGCTCGCGCGCTGGCGAGGGGTAGAGCGCCAGCATCCGGTCGAGCGTGATGCTGCCGTCCTTCTCGAGCCCGTGCATCCGGTACACTTCGTCGGACCACAGCATGCGTCCGGAGGCGAGCGTCTGCTCCCAGCCGCCGACCTTGGCGAGCTCCTCGACGTGGTGGAGGAGGTTGGCGGACTGGAGCAGCTTGTGCCGCTCCGCCCGCAGGTCCTCGAGGCGGTAGAGGATCGGCAGGGCCGAGACGGCGGCGCGGCGGAAGCGCGTGGTGTCGATCTCGCGGCCGGCGGGCGCGAGGTGGAAGACGGTGACCTCGGTCTCGGGAAAGAAGAGCGCGCCGATGGTGCCGCCGAGGTCCGGCTCTTCGAGCGTGATGAGCTGGCTCGAGAGGGTGACGTAGGCGTCGTACTCGGCGGTCAGGACGGCGTCGGACAGCGCGTTGACGATCCGCCGCTTCACGTCCTCGGGCAGGTACCAGAATTCGCTGGAGGAGGCGCGCAGGCTCGCGTCGTCGGCGTTGACGACCCCGCAGTAGCGAACACCAAGGCTGTCAGCGAGAAGATTGCAGGCAGAGGACGCCAGCTCCTCGAAAGGATCGTCGTCGCCGAAGTCCGGTCTGTTCAGCATCCCCACGATCCGTGACACCACCGCGTAGAGACCTAGCATATAGGGACGACCGGGCCATCACAGAATCGGAACCCGCTCGTCTGGTCGCTTTCAGATCATTTCAATCGTCATACCTTAATGGCGACCAAAGATCCGGCCGCGGTCCGGCGACGACCGGGGCGAGGCCCGCGGTCAGCTGTTGCCGAGGGCGTAGACGCGGTTGCGGCCCATCAGGTGAAGCTCGGGCCGGGTGGTGGGCCAGAGGCTGGCGAAGACCGGGTCGCTTACCGGCAGCCCGCCGGTGAGGCAGCCCATGGCGGGCATGACGAGGCGCCGCGCGCAGCCGACGAAGCAGCGCCGCTTCAGCGTGCGGCCCTTGAGCGAGATCCGCGCCGCCGGGTGCAGGTGGCCCGCGACTTCCCGCTCCTCCGCCGGCTCCGCTGAGGGGATGTGGCGGAAGGTGGTCCCGGCGATGGTGATCGCCTCGTGGACGCTGCCGCCGAGGGCCGCCGCGCCGTCCTTTTCATGGTTGCCGGTGATCCAGATGAACTCGGCGATGTCCATCAGGGAGGCGAGCATGTCCCGCGCGGGTCCGGCGAGGCGCTCGGCCCCGAAGGGGTCGTGGAAGGTGTCGCCCAGGGACAGGACACGCGACGGGCGGTGACGCCGGACCGCCTCGGCGAGGGCGGCAAGGGTGATCGCGGTGTCGTAGGGCGGCAGCATCTGCCCCGTCCGGGCGTAGGACGAGCCGGTCTCGAGGTGAAGGTCGGAGACCACGAGGAGGTCCTCGGCGGGCCAGTAGAGCGCGCCGGTCGGGTCGAGCAGGACGTCCATCCCGGCGAGCGTCGCGCGGCCGAGCGCGACGGGGGCGCCTTCAGCGGGGCGCGGCAGCTTCGGGCCGGGGAAGGTGAAGGCAGACATGGCGGCCATGCCGAATGGTGTATCCATTTCGTTCCCCTCCGCAACCCGTCGCCATGTGCGGCGAATTGGTTGACAGGGGGTTAACGGAGCTGTCCACCGCGCGCGGCGTCGCATCGCGGGGGCCGTGGCACGTTGCCCCCGTTGTCCACCGCCCGGGTTCGCCGTGGGTGCATCGCCGGCAGGGCATTGCGCCGTGGCAGGCGGCCGATGCGGCGGTGCCGGAGCGGCCGGCGAAAGGAGTGTGGGCCGAGCGGCCGGGAGCGGCGGGGCGGGCTCGCCAAGGTGCGAGCCGAGGGACTAAAGTCGGGCTGACCGCCGCGCCCCGGCCCCGACGGGGCGGAGAGAAACCCCCGAGGACCCCGCATGCCGGTCCTCGCCGACGCTAGGCAAAGACCCCCGCTATGATGAGCGTACCCTTCTTCACGGCCACCCTCGCCATGGTGCTGGGCTGGTGCGGCCTGCGCATGGCGGCCGCGTGGCTCACCATCCTGACGGTCGTCGTCACCTTGGCGCTGTTCGCCGCCCACGCGACCAGCTCGCTCAACATCGAGCTCTGAGGCACGCCATGTCCCAACGACTCGCCCAGCAGCTCAACGTCCTCGGACTCTTCGCCCTTTCGGCGGTGCTCGGGGTCGCGTTCTACGACCAGTTCGTCAACGGCTCGCTGCCGTGCCCGCTCTGCATCCTGCAGCGCGCCGGGTTCGCGGCGGTCGGCGCTGGCCTCGCGCTCAACGTCCTTCGCGGGCCGACGCCGCGGGGCTACGGCATCATGATCATCGGCGCGATCGCGGGTGGGGCGGTGGCGCTCCGGCAGATCGCGCTCCACGTGGTGCCGGGGACCGGCGCCTACGGGCCGCCCTTCCTGGGGCTGCACTTTTATACGTGGGCGTTCATCGTGTTCGCGGTGATCGTCCTTGGCTGCGGTCTCATGCTGTTCCTGCAGCGCGAGTACGGGATCGCCGGGCGGCCGGGCATCTTCGGCACGCTGGCGGTGCTTCTTTTCGTGCTCTTGGTGCTCGGCAACGGCGTGTCGACGCTCGCCGAGTGCAGCACGGGCCTCTGCCCCGACGATCCCGTCTCCTACGAGGGATACGAGGCCTTCAGGGCCTGGCTCGGCAGGTAGCCGGCGCCACGCCGCACGGTCAGCCCATGGCCTCGCGGACGAGCTCCTCGGCGGCGTCGGCGAGGAGCTGCTCGGTGCCCTCGCCCTGCACCGGCTCGCGGCCGATCTCCAGCATGATCGGCACCGCGAGCGGGGAGATGCGCGGCAGGCGCACGTGGACGATGTCGTGCTTCACGCGCGCCAGCATCTGGCCGAGGCGGCGGATGTCGAGGAGGCCGGTCGCCGCGTCCTGCCAGGTGGCCCGCAGGAGGATGTGGTCCGGCTCGTGCGAGCGCAGGACGTCGTAGATGAGGTCCGTGGAGAGAGTGATCTGCCGGCCCGTCTTCTCCTGTCCGGGGTGGCGGCGCTCCACCAGGTGGGCGATCTGCGCGACGGCCCGGAAGGTGCGCTTCATCAGCATGGAATCGGCGAGCCACTCGTCGAGATCGTCGCCCAGCATGTCCTCGCTGAAGAGGTCGGACATGGTGTTGGGCGCATCGTCGAAGTGGGCCGACAGGTCGGAGAGCGCCCAGACGGCGAGGGCGTAGTCCGACGCGACGAAGCCCATCGGGTGGAGGCCGGCGCGTTCCATGCGGCGCGTGAGGAGCATGCCGAGCGTCTGGTGGGCGAGGCGCCCCTCGAAGGGGTAGGCGACCAGATAGTGGCGCTGGCCGCGCGGGAAGGTCTCGACCAGGAGCTCGTCCGCCTTCGGCAGCCGCGAGCGGGCACCCTGAAGTTCGAGCCAGTCACGGACCTGCTCCGGCAGCGCGGTGCGGTTGTCGGGGTCGGCGAGCATCTGGCGCACGACCGAGGCGAGGTAGGTCGTCAGCGGGAACTTCGACCCGCCGTAGTAGGGGATCTTGGGCTCGGACTGGGCCGTCTTCGTGACGAGCACCTCGTTGTCCCGCACCGCCTCGAGCTTCAGCACCTGGCCGGAGAAGAGGAACGTGTCCCCCGGCGCGAGCGACGACAGGAAATACTCTTCGAGCTGCCCCAGGATCGGCCCGCGCTTCGACAGGATCCCGCGGCGCCATGAGACGAGGCGCACCGGCAGCATCGCGAGCTCGACGATGGTGCCGACGTTGAGCCGGTACTGCTTGGCGACGTCCGGGTGGGTGATGCGCCAGAGGCCGTCCTTGCGGCGGCGGATCTTGGCGTAGCGCTCGTAGGCCCGGAGCGCATAGCCACCGGTGGCGGCGAAGTCGACCACGCGCTCGAACGTCTCCCAGTCGAGCGTGCGGTAGGGATAGGCCGAGCGGATCTCCTCGTAGAGGTCGATGGCGTCGAAGGCGTCGGCGACGGCCATGCCGACGACGTGCTGGGCGAGCACGTCGAGCGCCCCGTCCTTGATCGGCGGCGTGTCCTGATGGCCCAGGTAGGAGGCGTCGAGGGCCGCCTGGCACTCCATCACCTCGAACCGGTTGGACGGGACGAGGATCGCCTTGGATGGCTCGTCCATCCGGTGGTTGGCGCGGCCGATGCGCTGGGCGAGGCGCGAGGCCCCCTTCGGCGCGCCGACGTGGATCACGAGGTCGACGTCGCCCCAGTCGATGCCGAGGTCCAGCGTCGAGGTGCAGACCACCGCGCGCAGCGCGTTGCGGGCCATCGCCGCCTCGACCTTGCGGCGCTGCTCGCGCTCCAGCGAGCCGTGATGGAGGGCGATCGGCAGCGTGTCCTCGTTGATGCGCCACAGCTCGTAGAACAGCGTCTCGGCCTGGGAGCGCGTATTGACGAACACCAGCGTGGTGCCGTGCTCCTTGATGAGGCGGTAGACGTCGCCGACCGCCCAGCGCGTCATGTGGCCCGACCAGGGGACACGCTGGTCGGTCTTGAGGATCGAGAGGTCCGGTTTCGCGCCGCCTTCGACGACGATGAGATCGGCGAGGCCCGACGCGGGCGCGGCGGGCCGGCGCTTCGGGACGCCGCGGCCGTCGTCCTCGCGTGACGACGGGTCGGCCGGCACGAAGGGGACGAGCCAGCCGCGCAGGTCGTCCGGCTCGGCGACGGTGGCGGAGAGGCCGATCGTTCGCACCTCCGGCGCATGCCGGCGCAGACGCGCAATGCCGAGCGAGAGAAGGTCGCCGCGCTTCGACGTCACCAGCGAATGCAGCTCGTCGACGATGATGACCTTCAGCTCGGAGAAGAAGCGGGCGGCGTCCGGCTGACTGACCAGGAGGGCGATCTGCTCGGCGGTCGTGAGGAGGATGTCGGGCGGGACCTCCTTCTGTCGCCGCCGCCGGTTCTGCGGCGTGTCGCCGGTGCGCGTCTCGTGGGCGATGGGAAGGCCCATCTCGGTGATCGGGCGCTCGAGGTTGCGCGCGATGTCGACCGCGAGCGCCTTCAGTGGCGAGATGTAGAGGGTGTGAGGGCCTTCCCGCAGCGGGGCGTTGCGGCGACGGTTCTCGTCGGTGATCTCGATCAGGCTCGGCAGGAAGCCGGCGAGCGTCTTGCCCGCACCGGTCGGGGCGATGAGGAGGGTGGACCTACCCTCCTCGGCCTTCTCGATCAGTGCGAGCTGGTGGGGGCGCGGAGTCCATCCCTGAGCGGAGAACCATTCGGCGAACGGTTCCGGCAGGGCGCCCTCGGCGCGGATGGTGTCGGGCGAAGTGAGCACACGCGTAACATAAGTGCCCCGCAGCGCTCCGACACCACCGCGGCCGACGGCCGGCCGTCAGCGGCCGATACGCCACCAGGGGCGTTTCTGGGTGATGGCGGTCGTGCGGGCGTGACTGCGGATGAGGTCGTGCACGAAGCCGAGCTTCTCCTCGACCGGCTTGTTGAGGACGAACGGGTAGAGGTCCGGCTGCCCCATGGAGCGGTTGATCGCGTTCATCGCCACCGTGACGGGCACCCAGGCGTGCAGGAGGTCGCTGATCGCGCCCTGGGTGTAGGGGTCGAAGTCGACGTGGTGGCTGCCGTTGTTGCCGAGCCCGGTCGTGCGCAGGCCGAACGCGGCCGCCGTCTCCAGCGCGTCGACGATATGGATGTAGTGGGCGAACGTCTCGGCCCAGTCCTCCCACGGGTGCGCGGTGGCGTAGGAGGAGATGTAGGCGTTCGCCCAGTCCACCGGCGGCCCGCTGGCGTAGTGGTTCTGCAGCGCGGCGGCGTAGTCGGCCCGCTCGTCGCCGAACACGGCGCGGTAGGCGTCCTCCTTGCCTGCGTCGCGCACCAGGCGGTCCCAGTAGTAGTGCCCCACCTCGTGGCGGAAGTGGCCGACGAGGGTGCGGTAGGGCTCGCCCATCTCCGTGCGGCGCCGCTCGCGCTCGGCATCGTCGCCCTCGGCGATGTTGATGGTGACGAGCCCGTCGGCATGGCCGGTCAGCACCGGCGTGACGGTACCGTCGCCATTCTGCTGGTCGGCGAGGAAGTCGAAGGCGAGGCCCCGGTCGGGATCCTCGGCCACCGTCGGCTGCGGCAGGTTCCAGCGGATGATGGAATAGAAGAGGTAGCGCTTGGCCTGCTCGAGGTTGCGCCACAGCTCGACCGCCTCGGGGTCGGAGAGGTCCGGTATGGTCCGGTTGTGCGAGCAGGCCTGGCACAGCGTGTTGCCGCTGGAGGCCGGGACCAGCCAGTTGCAGGCGAGGTGCGCGGCGTTGGCGCACGCGTTGTACGTGGTTTGCCCGTTGGACCACGGCGAGCCCTGCGGGGTGGACAGCATGTTGCCGGTGACGGCGTCGAACCCGAGCGCATTCCCGCAGCGAACGCACTGCGTGGACTCAAAGTGAACCTCGTTGCCGCAGTTCCGGCACGAAAACCGCTTCATAGATCGGGTATCCGTTGTGGTGCGCCCGGCCTGGCGGGGGGATGGGCGCCTGTTCGCCCACCAACGCGCGGCACCGGAAATAGGTTGCGGAAGGGCCCCGCTGCAATCGCGCTGCGATGATTGGCGCGATCATTCAGGACGAGACGGCGTCGCCGCGAGTCGTAGGGCCGTCGCATTTGCGGATTCGCGTGCCCATCTGGGGTCCGGGGAGGCAAGGTTCTCGCCACGGGCGGATGGACACATGGTGTCATCTCCGCCATTACACGCGCCAGTCTCTAGGAGTTAGGCAGATGGGCTACACGGTAGCAGTCGTCGGCGCGACGGGGAACGTCGGCCGCGAAATTCTCGATATCATGGCCGAGCGCGGCTTCCCGGCCGACAAGGTCGTCGCGGTCGCGTCGCGTCGCAGCCAGGGGACCGAGGTCTCCTTCGGCGACAAGACCCTGAAATGCGAGGCGCTGGAGACTACCGACTTTTCGAACGTGGACATCTGCCTGATGTCCGCGGGCGGTGACGTGTCGCGCGAGTGGGGCCCGAAGATCGCCAAGCAGGGCGCGGTGGTGATCGACAACTCGTCCGCCTTCCGGACCGACCCGGACGTGCCGCTGATCGTTCCCGAGGTGAATGCCGACGCGGTCGCGGGCTTCACGAAGAAGAATATCATCGCCAACCCGAACTGCTCGACGGCGCAGCTCGTCGTGGCGCTGAAGCCGATCCACGAGCGCGCGAAGATCAAGCGCGTCGTGGTGTCGACCTATCAGTCGGTTTCGGGCGCCGGCAAGGAGGCGATGGACGACCTCTTCGCGCAGACGCGGGCCGTCTTCGTCTCGGACGAGGTGCAGTCCAAGAAGTTCCCGAAGCGCATGGCCTTCAACGTCATTCCTCACATCGACGTCTTCATGGACGACGGTTCGACGAAGGAGGAGTGGAAGATGGTGGTCGAGACCAAGAAGATCCTCGACCCGAAGATCAAGCTGCATGCGACCTGCGTGCGCGTGCCGGTCTTCATCTCCCACTCCGAGGCCGTGAACATCGAGCTCGAGGAGCCGCTGTCGGCGGACGAGGCACGGGACATCCTGCGCGAGGCGCCGGGTTGCCTGGTGATCGATAAGCGGGAGCCAGGCGGTTACATGACGCCGTACGAGGCGGCCGGCGAGGACGCCACGTACATCAGCCGCATCCGCGAGGACCCGACGGTCGAGAACGGCCTGGCGATGTGGGTGGTGAGCGACAACCTGCGCAAGGGTGCCGCGCTGAACGCGGTGCAGATCGCTGAACTTCTCGTGAACCGGAAATTGCTGACGGCCCGCGCCGAGGCCGCATAACGTCGCATCAGGGTGCGGCGGAGCGTCGCACCCTGTCTTGCCGATTTGCAGGACTGCAGTCCTTAGATTGCAACCGGCCAGATTTTTCCGGGCAACGGAATGATGGCGCGGACGTCGCTCATCTGCAGCGGGCGATAGAGGTGCGGGAACAATTGCCCGCCGCGCGACGGCTCCCAGACCAATTTCGCAGTCCCGATTAAAAGGCTGCAATCCAGCGCAAAAATGTTCGAATCTCGGGAAAAGTGTTTCTCGAGAGTGCCGGACATCTGACCTTCGGTCGACAGGTGGATGAAGCCGTCGCGGACGTCATCCTCCGATCCTTCAAAAGTCCATTTTGTGACGAATGTCGCAAGCTCTGTAGGGCGCAGGAGCTTGTAGATCGTTCCGGATTCTTCCACGGGGATCCTAAGGGTCTGGAGAGGGCGTGGTTTGCGGCGGTCGAGCGGCAAACCCAGGTTCCTCGCACGCGTTACATATGCTACATCAATCCAGAACAAACTGAATTTTCGACGGGCGCTTTTACGTCGAGGAACCTTCTCGAGGTTACTCCAAGTGGTGTTCGCCTGTGAGCAGGAGGGGGCAATGCTCGCTCATAACGACGTGTGGAACGCGATCGACGAGCTTGCGGCGAAGCACGGGATGTCCCCCTCAGGACTTGCCCGCCGTAGTGGACTTGATCCTACAACTTTTAATAAGAGCAAGCGCTTCGCGTCGGATGGCCGGCCGCGCTGGCCCTCGACCGAATCGATCGCCAAGATCCTGAAGGCGACGAATACTTCGATCTCCCAGCTGTTCGGCTTCGCGGACACCGGCCGTCAGGCGCCGCACGTGTCGATCCCGCTGATCGGCGAGGCCCACGCCGGGTTCGAAAGCTCGCTCCCCGCCGGGACGGACAGTGTCGCCGTTCCCAGCCCGCCGCGCATCATCTCCTTCCCCGACCGCCGGCACGAGCCGCTCTACGCCCTGTCCGTCGTCGGCGATTCGATGCAGCCCCTCTACCGTGATGGCGACGTGCTCTTCATCTCGCCGAACGCGGCGGCCAACGCCGGCGATCGCGTCGTGGTCAAGCTGACCAACAACGAGGTCGCGGTGAAGGTGCTGAAGGAGATCCGCGACGACGGGTACGAGTTCCACGCCGTCAATCCGGACCATTCCGACGTGTCGCTGCGCACCTCCGACGTCGACTGGATCGCACGGATCGTCTACGCGACCCAGTAATCCGGCCTCCCAGCCACCCGTCGTCCGCACCGGCCTCAGGGCGCCGGCGCGTTGTCCTGCGTCAGCGTCTCCTCCGGGCCGTCGTCGCCGTCGCCGTAGCCGAGGAGGTGCAGCGGGCGGCAGTCGATGCCCTTGGTGCGCGCCCAGTGACACAGCGCATCCTCCTGACCGTGCGTGACCCAGACCTGCTCGGCCCCGGTCTCCACGATCGTGGTGCAGAGGTCTTCCCAGTCCGCATGGTCGGAGATGACCAGCGGCAGCTCGACGCCGCGCTGCCGTGCCCTCGCCCGCACGCGCATCCAGCCCGATGCGAAGGCGGTCACCGCGTCGCCGAAGCGCTGCGCCCAGCGGTCGTTGAGCGAGCCGGGCGGGCACAGGACGATCTCTCCCGCGAGAGACTTGCGGTCGACGTCGCGCACCGGCAGCAGCGTGCCGAAGTCCTGCCCCTCGGACTCGTAGTGCGCCGTCAGCCGCTCCAGCGCGCCGTGCAGGTAGACGGGACGGTCGTAGCCGGCGGCCCGGATCAGCGCGAGGACGCGCTGCGCCTTCCCGAGCGCGTAGGCGCCGACGAGGTGCGGCCGGTCCGGGAACAGGCCG
The DNA here is from genome assembly GCF_003258595.1 of Acuticoccus sediminis. Lineage (NCBI taxonomy): Bacteria > Pseudomonadati > Pseudomonadota > Alphaproteobacteria > Hyphomicrobiales > Amorphaceae > Acuticoccus > Acuticoccus sediminis. Next base: position 621,621 of record NZ_QHHQ01000001.1, read on the forward strand.
ACGGACTGGAGCAGCGTCGCCACCTCGTCCGCCGCGTCGGGATGGCGGAACACCGGCAGCGCGAACGTCGCCTCCGTGACGAAGTGATCGCACGGGACGAGCTCGAACGGCGCGCACGTCGGATCCGTCTGCCGCTTGTAGTCGCCGGAGACGACCGCGCGACGCCCTCCCGCCTCGAGCGAGATCTGCGCCGAGCCGAGCACGTGGCCGGCAGGGTGGAAGCGCACGGTGACGTCGCCGATCCGGACAGCCTCGCCGTAGCCGATCCCCTGGCGCGTGCCGGCGAAGGCCTCGCCGTAGCGAACGGCCATGATGCCCAGTGTCTCGGGCGTGGCGAGCACGGCGGCGTGGCCCGGTCGGGCGTGGTCGGCGTGACCGTGCGTGATCGCCGCGCGCGGCACGGGCCGGATGGGGTCGATGTGGAAGCCGCCGGCGGGGCAGTAGAGCCCCTCGGGCGTCAGGGCGAGAAGCGTTTCGGACATCGCGTGCGATATAGGGCGTCCCCCGGCCGCCAATAAGGCTCGGACGGTCATCGGTCCTTGGGCGGCGCTCCGATCGGGGCCGCCGCGCTCAGGGTAAGCGCTTCACGTGAAACATTGTCCCGTCATGCGCCGCCGTCGCTTGCGGAAAAGGGGCGGGTCGAGGCCGAGGCGGCCGGGTGCCCGCGCCCGACCAGCGTCTCGCGCCACAGGGTATAGAGACCGGCGGCGACGACCAGACCGGCGCCGATGAAGGTCGGGCCGTCCGGCACCTCGTCGAACACGAAGTACCCCAGCAGCATCGCCCAGAGGAGGCCGGTATAGCGGAACGGCGAGACGGCGGAGATGTCGCCCACCCGCATCGCCGTGATGCTGAGGATGTAGCCCACGAGGATGATCGTCGACGCGACGAGGATGACGATCGCCGTCGCCTGGTCCAGCCCGACGGTCCCCTGGGCGGGCATCAGCGCGCCGGCGAAGATGGTGACGGCGACGATGGTGACGACGCTCGCGAAGACCGACGGGGTGTCCGGGTCGAGCGAGCGGGTGAGCATGTCGCGCACGGTGATGAAGGCGACCGTGCCGAGGGGGTAGAGGATGTTGGTGTCGAACGCCTCGCCGCCCGGACGGATCATCACCATCACGCCGACGAAGCCGACCGCGATCGCCGACCAGCGCCGCCAGCCCACGGGCTCCCTGAACAGGAGCGCCGCGACCATCGTGACCGCCAGCGGGACGAACTGCAGCACGCTGCTGGCGGTGGCGAGCGGCATCACCGCGAGCGCCTGCAGGAATGTGATGGTGGAGCCGAGCTCGCATGCGCTGCGCAGCGCGATGACCACGGTGCCACGCCGGGTCGGGCGGTAGCCGAGGGCGCCGGTGCGCCACGCGAGAAGCAGGATCAGGACGCCGCTCATCACGCCGCGTGCGAAGATCCCCTGGGCGACCGGGACGTTCTCGAACGCGAGCTTCATCGCCGCGTCGTTACAGGTGAACCCCGCCATGGCGGCGGTCATGATGAGCGCGCCACGGGCATTGTCGTTGAGGGGCATTTTAGCCTCTAGTTATCGAGGCCCCGCCTTACACCCGAATGCCGGCAGGCGCATCGGGCGGACGCGGCGGTCAGAGGCGCACGGCATCCCGCAAGGCGCCTCCATAGGCGCGGTCAATGGCGGCGTCCCGCGCGGGACGCCGCCACCGATGGCTGGCTTAGGAGCGCTTCTCGAGCTGGGCGATGATCGCGTCTGTCATGCCCTCGGTGTCGATCGACGGGGCGCCGGCGGCGATGTCCGCCGTGCGCAGGCCGTCGGCGAGGGCGCCGGCGATGGCGTCATCCAGCGCGTTGGCCTCGTCGAGCATGCCGAAGGAGTACTTCAGCGCCATGCCGAAGGACGCGATCATCGCGATCGGGTTGGCGATCCCCTGGCCGGCGATGTCCGGCGCCGAGCCGTGGACCGGCTCGTAGAGCGCGCGGCGGCGGCCGGTCTTCTCGTCGACCGCGCCCAGCGACGCGCTGGGCAGCATGCCGAGCGAGCCGGTGAGCTGGGCGGCGATGTCCGACAGCATGTCGCCGAAGAGGTTGTCGGTGACCACGACGTCGAACTGCTTCGGATCACGAACGAGCTGCATGGCGCCGGCGTCGGCCAGCATGTGCTGCAGCTCGACGTCCTCGTAGCCCTGCTTGTGCGTGGCCTCGACGACCTCGCGCCACAGGAGGCCCGACTTCATGACGTTGCGCTTCTCCATCGACGTCACCTTGCGCCGGCGGGCGCGGGCGAGGTCGAAGGCCGCGCGGGCGATGCGTTCGATCTCGTAGGTGTCGTAGATCTGGGTGTCGATGGCGCGCTTCTGGCCGTTGCCGATGTCCTCGATCGTCTTCGGCTCGCCGAAGTACACGCCGCCGGTCAGCTCGCGCACGATGATGATGTCGAGGCCTTCGACCACCTCTCGCTTGAGCGAGGAGGAGTCGGCGAGTGCCGGATAGCTGATCGCGGGGCGCAGGTTGGCGAAGAGCTCGAAGTGCTTGCGAAGCCCCAGGAGCCCCGCCTCCGGCCGCAGGTCGTACGCGAGGTTGTCCCACTTCGGACCACCGACCGCGCCGAACAGCATGGCGTCGGCCGCCTCGGCCTTCTCCAGCGTGGCCGGCGGCAAGGGCGTGCCGTCGGCGTCGTAGCCGGCCCCGCCGACGAGACCTTCGGTGAGCTCGAAGCCGGCGCCCTTGGCGTTGAAGTACTCGATCACCCGCTTCGTCGCGGCCATGATCTCGGGGCCGATTCCGTCACCGGGCAGGAGGAGAAGGGAGGGCATGGGCGTCCTTTCGAATTTTTCGTCTTGCTAGACCCTTTCCGCCTGACGCGAAAGAACCATCGCGGCCTTCGTCGTCATCCGTCGGTCGCCACCATGACCATCCAGTGCGTGCCGAAGCGGTCCTTGAGCATGCCGAATCCCTGCGACCAGTAGGTCGGGCCGTAGTCGACGATGACGGTTCCACCCTCGGACAGCTGGCCGAAGACGTCCCGGCCCTCGGGCTCGGTGTCGACGATCCGGCTGATTGTGACCGCCGCCTGGGGCGCGCCCTCCATCCCCTCGGGGAAGTCGCTCGCCATCAGCAGCGATCCCGTTTCGGTGAGGATGTCGGAGTGCATCACCCGGTCGGACCGGGGCACCGTCTGTCCCTCGGGGGCGTCGTTGTAGGTGATGATGTTGAGTTTCGCGCCGAAGATCTCGGCGTAGCGGGTCATCGCCTCGCGGCAATTGCCCTGGAAGTGGATGTAGGGCGTGAAGCTCATGGGCACCTCCCGTTTTGGGAGAACCCTATCACCCCTCCTCGAGGACGTCTGCGAAGGTCGCGGGGTCGGTATTGGCGCCGCAGACGAGGACGCCGACGCGCTCGCCGTCCGCCGGCCGGTAGGCTCCGGAGAGGAGCGCGGCGTAGGCGGCGGCGCCGCCCGGCTCCGTGACGATGCGGGCCTGGCGCCAGAGGGTGCGCTGCGCGTCGCGGATCGCCGCGTCGGTGACGAGCGCGACGTGGTCGACGTAGGCCTGTGCGAGCGCGAGGTTGAGCGCGCCGACGCTGCGCGAGCCCAGCGAGTCCGCCGCGACCGACTCGACGTCGACGTCCACCGGCCGGCCCGCCTCCAGCGCGGCGGCGAGCGCCCTCGAGCCCTCCGGCTCGACGCCGACCACCTTCACGCGCCCGCCGAACCAGGCGGCGACGCCGGAGATGAGCCCGCCCCCGCCGACCGCGACCAGCACGGTGTCGAGCCCAGCGGTGTCCGCCTCCCACTCCGCGCCGACCGTGCCCTGGCCGGCCACCGTGAGCGGCGCGTCGTAGGCGTGGACGCCGATGGCGCCGGTCTCCGCGCGGTAGGCCTCGCAGGCCTCGAGCGCCTCGGCATAGCGGGCGCCGCCGATGGTGAGGTCCGCGCCGGCCTCGCGGATCACGCTGACCTTCGCGGGGCTGGAGATCGTCGGCACGAAGATCGCGGCCTTGTGGCCGAGGGTATGCGCCGCATAGGCGACGGCCGCGCCGTGGTTGCCGCCGGAGGCCGCCGCGACCCCGCCGTCCGGTACGTCGACCGACAGGAGCGTGTTGAAGGCGCCGCGCACCTTGAAGGAGCCCGTCGCCTGCAGCTGCTCGAGCTTCAGTTCGCACGGTACCGGCGCATCGAGCCGAAGGAGGGGCGTGCGCCGGACGTAGGGGGCGATGCGCTCGGCGGCGGCGGCGATGTCCGCCTGGGTGACGAGGTCCGTCATGGCCTATCCTCCGGTGGCTGGGATGGTACCGGCGCGGGTCAGATCAGCTCCGACAGCGCGCGCAGGATGAGTTGGATGGCGATCAGCGTCAGGACGATGTTGAGCGCCTTCTTCAGCGTCGCCTCGGGCAGCTTGTGCAGGAGGCGCGCGCCGACGAGCGTGCCCGCGAACCCCGAGGCGATCATGGCGATCATCAACGGCGCCCAGTCGGCGAAGGCGAAGCCGAGAGCGGTGAAGGCCACCACCTTGAGCCCGTGCTGGATGACCATCGCCATGGCGTGGGTCGCCACCAGCCGCGTGTGCGGCAGGCCCGACTGGCGCAGGATCATCATGACGAACGGTCCCGTGGCGCCGACGAACATGGTGAGGAACGTCGCGACCAGTCCGCCGCCCGCCAGCACGCCGGTCTCGCCCTTGCCGAGCGGCGGCATCTTCATCCACGTGGTGACGAGGATGGTGACGCCGATGGCGAGCAGGATCACCTCGCCGGGCAGCTCCACGACCAGCATGCCGCCGAGGATGGCGCCGACGATGGCGCCCAGCGCGTAGGGGACGATCAGCCGGAGCGCCACGTTGCGGGCGAGCACGATGGCGCGGCCGGTGTTGGAGCCGAGCTGGACCACGCCGTGGACCGGGACGAGCGCTGCCGGAGGCGCGACGAACGTCAACGCGGCGAGCAGCACGACGCCGCCGCCGATGCCGACGGCCGCCGTCAGCGCGCTCGTGAAGAAGCTGAGGATGATGAGGAAGAGCGCGCCCAGCGGCGCGACGGCGTCGGGAAGCAGCATGCTCATGGTGCGACGTTGCCCCGCGAGCGATGCAGCGTGTCGATGGCCTCGAGGAGGTCGGCCGGGAGATTCACCTCAACGCTGCCGAGGACGGCTTCGAGCTGGCTCATCCGCGTGGCGCCCATGATCACGCTCGTCATGAAGGGGCGCGACATGGCGAATGCGAGGGCCATCTGCGCCGGATCGAGCCCGGCCTCCTCGGCCATCGCGACGTACATGTCGTTGACCTCCTCGGCGCCGGGACCCTCGTAGCGCTGGAGGCGGTCGAAGAGGGTCTTGCGCGCCCCCTCCGGCAGCGCGCCGTTGCGGTACTTGCCGGTGAGGTAGCCCTGCGCCAGCGCCGAGTAGCAGAGAAGGCCGATGTCCTCCCGCATGCACGCCTCGGCGAGGTTCACCTCGAACGTGCGGTTCAGCAGGCTGTAGGCATTCTGGATCGAGGCGATGCGCGGCAGGCCTTTCGTCTCGGATGCCCGCAGGTATTGCATCACGCCCCAGGTGGACTCGTTGGAGACGCCGATGTGGCGCACCTTGCCGGCGTCGACCAGCTTGCCGAGCGTGTCGAGCGTTTCCTCGATGGGCGTCTCGTCCTCGGCCTTCTTCGGCACGTTGAAGACGGTCGGGTTGCTGCCGAACTGCGGCACGACCCGGTCCGGCCAGTGCACCTGGTAGAGGTCGATGTAGTCGGTCTTTAGCCGCTTCAGCGAGCCGTCGACCGCCTCGTTGATGTCGGCCGCCTTGAGGCGCGGCTCGTGCCGGTCGGAGCGCATCCAGGTCATCGGCGAGCGACCGGCGACCTTCGTGGCGATCAGGACCTTCTGCCGCGCGCCGGGGCGGGCGGCGAACCAGTCGCCCATGATCTCCTCGCAGCGGAACCTGGTCTCCTCCGCCGGCGGGATCGGGTACATCTCGGCGTTGTCGAAGAGGTTGACGCCCGCGTCGAGCGAGCGGTCCATGATCTCGAAGGCTTCTTCGGGCGTGTTCTGGCGGCCGAAGGTCATCGTGCCGAGGGAGAGCACCGACACGGTGAGATCCGTGCGGCCGAGTTTGCGGTAGTCCATGAATGTCTCGCGTCAGGCGGGCGCCGGGAGGGTCGGGACGAGCGCGCCGTCGGATGCGACGCATCTACGCACCGTGCTCTATCCCGAGGATGGGTGCTGTGCCAAGCGTCCGAGCCCCCTGTCGGCCAGGACGACGAGCAGTCCCATCGCCGCGAAGGCGAACGCGAGACCTGCGGCGTTGCGCGCGTAGAGGGCGGGACCGAGCGTCGCGAGGTCGAGGAACCAGTACGGCTCGAACCCGCCCAGGGTGGAGCGGAAGAGCACGTAGACGAGGTAGACGCCCGGCAGGACGATGGCCCAGAGCGCATCGCGCAGGGCGAGCCTGCCGTGGCGACCGGCGATCCAGGCGACGGTGAAGAGCGGCGGCACGACGTCGTGCAGCAGGTGGCTCGCGAAGCGCTGCAGGCCGTGGGACTGCTGGAGCTGGTAGCGCAGCAGCACGGCGTAGACGAGGCCGACGATGATGATGGCCGACAGCGTCGCGAGCCGCACCCGCGCGTCCGCGAACCAGCGTGCGGGCCGCAGCGCAACGGTGCCGCCGACCAGCGCGACCGCGATGTTGCCCCAGATCGTGAAGAAGCCGGCGAGGCGCCACAGCGCGTCGAGCGCGGTCTTGCCCTCTGCCGCGAAGTTCCAGGTCGTCGCGACGAACTGGAGGATTACGGCCGTGGCGGCGACGGCGGCAGCCAGACCGGCGAGCAGACGACCGGGCATTGGAACCTCACGGGCGCTGGGAGGCCTTCGTGATGAGGGCCTCCACCTTGGGCAGGATGTTCTGCACGATCACCGCGACGCCCTCGGCCGTCGGGTGCATGCCGTCCGCGAGGTTCAGCGACGGGTTCGCCGCGACGCCGTCGAGGAAGAAGGGATAGTAGATGACGTCCCGCTTGGAGAGGTCGTCGTAGACCGCCTCGAACTCGGCGCCGTACTCCTCGCCGAGGTTGGGTGGGGCGAGCATCCCGGCGAGCAGCACCGGGAGGCCCCGCTCGTCGAGCCGGTCGAGAATGGCGGTGAGGTTCTTGCGCGTCGTCTCGGGGTCGAGGCCGCGCAGCGCGTCGTTGGCGCCGAGCTCGACGATGACGGCGCCGGCCTCCGGTCCGACCGACCAGTCGAGCCGGGCGAGGCCGCCGGATGTCGTGTCGCCGGAGACGCCGGCGTCGACCACCGTCACGTCGTGGCCCTTCTCCCGCAGCGCGGCCTGAAGCTGGGGCACGAAGCCCTTGCCGGGGTCGAGCTGGTAGCCCGCCGTGAGGCTGTCGCCCAGCGCCACGATGGCGAGCGGGTCGGCCTTCGCCGTCACGGCGCCGATGACGGTGAGGGCGGAAAGGAAGAGGGCGAGGCGCATCGGCGGAAGCTCTCCAGAACGCGGGGTACGGTATCCTTCGACGGGAGCGTCCTACCCGGTCCGGGACGAAGCGCCAACCGCCCGCCGGCCCCGCGATCAGATCCGTCGCAGGGCCACCTCGGTGATGCGGTGGTCGGCGCCTTTGCGCAGGATGAGGTCGGCGCGCATCTTCGTGGGGCCGACATTCTCCCGCAGGTTCTTGAGGTTGATCTTCTCCCACAGGTTCCGTGCGAAGGCGTCCGTCTCCTCGGCGGAGCGGCTCGCATAGCGGTGGAAGTAGGAGCGCGGATCGGTGAACCGCGTCTCCTTCAGCCGGTTGAAGCGGGTGAGGTACCACTCCTGGAGGAGGTCCTCGTCCGCGTCGAGGTAGATCGAGAAGTCGAAGAAGTCGGACACGAAGGGCACGCGCGGGCGGTCGCCGGAGAGGCGCTGCGTCTGCAGGACGTTGAGCCCCTCGACGATGAGGATGTCCGGCCGGTCCACCTCGATCGTCTCGCCCGGCACGCGGTCGTAGGTGAGGTGGGAGTAGACCGGCGCCTCGACGTGCCGCGCGCCCGACTTCACGTCGGACAGGAAGGCGATGAGGAGGCCGACGTCGTAGCTCTCCGGAAATCCCTTCCGCTCCATCAGCCCATGCTCCAGCAGGTGGGCGTTGGGGTAGAGGAAGCCGTCGGTGGTCACGAGGTCCACCGTGGGGTGCCCCGGCCAGCGGGACATCAGCGTCTGCAGGAGCTGTGCGGTGGTGGTCTTGCCCACGGCCACGGAGCCGGCGATGCCGATGATGTACGTCGTTCGCTGCCCGTTGCGGCCGAGGAAGGCCTGTGTGGCACGGTGCAGCCCCTCCGTCGCCTCGACGTAGAGGGAGAGGAGACGGGAGAGCGGCAGGTAGATCGTCTCCACCTGGGCCGGCTCGACGCGGTCGTTGAAGCCCTGCAGCTGGACGATTTCCTCGGCCGACAGGGTCATCGGCATACCGGCGCGGAGCTTCGCCCAGTCGTGCTCGCTGAACACGTCGAAGGGCGCGAATTCGTCGTGCGGGCGCCGCCCCGACGTCTCAACCAAATCGGGCATCGCATCCATGATCAGCACTGTTGCAGGACCCCGAGACCAAAAACAAGACGTTCACTTCACGCTGAAGCAAGCGGAATTCATTGCGGTGCCTTTCGGCTGGCCTTCTCTTCGAGGCCGGATTGTGACGTCCGCCGCTCCAGCTCCGCCATGACGTCGGCCCAGGCCACGCCCTGCAGGGAGAGGAGCACGGTGAGGTGGAAGATGACGTCCGCCGTCTCCGAGATCAGCTCGTCGGAGGCGCGGCGGACGGCGGCGATGATCGTCTCGATCGCCTCCTCGCCGAACTTCTCGGCGACCTTGTCGAGGCCCTTGTCCGCGAGGGTCTTGGTGTAGGAGGTCTCGTCGCCGTTGGCGAGGCGCGCGCGGACGACGCCTTCCAGGTCCTCGATGGTGAAGTCAGACACTGGTGTCTCCCAACGCGTGGTCATGGGCCGGCGTGAGCCGCACCGGGATCCCGGCGGCGGCCATGTGCGCCTTGGCCTCGGCGATCGAATAGGTGCCGAAGTGGAAGATGGAGGCGGCGAGCACCGCTTCCGCGTGACCCTCGGTCACCGCCTCGACCATGTGGTCGAGCGTGCCCGCGCCGCCGGAGGCGACGACCGGGATCGGCACGGCATCGGCGACGGCGCGGGTCAGGGCGGTGTCGAACCCGGCCTTGGTGCCGTCCGCGTCCATCGAGGTCAGAAGGATCTCGCCGGCACCGAGCGCGCACATCTTCTCCGCGAACTCGACGGCGTCCACGCCGGTGGCCCGGCGGCCGCCATGGGTGAAGATCTCCCAGTGGTCGTCGACGCGCTTGGCGTCGATCGCGACGACGATGCACTGGGCGCCGAACTTCTCGGCCGCGCGGCCGACGAAGGCCGGGTCGCGGACCGCCGCCGTGTTGATCGACACCTTGTCGGCGCCCGCCAGCAGCAGCGAGCGGATGTCGGAGATTGTGCGCACGCCGCCGCCCACGGTGAGCGGCATGAAGCACTGCTCGGCCGTGCGGTTGACGACGTCGAACAGGATGGAGCGCTCGTCCGAGGATGCGGTGATGTCGAGGAAGGTGAGCTCGTCGGCGCCGGCGGCGTCGTACGCCTTGGCCGCCTCCACGGGGTCGCCGGCGTCGCGCAGCTCCTGGAACTTCACGCCCTTGACGACACGTCCGCCGTGCACGTCGAGGCAGGGGATGATGCGTTTCTTCAGCATGGGTCAGGCCGCCTGCGGAAGCGCGGCGAGGGCCGCTTCGGGGTCGAGCCGGCCGTCGTAGAGGGCGCGGCCGATGATGGCGCCGTCGAGCTTGCCCGCTTCGGGGGCGGCGAGACGGGCGATGTCGTCCATCCCCGAGAAACCGCCGGAGGCGATGACCGGCGTCGTCACCGCGTTGGCGATCTCGATGGTCTCGGGAAGGTTGAGGCCGGTCAGCATGCCGTCGCGGCCGATGTCGGTGTGGACGATGGCGGCGACGCCCGCGTCCTCGAACGCCATGGCGAGGTCGCGGGCCCGCATGTTCGTCTCGTCGGCCCAGCCGGCGACGGCGACCATGCCGTCGCGCGCGTCGATGCCGACGACGATGCGGCCCGGGAAGGCGCGGCACGCCTCGCGCACGAGGTCCGGATCCTTCGCGGCGGCGGTGCCGAGGATCACGCGGGCGATGCCCCGCTCGAGCCACCGGCCGATCGCCTCCATGGTGCGGATGCCGCCGCCGAGCTGGACCGGCACGTCGGTGCTGGCGAGGATCGCGTCGACCGCGTCCGCGTTGCGGCTCTCACCGGCGAAGGCGCCGTTGAGGTCGACCACGTGGAGCCGCTTGAAGCCGAGGCGTCTGAAGCGGGCGGCCATGTCACCCGGATCGTCGGAGAAGACGGTGGCCCGCTCCATCTCGCCCTGCTGCAGGCGGACGCACTGCCCGTCCTTCAGGTCGATGGCGGGGTAGAGGATCATGTTCGCCATTAGGGGCGCCATTTCAGAAAGTTCGCGATCAGGGCGAGGCCGAGTTCCTGGCTCTTCTCGGGGTGGAACTGGGTGCCGACGATGTTGTCACGGCCGACGATGGCGGCGAACCGCCCGCCGTGGTCGGTCGTCGCGATGAGGTGGTCCTCGTTCTTCGGCGCGATGGCGTAGGAGTGCACGAAGTAGGCGTGCTGGCCCTTGTCGCCGAAGGGGATGCCCTCCAGCACGGGGTGGGGCCGGTTGAGCTCCATCGTGTTCCAGCCCATGTGCGGCACCTTCAGCGCCGGGTCGGACGGGTGGATGACGGCGACGTCGCCGGGGATCAGGTCGAGCCCGCCGGTCACGGTATATTCGAGGCCGCGCGTGGCCATCAGCTGCATGCCGACGCACACGCCGAGCAGCGGCACGCCCCGCTCCACCGCGTCGAGGATCGCCTCGACCATGCCGTGGGTGGAGGACAGGCCCATCATGCAGTCGGCGAAGGCGCCCACGCCGGGCAGGAAGATCCGCTCGGCCTTGGCGACGCGCGCCGGGTCGGACGAGACGACCACCGCGTCAGAGAGCCCGGCCTCGGTGGCCGCGCGGGCGACCGCCTTCTGCGCCGAGCGCAGGTTGCCGGAGCCGTAGTCCACTATGACGACACTCATCGCACACCTTCCGGCATCACGCCGATGATCGGAGCGCCCCAGGGCCCGGCGGCGGGGTCGGTGCCCGGGCCGGACGGTGCCGGCGGCAGCGGGGCGGAGGGAGTTGTGGGGCCCGACGGCAGGATGTCGGGCGGGATATCGTCGCGGCCGGCGAAGTAGCGCCGCTCGGCCTGCTCCAGCCGCTTCGCCTTGACGACGGCGGTCATCGTCCAGCCGCGCCGGGCCAGCGCCCAGCGCTTCAGCGCCCGCGCCTCGAAACCGAACCAGATGGAGAAGAGGAGCCAGGCCCACATGGCTGCCTCCTCGCCGAGCGTGACTTGGGCGAGGCCGATCAGTCCCATCTCCAGAATGGTGAAGGCGACGAAGACGAGCGGCATGCCCTGCAGCAGTGCCCAGAGCGGGCCGAGGATTGAGGCCCACCACGAAAAGGCGTCGCGCACGAAATGCGCCTTGAAAGCCGGGTCGTCGAACTTCTCGTGTTCCCAGACGGTCCAAACAGCCATAAGCCTCTCGCTACAACGCGCCCTTGGTCGACGGGATCGCACCGCCGGGCGCCGTTATAGCAACGGCCGCACCCAGCGCTCGCGCCACGCCCTTGAAGCAGGACTCGGCAATATGGTGGTCGTTATCGCCATATAGGGTTTCAACGTGCAGGGTGAGCCTGCCGTTCATGGCGAGCGCGGTAAAAAACTCGCGTACGAGCTGGGTGTCGAACGTGCCGATCTTCGGCGTCGCGAACTCCGTCCGGAACACCAGGAAGGGCCGGCCGGAGATGTCGAGCGCGACGCGGGTCAGCGTTCCGTCCATCGGCAGCAGGCAGTCGGCGTAGCGGGTGATGCCGGCCTTGTTGCCCAGCGCTTCCAGCAGCGCCTGACCGAGCGCGATGCCGACGTCCTCCACGGTGTGGTGGTCGTCGATGTGCAGGTCGCCCCTGGCCTCGATCTCCATCGCGATGCCGGAGTGGCGCGCGAGCTGGTCGAGCATGTGGTCGAAGAAACCGATCCCGGTGGCGATACGACGCTCTCCCGCTCCGTCGAGGTCGACGGAGACGGTGATCGCCGTCTCGTTCGTGGTTCTCACGATGCGGGCGTTTCGCGGAGGGAACGAATGTGTCATCTGGGTGTCTTCTAGAGCAAGGCCGCGCACGCTGTACACTGTCGGCCGCGGCCGCGTTGCTCGTCGATGGTCAAGACGAGGCGTTTTCCTTGGGGCGGCGGACCGTCCCGGCACGAAACGGCTCTAGCAAAACAGAGAGAATGCGCAAATGAAGTTTAGAGCTGCGGAAGACCGGCTCATCCTGGCGCTCGACGTGCAGGACCGGGCTGCGGCCGAGCGGCTGGTCGAGGCGACCGACGGGATCGTCGGCGTCTACAAGGTCGGCCTGGAGTTCGCCATGGCCGGCGGACTGGCCTTCGCCGGCGAGATGGCGCGGGCGGGACGAAGCATTTTCCTCGACATGAAGCTCCTCGATATTCCCAACACGGTGGCCGGAGCGACGCGCAGCGCCGGTGCGCTGGGCGTCGACTTCCTGACCGTCCACGCCTACCCGCAGGCGCTGCGCGCGGCCGTCTCCGCCCGACCGGAGGGACTGGCGGTCGTGGCGGTCACGGTGCTGACCTCGCTCGCGGACGCCGACCTCAAGGAAGCCGGCTACGCCACCAAGGTGGACCGCCTGGTGTCCGAGCGGATCGCCAGCGCGGCGGCGGCGGGGGCGGACGCCATCGTCTGCGCCCCGTTTGAAGCGACGGCGGCCAAGCGCAGCGGCCTCACCGTGATCACCCCGGGCGTGCGCCTCGCCGACGATCCGAGCGGCGATCAGAAGCGGGTCTCGACGCCGCAGGCCGCGATCATGGCCGGCGCCGACGCGATCGTCGTCGGCCGCCCGATCAACGCCGCGCCGGACCCGCGCGAGGCTGCGATCCGCTACCGCGACGCGATCACCGAGGCGCTCGGCGCCCTCTGAGGCCGGCACACCACCGACCGGACTTCGACGCCCCGCCGACCGGTTCGGCGGGGCGTTTTTTCGTTCAGCCTCGCCCGCCGCCCAAATCGTTCAACCAAATGGTTGACAATCTCCGGCGCGATGGCCACGTTCAACCACATGGTTGAATGTGAAGCGCCCCAGCTCGATACCGTCTTTCATGCCCTCGGCGACGCCACGCGGCGGCGCATGCTCGCCGACCTCGTCGGCGGCGAGCGCTCCGTCGGCGAGCTCGCCGAGCCGTTCGCGATGTCGCTGGCGGCCGCCTCCAAGCACATCAAGGTGCTGGAGAAGGCCGGTCTGATCCGGCGCGAGGTGCGCGGGCGAACGCACATCTGCCATCTCGACCCCGGACCGCTGGCCAGCGCGCACGACTGGCTCTCTGTTTACGAGCGCTTCTGGACCGGGCGCCTCGACGTGCTCGAGCGGCTCCTCGTCGCGGACGATGCCGCCGGGAGCGCTCCCAAAACCTCAGCAGAACCCCCCGAAGGAGACGACCCATGAGCGATACGACCACAATCGGCGCCTACGGCGTGGTGACTGAGCCCGCCACCTTCACGATCGAGCGGCTCCTGCCCGGCCCGATCGAGCGCGTCTGGGACTACCTGACGAAGAGCGAGCTGCGCCGCCAGTGGCTCGCGGCCGGCGACATGACCCTCGCCGAAGGGGCGCCGTTCGAGTTCGTCTGGCGCAACGACACGCTGACGGAGCAGCCCGGCCGACGCCCGGCGGGGGCCGACGAGGAGCACCGCCTCGAGAGCCGGATCCTGGAGGTCGACCCGCCGTGCAAGCTGGTGTTCACGTGGATGCAGGGCGACGTCACCTTTGCGCTGGAGCCGAAGGGCGAGCGGGTCCTCCTGACGGTGATCCATCGCCGGGTCAGCGACCGGGAGAACCTCACCAAGGTGGGTGCCGGCTGGCACACGCACCTCGACATCCTGGTGGCCAAGCTCACCGGCGAGACGCCGGCGCCGTTCTGGGACACCTGGCCGGGCCTGCGCGACGAGTACGAGAAGCGCATCCCGGCCTGACCAGCGATCCAGTGCGGGCGTGCCGTCAGCTTCGGCGGAACGCCCGCAGGATGTCCCTCACGCCCATCGCTCCCGACGCCTCGCACACCATCGCGAACACGGCGGCGGAGCCCCCCACCAGGATGAGAAGGGCGAGGGCCGCCGACATCGTGTCGGAGGCGAAGAACCAGGCATCCAGCCCCTTGGCGATGATGGTCGCGACGATCATCAGGGCGAACGCGGCGGCGAGGAAGCCGAGCGTGCGCCAGGCGAGCGTTGCGTCCGCCCGGAAGTCGCCCCGCCGCACCAGTCCGACGAAGAGCAGCACCGCGTTGATCCATCCCGCGAGGCTCGTCGCCGCGGCGATGCCCACATGCGGCAGACCCTGCGGCGCGAGCAGCATCGCGAAGCCGATCGAGCCGGCGACGTTCACGACCATCGAGATGCCGGCGAAGATCATCGGCGTCACGGTGTCCTCCCGGGCGAAGTAGCTCGGCGAGAACACCTTGATGAGCACGAACGCGGGAAGGCCGAAGCCGTACGCGGAAAGGGCGGCCGCCGTCATCGCCGCGTCGTCGCGTCCGTAGGCGCCACGCTCGAACAGCGTGACCACGATCTCGAACGGGACGACGATCAGCGCGGCCGCGGCGGGGAGGGTCAGCATCAGCGCGAACTCGAGCGCGCGGTTCTGCGTCCAGAGCGCCCCGCCGACGTCGCCCTTGGAGAGGCGGCGCGACAGGTCCGGCAGCAACGCCACGCCGATCGCGACGCCGACGATGCCGAGGGGAAGCTGGTACAGCCGGTCGGCGTAGTAGAGGTGCGAGACCGCGCCCGGCCAGAACGAGGCGACGATGGTACCCGCGACGATGTTGATCTGAGTGATGCCGCCCGCAGCGACGCCGGGGATGCCGAGCTTCACGAGGCGCTTGATGCGCGGCGATGCCCTGGGGCGGGAGAGGCGTAGACGCATCCCCGTCCGCCGCACCGCGACGTAGAGGGCGAGCGCCTGGACGATGCCCGCGACGAACACGCCGCCCGACAGCACCAGCGCGGACGTCTCCGGGTCGAGGCCGAGGTAGAGCGCGGCCGTCAGCGTCGCGATGAGGACCACGTTGAGGAGGACCGGCGCGAAGGCGGCCATCGCGAAGTGGTTCAGCGTGTTCAGGATGCCGGAGAAGAACGCCACCAGCGACATCATCGCGAGGTAGGGCAGGCAGATCCGCGTGTAGAGCGTCGTGATCTGTATGCCGTCGTCCTGCGCGAAGCCCGGCGCGAGCGCCCAGATCAGGATCGGCGTGAAGATCTCCGCGGCGGCGGTGAACGCCAGGAGCGTCACCAGCAGCCAGGACAGGACGGAGGAGGCGAAGGCCTCGCCCCCTTCCGGGCCGTCCTCGTTGCGCGTTCGGGCGAACAGCGGCACGAACGCGGAGTTGAACGCCCCTTCCGCGAACAGGCGGCGGAAGAGGTTCGGCAGCTTGAACGCCACGAAGAAGGCGTCGGCGATCGGGCCGGCACCGAGCGCTGCCGCGATGAGAATATCGCGGCCAAACCCCAGAAGGCGCGACGCGAGGGTGTAGCCACCGACGGTCGCGAAATTTCTGAGGAGCTGCATAGAGGGTATCCTCCTTCAGGCCGCGGTGAGTGCGGCGGAGAACGGCGAGTTGTCGTAAGCCTGGCGCACGTCCTCGACGATCCGTGCGCGCAGTTCCGGGTCGGTGACCTGGCCGCCTTCCGGGCCGGTCACGTAGAAGACGTCGACGACGCGCTCGCCGAAGGTGGCGAGCTGGGCCGAGCGGACGTTGAGGTTCAGCGCCAGGAGAGCGTCGGCGAGGTCGCGGAAGAGGCCCGGCCGGTCGAGGCCGGAGACCTCGATTGCGGTATAGCCCTTCGACCAGTCGTTGGCGACGATGACGTCCGTCGGGTGGTGGAACGCCTTCTGCCGGACCTGGCGCAGCGGACGGTCGCTCGGGCGCGGCACCGGTGCGCGGCCCGACAGCGCGTCGCGCACGAGCTGGCTGATACGGTCCGCACGCGCCGTCTCGTCGGAGGGATCGTCCGACATCGGGCGGATGTGGAAGACGTCGAGCGCCATCGCGTCGTTGGTGGTGAAGATCTCCGCCGACCGGACCGACGCCTGGACCGCCGCGCAGGCGGAGGCGACCACCGTGAGGAGGTTCGGGTAGTCCGGCGACAGCAGCGTGAGCTCGGTCGTCGTCGAGTCGATGACGCGGCAGCCGATGGTGACGTCGTCCGGCTTGGTCTTGGCCCAGAGCCTGGCGTGGTAGAGCGCGTCGTCCGCGCTGACCCGGATCCAGTAGGGGCCGGCGTGCATCTGCAGCCACTCGTCGCGCTGCGCCGGGGTGAGGATGCCGGCGGCCTTCTCGGCGAAGGCGTCCTTGGAGGCGGCGATCTTCGCCTCCCGCGGGCGGCGGGTGTGGCGCGCGGCGATCACCGACTCGGTCTCGTCGAACAGCGTGTGCAGCAGCGTCGACTTCCACCCGTTCCACACGTTCGGCCCGACGGCGGCGATGTCCGCCTCGGTCAGCACCTCGAGCAGCTTCAGCCGCTCGAAGCTCTGCACCTTGGCGGCGAAGTCCTCGATCGTCTTGGAGTCGGAGAGGTCGCGCGACTGGCCGGTGATCGACATCGTCAGATGCTCCTCGATCAGCCAGGCGACGAGCTCGGTCTCGGCCGCGCTGAGGCCGAAGCGGGGGCCGAGGCGGCGGGCGATGCGGGCGCCCTCGACGGAGTGGTCCTTCGGCCGCCCCTTGGCGATGTCGTGCAGGAACACGGCGATGTAGAGGGCGCGGCGGTTGTGCACGGTCGAGATCAGGTGGGAGGCGAGCGGGTGGTCCTGCTCCATCCGGCCGCGCTCGATCCGCGACAGCAGGCCGACCGTGCGGATGAGATGCTCGTCCACCGTGTACGAGTGGTACATGTTGAACTGCATCATCGCGACGACCTTGCCGAAGTCCGGCACGAAGGCGCCGAGGACGCCGGTCTCGTTCATGAGGCGCAGCAGGGTCTCGGGGTCCTGCGAGTCGCACAGGAGGTCGACGAAGATGCGGTTCGCCTCCTCGTTCATCCGCACGTCCGCGTTGATGAGCTTCAGCGAGCGGCGCATCTGGAACAGCAGGTCCGGATGGAGGCGCAGGTTGTGCGCGTCGGCGATCGCGAAGACGCGCAGCATGTTGACCGGGTCCTGCGTGAACGCGTTCGGGTTCGAGAGGACGACGCGGTCGTGCTCGGCCGCGAAGTTCTCGTCGAGGATGCGGGTGGAGGCACCCGTCAGCGAGCGCATCATCCGCGACAGGCCCATCGGCTGCACGGCATGCTGCGCCTCGAGGCCCGCACACAGGATGCGCGTCAGGTCGCCGACGTCCTTCGCGACGAGGAAGTAGTGCTTCATGAAGCGCTCGACGTCCGAGAGGCCCGGGCGCGGCGAGTAGCCGAGGCGCTGGGCGATCTCGCGCTGCAGGTCGAACGTCAGCCGCTCCTCGGCGCGGCCGGTGAGGAAGTGCAGGTGGCAGCGGACCGACCACAGGAAGTCGTCGCACTTGCGGAAAAGGCGGTAGTCCTTGGCCGAGAAGACGCCCTTGCCGACGAGCTCGGCCTCGGAGCGCACGCGGTAGAAGTACTTTGCGATCCAGAAGAGGGTCTGGAGGTCGCGCAGCCCGCCCTTGCCCTCCTTCACGTTGGGCTCGACGAGGTAGCGCGTCTGCCCCTGCCGGCGGTGCCGCTCGTCCCGCTCGGCGAGCTTGGCGGCGATGAACTTCTTGCCGGTGCCGCGCACGACGGCCTGATCGAACCGCTGGTAGAGCTGCTCGGCGAGGTTCTCGTCACCCTCGATGAGGCGGCACTCGAGGAGCGCGGTGCGGATCGTCACGTCGCCTCGCGCGAGCTTGATGCACTCGTCGATGGAGCGGGCCGCGTGCCCGACCTTCAGGCCGAGGTCCCACATCATGTAGAGCATCGTCTCGACCATGGACTCGGTCCACGGCGTCGGCCGGTAGGGGTAGAGGAACAGGAGGTCGATGTCCGACCCCGGCGCGAGCAGTCCGCGCCCGTAGCCGCCCGTCGCGATGACGGCCAGCTTCTCGGCGACCGACCGGTTGGCGGTCGGGTACACATGCTCGGCGGTGAAGCGGTAGAACGCCTGGATGACCGCGTCCTGGCCGTTGGCGAGAACCTTGGCGGCCTTCACGCCCGACTTCGTCGTCTCCAGCGCGTCCGAGCACGCCTTCAGCGCCTCGGCCCGTGCCTCCTTGAGGCGGGACAGGATCCCCGGGCGGGCGCGGCTGAAGTTTTCCCCGCTGTCGAGAAAGATGCGTTCGAGATCGGCGGCCAACGCTTCGGGTGTGGGGGGCACGGCTGCGATCATTGGGCAAGCTCCCGGACGACGGCGTTGGTGAGGAGGCGCGCGGTATCCGGTACGATGATGCGCCGGCCCTGGCGCGCGAGAAAGCCGCCCGCCACCAGCGCGTCGACGCGCTCCTCCGGCAGCGGTGCGCCGGAGCGGCGGGCGTAGGCGTCGAGATCCATCCCCTCGGAAAGGCGCAGCGCCATGAGCAGGTATTCGTCCGCCCGCGCGTCGGCGTCCAGGCCCTCCCGCTCGGCGAGGCCGTGGCCGTCCGCCTCGACGGCGGCGAGCCAGGTCTCCGGATGGCGGTGGGTGGAGGTGGCGGTGCGGGTGCCGGCGATGTCGATCCGGCCGTGCGCGCCGGGGCCGATCCCGACGTAGGTTCCGCCGCGCCAGTAGACCAGGTTGTGCTTCGCCTCGCCGCCGGGACGGGCGTGGTTGGAGATCTCGTAGCGGGTGAAGCCGGCGGCCCGCGTCATCTCGCCGGTCAGCTCGAAGAGGTCGGCGGCGGCGTCGTCCTCCGGAACGATCAGCTTGCCGGCCTCGGCGAGGTCGAAGAAGCGCGTGCCGGGCTCGATGGTGAGCTGGTAGAGCGAGAGGTGGTCGCCGGCGAGGTCCAGCATCTCGGAGAGCTCGTCCGCCCAGGCCGCCGTCGTCTGCTTCGGACGGGCGTAGATGAGGTCGGCCGAGACGTGCGGGAAGATCCGCTTCGCGAGGGCGAGCGCGGCGCGTGCGGTGGCGGCGTCGTGCAGGCGGCCGAGCGACGCAAGCTCCGCGTCAGACAGCGACTGTACCCCGAGCGAGACGCGGTTGACGCCGGCGGCCCGGTACTCCTCGAAGCGCGCCTGCTCGACCGAGGTGGGGTTGGCTTCCAGCGTGATCTCGGCGTCGGACGGGAGGCCGAGGCTCGTGTCGATGGCACAGAGGACGGCCTCGACGGTGGACGGCTCCATCAGCGACGGGGTGCCGCCGCCGAAGAAGACGGACAGCGGGCGCCGCGCGCCGGTCCAGGCGGCGAACGTCTCGATTTCCCGCGCCATCGCGGCGGCGAAGCGGGACTGGTCCACCGGCTTGTGTCGCACGTGGCTGTTGAAGTCGCAGTAAGGGCACTTGGCCTGGCAGAACGGCCAATGCACATAGACCGCGAAGCCGCCATCGACCGTGGTACGGTCGTCGTCGCGCACTGGTGACTCAACGTGTGCGGCATTCATCGGGCACATGTTCCTTCCTACGGCGTGTCGTGGTTCGAAAGAAGCACGCTGCGCTGGACCGAGGCGGACGAGGCTCTCGGTTGTCGGTCAGTGTGACCGGAACGCCGCTGTTCTTCCCGTACGTATCGCTTGCAGTCGCGGAACCGGACCGTCGCCGCATGGCCGGGTGTCCGCGCCAAGCCGGCATCGTACCAGCCACTTAGGGATTTCGGCACCCCGCCCACAGGTCGCGCCGCGCGCGCCGCGGCACCCGGCCGCACGCATCCGGCGCGGCCGCCCGGCCGAGGCCGGGCATCCGCGCCGTCATGCGCAGGGGTCGGTGGTCAGGAGGGGTCCGCCACTCCGAGCTTGCCCATGAATGTGGCGACGGCACGGGCCCGATGCGAGAGGGGCGACGGCCCGCCGTGCTTTTCCTCGGCGTCCATCTCGCCGAAGGTGCGCCCGTCCCCGTCGTCGGGCACGAACAGGGGGTCGTAGCCGAAGCCGTTGGCACCGCGCGGCGCGGCGGCGAGGATCCCCTCGCAGCGCCCCTCGACGAAGGTCGTCGGGCGGTCGGGGAGCGACAGCGCCAGGACCGCGACGAACGCGCCGCGACGCCGCTCCGCCGCCGTGGCGCCGGCGGCCTCGAGGCCGTCCAGCACGCGCTGCATGGCGTGGCCGAAGTCCTTGCCGGGACCGGCCCAGCGGGCCGAGTAGATCCCCGGGTCGCCGCCGAGCGCGTCGACGGTGAGGCCGGAGTCGTCGGCGAGGGCGGGAAGCCCCGTCGCCGCCGTCGCCGCTTCCGCCTTCAGCGCGGCGTTGGCCTCGAAGGTGGTCCCGGTCTCGTCCGGCTCCGGCAGGCCGAGCGCGCCGGCGGACACCACCTCGATGCCGAGCGGCGCCAGCAGCGTGTTGAACTCGGCGAGCTTGCCCTTGTTGTGGCTCGCGAGGACGAGGCGGGGGCCGATGTCGTCCAGCAGGCTCATGCCACGGTGAGCTTCTGCAGGTCGACGAGGCGCGAGATGCCGCCCGAGGCGAGGTCGAGGAGCGCGGTCAGCTCGTCCCGCGAGAAGGGGGCGCCCTCGGCGGTGCCCTGCACCTCGACGATGCCGCCGGACCCGGTCATCACGAAGTTCGCGTCCGTATGCGCCGAGGAATCCTCGATGTAGTCGAGGTCGAGCACCGGTGCGCCGTCGACGATGCCGCAGGAGATCGCCGCGACGTGGTCGGTCAGCGGGTTGGCCGTGATCATCCCGGCGGACATCATGTACGTCATGCAGTCCGACAGGGCGACCCAGGCGCCCGTGATCGCCGCGGTGCGGGTGCCGCCGTCGGCCTGGATGACGTCGCAGTCGACGGAGATCTGCCGCTCACCGAGCGCGGCCCGATCGACCACGGCGCGCAGCGAGCGGCCGATCAGGCGCTGAATCTCCTGCGTGCGGCCGGACTGCTTGCCAGCCGAGGCTTCGCGACGCATCCTCTCTTTCGTGGCGCGGGGGAGCATCCCATATTCGGCGGTGACCCAGCCCTCGCCGCCACCCCGCAGCCAGGGCGGAACCCGCTCCTCGAGCGAGGCCGTGCAGAGGACGTGAGTGTCGCCGAATTTCACGAGGCACGAGCCTTCAGCGTGCCGCGAGACCGCACGCTCCATGGAAATGGCGCGCATCTCGTCGCTTCGGCGGCCATCGTGTCGCATATCATATCCTTTGTCCCATGTCGGGGCTTCCGTTGGCATATTAAATGCGACCGCGATAGTCCCGAGGCAGGAGGCCGACTCGCGATGAACTTGGTGGACGTGACAGGCGAAGCAATCGAGCTCGACGAGCGCTCGCGCGACATCTTTCGCCAGATCGTCGAAGCCTATCTCGCCACCGGCGAGCCGATCGGCTCGCGCTCGATCTCCCGCAACCTGCCGCACAAGCTGTCGCCGGCGTCCGTGCGCAACGTGATGAGCGACCTCGAACACCTCGGCCTGATCTTCGCGCCGCACACCTCCGCGGGGCGCCTCCCGACCGACCGTGGCCTGCGCTTCTTCGTCGATGCGCTTCTGTCGGTGGGCGAGCTGTCGGCCGAGGAACGTTCGGGAATCGAGGCCGTCGCGCAGGGCGCCGACGCGGTGGACACGGCGCTGACCCGCGCCTCGCAGGTCCTCTCCGGCCTGTCGAGCGGGGCGGGCGTCGTCCTGACCGCCACCCACGACCTGCGGCTGAAGCACATCGAGTTCGTGTCCCTCGACCCGGGCAAGGCGCTGGTGGTGCTCGTCTCCGACGACGGGTCGGTCGAAAACCGCATCATGGACCTGCCGCCCGGCCTGCCGCCCTCGGCCCTCCAGGAGGCGTCGAACTACCTCAACGCCCACATCCGCGGCGCCACGGTCAGCGAGGCGCGGTCGATCATCGCACTGCGGGCGGAGGAGGAACGCGAGCAGCTCGACCGGCTGACGTCGAAGCTGATCGAGCAGGGCATCGCGTCATGGTCGGACGCGTCGGCGAAGGACACCGGCTCGCTCATCGTCCACGGCCGGGCGAACCTCCTGCAGAACGTCGGCGTGCGCGAGGACCTCGACCGCGTGCGGCAGCTCCTGGACGATCTGGAGACCAAGCGCGAGCTTATGCAGCTCCTCTCGCTGACGGAGGACGGCGAAGGCGTGCGGATCTTCATCGGCTCCGAGAACAAGCTGTTTTCACTCTCGGGGTCGTCCCTGATCATGTCGCCATACCGCGATCCGAACCACCGGACGGTCGGAGTCCTTGGAATCATTGGCCCGACGCGTCTCAACTACGCCAAGATCATCCCCGCGGTGGACTACACGGCGCAGGTGGTTTCGCGATTAATCAAGTGACAAGCAACCCATGGGCAGGCTTGCGAGTTTATTCGCTTTGATGCGCCATCTGGGTTATGGGTATTGCGTGTCAGTATGGCGTCGGAGGCCCGGCGGGGCATCGCGCTAGGTTTGCGCCGGTGGGCGGCCATGGACGAAAAGCAGGCGGATGAGCCGCCGGAGGACGGAACGATGAGAACCATTCTGGCAGCGCTTCTGGTCTTGGGAGCCGTTGGCACGGCATCGGCGCAGACCTCGATCACGGTGCGACCCTATGGGGACGGCGCCGGCGGGTCGGGCTACGTCGGTCCCTATGGGCCTAACCTGCCGGGTGTGGCGATGTTCCGCGGCCGGGCGGTCCCCGTCTCGCCCAGCTTTGCCGCAGGTGGTGTCAAGGTTCCGTCGTACCAGAAGATCGAGAACGAGCAGACCTACTCGCAGTCCCAGCTCCCGATCCTCGACGCCTGGCACGCCACGCTCTCCCCCGGTCTGCCCTTCTAGGACCGGTCTCCATCCTGACAGTTCCGACGACGCTGGCGCTTCGTGCGCCGGCGCGTGATCGCATGTCTGCACGGCCGCTTGCAGAGCGCCCGGCGCGCCGGAGGACGGACCGCGCTAGCTGCGGGCGGCCTTGCGCGAGACGCGCGTGCCGCTCGGCAGCGTGCCGATGAGGTCGAGCTCCGGACGGTTCGCCGGCGGGCGCTCCCAGGACGGCTCCCAGGTCGCGTACGTCTCGTCCTGCGGCTCGCGGCGGATGACGCCGGCGGCGATATCCTTCACCGTCCGCTCCAGAAGCGTCAGCCCCAGCGGAAAGAGCTTCTCCCGCCAGAGACTGTCGACCGTCTCGCCGGGGGCGACGAAGACGTAGTCCTGCGCGGCGATGTCCCCACCGTCCATCCGCTCCGACAGCCAGTAGACCGTCCCGCCGGCGAGGGGATCCTTCATGTGGATCGTCCAGCGCACCGCGTCGCGCCCGCGGTGGCGCGGCAGGAGCGAGGGGTGGTAGCCGATGGCGCCGTACGTCGTCGCCATGCGCGTGCGCCGGCCCACGAAATCGTGACTGTGCGCCGCGAGGATGAGGTCGGTCCCCGCCGGCACGGTCTCAGGTCGCAGGGTGCCGGGGTGGATCCAGGGGACGCCGGCCCGCTCGGCGGCCGCGCGCAGGCGGTCCTCGCGCACGCCGTCCTCGCGCAGAGCCGGCGCGGACACCGCACAGACGGTGCATCCCATGCGCTGGAGCATCTCGAACACCGCGGCGCCGAACGCCTTCTGTCCGGTGAGGAGGACGTTCATCCGCCCACTTCCAATTCTTGTTCGGGCCACGCCTTAGCACTGGCGCGGCACACGTAGCACCCGTCGGCTCGACCCAAAATGGCAAAGCTGCAATCTTGGTGAAACGTATCGTGTTCCATCGGCCCTTGCAGGGGCCGCCGGATGCGCAGATAACGGCCGCATAACCGACCGACGGACTTAACGATGGCTTTCCTGTCTGACACGCTCGCGCGCGTCAAACCCTCTCCCACGATCGCGGTGACGCAGAAGGCGGCCGAGCTGAAGCGTGCCGGCCAGGACGTGATCGGCCTTGGCGCCGGCGAACCCGACTTCGACACCCCCGAAAACGTCAAAGAGGCCGCGATCAGGGCGATCCGCGAGGGGAAGACCAAGTATACCGCCGTCGACGGTATCCCCGAGCTGAAGGAAGCGATCGTCGCGAAGTTCGCGCGGGAGAACAATCTCTCCTACACGCCCGCGGAGATCTCGGTCGGCACCGGCGGCAAGCAGGTCCTCTACAACGCGCTGATCGCGACGCTGAACCCGGGCGACGAGGTAATCATCCCGGCGCCGTACTGGGTCAGCTATCCGGACATGGTGCTGCTCGGCGGCGGGACGCCCGTCCCGGCCGACGCCTCCGCCGCGACCGGCTTCAAGCTGACGGCCGAGGAGCTGGAGTCGAAGATTACCCCGAAGACGAAGTGGGTCATCCTCAACTCGCCCTCCAACCCGTCCGGCGCGGCCTACTCGCACGCCGAGCTGAAGGCGCTCACCGACGTCCTCATGAAGTACCCGGACGTCTGGGTGATGACGGACGACATGTACGAGCACCTCGTCTACGACGACTTCGCGTTCCACACCGTGGCCGAGGTCGAGCCGGGGCTGAAGGAGCGCACGCTCACCGTCAACGGCGTCTCCAAGGCGTACGCGATGACGGGCTGGCGCATCGGCTACGCCGGCGGCCCGACGCAGCTCATCAAGGCGATGGCGAAGGTGCAGTCGCAGTCGACGTCGAACCCGTCGTCGATTTCCCAGTGGGCCGCGGTCGAGGCGCTGAACGGGACGCAGGAGTACATCGCCGAGAGCAACGTGGTGTTCAAGGAGCGCCGCGACCTCGTGGTGTCGATGCTGAACCAGGCGAAGGGCATCAAGTGCATGACGCCGGAGGGCGCGTTCTACGTCTACCCGTCCTGCGCCGGCCTGATCGGGCGCAAGGCCCCCTCGGGCACGGTGATCGCCGACGACGAGACGTTCGTGACGGAACTCCTCACCACCGAAGGCGTTGCGGTTGTTCAGGGATCCGCGTTCGGCCTCGCCCCGCATTTCCGCATTTCCTATGCCACTGCGACGGACGCGCTGGAGGAAGCGTGCCGTCGTATCCAGAGGTTCTGCGGTAATCTCAGCTGAGGCTGAACAGCGTTTCTCGGTCGTCTGAACGGAGAACTACCATGCGGAAATACCTAGTTGGCGTCCTCGCAATGCTGGGCCTTGCGATGACCGCGCCGTCGGCGAACGCGTATTTCGGCGTTCGCGTCGGGGTGCTGACCTGCGACGTGGCCGGCGGTGCCGGGCTGCTCGTCGGCTCGCGCAAGCCGCTGGCCTGCTACTTCAACCGGCTCGGCGGGCAGGACGAGGCCTACGACGGCGCGATTACCAAGATCGGCCTCGACGCCGGCATCACCACCGGGAGCAAGATCGCCTGGGTGGTGTTCGCCCCGACGACCCAGATCGACCCGGGCGCGCTCGAAGGGCGCTACTACGGTATTTCCGCGGAGGCGACCTGGGCACTGGGCCTCGGCGCGAACGTCTTGGTCGGCGGCTTCGACCGCTCGATCAACCTGCAGCCGCTGTCGGTGCAGGGTCAGGCGGGCGCGAACATCGCGGGCGGCATCGGCTACCTGCGCCTGAAGAGCCCGCCGCCGGTCCAGATCTACTACAAGAAGTAGTCTTCGGACGGACAGGCCGGGCGTCGACGGGACGTCAGCGCGAAGACGATCGAACGGGCGGGACAACTCCGGTTGTCGCGCCCGTTGTCGTTTGCGGCGGTGCCACGGGCGCCATCGCGGGCGCTATGCCCGGCGGGAGCGGGGTTCGGCGGCGGACGGGGTCATGGCGTCG
The DNA here is from genome assembly GCF_003258595.1 of Acuticoccus sediminis. Classification (NCBI taxonomy): domain Bacteria; kingdom Pseudomonadati; phylum Pseudomonadota; class Alphaproteobacteria; order Hyphomicrobiales; family Amorphaceae; genus Acuticoccus; species Acuticoccus sediminis. The sequence goes on from NZ_QHHQ01000001.1 coordinate 647,452, forward strand.
TAGGTGGCGGCGGACTCGGCGGCGATCGCCTGCTGGCGCAGCAGCGCGTCGTATCTCGCCCGGTCGCTCTTGTGCATCCGGTAGAGCGAGGGCAGCGCCCAGATGATCTTCACGTAGCGCGGGCCGAGGCGGCGCGGCTCCGTGAAGGCGCGCCACAGCCACTCGGTGCCGGTGCGGCGCATGAACGGCGGGGCCCGGCGGATCTCGCCCGACAGGAAGTCCAGTGCTCCGCCGATGCACACGAAGACGCCATGGCGCACCGCATGGGACATGGCGCGCGACCACACCTCCTGCTTGGGCGCGCCGAGCGCGACGAGGACGATGTCCGGCCGGGCGGTGCGCAGGATCTCCAGCACCTCGGCGTGGAGGTCCGGGTCGCGCTCGAAGCCGAAGGGGGGCGCGTAGGCGCCGCGGAACTCGAGCTGCGGATAGCGCTCCTTGAGGATCTTCGCCGCGCCGTGCAGGCGGTCCATCGTCGAGCCGAAGAGGAAGACGGAGCGTCCCTCGCGCGCGGCCGCGGCCACCAGCGGCTCGACGAGGTCCGACCCCGTGACGCGCTCTTTCAGCGGTTCTCCCTCGTGCTTCGCGAGCCAGACGAAGGGCATCCCGTCGGCGGTGACGAGGTCGGCCTCCTCGTAGCATAGGCGGAACAGCGGATCGCTCCGCAGCTTCATCACGTGATCGAGGTTGGTGGTGACGACCGTGCGGGCGGGCGTGGTGCGCGACCAGGCGATGATGCGCTCGATGGCCTGGTTGAAGGTGATGGCGGCGACGCTGACGCCGAAGAGCCGCTGCTTCGGGAACGGGGGGAGGCCGGTGTCGGCCGCGTCGGGGGCGGGCGGGGGTGTCATCGGCTCGTCCATCTCTCGGGCGGTCGGTTCGTCGTTGCGGCGCGGGGCCGGGTCGCCGGTTACAGCGGCCGGGCCGGTCCGCTCCGACAGACTGCGCGCGATGAGATACCCGGCGTAGGCCCGCCTCAGAGTTGGGTGTCCCATGCTTGTCCTCGCCTGTCGTCGACCGGGTCGAGGTGCACATAGAGTTCCCACGAAAAAAGGCCCGGGAATACCCGAGCCTTAATCGCGGACCGCATTTGGGAACTGAGCGCGCCGGGGGCCACACCCTGGTTGGCTCAGCCTCCTCGGGGCGCGCTCTCGGACAAGCCTCGAGCCACCCCGGTGAGGTGCGGGCCGGACCGGTGTCCGGACCGCCCTCGAAGGTTAGACGCGGCCGGACCCGAATTCGGGGTAGGCGAGCACGCCCACCTCGCTGGAGTCGAGGCCGACGGCTTCTTCCTCCGGCGTGGCGCGCAGGCCGATGACCGCAGCCAGGATCAGCCAGACGATCAGGCTCGAGAAGAACGCCAGGGCACCGATCGAGACCACGCCGATGAACTGGACGTAGTAGGTCGGGTCGCCCTCAGCGCCGGTGTAGGAGAACGGCACGATCATCGTGCCCCAGATGCCGGCGCACAGGTGCACCGGGATCGCGCCGACCACGTCGTCGATGCGCATCTTGTCGAGCAGCGGGACGAAGACCACGACGATCAGACCGCCGATACCGCCGATGAAGCAGGCCGTCGCGACGGAGGGCATCAGCGGCTCGGCCGTGATGGACACGAGACCGGCGAGGGCGCCGTTCATGGCCATCGTGACGTCCACCTTGCGGTAGAAGATCTGCGTCAGGAAGACGGTGACGATCACACCGGCCGCGGCAGCCGCGTTGGTGTTCACGAAGATCTTGGCGACCGAGGAGGCGTCGACCATCGAGCCCAGGGCGAGCTGCGAGCCGCCGTTGAAGCCGAACCAGCCGAGCCACAGGATGAACGTGCCGAGCGTGGCGAGCGGGATCGAGGAGCCCGGCATCGGGTGGATCACGCCGTTCGCGCCGAACTTGCCGGCACGCGCACCGACGACGAGAGCGCCGGCGAGAGCGGCCCAGCCACCGACCGAGTGCACCAGCGTCGAACCGGCGAAGTCGGAGAAGCCCATCTGGTCGAGCCAGCCCGTGCCCCACTCCCAGGACCCCGTGATCGGGTACAGGATGCCGGTCAGGAAGACGCAGAAGATCAGGAACGGCCAGAGGCGCATGCGCTCGGCGATCGTACCGGAGACGATCGAGCAGGTCGTGGCGCAGAACACCATCTGGAAGAACCAGTCGGAGTAGGCCGAGTAGTTACCCGTGTCGGCATCCGTCGCCGGGAACGCCTTCACCGAGAAGGTGCCCATGTAGTTGGCGAGGGCCTGGATGTTGTTCGCCGTATCGACGTTCTCGTACATCAGGTTGTAGCCGACGAGCCAGAACATGATGCCAGCGATGGCGTAGAGGGCGAGGTTCTTCAGGCACTGCATCGCCGCGTTCTTGGAACGGACGAGACCGGCCTCGAGCATGGCGAAGCCGGCGGCCATGAACATGACCAGGAAGCCTGCCATCAGGAAGAGCAGGGTGTTGAAGATGTAGGCGACGTCGGAGGAGACCGCGGGCGTCGGCGCGGCGGCTTCCTGGCTGGCGGCGGTCGGCTCTTTCGGGCTGCCCTCTGCGCCATCGGTCGGGATGGCCTGAGCGACGGCGTCGACGGCCTTCTCCGCCTCGGCGGCGACGCCTTCAGCGGCGCTCTTCACCTCGTCGGTCACCGACGGGGTGGTGGTGGTCGTCGTCGTGTCGGTCGTGGTCGTCGTTGTCGTGGAGTCGGCCTGCGCAAGCTGGATGAGCGCTGGCTCCGCCATGGGCTGGGTCGACGTGTCGGCCTTCGCCCACACGGTCGTCGCCGAGAGGGCGAGCGCAAGGCCCGCTCCGGCGAGCTTCAGGAGCATTGAGTTCTTCATGTGGCTGTGCTGTCCGCGATGGTTGGGAACTTTTTAAAGGGCTTCTGCATCCACTTCGCCCGTACGCACGCGCACCGCGCTGTCGAGCGTGTAGACGAAGATCTTGCCGTCGCCGATCTGGCCGGTCTTGGCGCTGGTCTGAATCGCCTCGATGACGCGCGGTGTCATCTCCGAAGGGACGGCGACTTCGATCTTGAGCTTGGGCAGGAAGCTCACGGCGTACTCGGTACCACGGTAGACCTCGGTGTGACCCTTCTGCCTCCCGTAGCCCTTTACTTCAGTCACCGTCAGCCCGGCGACGCCGATGGACGAAAGCGCGTCACGCACCTCATCCAACTTGAACGGCTTGATGATCGCCATCACAATTTTCATTGGCATTCCCTATATCTCCCCCGTGGGCTGATGGGTGCCCGACGGCGGTCAACACCGGTGCCCTTCAAAAGCCGTGCCAACCGCTGGGCTCCCTTTTGCTCGCTTGGTGTACAACGGGCATGCCTAAAGAAAAAGCAAATGCTTTTTGTGACAGCGGCCTTATCCCAAGGCCGAAACGAGAGGACCGCGATGCGCTATTGGCTGTTCAAGTCCGAGCCGGGGACTTGGAGTTGGGACGATCAGGTGAATGCAGGAAAAACCGGCACGGAATGGGACGGCGTGCGCAATTATATGGCACGCAACCAGATGCGTGAGATGAAGAAGGGCGACAAGGGCTTCTTCTACCACTCCGTCAACGCGAAGGAGATCGTCGGAACGGTGAAGGTGGTGAAGACCGCCCACCCGGATTCCACCGACGATTCCGGCACATGGGAGTGCGTCGACATCGCGGCCGACAAGCCGCTCGCACGCCCCGTGACACTCGCCGAGGTGAAGGAGGAGCCGGCGCTTGCCGAGATGGCGCTGATCAAGAACTCCCGCCTTTCGGTGCAGCCCGTCACCGAGGAGGAGTGGACGACGATCATGGCGATGGCCAAGCGCTGACAGGCACCCATCCGATGGATCGCGCTGCGTTCATCAAGGCCAACACACTCCTCACCGCACCCTCGCACGTCCCCGAGATCGTGCTGCATCTCGCCGACGAGGCGCTGCCCCTGTGGCAGAAGACCGAGGAGGAACTCGGGGAGGCGGGACTGCCGCCTCCTTTTTGGGCATTTGCCTGGGCAGGTGGGCAGGCGCTCGCCCGCTACATCCTCGACGACCCGTCGCTGGTGGCGGGGCGGCGGGTGCTCGACGTCGGCGCCGGCGGCGGGATCGCGGCGATCGCCGCGGCGCGTTCCGGCGCGTCCTCGGTGCGGGCGAACGAGATCGACGCGTTCGCCCTCGAGGCGATCGCGCTCAACGTCGCTGCCAACGGGGTGAGCGTCGACGTGGTGAGCGGCGACCTGCTCGGCGGGGAGGCGGATGCCGACGTCGTCCTGGCGGGTGACATCTTCTACGAGCGTTCCCTCGCCGACCGGGCGTTCGCGTTCCTGCGCCGGGCCCAGGCGGCGGGCGCGACCGTTCTCATCGGCGACCCGAAGCGGACCTACCTGCCGGCGGATTCGCTCATCGTTGTGGCGACCTACGAGGTGCCGGTGCCGCTCGCCCTCGAGGACGCGGACGTCAAGCGGACCCGCGTCTGGCGCCTCGCCTGAGCGAACCGGCCCTGTGTGGCGCGCCGCTAGAAGCGCTCCACCCAGGGCCGCACCTCGGTCTCCCACGACCACGCGCTACGCGGCAGGTCGAGCGCGGCGAGGGCGGCGTCGGCGATGGCGTCCGGATCGAGGTGGGCGTCGGGCGAGGCGGGCGTGCGGGCCGGGCTCGCGATGGCGCCGTCGATGACGACGTGCAGCGTGTGGATTCCTTGCGGCTGGAGCTCGCGCGCCATCGATTGCGCCAGTCCCCTGAGCGCAAACTTGCCCATTGCGAAGGCAGCCGACTGCGGCATGCCCTTCACGCTGGCAGTGGCGCCGGTCAGCAGGATGCGCCCGCCGCCAAGGGGGAGCATGCGCTTCACCGCCTCCTGCGCCACCAGGAAGCCACCGAACGCCGTGACGCGGATCGCCCGCTCCACCTCGTCGGGCACGAGGTCCACCAGCGGCGCGCGGACACGGGCGGAGGGGTTGTACATGACGAAGCTCGGCGGCCCGAGGTCGCGCTCGACCTCGGCGAATAGCCGGGCGGTCGCGGCCGCGTCCCCGGCGTCGAAGGCGTAGCTCCGGGCGGCGATCGCCTCGGCCTCCTGCGGCTTCGGCTTGCGGGAGGCGAGTGCGATGGACATCCCGCGTGCCGCGAGCTTGCGCGCGACGGAGCCCGAGAACCCTGGACCCGCCCCCACGATCAGCGCCACGCCCGGATCCGCCGCGCCCCGATCCACCGCGTTCCGTTCCGAATCGTCCCGTTCCGGCATGGCTCACCTCCGCGTGTTCCGCCCGGGGAGATGCGTGCCGCGAGCGGCTGTGACAAGTCCACGGCAGCGCTCACCAATTCGCGGCGATGACGGGGACGTGACCTGCCCTGGCGAGCGGCAGCGTGCTACGCAGGGGTCCCAGGGAGGAACGCCGCATGTTCAATCGTCTCTTCGCGCCCCTGGTCCTCACCATGCTTCTGAGCGTTTTCGCCGATGCCGGCCCAGCGCTCGCCTGTGGCGCGGACAGCGACTGCACGGTCAGCGGCCGCACCTACCGGATCGCCCTGCCGAAGGGCGAAGGCCCCTTTCCGGCGATCCTCTACTTTCATGGCTACGGCGGCTCCGCCGAGGGCGTGATGGACTTCACGGCGCTTCGCGAGACGGCGGACCGGCTCGGCGCCGCGCTGATCGCGATGGACAGCGCCGGCAAGGGGTGGCTCATCCGCAACGCTCCGCGCCGCGGCCTCGAGGACAGCGACATCGAGCTCGATGCCGTCGACGCCGTCCTGGCGGACGTGACGAAGCGGTTCGAGATCGACCCGAAGCGCATCATGGCGGCCGGCTTCTCCGGCGGTGCGATGATGACGTGGACACTGGCGTGCCGGCGTGGCGCTGACTTTGTCGGGTTCGTGCCAATCGCAGGGACGTTCTGGGCGCCAATCCCGACGGATTGCGACAATCCACCGGTCGACATCCTGCACTTCCACGGAACTTCCGACACCGTGGTGCCGCTGGCCGGGCGGGCGATCGGCGACACGCGGCAGGGAAACGTTGAGGAAGCGGTGGCGGCCTTCCGCAAGGCGGCCCACCACGGCGCACCGGAGACCGTCGACGCGCCGGAGGGGCTGGCGCTGACGTGCGACGGGTCGTCCGGCGACGACGGCACGCGCATCATCGTCTGCCTTCACGACGGGGGCCACGAGGTGCGTCCCGGCTGGATCGCCTGGGGCTGGCACCTCTTCATGGACGACTGAGCGATGCGTCCCCACGACGCGGCCGCCGCCCTTGTGCTTCTGGTCACGCTCGCCGTAGCGCCGGCCGCCCGATCGGCAGATGCGTCGGCGGCGACCGGCACGCCGAGGACAGGCGAGGGGATCGTCGTCGCTGACAGCCGGGCGAAGGTGAAGCCCGTGGCGCGGACGACGGCGCGCAAGGCCGATCCCGACCCGTCACTGGCGAAGGTCCGCTTCGCCGCCGTCACCGGGCCCACCGCGCCTCCCGCCGAGCCGCTCGGGCGCTACGGCAAGGGTTGCATCGCCGGCGCGGTTCAACTCGCGGCGGAGGGGGCGCATCATTCGGCGATGCGTCTGTCACGCGGGCGGCGCTGGGGGCACCCGGCGACGATCGCCTTCGTGGAGGACCTCGCCGCGGCGGCGGCCGGCGGCGGCCTCAACGGCATCCTGGTCGGCGACATCAGCCAGGCGCGCGGGGGGCCGATGCTGTTCGGCCATTCGAGCCATCAGGTGGGGCTCGACGTCGACATCTGGTACGCCCGCCGACCCGAGACGCCGCTCACCGACGAGGAGCGCGAGACAAGGCCATTCGAGTCGGTCCTCAACGCGGACGGCACGACCGTGGACCCGGCGAAGTTCACGCCGGAGATTGCGGCCCTCGTGCGCGAGGCGGCCAGCGACCGCCGGGTGGCGCGCGTCTTCGTCCACCCGCACATCAAGAAGGCCATGTGCGCGATGAGCCGGCCGCACCGCCGGTTCCTGCGCCGGATCCGCCCCTGGTACGGCCACGACGAGCATTTCCATGTGCGGCTGAAGTGCCCCAGGGGCGCGCGCGGGTGTGATCCGCAGCCCGACCCGCCGAAGGGCGACGGATGCGGGGCGGACCTCGACTACTGGTATACGCCCGCCCCGTGGACGCCCGACCCCAAGGCCCGGCCCGGTGAGCCGCTCACCGTCGAGCGGATGCCGCCGGCGTGCCAGCGGCTCCTCGACGAGCCGGACTACGCCGCGGCGCCGGTGCCGACGGGACAACTGACGCCGGTACCGCCCAGTCCGCAGTAGCCGTTCGGCACCTTGTGCAGGTACTGCTGGTGCTCGGTCTCGGCGTAGTAGAACGGCGCGGATCCGCGGATTTCGGTGGTGATCGGCCCGTAGCCTCTGGCCTTCAGCGACGCGTCGTAGCGCGCCTTGACCGCCTCGGCGGTGGCGCGCTCCTCGTCCGACCCGACGAAGATCGCCGAACGGTACTGCGTGCCGACGTCGTTGCCCTGGCGCATGCCCTGCGTGGGATCGTGCGACTCGAAGAACGTCTTCACCAGTGTCTCGAACGAGACGACCTTCGGGTCGTAGACGATGAGGACCCCCTCGGTATGGCCGGTGCGGCCGGTGCAGACTTCGCGGTAGGTCGCGTTCGGCGTGTGTCCGCCGACGTAGCCGACGGCCGTCACCTTGACGCCCTTGGTCCTCCAGAAGATCCGCTCGGCGCCCCAGAAGCAGCCGAGCGCGAAGACGACGGTCCGCAACCCCGTCCAGTCGCCCTTGAGGGGCTCGCCGCTGACGGCGTGGACCGCGGCGGTAGCGATCGGTTCCGGGCGCCCGGGCAGTGCGTCCTCGGCCGTCGGGATCTCGAGAGATTTTCCGAAAAGCTGCATGAGGTTCATAGCGCCACTCCTTGGTTACCGGACCCTATAGATGAGTTGTCCGATGAGCAGGCACAATGCGGCGAGGATGATCAGGCCGAGCCAGCTCGGCAGGAGCAGGAAGGTGAGGATGCCCGGATCCCAGATGGCGGGGTGGAGGTAGCGCTGCACTGCCGGCTGGGCGAGCTGCAGCGTTTCGGGCGAGAGGCGGAACCAGAGGTCGCCGAGCTGCATGCCGGCCGCGTTTTCGTCCTGGATCATTCGCCAGATGCTCAGGGAGCCGGTGACGAGGGCGCCGAGGAAGAAGACGTAGCCGAGGATCTGGAACGGCAGCGAGATCAGCCACCGGAGTGTACGGAACATGGGAAAAAGCCTCCAGGCGCGCATCGGCCTTGTGTCATCGTGTGTGATCCACACATCCCCTCTTAACGCGGCCGAAGTCTTCTGCTAAGCGGGGTCCGTCCGGAGGGGTGGCCGAGTGGTCGAAGGCGCACGCCTGGAAAGTGTGTAGGCGGGAAACCGTCTCGAGGGTTCGAATCCCTCTCCCTCCGCCATACTCAAGCGAGAGGATCTGGGGTCGAACTGTTCTCCGCTGCAGTCAGGCGCGCTGTCCAACGCGTTGAAGTTGTCCCCGGCCGTTGATTTGCCCCGCATGCTTTGCTCAGTGGAATGGCGCGGCGGCGGGCTGATGCGGTACGATGAGACTGCGAGTTGAGATTGCGGTCGTTCGCATCGAGTTCGCGCTCGTCAGGGCTTTCTGGCTTGAAGTTAAGCTCCAAGCTGCGACCGAAGTCGACCACTCTGCATTTGAGGGTCGTTTCAAGAGCGCGACTCGGTCCAGCGAGGATATGCTGCTCACGCATCTCGGCACGCTGGGCCGCGCCAGGGCATTCTTCCGAGCATCGACGTCGCGTCACAGGAGACGCTGGCTGAGTGGGATCGCGATGTTGCCGACTGCCGCCTGGGCGCTAACGCCCCTGCTTGTCCTCTACCTAGCTGAGGAGTTCGGCCGGCAGCATCGTCGGCGGCCCATTTAGCGGCATTGCCATGGTCGCCGGCGGGGTCGAGCAGACCGTCGCCCATCCGCCGTGCCGCCTCAATTGATCCGAGGGAGGTCATCGAGGGGCAGGTCAGCGCAACAGGCGGCGAGCCGGACGCGCCCCATGAACCGGCTGTCAACGCCATGCGCGCTCTCGTACCAAGCGGCAACGACAAATGCCGGCCGGGTGCGTCGCGAGGCCATTGAAGCGCTGGCGAGCGCGTGCGGTATCCCGGTCGAACAGGCGAGGGCGCAAGTCGCCGAACTCGAAGCCAGCTACGAGTGCACCGTCAACCGAGTCGCGGCCGCAGCCGCGCGGGCTGCGAATGCGGCGGCGACCTGGTGTTGACCGGGCCACTACTCGCGTTCGCGGGGCTCGTCCTCAGCGTCATCGCCGGTTGGCTCAGCGGTCTGTCGGGCGTCACGCAAGTTAGCATCCTCACCGCACGCGGAGCACGGCGACCTCCACTTCCATCGACGTCTGTGCTGCGCCGTCGAGGGAAAGGTAGGTGCCGCTGACGGGCACCGCCTGCGCAGGCGTACGGGTCGTCGCCACGCGCACGAGGCTTCGGCTCGCGACGATCCGGTTGGTCGGATCGAACTCGACCCACCCGGCCCCCGGCAGGAACACGTCAGCCCAGGCGTGCGTCGCGCCGCCGCCGGTCATAGTATCGGCGTCCGCGGTGTCCACAGCCGGGTCGTAAAGGTATCCGGTGACGAACCGCGCCGCATAGCCGAGGGATCGCGCCGCTTCCATGAAGAGGAAAGCGAAATCTCGACAGGAGCCGCTTCCCGCGGCGATGGTCTCGGCCGGAGACTGCACGCCCATCTCGTCTCGGCGCCGGTACAGGAAACTGCGGTTGACCGCCGTCGACAGGGCCTCCAGCACCTCGGCGCTCCCTTCCGGCAGTTTCGGCAGAACCGACGACACCCAAGTCTTCACGACCTCGGTATCGCGAGGCCGGTCGATCGCGACGAGGGGGGCGAGATCAAACGCCTCGTCCGGTTCATACCGCGGCGGATAGGCGCCCGCGCGGCGGCCGATGCGCGGCAGCGGATCGTCGAGAGCGTATCGCCGCAGTCGCAGTTGGCTGGCAATAACGAGTTCCTGTGCCCGATCGTGGAACGTCAGCCGCGCCACGGAGTTTCCGAATGCGTCGTAGGCCCATCCGACATCCGCCGGTGGCGAGACGGTCAGGCTCGATGCCAGGATTCGCATGTCGTGTCCGTCACGGGGCCTGAGCATCAGGTCGTGTGGGCCAAATTCCACGGGTCGGTCGTATGAGTACACCGTCTTGTGAGATACCATCAGCGCACTCACGATCGTAATTCCACGTAGTTCGTCCTTTTATTTTATTTAATCGACGCTATATTTGCACTGTTCATTGATATAACAATGCCCAAGAGCGCAGAATTATTTGTTCAGTTTGCGGGTGTAGAAAGGTGCGAATGTATATCCGCTTCGGATTTGAAATCGCGTTGAATTGCAAGACGCCCACGACGCTCATTCTCGGGTTGTCGCCTCACTCCACCCATTCCGATCGCATTATCGGCTCCGACCGTCTGGAGGTTGAGCCCGAGCTCGCGATGGACGATATCCTCGATCCGTTCGGCAACCGGCTCATACGGCTGAGGGCCCCCACCGGTCGTCTTACACTGAATTCGGACTGCGTCGTGGAGGTCGAGGGGGAGCCCGACCCGTTCAACTGGAACGCGCAGCAGCGGGAGGTCGCGGACCTGCCGCCCGAAACGCTGCCCTTCCTGATGGCGAGCCGCTATTGCGAGTCGGACATCCTGCGCGATGACGCGTGGCGCCTTTTCGGTGGGACGCCGATGGGCTGGGCGCGCGTGCAGGCGATCTGCAACTTCGTGCATAATCACCTGACGTTCGGCTACGGTTTCGGCCGTCCGACGAAGACGGCGGCGGACGCGTTCAAGGAGCGCACCGGCGTCTGCCGGGACTTCGCGCATCTTACGACCGCGCTTTGCCGCGCCATGAGCATCCCGGCCCGGTACGCGAGTGGCTATCTCGGCGACATCGGCGTTCCCCCGTCGGGCCCCGGCGACTTCAGCGCGTGGACGGAGGTTTACGTCGGCGATCGCTGGTACACCTTTGATGCGCGCCACAACATCCCTCGCATCGGACGCATCCTGATGGTCCGTGGACGGGACGCGGCGGACGGCGCTATGATGACCACGTTCGGGGCATACGACCTGGAGCTGTTCAAGGTGTGGACCGAAGAGGTGCAGGGCCGCGGCGACGACGACCTGAAGGCGCTGTTGAGCCGCCATCCGGACGCCGAGGCGTTGACGCTCAAGCCCGTGGAATCGGCGCTACCGGCGCAGGTCGGGATCGGATAGCGACAGCAATTGCGGTGTCCCGCGCAGGAGACGTCGCAGCGATGGAACGCCCGTTCCCGACCTTTGTTGCGCACCGGGATCCGTGCGCGTTTTTTCAATGACGGCGCTGAATGTGATCTGTCAGTTGGTCTCGGGCTTAGCGGGACTGGGCTCGTCCCTGGCCGAGGGCGAACCTGAGCGGATGTAGGCCCACCGCTTCGACTATAATATTGAAAGGATAACTTCGTGACCGAACGACGTGAGCTGTACCGAAGTCCCAACGGCGACGCCTGGTTTCTGGGCCGCGAGCCCCGCGACGGGCAGGCTTTCGTCATCCATCAGCCGAACGCGCCGTCTGGCGGTCGGTTGTCACACATTGATCTCCGGAGCTTCCTCAAGGAAGGGGCGGACGGCCCTGAGCATCGCGCTCTGCTGAGGCTGATCGCAACACTCGTCGACGTACCGCCGTATGCGCAGCGCGCCGATGAGAGCGCCCCGCGGGATCTTGCCGATCGTCGCCCGGCCAACCCCCGGGGCCTGTAAAGGACTAAGTCGGTCCGTCCGCGGCGAGGAAGAAGCGGATCATTGCGGCCGAAGCATCGGGGCCGACCGGGTCGGTGTAGGAACCGGCCTCCGATCCCCCCGCCCACGCGTGACCCATCCCCTCCACAATTCGCATCTCGGCGACGACGACGCCGTCCCGCTCGAGCCGATGCACGGTCTCCGGTCGCCCGTTCGGCGAGCCAGCGATCCGCTCGACGCTGCGTCGACCCACGGGCAACAGGTCCTCCATCGCGTCGAAGATCGACGCGGCGTTGCTGGGGACCACGGTCGTGTCGGCAGTGCCGTGGACGATGATCAGCCGCGGCTGCGCGTCCGTCGCCGGCCCGGCTCGGAGCGGGCCGCCGCTGCCATTCATTGCCGAGAACGCCGACATCACGTCGGATGCGGCACCGTAGCCGAGCCCGGAGTGGATCCCGATCGCATCGTAAATCTCCGGATAGGTCGCCGCCACCACCGCCGCCATCGCACCGCCGGCTGACAGCCCGGCGACGAAGACCCGTCCGGAAGGGATGCCGAACTCGTCCCGCAGCGCCGTCGTGAGATCCGCGAGAATGGCGGGCTCGCCACCGCCGCGGCGTTGATGGTTCGGGTCGAACCAGTTCCAGCACCCGGACATATTGGCCCGCCGCGACTGGCCCGGGTACGCGACGAGGAGCCCATGTGCCGCCGCAAGGCGGTTCATATCCGTTCCGGCGGCAAAGTCGTCCGGATCCTGGTTGCAGCCGTGCAGCATGACGACGAGGCCGTTTGGCACGCCCGACGTCGTTGCGGGGACGTAGAGGCGGTAGTCACGGCTCCCCGCGCGCCCTTGGAACGTGCGCGAGATGAACCGCGCGTCGGCGGGGGATGTCCGTGGCGCAGCGGGGGCGTGGGGGGCAGGGCTTCGGGCACGTCGCGCCTTGAGCATCTCGACGACCTTGCCGAGCGGGTAGGTCGGCCGCCCGGATGACTGGGGCTCGCCGCGCGGGACCCGCGCCGTCGCAAGCTGCGTGTGACGCGGCGCGACGATGCCGGGCGGCACTGGTGCCGCCTCTGCGTCGGGCGTGAACGCACTTGTGCCGCCGAGGTTGAGGGCGGAACGGATGATCGCCGTCGCCTGTTGAGGCTGTCCGTCGCGCACGGCGGCAGTCGCCTGACGCATGGCCGAGGCCAGGTGTTTGTTCATGGAGGTCCTTCGCCGACGATGGCCGGCAGTACGAGTGTCCCGTCAGGCAATGCGGTCGGCGATCGCCGCCTTCACGTCCCGGCTCGCGTGGAGCGTCCCGAGAACGGTGATCGAAGCGATTGTGGCCGCGGCGAGATCCGGCGTGACGTCGGCTGCGATCCGCATCAGCCCGACGACCTTGATGTGAAGCCGTTCGCCTGCCGCCAGCGCCGCTTCCAGTTCTCGCCTCGTGACGTCGCGCAGGCCGAGATCGAGCATGTGGCGATCGATCGCTCTCGAGACCTCACCAGCGTGCCCCGTGATCTGGTTGCGGATCGCTGTGCGAATGAAATCGGTCCGGTTCTGGTAGAACCCTTCCTGGACGAGCAGATCGATCCGGCCAAGGTCGACCGGCCCGAGGTTGATCGTGATCTTTTCCGTCTCCATCCGCGCTCGACCAAAGGTCGCCTCTCGCCATCCATATGGATGGTTTATGGATGGCGAATGGAAGGTCGGCAAGAGCAGTGCGAGGCGCGCAAAGTTGGGACAGCCAACCCCTACCGGTGGTCAAGCCATAGGCACGAGTTCGCTCGTCGGCACGAAGGTGAGAGCGGGCGCGATAGGGCGGGTCCACAGCAGGCTCCGCGTCTCCAGCTCCGACAATCCGCTCGCGTGCTCGTCGCGACGGTCACGGGTGGCGCGACGCACGCTTGGGCGGATATTGTCGTCCCGGGGTGCCGGCTGGATCGAGGTTGACCGGACGAGCAACACGCTCGCGAGCCGCAATCGCATTTGCCTCGCGGCGGCGTGTTCGCCCGCACACGCTGTTCCGCTTAACGGCTTCTTCCAGCCGAGCGACCAGCGTCTCCTCGGGGTGTTCGTGAACGTTCCCGTCGCGCGTCCAGGCGACGGAAGTGCATCGCCGGCATCTATCGGGTCATGTGAAAAAGGAGAGCCCTGGGACTCTCCTTTCGCGTCGTCAGTTGGTGCTCGCTCAGTCGACGAGCTGGAGGTTCGCGGCCGACTCGCGGCCGTCGCGACCGCGTTCGACATCGAAGGTCACCTTCTGGCCTTCACCGACGCCGCCGCGCTCGACGGCGGAGATGTGAAGGAAGACATCCCGCGAACCCGTCTCCGGCTGGATGAAGCCGAAGCCCTTTTGAGAGTTGAACCACTTCACGGTGCCATTGGTCATCGTGTTTCTCCATAGAAAGATGCTGCCCGCCGGATGCGGCAGCCTGGCTGCAGTCTGAGCAAAAATCGCGAACTGAAGCCGCTTGGAGACAGTGTTCGATTATTGTAACTTAGCCAAACGCAGATGTACCTCCCGCTATGCAATTGCAAGCAAAAGATTTTCTGCCATAGAGCCGCCGCCACCACATCGGTGGGCGGTCGAATTTGGCCTGCGAGAACGGGAGGTAATCCCGATCCAAAGATTGGTCATTGCGCTTTGTCCTTTTCGCCCTGGCTATAGAACTAGGTAGGAGCCGATCTGGCTTGCCGATCTTCTTCGTTTAATCTTCATCGTTCGGAACGGCAGCCTTCGGTCGCGCCTGACGGGCTGCGTTCTTCGCATGCCTACGCAAAGGAATTCGTGTGGCGAAAAACCAGAAACGAGCAGAATCGATGCCGAAGACCGCAGACCCAGCCGCCAAGAAGGCGAAGAAGGCTGCCGGCCCGAAGTACCTCCGTGACTCCATGACCTCCGTCCCCACCGCGACCAACATGATCGGCAAGGGCAAGACACCGCGCGGGGGCAGCAAGGCATGACCGGCTCTCGCCCCACCGACGCCATGGAGACCATGAGCGGGGCCGACCATCAATTGCCGGCAGAACTCTTCGTCGCCCGGCGTATGAATTCCAAGTGCGGCGGGCTTCACCACCACCGCTTCGTGACCGCCGTCGAAGCGATCGAAGTCGCGGGCGCGAATTACTCCTCTCTGCGGCCTGACGACCTCGTCATGTCGGTCGGCAACAAGCGCTTCGACGTTTCTGCGGTGAAGTTGATGCGCCATCGCGCGAACGAGCAGCTGAACGCTGCGGAACCGGACCTGTGAACGACAGAACGATCGGCGCCGGCGGCTCCCCGGCCGAGCCAGGATGGCAGGCGGCACCGGCGATGGTAGCCCCGCGCCGGCCTCCCGCACTCGATCGTTCGGAGGCACGGGATCCGCGCGCGCTCAGCCGGGCGCTGAAAGCCTATGCCGCGCCCGACGTGGGCCGAAGCCTCTTCGAGGTCGCAATCTCGGTCGCGCCGTTCGTCGGGCTATGGTTCGCCATGTGGCTGGCTCTGAGCGCCGTCGGCTACGCCCTGACGCTAGTGCTGGCTGTGCCGGCGGCCGGCTTCCTCGTGCGCATCTTCCTCATCCAGCATGACTGCGGCCATGGCGCCGTGTTCAACCGGCAATCTGTCAACAACTGGCTCGGCCGGGTGCTCGGTGTGGTGACGCCGACACCATACGACCACTGGCGCCGCACGCACGCGCTCCATCACGCCGGTTCCGGCAACCTCGATCGCCGCGGCATCGGTGACGTCGAGACGCTGACCGTGCACGAATATCTTGCACTGGGCCGGTGGGGCAGGCTCCGGTACCGCCTTTATCGGCATCCGCTCATTCTGTTCGGCGGCGGGCCGTTCTTCGTCTTCTTGCTGCATCATCGGCTGCCGATCGGCTTCATGCGCGCCGGCCGCATTCACTGGGTGAGCACGATGGGCACCAACCTCGCCATCGCCGGTGCGGTCGGCGGGATGGCGTGGGCCATCGGCATCGTGCCGTTCCTGATGATCCACCTGCCGATCGTCCTCCTCGCCTCCGCGGCCGGTGTCTGGCTGTTCTACGTCCAGCATCAGTTCGAAGAGACCCAATGGGACACGTCGGACCGCTGGACGCATCCGACGGCTGCACTGGGGGGAAGCTCGCACTACGATCTGCCCACAGTCCTGCGATGGGTCACGGCGAATATCGGAATCCATCACGTCCACCACCTGTCGAGCCGGATCCCGCACTATCGACTGCCTGAGGTACTGCGTGACTTTCCCGAGCTTCGCGAGATCAACCGCCTGACATTCGCGGACAGCCTGAAATGTGTCCGCCTGATGCTGTGGGACGAAGGCCATCGGCGCTTGGTGTCGCTGCGATCCATCCGCCAGGGCCCGGCGAAGCCGTAAGATTTGGCGACGTCATCTGGCCGGCGGTCCCTGTCACGCAAGCGTTCCGACGCACGAAAACGTAAGGGATTCTCATGACAAGCCTGTTCAGACTGAGGTGGGGTTTCGCCTGGCCGACCGCAGTCGCAGTTTCGCTTGCGTGTTTTGCCGTCGCCATCGCCTCCGACGCTTGGGCGCAGGACGGCAGTCAGCGAAGGTCGGTCACGCATTCGGATGGAACCGGCGCGCCGTGCGATGCCGGATACCGGGCCGATCCCCAAGGTGGTGCGTGCGCCCCGATCGTTCTCCCCGAAAACGCCTTTGCAACGGGCCTGGCGTATGGTGAGGGGCGGGCGTGCAAACACGGCTACCTTCCGTCGAATGGCGGCGATGAGTGCGTTGCAGTAAATCTACCGGACAACGCCTATCTGACCGAACGCGGCGATCGGTGGGAGTGCGATCGCGGGTTCGCCCGTCGAGAGGGCAATTGCCTGCCGATTGCGATCCCGGAGAACGGGTACCTTACGACCAACACCTACGATGGTGGATGGGACTGCGAGCGCGGATTTCGCAAGGAGTCCAGCGCGTGTGTCGCGATCGCAGTGCCGGAGTTCGGGTACCCCACGAACACCGACTATGGCAGAGGCTGGGAATGCGACCGCGGTTATCGGGAGGTCGACGGCGCATGCGTCGCGGTTCGGGTGCCCGAGAACGCATATCTCTCCGATCGCTCGTACGGACGGGGCTGGATGTGTGAGCGCGGCTACAGCGAGACGACCGACTCGTGCAGCGCCATCGTTCTGCCGGAGAACGCGCATCTCGACCACAACGGCAACCGTTGGACCTGCGATCGCGGATTTGAGCGACGTGGCGACGCCTGCGTCCTGCGCGACTGATGTGAAGGACGCGCGTGTATGAAGCGGACACGTGCGTTTCGGCCTTTGTCCTCGGTTAGTGTTTGTAGCAAGAAAGATGCCTGCGGTCCGCACTGGGGACCTGGTGCCGCCCCAACTGGCACAGCCCGGCGTCGAGATGGCGGAAGACATTCAAGACGTTGATGCCTAAGAGATCGACGCGGCTCTTCGCGAGGGGCTGCCGATCCTCACCGAGAATCTCGTTGTCGAATGTGAGGGCCGTTGGCTCCTGCGCACCTGTGTGGTGGACCGTGCCGAGACCCTCGGACGCACCTCGGTGATCTCGCAATCGCCCTCCGCACCCCGATCAAGGCCAGCCGCGCCGCCGGAAAGCACCGAAACACTGGCGCTTTTGTCGCGGGATGAAGTGGAGAATATTCGCTCCCAGACCCTCTCCCTCCGCCATACCCAAGCGAGAGGATCTGCGGTCGAAATGTTCTCCGCTGGCAGCATTGACGCCGTGAGCCGCCCGGAAGTTGTCCCCGCTCATTGAATTGGCCGCATGCTTTGCTCCGACGAATGGAGCAGCGGCGGAACGATGAGGCATGACGAAGCAGAACTCGCAAGATTGCGGGCGGACATGGCGTTCACCCGCTTCGAGTTCGCGCTCGTCAAGGCATCGTGGCTCGAAACAAAGCGCCAGTCTGCCGCTGCGGCCGAGCACGTCGCGCGGCGCGCCAGCTTCGAAGCGCGCCTTCAAGCGGCGATCGAGGCGAACAGCGCGATGCTGCTTGAGCGGCTCGGAGTCATATCGCTGCGCCCCGCCGACATTCCGAGCGCCAAGGGCGCGCAACAGGAGACAATGGCAGAATGGGACCGCCGAGGGCCGACCCTAACCGAGGAGTGGTCCGACGATCCCGCTCGCGCTGCCGCCGCACTTCAGATCACGGAAGAGGTACACGCGCGACGCTTCGCGGGTCGCATCAACGCCGAGCGGCAACAAGCGCTCGGTGTCGACCGATACATCTGGCGCAGTCGCGACGACGCCGTCGTTCGGGATCTCCACGCCGATCACGATGACAAGGTCTTCTTCTGGGGTGAGCCGCCGGAGGGTGGGCATCCCGGCGAAGCCTGGAATTGCCGCTGCTTTGCCGAGCCGTTCGTCGCCGACGGAGCGGAGTGGCGTCCGACGATCGATGCCGGCTTCGACCGGGCCATTTTCGATGCCAATCTCGAGGGCGCGCGTGTCGGCGCCGTGGACTTTCTGTCCGATCTCGTCCCGTCACTCGATGACCTGTGGGCGCTGCTGGACGCGATCGGCGCCCTGGCCGAGACGGGGAGCGCCGCGGCGGAGCTCGCTTATCTCGTCGTCAAGGAACAGGCGCTCGGGCTCGACGACCGGGAACGCGCCCGGCGCGATGCGCTCCGCGGCGATGCGCAGTCATGGGTGGACGGCCTCGCCGCCTCGCTCGGCGACGCGCCTGATCTGGCGCGCGCGCTGTTCGAATATGTGCGCGGGGTCGAGGCACGGCCCGAGGCGCTGGAAGGGGCCCACCGCAACGGTCTCGCCACTCAGGCCGATGTCGAGGCCGCGTACCGCGAGCGGGCCCGCATGCGGACCCTCGTCGCGCTCTACGGCCTGTCGGCCGTCCTCTCGGGTGGCGCGGCGGCGCGCGGTCTGGTCAAGCGGCTGCTGCGCAGGCCCGATGGTCTTTCCGACGACGCGGCAGCGGACGATCTCGCCGCACTCGCGAGCCGCGCGCGCAAGCTGTCCCCGGACGGCGAGTGGAACCGCATCCCCAATCCCGGCATCGTCTGGGGAAGGGGTATCAAGGCACAGGGCGATCCATGGGAGCGCCACCTTGCCGAGCAAGGTGTTCTCGGCGACTGGCTCGGGGAGCGCGCGCCGAACTTAAAGACGTTCGACTTCTTTAGCCGAAACTCGCGCGTCGCAATCATTGGCAAGACACTCAACACCGCTGCCCCCGGCTACACCCGTCGGCCGCGTAGTATCTTCAGCCGCATCAAGGGCTACCTCGACGAGATCGCTGAGTTCGAGGGGGATGATCGGAAGGGCTACCGGATCCGGCAAGGCGAAATCGAGCTCCGGCGCATGGAGCTTGCCATTCCGTCCAGGACGACGGCAGAGCAGATGGACGAGATCAACCGCGCAAGGACCTATGCCGAAAGCCTCGGGATCGAGTTGGAGGTGACGATCATCGAATGACGAGGAAACCGTTCAATCCACCGCCCCCGAAGGAGCGGAAAGAAGCGACCGTGGTTGCGTTCCGGGCTTTCTACTGGATCCACTCCTGGGCCGTCTATGGCGCATCGCTGCTCGACCCCGATGGCATCGATGCTGACTATCCGCCCGACCTTGGCGATTCAGAACTCGGCGCTGCCGCGCGCGAAGCGCTTCTTGCAAGCCGCTTCATCGGACCGGACCATCCGGACTGGGACCGCGTCGGTGCGTATTTCACTCGCGAGAAGGACAAGGAGCTTTCGGCACGCTTTCTCGCGCGCGCCGGGGTGAAGACCGAAGCGACCCTCTACAAGGGCGCCGCGAACGTCGCTCTCACGCTCCGCGACGGGACGATCAGCCTCGAGCCCTGGAAATACGAGGGACGGGGAGGCTTCGGCGGCATCAGGGGCGTGGAGCCCACCGAGCTTCCCGAAACGATATCCGACGAGGAACTCGGCGCCGCCATCCGCGCCGCTATCGAGGTGAGCCGCGCCGTCGGAAAGCGCTGAAACGCTGGCGTTTTCAGCGAGAGGCGGAGCGGAGAACGTTGGCCCCCAGACCCTCTACCTCCGCCATCACATGAGTTCGAACGATTCTCCCCGGTTCCAGCGAGGGTCTGGAGTTCCCCCGGTTTCGTGGACACACTTGCCCTAAGAGGAGAGTGCCGCGATGCCGAGAACGAGAAGTCCCTACCCGCCGGAGTTTCGAGAACAGATGGTTGCGTTGGCGCGTGCCGGTCGCAGCGTCGAGGATCTGGCGCGCGAGTTCGAGCCGTGTGCCCACACGATCCACGGCTGGGTTCGTCAGGCCGATCGTGACGGCGGCAGCCGCAGCGACGGGCTGACGGGCGAGGAGCGCGAGGAGCTTCGGCGCCTTCGCCGCGAGAACCGCCAGCTGAGGCAGGAGAGAGATATCCTCTCAAAGGCCGCAGCCTGGTTCGCACAGGAGAGCGGCGCGATGCGCTCTCGGTCTTCCGATTCATGACTGCGAACCAGGCCGTGTACCCGATCCAGACGATGTGCCGTGCGTTCGGCGTGTCCCGTGCCGGCTTCTACGCCTGGCGGGATCGAGAGCCCAGCCGGCGGGCGCGCAGCGATGCCGCCCTCGCGGCCCGCATCCGCACGATCCACAAGGCGTCGAGGGAGAGTTATGGCGCCCCGCGCATCCACGCCGAGCTCAAGGAGGCCGGCGTCGGTGTCGGCCGCAAGCGCATCGCACGGCTGATGAAGGAGGAGGGCCTTGCCGGCGTCAGCCGCCGAAGAGGAACGCGGACGACGTTCCGCGACGAACGGGTGCGGCCAGCCGCGGACCTCGTCGACCGGAACTTCCGCGCCGAGGCGCCCGACCGGCTGTGGGTGGCCGACATCACCTACGTCCCGACCTGGGCCGGCTTCCTCTATCTCGCCGTCGTTCTCGACGCCTTCTCGCGCCGGATCGTCGGCTGGTCCATGGGGCTCGACCTGAAGACCCAGCTCGTCCTCGACGCGTTGAACATGGCGCTGACGCAGAGGCGGCCCACCGGCGTCATCCATCACTCCGACCAGGGGTCGCAACTTGGTCTCAAACGGTCGTTGCAACGCTCTGCTGAACGAGGTTGCAATGGCAGGAAGGCGGCGCTCGGAGCGATCGACACGGAAGGCTCTTCGTTCGCCGGGGCGGCCACCGGTTGCGCGGCGGGAGCATCGGCAGGCGTTCTGGTCGGCGATCGCAGGTGGACGTTCGAGCGAGGACGCCGCCACCGATGCAGGCGTATCCGTTCCGGTGGGAGCCAGGTGGTTCCGGGAGGCCGGCGGCATGCCACCATCGCACTTCGCTTCGTCGGCAAGACCGCCGTCTGAGCGGTACCTGTCCTTCGCTGAGCGTGAGGAGATCGCGGTGCTGCGCGCAAAGGGGCACGGCGTGCGCGAGATCGCACGGCGCCTCGGGCGGGCGGCCTCCACGCTCTCGCGCGAGCTGCGGCGTAATTCGGCCACGCGCAGCGGCGGTTTCGAGTATCGGGCGACAACCGCACAGTGGCACGCCGACCGCGCAGCGCTTCGTCCCAAGCCGGCGAAGCTAGCCACGAACGTGAAGCTGAGGGATTATGTGCAGGAGCGGCTTGCCGGCCGGATCGCCACGCCAGACGGTAAGAAGGTCGCCGGCCCGAACGTGGCTTGGAAGGGTCGCCGGACCGGGCCGCGGCAGGATCGGCGTTGGGCCCGCGCCTGGAGCCCGGAGCAGATCGCGCGCCGTCTGAGGCTCGACTTCCCGCAGGATGAGAGCATGCGCATCAGCCACGAAGCCATCTATCAGTCGCTCTACATCCAAGGGCGGGGCGCGCTGAAGCGAGAGCTGACCGCCTGCCTTCGAACGGGGCGGGCTCTGCGCATGCCGCGCTCGCGTGTGAGCGGCCGAGGCAAGTCCTTCGTCACGCCCGAGATCAGGATCAGCGAGCGCCCGGCCGAAGTTGCCGACCGTGCGGTTCCGGGCCATTGGGAAGGCGATCTGATCATTGGGCTCAACCGTTCAGCGATCGGCACGCTCGTCGAGCGCACCACGCGCTTTACGATGTTGCTGCACCTGCCGCCTCTTCCCGGGCACCGGGACACGCCGCGAGCAAAGAACGGACCCGCTCTCGCCGGCCATGGTGCAGAGGCGGTACGCGATGCGATCGCAAGCGCGATGACCACGCTGCCCGAGCAGCTGCGTCGGTCGCTGACTTGGGATCAGGGTGCGGAAATGGCGAAACATGCGGAGCTACGCGTGGAGGTCGGACTCGAGGTTTACTTCTGCGATCCTCAAAGCCCTTGGCAACGCGGCAGCAACGAGAACACTAACGGTCTTCTGCGACAGTATTTCCCAAAGGGCACCGATCTCAGTGTCCATGGCATAGATGAACTCGCAGCAGTCGCCTGCGCCCTCAACAGTCGGCCCCGCAAAACCCTCGACTGGAGAACACCCGCTGAGGTCCTCGACCAGCTCCTTCGAGCCGGTCATATTGAAACTGTTGCGACGACCGATTGAGTCCACCCAATACACGTCCGTGGCCTTCGGCCTCAGATGCAAGGAGGCCGGCGTGCGCCCGTCCATGGGGTCGGTCGGCGACGCCTACGACAACGCGATGTGCGAGAGCTTCTTCGCCACCCTCGAGTGCGAGCTCCTCGACCGGCGCAAGTTCCGCACCAAGGCCGAGGCCAAGATGGCCGTCTTCCAGTTCATCGAGGGCTGGTACAACCCCGGCCGCCGCCACTCCGCGCTCGCCTACCTGTCGCCCGTCAACTACGAACGTGCCGCAAAGCAGCGGCTACAATCTGTAAGCCCTTAACTGTCCGCCCAACCGGGGCAACTCCAGTCAACAAACACCAAGAGCCGCGCGCCGCCGCGCGAGAGCTGTTGACCGCGGAGGTGCCGGACATGCGCGAGTTCGTTCTCCCAACGGCTTCATTCTCTGAAGCTGTTGACTACAAGAGCTTAGTCAACAGCATCAAACTGTCCAGAATGTCTGAGGTTTTCGGCGATTGATCCGCGGCGGTTCTGTGTGCTCGAGCGATAAGCGTTCGACGCCCACATCGAATTCAAGGCCGAGCTGCGGTCCAAAATGACCCACTCCGAGGGTGGGTCAGATTTGGAGCGGTGTTGGCAACTCCGACAACACTCGAGCTTGACTGACCTGCCACTGAACGTTCATCCAGCGACGACTGGAGCCTCGATTGTTGATGCGCCATTTGGCTCGGCGTGAGCAATCGGCGCCGCCGCGGAGCTTTCATCCGGCGGAGCGTCGGTGCCGATTGCGGTGATGGTGGTCGCGAACTGGGCCGGAGTGGCGTAGCCCAAGGCGGAGTGAGGCCTCTCGGTGTTGTAATCGCTAACCCACTCGGAGATGGCATTGCGGGCGTGATCGAGGCCGAAGAACAGGCTCTCGTTGAGCAGCTCGTCGCGCATCCTGCCGTTGAAGCTCTCTATGAAGCCATTCTGCATCGGCTTGCCCGGCGCGATGTAGTGCCAGTCGACCTTGTGATCCTTTGACCATGCTAGGATGGCGTTCGAGGTGAACTCGGTGCCGTGGTCGGAGACGATGACGCCAGGCTTGCCGCGGCTGGAGATCAGATCCGTGAGCTCGCGCGAGACGCGCCGGCCGGAGATCGAGGTGTCCGGGGTCGCCGCCAGGCACTCCCGCGTCACGTCGTCGACGATGTTGAGCACGCGGAAGCGCCGGCCGCAGGCAAACTGGTCGTGGACGAAGTCGAGCGACCATCGCGCGTTGCGCTTGGCCTCGACCAGGATCGGCGCCCTTGTTCCGACAGCGCGACGCCGGGCGCGGCGCTTGCGGACGGTGAGGCCTTCCTCGCGATAGACGCGGTAGATTCGGTTGATGCCCGAGGGCTCGCCCTCCCGCCGCAGCAGAATGAACAGCCTTCGGTAGCCGAAGCGACGCCGCTCGTTGGCGATCTCGCGTAGCCGGCCGCGGAGCTCGGCTTCGTCGGGCCGACGCGACCGGTAGCGGATCATCTTGCGGTCGGCGCCGACGATGAGGCAGGCCCGACGCTCCGACAGGTTCATCGCGGCCTGCAGGTGAGCGACGGCTTCGCGCTTGGCGGCGGGCCCTACCATTTTTTTGACAGAAGCTCTCGGAGCGCGGCCGCATCGAGCATCTGCTCGGCGAGGAGCTTCTTCAGCTTCGTGTTCTCCTCCTCTAGCGCCTTCAGTCGCTTTGCGTCGGACACGTCCATCCCGCCGTACTTCGACTTCCAATTATACAGCGTCGCCTCGGAGACCCCGTGCTTGCGGGCGAGATCCCCTGTCTTCGCTCCCGCCTCATGCTCGCGCAGAACCGTAATGATCTGCTCTTCCGTGAACCGCTTCCGCTTCATCCGTCCGTCCTTCCCTCGGGTCGGACTCTAATCGCTCCTGGAGGAAAAACTCAGTAGCAGGTCATGACGCTTCTACCGCTATCGCGACGGTTTTGATGTGACCGAGAGCGGTATGCCCTCCACCGTCTTGAGATGGGCAACAAGCGCGAACAGATTATCGGCCCGCGGATTGCCTGACGAGGCCAGGATGGGCCGAGGACAACAACAAAATCTATCCCATTCATCGCTCAGAACGCGCTCCGCGCGGGAGTTCATCGGAGCTCAGGCTCAATAGCCGGCCTGTCCGGTGAAACGGGGATCATTCCACGCGTTGGCGTGGGCGGCACTGCCGCCCTCATGTCGGCCACCGCACCGTCGCCTAAAATATGGGCTCGCCTAACTTGACGGCAGAAATTTAATTGCTTTACAAAAGCAATTAACGGAGCACTGCCGGACTTGCTTATGCGTGCCATGTCCCCCACCACCACGGTGCTGCAGGTTCTGTTCACGCAGGGGCCCCTGTCGCGGTCGCAGATCGCTGCCGCCACGGGGCTGAACCCCGCCACTGTGACGCGTCTCACCCAGGCGCTGATCGACGAGGGGATGGTCGAGGAAGGGCGGACCCGCGTCGAGGCTCGCCAGCCCGGTCGGCGCGCCATCGAGCTGCATCTGCGCACGGATCGGACCTTCGTCGCCGGCCTCGTCGTGAACGCCTACGCCCAGACCGTCGCCATCGCCGATATCGTCGGCCGCACCGTCGCAGAGTGCGACGTGCCGCGCCTCGCTGGTGCGTCCGCCCGTGAGACCTTGATGGCGCTCGCCGCCGCTGCGGTCGACCTTGCCGCCGCCAACGCCGTTCCACGCGAACGTATCGTCGGCACGGGGGTCCTCGCTGCCGGCCTCGTCACCCAGGACCCCAATGTGGTGCTGAAATCACCCGACATCGGCTGGTTCGACGTCGCCGTCGACGACCCGGTGCGCGCCGTGCTCGACGTGCCGGTGGTGCTGGAGACGATGCAGAACGGCCTCAACCTTGCCGAATGCGCTTACGGCCGGGCTGCGGGCACCGCGCACGCGATGCTGGTTTCCGTGGCGCTTGGTATCGGCAGCAGCCTCATCGTCGATGATCGCCTGATCCGCGGTGCCGGCCAGGCCGCATCCGGCTTCGGCCATATGCCCGTCGCAGGCGCGGAGAGACCGTGCAACTGCGGCCGGCGCGGCTGCCTCACCACACTGGCCGCCGGGTACGCTGTGCTGTGCAGCCTCGGCCTTGTCGAACCCTACCGCACGGCGCGCGACCACGATCCGGCTTACGCTCCGCTACTCGCCGATGTCCTCGCGCGTGCCGAGACCGGTGACCCCGACGCCAGCGAAGCACTCGGCGCCGCCGGCGAGGCGCTCGGCGAGGCGCTGAAGGCCGCGAGCGCGGTCGCCGCGCCCGAAGTCATCATCCTGTCCGGCCCCGTGCCGCGCGCCGCCAGCTATCGCGAGGGCGTCGAGCGCGGCCTCGCCCCGTCACCTCGCGACCCGTTCGGCTGGGGCGGCCGCCTACTCGTCAGCGACACGCCCCTGGCCTCGGCCGCGGCCCGTCTGGCGCTGGAGCGCTTCGTCTACGGCCGCATTCCCGAGCTGCCGCCGGCTGCGTCCCGCCACCTCCCCCGCTCTGTCCCGGGCGACCGATCCGCGTCCGGCCCGAGACGCCCCCCTCGCCCCCTCCGAGAAGGACCGTCCCTATGATCGTGACAATGCACCATACGGCCGCCCGTCCCCGCCGGCGCCGCAGCGCCCTGGCCGCAGCCGCGTTCGGTCTCGCGGCCTCAGTGCTCAGCCTCGCGCCCGCAGAGGCGCAGGACTATCCGAATAAGCCTATCCGCCTGATCGTCCCCTACGGACCCGGTGGGGCCACCGACCTCGCCGGCCGCGCCCTCGCCGGCGTGCTGCCGGAATTCCTCGGCCAGGCGGTCGTGGTAGTGAACGTGCCGGGAGCGGGTGGCGCGGTCGGCGCCAACCAGGTGAAGGAGGCCACGCCCGACGGCTACACCATGCTGATGACGGCGATCGGCGCCAACGCCCTGCGCCCGGCGCTCACCAGCGATCTCCCCTACGAGCCTGGCGACTTCGACTACATCGCCCGCACCCAGATCAACCCAAACGTCCTCGTGGTCCCGGCGAACGCGCCCTACCAGACCTACGAGGACTTCGCCGCAGCACTGACGTCGGGCGACAACGACCTCAAGTACGGCACCGCCGGGCCCGGCAACGTCACCCACCTCGGCCCGATCATGCTGATGAGCGAGCTCGGCCTGCCGAGCGACGCCGCCACACCCGTGCACTACGATTCCGACGGCGCGGCGCTGCTCGCCATGCTCCAGGGCGAGGTGGATTTCGCCCAGGGCAACCTCGCCTCGTTCGCCTCCGCGCTGCAGAACGGGGCCATCAAGGGCCTCGCGATGACCACGCCCGAGCCGGTCGAGGGGTTCGAGGACATCCCGACCTACACCTCGCTCGGCCTGCCCGAGGTCTCGATCGTCGGCTGGCGCGGGGTCGCCGGTCCCCCGGGGCTGCCCGAGGAGGTCGAGACGGCCTGGGGCGATGCGGTCGCCAAGGCGGTGGAGTCGCCGTCCTGGATCGGCCTCATCCGAAAGCTGGGTGACGAGCCGGGCTACCTCGCCAAGGCCGACTACGACGCCTTCGTCGAGAAGGACGCCTCGCGCTACCGTGCGATGGCCGAGGACCTCGGCCTGCGCAAGTAGCGCCCAACGCGCCGCGCGGTGCCGGAGCCAGTCAGGGCTTCGGCATCATCGGCGAACCCGCCGACCGCGATCCCACCTCCGGCGCGCCGTGTCCAATACGACCCGACGCCCGGGATGACGCGCACCCGATCAACCCTGCGGATCCCCCGAGACGACCATGCCACTCGACGCTCCGTCCCCCGCATCACCATCTGCCACGCGTCCCGCCAAGGCCCTGCTGCGTGGGCTGGCGCTGCCGATCGCCGTTCTGGCCTTCGCTGCGCTCCTCGTCCTGTGGCTGATCCCGGCCGAGGTGCCGGCGGCCGATCCCGGCGGTCGTGGTCTCGGAGGTCGCTTCTTCCCCACGCTGATCGCTGCCGTCCTCGCCGCCCTCGCCCTTGCTCAGATCGGTCTCGTCCTCAGCGGCGGCCAGAGCACGGCACCCGCCACGGCTGCTGGCGATGACAATCCCGCAAGCGATGAGGGCGCGGACGAGGACACTCCGCTCGACCCGCGCACCCTCCTCGCCGCCGCAGGGCTGTTCGTCTACGCCGCGCTCGTCCCGGTCGTCGGCATGCTGCCGGCGACCTTCCTCGCGGTCGTCGCCTACATGCGCGCGCTGCACGTCGGGGCGTGGTGGAAGGCGGCGCTGTTTGCGCTGGCATTCGTTGCCGTCGTCGCCGGCTTCTTCGAAGGGGTCGCCGCCGTCCCCCTGCCGCGCGGCCTCCTCGGTGCCGCGCTCGGCTGAGCCGCCCCCTGCGCCTTTCCGCAACCCGCTCCATGAGGACTGTCCCATGCAGACCGTGATCGCGTTCTTCGTGGCGATGCCGGACTATTTCGGCGCCATCGCCTCCGGCCTCGCGGGCGGAGCGACGCTGTTCTTTACGCTAGATAATATCGTCGCCGTGTTCGCCGGGGTCGCGGTCGGCTGCCTGTTCGGCGCGCTGCCGGGTCTCAGCATCACCCTGTCGGTGGCTCTCGTCATGCCCTTCACTTTCGGCATGGATCCCCTGACCGGCCTCTCCCTCCTCGTCGCCGTCTACGTCGGCGCGATCTACGGCGGCTCGATCTCGGCGATCCTGTTCAACACACCCGGGACCCCGGCCGCCGCCTGCACCACGATCGACGGTCACGCCCTCGCCCGCCAGGGCAAGGCAGGTAAGGCGTTGCACCTTGCCAACTGGGCTTCCATGGTGGGCGACCTCACGAGCACCGTCCTCGTCATCCTCCTCTTCCCGCTGCTCGCCCAGCTGGCGATCATGTTCCGCTCACCGGAATACTTCGCGCTCATCGTCTTCGCGGTGACCGTGGTCGGCGGCGTCGCCGGCAAGTCGCTGGTGCTGGGGCTGATCTCCGGCGCGCTAGGCTTCTTGTTTGCCACCGTCGGCATGGATCCGGTCGAGGGCACCGGCCGGTTCGACTTCGGCTCGCTGGAGCTCCTGAAGGGGCTCGCATTCGTGCCGCTCCTCATCGGCCTGTTCGCGATCCCGGAGTTCCTGCGCCAGATCGACCGCGCCGGCCGCGCCGCGCGTCCGGTGCGCATCTCCCAGGTGGACGCCGTGCCGGATGGCGACCGCCTCACCTTCGCCGAGTTCCGCTACTGCTTCCGCCACATGGTCCGCGGCGGCATCATCGGCCTTGTCATGGGGGTGATTCCGGGCCTCGGCGCCACGCCCGCCGCCTTCGTCTCCTACGACCGGGCCCGGCGCACCGCGAGGAAGCCGCACCTGTTCGGCCGCGGCTCGCTGGAGGGGATCGCCGCCGCGGAGGCCGGCAACAACGGCGTCAACGGCGCCACCCTCGCGCCGCTTCTCACCCTCGGCATCCCTGGCGACGTGGTGACGGCAGTGATGCTCGGGGCGCTGATGATCTTCAACCTTCAGCCGGGACCGATGCTGTTCATCACCCACGCCGACATCGTTTACGGCCTGTTCTGCGCGCTCCTGTTCTGCGACGTGGCGCTGCGCGTCGTCGGCGTCGCCTTCATCCATGTCGGCAAGCACGTCACGCGGGTTCCGACGGGTTACGTGTTTCCGGCGATCCTCGGCCTGTGCGTGGTCGGCGCCTACAGCATCAACAATTCGATGTTCGACGTGTGGGTGATGATGGCGTTCGGCGTCGGCGGCCTGCTGATGCAGAAGGTGGGCCTGCCGACGGTGCCCTTCCTCATCGCCTTCGTGCTGGGGCCGATGCTCGAGAAGGGGCTGCGCCGGTCCCTCGTCATCTCCGACGGGGATCCAATGATCCTCGTTCAAAGCCCGATCGCGCTGGTCTTCTACGCCCTCACAGTCATTGCCGTGATCGCCATCGTGCGCGGCCGCCTCACCCCGCCGGTCGCCCCCCCGCCGGCCGGCGAGCCGCCGCTCCCCGCGCGCTGACGTCGCCCTGCGCCACCGCCCACACTCTCCGGCCGCCCGCGCCGACTTTACGAAAGGACCGACCCATGAACGCTGAGGACGGCGCGCTGTTTCGCTTCGCCATCGTCTCCGACACCCACATCCGCCCGAAGGAGAGCGACCAGTCCTCGCCCTGGATCGTCAACACCTACGCCAACGGGCGCGCCCGGCGGCTGGTGTCGCTCCTGCGTGCGCAAGCGCCCGAGTTCGTCATCCACCTCGGCGACATGGTCCACCCGCTGCCCTCGCTGCCCTCCTACGGTGACGCCGTCGCCGAGGCGAAGCGGATCTTCTCGCCGCTCGAGGCGCCGATGTACCTGATCCCCGGTAATCACGACGTCGGCGACAAGCCGATGCCGGGGATGCCCGCCGCCCCCGCCACCGCCGAGGACGTCGCCAAATACCGCGAGGCGTTCGGGCCCGACTGGCAGGTGTTCGAGCACGGCGGCTGCCGCTTCGTGCTGCTCGACGCGGCGGTCATCAACACCGGCCTCGAAGCCGAGGCCGAGCAGCGCGCCTTCGCCGAGGCAACGCTTTCGGCCCCGTTCGACGGACGCACGCTCGTGTTCATCCACTACCCGCCCTTCATCCTCGCCCCAGACGAGCCGTCCAACTACGACAACCTCGACGAACCGGGCCGCAGCTGGCTCGTCGATCTCCTGAAGCGCACCGGAGTCAGCGCGGTGTTCTCCGGTCACGTCCACAACTTCTTCTACAATCGGCTCGAGGGGATGGAGCTTTACGTACTGCCCGCCCTTTCGTTCGTGCGGCAGGACTATTCCGAACTCTTCCGTGGCGGCCCGGGCCCCGAGTTCGGCCGCGACGACGCCGACAAGCTCGGCTTCGTGGTTGTCGACGTCTACCCCGACCGGATCGTGCCGCGCCTGGTGCGCACCTTCGGGGACCAGGACGAGGAGGGCGCGCCTGTCCCGGCCCTGCCGCCGCTGCCGGCGACGCCGACCCCCTCCGCCCCGCTCGGCCTCCACCTCAGGGACGATTGGCGGGAGGTCGTGACGATGCCCTACCAAGGCTCGATGGACGAGTTCCTTCGCAAGGAGGCGCGCAACGACTATCACCTCCTCGCCCTGATGGAGCTCGGCACGCGTCATCTCAGGATCCCGCTGCGCGACCTGACCCTGCCGTCCTTCCGCGACCGCGCGGCCGACTTCGCTCACCTCGGCTTCACCTTCACGGTGTTCCACTTCGGCCTGCCGGGGGCGGCGGAGCTCGCCGCGGTGGAGGCCAACGCGGCGCTGATCGAGACCTTCGAGGTGGTGATCCCCTGGGCCGAGCGGGACGCCTTCGCCACCGCCGCGCCGGGATGGCGGCTCCCCGTGCCGGTATCGCTGACGCGGGTCGCGAGTTCGGCCGACCGCAAGGCCGCCGGCAGCACCTTCCATCACTACGTCAGCTACGGCTTCGCGCCCGAGGCATGGGACGAGGTGGCGTCCTTCGCGCGAGGGCTCGGCGGCGCCGTCGCCTCGCTCGCCTTCACGCTGGGCTGGGAGGTCGCGCTGGCCGAAACGGTCCCCGATCTTGCCGCCAAGGCCGAGGCGCTTGGCTTGTCGCTGGTGGCGAACGTGCGCCTGCAGTCGGAAAACCCTGCCGAAGCGGCGGACGACCAAGCGGCGATCGCCGCACGCGTCGCGGAAGCGATGGTGGTCGCACACGCGGTCCCGTCGGCGCAGCTCTTCCTCGACACGTTCATCGACCACGACCGTGGCTACTTCCCACGCGGCGGGCTCTACGATCGCCGGCTCAACCCCAACCCGGCCGCCAAGGTCTATCGTCACCTCGACGCGACGCTTGCCGGGCATGCCGTCGCACTCGCCGCGCCTGCGATCGCCAAGGGGCTCGCCTTCACCCTGGATGGCCGTCCGGCCAGCCTTGCCACCGCGCCCTGCACGGCGGCGGCAACCGGCCGCGTGATCGATCTCGTCACGGGCTTGACCCCGGAGAGGGCAACGTCGGCAGGGCCGCTGCTCGTTCTTCCATAGGGGCGCCGAGACTGCACGCGCGGTCCGCGGCGCGTGCGCTTAAGCAGCGCGAGGCGCGATAACACCTTAAGAGATCACCCACGAGAGCTCACTATGGGTCGTTTTCGCGAATGCCGAACGTCCGCTTCGAACGACCCTGACCTGCGCCACCTGCGGCCGGAACTGGCACGGTTTGGATCGGCATAACGGAGCCAGACCGTCACGGGCCGGTCAGCTGCGAGCGTAACGGATGGTGTCGACTCGGAGGACCGCCGGGTCCCGATTGTGGAGGCCGGTCAACGCAACGGCATCTCGCCAGGATCCACCCGGTCCGGGCGAGAGGACGTTCCTCACGCAATCGCACGGACCCCCACACTCTGCGCTGATGCTCTCTCGCGGTGCGCCCGCGTAGTGGAACGGGGGGACGTCAGCGTGCATCCTCTTGCCGCGCAAGGGTATCGGCGACGATGGAAGGGAGCACACCGCCGCGGCGCAGGAGCTCGGCCTCCTGAAGGGTCTCGACGGCGGCGCGGCAGCGGATCTGTGCGTGCGTGCCGTCAGGGCAGCGTCGCTCGACGGTGATCTCGATTCGCGGTGAGAGCACATCGGCCGGGGCCGCGATATGGAAGCGATCGCCGGGGCCGATGCCGGCGGCATTCGGCACGAAGCCGTCCGCGATGACTATGGGCAGCACGCCCATGCCGATGAGATTGGTCCGATGGATGCGCTCGAAGCTCCGCGCGATCACCGCGCGCACGCCGAGGAGGGCCACGCCCTTGGCGGCCCAGTCGCGGCTTGACCCCATGCCGTAGCGCTCACCGGCGAGCAGGACGACGGCGCGACCGGCCACCGCGAGCCGTTCGGCGGCCTCGAAGTGCGGGAGCTGACTGCCGTCTTCGAGCACGGTGAACGACGGCGGCAGGTCGTCCGCCAGGTAGTTCTTCGCCAGACGATTGGTGAATAGGCCACGCAGCATGACCTCCCAGTTGCCGCGGTAGGCGGCATAGACGTTGAGATCGCGCGGATCGCCGCCGCGCTCGATGAGCCAGCGACCGGCCCGGCTCTTCGGATCGATCCAGCCTGCCGGTGAAATGTGGTCGGTCGTCATGTCGTCGCCGAGCACCATCAGCGCCTGCGCGTCGTAGCGGCCGAGGCGCGTCTCGCTGGGGCCGGCGAATTTCGGCCGGCGCAGGTTGCGCGAGGCGGGGTCCCACGGAAAGCGCGGCGATCGCGGGGCGGGGATCGCCTGCCACGGGGCGCTTGCGGCCGCGGCGGCGAAATCGGCCGGCACGTCGGCGGCGCGAAAGCCGGCCGCCATCGCGGCGTCGATCTCGCCCGGCGTCGGCCAGAGGTCGCGCAGACGCACGGGGGCGCCCGATGGGTCTTGCCCGAGCGGGTCGTCGAGGATGTCGCCGTGGATCGTGCCCCGGATGGCGTAGGCGATCACGAGCGGCGGCGATGCGAGGAAGCCGAGGTCGAGCTTCGGGTGGACGCGGCCGGGAAAATTGCGGTTGCCGGAGAGGACCGCGGCGACGGCGCGCCCGTTCGCGAGCGCCTCCTCGATGATGTCCGGCAGCGGACCGGAGTTGCCGATGCAGGTGGTGCAGCCGAAGCCGACGATCTCGAAGCCGAGCGCGGCGAGGTCGTCAGCGAGGTCGGCCCGGTCGAGCAGGCTGCGGGCCGAGGGCGAGCCCGGCGCGAGGGATGTCTTCACCCAGGGCGCCGCGGAAAGGCCCCGCGCCCGCGCGTTTCGGGCCAGAAGGCCGGCGGCGATCAGCAGGCGCGGGTCCGAGGTGTTGGTGCAACTCGTGATCGCGGCAATGCCGACCGCGCCGTCGGGCACCTCTCCCGCCGCGGCAGGCGCGAGGGGGCGGCCGATGGCGGCCTCGACCGATGCGGCCGCCTCGGCGGGCACGATGCGGTCCTGCGGCCGCCGCGGGCCGGCGAGGAGCGGGCCGAGGGCGGACAGGTCGATCGTGATCTCGCGGTCGAAGCGCGGGTGGGCGTCCGGCTCGAACCATAGCCCCATCGCGCGAAGGACCGGTTCGACCGCATCGGTCAAGGCCGGCGGCCGGCCGGTGCGGACGAGGTAGGCGACGGTTTCGCCGTCGACCGGGAAGAAGCCGGTGGAGGCGCCGTATTCCGGCGCCATGTTGGCGACGACCGCCCGTTCGTCGGCCGACAATGTCGCGACGCCAGGGCCGAAGAATTCGACGAAGTCGCCGGTCACACCGAGAACGCGAAGGCGGTGCGTGACCTCGAGCGCGAGGTCGGTGGCGAGCGCGCCCGGCCGGAGCGCGCCCGTCAGGCGGACGCCGACGACTGACGGCATCGCGAGTGAGGCGGGTTGGCCGAACATCACGCTCTCCGCCTCCAGCCCGCCGACTCCCCAGGCGAGGACGCCGATGCCGTTCACCATCGGCGTATGGCTGTCGGTTCCGAGCAACATGTCGGGATGGGCCGTGCCGTCGGGGGTGAGCACGACGACGGTCGCCAGCTGCTCGAGGTTGAGGGTGTGCATGATCCCGGTGCCGGGCGGGTTCACGTGGACGCCGGAGAGACTTTGGGAGGCCCACTTCATGAACGCATACCGCTCGGTGTTGCGGGCGATTTCGTTGTCCATATTGGTCGCGGCCGCGCCCGGCACGGCGTGGCGGTCGACGGCGACGGAGTGGTCCACCGACACCTCCACCGGCAGCTGCGGGGCCAGCGTTGCCGGGTCGCCGCCGGCCTCGGCGACCGTGTCCCTGAGGCCGGCGATGTCGGCAAGGGCCGGGGTGCAGGTGGTATCGTGCATCAAGAGGCGGTTGGGGCGGAAGACGAGCTCGAAGTCGTCCTTGTGCCCCGCGAGCCAGGCATCCAGCGCGGCCAGCAGCGGGTCGGCGTCACGGGTGCTGCGGACATGGTTCTCGGCAAGGAGACGCACGACATGCGGCAGGCGCTGCAGCCGCGCGCCGAGGAGGACGCGCAGGTCAATCGCCCGGACGGACGAGGGACCGAACTGGACAGTGGTCTCCGACATCATGATCTGCGGTGGTGCTCCTCGATGCGGTGGCGGGACGCTGCGCCCCGGTCGTTGTCAATCAGTCGCCCGTGGCGACCTCATCGGCTGGTCGGTTGGCCTCGATGCGCGCCCTCATGCGCCGGCCGAGGACGATCGGCAGCACGAAGCCGGTGATCGCGATGATCCACAGGATGATCGCAAGGGGGCTGCCGACGAGGATCGACCAGTCGCCGTCCGAGATCTGGAGCGCGCGGCGAAGGTTCACCTCCATCTCGTTGCCGAGCAGGATGCCGAGGATCACCGGCACGAGCGGCACTTCGAGCTTCCTCAATACCCAGCCGAGGATGCCGAAGCCGACCATCAGCATCACGTCGAAGGTCGATCCGGTGATGCCGTAGATGCCGACGAAGGAGATCATCGCGACGACCGGCATCAGGATCCGCGTCGGCACGAGAAGAACGCGCGTGAAGAGGCCGACGAGGGGAATATTCAGCGTCAACAGCATGAGGTTGCCGATGAACAGCGCCGCGATGAGCCCCCACACGACGTCCGGATTGCGCTGGAACAACAGCGGCCCGGGCGTGATGTTGAGCTGCAGCAGCACGGCGAGGAGCACTGCGGTGGTGCCCGACCCCGGCACGCCGAGCGACAGCATCGGCACCAGCGCGCCGCCGGCGGCGGCATTGTTGCCGACCTCGGGCGCGACAACGCCGCGCGGATCGCCTTTGCCGAAGCTATCGCCGGCCCGGTCGACCGTCGCCTTCTCAAGCGAGTAGGACAGGAACGACCCGAGCGAGGCGCCCGCCCCCGGCAGCACCCCGGCGAGGAAGCCGATGACGGTCGAGCGCCCCATGGTTGGGATGCACCGCTTCAGGACGTTCCAGCTCGGCAGCAGGCGGCCGATCTTCGCGCCCGAGTGGCCGGCGGCGCCGCCGCGGTGATGCTCGAGGAAGACGAACACCTCCGACAGCGCGAACAGCCCGACGATCGCGATCAGGAAGTCGATCCCGTCGTAGAGGTGGATCTCGCCGAAGGTGAAGCGTTCCGATCCGGTCTGCGAGTCGGAGCCGATCATCGCGACGCCAAGCCCCAGTGCCGCGGCAAAGGCGGACTTCGCCTGGTTGGACGAGGAGATCCCGCCGAGCGTCGCGAAGGCGAGTGTGAAGAGGACGAAGTATTCCGCCGGTCCGAACAGGAGCGCGATCTTGACGAGCTGCGGTGCCAGGAGGACGAGCCCGCAGGTGGCAAAGAAGGAGCCGACGAACGAGGCAATCCCCGACAGCGCGAGCGCCTCGCCGGCCCGCCCCTGCCGTGCCATCGGGTAGCCGTCGAGGCAGGTCATCATCGCCGGCTCGTCGCCGGGGATGTTGAGGAGGATCGAGGAGATCCGCCCGCCATACATGCAGCCGTAGTAGACGCTCGTCAGCAAGATGAGCGCGGGCGTTGGACCGAGCCCCAGCGAGAAGGCGATCGGAATGAGGACGGCCACACCATTGGCGGGACCGAGCCCCGGCAATGCGCCCATCATCGTGCCGAGGAAGCAGCCGAGGAAAGCGAGCAGGAGGTTCTGGGCGGAGAGGGCGACGGCGAACCCGTCGGCGAGCGACGACAAGGTTTCCATGGGTCAATAGCCGAATGGGCCGCGCGCCAGCGACAGGCCTAGAATGAGATGAAAGACGACGTAGATGCCACCCGAGGTCAGAACGCCGGTCGTGAGCGCGCCAAGGGGGCGCGAGCCGAGCCGCCACGTCAGGTAGGCGGTCGCGAACACCGTGCCGATCAGGAAGCCGACCTTCGGCAGCGTCCATGCGTAGAGGAACATCACGGCGGCCGCGAAGGCGAGCTCGACGAGGTCGCGCAGGCCGGGCCATTTCGGTTCCGGGTCGGGCCGCAGGATGAATACGGCCGACGTGATCGCGAGCACCGCCCCGACGATGTACGGGAAGGTGCGCGGGCCGACGACGTCGACCATGAAGCTGTCGGGAATGATCCACGCCGCCCAGAGATAGAACGCGGCGAGCAGCAGGCCGATGCAGCCGAAGATCCGGTCACTCATGCGATGTCCTCGCGCAAGCGCGGCGGGAGGCTGCCCGGCGTCGGGCAGCCTCGCAACCGTCACTGCAGGATGCCGAGCTCTTTCGACATGGTCTCGACGTCGGCGATGTTCTTCTTGACGAACGCCTGCATGTCGTCGCCGAAGTTGTTGAACTGCTCGATGGAGGCATCGTCCAACGCCTGCTGGAACTCTGGCGACTCGGTCATCTTCTGGATGGCGTCGCTCCAGAATGCCTTTGCCGCGTCGGACGCGCCGGCGGGCATGTAGAGGCCGCGCCAGTTCAGGCCATCGACGTCGTAGCCCTGCTCGACGGCGGTCGGAATGTCCGGAAATGCCTTGAGGCGCTTCGGCCCGAGCACCGCCAGGACGCGCACGTCACCGGACTCGTAGAAGCCGCGCACCTCGGAGAAGTCGCCGGAGAAGACCTGGACCGAGCCGGAGAGGAGCGAGGTGATCGCCTCGCCGCCACCGGAGAAGGCGACGTATTTCATCTGCCGTACGTCATCCATGCCAGCGGCCTTGCCGAGCAGCATCGGCTTGATGTGGTCGTAGCTGCCGACCGAGGAGCCGCCGGCGATCGCGATGGAGCGGGGATCGGCCTTGATCGCTTCGACGAGCTCTTTGAGCGTCTGGTATTCCGAATCCTTGTCGACGGCGATGGCGCCGTACTCCGTGCCGAAGGTGGCGAGCCAGTGGACGTCGTCGGGCGACGAGCCCTTGAAGATCCCCTGGGCGAGGCGCGCGCTGGTCGAGACCGAGGCCGCGACGATGAGGTTGTCGTCGTCGTTGCGTTCCTTGGTAACGTGGGCGAAGGCGACGCCGCCGCCGCCCCCGGTCATGTTGGTGACCTGCATCACCTGGTCGATGAGGCCGAGGTCGAAGAGGGTCTTGGCGGTGGTGCGGCAGATGAAGTCCCAGCCGCCGCCCGGGCTCGCCGGAGCGATGCATTCGGGATGGTCCGGTTTGAAGTCCTGCGCCACCGCCGGACCGACGGCCAGCGCCGCGACGCCGCCCACGAGCGTCGCACGAAGGAATTTTGCGAGCATGACAGCCCTCCCTTTTGATTTGTTTCTTTGGCCGTCTTCGCGGCTCATCCGGATTTTGTACCTTTATATTGTAAAAGCCAATATCTATCGGGCATGAAATTCGGATCGCCGCGTTGGCCGCATTTTGATGCGGGGACGACGGGGCGTCGACGTCGCCCGCACGCAGTCTCAGGGGTCGCCGTTCCGAGGCCGGACCACCCACGCCTTCATGGGAGCCGTGAACCATGGTGGGCGGCGGCCCGGCGCGGTCTCATGCGCTCTCCCGCCAAGGCGCGTCTGCCGAGAGCGCAACCGCTGGACACCCCGTCGACGCGGATCGATATTGCACTTCTAGTCCGATAAAGATTGGAGATTGGCCCGATGGCGGACGCCCTCGCTCGGCGCAGCAGCGTATCGGGAGACCTTGCGAGCGCGATGGCGCGCGAGATTGCGGCAGGACGATTCGAGATCGGCCAGCACATTGTCGCGCAGTCGGTCGCCGACCGATACGGCGTCTCGCGCTCGCCGGTGCGACACGCCCTCGAGGAACTCGCCATGCAAGGCTTGATCGAACGCCGCGAGAACCGGGGATACTTCGTGGCGGTGCGCCCCGCCGAGGCGGCGGCGTTTCCGGTCGATCCCTCGTCGAAGGAGGCCGCCTATCACGCGATTGCCGCGGACCGCCGCGACGACACCCTGCCCACGGACGTTTCAGAGCAACTACTTCGGGAGCGCTATGGCCTGTCTAAGGCCAAGGTGAAGGATGTCATGCTGCGGGCCGTACGCGAAGGCTGGGCCGAGCGAAAGCCGGGCTACGGGTGGCGCTTCCTGGATGTCGCGCAAACCCCGAAATCCTTTCGGCAGATCTATGAGTTTCGTATGGCGATCGAACCGGCGGCGATGCTGGTCCCCGAATATAGCCCAAGCGCCGCCGTGCTCGATTCTCTGGCAGCCGAGCAGAGCCGGATGCTCGACCGCGATGTCACGCGGCAGAACGTGGAGGACCTGCTGAACGCAGGAACGCGCTTCCACGAGGAGCTCATCAAGTTCTCCGGCAATCCCTACTTCCACTCGACCCTGGTGCAGATCAACCGGATGCGCCGACTGTTCGAGTATGAGACCGCGTTCATGTCCGAGCGGTTCCAGATCCAGTGCCGGGACCATCTTCACCTCATCGAGCTGCTGCGGTGCGGTGAGATCATCGAGGCGTCATACGCCATGCGCCGCCACCTCGCCGGCGCGCTGACCTGGAAGCAGTCGCAAATCGCCAATGACAGGCGCCGTTAGACGTCTTGCACTTTTGGTCGCATAAGATCAGAAATTGGTGTCTGTTTCTCGCGGCGCAAAGTGTACCATCCGCTCCCAAGGCGACACCCTTCGCGTCCGGAAAAGGCACGGACGGCCGACGTGCTTATGGCCCGCACGGCGACGTTGACCGGCATCTCAGAGGATCTTGAGGCCTCGGTCAGCCGATAGAGAATCGACTGATCACGGGAGAAAGATGAGGCGAGCGCCGTGTGTTCGGCGTGACCAGCGCAGTCGGCACTCGATTGGACGCCCCCTGTAGGGCTGGCATCTGCGTCAGATCCGGCGAGCCAGCTGCTCGGCTATCGCTGGCCAAGCGATGCGGCGCTGCCGCCCGACATCGAGCCGCTGGCAAAGTCCGGCGTCGTGCAGGGCACGAGCATCGCCGTCGCCAGAGGCGGCGCGATCGTCGCTGAGAGCCTTCCTACGCTGGTCACTGAACTCGAACGGGCCGATCGGCACATCCAGGCGGACACCAACTTCGGCATCGCGATCGGTGTGCTGATTGTCGCCGGCGGCGGGTACGCGCTCTGGAGGCGGATCAAGGCCGCTCGGCAGTTGGGCGCCAACTTCAAACGTCTCGAATTCCCTCAACCGGGTGGGGGTGTTGCAGGTCTTGACCTAGGCGGATGGCCGCAACCGTTCGCCCTGTGTCAGAGCTTGTAGCCGCCGCTTGCCTCGATCACCTGGCCGGTGACCCAGCGGCCTGCGTCCGAGGCGAGGAATGCCACCACGGCGGCTATGTCGGCGACCTCGCCGAAGCGGCCGAGCGCGGTGTCAGCCTCGATTGCCTTCACCGTATCGTCGCTGTCGCGAACGGCGGCGTTCATGTCGGTGCGGACCCAGCCCGGTGCGACGGCATTTACTGTGATCCCGCGCGGGCCCAGCTCCATAGCGAGGGTGTGGGTCAGGTTGTTGATGGCCGCCTTGGCCATGGAATAGATTGGGACGGGCTGAAGCGGTCGCGTCCCCGCGGCGGATGAGAGGTTGACGATCCGCGCGCCGGCCGAGAGGCGGCTCAATGCGGACTGGACCATGAAGAACGGCGCGCGGGCATGCACGGCGAACATCGCGTCCCAGGCGTCGGGGGTCGCATCGCCGAGACCACCCCAACCGGAGTTGCCGGCGTTGTTGACCAGGATGTCGAGCGTTGCGCGAGTGCTCCGCTTGGCGAGTTCGGCATCGAGCCGATCGAAAAGCGTCGGGATGTCGGCCGCCGAGCCAAGGTCCGCCTGCAGCGCGAAGGCGTTGCCGCCGGCCGCCTCGATCGCGGCGACCGTGTCCGCAGCACCTGCTGCGCTCTCGTGGTAGGTGATGGCGACGGTGGCGCCACCGGCGGCGAGGCGTTCGGCGATCGCTCGGCCGATGCCGCGCGATCCGCCGGTGACGAGGGCGATCTTGCCCGCGTGGAACTGCGTCATTCTGATTCTCGATGTGGGGTTGGTGGACTGTGCTGGGGTTGCCGCGGAGCTGTTCAGGCGGCGCGCTCGCGCATGATCGGCCCGGGACTTGCCTCGACGACCGACAGCGCAAGGCGCACGAGGTCGGCATCACCGCGATACTCGTTGTCGGCGACGTGGTGCAGGAGAACGCCGAGCTGCTCGAGCTGGCGGGCGCTCTTCAGCGGGCCCGCGTTGACAGCCCCGAAGCCGGCGTCCTCGATGAGGCCGCGCGTCAGCCGGCCGGCTGCCGCATCGTCGCTCGCGTAGAAGATGCCGGGCCGCGACGGGGACGTCGCCCATGCCGCGGCTTCGAGCACAGGCGCCGCCATGAGGTTGAACGCCTTGACCACCCGTGCTTCGGGCATGCGCTGCTGCAGTGCCTCAGCGGTGGAGCTTTCCTGCATGAACGCGAGGTCGTGGGTATGCCGGAAGTCGGCATCCACGTTGAGCGGGTTCATCGTCTCGATCACGACCTTGCCGTGGAGCGCCTCCCGGGCTTCGCCGACGACCGCGTCCATGCGCGGCCAGTAGACCGAGAAGAGGACAACGTCGCCGGCTTCGGCAGCCTCACGGATCGACCCGAGGCGCGCTCGGTCCCCGAGTTCGAAGAGAAGCGGTGCGAGCTTCCTGTCCTCGCCGTCCTTGGCGAGGATGAGGTCGTGCCCAGCGTGTGCCCACGCTCTCGCGAGGCGGCTGCCGAGGTTTCCGGTATTGAGAATTCCGATCTTCATCACGATCCGATCCGATTTGAACTTCGCTTCGAGCTGCAAAGTGGGGGATCGTCGCTGGATCATTAGACGCGCCGCGGGCGTCAGACCGTTGTCGGAAGGCGCAACAGTGGGCTTCAGCGCAGTCGTCTACCCGGTCGTGTCGGGACGATCGTCGAAGGCGTCGCGGCAGAGGTCGACGAAGCCGCGCACCTTCGGGTCCATGTAGCGGGTGGATGCGAACACGGCGTGAACCGGCAGGGGCGTGCTCGCCCAACCGGGCAAGACGCTCGAGAGCGTGCCCTCGTCGATGTGCGGGGCGGCCATGAAGCGAGGCAGGAGAGCGATGCCGAGGCCCGACGATGCCATGTTCTTGACGGCGATGGTATTGTCCAAGGCACACCGGGGAACGGACGAAATCTTCACCGTCGCCTCGCCGTTGACGAGGGTCCAGCTCGTCCGGCGACCGGTTGTCTTCATGACGAGGTCGTGCCGTCGCAGCTCCTCGACCGTCCGCGGCGACCCGGCGCGCGCGAGGTATTGCGGGGACGCGAAAAGGCCGTAGCCGATCTCGCCCAGCTTTCGCGCCGACAGATCCGAGTCCGGCAGGCTGCCAATGCGGATCGCGACGTCGATTCCCTCATGGATGATGTCGACGAAATGGTTCGAGTAGACCGCGTCCACGCTGACACCCGGCCACTTCGACAGATACGCGGCGATCCAGCGATCGACCTTCGTCGTACCGAACTCCGGAGTCGTCGCGAGGCGCAGGCGGCCCTTGGGGTCGCCTCGCTGTTGTGCGACGGCAGCCTCCGCCGCTTCCGCCGCCGCAAGGATCGTGGACACCCGCTCGAAGTAGTCGCGGCCCACCTCGGTCACGCTGAGCCTGCGGGTGGACCGGTTCAGGAGACGCGCATCGAGCTTCTCCTCGATCCGCTGCACGATCCGGCTGACGCGCGCCTTATCGGTCTCGAGGCGCTGCGCCGCGGCGGTGAATGATCCCTCCGTCACCACCGCGACGAAAACCTGCATCTCGGAAATGCCGACCGTTGCTGTCATGGACAACATTTTGTCACGCACCGCCGGATTGCTCAATCGACGCCGCGAGAGGCTTCTGCATCAGCGCGAGCGGAGAACGGATCAGCCTTTGACGGTCTCGGGGCTGGCCTGTTCGAGGAACAGGTCGATGTGGACCTGCGGCATCCCCTCGAGGGTTCCGCCGATAGGCGACGGGCGCGTCGCATCGGCGATCAGGGTGCGCGCCTCGTCCTTCGAGACGGGCCGACCCGGTTGCTGGTAGATCCGCTTCGCCTCGTCGCCGGACACGCCCTCGGGTACATGCGGTGCGTAGCGCCAGAAGTAGATCGGCGTACCGGGCTCGATGCGCCAGCTCTCCGCGAGCGCGCCGGCGTCGATCACGTCGTAGCCGATGGTCTCGATGAAGCGGGTGACGGCACCCTTCGCCGCGTTGTCGTCACCGGCGATCGGCAGGGTCGTGCGCTCGGGGCTTCCCTCGGGCCGGGCGTTGCTCGCGATGTGGAGCCAGCTGAGATTGTGGAGCCCCTTCACCAGCCTCGCGCCGGAGAGCTGCCGCTGCATCAGTTCGCTTGAGGTCAGCTCGCCACTGTCGAGGTCGGCGCGGTGGAAGCCGCCCATCCCGGGATAGTAGTTCGTCTGGTCGAGCACGACCTTGCCGGCGAACGCGTTGGCCGGCAGGTTTGCAAACGATGCAAGCGGAAGCGAGAGGATAACGATGTCGCCGGCGGCGATTGCCTCCTCGACGGTCCCGGCGCGCGCGAGCGGGCCGAGTTCGCGGGCCAGCTCGGCAAGCGACTCCGGGCCCCGCGTGTTGCTTACGACGACATGGTACCCGGCGGAAACCGCAAGTCGAGCGACTGCCTTGCCGACCAGGCCTGCGCCGATCATTCCGATTGTCTGTGTCAAACTCATGCTCCTTGTGGGTGGCGCCACGCGCTGACGATGAGGCGCGCATCGCGAGCCGGTCGAACGACAGGGGCCGTTCCAACCAACAGGAGCGGGAAATGGGTTGGCCGCAGCGTGAGCAACAGTAAGGCGAGGAGCAACGCTCTGTTGTCCATCAGGCCAACAAGGTGTGCACTGAGCAAGGGGCGCCAGACCAGGCCGCTGCGCCTCAAATGTAGCCCCACCCCAGGTTCGAACCCTATTCGCCCGAGACGGCACCGCCCAACGTCCTGTACGCCAAATTCAATCGGATGAGGGTCACTCGCGCCTAGGTGCTGGCAATACCGTCTGCCCGGCGCGCCTTGTGCGGGCTCATTTCGTTGGGAGGTTCCTCAAACGCCAAAGTGGGATCAACTCGCCATCGTCGAGCTGGGCCAGCAGGAGAGCCGCGAGACACAATCGACGGATCGTCAGCTTTCCACCTGCGCGCAACCGACGACGAGACCGCCTGATGTGGCTCGTTCGTGGCGTGATACCTTCGCGAGGCAGGGATACGCTACGATGTTGCTCGCGCCGCATCCGCTCGGTCCTGGCTGAGCCGGGGCCGCAAACTCGACAAGCCGACCATCGGCTCCATCGTAGTGTTCTGTCGCGGCAAGCGCGACGGCTGGCAGGGTCACGTCGGGTTCTACGCCGGCCGCGCGAAGAACGGCGATATTCTGGTCCTCGGCGGCAACCAGGGCGATGCGGTCAGCATCCGGCCGTATTCGGCAAGCCAGCTGCTCGGCTATCGCTGGCCAGGCGATGTGGCGCTTCCGCCGGACATCGAGCCGCTGGCGAAATCCGGCGTCGTGCAGGGCACCAGCATCGCCGTCGCTAGTGGCGGGGCGATCGTCGTCGAGAACCTACCCGCGCTTGTCACCGAACTCGAGCGGGCCGATCGACACATCCAGGCCGGGACCATCTTCGGCAGAGCAATCGGCGTGCTGATCGTCGCCGGGGGCGGGTACGCGCTTTGGAAACGTGTCAGGGCCGCTCGGCAGCTGAGCGAAGCATGATGGGTTGGCTTATCGCACTGCCTTGGGTTCGGCGGCTCGCGATGTATGCCGCCGCTGTCGGCACCTTGTTCGCGGCGCTGGTCGCACTCCGTCGCTCGGGCGAGCGCAGCGGACGTTTGCAAGAACAACTCGAACAGGAACGGGAGGTGTCCGATGCGCGTCAGCAGATGCTGGATGCAGCGCGCAGTCGCACTCGTGGGCGTGATGATCTCGCTCGGCGCATGCCCGACGGAGAGTTCTGAGTCGGGCGGCTTCGTCTGCGTGCCGGTGCCGGAGTACCGGCAAGAATTCCTCGACCGGGCGGCGAGTGAGGCGCCGGTCGGAGCTCGTAGTCGGCACCCGGCACGGGCAGCCTGGCGGGGGATCGGAGCGCTGCATGGAGCACGGTCCACCGCTCGCGGAAGGTGTCGCCGCGGCGGTCGATATCCTCACCGAAGGCTGCGAGCTCCTGCGGGCGGTCGCCGGCCCCGAGACCGAGAAGAAGGCGACCGCCGGAAAGCGCCTGAAGAGACGCTGCTGCCTTGGCCACGTGAAGCGGGTGACGCAGTGTCAGCACCGCGGCCGCCGTGCCGAGCGCAATGCGCTGGGTTCGGGTCGCGACGCTGCCAAGCGCGACGAACGGATCGAGGTGCCCGAACGCTTCCGGATACCAGGGCCCGTTCAACGGCACGTCCCGAACCCAGTACGCCGCGAACCCCAGCGCATCGGCGCGCACCGCGAAGTCCACCTGCTCGCGGTAGTCGATCGCGATGCCGGGCGCACGCCGGAGCGGCGCCATGATGCCGATCGACAGCGCGCCGTCGCGGAAGACGGAGCCGGTCACGGGCGTGGCGGGCAGGGTGCTTGACATGGTGTCGGTCGGGGTCATCGCGGCGCGTTACCAGGCGAACCCGTCGCCGATCGTCGCGTTGCCGCGCCGATAGTCGAACGGACCCTCACCGGCCCAGTCCTTGCCGTTCGGGAAGCGCACCTCGACCCCGCCCAGTGCCGCGGGATCGAACAGCCGCATGTTGACTCCCATCAGGTCGACCTCCGGATGGTCGTGGCTGAACCGCTCGGTGAAGACCCAGTGGGTCGTCGCGGCGCACCGCACGCAGGAGTGGACCGCGGCCGCCGCGTTCGGCTTGTCCCGGCGGACGAACGAGACCGTATCGCCGACGACGATCGCCGCCGCGGCCGGGACATAGGCCCAGGCTCCGCCGGATTTGCGGCACAGGTCGCAGTTGCA
This sequence comes from Acuticoccus sediminis, assembly GCF_003258595.1. Classification (NCBI taxonomy): domain Bacteria; kingdom Pseudomonadati; phylum Pseudomonadota; class Alphaproteobacteria; order Hyphomicrobiales; family Amorphaceae; genus Acuticoccus; species Acuticoccus sediminis. The sequence continues at coordinate 692,262 of NZ_QHHQ01000001.1, forward strand.
ATCATGGATGAAGTCGGGTTTTCGCTCGATCGTGACGCTTACCGCGCCACACAGACATTTGCCGGTCATTCAGATCTCCCGTTGCGAATTGGTTCGGCAACCGAGGGCGTTCGCACTCGGGCGCATGTGTGCCTTCAGAGTGTCGGGTGCAGCCCGCGAACCGGGCTCGCACGTTCCAGAAGCGAGGCGACGTGGAGGATCGTGGACTCGGCCAGCCAGCTGCCGACGATCTGGACATTGATCGGCAGCCCTTCCTTGGATGTGCCGAACCGCATCGAGATGCCCGGCAGGCCCGTGATGTTGAGGGGCACCGTCGCGCCCTGCAGATAGGTTGCGTCGACCGTCTGGCCGTTGATGACGAACTCGTCCTGTCCATGCGGGTGCGCGGGGAGCGGCAACACCGGTGTAACCAGAGCGTCGAACTGCTCGAAGTATGCGGCGTAGCCGTCGCGGAGGCGCTCTGCGGCCTGCTCGGCCTCGATGAACGCCGTCATCGATGTGTCGGGAAGCGAGAGCATCGTCTTCGACATCTTGTACATGTCACCTTCGTGGCCGGCGGTCACCGCAGCGAACTTCGGCTTCATCTCCATGACGTGCAGCCGGTTGAAGACGTCGAGCGCAAAGTCCTTCTCGAGCGCCGGGATGCGGACTGGCTCGACGTGGAGGCCGAGGTCCTCGAGCGCCTTAGCCGCGGCCTGAACCGTCGCGCCGACCTCGGGGTCGATCGGACCGAAGCCCGGCTCCACCAGCCAGCCGACACGGAGCTGCCGGTCGGGCTGGCGACCGATGCCCGCGTCGAACCGGCCAATGCTGGTGGCGAAGGCGTCCTTCCCGTCCGGACCCGCGAGCTGCGAATAGGCGAGAGCAAGGTCGCGAATGCTGCGCGCCATCGGGCCCACGTGCCAGAAGCGGCGCGGTGCGCGCGGATAGATGCCGGTCATCGGCACCCGCCCATGCGTCGCCTTGAGCGAGACGATACCGGTCTGCGCGGCCGGTCCGCGGACGGAGATGGCAAGGTCGGTGCCGAGACCGATCGGCGACATGCCAGCTGCGATCGCCGCCGACTCGCCACCGCTCGATCCGCCGGGCGTGCGGGTCACGTCCCAGGGATTGTTCGACCGGCCGGACAGAAGGTTGTCGCTCTCGATCCAGTAGGAGAACTCCGGAAGGTTGGTCTTGGCGAGCAGGATGCCGCCCGCCTGTTTCATTCGCGCGACGCTCGTGGCGTCGGCCTCCGGGATGCGCCCCCTGAAGATCGGCGAACCGCGCTGCGTGAGAACCCCCTTCGTGTCGATCGAGTCCTTGGCCGTGAACGGGACGCCGTGGAGCGGTCCGACGTCGTCGCCGGCGAGGATCGCGGCCTCCGCCCTCTTCGCCTCCGTGATCGCATCGCCCGCGAGCGTGACGATCGCATTGATTTTGGGGTCGACCGCCTGGATGCGATCGAGATGCGCCTCGACGACCTCGACCGGAGACACCTCCTTGCTGCGGATGCGCTCGGCGAGCTCCGTGGCGTCGGAGAAAATGATGTCTTCACTCATCACGGCTTTTCCGATCCTTCGGCGCGACCGAATCGCGTGGGCTGAGCGCGACGGGGTCGCTGGCGGGAAAGCTCTCCTCCAGCGCCTCGTCGAGCAGGGCGTCGAGATGGTCGTCGGCCTGGTCGTGGGCGGGCACGGGCGCGGGTGCGTCGCCGGCCGGATGCTCCGGCATGCTCGTCATCCCTTTCGGTGAGCGAGGAGGCGGCGGGCGGCCTCGGTCGATGACGCGGGGTTCTGCCCGGTGATGAGATTGCCGTCCTCGAGGACGTAGGACGACCAGTCGTCACCCTGGGAGAACCGGCCGCCGAGCGCCTTGAGCTCGTCCTCGACCAGGAACGGCACGACCTTGGTCAGCCCGACCGCCTCCTCCTCGGAGTTGGCGAAGCCGGTGACGGGCCGGCCGGCGACGAGCGGCTTGCCGTCGGTCCCCTTGACGTGGCGCAGGACACCGGGCGCGTGGCACACGAGGGCGAGAGGCTTGCCGGCGGCGTTCATCGCCTCCAGCAGCGCGATGGACGTCTCGTCTTCGGCAAGATCCCACAGCGGTCCGTGGCCGCCGGGATAGAAGACCGCGTCGAAGTCGGCGGCGTTCACGTCGGCGAGCTTGACGGTGTTCGCCAGAACCTCGCGCGCGGCGGCGTCCGCCTTGAAACGCTCGGTCGCGTCGGTCTGGAACTGTGGCTCGTCGCTCTTGGGATCGAGCGGGGGCTGCCCGCCCTTCACCGATGCGACGGTGATGGCAATGCCGGCATCGTGCAGGACGAAGTACGGGGCGGCGAACTCCTCGAGCCAGAAGCCGGTCTTGCGGCCGGTGTCGCCGAGGGTGTCGTGGGAGGTGAGGACCATGAGGACGTTCATCGGGTGCTCTCGTTCGGAATTGGGGGAAGGCGCGCGGCCGACGCCGCGCCGTTCGGGGATCCGCGATCCCGCAGCTCCTGCCGCAGGGTGGCGACGTCTTGTGTCGGCGCGAGGCCGTAGAATTTGCGGTAGTCGCGATTGAACTGCGACAGGCTCTCGTAGCCGACGTTGTAGGCGACGGCGGCGACGCTCTCCGCCGCGAGTAGTCGTTTTCGGGCGATGTGGAGCCGCATCTGCTTCTGGAACTGAAGCGGCGAAACGGTGGTGACCGTCTTGAAGTGCCGGTGGAAGCTCGGAACGCTCATGTTGACGCGCTCCGCCAGCTCCGCGACCCGCAGCGGCTCCGAGACATTCTCGCGGATCCACTGCGTCGCCCGGCCGATGCGGGCGATGTTCCCCTCCGGCCATGCCAGCGCTTGCAGGAGCGGCGCGAACGGGCTGTGGAGCAGGCGCCAGACGATCTCCCGGTTGATCATCGGAGCGAGAATCGGGACGTCGGCCGGCCGATCGAGAAGCTCGAGCAACCGGGCCAGCGGATCGGCGAGCGCCGGATCGAAGTCCATGACGCCGAATGGCGCCGCCGCCTCTGCAGCGGGCCCGTGCGCCTGGTTGCCGATAAGTTCGGCGACGTTCGACAGGTCGAGCGCGACGCTGATCGCGAGGTAGGGCGTGGCAGTGCTCGCTTCGACGATGCGCGACGTGACGGGCAGATCGACGCCGGCGATCAGCGATTGGCCGGCGGTGTACCGGACGAGCTGGTCGCAGATCATCGCCTCCTTCTCGCCCTGCAGCACGACGCTGTAGACGGGGTGCTGCACGGTCACGAACGGCTCGCTCGCCCGCGTGAAACAGGAGAGCGTCAGTCCGTCGATGTGCGTATGCATCCCGTAACGTTTGGCTTGGCGCTCGGTCAGCGGCACGAGGCGGCACAGATCTTCGTGTTCATTCATGCACGGATCCTGTCTCTGGAGCGGACTAAGGTTTCATCGCCGCGACGGCGCCCTCGATGGGCGTCGTGCCTCCCGTGACCTCGAGGATGACGCGGTTGACGGTGGGCTGACGCAGGAGTTCTGCGATCGTGACAGCGACGTCGTCGCGCCGGATCTCCTCGTGAACCTTCGCGAGGCCGAGGTCGACGGTGCCGGCGCCCGGCTCGTTGCGCAGCGCCGACGGTCGCAGGATCACCCAATCGAGGGCGGTGAGCACAAGCTGGGTCTCCGCGTGCTTCTTGGCGACCATGTAGTGCTCGAAGTCCTCGTTCATCCGCCGCTCGCGCCACGCCTCCGGGAAGACGGAGACGAGGACGAAGCGCCGGATGCCGGCGAGTTCGGCGGCGGCCGCGAGCTTGCCTGGCCCTTCGCCGTCTACTTGATCGGTCGCCTCGGGCCCGTCGCGTCCGCCCGCGCCGGCGGTGAACACGATGGCGTCGTTGCCGCGCATCGCTTCGGCGAGTTCGGCGACCGACATCGCAACAAGGTCGCCGGGCGTGGTCGCAATTCCCTCGGCGGCCAGCTCGTCCCGCTTCGCCGCCTGGCGGACCAGTCCGTCGACGCGGTTGCCTCGCGCCGTCAGCTGGCGGGCGAGCCGCACGCCGACACCGCCGCCGATCCCGATGATGAAGACGTTCATGCCAAAATCCTTGTCTACGATCGCGTCAACCCGCGTGCGCCTCGACGAGCCACAGCGCCTTGTCGAGACTGCGCGCGAAGCCGGTGAGGATGTCCGCGGTGACCGCGTCGCCGGCTCCGCCGGTCTGGTCGATCCCCTCGCGGACGGCTCCCACGAGCGCCGCGTACCGCTCCGCCAGCGCCGCCAGATGATCCTCCTCGGCACGCAATGCGTCGGGATAGACCGGCAGGCGCGTCGAAGCCGCCACCGCTTGCACCGAACCTTCGGCGACGGCGCCGAGCTGGACGATGCGTTCTGCGGTGGCGTCGACGTGGCCGTCGAGGTCGGAGCGGAAGCCGTCGAGCATCTCGTGAAGCGCGATGAAGCGCGACCCCTTGAGGTTCCAGTGGGCGTGCTTGGTGAGGAGCGCCAGATCGATACCGTCGGCCAGAATGGCCTGCAGGCAGTCGACCGAGACGGTGCGCGCATTGGCGCTGAGGTTGATGCCGTGCATGACGTCACCCACGGATGAAGGAGAGGACGTCGGCATTGAAGCGGTCGGCGTCGATCTGGGCGAGGCCGTGCGAGCCTCCCTCGTAGACCGTCAGGACCGCGTCCTTCACGATCTCGGCCGCCTTGGCCGACGAAGCGGCGAGGGGAACGATCTGGTCGTCGCTGCCATGGACGATCAGCGTCGGGCGGTCGATCGCTTCGAGGTCTCTGGTGTAGTCGACCTCGGAGAACTCGCGCACGCAGTCGAACTGGCCCTTGATGCCGCCGGCGAGCCCCTGGAGGCGGAAGCTCTCGCGAAGTCCCTCGTCGACGACGGCGCCCGGACGGTTGAAGCCGTAGAACGGCATCGTCAGGTCATAGTAGAACTGTGCCCGGTTGGCCTCGACCTGCGCGCGGATGTCGTCGAAGACCGCCATCGGCGTGCCTTCCGGGTTCGCATCGGTGCGCAGCATCAGCGGCGGCACGGCTCCGACCAGCACCACCTTCGCCACGCGTGACGAGCCGTGCCGGCCGATATAATGCGCGACCTCGCCGCCGCCGGTGGAATGGCCGATCAGCACGGCGCCCGACAGGTCAAGATACTCGATCAGCTCGGCGAGGTCGTCGGCGTAGCGATCCATGTCGTTGCCGTCCCATGGCTGGGCGGAGCGGCCGTGGCCGCGGCGGTCATGGGCGACGACGCGGTAGCCGGCGTTCCCGAACGCCAGCATCTGCCGGTCCCAGGCATCGGCCGAGAGCGGCCAGCCGTGCGACAGGACGATCGGTTGCCCGGAGCGCGGGCCCCAATCCTTGTAGTAGAGCGAGACGCCATCGCGTGTCGTATGTGTCGGCATGGGAAGAACTCCTTGCGCGGCAGGGCATGCCGTGCGGTCTCGGGGCGCTCGCCTACAAGGCGGGCGGGGTCAGGTCGGAAAGCCAACGGCGGAACATCGCATCCGCCTGGACGCCGAGGCGGTGTCCGTGTTCCACGGCGTCGGCGCGCAGGGCGTTCGGGCTGATGCCGGCGTGCGCCAGCTCCACGACGTGACCGATGAGCCAGTGCTCGAAGGTTGCGGCTATCGCTTCAGCGTGGAACTGCAGCGCGAGGATGTTCGGCCCCTTTGCGAAGGCCTGCGTCGGGCATTCGGGCGTCGCGGCGAGCCGGACGCATCCGTCCGGCAAATCGACGTTGTCGCCGTGCCAGTGGAGGACGGGCGTGCCCGCGAGTGCGGCGAGCGGGCTCGCCATCCCGTCCGGCGTCAGTTCGACCGGCGACCAGCCGATCTCCCTCACCGCCCCCGGATGGACGGCGGCGCCGAGCGCCTGCGCCATCAGCTGCGCGCCGAGGCAGATGCCCAGCGTCGGCCGGTCCGCCGCGAGGCGCGTGTGCAGGAACCGCAACTCCTGCGCAACGGCCGGATAAGTTTCTTCGCCGGCCACCCCGATCGGCCCGCCGAGGACGACCAGGAGATCGGCCGCCAGCGGATCGAGCGCGGCGAGATCGCCCCCGGCGGCCTCGACGTACCGGATTGCGTAGCCCGCCTCGGTCAGAGGGGCGGCGAAGCTGCCGAGATCCTCGAAATGGACGTGTCGGATGGCTTGCACGGTGGGCATCGCGCGCCTCATCCCGCTCGGCCGCGCGAGAGGCGCGCGGTGAGGATGTGCTCGAGGTCCTTCAGCGCGGCGGCCGCGGTCGCGGTCGGCTCTGACGCGCCGCCGATGGCGACAAGCTCGCCCATCGTGTCGGTCGCGACGCGGATCGCCTTGTCGTGGCCCGAGACGTGCGCGAGCGGATCGTTCCTGGTGAAAGTCTCCAGTCCGACGCGCGCCGCGAACCGATCGCCCTCGCGCGTCAGCCGGCCGACCAGCTTCGGGACGCGCCCTTCGCTTTGCCACGTGGCGATGTCGTCCGCGGTGATGGCCGCGATGCCTTCGACCGCGACGTCGTCGAGGGTCAGGCGGGCATCGAGGCCGAAGTTCGCAAGGATCAGGAGCTTGTAGGCCGTGTCCCAGCCCTCGAGATCGCCGCGCGGGTCGCGTTCCGCGAAGCCGCCGGCCTGCGCTTCGGCGAGCGCCTCCGCGAGCCCCACACCGCGCGTCATCATCGCGTCGAGCAGGAAGTTCGTCGTGGCGTTGAGGATCCCTTCGAGGCCGAGAACGGTGGTTCCCCGAAGATTGTAGTCGAGGAGGTCGATGGTCGGCAGTGCGGCACCGGTCGCCCCGCTGACCTTCAACGTCGCGCCCGTGCCGCGTGCGATTTCGCGCAACCGGGGGCCGGAGTGGACCAGCGCGCCCTTGGAGACGGCGATGGCGTCGCGCCCGGCTTCGAGCGCCATCGTGAGGTAGGCGAGGCCGGGGCCGCCGGTGCGGTGGTCGCTCGGCCCGGCTTCGATCACGACGTCGGCGCCGGTGGAGGCGACGAAGTCCGGCCCGCTCAGGTCTTCCTCGAGGGCGTCGAACCGCGCCTCGTCGAGCCCGGCGGGATCGAACAGGCCGCTCCGTGAACCGCAGACCGCGACCAGGCGAACGTCGACACCAAGGAGATCCCGATAGCGCGAGCGCCGGGCGAGCAGCATCGCCGCGATGGCGCGGCCGACCCGTCCGAAGCCGGTGATCGCGATCTGGCTTGTCTGCATGGTGGCACTCATTCCCCGTCCTCGGATGACGTGACAGCTGGCGATGCTGGAGCACGGACGCCACGTGCCCGCATGTAAATGCTTGTGAATCGCGCCGGTGCATGCGCCCCCGGCGACGTCCGGCTAGAGCACATGCTCGATCCTGATGGGCAGGTCGCGCACTCGCCGCCCCGTGGCGTGGTACACGGCGTTGGCAATGGCCGCCGCGACACCGACCACGCCGATCTCGCCGACGCCCTTCACCCCGGCAGCGTTCACCGCGCTGTCCTCCTCGGGCACCATGATCGCCTGCACGTCGCCGATATCGGCGTTCACAGGTAAGAGGTATTCGGCGAGGTTCGCGTTGATATAGGCGCCGTTGCGCTCGTCGATCTCGGTCGCTTCGAAGAGCGCCGAGCCGATGCCCCAGATCATTCCGCCGACGAGCTGGCTATGCGCGGTGCGCGGATTGATGATGCGCCCGCACGCGAAGGCGCCGACCGCGCGGGGCACCCGGATCTCGTGCGTCAGCGCGTGGACGCGGACCTCGACGAACTGCGCCCCCAGCGCGAACTGCACCCGGTCGGGCAAATGCACCCCGCCGGCCGGACCCGCCTGACCGCGGTAGAGTGCGCGCATCCCGTCCGGCGCGACGCCGTGCGGGCGGATTTCCGCCAGCTCCTCCACAGCGCCCATCCCGGACGCCTCCATCGCCGGGATGACGGCGGCGGGCGTCGCTGCATCGAGCCGTCGGCGGATCGCGGCGCACGCGGCCATGATCGCCGGGGCAACGCTCGCGGTGGAGGATGAGCCACCCGCGACGATGGCCGGCGGCAGGTCGCTGTCGCCGATCGCCACCGCGACCCGGTCGACAGAAACGCCCAGTTCCTCGGCGGCGACCTGCGCCATCATCGTTGTCATGCCCTGGCCGAGCTCGTGGCCGGCGCTGGCGACGTGCACCCGCCCGTCCGCGGTGAGGCGGACACGGGCGGCCGAGGCTCCGGCGTAGGTCGGATAGAACGCCGCCGCGCAGCCCCAGCCGACGCGCCAATCGCCATCCGTCATGGAGCCCGGCTCCGGGGAGCGCGCGGCCCAGCCGAATGCCGCCGCCGCCTCGTCGAAGCAGCGCATCAGCGAGCGGCTGGTGTAGGGGAGGCCGCCGACAGGGTCGGTCAGCGTGTCGTTGACGCGCCGCAGCTCCACCGGATCCATGGCAAGCTTCACGGCGAGTTCGTCGAGCGCACTCTCCAGAGCAAATCCGTACGGCATCTCGCCGGGCGCGCGCATGAAACCGGGCGTCGAGCGGTCGGCGGCGACAGCGTTCACGCGGACCGATATGTTGGGGCAGGCGTAGAGCCGCGCGGTCATCGACGCGGCGCCCATCGCCAAGGTGTCGGCGCGCGAGGTCAGTTCCCAGCCCTCGTGGCGCATCGCGGTCAGGCGGCCGTCGCGGTCCGCTGCGAGTTCAACGTGATGGCGCGTCTCCGCGCGATAGCCGGAGAGGGTGAAGCCCTGCTCGCGCGTCGGTACCAGCACCACGGGACGCCCGAGCCGCCGCGCCGCCAGTGCGACAAGGGCGGTGCGCTGGGTGAGGAAGCCCTTGGCGCCGAAGGCGCCGCCGACATATGTCGACACCACGCGGATGCGGTCCGGCTCGATCCCGAGTTGGTCCGCGAGGCCGAACTTGACGTTGTTCAGGTACTGGCTCGGCTCGTGGACGGTCAACCGGTCGCCGTCCCACACGCACTGGGTGGCGAACAGCTCCATCGGGTTCTGGTGCTGCGTCGGCGTCGAGTAGCGCGCGTCGACCGTGACGGGCGCCGCCGAGAACGCCGCCGCGACGTCGCCGGTCGTGATGGTCATCGGCTCCAGCTTCTGCACCGTGCCGGCATCGATGGCGACCGCGGTCGGCGCCTCGTCGCAGCTGACGCCGACCCGCCCTGCCGCCTCTCGCGCGGCCTCGAAGGTCTCGGCGAGGACCATGGCGACGGGCTGCCCCCAATGGGCGACCTCTGCCGATCCGAGCGGGCGCACGGAGTCCGCCAGGTAGCCGCCGGCATAGAGCGACGGGCGCTGCGGGATCGCGTCACCGACCGTCTCGTGCGTGAGGATGTCGAGGACGCCCGGGACCGCCCTCGCGGAGGTCAGCTCGAACGCCTGCACCGCGCCGCGTCCGATCCGGCTGGTAACGAGATAGGCGTAGGCCGTTCGCGGCAGGCGCACGTCACTCGCATAGCGCGCCGCGCCGGTGACCTTGGCGCGCCCTTCGACGCGTGGCACGGCGTGGGCGGGCGTCGGAAAGAGCGGAAGGTTCATGGCCGGGGCTCCATCATGGCTGCCTCGCGCAGGGCGCGGACGAGCGTCGCCTCGCCGAGGGCGATCTTGAAGGCGTTGTGAGAGTGCGGCCGCGCATCGGCGAACGCGATTCGGGCCGCCGCTTGCATGGCGCCTTGCGAGAGCGCGCCGCCCTTGAGGGCCGTCTCGGCCTCGTGCGCCCGCCACGGGACGGTCGCGACGCCGCCCAGCGCGATCCGCACGTCGCGCACCGTATCGCCGTCGAGGTCCAGCGCCACCGCGGCGGACGCGACCGCGAACTCGTAGCTCTGCCGGTCGCGGACCTTCAGGTACAGCGACCGCCACGTCCACGACCGGGCCGGAACGACGAACTCGGCGATGATCTCGCCGGGCTCCAGGCTCGTCTCCCGATCAGGTGTCGAACCGGGCAGCCGGTGCAGCGCGGCGAACGGAACGGTGCGGGCGCCATGCCGGCCGGCGACGACGACATCGGCGTCGAGCGCGATCAGCGCCTGCGCGAGGTCTCCCGGATAGGTCGCGATGCAATGCTCGCTCGTGCCAAGAACGGCGTGCGTCCGGTTGGCGCCCTCGCGAGCCGCGCACCCGCTGCCGGGCACGCGCTTGTTGCAGGCCGCCCAGGAGGGGTCGCGGAAATAGGCGCAGCGCGTCCGCTGCAGGACGTTGCCGCCCAGTTTGGCCATGTTGCGCAATTGCGCGCTCGCCGCCAGTGCCAGCGACTGCGCGATCACGGGGTAGTCGGCAACGACGGCGGGGTCGGCGGCGACGTCGGCCATCCTGGCGAAGGCACCGAGGCGCAGCCCTTCCGGGCCGGCGCGAACGTGCCCCAGCTCTGCTTCCAGCGCCCTCAGATCGACGAGGCGGCTCGGCTGCATGACGTCGAGCTTCATGAGGTCGATGAGTGTGGTGCCGCCGACGAGGATGGCATCGGACGAGGGCTCGGCCTCGGCCATGGCGAGGACGGCCTCGGCCAGCGACGCCGGGCGGATGTACGCGAACGGACGCATCTCAGCCCTCCACCAGGTCGCGGGCCTCGAGCACCGCGCGCACGATGTTGGGATAGGCGGCGCAGCGGCACAGGTTGCCGCTCATGGCTTCGCGGATCTCGTCCTCGGTGCCCGCGCGCCCCTCCCGGACGCAGCCGACGGCGGACAGGATCTGCCCCGGCGTGCAGTAGCCGCACTGGAAGGCGTCGTGGTCGATGAACGCCTGCTGCATCGGGTGCAGCGTGCCGTCCGGCCCCGCCAGCCCCTCGATGGTGGTGACCTCGCGCCCCGCCACCGCCACCGTAAGCGTGAGGCAGGACAGCTCCCGGCGACCGTCGACGAGGACCGTGCAGGCCCCGCACTGGCCGTGGTCGCAGCCCTTCTTGGCGCCGGTGAGGCCGAGGTGATCGCGCAGCGCATCGAGGAGGGTGGTGCGGGGGTCGATCTCGACCCGGTACATGCGCCCGTTGACGGCGAGGTTGGTTTCGGAGGCGTCGCGCGTCTCTGCCGTCGAGGGCGGCGGAGCGGTCCGGGCCGCCGCATCGCTCGCCACGAGAGGCAATGCACTGCTTGCCGCCGCCCCGATCAGGAATTGCCTGCGGCCTTCGTGGTAGTTCGGGCGTCTTGGTGTGCGCTTCATGGGGTTTCCCTTCACTGCGGGTGAGCCGTCGGCGGCCGGCGCCGGCGATCAGGCGGTCCGGGGCGATTTTCGCTTCGTTGCGTGCCGGCGGAGTTGGCCGGGCGTCTCAGTTGGCCTCGACCCGGCCGATGAATGCGGTCAGGAGACGAATGACGTCCTCCGGGGCCTCCTCGGCGACGTAGTGCCCGACGCCTGGAAGATGCTCGATGCGCGGCTCGCTGAAGCGGGCCTCCATCAGTTCGACGAGGAGCGGGTGGCCGAGGCCCCCGATCCCGAGCGAGGGCGTGCCCAGCGTGTCCGGATAGGTGAGCTGATCGTCGAGGTCCTGCGCGTAGGCCTGATACCAGCCGTTGCCGCCACGGATCCCGTCGGGCGTGTCGTACGCGGCGGCGTAGACCGCGCGGTCGCGCTCCGTCAGGGCGTCCTTGCGATAGAGGAGCTGGTCCCAGAACCAGCCGTGGAGGATGTGGGCGCGGCCTTCGATCAGCGCCTCGGGAAGGTCCGGCACCTGGTTGAAGGCGAACCACCAGAGGAAGAAGTCCTCCGAGAAGGTCCCCGTAAGGGGGCGGGGCGGCACCAGCCGCAGGTCACGCGTGCTCTGCGGCTGCGCCGCGACGTCGAGAAATGTCACCGACATCGCCGCCTCGGGGGAGTTGGCCGCGAAGGCGTAGGCGACCTGCGATCCGATGTCGTGGCCGACGAGGTGCGCCTCACTGTAGCCGAGGTGCGCGATCAGCTGGCGGATGTCCTCGGCCATGGTCTTCTTGTCATAGCCGCCGCCGGGCTTGTCCGTGGCGCCCATGCCGCGAATGTCGACCGCGATGACATGATGGTTCTGCGCAAGGGCGGGCATGATCTTGTGGAACGCCCACCAGGTCTGCGGCCAGCCGGGCATCAGGATGACCGGCGACCCTTCGCCGCCTTCGACGTAGTGCATGCGGATGCCGTTCACCTCGGCGAAGCGACGCTCGAAGCCGGGAAGCTCCCGGACCAGACTGTCGTCGGACACGTCGATCCCGGCGTAGGGGTTTGCCTTGTCGGTCGTCTGCGCGAGCGCGGCGGTCGGGAGGACGAGCGCTGCGATTGCGGCCGCGATTAGAAACGGGCGGCTTGTCATTGTACGGTACTCCGCTCGCGGGGGCGGGAACGGCCGTCGCGTGCGATGGTCTCGGCGGCGCCGGCCAGCATTTCGACCCAGTCCTGGTGATATCGGTACAGTGCTCCGGGGTTCTTCCGGCCGATCAGATCCAGGAAAAACGGGCCTTGCAGGGTCTCTTCGGTCAGAAGATGCGCGCCGGTCGCAGTCGGCGTGACGATCCAGCCGTGGACCGCGGTCGACCCGGTTTCGTCGCCATCGACGGTCGTCGCCCAGGTGAGCTTGCGCTGCGGAACCCACCCGGTCACGACGCACCGCATCGGATATCCGACCGTCACCCGTGTGAACCGGGTTCCGAGGCGAAGCTCACTCTCGTCACCGTGGATCGAGACGCGATCCTCCGGCGGGAAGTACCGCGACCAGTTTTCCGCCTCGACGAGCAGCTTCCACACCACCTCCGGCGGTGCGTCCACGTCGGTCTCGTTCAGCGCATAAAGGGCCGAGACGCGCGGATCGTGCTCGGGTGGGAATGCAACCTTTTCCAGCATGTCCGGCTCCAGGCTTCCGTGATTGGCGGACGTACAGCCGTCGCGCCCGGTTGCCTGGAGGTAGTGGCGCAGGTCCTCGGCAGACTATGCAGATTCTCTCAGGAGCTGGTTCGTTTCGCTCATTTGCGCGGCCGCCAACCGACGATTGTTCGCCGGCCCTAAGTCTGTGTGTCGCGAATCCCGGCCGCGGGACCAGTCCCTGCCAGAAGCGCACGGGCGCGCACGAGGTCGCGCGTCGAGAGCCCCTCGTCGAACCGCCGATAGTGCTGGTCGAGCTGCTCCGCGGCGCCGCGCTGCGAGCCCAGATCCATCATGGCGGTGGCGATGCGAAGCTGCCACGAACGCGCTCCCATCGCCTCCGCGTCGGCCATGGCGCGGGCGAACAGGCCGGCGGCTCCGTCACGGTCGCCGCTGCGCATGTGCACGACGCCAGCGACCCGCAGCACTTCCGGCCGACACCACGTCTCGCGCTGTGTCGCAACGCCGGCCTCTGCGGCGGCGATCGTTGTTTGCGCCTCGTCGAGGTCGCCGCGCGCCGCGAGCGCTTCGGCGAGGACGCTCCGATAGAACGGGACGCGGATCAGGAACCGGGCCCGTTCGAGCTCGGCGATGGAGGCGCGCAAGGCATCGATCGCGTCCGTGCTGCCACGCTCGGTGACGGCCCATGCGGTGAGCGTCTTCGCCAGCGGTCGCCACACCCAGATGTCGTTGCGACACACCGTGTCGTAGAGGAGCGCCAGATACGCGTCCGCCTCGTCCACCGCGCCGCGCCAGAGCGCCACCAGAAGCGCCGATGCGACGAGCGAGTTGGAGACCGAGACGCCGTGGTCGATCGAAAGTGCGGTGTCGACAGATTGCGTCGCGGCGCGCGCCGCCTGATCAGGATAACCGAGTAGCCAGAGCGTCAGCGAACGCGTGCTGTGGATCGCGACGGTCCGGTCGAAATGGAACCGGCCCAGCTTGACGGGCGGCGATCTGGGCTGACGGCCGCGCGCCAGCGTCTCGATCCGGCGGTGCGCGGATTTAAGGTCGCCGGTCTGGAACTCCGCGAGCGCGCGGAGCCGTTCGCCGTCGGGGAGCGCGGCGGCATCCTCGCGCGCCGCAACCTCGGCAAATCCGCCCAGCGGCGCGAACGCGTCGGCCGGCCGGCCCGAGTAGATCAGGTAGTACACGAGGCCCCAGAGTGCGCGCAGCTCGATGTCAGCATTTGCGTTGCGTCTGGCAAGTTCGATGCAACGCTCCCACGCCCCCTCGATCTCGGGGACGAGCGTTTCCTCCAGCGTCAGACCCCATGCGTGCGAGGCGCGAAGCTTGGCCTCGATGGGGCCGTTCTCGCACACTCCGCTCTCGAATACGGTGAGGGCGCGCGCAACGTGGGACCGGCTTTCGCCGACGAGCGAAAGCGCGTCCCACAGCGGGATCGCGGCGCTCGTCAGCCGGAGTCCGAGATGCGCATCGCCGCCGGGAGCGAAGGCCCAGACGAGCGCCTTGCGCAGGTCGTCGATCCGGACGGCATAGGATGCCGCCCAGTCGCGGGTCGGGCGGGAGTTCCATTCCGCTTCGGCGTGCTCGAAAACGCCAAGCAGGTGCTCCGCATGCCGGCGGGTGCGATCGCGATCTTCCCCCGCGGCCTCGAGACGACCGGAGGCGTACACCCGCGTGCTTTCGAGGAGGCGGTGGCGCAAGGCGCCGTCGCGCACGCTGCTCGCGATGAGGGATTTGGCGGTCAGCCCGGCGATGCCTGCGGCGAGCTCGGCAGGGGCGAGCTCTGCGTCCGCGACGACGGCGATCGCGTCGTCGCTGCTGAAGTAGCCGGCGAACACCGAAACGCCGCGCAGGATGCAGGCTTCGGTGTCCGAGAGCAGACTGTAGCTCCAGTCGAGCGTCGCCGTCAGCGTCTGCTGTCGCAGCGGCGCGTTGCGAGGACCGTGCGTCAGGAGCGACAGGCTGTCCGAGACCGAAGCGCGGATCGTGCCGAGTTCGAGCGTGGTCGCGCGCGCGGCGGCGAGTTCGATCGCCAGCGGGATGCCGTCGAGCAGCCGGCAGATGTCGGCCACGACCGGAGCATCGTCACCGGCGAGTTCGTAGCCGCTCCGCTCGCGCGCACGGGTCACGAACAACTCGACGGCAGCGTAGGCGAGCGCCTCCTGCGGCAGCAAGGCGGAGCCAGGCGCCGGGCTGGCGAGAGGCTCCAGCCGGAAGACGTGCTCCTGGGCGAGGCCGAGCGGGGCCCGGCTCGTCGCCAGAATCGTTGCATCTGGAACCTGTCTGCAGATCCGGTCCGACGCGACGGCGACCGCATGGGCGAGATGCTCGCAACCGTCGAGCAGGAGGAGGCTGGGCCGATGGCGCAGCGCGGCGACGGTCGCATCGAGCGCGTTCGGGTACGTCGCGGCGCCGAGCGCGGCCGCGATCGCGATCGGAACCAGTTGCGGATCCCCGACCGTCGAGAGGTCGACGAAGATCACGGTCTGCCCCTGCGCGGCGGCATCGCGGGCCGCGGCCGCGGCAACGGTCGTCTTGCCGACCCCGCCCGCGCCGACGATCGTCACGAGCCGCGCCCGGCTCAGGTGCCTCGCGACGGCCGCGATATCGTCGGCGCGGCCGATGATGCCGAGATCCCCCGGAAGGTTCGGCGGCAGGTTCGGCGGGGGAGTCGTTGAAGCTGCCGTCTCCGGCGGCGCGACGCTGACCGGAGCGACGAAGCGATAGCCCCGCCCGATCTCAGTGGCGATGAACGTCATCCCCGGTGCCGCGGCAGAGAGGGCGCGGCGCAGGGCGGCGATGTGGACCCTCAGATTGTCGTCTTCGACGAACGTGTTCGGCCAGGCGTGGCGGAGCAACTCCTCTTTCGAGACGGCACCACCGGCCCGCGCGACGAGAAACGTCAGGATGTCGAACGCGCGCGAGCCGATCGCGAGCGGCCCGTCGGCCCCCAGGAGCAGCCGTTGCTGCGGGAGGAGACGGAACGGCCCGAAAACGTAGCTTGCGCGTTCGATAGCGTTGCGCCCGGCGTCGGCGGCCGACTCGTCCGAATTCTCATCGTCACGTGAAGACACGGCGTGCGCTTTCTCCGAGGGCACGATCCAACCGAACAGAAGTCCCGACCGGTCTCGGCGATGAAACCTGCACGGTGTCGACGATGCAACGCATCGGCGTCGACCGCAGAATTCATACCAGATTATGTCGCTTAACGAGACAGTCATCCAAGCGCCGCGCAAAAACTCCGGCCGAACGGTTGCCTCCGGCGCTCGATGCGAGCGACGCGGCGAAGGGGGTCGGCGGAGCTCCTCGCGCCGGCAGGCCGAAGGCAACCATCCTTGCAGTCGCCGATGTCGCGCGACGAATCCGGCTGCTTGCCCGAACCTTCCAACAATTCGTGGAGCCACCATGGAAACGATGCGCGCTGTCGTAGCGGAACAGTTCCGCAAGCCGATGGAACTCATGGACGTCCCGGTCCCGGAGATCGGCGCCGACGACATTCTCGTCCGACCCAGCGCCTGCGGCATCTGCCGGACCGACTGGCACGTCTGGAACGGGGACTGGGTCTGGGGCGGCCTAAAACTTCCGCTGCCGATCACGCTCGGTCACGAGATCGGCGGCGTGGTCGACCGCGTCGGCGCCAACGTCAAACGCCTGAAGCCGGGGATGCGCGTCTGCGTCCCGTTCAACTTCGGTGACGGGGACTGCCCCTACTGCCGCAAGGGCCTGTCGAACCTTTGCGACAATCCGGCATGGGGCTTCACCACCCCGGGTTCGGGCGGCTTCGCACAGCTGGCAAAGGTTCCGAACGCAGACTTCAATTGCATCGAGCTGCCCGCCAACGTCACGGAGAAGGACGCCGCGGCGCTGGGCTGCCGCTACATGACCTCCTTCCGGGCCGTGAGGACGCGGTCTGAGGTCCAGGGCGGCGAGACCGTCGTCGTGGTCGGTGCCGGTGGCGTCGGCCGGTCGGCCGTTGAGATCGCATCGGCGTTGGGCGCGCTGGTGGTCGCGATCGACACCAAGGACAGCGCGCTCGAAGCCGCCAAGGCGGTCGGGGCGAGCCACGCGATCAACTCGTCCGGCCTCACCCCCGAGGAGGTCCGCGAAAGCCTGGACACGCTCATTGGCAGCCGGGGGGCCGACGTCGCGATCGACGCGATGGGCGGTCAGAACTCGACGCTCACCGCGCTGCACACGCTGGCCAAGGGCGGGCGACTGTGCGTCGCGGGGCTGACGACGCAGGACGACAAGGGCGCGATCACGCTGCCGGTGGACCTCATGGTGTTCCGGGAATGGTCGCTCGTCGGCACGCTGGGCAACCCGCACGCGGACTATCCCGAACTCCTCCGCCTGGTCGACAGCGGCAAGCTGCAGCCTGGCCGGCTGATCACGGAGGAGGTCGCGCTCGCGGACGTTCAGGGCGTCTTCGATCGACTGCCGACCTTCGAGACCGAGGGTTTCGTCGTCGTCACCGACTTCAACTGAAATATACGGACAAACAACCATGCCCATCATGTTTCTGAGCGCTGCCGAAGGCACGTTCGACCAGGCGGCGAAGGATGAGATCGCCGAGAAGCTGACTGATCTTGGCGCCGAGTGCGAGCGCTTGGCCCGGACCCCATTCATCCGCAGCACGACGTACCTGCACTTCTGCGACCTTCCCGCCGGCGACATCTACCATGGGGGCAAGCGGGCCACGGCTAAGATCGCGACGCTTCTCGTGAACGCCCTCGAAGGCGGCTTCGACGCGACCGCGAAGGAGGTCTTCATGGAGCGCGCCACGAAGATCCTCGGCGACGCCTCCGGCCAGAGTGGCCGCGTGCCGGCCTACGTCATCTTCCGGGACGTCTCGAACATCAGCCTCGGCCTGTTCGGCGGCACGGCCACGCTGAAGGATCTGCGCGAACCCGACCCTGACGCGAAGCCGATCTGATGCCCCCGCTGAAGAACTTCGCCCTCCTGCGCGATGCCTGCCTTGTCGGCGGCCGCTGGATCCACGCGGCCGACAGCGCCACCATTGCCGTCACCGCACCCGCGTCGGGTGAGACGGTCGGCACTGTCCCCCGACGCGCACGTCGATGGAACTGGGCGGCAACGCGCCGTTCATCGTGTTCGACGACGCCGACATCGACGCGGCGGTGGAGGGGGCGGTCGCCTCGAAGTACCGCAACGCCGGGCAGACGTGCGTGTGTGCCAACCGCATTTTCGTGCACGACGGCGTCCACGATGCGTTCGTCGAGAAACTGGCGGCGCGGGTGGCGACCCTCAAGGTCGCAGGGGGCTTCGAAGCGGGCGCCGACGTCGGACCGCTGATCGACGAGGCGGCGCGCGACAAGGTGGCGGCGCTGATCGAGGAGGCGCGCGCGGGCGGAGCGAGGGTTGTCGCCGGAGGCCGGCCGCACGCCCTCGGCGGCACCTTCTTCGAGCCGACCGTCGTCACCGGGGTCACGCCGCGAATGAGCCTGTTTCGTGAAGAGATCTTCGGCCCGGTCGCGGCGGTCGTCCGCTTCCGCGATGAGGCCGAGGTGACGGCGATGGCGAATGACACCCCGTTCGGCCTCGCCGGCTATGTCTACGGTCGCGACGTCTCCCGCATCTGGTGCACCGCTGAGGCGCTCGATTTCGGCATCGTCGGCTGCAACACCGGCCTGATCTCCACCGAGGTCGCCCCGTTCGGCGGCATGAAGGAGAGCGGCCACGGCCGCGAGGGCTTCTACCACGGCGTGGAGGATTATCTGGAGGTGAAGTACCGCTGCCTCGCGGTCTGACGGCAGCGGCGCGCGGCGGTCATGAGATCGCCACGCGTGGCCTCAGCGCGAGAGCAGCACGTCGGCGACGGCCTCGCCGATCCGTATCAGCTCAGCGTTCCGCGTCGCGAAGTCCGTCGGCGTGTCGGAGATGTAGATCGCCACGAACCACGGCGCGCGGTCCGGCGGCGTGACCATTGCGACGAGGCTGCGGGTATACCCGTTGCCGGCGCCGGACTTGTCGGCGACGTGCCGGTCGGCCGGCAGCGCGTCGCGGATCAGCGCGCCGGTGACGCCGCCGCGGCTCATCCAGTCGCTCAGGATGTCGCGGGAGGCGGGCCCGAGCGCCGGGCCGAGCAGCATCGCTTTCCAGGTGGCGACGATCGCGGTCGGCGTCGTCGTGTCGCGCGGATCGCCGGGCGCGAAGTCGTTCACCGCCGGTTCTGTGCGGTCGAGACGGGTCGTGTCGTCGCCGGTCCGGCGCAGGAAGTTCGTCACCGCCTGCGGACCGCCGAGCCGTTCAATCAGAATGTGGGCCGCCGAATTGTCGCTGACGTCGAGCGTCGCGAGGCACAGGTCCGCCAGCGTCATCGTCCCGCCGACCTTGGTTTCCGTGACCGGCGCATAGTCGAGCATGTCCTCGGATGCGAACGGCGCCTGGTCGGACCGCGCGAGCTTGCCGGCGTCGGCTCGCTCCAGCACGGCCCCGCACAGGACCGACTTGAACGTGCTCGTCATGAGGAAGCGCTCGTCCTACCGATGGCCCCATGTCCAGCCGGTGGCGTTGTCTTCGACCGGGACGCCGATCCGCCCGCCGAGGTCGACCTCGAGCGTACGCACCACCGCACCGAGTCGCTCGGCGGAATCCTCGGCCCTCGGCGCCCCGGCGGTCATCGCGATGACGAGCGCGCCGAGGATCGGCGCGGCACGCGTTCTGAATCCCATGATCGAAGATCCTTGTTGCAGTCGTGTTTATGGCGCGGCCGTTGTAGCGCCGGGCGCATCTCAGCTCGTGGCGGCGGAGAGGGCGGGCAATACGACGACCCGCGTTCCGACCGGGAGGCGGGCGTAGAGGTCGATGATGTCCTGATTGAACGGCCGCACGCATCCCGAGGACACCATGGTCCCGATCGCGCTCGGCTCGGTCGTGCCGGCGGGCTCGCCGGTCGGGTCGGGGACCTCCTGCTGCAGAAGGTGCGGAGCGATGCGGCGGACGTCTATGGCCGGGATTGCAAACGGCTCGGTGTCGATCGCCGCATACATCGCCGAGTACATCGCGAACGCGCGACGGTGCTCCAGGACGACCTGCCGCGCGGCAAGGTCGTCGTCCCGCGTCACACAGGCGGCGAGGGCGAACGGGGTGGTGACCCCGAAGGCCCGCCGGCTAATCGTCATTCGGGGATCGCTCCTTTTGCGCCGGCAACTATGGCTGGCGAGACAAGGCAACGTCCATCGGCTATGAGTTTCTATAGATCATAATCAAAAGTTTGGGATGGGCCTCGCCCCGGCGCTGCGTGTGTTCGTTCGCACGGTGGAACGTGGATCGATCAGCGCCGCCGCCCGCGACCTGTCCGTCTCACAACCGGCGGTCAGCAAGCATCTGCGCAATCTGGAGAGCCACGTCGGTGCACGGCTGCTCGAACGCTCGGCCCGGCTCGCCCGGCCCACCCCGACGGGGCAGACGCTCTACGAGGGCGCACGGGACGGCCTCGCGACCATCGAGGCTGCGCTGGAGGGCGTGCGACGTGACATGGGCGCCGTCGAGGGGCATCTGCGGGTTCATGCGCCGACATGCATTGATGGCAAGCAACTCCATCCGATCGTGCTGGCATTCCAGCAGCGCCATCCCGGCGTCACCGTGGATCTCGCGCTGGAGGACCGCGTCGTCGATCTCGTTTACGAGAATTTCGACCTCGCGCTGCGTCTCGGCCGTCCGGACGGCGCGGGGCTGATCGTCCGTCCGATCGGCGTGACGCGACGCATCCTCGTCGCGGCGCCGGACCTTCTGGCGCGGACCGGGCCGATCGAGACGCCCGAGCGGCTGATGGAGGTGCCGGTCGTCGTCCCGATTTCGACGGCGCCCGACTCCACGCTGGCGCTCAGTCGGGCGGGGACGGACATCGCGGTGCCGGTCCGCTCGGTCCTGCGCAGCAACAATCCCGACGTGCTCGTGCGGACGCTTGTTTCGGCTCACGCCGTCGGCCCGGTGCAGCAGCTGCTCATCTCGCAGGAGCTGTCCGATGGTCGGCTCGTTTGCATCCTGCCGGAGTACGAGGCCCGGTCCTCGGAGGTCTACTTCACCTTTCTGTCGGTACGCTTCATGCGATCGCTGGTCCGCGCCTTCACCGACTTCTCGGTCGCAGCGCTCCGCCAGGTCGAGGGGATCGGTGCGGTCGGTTCGACGTCCGTCGGCCCCGGCACCGGCAGGCTGCGGGTCCCCGAGACGACCGACTGGACCGTCGCGTTCGCCGGCGTGGCGGGCGACTAGCCGGACGGCCGAATCGGCGGGGGAGGCCAGCCCGCCGAGCGGCGTCGCGCATAGCGCGGCCGACCATACCCGGCGGGTGCGATGCAGGACGGGTCGTCTATCGGACGGTGAGGACGACCTTGCCGGGGACGCCGCCCTTCATGGCGCGCTCGTGGGCGCGCGCCGCCTCGGCGAGGGGAAAGGTCTCGCCGACCTCGACGCGCACCGTGCCGTCGGCCAGCAGGCGGGCCGCCTCGGCGAGCTGCGGGCCGTTCGAGCGAACCTGCGTCGAGGAGACGGTGATGCCCCGCTCCCGCGCCGTGTCCTGTCCCTGGAAGCCGAGCGGGTTGACGAGGAACAGCGCCCCGCCGGGCCCGAGGACGCGCAGAAACCGCTCCATGCCCGCCCCGCCGACCGCGTCGATCACGAGGTCGACTCCGGAGACGACGTCCTCCGCATTTTCCACTTTGTAGTCGATGACGTCGTCCACCCCGAGTTCGCGCAGCAGCGGAGCGTTGCGACCGGCGGCGACACCGATGACGCGCGCCCCCTTCCACGTCGCGAGCTGCACGACGAGATGGCCGACGCCACCGGAGGCCCCGTTGACGAGCACCGTCCGCCCCTTCAGCGGAACCGGCTCGTGGCGGACGGGCTGGAACGGGTTGGGCGCGTCGTGGCCGAGATCGACCAGGAACTGCCAGGCGGTCAGAAGCGACATCGGCGCGCCGGCGGCAGCGATGTGGTCGATCCCGGCCGGCTTGCGCGCCAGCTCCGTTGCCGGGACGCTGACGAACTGCGCGTACGCGCCGCTCCCCGTCATCAGCTTCTCGGGGAAGCCGACCATGGCGAACACCTCCTCGCCCGGCGCGAAGCCGGTGACGTCGTCCGCCATCCGCTCGACCGTCCCCGACACGTCCGTGCCGATGATCAGCGGGAAGGCCGGATCGGGCCGCCACTCGGGCGGCAGCGCGCGATAGCCGTCGCGCAGATAAAGGTCCGGCGGATTGATGCCGACGGCATGAACCCGCACCAGCACCTCGCCCGGACCGATCGCCGGCACCGGCGCGTCCTCGTAGGTCAGAACCTCCGGCCCGCCGTATGCGTGCAGGCGGACCGCTTTCATCATGGTGCTCATGGGAGCCCCCTCATTGCTTGCACGGCACAGCTAGGGACTTCCAGCACGTTGATAATGACAGCCGACGGTCTAACTCTTGTTACATGGCGGAACAGATCGCGCTCGATCGGCTGACCGGGCTGCTGGCCTTTGCCCGTGCGGCGTCGCTTGGCAGCTTCACGGCGGCGGCACGCTCGCTGTCGATCTCGCCGTCGGCGGTGAGCAGGAGCGTGCAGCGACTGGAGGCCCGGCTCGGCGTGTCGCTGTTCACCCGGACGACGCGGGCGCTGACGCTGACGCCCGAGGGGCGCGAGCTGTTCGAGCGTGCGCTGCGCCTCCTGCGCGAGGTCGAGGAGATCGAGCAGGCCGCGATGACGGCGCGATCCGATCCGGTGGGCACGCTGCGGGTCGCGACGTCGCTGCCGCTCGGCGTCCATGTGATCGCGCCGGCGCTTCCGGCCTTCCGGCGGCTCCACCCCATGGTGTCGATCGACCTTCGGCTGAGCGACCGGTTCGTCAACATCGTGGAGGAGGGGGTCGACGTCGCCGTTCGCATCGGCGAGCTCGGCGATGCCCGGCTGATCTCGCGGCGGCTGGCGGCGTGCCGGCTCTGCGCCTTCGCGGCGCCGTCCTACCTCGCCGCCCGCGGCACGCCGCAGCATCCCGACGAGCTGTCCGGCCACGACACCGTCAACCTGCAATATCAGAGCAGCGGCCAGCCGTTCCGCTGGCCGTTCCGGGTCGACAATCGCACGATCGAGATCGTCCCGCAGCCCGGCATCGTCGCCGACGTGAGCGACGCCGTCGTGGCCGCGCTGGTGGCCGGCGGCGGCATCGGGGTGACGGCGACCTTCCTCGCCGCGCCGTTCGTCGCACGCGGAGACCTCGCGCCCGTTCTCGCCGACTACGCCGTCGACCACCACGACATCACCGCCGTCTGGCCCGAAAGCCGCGCGACGAACCCCGCCGTCCGCGCCTTCCTCGACTGGCTCGCCGGCGTGTTCAGCGATCTAGATCGCTGACGGTCTGATCGGGCGCCGCCGGCGGGCGTGAAGACCTCCTTTGAGATCTTAACAAGGCGATAGTTGAGCAGACAGCAACGCTGAAGAATCGGTGCGAGCTGGAGAATGTTCGCTCCCAGGCCCTCTCTCTCCGCCAGTCTTATCATCGATCAATTTGGATTTGATTGGCGCTTCTGGGGCGGACGGAAATTCTGTCCCACGTTCTGTCCCACATCCCTGCCCGACTGCTGGCGCACTTCGGTGAACGCGTGCGGATAGACGGTTCGGGTCGGCGCATGAACGTCGGCTCTACCGTCCATTTCAACCCGACCGAGGGCCACATCCTTGCTGGCGTGCAGATCGACGAGCACCGCTTTCTGGCGCGGGTAACGTCGCCGCAGCTCTTTCACATCGCTCCCGACCCGCGTGACACGGAGGACAAGCGCAAGCTCGCCGCATCGAAGGATGCGCAGGATCTGCCGGAGATCCGCCACAAGGTGCAGCGGCTCTTTGAAGGTGCGAAAGCCTGCGGTGCCGTTTGGTGCTGCGGTCATCGAGTTACTCCAGCCTTATGCCCCTTGGCGAAAGCGTTGAGCATCTCTTCGAACTGGTCGACGAACTCGATCAGGTCATCGCTGGCGCGAAGCATCGCGTCTCCGCACGAGTGGCGGACCCCATCCCGGCAATGGACTCCGCGCCTGCTGTGTAGAACCTGATGCGCGCCTCCAGCGAGTCCCATTCGTCGATCAGGTTGGACAGTGTGGGTGCCACGTCGCTCTCCGCGACTGTCCGGTCGCAGGCGATGGTCTTGGCGGTAGGCACTGCTTCCCCCACCGCCGGCTCGGCGGTCTTCCGCAAAGTCGGTATCCCAATTGTCTGCGATAACCACCAACGCGGTGCTCATAACTAACCAGCCGCGGAACGTTTCGGACAAATACAAAGATAGTTATCGGAGCCAGTATGACGTCGGTGACAAGCAATCAGTTGCGAGCGGTCGGTACACTCGCGGGAGTATAGCAAAAGCGGCTCGCTGAGAAATCCGGCGTCAGTATCAATACGATTCGCAATATGGAGGGTCGCGGCTCCGAGGAGATAGCCAGTGGTGCCGTTACTGTCATGAAGGTGCTGGCCGCGATGGAAGCGGCCGGCGTAGAATTTGCGAATAGTGGACAGCCGGGCGTTCGTCTCCAAAAGACAGCGGAATTATAAACCTACCGTCAAGGACCGCGCGGGGCACGGAGGGCGGCTTCGAGCCTCTCGGTTGCTCGGCAGCCGCAAGTTCAAACGCCGCGTCTGTCCGTAGTTGCTCGACCTCGTCCTCGATTTTCTTCTCGTCGGGGAGCGTAGCGATCCGGTTGTCCTTGTCCGCGCGCCGATAGATCTGGCGGGCGACAGCGATGAGGATGGTCTTCGGGGCCTTGCCCTTCTGGCGCATCCGCTCGCGCATGGCGACGAGGTTCGGGATGCGGCGCGGTGCCGTGAGGGCTGCGATGTAGAGCGCTTCGCGAACCTTGCGGTGCGCGCCCCAGATGCGGCGCGTGCCGCGCCGGGTTCCGCTCTCCCGGGCGTGGGGTGCGAGGCCGGCGAGGGACGCATTGCGGCGCCGGTCGAGCCTGCCGAGTTCGGGAAGTTTGCCCCGGAGAAGTGGCGAGGACCATCGGGCCGATGCCAGGTACGGCGCGCAGAAGCCGAGCTTGTGAAGAAAGCGTCCGGTCGTCTTCGATGAATTGAGCGATGGCGCGATCGAGTTCGGCGATCTGGCGTGTGAGGAGGTCGATCATCGCCTCGATCTGGGCGGCGATCTCGTCCTGGCCGGCGTTGTGCCGGCGCGTCGTCTCGGCCTTGCCGATATCGACCAACTGCCTGCAGTACCTGAGGAAATCGGACAGCCGGCTGCGCGCCGGGCTGCTTGGGCGAGTGATGGGGAGGTCGAGGACCGAGCCCATCTGGGCGAGCACGCGGGCATCAACCCGGTCGGTCTTGGCGAGGACGCCGGTGGCCCTGACGAACTCGCGCCTGGCGTGGATTGGTCCACGAGAAGGTGACGCCGCATTCGGTGAGTGCAGCGTTGAGCGGGCCTTCGCGGCCACTGGTCGCCTCGAAGATGACGAGGGCGTCAGAGGCCAGCGACGAAACCCAGGCGGCGATAGATTCCGGGTCGTTCGCGACCTCGTGTGGAAGTGACAGCCGGCAGGCCGGGGAGGTCGAGAACGGTGCGCGAGAGGTCGCAGCCAAGGACGGTGCGCGGCATGGTGGGATCCTGTCCATGTCGTTCGGGATCGGCTGTCCCAAGCAACTATTCAGGGTTCAAGAGCGACGCGGAAGGGACCCATGCTCCCTAACGGGTTCAGTCACCCTCGGGGGGGACGGGCTCCCTTCCGCAACC
This sequence comes from Acuticoccus sediminis, assembly GCF_003258595.1. NCBI lineage: Bacteria > Pseudomonadati > Pseudomonadota > Alphaproteobacteria > Hyphomicrobiales > Amorphaceae > Acuticoccus > Acuticoccus sediminis. The sequence goes on from NZ_QHHQ01000001.1 coordinate 717,659, forward strand.
CTGAAGCTACCACCTCGCCAATAAACAGGGAGGTTCAATTGATATTGGATCTTGTACCTGATCGACGGCGAGTGGGAGATTCCGCAAGGTGGCACCTTATAGGGGAAGCAATTGAGCCAGTGACCCGGTGGTGCGATGGTCATGCCCATGTCGAACCCCAACCCCGACACATTTCGATACCACAAGACGTCACCGGAAGTGTTGCCGCTCGCCGTCATGCTCGACATAGGCTTCCCGCTGTCGTTCCGGAACGTGAAGGATTTGCTGAAGGAGCGCGGGATCGAAGCCTCCGGCAAGACGGTACGAATTTGGAACGAGCGCTTCGACCCCATCTTCACCGCTGATATCCGCCGCAAGCGGTTGGTGGCACTGCCGTCAAGGACACCGTGGCGCTGGCATCTCGACGAAGCCATTCTGAAGATCAAGGGCGCAACGCGCCTCCTCTGGCGCGCATTTGACCAGGACGCCGAAGTTCTCGAGGCTTTCATCTCGAAAACACGAAGTCGCAGGGCGGCGCAGAGTTTTCCGCGGAAGGCATCGAGGCGGCACGGCCGCCGCCTCGAAATTGCGACCGACCGAACCCTCTCATACCACGCCGCTCTGTGCGATCGCGCCGTCTCGGTCCGGCAATGCACCGGCCGCCGGCTCGATAATCGCGCCGAGACTCTGGGTCAGCCGGTGCGACGACATGACCACGCCATTCTTCGTTTTCGGCCACCGGAGACGCAGCAGCGGGTCGCCTGCGCCCGCACCTCGATCCGCAACCACGTCAACCCGGAACGCCACGTCTACAGCCGTCATGATCTGCAACGACATCGGGCCACCACCGTCGCCGAGGGCGTCGGGCCGGGGCGGCCTGATGTCGACGCCGTCAGCCAACCTCCCTCCCTCACGCCATTCCCCTGACACCGCCCGTAGGAGGCCGGCATGACCCGCTTTTCACGCCCCAATCTGCGCTTTCTCGGAGCTGCGGGAACCGTCACAGGATCGCGCTATCTCGTGGAAGCCGGGTCACGCCGCATTCTTGTCGATTGCGGCCTCTTCCAGGGCTTCAAGACCCTGCGTGACCGCAATCGTAAACCGTTCCCAGCACGACCCTCCAGCATCGACACAGTGCTGCTGACACATGCGCATCTCGACCACTCGGGCTATCTTCCGGCGCTGATCCGCGCCGGATATGCGGGGCGCGTGCTCTGTACCGAAGCCACCGCGGAACTCTGCGGTCTGATACTGCCCGACAGCGGCCACCTTCAGGAAGAGGAGGCGCGCTTTGCGGCGCGAAAAGGATTCTCAAAGCATCGGCACCCGACCCCGCTCTACACGCTGAAAGATGCCGGGAAGGCTCTCGAGCGGTTCAAGACCGTTGAGTTCCAACAACGGATCAACTTGGGCGACGACATCGCCGCGACGTTCATTCCTGCCGGCCACCTCCTGGGAGCGGCGCAGATCCGACTCGAGATCGGCAGCTCCATTGTTCATTTCAGTGGCGATCTCGGCCACGATCCGGATCCGCTGATGAGACCACCGGAGCCGTTTCACGGTGCCGATGTGCTTGTCTGCGAATCGACCTACGGCGATCGGCGCCATCCGGATATCGACGCGGAGGCGGAACTTGCGCCGGTGCTCAAGCGCACCTTCGCTCGGGGCGGGACAGTCCTGATTGCGTCTTTTGCGGTCGGCCGTGCGCAGGGGTTGATGCTTCATCTCGCCCGCCTAATGGCGCGGGGTGAGATCCCTCGAGTGCCTGTCTACCTCAACAGTCCGATGGCGATCGACGCGACCGAGATCTATCACCGCCATCACGAGGAGCACCACGTCTCCCGCGAGGATTGCGTGGCCATGTTCCGAATTGCCACCCGCGTGAATTCGGTCGACCAGTCGAAGGAACTCAACACGCGGAAGGGGCCGATGATCATCATCTCGGCGAGCGGTATGCTCACCGGGGGACGCATTCTCCATCACCTGGTCAGCTTCGGGGGCGATCGGCGGAACACGATTCTGCTCTCGGGGTTCCAGGCCGGCGGGACGAGAGGCGCAGCGCTGGTCGGCGGCGCTCGAACGCTGCGCATGTTCGGACGCGATTATCCAATCGAAGCGGAAGTCGTCCAACTTCAAAGTCTCTCGGGTCACGCCGACGCCGACGAAATCCTGCGCTGGATGGCGTCCGGGCCGGCACCGCGCATGACCTATCTCACGCATGGCGAGCCTACGGCGGCCGACACGTTACGCCAGCGAGTCGCGCATGAACTCGGCCGGGCAGTCCGCGTTCCGGATCATCTCGACACAGTGCATCTAGATCGCCCGAAATGAGCGACACGCTCATCCTCGTGCCCGCGGGCATCGACACCTACCGTCAGCCCGTCGTCTACATGCGCGAGGATTGCCACATCTGCCGGGCGGAGGGCTTTGCCTCTCAGACACGAGTGCGCATCGACCTGCGCGACCGGTGGGTCATCGCCACGTTGAACGTCGTGGCTCACGACGGATGGCTGGCGGTCGACAATGCGGCGTTGTCCATTTCCGCCTGGTCGGCGCTTGGAGCACGCCCCGGTGACAGGGCCCGGTTCTCCCATCCCGAGCCTGCCGGATCCGCCTCGAAGGTCCGGGCAAAAGCCTACGGCGAAAGGCTGAACGAGCGCGATTTCGCATCGATCATTCGCGACACGCTCGAGAACCGGCTGACCGATCTCGATCTTGCTGCCTTCATCACGGCCTGTGCGGGAAACCGGCTGGACGGCACCGAGACCGTGGCGCTGACGCGGTCGATGCAGGCCGCAGGCGAAACCCTCGACTGGGGCGGACGAAGCGTCCTGGACAAGCACTGTGTCGGAGGGCTGCCCGGAAACCGGACAACACCGCTGGTCGTCGCGATTGTGGCGGCCACCGGCCAGTTGATCCCCAAAACGTCGAGCCGTGCCATCACATCCCCTGCGGGAACGGCGGATACCATGGAGGTCATGGCCCCGGTCACGCTCGACGAACGGGCGCTGCGCCGAGTGGTCGAGGCCGAGGGCGGCTGCGTGATCTGGGGAGGCGCGCTGAACCTCAGTCCGGCCGACGACCACTTCATCCGCATCGAGCGCTCGCTCGACTTCGACTCGACCGGACAACTTGTGGCCAGTGTCCTGTCGAAGAAGGCCGCAGCCGGGTCCACTCATGTTCTGATCGACATGCCAGTCGGGGTCACTGCCAAGGTTCGTTCCGCCGAGGCGGCCGCGGCCCTGTCAGCGCTGTTCCTACGGGTGGGCGAGGCCATTGGCCTTCGGCTGGCCGTCCACCTCAGCGACGGCACCGCTCCCGTCGGTCGTGGCATCGGTCCGGCGCTCGAAGCGGCGGATGTGCTGGCGGTGCTCCGGCGAAGGGCCGAGGCACCGCTGGATCTTCGGGCAAGGGCGTTGGACCTTGCGGCGCACCTGCTCGATCTCGCGCCCGGTGGAGTGCCCGGCGAGGGGCGGGCAAGAGCGGAAGCGCTGCTCGACAGCGGCGCGGCGGAGGCGAAGTTCCTTGCGATATGCGAAGCGCAGGGCGGCTTCGCGGAGCCGAAGCTGGCGCCACACCGGATCGAGCTTCCCGCCCCCTGCCAGGGGATCATTTCCGCTATCGATAATCGAGTCATCGCGCGCGTGGCCAAGCTTGCAGGTGCACCGCGGCAGAAGGTTGCAGGCGTTCTACTCCGGGTGCAGGTCGGGGACCGGGTCTCGAAGGGCCAGCCGCTCTACGAGATCCACGCCGCGACTCCGGGGGAGGCGGCGTGGGCGCATCGCTACGCCGAGCAGCATGCAGATGCGCTGTCGATCGCGCAGGGGCCACGATGATCCTGGCTCCGTTCCCGGAGATGACCCCGCTTGCGACCGCGATCGCAAGCCATCTGGATACCGGATGTCGGCCGCTCGGCTGGCACCGTTTTCCGGACGGCGAAAGTCTGGTGACGCTCCCGGACGGGCTATCGGGCGACGATATCTCCGTCGTCGCGACCCTGCGCGATCCCGACCGGCTTGCCCTTCCGCTGCGCATTGCGCCTGCCACGGCGCGGGAACCTGGCGCTCACCGAGTCGGGCCGATTGCGCCTTCTCTCGGCTACATGCGGCAGGACCAGTCGTTCCACCCGGGATAGTCCGTCAGCTCGCCCTTTTTCGCGGATTTGCTGAGCGAAAGCTCCTTGGGCGGTATTCGGGGTCGTAGCCGGAGTGTGGATTGGCGCCGGAGGTGGGTATGAGCCATGCTGCCGTGTCAAGGATGCCCGAGTGTTGCGCGAGGAGCAGTCGATTCGTGGATCCGGGTGAAGCCGGAGCTTGTTCGACGTTGCGGAGATAGTCGCCACGACCTGCCAGGGCCACTGTCAGGATTTGCTCTCGTCTCTTTAGCCTCACTACCTTCTGCGGCAACTTTAAGGTGGTAAAGGTCGCGCGTTCATGGCCTCTTCTGGGTACGGGTAACGCCAAAGACCGCGGAGATCGTCATGCCTTGGAGGCGGCTATACTTCAGTCGGTGTCGGATACAGTTTGCTTCCCTGTTGCTGTCCATGGGACTGGCGACACTGGCGGTCGCGCAGGCGACGGCCGACGAACGGACGATTGGATCGTTCGATAGCGCGACCTCGGAGTCGATCCGCGCCGCCATCCCGAAGCTTGAGACGTACATCGAGGCCCTGATCGAGGCCGACGCCGTGCCGGGCCTCGCGGTCGCAATCGTGAGCGGCGATCAGGTCTATCTGAATGGCTTTGGTGTCAGGGAGGCCGGCGCGCCGGAACACGTCGATGCCGATACGGTGTTTCAGATCGCATCACTGTCGAAGCCGATCTCGTCGACGATCGTCGCCGCGCTGATGTCGGACGGCGCCTTCGACTGGGACACACGCATCTCCCAGATTGATCCGTCGTTCCAGCTCTTCGAACCCTATCCGACCGCAAACGTCACCGTGTCGGACCTTCTTTCGCACCGCAGCGGGTTGCCCGGTCTCGTCGGCGACGAGCTTCTGGCCTACGGCTTCGATCGCGCCACGATCCTTCGTCGGCTGCGCCTCGTCAGGCCGGCTTACTCCTTCCGCGGAGGATATGAATACAGCAACTCAGGCTTTACGGAGGGTGCCGTCGCGGCCGCAGCCGCTGTGGGCCTCGCGTGGGAGGAGGCGGCCGAGACGCTGCTCTTCGGGCCGCTCGGGATGGCCTCCACCAGCATGCGCTACGGCGATTACCTCGCGCGGGGAAACCGTGCCGAGCTGCACGTTCGCTACGACGACCGCTGGCAGGCGCTCGTGAAACACGACACGGATGCCCAGGCGCCGGCGGGGGGAGTCAGCACCAGCGTGCGCGACCTCGCCCGTTGGATGACCCTTGTCCTAGGCAATGGCGTCATCGACGGGCGACGGCTCGCCCCGGAAGATGCCCTCGCGGCGAGCCATGCCGCACTTTCGCACATCGGATCGGACCCGATCGGCGGGGAACCGGTCTTCTACGGATTGGGATGGGCCTTGATCTACGGCAACAATGGCAGGGTCTGGACCCATGCCGGCGCCCTCACTGCCGGAGCGCGCTCCCTGGCGACATTCTATCCAGATAAGGGGTTCGCAATTGCCGTGCTGTCGAATGCCCACCCGACCGGCGCGCCGGAGGCTGTGGTCGACCGGTTCGTGGACCTCGTCCTCTCCGGCGGAGACGGACCGGACACGATCGAAACGTGGAACGGGATCTACGCGTCGATGGTCCCCGAATCTCCCTCGGCCAAGGACTATGGATCGTTGCCACAATGGCTATCACCGCCCTTGTCGCCGCAAGCTTACGTCGGGACCTACCATAACGCTTATGTAGGGACGGCGGTTGTCACAGCGTCCGATGACGGGATCCTCAACCTCGCGCTCGGTCCCGAGGGTGGTCTCCAGCGTCCTCTGCGCCACTTCAATCGCGACCAGTTCACGTTCTTTCTTCTCGAAGAAGTGCCTGACACGCCCTTCGGTATCAGTTTCCAGATCGGCGCACAGGGCGTGGCTACGTCGATGAATATCGACGACATCACCGACAGCGGCTTCGGAAGGCTCGAACGGGTGGGCGACGCGCCCTAACCGCGGGGGGTGGAACGCCAGGTGCCGGAGTGAGAGCACGACAGGTACCATCTGTATCGCGACTTCGACGGAAACTGACAGCGTATCGGCGATCCGACATCTCTGCGCCGCCTCGCAAGAGTGTCGTCACGGACGATCGAGAGCGTTCGCGAGATGACGAAAGATCGGGACGTCCCCCGCGCTTTTCGACCGCGGCGCAGAGCTGCACGACGCTCCGGTTGCTGGCTACACCACTGGATGCCTGAATTCTTTCGGAACAGCGAAGCAGGTAGTGCAGACGAGCGCGAGGCTGTCCGAGGGCCACCCAGCAAGAGGAATTGGCCCACGGTGGTCTGCTCCCCTGAAGTGTCCTCGGTGTGGAATGCTACCCTCCGAACACGCGCTCTATTCGCTCCTTCGAGGCGTCATCCCGTCGCGCGCTCGTGCAACCGGTGCGATCGATACGACGAGCGGTGTGCCGCGATACTCATGGCGGCGGTGGCGAGATCAGAACCGCTTGGTCAGGCGCACCGTGCCGCTGTGGCTCCAGTAGTCGTCGCCGAAGGTACCGCCGTACTGGGCGCGGAGGTCGAAGCCCTTGGGCCCGGTCAGCGTCACGCCCGTCCCGAGGCGGCCGACGACGTCGGCGATCGGAATGGTGGTGTCGAAGGTGCCGGTGCCTGCGGGAGCTGCAACGAGCTCGGCCGTCGTCGTCCAGTCGTCCTCGGTGGAGAGGCTGAGCCCCGCCGTCGCGAACAGGCGGGCCTGCCACTCTTCGGCGAGGTCGACCCTGGCGCCGACCTCCACCGCCGGGGTGGCGACAAAGGTCGTCTGGTCCTGGTCGCCGACCTTGAGGTTGTAGATGCCGGCGCCGTTTTCCGTGTAGCCGCTGGCGTTGGCGTAGATGAGGTCGAGGTCGAGGAACGGACGGATGTAGGCGACTTCGGTGCCGGCCGTGTAGGCGAGGCGGGCGCGGGCCGACAGGGTGGTGATGTGGGACGCGCCCTCGGCCGTGCCGCTGAAGCCCGGCAGCGTAACCCGGCGGTCGACGTCGTAGCTGCCGTAGCTGCCGGCGACGCCGCCCGCGATGGTGAAGGCGCCGATCTCGTGCTTGACGGCGGCGGCGATATAGCCGGAGTCGCCGTCCGCCGTGGAAAGGCCGTCCGAGCTGTCGTAGTCGGAGCTGATGTAGCCGAACGCGACGCCCGCGAACCAGCTCGGCCGGATCTCGACCTGGCCGCCGCCGGCGAAGCCCCAGTCCGTCGCGTTGTAGCCGGGGTCGCCGCCCTGGCTCGCGGTCGCCGCGCCGAACTCGGCCCAGACGCAGCTGTTCTCCGAGACGATCGCTGTCCCGCCCGAGAAGGCCGGACAGCTCATCACGCGGTCGAGACGCCCCAGTGCGAGGCTCGACTGCGCCGCCGCGGCTGCCTGCGAGGCCCCCGGCGACAGCGACGACAGCGCCGCGGCGTAGGCGAGCCCGGCGTCGTCGGCGGCCGACATGTTGTCGATCACGGCGAGGAGCTCGGCATACCGGCCCGAACCGTTGTCGAAGATCCGGTCGAGGTGCGCGCCTACCCTCCGCTCGTTGCCGGACAGGCGGCCGAACGCGTCGGCGAAGCGCGAGTCCTCGGCCGACACGGCGAGGGTGTCGCCGGTGCGGGACACGGCGTAGTCCACGGCCGGCGTGTCAATCGCGTCGAGAGTGTCCGTGATCGCGCCGTTCGCGGTGAAGACGGGGAGGGCGGAAGCCTTCACGAGCCGCGTCGGCGCGACGGCGATCCCGCCGGCGAGCTCGGCGTCGCCGTCGACCGTCAACCGCCCGGCGCGTCCGTTCGCGAAGTCTGCACCGAGGGCGATGACGCCGTCCGCGCCCTGAGTGAACCGGCCGGCGATGCGGGTCGCGGCGTCGATCCCCCCGTCGCCGACGACGAGGCGACCGTCGTTGACGATGTCGGCCTGGTAGAAGTCGGCACCGGTGAGTGTCGCGTCCGAGAGGTTGTTGACGGTGACTGCGCCGGGGCCGTTCGGGCTCGTCGTCGTCACGTTGCCGGAGATGGTGCCGCTATTGTTGACGGTGAGGGTTTCGCCGGAGCGGGCGCCGTCGGAGATGTACTGGATCGCATCGCCGCCGGAGGATGCGGCGATCGTGCTGCCGCTGTCGAGAAAGATGACGTTGACGTCGCCATCGAGGATCGCGACGCCCGCACCACCGTCCGTGCCGCCCGTGATGTCGTCCTCGACGAACACCATCACCTGGGAGTTGCCGGAGGTGCCGCTGCTCTGGGCGAGGACGCCGTAGGAGCCGCTGCCGGTCGCCGAGACCGGGCCCTTCAGCTCAAGCTCGACACGGTTTCCGATGCCGCTGCCGCCGGACTCGCCCATCCGGATGCCGGCCGCGTCCTCCTGCAAGCCGCCGCCGCCGCCGACCGACTGGACGATGACCCCGTGCGCACTTTCGCCGGTGGTGGTGACCGCGGTGGAGATGATCGCGCCGATCTCGCCGCCGTCACCGTTGCCGCCGTTGGCCAGCCTCTCGATGTTGATGCCCTTGTTGCCGACGTCGCCGCCGATGCCGCCGCCGCCGCCGATCGACTGGACGACGATGCCGTGGGCGCCGCGACCTGAGGTCGTGATGCTGCCGCCGTTCAGCTCCAGCCCGACCTCGCCGCCGTTGGAGGCCGTGCCGCCGCTGCCGCCGACGTTGACGCTGTTGGTGTTGCTGGCCGAACCGGAGCCGCCGATGCCGCCACCGCCGCCGATCGACTGCGCCACGAGGCCGAAGGCGCGGTTGCCCGTGGTGGTGATGGTGGGCGTGAAATCGAGTCCGACCTTGCCGCCGCTGCCGGCCGCGCCGCCCCCGCCGCCGACGTTGATGTCGACCGACATGCCCGTGCCGCCCTCGGATGCATTGGAGGTGCCGTTGCCGCCCATGCCGCCGCCGCCGCCGATCGATTGGGCGACGAGGCCGTGGGCGTCGGCGCCGGTGGTCGCGATCGCCACCGTGCCCTTGACCTCGACCCCCTTGCCGTCGCCGGCCGTCCCGCCTTTGCCGCCGACGCCGCTGCCGGCGCCGCCGCCAACGCCGATGTTGCTGGTCCCGCCGGCCGTGTCCGAGCCGTCGCCGCCCTGGCCGCCCCCAGCGCCGATCGACTGGAGCAGCACGCCATGCGCCATGTAGCCGGCCGTGGAGACCGTCGCGGTCGGGGCCGCAGCGTCGGGGGTGAAGACGACGTCGACCTTACCGGCGTCGCCGCCCGAGCCGCCCTTGCCGCCGACGCCCACGGTGATCTGCGGCGTCACGCCCGCGCCGGTCGTGGCGGCCGTGGCGCCGGTCCCGCCGCCGCCGCCGATCGACTGGGCCACGATGCCGTCGGACCAGTCGCCGGTCGTGGCGATGGCGCCGCCATGGTCGAGCGTCACTGTGCCGCCTGCGCCGCCGTCACCGCCGCGCCCGCCGACGCTGACGGTGGGGTTGATGTCGATGAGCCTGTCCGGAAGGTCCTGCGGGTCGGCGAGGGCGATATCGCTGTCGCTGGTCGGCTTGGCGGAGCCGAGCGAGCCGGCAAGGCCCCCGCCGCCGCCGATCGACTGGATGAACAGCCCGTCGGCGTCGATGCCGCTGGTGGTGATGGCGCTGCCGGCCGTGGTGGCGATGTCCACGGCGCCGCCGTCACCACCGGCGCCGCCTCTCTGGCCGAGGTTGACCGTCACGGTCGCGTAGAAGGCGGTCTCCTCACTCTCCTCCTCCTCGCCGCCTCCGGTGGAGAAGGCGCCGGAGAGCTGCACCTCGCTGCCCTGGACCGTGCCGCCGCCGCCGCCGACCGACTGCGCGACGACCCCGCGCGAGCCGTCGCCGGTCGTCTTGAGGATGCTGTCGGAGTAGAGCGTGACGCTCGTTGTGCCGCCATCTGCGCCGAGCGAATTCTTTCTGATCTCGAGGGCGCCGACGTCGAAGGTCGCGTCGAACGTGTAGTCGCCGAGATAGCTGCGCGTGCTGCTGGTCGGCAGGCCCGAGCTGCCGCCGCCGCCGCCGATCGACTGCGCCAGGATCGCGTTGGCGTACTGGCCGGCAGTGGTGATCGTCGTCGGGGTCGAGGATGGTGTCGCGCTGCCGACCGTCACGGACGTCTCGCCGCCGGTGCCGCCGTCGCCGCCCCGGCCTCCGAGCGCAGCGTTGACGGTGAGCTTGACGGTGCCGCCGATCAGCTCGTTCGTGGTGGTGCTGGCATCGCCACCGTGGCCGCCGCCGCCGCCGATCGACTGGGCGAGAATGCCGTGCGAGCCGGCGCCGTTGGTGAGGATCGTGGCGCCCTGGTCGAGCGTCGCGGCGACGGTGCCGCCGTGGCCGCCCGTGCCGCCCGCGCCGCCGAGCGAGGCTTGAAGGTTGGCGTTGAAGGTCTGCTCCGGATCGTCGGGGTCGACCGGAATGCCGGTTGTGAAGGCCTTCGCGGCAGCGGCGCCACCGATGCCGCCTCCGCCGCCGACCGACTGGATGAGGAGGCCGATGGCGTCGTTCGCCGTCGCGTTGTCCTGTGCGGTCGCCGTCTTCACCGTCGTTCCGGACAGCGTCGCGGTGACCGCGCCGCCGTCGCCGCCACCGCCGCCTTTGCCGCCGAGGTCAAAGCCGATGGCGAGGAGGCCAACCGCCTTGGTGGTCGCCGAGCCGCCCAATCCGCCACCGCCGCCGACCGAATGCGCGAGGACGCCCGTGCCGCGGTTGTTTTCGGTGGTGATGGTGCCCTCGCCGAGCGTCACGGCGACGGAGCCACCGTCTCCGCCGGTCCCGCCTTTGCCGCCGATGCCCAACTCGAAGAGCTTCAGTTGCGTCGTGCTCAGGGCGTCGCCGCCCGTGCCGCCGCCGCCGCCCACGGACTGCGCCGCGACGCCGACGGAGGCGTCGCCGGAGGTGGTGACGGAGAAGGCCGACGCGGGATTGATGTTGACGCTGCCGCCGTTGCCGCCGCCGCCGGCCTGTCCTCCGATTGCGGCGGAGCCTTCGCCGAGCACGCCGCTGGAGAAGGCAGCGCCGCCGTTGCCGCCGCCGCCGCCCACCGAATGGGCGAGGAGGCCGTGCGAGAAGATGCCGTCGGTGGTGACGGTGCCGATGTCGGTGATGTCGATCGTGCCGCCGTCGCCGCCGTCGCCGCCTCTGACCCCGAGCGTGTAGACGCCGGTGGTCTCGTCCGTGCTCGGCACGCTGACGGCGGTGCCGCCACCGCCGCCGACCGACTGCGCGTGGATGCCGATCGCCGCGGCGCCCGTCGCGCCGACGGTGCCGGTGTTGGAGATCGTGACCGTGCCCGGCGCGACGCCCGAGTCCGAGCCGCCCGTGGCGCCGATGGAGACATAGCCGTTTCCGACGCCCGCCAGGCCGCCGGCGCCGACGATGGACTGGGCGACGAGTCCGCTTGCACCGAGGCCGTTGGTGGTAACGCTGCCGGTGTTGTCGATCGTCACCGTGCCGCTTTGCCCGCCCACGCCGCCGGAGCCGCCGAGCGCGACGAGGGCGGTGGAGCTCACCCCGCCCGCGCCGCCGCCGCCGCCGATCGACTGGGCGAGAATGCCGCTCGCCATCACGCCCTGCGCCGCGATGTCACCGGCGTTGGTGACGGTGACGTCGTCGCCTTCGCCCCCTTTGCCGCCGGCCCCGGCGGGTCCGCCGAAGAGGCCGCTGATGCTGCCGCCGGTCCCGCCGCCGCCGCCGATCGACTGGGCGACGATGCCGTAGCCGTAGGGCACCGGCTCGCGGATGTCGCGCGTGCCGTCGGTCGAGATCGAGCCGCTGTAGACCTCGACGCTGACGGTGCCGCCGTTGCCGCCGGCGCCGGCGCCGCCCGCTTGGCCGAACACGATGTTGCCGTCGCTGCCGTCGCCACCGTAATTGCCGATCGACTGGGCGACGATGCCGCGCCCCGAATCGTGCCCGGCCGAGGAGGCTTCGGCGCGGATGCCCTGGTCCGTGCCGGGACTGATGCCGATGGTGATCGCGCCGCCGTTGCCGCCGATGCCGCCGGTGGAGTCCTGCGCATCCTTGAGGCCCGCACCGCCGAGGCCACCGGTGCTCAAGGCGAAGATCGCGTCCACCGCCGTGCCGACAGCGTGGACCGGGGTGCCGCTTTCGTCGTCCTGCAGCAGGATGTCGATATCGACATTGCCGCCGTCGCCGCCGACGCCGCCCGGCACGTGGCTCTGGCCGACGCCGCCGGTGCCGCCGGCGGATTGGCCGGAGATCGCCGCGCTCTGGTAATAGGAGGCCGCGGTGCCGGTCTGCTGCGCCGAAACCGTCCCGTTCAGCGTGAGGGAGACGTCACCGCCGACGCCGCCGTTGCCGCCCGAGTCGAATTTGTCGAGCGGGCCGACGTTGTAGGACCAGCCGCCATTGCCGCCGACGCTCTGGAGGTCCACCGCCCGGACCGCGCCGCCCCCGGTCGACTGGCCGACCACCGACGTGGTGCCGTCCATGGTGAAGTCGACCGCGCCGCCGCTGCCGCCAAGGCTCGTGCCGCCACCGCCCTGCGTCTCGCCGTTCGAGGAGTTGTAGTCGTCGGGCCCGTTGCCGCCGACCGAGTGGGCGCGCAATCCCATGACGCTGGGGGCGAGGAAGGGCACATCCGCACTGCCGATGGTGATGTCGCCGGTCGTGCCCGACACCAAGCCGCCATTGCCGCCCGCACCACCCAGAGGCGTGAAGGTGCCCCCCTGGTTGCCCCGCCCGCCCTGTCCGCCCTGGGACAGGAGATCGATGACGTACGCGTCCACCACGGTCTGGGGGCCGGACACCGTAGCGAGGATCGAGGCGGACGTGTTCCGGCCGTTGAAGGAGACCAACCCCGCGTCGCCGCCGGCTCCGCCGTTGCTCTTGTTGTTCTGGTTGTCGTCGTTGCCGTTGCCGCCGCGGGAGACGATCAGGATCGCCGATGCGCGGTCGCCAGCGGCCGTATCGGCCTGCTGATACGTGACCTGCGTGGAGGCGGGAGGTTCGATGGTGAGATTGCCGCCCGCTCCGCCGGACGAAGACTGACCATCGGTCGACCCTTCGCCCCCTTCCGAGGTGACGAACAAGCCGACGTCAGAGTAGGGGTAGACGACATCGAGGTTCGAATCGACATAGACCGTGAGGCTTTCACCGGCCCCTCCGTCGGTGCTCCCCGATCCAGCGGTGCCGGTGCTCTGATGCCCGAACGGCTGGTCGCTCGTCGCGCCGTCGGAGAACGTGCACACCCCGTTCGAGACGGTGCAGTCGATCGCCTGCGCCGCAGCCGGCGCGCCGGCGATGACCGGCGCCAACGAGGTCAGCACAGTCGTCAGCATCAGGCGCCGATTGAACGAAAGTAAGGAACCCGAGGCACGCATAAATCTAATCCTAATTCGGCCGGAACAGTGGCCGTCGCGGGTCCCGGAAACAAAATTACGATTACTCGTTAGCGGCTTGTCGGTGCCAATGGCTTGGTGACGTGTCGCATCTCCGCCACAAACCTCCTTTCGCGAATACACTTTTAAGCAATTTTCGTTCGTGTCGAGGGCGAAGCCGCTCGTACAAAAGTAGGCATCGCCGTCGAGCACAGGCGGGGCGACGATTCCGGCAACGGTGAGACCGGCGACGCACGTGGTGGTCCTCGAGCCGTGGGGTGGACGCCGCCGGTGCACCGTCGATGCAACGCCGCAGCGCGAGAAGCGGTATCGGCAGGGCGACGCATGAACGTCGGCTCCCCTCGCCAACTCAATCCGACCGAGGGTCACATCCCCGCACCTCCAGCGGGTCTCGTTCTTTGAACATTTTGGACAGCGTGGGCGCTGCGTCGCCTTCGGCGATTGTCCGGTCAGATGCGACGGTCTTGGCAGCGGATACCGCCTCTCTGTCCGCCGGAAATGTGGTGTTCGGCATCGATTGCTCTCCAGTGCACTGTGTGTGATGCCTCAAGGATGCTTCGATGCCGTGGGTATCGTCAGTGCCCGAGGTATCACTTTGGTGCTGAGACGGTCGCTGCGCGGTGCTGGAGCAATCGCCGCGCAACCACGTACGATTGAGGCCCTCCGGTCTGCTCTGGAAGAAGCAGGTGTGAAGTTCATTCCGGAGAATGGGGGCGGCGCTGGAGTGAGGCCGAGAGAGGGTACAACAGACGACTGAGATGGTAGTGACAGGCGCCATCGCCTTGGCTTGACGAACAGGCGCTCGAGAAGGAGCGCCCCCAGCGAAGCCATCACGCGCATAGACCCTATTGGCCAAGACAAGATGACTAAACTGACGTTCCGGAAGTATCGGAGTTCCCTGCATTTGCGGGCAAACGCCATCCCAGTTGCTATCATCGCCGCGGTGATGCTCACGGCCGGGTTCTTGGTATTGGAATACGATGTACTCGCACACTTTAGAGAGCGTTCAGCGGACGTCCTGTTCTTGGAGATCGAAGAGGCGCTGATCCTGGCCGCCATCTTGATCGGCGGGATGTTCATCGTGTGGTATCGGCGCAGCCGCGCCTATCGGACTGAGCTGGAACGACGCCTCAAGGCGGAAATCGAGGCTCGCCGGGCGCTGGAACTCGCGCTACTCGATCCACTCACCGGTTTGGCGAATCGACGCCATTTCGAAGAGATCTTCCACGCGGCGGCTGAGCGCGGGTTGATCACCAAGCATGCGCTCATCCTCCTCGATCTGAATGACTTCAAGCCGGTGAACGATGTCTACGGCCATCCGATCGGAGACGAGGTGCTGAGGGTGATCTCGATGCGCCTGAACAACGCCGTCAAGCAAAACGATCTCGTTTCTCGATTGGGCGGCGACGAGTTCTCGGTGATCGTGTTCGAGGTCCATTCCGCCGAGGCCGCGTCGGAGGTTGCTCAGCGCCTGATGGAAATCGTGGCGGAGCCGGTCGCCGTTTCGGGCAAGCTGTTGAACGTCTCCGCGAGCATTGGCTACACGCTGTTTCCGAACGAGGGGCAGTCGCCGCCAGAGATCTACGCTCGCGCGGATCAGGCGCTTTATGTGGCGAAGACGAACAAGCACGAGCGCAGGGCGATCCACCGCTAGGGCTCTTTGTGCGGCTAGGCTGCCATTTCACTATCTGAGACCTCGAGAGCCGCTCATGCGAAGTGCGTTTCCACCACTCGTCCTGGCCTTCGCCGTTGCGATGGTCATTTCCAGCCTGCTTCCCACTCATGCGAGATCCGAGCGCGGACAAGAACCGAAACCGTCTGATTTTGCGGAATGTCGTCCCCGGGCAGCCACGTAGTCCACCGGCGGGACACCTCGGCCGTTCGCCTGTGGCTGTGAAAGCTCAATCGGGACGCTGTTGACAGCCTCGAAACTGCCGTCCGACACGACCCGCTTTTGTCCATCGGCGGAAAAGGGTATCCGTCATCGGATGCGCCTAAGAGCCTACGCTATTCACCTATTCACCGCCGCCGGCGCATCGCTTGCCATGCTCGCACTGCTGGAGGCCGCGCAGCAGGACTGGGCCATGATGGCGATCTGGCTGGCCATCGCCTTCGTCGTCGACGGGATCGATGGCCCTTTGGCCCGCCGCTACGACGTTCGCACCCATGCGCGAGTGATCGATGGGACGCTGCTGGACCTGATCATCGATTTTCTGACCTATGTCATGATCCCCGCCTACGCCCTTTATGGATCGGGCTTGCTTCCAGGGTGGACCGGCTGGTTCGTGGTGCTTCTCATCCCGTTTGCCTCCTCCCTCTATTTTGCTGATACACGCATGAAGACGGACGATGCTTCGTTCCGTGGCTTCCCCGCATGCTGGAATATGGTGGTTCTGGCATTGCTGGTGATCCAGCCGGGTTGGGGCGTGATCTTCGGTCTGGTCCTGCTGCTGTCCGCTGCTCAGTTCCTCATGCTGCGGTTTATTCATCCGGTGCGTACGTCGCGCTGGCGGACTGTGTCATTGCCTGTCGCGATGATCTGGACAGGCTGCATTGCATATTCCGCTTGGATTGATTTCGCCTCGATGTCGGTGTTGACCGGGATCGTGGCCGTGACGTCAGCCTATTTGCTGCTCGCGGGAATCGCACAGCAGATCATTTATGAATCGCGAAGCGCTGCGCTGATGTAGAACGGTGGCGGACGACGCGCCGCACCGGGTTGCGTCGCGACGCCGTAGCGGGCGGGAGGTCGGCCTTGGCGAGTGTGTGACAGGTCCGAAGTTTCGGTACATCGGTTTTCGTCATATGCTGCATCGAACGAACGCCGTCGGTGGCCCGAATGGCCACCGGTGGTCTGACTCCGAACGTCTGCTTCGGGCTCACTGCCGACCCGAGGTATCTCGGGGCCCTTCGATATTGGAAGGGTCGTACCGGGTGGACATCTCGGACGCTGATTGACACCCCCCTGTCGCACTGGTGATGCGGTTGGCACAGGATGGTCTTCGCGGAGGAGGCAATAATGAGCGTCGCATTCAAGAAGGAGGACAGCGCCGACACCGCCTCGGAGACGGTGCTGCCCGACCGACCGATCTCGCAGCATCCGAACTTCGTGACCGCAGAGGGGCTGGCGGCGCTGGAGCGGCTCCTGGCCGAGGCGCGCAACGCCGTCGACGCCGCGTCGGGGATCGAGGACATCAACGAGCGGCGACGGCAGCAGGCGGTCCCGCTGCGCGACATGCGCTATCTCGCCGAGCGTGTCCGCACCGCCCAGGTGGTGGACGCGCCGGCATCGGCGGAGGCCGTGGCGTTCGGCGGAACCGTAACGTTCCGCCGCGACGACGGTCGTGTGCAGACATACCGCATTGTCGGCGAGGATGAGGCGGACCCCAGGACCGGAACGATTTCGTACGTCTCGCCGGTGGCGCAGCGCCTCCTCGGCCGGGTGATCGGAGACGTGGTGGATGTCGGCGGGGGCGAACTCGAGGTCGTTTCCATCGCTTGACGGCGGCTTCCGGAGGGAATGCATCGTCTGCCATTGCGATGGCAACTCGCCCGCTTGAACGTGCCACGACGCTCTCGAAAGACCATCGCCTTTTCGAATACCGGCACGTCCGCTTCGAAGGGCCCTGCCTCGCGCAGCCAGCGTTCGCGATTGGCACACATCGGTGGCAAGTTTGCTAAGGGGCTGGAGGGCCCCACTTGGAGCGGGGCTCCTTCCTCCCAAGGAAGCGCTAGCGGTTACCGCCCGGGGCGGGTGATCGCTGCAGAAGATCGTTGCAGCGGCGGGCCACTACCGTGGCAAAGGTGGCGCAGTGATCAGGCGCCGCTCGTTCGCCCGCGTCTTCAGCCGTTCGCGCATCGCCGCGTTGTCTGGCCGCCGGGACTTGTGCCGGTCGGTCCTCGGATGCATTCCGACTCCAGCGCCTTCGGCCGTCTGGCCTCGGAAACCTCCATCCCGCCATACGGCTTCCGCCAGGCGTAGAAGGTCGCGTCGCCGATCCCGTGCTTGCGGCACGGCTCCGCCACGCTGTTCCTTGCGGCGTGTTCGTTTAGCACCGCGATGATCGCAACCTCGCTGAAGCGGCTCTTCTTCACCGCCGTCCCCTCCCGGCGGAGTCCAGTTCAGACCGGCGACGCTCCAGCGGACAGCGGCCCTGCCAATATTCGAGCAGTTCCGACCGGGACACAGCCTGGCCGATGCACTTTACGACCAGCCGTTCGGCTTCGGTGCTCGTCGGCGGAATGCCGTGGGATGGATATTGGCCCAGATGCCTAAATCCGCCAACACGCGGAACCAGCCTTCGCGCGCTCTGCGGCGGTGCCTAAACGTGCTGTGCCCCGCTGGATTTGAAGCAACAGGCAAAAGTCTACCGTGCCTCGAACACGACCTCGCCCTCCTTGATCGTCGCGAGCACGTCGATCGTGTCGAGTGTCTCCGGATCGATGGCTGTGGGATCGGCGGACAGCACCACGAAATCGGCGAGCTTGCCGGGCTCGATGGAGCCCTTCGTCGTCTCCTCGAAGTGCTGATAGGCCGGCCAGATCGTCATTGCCTTCAGCGCCGTCATCACATCCACCCGTTGTGCCGGCCCGACGATGTCGCCGGAGCGCGAGCGCCGTGTCACCGTTGCGTCGAGCACCCGCATGCTGTCGGGGAAGGCGACCGGTGCATCGTGATGGGTGCTGAACCTCATCCCTCGCTTCACCAGCCAGCCGGTCGGTGAGATGTCGTCCACGAGCTCGGGGCCGACGGTATGCTCGCGGTGCCAGTCGCCCCAGTAGAAGGTGTGCATCGGGAAGAGAGACATGAACACGTTCAGCCGCTTGTAGGAATCGACTTGGTCCTCTCGCAGGAACTGTCCGTGAATCAGTACGGCGCGGCGGTCCGCAGGACCGTACTTCTTCGTGGCAGCGTCGATGCTGGCGATCAGCATGTCCGACGCGCCCTCGGCGTTGGCATGGGTATTGATCTGGATGCCGTTGGCGAAGGCCCAGTCGATGACGGCGACCGTCTGCTCCATCGTCGCAGCAGCATAACCCTTGTAGCCGGGGGGATAGTCGCCGACGGGATCGTAGTAGGGCCGATCTCTCAGTGCGGTGAAGCCTTGCGGCGAGCCGTCGATCGTCAGCTTCGCGCCGGCGACCCGGAAGCGGTTCTGGTACTCGCGCGAGACGTGGGCGGCGATGTAGTCGCGGTCAACGAGAACGTCGGGGTAGGTCAGCACGTCGATCTTGAACCCGCCCTCGTCCGCCACCTTGCGCAGCACGTCGGCAGTCGCCGGAACCGAGCGTCCCTCTTCGGCGGTGGTGTAGCCGTACCGCGCCCAGAGCTCGGCGCCGGCACGGGCGAAGGTCTCGAAGCCCTCGGCGCCGAGGGGCTGGATCAGCTTGGAGAGCGCGGCATAGAAGGCGTTCTCCTCGAGCACGCCGGTCGGCTGGCCATCCGCGCCGCGGAGGATCTTGCCTCCGGCGGGATCCTCGCTGTCCGAGGTGATACCGGCCGCCTCGAGCGCCTTGGAGTTCGCTGCACCCATATGGCCGGACTGGTGGACGACGAAGACCGGCACGTCGGCCGAAACAGTGTCGAGATCTTCGCGAGTCGGGTGCCGCTCCTCGACGAGTTGCGCAGGGTCGTAGCCGAAGCCGATAACAAGGTTTGCCTGGGCCACCGCGTCGGCGTTGCTCGCAGCCCAGCCCCTAAGCGACTCCGTCAGGCTCGCGATGTCTGTCACCTCGCCGTCCGGAGGCGAAAGGAGGTTGGCCGAAAGCGCCTGCAGGCCGCCCATCAACATATGGCCGTGAGCGTCGAAGAACCCTGGCAGCATCGTCCGTCCTGCCAGATCGAAAGTCTTCGTCTCCGGCCCGCGGTGACTCTCCACCTCGGCAGCAGTCCCGACAGCCAGAACCTTCCCGTCCCTGACCGCCACGGCTTCGGCGCTGGGGGTGGCATCGTTCATGGTCAGGATCGGACCGCCGGAGTAGATGGTATCTGCGAGCTCCCGCGCCAGTGCCGCCGGAGGAGCGAGCAGCACCCCGGCCATCGCGACATGTCGAATGGCGCGGATCAAGGTTCCACGAGGCAAGAGGGTCCCTCCACTGCGTTGCCCTGTCGGCTGGCAAGTTTAATCTTATGCGTGCGCCGATGACACCACCATTCTTGACTGGACCTATGTCGGTGTTTTCTGACCGCCTCTCGCTTGAACGCCTCCGCGTAGGCCCGCCGTCGTCTCTCGCTCATCTTGAGACACTCCGCCATCAGCTCGAAAACCTGTCGTCGGTGTCCACACGAACAGGCCGGGGTCGCTCTCTGATGCTGGACGAAAGGTCGAAAGGCCGGCATTCGAACCCGATCAGGCAATCGCGGGCTCGGAGTGAAGTCCGACCATCGCTTCGCTTTCGCGCCAGAGCCGGTCCTGGCCCTGGCGGTCGCGGGCCAGCTCCGAGGGATCCGGAAAGGTCGGCTTGCCCTTGACGAGCGACACGTAGACCCGATCTGCGGGCGGCTCGATCATCCCCAACGCGACATCAGTCAGCATTTTCCCGGAATGCTCGGCCATGTTCATCACGAACTCGGGGCGGAACAGCCCGATCACAGGAAAGATCGTGCGCATCATGATCCGGACCAGCAGGACCTGCAGTGCGGATGCGTCACGGCCCGAGCTGCCGCCGGTGAGGCCGGGGTTGAAGGCAATGACGCGGATGCCGAGGGCCTTCGCCTCCTCCAGGCGCGAAAACGACAGCGCGGTCATGAGGTTGCACAGCTTCGACGCCGTATAGGAGCGGATGCCGACGCCGGAGCCGTTCGGCGTCGGGTGCGCCCATTCCGCGATGTCGAGCGACTTCGGCGCGATCCGCTTCATCGGCGGGTCGTGAATGTTGCTCGACGTGATGACGAGGCGCCTCTGGAGCGCCATGTGCGGCAACCGCAGCCGGGCCAGCAGGAAGTGAGCGAGGTGGTTGACCGCGAACGTGAGCCCGTAGCCCTCGGCGCTTCGCTCGTCCGCGGCGCTACCGTGCAGTCCGGCGTTGAGGACGAGAATATCGATGTGCTGCTCGCCGAGTTGCCTCTTCACCGCGTCGGCAAACGCGCGGACGCTCGCGAGCGAGCCCAGCTCGAGAGGGAGAACCCCGGCTCGAGTGGGCGAATATCGGTGTGGCCGGCGTTCGCCGACGATCACTCTCGTCCGGGGCCGCTTCAGGAAATTGCCCAAAGCGTATGCGCCGACGCCGCTGGTGGCTCCGGTCATGACGATGACGCGCCGCGGCAGGGATTCGCTCATGATATCTCTCCGTTGATGGCAGGTGCCTCGGCCGTCACGGCCGACCGGGTCGGTGCACCGAACGGACGCGTTCTGGAACGACGTCGTCGCCGGCGGGAATCCTGGGGTCTGACCGTTCAGGCCGGGTCCGCCGATATACGCTCGTCTCCGGATCGGGCGTCACGGTCGACGGGCGCCGGGCGCGGATCCGCCAGATGCCTGCGACGAGCGCTTCGACGCCAATGAGGATCAGCCATGTCTTCAGCGCCAGGGCCGAGGCGTTGGCGTCGCCTCCGTCCCTCGCCGCCGCGTATCCCACGGCGATGAAAAGGGCGTTCCACAGCGCCGCCCCGAGAGAGGTGGCGCCGACGAAGCGCCAGGACCGTGCTCGCAGGAGCCCCGAGATGCCGGGCGCGATCAGGCGGATTGTCGGAATCAGCTGGGCGCACAGGACGAACCGGTGCCCGTTCGATCTGAATTGGTCGAGCCACCAGCCAGTGCGCGACGACGGCACGCCGATATATCGGCCGAACCGTTCGAGCAGGTTGCGGGCGCGTGCCTCGCCTAGGGCATAAAGTGGCAGGCAGCCGAGGACCGTGCCGACGGTGCTGAGCAGGAGGGCGGCCGGCAGCGAGAAATGTCCTTCCGCCGCCGCGATGCCGATCACCACGAGTACGGCGTAGGACGGCAGAACGGGGACGAGGCGCTCTATAAGGGCCACCGCCGCGAGGGCAACCGCCCCGTAGGCCGCGATCCATGGAATGAGTGTTCCGACAGGGTCCGCGCTACGTCACCCCTCGATGGGCACGAGTGAGCAGGCGGCGGCATTCCGGCGCCGTCGGCGGGACCGGCACGATCTCCAGGGCGGCCCTTCGGCTGATCCGGTCGTCCACGGCATCGGACCGTCGTTCCTTGGTTCGTTTCGGGCGGGGTGCAACCCTCGCGGGGCGCAGCAACGGGCGACGTGCCCCGTGGGCGAACTCAGCGTCGCAGGCGAAGGTCGGGCTCGCCGTTCTCCCAGCCTTGCAGCCCGTCCGGGGTCTCGCGGAATTCGAGGCACTTCTCCAGGAACGGGCTCGCGAGGCAGATCGTCGGGCCCTCGACCCGCCAGTTCACGTTCTGGGAGAAGAAGAGCGGGCCGCGCAGGCGTCCTGTGCCGTCAGGATTGAGCGTGAGATCGAATTTGCGGCGGCCGCTCGGCGCCTCGGCCGACCATGTCGCCCCGTCAGCAAGGATGGCCGCTGCGGCTTGAGGTGGCAGCCTGGTCTGTCCCTCCGCGGCCGACGTATGCCGCGCGAGGATAAAGAAGGCTCGGGCGATTGTGATCGACGTCTTCATGGTCGGCAGATCTCCTCCGTTCCTAGCGAGTGGCGGACGGTTCGCGGCGGGGCTGATGAGTTGTCTCGGATGCTTGCTGCTGCGGATCGGTGGCCGGACCGTCGTCGGTCCAGCTCGGCGTCACCGCCGCTGCCGTCTCGGCACAGCTCGATGACGTCCAGTCCGACACGTCGGGCGATGTCGGCGAGATTGGGGGCGCACGCCAGTCGGTGCGCACGATCGGCACCGTCGCCTCGGTGGAGGAGCTGAAGGCACTGCGCATCCCGCTCGCCGACGGGCGGCAGGTCCGGCTCGACGAGGTGGGGGCTGTGGAGGACAGCTTCGCCGACCGAACCTCGATGGCCTTCCTCGACGGGAGGCCCATCATCGCCGTCGAAATCATGCGCTCCAACGGGTTCTCCGACACGGGTGTCGCCGCTGACGTGGAAGCGGCGCTGACGCGCTTCGCCGCCGCCCATCCGGATGTCGAGATTTCGGAAGCCAACAGCGTCATCGGACCGATCCTGGAGAGCTACGACGGCTCGATGCAGATGCTGTACGAGGGCGCCGTCCTCGCCATCGTCGTCGTCTTCTTCTTCCTGCGCGATTGGCGCGCCACGGTCCTCGCGGCTGTCGCCCTGCCGCTGTCGGTGATCCCGACCTTCCTCGTCATGGCGCTGCTCGGGTACAGCCTCAACACCTTCACGCTGCTCGCGCTGTCGCTCGTCGGCGGCATCCTCGTCGACGACGCGGTCGTCGAGATCGAGAACATCGCCCGCCATCTGCGCTCGGGAAAACGTCCGATCGACGCCGCGATGGAGGCGGTCGCCGTCGTCGCCTCGCTCGTCGTGGCGCGCCTGCTGACGCCCATGATGGCGGCCTACTTCATGAAGGCGCGCAACACCGAGGAGAGAGACGGCCTCGTCATGCGCGCCTATATGGTCGTGGTGAAAGCCTCGCTGCGGCACCGGGGCCGGACCGCGCTGCTGACCGCACTCGCGCTCACGCTTTCGTTCGCCACCATCCCGTTCCTCCAGTCCGGCTTCCTTCCCGCCTCCGACGATGCGCGGGTGCAGATCACGCTGACGCTTCAGCCCGGCGTCACCATCGAGCAGACGGAGCGGGTGGAGAGAGCGGCCGCAGCGATCGTCGGCGACGTGGACGAAGTCACGCGCGTTCTGGCCTCGGTCGGCTCGGCATCCTCCGGCGGAGACCGCGGCGCTTCGGCGATGAGCAACACGGCGGCTGCCACGCCGGTCGCCACGTTGACGCCGATCGGCGAGCGGGAGGTGAAGCAGTCCGACATCGAACGCGAGATCCGGGCCGCCCTGTCATCGCTGCCCGGCGTGCGCGTCGAGGTCGGTGGCGGCAGAAACGGCGCCAAGCTCGACATCACCCTTGCGGGCGACGACCCGATCGCGCTCGCAGGCGCAGCGGCCGCGCTGGAGGACGAGCTCCGCACGCTTGTGGGCGTCGGGGCGGTCACGTCGACGGCCTCGCGGCAGGCGCCGGAGATCCAGATCATCCCCGACGTCGCCCGCGCCGCCGCGCTCGGCGTCACGTCGCGCGCGATCGCGCAGACCGTGCGGGTCGCGACGGGCTGCGACTACTCGGCCGTGCTCCCGAAGCTCAATCTTCCCCAGCGGCAGATCCCGAGCGTCGTGCGCTTCAGCCGCGAGGCTCGGGCGTCGCTCGACGATATCCGCAACCTGCGCGTCCCGGGCGCGAACGGCAGCGTCGATCTCGGCAGCATCGCCGACATCGGCATCGGCGGGAGCCCGTCGCAGATCGACCGGGTCGACCGGATGCGCAACGTCACGCTCTCGATCGAACTCGGTGGGCGCGTGCTCGGCGAAGTCTTCGCCGAGGCATAGGGGCTGCCGGGCTTCGCGAACCTTCCGTCGAGCGTGACCCTCGTGCAGCAGGGCGAACTGCAGCAGAGCTCTGACCTGTTCGCGAGCTTCGCGGTCGCGATGGCGGTCGGCGTGTTCTGCATCTACGCCGTGCTCGTCCTTCTCTTCCACGATTTCCTGCAGCCCTTCACCATCCTGATGGCGCTGCCGCTCTCGCTCGGCGGCGCGCTGGTTCCACTGGTCGTGACGGGAACCAGCTTCTCGCTGCCGGTGGTCATCGGTCTTCTCATGCTGACGGGCGTGGTGACGAAGAACTCCATCCTCCTCGTCGAGTACGTGATCATGTCACGCCGCGAGGGTATGGCGCGCTTCGACGCCTTCGTCGACGCCTGCCACATGCGCGCGCGGCCGATCGTGATGACCACCATCGCGATGGCGTGCGGCATGCTCCCGGTCGCTCTCAGCCTCACCGGCGGCGGCCCGAGCGTGCGTCAGCCGATGGCCATCGTGGTGATCGGCGGCGTCATCACCTCCACCTTCCTCAGCCTTGTCGTCATTCCGATGATCTTCACCTTCGTCGACGACCTGTCGCGCCTGCTGAAGCGGCTCGCCGGATCGGTCGGTGTCCGCCATGCGATCTTGTCCGTCGAGGCGCCAGACCCCGTTCGTCCAGAGGTGGTAGCATTCGAACGCAGTCGTCGCGCCGGCCTACAGGATGAAGTCCGCGCTGCTCATCGCTGAGAGGCCGGTGAGCTCGATCGTCAGGTCCGCGCCCGCACTGGCGTCGGTGACGGCGACGACGACCGCCTTGTCGCCATAGATGCGGTAGCCGAGGTCGCCCGCAGCCGTCAGCGCGCCGGTGCCGACGAAGCGGAAGGCCTGGTCTCCCGCACGGGTCGGGTCCGCGTCGATCGAGGAGAGGTCCAGAAGGTCTTCGCCACGGACGAAATCGCCGACGATGTCGCGCGTGTCAGCCGTGATGCCGGAGTCGCCCTCGCCGAACACGACCACATCGCGCCCCGCGCCCAGCCGGATCGAGTCCTGCCCCGCACCGCCGACGATCGTGTCGTCGCCGGCACGGCCGCTCAGGAAGTTGTCCCGGTCATTGCCGGTGATGACGTTCGCGAGGTCGTTGCCGCCCCCATCCAGCGCCAGCGATCCGACCTCCAGATTCTCGACATTGTCGTCCAGGTAATAGGCTGGGAGAAATGAACGGACCGTGTCGCGGCCCCCGTCCGCGTCTTCCAGCACGAGGTCGTCGCGCGCGCCGACGATATAGAGATCGTCGCCGCTCCCGCCGATCATCGTGTCCCATCCGGCACCGCCGTCCAGCGTGTCGGCGCCGGAACCTCCGTCGAGGAGATCGTAACCATCGCCACCCAGCAGGAGATCGTCGCCGGTGTCGCCGAAAAGTTCGTCGTTGCCGGCGTTGCCGGTCAACGTGTCGTCGCCCGCTGCGCCGGAGAGGGTGCCCGTCCCGTCATCCAGCGTCATCGCATTGCCGAGTCCGTTGCCGACGCCCTGGCCCCCGCCACGCACGATGAGGTTCTCGACGTAGGCGGGCAATTCGATCCGGGTGTAGGCGATGATCGTGTCGATCCCGCCGTCGGCCTCCTCGATGACCATGTCGTCCAGACTGGAGACGTAGAAGATGTCGTCGCCGAGGCCGCCGAGCATGGTGTCATCGCCCACGCCGCCGTTGATCCGGTCGTCGCCGCCGCGGCCGTCGATCCGGTCGTCGCCGCCTGCGCCGATGAGCACGTTCGCCCCGTCGTTGCCGACTATCAGATTGTCGCCGTCGTTGCCCGTGGCGGTGGTCCGCCCATATCCGAGCCGCAAGACCTCGACATTGTCGTCGAGGACATAGTTGTTGGCGTAGGAGAGGACGGTGTCGTGGCCCTCGTCGATGCGCTCCACCACCCGGTCGCCGGCAAGTCCGACGATATAATAGTCGTTGCCCGCACCGCCTATCATCGTGTCCGCGTCGGCGCCACCGTCGAGGGTGTCGTCGCCGTCCTCGCCCACGAGGCTGTCCCGCCCGGCAAGGCCCTTCAGCGTGTCGTCGCTCGCGGTGCCCCGCAGCATGTCGCCGCCGGCTCCGCCGGACAGCGGCTCGCCCGCGGTGGCTGTGAGATTCATGCCGTCACCGTCGTCGCGCCACAGGGTGATGCTGACCGTGGCCTCGTCGGTGATCACATAGGACTGACGGGCCCTGTAGGAGGCACGGAACAGGTCTCCGAAAGGACCGGTATCTGAGGACTCATGATTATATCCGGCCCTGACGCTCGGCCCGTTGGCCGCCATGTCCGCGGCTCCGAACAACATGGTGTAGATAAAGTAGACGAAACCGCCGTAAAATGTGCTGTATGCAAGGTATCCCGCAATATCATCGAAGCCATCGCCGTTGACGTCACCGAGGGCGCTGATCGCTTCTCCCCTGCCGATTTCGGTCCCGGCGCTGTCGGCCGATGCGGTGAACTCGCTGATCCGGATGGGGCTGGATACCGCGTCGGCCTGCCCGTAGATGAGGAAGTTGGCAAAGGTATATTCGGGCTCGTCGTCGCTCAGATCGATGTCCGTTCGCACCGTGAGGGCGAGGTCGGCATAACCGTCGCCATTGACGTCGCCGCCTGCCGACACGCCGTAGCCGAACTCGTCGGGGCGGCGATCGACTTCAACCACGAACCCTTCGGTTTCGTCGATGTCATCGAGGTCGACGATGCCGCCGACGTCGCCACGGCCGAAAATCGCAATAAGCCGATCCTTGCGAACGACCGCCATGTCGTCGATCCCGTCACCGTTTACGTCGCCGACTTCGGTTTCGGCGAGGATCGGCAGGCTGGACTGATAGCGGTCGCCATAGAGGGCCTCGGTGTCCTCCTGGCTCGGATCTCCCGGCGTCTGCGCCCGAATGGTGCGGCTGATGAAACTGCTGGCACCGGGCGCATAAAGATCGACGAGGCCATTACCGGTGTCCTCCCCGGCGGGCTCGACCCCGTAGTTTCCCAAGCCCAGGGTGGCGAACTCGTACTTGAAAAGACCATTGGAGACGAGGCTGTACGTGAAGGCGTCGGTCCCGGCGGTTCCCGGCGCCAGATGCTCGAAGGCGTCGCTGGAATCGTAGTGAAAGGTCAGGTCGGTGTTGACTGTGAGCCGGGCGCCGGACGCGAGCGTGACAGTCTTGCCCGGCGCGACGAGCGAACCGTCGACGAGCGCATGGTCCGGTGCGGCATGGGGGCTGCCCTCCCCGGGTATGCTCAGTTGACCGTCCGCGGATCCCATGTAGGTCGTGAACAGGCTGAAGCTGTCGGCTGGCACGAGGGTCGGTGCCGCCGGAAGAATATCGGACATGGGTCCCCCACGAAAATGGATCGGGCAATTACAGTATGCACGATTGCACAGGATCGGTTGGCACGATGGTGCGCCGCGGCAAATAAATAGATCTTTCACCCGTCTGCAATTGACGTGGTTCCGGTGGGTTGCGTTTGGGCCACCGAACGGGCCTTCATCTTGACTGCGATGGCGGAACTGGCCTCCCAAGCACTCGTCTCATTGGCTCCAGCGGTCTGACAGATTAGGGTTCATCTGGCTGTTGGCGCCGGAGCAAGGCGCCTTTCTCGACGAAATCCCCGCCGATGCTGTCGGCGACAACCTGTGTCGCGCGGTTCGGGGCAGGCGGACGGCATCGGCGAGGGGTGATCAGGCGCTGGCCGGCAGGGCCGGCGCCTCGAGCGCGGCTTCCAGATGGCCGAGCACGCCGAGCTGTCCGAGGATGATCGACGCGGCAGGGTAGCAATGGAACGACGCGACCTTGCCGTCCTTGAGTTGGAAGACGTCACAGCAGGGGGCGTGCATCTCGCGGCCCGTCGGCGCGATGGTGCCGGCCGGCAAGGCGAGCGGCCCGGTGTGCGTCCCGTTCAGCGTGAGCTCGACGATCACCGTGTCTCCGGCGACAGTGAGGTTGCCGAGCGCACGGTGCATGTCGGCAAAGGCGTTCCCGTAGATCTCGACGGGCCGTCCGATGTCGGCTCCGACGTATTTCACGCCGGCAGAGGTGTCCCAGAAGTATCCGTCGTGCGCAAACAGGGCGACGAAGGCGTCGATGTCCTTGACCTCGGCGACCCGGTAGAGTTCGCGGATCGTTGCTTCGTTGGATGTCATGTCTCGGTGTCCAGTAGAGATGAAGGGGGAATCGGCGTGCAGCGTTGGGGGATCCGGGGCCTCGTACGCTCGTGGTCCCCGGATCGCCGCCCCGTCGGTTACACCTGCGCCTGGCCGCCGTCGGCGAAGAGCTCGGCGCCGTTGACGAAGCTCGAGTCGTCCGAGCCGAGGAAGAGCACCGCCTTTGCGATCTCCTCCGGCTGGCCGACGCGTCCGAGCGGAATGCGCGAGGCGAGGTGGTCAAGGAGCGCCTCCTGCCGGGAGGGGTCGTCGCCGGCGAGGTCGACAAGCCCGGGCGTCCTGGTCGAACCAGGGCTGACGACGTTGACGCGGATGCCGGTACCGCTGAGATCGAGCGCCCAGCTTCGCGCCAGGTTGCGCACCGCCGCCTTGGAGGCGGAGTAGACGCTGAAGGCCGCCGTTCCCTCGGTCCCCGCGGTCGAGCCGGTCAGGATGATCGATGCGCCGCGCTGAAGCAGGGGCAGCGCCTTCTGCACGGTGAAGATCACGGCCTTGACGTTGCGCCCGAAGGTATCGTCGACCTGTTCCTCGGTGATCTCGCCGAGCGGAAGCATGCTGCCGCCTCCCGCGTTGACGAAGAGGACATCGATGCGGCCGGCGAGGCGGCGGACGTCGTCGAAGAGCAGGTCTAGGTCGTTGAGGCTCGCTGAATCCGCCTGGATGCCGACGGCGCCCTCGCCGATCTCGGCGACCGCCTTGTCGAGAGCGTGACGCCGGCGACCGGTCACGAAGACCCTCGCCCCCTCCGCGGCGAACAGCTTGGCGGTAGCGAGTCCGATGCCGCTGGTGGCACCGGTGATGACGGCGACCTTGCCGTCGAGACGAAGAGACATGTCTTGGACCTTTCGTGTTGTGCCGTTGCCCCAGGCGTCGCCCCTCCGCCAGCATTCGCGCATCGGCGGGGCTCACCAATCCGCGATGGATGGCGTCGTCCTGTGGTCTCCAAGGTATTCCAGAAGAAATATTGAGAGGTGTGCACTAGAATTTGCAGGGTATTTTCGCCTATTCTTAGGTATAAGACGGAAATTTATGTCTATAGGGTGCGTTTATTGGAATGCGTTGTCTGCAACGTTATTTCGAACGGGGCATATCGTGGGTTGTGCAGGCGTTCGCTTTGCGGAGACGTTTGTCGCGACGCCGCGCTGGACGTAGGCGAACGGCAGAACCGGCAGAAGCGCGCGTCGATGGATTCTGATGCCATGCGGATGGACAATCGGCACCGCCGGGGCTGGGCGTCAGCGACTGGCCCGCCCGACGCGATCCTCGCCGAACCGGACCTACACGTCGCCCGGGGCGAGGCCTCCGAAGACCTCGACGACGAAATCGCAGAAGGCGCGAACCCGCGCATTTTGCCGGCCGCTCTCGTGATAGACGAGGTGGAGCGGCATCGGTGCGGGGCGATAGTCGCCCAGCACCGCCTCCAACCGCCCATCGGCGAGATAGGGACGCAGCACGCACTCGAAGCTCTGCCCGATGCCGAGACCGGCGAGCAGCGCGCTCACATGCGCCGTGCTCTCGTTGACGCTCGCCGCGAGCGGCGGGAGGATCTCGATCGGCCGCTCGTCACCGATGAAGCGAAACGGGAAGGGTGACCCGCTGAGGGCCGAAAAGTAGCCGACGCCGCGATGATGTCGGACGTCGTCGGGCGCCACCGGGCGGCCGAACCGCTCGAAATAGGCCGGCGTCGCGCAGGTCACGAAAGGGAGTTCGCAAACCCGCCGCGCAATCAGAGTGGAATCGCGCATGGGCCCGCCGCGAATGGCGCAGTCGACCCCGTCACCGACGATGTCGACGCTGCGGTCCGTCACGCCCATCACGATTTCGACGTCGGGATAGCGGGACAGGAATTGCGGCAGAGCCGGGATCAGGATGACGTTGGCGAGGGAGGAGCCGATGTCGATCCGCAGCCGCCCGGAGAGGTTCCGCGTGGTTCGGCGCGCGGCATCGTCCATCGCGTCGAGTTCGGAGAGAAGCTTGACCGCGCGATCGTAGTAGTCGTGGCCCTCCACTGTGATCGCCGTGGTGCGTGTGCTGCGCGCGATGAGTCTCGTCGAAAGATGCTCTTCAAGATCCAGCAGCAGCTTGCTGACCGTCGATCGCGGAAGATTGAGGGAGCCGGCGGCCTTGGTGAGGGATCCAGCCTCGACGATCCGGACGAAGACCCTAAGCGCCAGTACTTGATCCACCGTCCGCTCCGTCGCCTCTTCCGTCCGGCCCGGCCGTCCGCGGATGCTGCACCGCCCGTCCCAATCTGTCGAGGCCGGCGGCAGCCTCGCCGCCCGCGGCCAGCGGACGCTTCCGCCGCAGCGCGTCGGCCGCGGTATACTCGGAGAGTTCGATCCGCGAGCCGCCTGGCGTCTCGATCATCACGATGCGGCGGACCTCAGCCGATGGATGCCAGCGGAAGCGCCGTTTCACTCGGCGTCGGCAGGTTCCGGTCGCGTTCCGGGGCCTGGCGGTCCAGGACGTCCCGGACATGGAGCGGCCCACCATCAACGTCACCACGACGCTCGACGATGCGGAGCCGGCGCTGCTCGAGGCCGAGGCGGCGCAGGCTATCGCGTGCAGAGGCGGCGCGGGCCGCGGTAGGGCTGGTACGTGCAGTCCGACGCGCGGAAGCTGCGGTAGAAGCGCGAACAGACCCTGATGTTGCAGCGCGGTGCGGCCGCAGCGGCCGCGGCGGCGCGTGCTTCCAGCAGGTTGAGCGGCGGCGGGCGCTGGACAGCGCCTTCCTGCCGGCGCGAAACGACGTCGCCTCGCTCTCCGACACTTCGTACCAGCTCGATCGGGGTGGCCGGCTCGTCGCTCTCCGCCGGGCCATCCACGCCGGCCGCGCCCTTCATGACGCTGGCGAAGATCTCGGCCGGCAGCGACCCGCCGGTGATATTGCCCTCCAGCGGGGCGAAGTCGTCGCGCCCGATCCAGACGCCGACCACCAGCTTGTCCGAGAAGCCCACGAACCACGCGTCACGGGAGTCCTGGCTCGTCCCGGTCTTGCCTGCGACGGGGCCGCCCCAGTTCGCCCGGCGGCCGGTACCCTGGCGCGTGACGGACTCGAGAAGCGAGAGAAGCGCGGGGCGGACCTTCGACAGGTCGGTCGCAGCGGCCGTCGGTGCCACTTCGAAGGAGGGACCATCGTCCCCCAGTCCGATCGCCGCGATACCCGTCGCCTGGATCGGAGCGCGTCCGGCCAGCACCGCTGCGTAGGCTTCTGTGAGATCGAGCAGCGTCACCTCGGAGGTGCCGAGCGCCAGCGCCGGCACCTTCGTGAGCTCTGCCTCGATCCCGAAGGCTTCGGCGGTCTCGGCGACCTTGTCGATGCCGACGTCCATCGCGAGGTTGACGGCGGCGCCGTTGAGCGAGCGGGCGAACGCCTCGCGTGCCGTGACGCGCCCGGAGAAGCGGCCGCTGAAATTCTGCGGTCGCCAGCCGTTCACGTCGATCGCCACATCGTTGACCATCGTGTCGGGCGTCAAACCCTCGGAGATGGCGGCGGCGTAGGTGAACAGCTTGAACGTCGATCCGGGCTGACGTTTTGCCTGCGTGGCGCGGTTGAACTCCGATTGCGGGTCGCGTCCGCCGACGAGCGCGCGGACCTTGCCGTCGGGCTCCATCATCACGATCGCGCCCTCCTGGCCCGGATGGTCCGCGAGTGCGGTCTGCAGCGCCTCTTCCGCCAGCTCCTGAAGCGCTTCGTCGAGGGTAACGGTGATCGTCACGTCCGTGGCGATCTCCTGCGCGACCGCTTCCGCCTGCGGCAGCACCCAGTCCGTGAACCAGCCGCCGTGCCAGCGCCCGCTCGGAGCGTAGCGCGGGCGGGCGACGAGCGAGGCGATCTCGGCCTTCGCCGTCTCCGCCTCCGCGTCGGTAATCCGCCCCTGCGCGGCCATCAGGTCGACCACCACGCCGGCCCTTGCCCGGGCTGCGTCCGGGGCGGAGCGCAGATTGGCCGCCGACGGCGCACGGATCGAACCGGCGATCACGGCGGCCTGCGCGATGGTCAGCTCCTCGTGGGACGTGTCGAACAGCACGCGTGCCGCTGCCGGCACGCCGGACGCGCCGGCGCCGAGGTAGATGGTATTGAGGTAGAGTTCGAGGATCCGGTCCTTGCCGAGCTGGCGGTCGAGATTGCGCGCGACGACCGCCTCCTGGATCTTTCTTCGAAGCGTCGTTTCGTCGTCGAGATAGAGGATCTTCACGAGCTGCTGGCTGATCGTGCTGCCGCCCTCGACGACCATGCCGGCGCGCCAGTTGCGCCACGCCGCGCGCATCACGCCCCAGGGATCGACGCCGCCGTGGCTGTAGAAGCGGCGGTCCTCCGTCGCGAGCACGGCGTCGACGACATGGTCGGGGAAGGTCGAGAGTTCGGCATACGGCTCGCGATGGCCGCCGCGGCGGAAGAGCGGCGCCTTGTCGGCGGTCTGCAGCGTCAGCACGGGCTCTTCGGCTGCGGGCAGCGTCTGGCTGAGCGGCAGATCGCGAAGCGCCCACAGGGTGACGCCGGAGAACACCGTCACGAGCACCACCGCCACTCCCGCCACGGACGCGAGCGTCACGAACGGCCAGCGCCGCAGCTTGCCGTCTCTCTTCCTCCGGAAAAGCGCCGGGAGCGAGCGGGTGTATCGAAGCCCCGTGCGGGTGCCTCTCGTGACGGCGCTCGCGATCACCGGCGCCTTGCTGCGCGCCGTCCCGTTGAGCGAGCGGGCGGCGCTCGAGGCCCCCTTGCCGAGAGCGGCGCCGCCGCGTCGCGCGTCACGCCAGAGGGCCGAGCCGAGCGCCGCGAAGGCCTGCTTCGTCCCGGACGTCTCCCTTCCGCCGCTCACGCAGAGGCCGCCGAGCGGAAGCGAAATCCGCAGACGGGCTCGACGGCGACGGGATTGCCGAGACACCCGGCCCGAAGCACGCCGATCGGATGGGCCCGTTTCTCGGTTCGAACAGTCATGAGCGGTTTCCCACTGCGCGGCGACCCCGTTGCCTCTCGGATGACAGCGCCAAAGCACTGCCGAAAGTCAGACAACGCGGGTTGGAGCGTTTCGATCCCGCACGCTTCTATCGCCGAGCCGAGCAGGCGGATCGGCGATCAGGCACGGCCGAGGCATGTGGCGGGCATTCGATCCCCCTGTTGCCGCCGCACGCACCACCCAGAGCGCCACGCTGCCCGACGAGGCCGGGAGAGCGTCATCGCCGAGTGGCGTGGAAGAGCGACGGTCGCGATCCCGTGGGGGAATGCCGGAACGGGTGCCGGGCGTCCTCACCAGCTCACGGTGAGGCCGATCCGCCCGCCGAGCGCATGGCCCGAACTGTCGTCCACCCGAACGTCGTAGTCGCCGGACGCGAAAAGGCTCACCTTGTCCGACACCGCCATCGAGGTGCCGAGATCGAGCTGCACCCGCGTGCCGCCGAGCCCGGCATCGAACGACATGGCATTCCTGCCGCCGAGCCCGGCGAACGTCACCTCGGGACCATCGCTGAAGGCGTGCCAGAGGTTCGCCCGCGCCCACCCGGTCAGCTCGTGGCCGTTCTCCAGCGACCAGCCCCGGCTCACCCGCCCGCCGATGCGGCCGAGGAAGTCGTCAGCCGCGTCGTAGCGGACCACTCCGTAACTGTCCGCACCGTTGTCGAAGGACAGGCGCTGATAGACGAGTTGGGCCTGCGGCTCGACCACCCAGCCGGCACCGAGGTCGAAGCGATAGCCGGCCTCCAGCGAGCCGATCACGCCGAAGCCGTCGGTCTCCAGCGTCTCGCCCAGTGTCGAACGCGCGCTCGCCTCATCGTAGAAGGTGCCCTGCAGCACCGCGTCGATCTGCAGCCCGCTCGACCGCTCGTGGTTCCAGTAGGCGCCGAGCGAATAGGCGTCCATCGACACCTTTCCCGCCGATCCGCCGTAGACGGCATCGACGTTGCCGCGCGCGTGACCCGCGCCGACGTAGAAGCCGATCACGTTCTGCACCGCACCGCCGGGCTGCGACAGCAGATGGTCATAGCCCGCCTGAAAGCCCCCGAGGTCGACATCGTAGCTCGGCCCGTCATTCTCGAAGCGGTCCAGTCGAGCCGCCGCGCCGCCACCGCCGGAGCCCTGGCTGCCGGTCTCGCCGAAGACGCGGCCCCAGGCGGCGCTTCGACGACCCGGCGCACGGCCAGCGGCGCGCTCGTCGCGGGTGCCGAGAATCGCGAGGCCATACTGCGAGGCGATGGCGGGAAGCGCGGTATCGACGGCCACCTCCGGCCTCAGATCGGGCAGCGCGTCCGGTCCGGTCGCGCCGCCTTGCGTCGACCGCAGGAACCAGTCGTCGCCCCCCGACGCGCCGCCGCGATAGACCCCATACTCGAGCGCTCCGCTCGCGACACGGCTTCCGAGTACGAACGCGCCCGGGGCGGTCGCGCCGCCGTTGACCGTCTCGATCAGCCTGATGCCGTCGCCTGCGGTGAGCTCGCCGTCGCCGATCGGCGCAACGAGGACGCGGGTCAGCCCGCTCGCCAGCCCGCCATCGACGATGAGCCGGTCGGCCGCGCCCTCGTCGCCCAGCGCAGCGTTCATGACGAGCGCGCCGTTGGCGCCGGCATAATTGCCGACGGTCAGACTTTGGAAGTTCCCTCCCACGGGCGGCGCGAACGCGATCGTGCTGCTCACGTTCACCAGATCGTCGACCCGCGAATTCACCCCCGGCCCCGCGCCGGGAAGCTCCCACGCGCTGCCGTCGGCGAGCACCAGGTCGATGCGTGCGTCGGCGGAACGGGTGATCGCGCCGGTGAGCCGTGAACCGGACGCCGCCAGCGTCAGATCGGTTCCCCTCGCGACGACCGCCGTGCCGTTCGCGGCGGAAAGGGAGCTGTCCGTAAGCGACAGCGCGGCGCTGCGGCTGTCAGAGAGCTCATCGACAGGGAGCGCCGCGATCGCCGCGGCGGATTTGCCGAAAGCGGATACGCTCACACCCTTCAGGTCGACCAGCGCGCCTTGCCCCAGCACGACGGCATGAGCATCGGCGCCTCGGGTCACCACCGACCCGCCGGAAAGCCCGACGAAGGCTCCGTCCCCCTGTGCCAGCACGCCGTAGCTGTCCCGCGCCAAGGTCTCGACGGCGAGGTTCGTACCCAGCATCTGCGCCGCGCCGTCACCACCCGCGACGTGTAGGCCGATGCCATCCCCGCTCAGCATGATCCGGCTGTTGGTGAGGTCGACCGAGCCGTTCGCCTCCACCCACACGCCGTCGCCGCGCGCGAGGTCGATATCGACTTCGGTGCCCCGGAGCGTCGCGGGGGCATTGCCGCCCGCATGAAGGCCCGCGAGCGCCGAGCCGGTAATGCTCACGCGGCGCAGCTCGGCGACCGCGTTGTCCCGCGCGTCGATCCCGATGCCGCTGATCTCGTCGCCGGCCATGAGGATGTTCACGTCCGTCATCGACAGCGAGGCGGTCCCCGTCGTCGTTGCCAGGAACGCGCCGTCGCCGCCGAGCGAGGCGGTGATATCGCCGCCAAGGCCGAGGGTCACGCTGCCGTCGCCGACATAGATCGCGGGCACGTAGTCCTGGATCGGCGCGAGCGTCACTCTGCCGTTTGCCGTGGCCGAGCCGCCATTGTCGGCATAGACCGCCGCCCGCGTCAGGAACGGCCCGCTGATGAGCCCGGTCCAGACCGTCCCCGCGTCCACGGTTTCGGTCCGGCCGTCGGCGGCGACCTGAATCTGGTTGTCCGGCCCGGTCCAGCCCATGATCTCCAGCAATTCCCGGAACAGATGCGCCGGTGCATCCGGATCGTCGGAATTGCTGGAGTTGATCAGAATGCTGATCGTGCGGTCGTTCGCGCGATCGTACATGACCAGCGCCTCGAAGCCGAGACCGTTGCCGGTGTGGCCGATAAAGCCGGAGATCTCGCCCATGCCGAAGCCGTAGCTGTCATACTCCGGGCTTTCCGGATCGGACGCGGTGGAGCCGAAGGACTTCAGCCGATCCACGAATTCGCGCCTGGTGATGAGCTCCCCGCTGCCGACGGCTTTGCCCCAGCGCTCCACGTCCGCGATGATGCCGACCAACCCTCCGGACGCACCGGCGCCGGTGGTATTGAAGTCGGCGAGCGAGATCGGCCCGGTGCCTTCGTCGGCATAGCCGACCGCATTGGGCGTCGGCATGGCGTTGGCGCCCTGGTACACCACCGAACTCAAGCCGAGTTTGCGGGACAGGCGGCGCTGCACTTCCACGGACCATTCACGGCCCGTGGCGGCCTTGATCACCTCGCCGAGCAGCAGGGTATTGGTGTTCGAATACTCGTAGGACGTGCCGGGGTCGAACTGCATCGGCTCGGCAAAGGCGAAGGCGAGCAACTCCTGCGGGGTCCAGTCCCGGCCGGGGTCCAGCCCGAACTGCGCGCGAAAGGCGTCGGACGCCGTGTAGTTGAACAGGCCGGAGCGCATCTGCGCGAGCTGGCGGATCGTGATCACGTCGCCGTCCGGCACGCCGCTGACGTAGTTGCCGATCGGATCGTCGAGATTGACCCGCCCTTCGTCGGCCAATTGCAGGACGACCGTGGTGACGAACGACTTGGTGACACTGCGATAGCCGAAGTAGGTCTCCGGCGTCGGAGCGGTGCCGTTGGCGATATCCGCGACCCCGGAATTCGACGTCCAGCGCATGTCGCCCTGACGGACGGAGACCGAGGCGCCGGGAATGCGCTTGGTGATCAGCGCCTGATCGATGGCGAGCTGCATCTGCGCGGCGGTGGCCGGGTTGTCCCACGGGACATCGCCCAGCCCCTGCGCGAGCGCGAGCGTCGCGTGCGAGGAAAACATCAAAATTGCGGCGACCGTGGAAAGGCGACGTTTGTTCGAAGCTAAAATACGGTCCAACCCGGCCACCAAGCTCTGATTCTCCAGTGCTTCGCACCGTATCAGCGTTCGGCGCGAAATCCATTCCCAGTCCAGTTGCCGACATCTCACAGGCGACGAGTGTGTCCGCCACGCCGAAGACTGGAAAATTCTCGCGTATGAACGGAATCCGTTCCTTCTAACGTCGCCGCTTGGAATGTGTTCGGCCCGGATCAGTCGTAGCCGGGAGGGGCCGCGAAGGGACGAGTAGTGGACATGCTTGCCTGCGTGCGGGCGATCCAGAGCGCCGCGCCCTGTTCGCGCGCAAGCGCCGTCGCTGACCGGAAGTCGCCGGTCGAGGTTTCGGGCGTCGGCGCGAGCGTCCCGCGGATCCTGTGGAGCTCAGGCTCGATCCAGCGGAGCCCATGCCTCCCGACTTGGACGAACGCCTCGTAGAGCTCGCGAAGACCGGCTTGCGGCCGCCCCGCGAGAGCCTCGCTCTCCGCGAGCAATCCGAGAAAATAGGGCACCCACATGACCGCGCCCGTCGCGGAATAGTTCGCCAGACCACGCCTGATTTCGGCTGCGCCGTCCTCGGCCATTCCCTGGCGGGCGAGCGCCCAGCCGCGGATGACGGTGCCGGTCGCCGCATAGAGCGGGTAGCCGTGCTCCAACGACACGCGGGTCGTGCGCTCCGCCTCGAGCCGGGCGGCGTCCGGATCGTCGAGAAGCTGAAGGAAGATGCAGTTCCAGGCGTGTGCCACCGCCGTCGTCGTCGCGCTGGCGACCGCCGAGACGTAGCCGGGGATCCTCTCGAAATGGGCCAGGGCGCTATCGCGGTTGCCGAGGATCAGCTCGAGCTGCGTCAGCCAGCACGTCGACATGACGCGGGAATCGATCGCGTACACGACCGCAGAGTCCCGATCACGATCCGGGTCGTAGAGCGACAGGACGCGTTCGAATTCGGCGCGGCTCTCGACGAAGCGGCCCATTTGCGACAGGGCCGATCCGATCATGCGATGGCCGGTGATCTGGGCCGGCACGTCGCCGGTGGCCTCGCCGCGGCTCACGAGCTCGAGGGCGACGGCATGCGCCCGGTCGAGATCGCCGCGCTGGAAGTGGAACACGGACAGGCCGTAGAGCACGGGATAGAGTTCGCCCGCCTCCCCGAGCGAAAGGCAAAGTTCCTGCGCGCGCGCATACGCGGCGCCTGTCTCCGGCGCGGCGAATCCCAGGGTCGCCAGGGAGGCCTGCCCGCGCGCTCTCTGCAAGCGGAGTTCGCGTCGAAGCGTCCCGGGTTCCGCCGGAAGTCCGGCGACGGCGGCAAGACCCTTGTCGATCTGCACCGCCGCCTCCTTCATGGCAAACCGCGCGAGTGCGCGCTCGGCAGCGCGCTGCCAGCCGTCCACTGCCCGACACAGGTCGCCGGCCGCCGCGTGATGCTCGGCGAGCAGCCCCGGCTCCGCCTCGGCCAGCTGCGGGAAGCGCTCCTCGATCGCGAGGGCGATCCGGTGGTGGACCTCCTGGCGGTGCACCTTGAGCAGGCTCTCGTGCGCGGCGTCCCGAACGAGGGCGTGCTTGAAGGTGTAGCGGGCCTCGGGCGGCGTCCCCGTGCGGAAGACGAGTTCGGCGGCCACGAGGCGATCGAGCGCGGCCGCGAGCTCGTCGTCCGGCAGCGGCGACACGGCGGCGAGAAGCGGCCAGGCAAATTCACGTCCGATGCAGGCCGCCGTCTGCGCCACCTCGCGGATGTCCGGAAGACGGTCGAGGCGCGCCATGAGCGACGCCTGGAGCGATGCCGGCACCGTACCGGGCAAACCGGCAATGCCAGCTTCCAGCACGGCCTTCGTGAGTTCCTCCACGAAGAGCGGCACGCCGTCGGTGCGGGCGATGATTTCCGACCGCACCGCCTCAGGCAGCGCACGCCTGCCCCTGAGCCGCGCCACGATCGCGCCCGAAGCCGCCCGGCCGAGGCGGTCGAGAGACAGCTGCGTGAGGGGAGCGCCGCGTCCGAGCGTCGGCTGGTTGTCGGGACGGCTCGTGAGGAGCACGAGGATCGGCTGGTCGCCGACCCGCTCCAGTATTTCGGCCAGGAATTCCAGCGTCGTCGGATCGATCCAGTGGACGTCCTCTACGACGAGGAGCAGAGCCCCGGCGCGCGCGAGGCCAACCACCTGATCGACAAGGAGGGCCAGCGTGCGTGCCCGCCTCGGAGCGGCGCCGAGACCGGCGACGGCCGGCGGCGCCGGGCCTCCCGCACCCACCAGATCCGCCACGAGGGCCACCGCAAGATCAGCGTCCCCCGTCACGTCGCCGAACAGGCGGGCGAGCTTTCCGCGCTTCGCCTCTGCGTCGTCCGACGGCGCTATCCCGGCCGCCCGCAGGATGTGCTGAACGACCGGCCAGAGTTCGATCCCCTGATGAAGCGGGGAGCACTGGTAGCGCAGGCAGACAGGCTTCTCGTTCGCCAGTGCGTCGTAAACGGCCTGGATCAGCCGCGATTTCCCGATGCCAGCCTCGCCGACGACGAGGACCGCCTGGCCCTCGCCGCCGCGGGCGCGTTTCCACCGGTCCATCACGAGGGCGAGCTCCTGATCGCGGCCCACCATGGGGGGCGGCACGCCCGGGTGCAGGACCTCGAAGCGCGTCTCGCAGTCTCGTGCGCCGATCACGTGATGCGCGGCGATCGGATCCGCGAAGCCCTTCAGGAAAAGCGGGCCGCACGGTCGGGTCCGGAACATCTCGCCGACGAGAGAGCGGGTCGCGTCGGCGATGACGACGCCTCCAGGCCCTGCCACCTCCTGCAACCGCGCCGCGAGGTTCGGCGTCTCGCCGAAGACGGTCTCCTCCTGAGCCGCGCCCTCGCCGATGAGGTCGCCCACCACGACGAGTCCGCTCGCGATGCCGACGCGCGCCGAGAGCGGCGCCTCGCCCTGAAACGACAGATTGGCAACGGCGGCGGTCGTCGCGAGACCGGCCCGCACGGCCCGCTCGCCGGCGGCCTCCTCCGCACGGGGCCAGCCGAAATAGGCAAGCACTCCATCGCCCATGAACTTGGCGACATGACCGCCGCCCCGCTCCACCGTCGCCCGGACGGTGTCATGGTAGGCCCTGAGCAGCCGCCGGAGATCCTCCGGGTCGAGACGGCGCGACAGTTCCGTCGAGCCCGCGAGATCGACGAACATCACGGTGAGGTGCCGGCGCTCGGCGATGCGCGCGCCCGGAAGAGACGCGTTCGCGCTCCGGAGTTCGGCGAGCGCCGCGAGGAGTCGCTTTCTATGACCGAGCGAGGTGATGCCGATTTCGCGCAAGTCTTCGGACGTCAGCGCGGAAAGGAGCGCAGCATCGACGTCGTTGTCCCGGAACGCTGCCTCGTAACGTCCAAGACCCAAGCTCCGCAGCCAAGACCCGATGTCCATCGGAGACTCCGGCAGGTGCATTTTTCAGCGGCACCAGGGAGTGGACGCCAGTTCGTCGTCACCGTCAAGCCGACCGGAGGGGACTGCGCGACGGCGGCCGCGTCACGACGGTATCGAGGCGTGCTGTTCTGGTGGTCGCCCCCAAGGTGTCCCGAAGCGGCTCGTCTCCATTTTCGAAGATGACGACAGGGCCCATGGAGAATTCCAATGGCCCGGCTGCCTCGGTGGAGGAATATCGGTCGGTCATCAACGACAGCCGGGCCGGCATGGAGGTCTTCGGCGGGGTGATCATCGGCGCCGGTCACGTGACGTTCCGCCTGCCCGCGCAGGAGCTTGGCGCTCTCCACGGCATCACCGACCGGACGGCGATCGGCAAGACAGTGCCGCTCATGTCCGTCATGGCCGATCACGCGCCGGCGGCGAGACGGCGGATGACCGGGACCTCACGGGCGGGGATCCATGCCGGTCCGCGGCGTCCTCGTCGCCCTGGGCCTTCACGGCCATAGTCGCGCCGCGCCTTTACGGTGCGAGGGGGCCACTCTACGATCAGTTGAGGCCCCAAGACGTCGTGACGGTCGAATGGCGGGCGAAGAGCGCCCACCGGACCCGCCGACGGAACCCCGACCGCTCAGGATGCCGCACGGCACCTGCGCCCAACGGAGGCACCGAAATGAACCGACATGCCATCCGCATCGCCACCGCGGTCGTGTCCACGGCGCTGGCCGGCGGCTCGACCGCCTATGCCCAGCAGGCCCCGGCGCCGGCGTTTGCGGACCTCGCGATGCCGTCCGCCGACGTGATACCGTCGGAAGCCTACATCCGCAGCGTCGCCCGCAGCGCCTACGTCTGGGGCTGGCCGATGATGAACATGCTGAACCGGCGCGCGCGGATCACGCAGGCTCCGCACCCTGGACTGCTCGGAGGCGTGCTGCCGGCCGCACCACGCGGGCAGATCGCCATGCTGCACGACTATATCGCCCCGAACCAGCGCTTCATCGCCTGCCCGAACCAGGACGTCGTGTACGGTCTCGGCTTTTTCGACCTCGACACCGAGCCGGTGGTCATCCAGGCACCGGACTTCGGCGACCGCTTCTGGGTCTATGCCCTCTACGACCAGCGGACCGACCAGTACGGCGAGCTCGGCAAGCCCTATGGCTCGGAGCCTGGCTTCTACCTGCTCGTGGGGCCGAACTGGCAGGGCGAGATTCCGGACGGCATCAGCGGCGTCATGCACTCGCCGACGTCGCTCGCCAACGCCATCCCTCGCATCTTCCAGAACGACACGGACGAGGATCGCGCCGCGATCCAGCCGCTGATCAACCAGGTCGTCGCCTATCCACTCTCCGAATTCACCGGAGAAATGAAGTCCATCGACTGGGCGACCGCGCCCGACATCGAGAACCCGGAACAGGGCGGTAATGCCGAGACGCGCTGGGTGGTGCCGGACAAGTTCTTCGACCAGTTCACCGAGGTGCTCGCGATGGTCCCGCCACTGCCGGGCGAAGAGGCGATGTACGCCCAGTTCCAATGGTTGATGGATGTCGTCGCGGCGGACCCCGCGCTGAAGGCCGCGATCGTCGACGAGGCGGGAAAGGCCGAGGCGGAGATCATCACGCCCTTCCTGCAGTGGAAGCACAACGGCAAGCCGGCCGGCAAGGGCTGGAACCGTTCGGTCAACAACGCGCAGTGGGGTGTCGACTACTACGACCGGACGGGCACCGCGCGGTCGAACATGTTCGATAACCGGCCGAACGAGACCCAGTATTTCTATACGGACAACGACGCGGCCGGCGGCGTGCTCGACGGCTCGAAGGCCTATGCCATCACCTTCGCGGCCGGCGAGGAGCCTCCCGTCAACGGCTTCTGGTCGATGACGCTCTACAACAAGGAACACTTCTTCCACCCGAACGAGCTGAACCGCTATTCGCTCGGCACCAAGAACACGACGCTGACGCGCAACGCCGACGGCTCGCTGACGCTCTACGCCGGCGCCACGTCGCCGGGGGGCGAGAAGGAGGCGAACTGGCTGCCCGCGCCGGACGGGGCGTTCTCCCTCTACATCCGCGCGTACTGGGGCAAGGAGGCCATCCTCGACGGGACCTGGCAGCCCCCGACGATCGAGCTCGTGGAGTAGGCCGGAACCCGACGGGCGGGACGGGTCGGCCGCACCCCGGCCGGGCCGCGAAGCTCCACCGCCGGCTACACCGTCAAGAACCGGCCGATCGCAATGCGCCCGCGCGGGAAACGCCGCCCGGTGAACCGGCGACCGCTGGCGCCCCGCCTTCGGGGCGAGGCTGCATCATCCGTCGGTCGTGGCCCTCGGAGACGCACCG
The DNA here is from genome assembly GCF_003258595.1 of Acuticoccus sediminis. Lineage (NCBI taxonomy): Bacteria > Pseudomonadati > Pseudomonadota > Alphaproteobacteria > Hyphomicrobiales > Amorphaceae > Acuticoccus > Acuticoccus sediminis. The sequence continues at coordinate 760,227 of NZ_QHHQ01000001.1, forward strand.
AAGGTACGCCGGAAGGCCTGGCTGAACGCGCTCTGGGACGAATAGCCGGCCTCTCGCGCAACACTGGCGACGCTCGCGTCGCCGCGCAGCAGGGCCGCGCGGGCCATCGTGAGGCGCCATGCCCGCAGGTACGCAAGGGGCGGCTGGCCGATGCGGCGAGTAAACTCGGCGGAGAAGGCCGCGCGCGACATGCCGGCGACACCCGCGAGCCGGGCCACGGTCCACGGCCCGGCAACGTCGTCATGCATGGCGCCGAGCGCGCGTCCGAGGCGCGGGTCGAGGAGGGCGCCGAGCCAGCCCATTCCGGTTTGACCGGCCTCGCCGGCATAGGCCCGGATCGCCTCCACCACGAGGACGTCCGCCAGCCGGGCGCTTACGATCTCGCCGCCGATCGTGTCCCGCTCGATCTCGCTCGTCATGAGCGTGAGGACGGCGGCGATCGCCCCGGACCCGGACGACGTTCGTGGGATAAGCATGAAATCGGGCAGCATCCTGAGCAGAAAGTCCGCGTTCGCGTCCGCGAAGGTCACCGTTCCGCCGATCCCGACCGTATCGTCGCCACCGACGCGGGCGACATCGGCGCCGGGGCCCTCGTAGAGGCTGCGGCCGTCCACTGGGGCGAGGTCCGGTTCGCTGGCGACGGCATAGTCCGTGCGGCCGAGGAGGCAGACGTCACCTGCGCTCATGAAGGTCGGCGCGTATCCGGGGCGCAGCATCCACTGACTGCCGCGCAGGACGGCGACGAACTTCAGCCGATCGACGGCGGGAAACGAAAACGCCCACTCGCCGCCCGCTTCGAGGCGCGTACGCCGCGTGACCCGGGCGCCGAGGACGCCGAGCACATCGGAGAGAGGATCTCGGCCGGTTTTGGACGAACGCGACAATTCCATGGACCGACTCTCATAGAGGATCTTGGGGCCGCCGCCTATTTCCTTCGCCACGCACATGGATCGCCAGCGGAGGGACGCACGATGGGCATCGAGGGAACGGTTGTCGCGATCACGGGCGCGAGCAGCGGTATCGGCAGGGCGACGGCGAAGCTGCTGGCGGAAAAGGGCGCTTTCGTGGTCCTCGGCGCCCGGCGCGAGGAACCGCTCGTCCAGGTCGCCGACGAGATTGCCGCCGCCGGCGGCAAGGCCGCCTGGATGGTGACGGACGTGCGCCGCCGGGGCGACCTCGTGGCGCTCGTGGCGCTCGCGCTCGAGCGCGCCGGCGGGCTCGACGCCATCGTCAACAATGCCGGTATCGGCCCCATCTCCCGGCTCGATGCGCTGCGCGTCGAGGACTGGGACGCGATGATCGACGTCAATCTGCGGGGAACCCTCTATGGCATCGCCGCCGCCTTGCCGGTGTTCGCCCGCCAGGGCCGTGGGCATGTCGTCAATGTCATCTCGACGGCGGGCATCAGGATCGTGCCGACGATGGGCGTCTACGCCGCCACGAAGAACGCGGTGCGCACGGTGACGGAGGCCCTGCGGCAGGAGGCAGGTCCGAACCTGCGCGTGACGGAGGTCTCGCCGGGGATGATCGCCACAAACTTCGGCTCGTCCATTACCGACCAGCCGACGAAGGCGATGATCGAAGAGAGGTCGGGGCAGATCGCGATCGCGCCCGAAGCGATCGCCCGGGGCATCCTGTTCGCGCTGGAGCAGCCCGGCGACGTCGACGTCGGCAGCATCGTCATTCGTCCCACCGCGCAGGACTGAGCCCGCGAGCGGAACATCCCGACAAAGAGGCGGCGTGGTCGCTCCTCGCCGATGCCGTCGAAGACGGCGGATCGTCCGCTGGGATCCCGCAAGGCGGAAGAATCACTCCGGAAGACGGGAGCGAAGCCGCTTTGCACGATCGACGGGATCCGGCCGCCTTCCGGGGCGTGGACCCATGCCATGACGTGGCCGCTTCACCGGCCGTGCCCTGACCTCGAAGTGGCGAAAGTGTGGCAGTTTGATCACCCTCATCAGAGATTGTCATCGACGGCTGCAACCGGTGCTTGCCAGTATGACGGGAACATTTCAACGCTTTCGCAAACACTAATGGTTGTGGGAGCGGGCGGTTCCGATGGGCGCATTGACGGGGGTGGCGGCGTCGCCCCGGTGGCCGGATGTGCCGGCGTGGATCGTGGGTCGTCGCTTCCGCTCGGCTCTCCTTGCATCCGTTGCCACGGTCGGCTGCTTCGCCGCGGCACCCCTCCACGCGCAGGACTGCCGGACGAGCACCGTCCAGGGTCTTCGGACCGAGTCCTGCTCCGGGAACCTTTCCGGCGGCGTCAACCGTCTGACGAACACGGTGGATCGGCTGAACATCGTCGGCCTCGACGGAACCGTCACGCCCCGCGCCCCGGCGCAGCCGACGTTCGGGGTACGCGGAGGCGGGCCGAAGCGCCTTCTGGTGGAGGGCAGTGGCCGCGCCGTCATCGGCTCGGGCACCGGCTCCGCCCTTGAGGCGTCCTCCGTTGGCTTCAACGGCGCAGCCGGGTGGGAACGCGTCGGACAGGCCCCGCCCGGCTTCCAGGGCGGAGATGCCGGTGCGGCGAGGATCGACCTCTTCGGTGGCGTCTCGGTTCACCCGGCCGAGACCGGCTTCCTCGCCCAGAGCCTCGGCGGCGCAGGCGGGCGGGGCGGAGGATCGAGGGGCACCTTCGAGGCGAACCGCCCCGGGGCCGGCGGGCCGGGCGGCAACGGCGGCACCGTGCTCGTCGACATTGCCCGGGGAACGCATGGGGCCGGCGCGGCGGACGGTCCGATCGTCCATGCGCTCAGCCGGGGAGGCGCCGGCGGCGCCGGAGGCGAGGCGAGGGGGCCGGTGGCCGTGTTCGGCGCGTCCGGCGGACGCGGCGGCGCTGCCGCCGCGAGCGGCGTCATGATCTCGAACGCCGAGGTCCTCGCCGGGGAGCCCGCCGGTCTCGTTCTGGTTGAGAGCCTCGGTGGCGACGGCGGAGCCGGAACCAGCGTGATCACCGGCAGCCTCCCGTCGCGGCGGCTCGGCGGGGACGGCGGCGCGGGCGGGGCGGCGGGCGCCGCGAGCTTCATCATGTCGTCCGGCCGTCTCGGCGCGCCCGGCGTCACGGGCGGATCCCTCGTAGAGGCGGTCTCGCGCGGCGGCACCGGCGGCGCCGGCGGCTACTCGCTGGGCGACGCGGGAAGCCGCACGGGCGCCGGCGGGTCCGGCGGCAGCGGCGGCGCGGCCGACATCCGGCTCGACGCGGTGGTGGTGGGCGGCGGAGTGCCGTCCGCCCTGACGCTCAACCGGGGATCCGTCATCCTCGCCCAGTCGCGAGGAGGAGACGGCGGAGTCTCCGGTCTCGCCAACAATCTCACGGGCGTCGCGCGAGGCAACGTCGGCGGTGGCGGCGGCGCGGCCGGCGCAGCGCGGATCGTCCTCGACGGTGTGACCATCCGGGCGGCCGGCGTCGCGCCGAACAACCAGACATTCGGCGTGCTTGCCGGTTCGGTCGGCGGCAACGCCGGACGGGCGGCGAGTTCCAGCGACGGGCGCGGCGACAGCGGCGGCGTCGGGGGCGCCGGATCCCTCGCGCGCGTCGAAATGGTGAACGCGACCGTCGAGCTGGAGCGGGTGCTGACCGTCATCGAGGCTTCGAGCGTCGGACAGGACGGCGGTGCGGGCGGCGTCGCGCGGGCGCTGACCAACCTCGCGACCGGCGGTGCCGGCGGCCACGGCGGGGCCGGTGGAACGGCCGAGCTTTTCCTTTCGGGTGGCACCGTCACCCTCGGCGACCGGGGACGGGCGGCCGTCCGTGCCACCAGCAGCGGCGGCAGCGGCGGACGCGGCGGGAACGCCAGCAACGGCATCGTCCTGAGCGCGCCGACGACTGGCGGGGACGGTGGCGCGGGCGGCCATGGCGGTGAGGTGGTGCTGGAACTCCTCGACGGGATCAGCGTCGCCGCCGCTGATGCGGTCGGCGTCGATGCCCTCAGCATGGGCGGTCGCGGCGGCGACGGCGGCGTCGCCTCGGCGGTGATCGTGGGCGGGGCGACGGCCGGTCGCGGCGGTGCGGGCGGGGCCGGTGGCGCGGTCGCCGTCACGCTCGACGGGACCGTCGCGACGTCAGGCGGTGACGCCGGGCGGCCCGCCTTCGGTATCTCGGCGCGCAGCCTCGGCGGCGCCGGCGGACCGGGCGCGCTGGCGCGGACCCTATTCGGCGGCGCAACGGGCGGCGCGGGCGGCGGCAGCGGGCCGGGAGGCGCGGTGAACGTCGGCACGACGGGCACCGTCACGACGGGCGGCGCGGGCGCGCACGCCATCTTCGCCCAGTCGATCGGCGGCTTTTCCGGCAACGCCAGCAGCGGAAGCGGCTTCGTCGGCTTCGGCGCGAGCGGCGAGAGCGCGGGGGACGGCGGCGCCGTGACGGTGGCGCTCGCCGGCCCCGACGCCCACCTCGCCACTGACGGGCGCGATGCGGCCGGCATCTACGCCCAGTCGGTCGGCGGCGGCGGCGGGCTCGCCGGAGCGGGCAGTGGCGTGGTCGCTGTCGGCGGAACCGGCTCGTCGGGTGGATCCGGGGGCGCGGTCCTCGCGACCTTCTCCGGAGGCGGTGTGGAGACGGCTGGGGCCGACTCCGCGGCCGTCTTCCTCCAGTCGATCGGCGGTGGCGGCGGCGACGGATCACGGGCCACCGGGTACGGCAGCCTCATCGGCATCTCCGTCGGAGGCGCCGGTGGTCGAGGCGGCGACGGCGGCGCGGCCCGGGTCTCCGACTCCGGGCGTGGCGCCGCGGCGCTCGTCACGCAGGGAGAGCTCTCGCGCGGTCTCGCGGTGCAGTCGGTCGGTGGCGGCGGTGGTGACGGCGGCAACGCCATCACGGGGGCCGGCGTCAACGTGGTGAATGCCGCGATCGCCCTCGGCGGGCGGGGCGGCCAGGGCGGAGCGGGCGGCAGCGTGACCGTCAACACGGCAGCGACCGTGTCGACCGCGGGGACGCTCGCGACCGGCGTGGAGCTCCTCTCCATCGGGGGTGGCGGCGGAACGTCCGGCACGACGGTCGCGGCCTCCGGGCTGACCTTGCTCAACGTCGGCGTGGCGCTCGGCGGCGCAGGCGGCGGCGGGGGCGACGGCGGCCGCGTGGACGCGACCTTGCGCGGCGGCGTCGTCACCCGGGGCGACGGCGCGACGGCCATCAGCGCGCAGTCAGTCGGCGGCGGCGGCGGGCGGTCGGGCGACGTCTTCAACGCGACCGGCCTCAACGCCTACTCCGTCGCCGTAACGCTCGGCGGGGCCGGCGGACGCGGCGGTTCCGGCGGTCACGTGACGCTCCGCAGCGACGGCGGTGTCGCGACCACCGGCAGCGACGCGACGGGCCTCGAAGCGCTCAGCATCGGCGGCGGCGGTGGCTCCTCCGGCCTTACCGTAACGGCGGACGCCGCCTCCCTCCAGTCTGCGGCGGTCACCATCGGCGGCTCGGGGGGCGTCGCCGGGCGGGGCGGGGTCGTCGACGTCATCGCGGGCGGTCTGGTCGCGACGGAAGGGTCGGGCGCGCGCGGCATCCTCGCCTCATCCATCGGCGGCGGAGGCGGCGTCAGCAACGCGACGGTCGCGGGCACCGGCGTCGCGCTCCTCGGCAATGTCGGCGTTGCCGTCGGCGGCTCGGGCGGGGCAGGGGGCGAGGCCGGCGCGGTCAGCGTCTCGGCGCGCCGCGACGTGACGACGCTCGGGAGCAACGCGGGTGCCATCGTCGCCAGCAGCATCGGCGGCGGCGGCGGCTCGGCGGGTATGACGGTTGCGGGGACGGCCCAGAGTCCGGTCGCCGCGAACGTCACCGTCGGCGGCGCGGGGGGCGGCGGCGCGGCGGCGGGCGCCGTCACGGTCGTCGCCTCGGGAACGGTGTCGACCGCCGGACACAACAGTGCCGGCATCAGCGCCATGTCGGTCGGCGGCGGTGGCGGCGACACCGGCATGACGATGTCGGGCTCCGGCATTACCGGCGCATCGATCCCCGTTACCGTCGGTCAGGACGCGGGGCGCGGCGGGACGGCGGGCGACGTGTCGGTCACCACGCGCTCGGTCTTCACCCTCGGGCGCAACAGCCCGGGGATCCTCGCGTCGAGCACCGGTGGCGGCGGCGGGTCGGCCGGGTCGGTCGTCAGCGTCCCGCTCCTCCAGCTCGCCACCGTCCCGGTCGCGGTCGGCGGCGCCGGCGGCGCCGGCGGCACGGCCGGAAACGTCGCGGCGCGGCTCGACAGCGGACGGGTCGCGACGGCCAATTCCTTCAGCCCGGGCATCGTCGCCCAGTCGATCGGCGGCAACGGCGGAACCGGCGGCAGCGCCCTGCAGGGGAGCATCAGCGCCAGCCCGGCCCCGAACATTCCGTCCGGCGTCGTCGCCGTCGTCGTCGGGGGCGCCGGTGGCGCGGGTGGCGAGGGCGGCCGGGTCAACGTGATCTCGCTTGGCGCGGTGCAGACGGCGGGCCTTCTGTCGCCGGGCCTCATCGCCCAGTCGATCGGCGGCAATGGCGGCATCGGCGGGTCGGTCACGACCGGCAACATCAGCTTCACCGGCGGCACGTCCGGCCAGGTCGGCGTCACGGTGGGCGGCACCGGCGGGGCCGGCGCGAAGGCCGCCGGGGTCGTCGTCAACAGCCGGCAGCCGATCGTGACGGCAGGCGACCTGTCGGAGGGCGTCATTGCCCAGTCGATCGGCGGAAACGGCGGCATCGGCGGTGCCGTGGCGAGCCTCAATGGCGGCTTCCGCAACGGGTCGTCCATCGGCCTTCAGGTGAACGTGGGCGGCGCGGGCGGCCGCGGCGCCGTCGGCAGCCGCGTCGATGTGACGAACCGCGCCGCGATCCGCACGACCGGCAAGGAATCGCGGGGCATCCACGCCCAGTCGATCGGCGGCGGCGGCGGTATCGGCGGCGCGGCGTCGAGCTTCGCGCTCGACCTCAACCAGCTCCTCGGTATCTGGGAGGAGGTGCGGCCGGCGACCGGCGGGTCCGACGCCTCGGGCAGCGCCGAGTTCTCGCTCGACGCGCGCGTGAATGTCGGCGGGACGGGCGGGGCCGGCGGAAATGCCGGCGCCGTGCTCGTGCAGAACGAGGGGGCCGGCATCATCACGGCGGGCGTCGGCGCGCAGGCGATCGTCGCGACCAGCATCGGCGGCGGCGGCGGCGCGGGCGGCACGGCCTCGCACGACAGCTTCGAGGTGCCGGAGCTCTGCGAGATCGGCGGCATGGTCCTCGGCGGTGGCAAGGACCTCCTCTGCGGCATCCGGACCGTCAAGAAGATCATCGACGGCACGTTCGAGTTCGAGCCGGAATTCGACGTCACCGTGAACGTGGGCGGCGCCGGCGGGGTCGCCGGCAATGGCGGCACGGCGGGGGTGCGCAACAGCGCGCCCCTCACCACCAGCGGCGACGTCGCGCACGGCATCTTCGCCCAGTCGATCGGCGGCGGCGGCGGCCACGGCGGCAACGGCGCGGCCGAGCAGAGCCTCCTCGAGAGCATCGACGAGGGCGTCGCCGAATTCTGGGAAGTCGTCCAGGACGGCTACATCGCGACCGCGACGAAGGAAGGCATTCTCGGGCTCAGCGTCGACGCGCCGACGTTCGATCTCCTCAAGGTGCTGAACGAGTTCGAAATCGGCATCGGCGGGCGGGGCGGCGCCTCCGGCGACGGCGGTGACGTCACCGTGTGGAACAGCGGTGCGATCACGACGACCGGCGACCAGGCCCACGCCATCTACGCCCAGTCCATCGGCGGCGGCGGCGGCACCGGCGGCATGGGTGTCAACGGGACCATCGGCGTCTTCAACGTGGGCGGCATGGGTTCGGGCGGCGGCACCGGCGGCGCGGTCACGATCGAGACGAGCGGCGCCATCCGCACGACCGGCCTCGGCAGCGCCGGCATCTTCGCCCAGTCGGTCGGCGGCGGCGGCGGCGTCGCGGGCGACGTCGGCGGGGTCTGGGCGGTCACCTACGAGAACAAGGACACACTGTTCCGCTCGGAGCTCCTGTTCGGGGACTACAGGCCCGGCGGCGGCGGCGACGGCGGCGCCATCGACATCGTCTCGACCGGGCGCATCACGACCGGGGGAGACCTTGCCCACGGCATCATCGCCCAGTCGATCGGCGGCAGCGGCGGCATGGCCGGGGACGACGACGACCCGACAACCGTCATTCTGACCACCGCCCCGACGGTCTTCGCCTCCAGCCGCGGCGACCGGGGGCGCGGCGGCGACATCCGGGTCGAGGCCACCGGCGGCATCGTCACGACGGGCGCGGACGCGAGCGGCATTGTCGCCCAGTCCCAGAACGGGGCGGCCAGCCGGTCGGGCAACGTCTCGATCACCACGGGCGACATCTCCATCCGCGGCGCGGGCGGGCGTGCCATCTTCGCCATGTCGGGGGTCGAGACCGGAGGGGTCGGAAGCTTCCCTTCGCCGGAGACCAGAAGGGACGGCAGCGTCACGATCGGGGTCGTCGCGGGGGCGACGGTCGAGACGGCGGATTCGGCCGAGACCATTCTCATCCTCGGTGGGGACGAGAGCGGCAAGGTCGCCAACCGCGTCACGAACCTCGGCACGATCGTCAACCATTCCCGCAAGGCCGGCCGCTACGTGATCCGGACGGACGGCGAGGCGGACCTCGTGATCGACAACAGGGGGACGATCGCGGGGGCTATCAGGATCGGCGGCGGCGAGCCGTTCGTGGCCCGGCGCGGCAGCGCACGCCGGGCCGCCCCGGGTGCGGCGACCGGCGGGCGGTCGGCCATACTCCTCAACAGCGGCCTGGTCTCCCTCGGCGGCGTCGCCGATCTGGGTTCCGCAGGCCGCCTGCGCAACACCGGTCTCGTCACGGTCGGCACCGGCGAGGGGATCGCCCCCCGCGCCCGCGTCGTCGGCGACTTCGTGCAGGGCGCGTCCGGCGTCCTCGAAATCGACGCCTCGCTGGCGGACGGGCGGGCCGAAGTCCTCACCGTCGACGGCGAGATCACGCTCGACGGGCAGCTCGCCATCGTTCCGCAGGGTCTCCTGCCATACGAGGGCGAGACGCGAAACATCGTCGTGATGCGCGGCGAGGTGCTGTCCAACGCGGCGGAGGTCATCGATACCGCCGCCATCGACTACGAGGCCCGCACCGTCGATGGCGGGCCGGGGCGCGACCGGGTCGTCCTCTCCTACACGGTGGACTTCACCCCGCTCGACGGGGACGGTCCGGCGGGCGAGGAGATGGAAGTCTACGGCAAGTACATCAACAGCCTCGTCGCGGCGCGGCGGTCGGCGATTGCCCGCGGCAGCGATGACTTCGCCTTCGTCGACGATCTCGTCTTCCGCATCCTGACCGAGCCCGACGCCGCCGCACTCGCCGCCAACTACGATCGTGCGGTGCCGCACGCGGAGTTCGCCGTGACCGAGACGGCCGTGCTCGGCGGCGTCGCCTTCGCCAATCAGCTGATGTCCTGTCCGGCCTTCGTCGACGGGCTCGCCGTCTACGCGGATGAGGGGTCCTGTGGCTGGGCGAGCCTCGGCGGACAGGCGGCTACCCGCGACGGTTCGGCCGACCGGGACGGCTACGACGAGACCACGTTCGGCTTCAGCGCGGGCTTCCAGGCCGAGGTCGCCGACGACTGGTTCCTCGGTGGCGCGGTGTCGGTGACGCGCAGCTGGCTCGACGGGGCCCATGACATGGACGGAGCCGGGACCCGCGCGGCCCTCGGCCTCGTCGCGAAACGGGAGGTCGGCGCGAGCATCTTCTCCGCGGCGGTGTCCGGCGGCCACGCCTGGTACGACACGTCCCGGCCGGTGCCCCTGCCGGGCGGGGGGACGGCCCGGGACGATGCGGACATCACCGGATGGTGGATCGCCGCCAACGCGCGGGCGGCGCACCGCTTCGACGTCGGTGGCGGCATGTTCCTGACGCCGACGGTGGACGTCGGTGTCCAGCACTGGCACCAGAACGCCTACAGCGAGTCCGGCGCGGGGCCGTTCGGCCTGTCGGTCGGCGCCATCGAGGAGACGGCCGTCACGTTCAACCCGTTCCTCGAGGCGGGGGCCGGGTTCGCGCTTCCGGGCGGAACGGGTGAACTGAAGCTGCGCGCGGGCGTGCTCGCCTTCCTCGGGAACGACACGTACGAGACGACGCTGCGCTACGCCGGCCAGAACGGCGCGGGGCCGTCGTTCAAGGTGGACGAAAAGGTCGATCCGGTGTTCGCCGACCTCGGCGTGGCCCTTTCGGCCCAGGTCGGGGAGAGCGTGACCCTCTCACTCGGCGCCAACGCCCTCCTGTCGGACGACTATCGCAGCCTTTCCGCCCGCGCGGGCCTCGATATCGCCTTCTGAGGGAACCGCGACGACGGCCAGCCGCGGGCTGTCGTCGCTTTCGTCGCCGGGGTGGGCCGGGGGCTCCGGCCTGCCGGTTTACGCCGCGACTGCGTCAGGGATCAGCGGGGACTTCGCGTCGAAGCGCTCGCCGCCCTTGAGGCACATCACGGGGCGCACGAGCTTGTCCGAGATCGCCTCGACGCCCGAGTTGTCGAACAGCTTGAAGCGGCCGTCGAGGATCTCGATGACGCTGACGTCCGCCTCGCGCCCGACCGCGAGGGTGCCGTGCTCGTCTTCCTTGCCGATCATGATGGCGGGGTTCTTCGTGACCGTCGCGACGACCTCTTCCAGCGTCATGCCGAGCATCATCAGCTCGGTCATCGCGACGGTGAGGTTGAAGGGGGCGATGCCGAAGAACGGGTTCTCCTCACGCTCCTCCTGGCCCATGCCGGGCTGCGGAACGCGCACGTTGTAGCCGTGAAGGTCGGCGCCGAGGGTGAAGGGCTTCACGCCCGAGTCGATCACCTTCTTTGCGACCGCGAACGAGAAGTGCGAACCATGCCCGACGTCCACGCGCACGCCGCGCTTGACCGCCTCGAACACGATCGGGTGCACCTCCCCCTCCTCGGAGACGAAGCCGCCCGGATGGCGGGTGAACGGGTGGGCCAGCACGTCGCCCTCGTCCATGATGGGGACGAGCTCGCGGATCAGCTCGTCCGCGTCCGGCACCGGGCCTTCCTCGGCGGTGGACCAGAGCTGGCCGAGGTGGATGTAGAGCGGCACGCCCACCTCGCGCGCGATCTGCTTGCCGACCTTGATGACCTCGAGGCCCCAGCGCGACTGGCCGCCGATCTCGGCGTGGGCCTTGATGCCGCGCACCATGTCGAGGTTTTCCTTGGCGACACGGATGGTGTGCTCGGCGTTGACGCCGTTGGGGCCGTAGAGGTCGGGGTAGAGGTGCCCCTCGAGCCCGCCAACGAGGTAGCACGAGATGAAGCAGTAGAGGCGCGTCTTCGCCAGCTTGGCGGTGTGGTTGCGGAAGCCGCCGATGGTCATGCAGCTCGGCCCGCCCTGGTCGACGAGGGTGGTGACCGCCGACTGCACGCCCACGAGATCCGGGTTGAGGCCGAACTTGCCGGTCACGTGCTCGTAGACATGGGCGTGGGTGTCGATCATGCCCGGCAGGACGATCTTGCCGGTCACGTCGATCACGTCCTTCGCGGCGCTGGCGGGAAGATCCGGCTCGATGGCGGCGATGCGGCCGTCCTTGACCGCGACGTCGAAGAGTCCGTTGCGCTCGGCCGCCGGGTCGATGACCGTGCCCCCCTTGAGGATGGTGTCGTACTGGCTGGCGTCGCTCATGGCACGGGCGTCCCTTGATGGTGTCTGGGCTGAGGTTCGAACCGGCCGGTCACGGGATGTCGCGCGTCATGGGCCGGAGCGGCATCGCCGAAGGATAGGTTTCCGCAAGTTCAGTGTACAGATGTTCATTGCACTGACGATTGCGCATATGCGCGCCAGGCCGCGCATATTTAGCAGGCATTCCGGCGCATTCTGATGTCATGATCGTCCCTGGCCGTCCGGTTCGTCCGTGCAATGCACATGGCACGGCGCTTGCTGGAACGGCCAGCCATGGAGACTTTCGCATGACCGACGGGACACCCGCCTCCGGCGCCCCTGCGCGGGGCGTGGGGGCGCGCCTCACCCGCTTCGAGGACGATCGCTATCTGCGCGGACGCGGGCGCTTCGTCGGCGACATCAAGCTGCCGGGGATGCTGGAGATGGCCTTCGTGCGGGCGCCGGTCGCCCACGCGCGCGTCGTCGCGGCCCGCAAGCCGGCGGGGCTGGCCTTCCTGGGAGGCGACCTCACCGGCTGCTCGGGGATCCGTGCCGATTCGGGGCTCAAGGGGTTCCGGTCCTCGATCCAGCCCATCCTCGCGACCGACAAGGTCCGCCATGTCGGCGAGCTCGTCGCGGCCTGCTTGGCGCCGACCCGCGCCGAGGCGGAGGACCTCGCCGAACTGGTCGAGGTCGACTACGAGGAGCTTCCCGCGGTCGTCGACATGCGCCGGGCCGCCGATCCCGACATGCCGCTCCTGCACGACGGATGGGAGGAGAACACCTTCCTCGAAACGTCCGTCGACATCGGCTTCGACGACGCGGTGAAGGGCGCCGCCGCCGTTGTCACGCGCACCTACAGCACCGCGCGGCAGTGCATGTCGCCGATGGAGGGCCGCGGCTGCATCGCGCACTACGACGAGATGAGCGGCCAGATCGTCCTCACCACGTCGACGCAGATGCCGCACATCGTGCGCACCGGGATCGCCGAGTGCCTCGGGATCGACCAGGCGCGGGTGCGCGTCATCCCGCCGGACGTCGGCGGCGGCTTCGGCTACAAGGGCGTTCTCCTCGCCGAGGAGGTGTGCGCGGCCTGGCTCGCGATGACGCTGCGCCGCCCGGTGCGCTGGCTGGAGGACCGGCGTGAGCAGTTCTCCGTCGGCGCCAACTGCCGCGAGCATCATTACGAGATCACCGGCTACGCCGCGGCCGACGGCACGCTGCTGGGCGTGGACTGCGACGCGATCGTCGATTCGGGCGCCTACTCGATCTATCCGTTCTCGGCCTGCCTGGAAGCGGCGCAGGTGGCGAGCATCCTCCCCGGCCCCTACCGGATGAAGGGCTATCGCTGCCACACGAAGTCGGCGGCCACGAACAAGCCTCCCATCCTGCCGTTCCGCGGCGTCGCGCGTACGGGCGTCTGCTACGCGATGGAGCTTATCATCGACGCGCTCGCCGAGGAGCTCGGCATGGAACCCTCCGCGGTGCGGGCGAAGAACCTCGTCCCGCCCGAGGAGATGCCGTTCACGAACATCACGAACAAGTACTTCGACAGCGGCGACTACCCCGAGGCGCTGCGCCGCGCCGTCGCCGCCATCGACCTGCCCGCCATCCGCGAGACGCAGGCCGCCGAGCGCGCGGCGGGCGCGCCGACCCGCACCGGCGTCGGCGTCTCGATCTTCTGCGAGCAGGGGGCGCACGGCACGTCCGTCTACCACGGGTGGGGCATCCCGATGGTGCCGGGTTACGAGCAGGCGATGGTCCGCCTCACGCCCGACGGCGGGCTCGAGGTGCGCGTCGGCGTGCAGAGCCACGGCCAGAGCCTCGAGACCACGCTCGCGCAGATCGTGTTCGAGGAGATCGGCATCGACCCCGCGCTGGTGAAGGTCGTCCACGGCGACACGGCGCTGACGCCGTACTCGACCGGCACATGGGGCTCGCGCTGCGCCGTCATGGCCGGCGGCGCGGTCGGCGCGGCGTGCGAGAAGCTCGGCGAGCGCATACGGGCGATCGCCGGCCACCTCCTGCAGGCCGAGCCCGATACGGTCACGCTGGCGGACGGGTACGCGCGCGGGCCGTCGGGCGAGGTCTCCCTCGCCGAGGTCGCCCGCACCTGGTACCTCGCGCCGCAGAACCTGCCGGCCGACGTCGACCGGGGCGGGCTGGAGCTCACCGAAGGCTATCGTCCCGCGCCCGACACCGGCACATTCTCCTACGCCTGCCACGCGGTGCGGCTGACGGTGGATCTCGACACGGGCGCCATCGCGCTCGGCGACTACGTGATCGTCGAGGACGCCGGGCGGATGATCAATCCGATGGTGGTGGATGGTCAGGTGCTCGGCGGTGCGGCACAGGGTATCGGCACCGCGCTCTACGAGGAGATGCCGTTCGACGCCGACGGCCAGCCGATGGCGGCCACCTTCGCCGACTACCACCTCCCCGGCGCCGTCGAGGTGCCCGCGATCCGGATCGACCACATGGAGACGCTCTCCCCCCTCTCGCGGTTCGGCCAGAAGGGGATCGGCGAGTCCGGCGCGATCGGCCCGCCGGCGGCCATCGCCAACGCCGTCAACGACGCGCTGCGCCCGTTCGGGGCCCGCACCGCCTCGCTGCCGATCACGCCCGACAAGGTGCTCGATGCGCTGGGCCATGCGGCCGCGCGCAAGGACGTCGCCGCATGAAGGCCGCAGCCTACGACCTCGCCACGCCCGCAGACCTCGCCGGCGCCCTAGCCGCGCTCGGCGGCGAGGCGCGGCCCGTCACCGGCGCGCAGTCCCTCGGCCCGATGCTGAACCTGCGCCTGGCGCGACCGGCGGCGCTCGTCGACCTCGCGCGGGTGCCCGAGCTCCGGACCGCCGACGACGCCGGGGACCACGTGCGCTACGGCGCCGCCGTCACGCACGCCGAGATCGAGGACGGCGAGGTGCCGGACGCGACGCCGGGCTGGATGGCCCGCATCGCGCGTGGGATCGCCTATCGCGCCGTGCGCAATCGCGGCACCGTCGGCGGGAGCCTCGCCCACGCCGATCCGGCGGCCGACTGGCTCGTCACGCTGACCGCGCTCGGCGGCTCGGTCGTGCTCTCCGGGGCGGGGGGCGAACGGACCGTGCCGCTGGACGGGTTCGCGACGGCCCCCTTCACGACGGTGCTGGAGCCGGGGGAGATCATCTCGGCGGTCATCGTGCCGAAGCCGCGGCCGGGCGCCCGCTGGGGGTACTTCAAGGCGCAGCGCAAGGCCGGTGACTTCGCCAAGGCGAGCGCCGCGCTGCTGGTCGACGGGGAGGCGGGGGTGACCCGCCTCGTCGTCGGGGCCATCGAGCGGCCGCCGCTGGTCGTTCCCGACCCGGCCTCCCTCCTCGAAGGCCGCGTGACGCCGGCCGACGCGCTGGCCGCGCTGCTGCCGGACCGCGAGCCTCTCTCGCTGCGGCTTCACGCCGCCGCCATCGCGCGCGCCATCGCCGCCGCCACCCACACGGCGGCGTCCGCCGAACCGAGCCCTGCCCGATGACCACGATTGCCCTGACCCTCAACGGCCGTGCGGCGGAAGCCGACGTCAGCCCGCGCACCCACCTTGCCGACTTCGTGCGCGAGGCGGAGGGCCTGACCGGGACGCACCTCGGCTGCGAGCACGGCGTGTGCGGCGCGTGCACGCTCTACGTCGACGGCCGCCCGGTGCGCAGCTGCCTCACCTCCGCCGCGAGCTGCGACGCGACCGACGTGCGGACGATCGAAGGTTTTGACGACGACCCGCTGATGGCCCGTCTGCGCGCCGCATTCTCGGCCCATCACGCCCTGCAGTGCGGCTTCTGCACGCCGGGCATGCTGGCGACGGCCTACGACATCGTGCGCCGCCTGCCCGATGCCGACGCCACCCGCATCCGCGAGGAGCTTGCCGGCAACCTGTGCCGCTGCACCGGCTATCGGGGCATCGTGGAGGCGATCGAGGCCGTCATCGCGGAAGGGCCGCACATGGCCGCCGTGATGCCGCTGCCCCGGCGGGTGCCGCAGGCACGGGCGGTCCCGCTCGCGGGCGCCGCGCCGGCGGTCAGGGACGCGCCGGCCGCCTCGCCGGACAATGCGCCGCACGCGGACGCCGTGCTGCCGGAGCACATTCGCGGCGGCGAGACGCTGCGGCGCGAGATCCCGCTCGACCATCCGCCGGAGGCGGTGTGGCGCCGGCTCACCGTGATCGAGGACGTGGTCGCCTGCCTTCCGGGCGCGCGCATCGAAACGCGCGAGGGCGATCGCTTCGCGGGTGCCTTCACCCTCTCGATCGGGCCGATGCGACCGACCTTCCGTGGCACCGCCGCGGTGTCCTACGATGAGGCCGCGCACAGTGGCGAGGTCCGCGGTGCGGGCGGCGACCCGAAGAGCGGCAGCCGGGGCGAGGGCATCATGCGGTTCACGGTCGTCCCGCGCGGTGACGGGGCCTCCACGATGGACGTGGCGATCACGTACCGGATCAGCGGTCCGCTGGCGCGATTTGGCCGGCCCGCTGCGCTTGCGGGAGTGGTCGACGCACTGCTCGCCCGGTTCGCGGAGAATTTCACCGCGATGATCGAGGGCCGCGACGAGGACGTGCGCTCCGACGCGAGCGCGTTCGCGCTGTTCGTGGCAATGGTTCGGCGCTGGGTGTCGGGCGCGCGGGGAGGGTGATGAGCGTGATGGGACGGAACGAGCGGGAGGCGAGCCGTTGAGCCAGCGCATTGAAGCGGCGGTGGAGGCCGCCGGGGCACCGGATCCCGGCGTTTGCGGGCCTGAGCGCAACGCGATTCCGGCGACGGCGGCGACAACCGCGATCGCCGAGCGGCCGGGCTTCCTGATCCGCCGCCTCCACCAGATCCACGTCGCGATCTTCGCCGAGGAGTGCCACGGCGAGGTGATCACGCCGGTGCAGTATTCGGTCATGTCGGCCGTGGCCGAATGCAAGGATGCGGACCAGACGGTGCTGGCCCACGCCGTGGGCCTCGACCGCACCAACATGGCCGCCGTTCTCGACCGCCTCGCCAAGCGCGGCCTGATCCGCCGCCGCGTGGCGCCGCGCGACCGGCGCATGAAGCTCGCCAGCGTCACGCCCGCGGGGGAGGCGCTGATGAAGCGCGTCGCCGAGGCGGTGGACCGGGCTCATGCGCGCACCGTCGAGGCGCTGCCGGAGGATGAGCGCGCGGCCTTCATCGCCGCGCTCAAGACGCTGGTGCGGGCCAACAACGCGCTCGGCCGCGCGCCGCTGAAGATGGGCTGATGGGCGGCGCCGCCTCAGCCGGCACCCCCGGTGAAATCCCAAACCGCCTTCTGCCCCATCGGCGGATTGCGCCGCACCGCGGCGAGGTCGATCTCGACCCGCTCGCCGGCGATGCGCGCGGGGTAGAGCTTCAGGTCCGCCACCTTCCAGCCCCGCGACGGCGCGCCGGTTCGAAGGTCGAAGCTCGCGAGGTGGCGGGGGCAGACGAGGCGGCAGCCTTCCAGCCGCGCCTTGCCGAGGTCCGCCCGTTCGTGCGGGCAGGAGCCCTGGGCGGCGTGGACACCGCCGTCCGTCCGGACGAGCACGAGGTCGTAGCCGTCGATCTTGATGCGCTGGATGGACGGGCCGGGGGTGTCGCCGACAGTCGCCACCGGGCGCCAGTCTTCGCTTTCGTCACTTGTTGATGTCATCCTATAACCGTACGAGATAAGCTGCCAGTGTCAATCGCGAATACATCGGTATCTGCCGAAACTCTCAAGGTGTGGCCGCGTCTTCTGCGCGTCGAGTCGCTGCGCGACTTTGCAAACCTTCCCGAACGCACGCTGCTGCATGCCGGCCCGCCCTTCGCCGCGCCGGAACACGCGCCCGCGCCCATCCTGCAGTCGGCCGCTCTCGTGGCGGTGGCGGAGAGGATGGCGGCGGACGTCGCCTCCGCCCGCGCGGCGCTGGTAGCGGGTGACATCGCTCTCGCCCCGGCGCAGGACTACGGCGTGGTCGTCCCGCTCGCCTTCATCGCCGGGCCGTCCGTTCCGGGCCTCGTCGTGGGGGACGCGGGCGCCGGCGGGGATGCCGTCGAGCGCTTCTCGCCGCTCAACGACGGGCCGCCCCCCGCGGCGCTTCGCTTCGGGACCGGCTCCGCAGACGGCCTCTCCCACCTCGCGGCGATGGGTGACGTCGTGGCGCCCGCGCTGAGATCCGCCCTCGCGGCGCCGATCGACGTCGTGCCGCTGATGGCGGCCGGCCTCGCGGGCGGCGACGACCTCCACGGCCGCGTCGCGTCGGCCCAGTCCGCCATGCGCGAGGCGCTGCCACCCCTCGGGGCCGAGGCGGAAGTCTATCTCGACGCGGCGGGGCAGTTCGTCCTCAACCTCCTGATGGCGGCCGCCGCGGTGATTCTCGCGCGGGCCGGGGAGCAGGGCGGGGCCGACATGGTGATCGCCGCCGGCGGCAACGGCGTCGACTTCGGCTACAAGACCGCCGCCGCACCGGACCGCTGGGTGACCCGGCCCGCCACGATCCCGGAAGGGCCGCGCTTCGGGCCGGACAAGCATGAGACGCTGCCGGCGATCGGCGACAGCGCCGTGCTGGACGTGGCCGGCTTCGGGGCGGCGGCGCTGCGCTTCTCGCCCGAGCTGGTCACCGCCTACCGCGGCCTCGCCGATCCGGCCTACGAGACCGCCAGCGCCCACGCTCCCTTCCGCTTCGCGCACCCGGACCTGCCGTTCGAAGGACTGGCG
The DNA here is from genome assembly GCF_003258595.1 of Acuticoccus sediminis. NCBI lineage: Bacteria > Pseudomonadati > Pseudomonadota > Alphaproteobacteria > Hyphomicrobiales > Amorphaceae > Acuticoccus > Acuticoccus sediminis. Next base: position 778,536 of record NZ_QHHQ01000001.1, read on the forward strand.
CTGGGGCTCGACCTGGCGCGAATCGCGGACGCACCCGTGCTCGGCGTCCAGCTCGCGGCGCTCGACGCGCACGGCGAGAAGGGCATCATCGGGCGCGGGATCGCGCCGTGGCCGCGCGGTTGACCCTCGCCGGGCTGGCGTCTGGCGGGCTTCACCGCTAGACCCCACAGGCTGCGCGCGAAGGCAAGGTCAGACGAGTGCCGAGACCCGACTATGGCAGAAGCCGCACGCCCCGATACGTTCAGGTGGCGGCGGCGATCCGGCGACGGATCGACGAGGCAACGTGGCGGCCGGGCGAGAAGATTCCGCCACTGCCGGTGCTGCAGGACGAGTTCGCGGTCGCCCGCGTCACGATCCGCCAGGCGGTCGAGATGCTGGAGGGGGAGGGGCTTCTGCGCCGGGTGCAGGGGGCCGGCACGTTCGTCGCCGCCTCGCTGCCGGACAAGCGCTTCCTCAAGCTCGACCTCGACTGGTCCCGGATTCCGTCCGAGATCGGCGCCAGTGTGCCGCATTTCCTGTCGATCGAGCACGACGTGGTCCCGCCCGAGCGCGTCCTGCGCGGCCTCGTGCCCGCGGGAGCCTACCGCTTCTTCGAAAGCCGGCAGGCGCGCGAGGGGGCGCCGTTCTCCTACGCGCGGGCCTACGTGGTGGAGGACGTGGCCGCGCGGGCGCCCGAGCGTTTCGCCCGCGAGCCCGCCCTCTACGTGATCGCGACCCTGCCGGAGCTCGCCATCGGCTCGGCGCGGCAGTCCTTCGTCATCGGCGCGGCGGACGAGGCGATCGCCGGGCACCTCATGACGGGGATCGGCTCGCCGACGGCGGAGGCCCACATCACCATAGCGGACCCGGACGGGCGCCTCCTCTACGTGGCCGACGTCGTCTACCGCGGGGACTGTGTCCGGCTCGACGTCGATCTGCTGCGCTAGCGTCCTATTCCTGCACAAAAAGCGCGCGCTCCGAGGCCCCCGCGGTGACGAATTCGTATGCGGGCGGGGCAAAATGTGCATGCCATATGGGCAGTACTGTTGAATTTATAAACTTTCAATCGCATCCCGCCCCGTCTAATTTCAAATGGTCCTATATTTAGGATGAAAGTGATCGTGCCATATGGCGCGACAATCTTGCGTGCATGCGGATCAACTTTGGAGCGGCCAAGGGTAGACTTGGTGGCCCCGGTTGACGGTTGGCATGCGCGTTGAATCCACCGGCCGCAGCATTCCGCAAGAGGGGCTTGCATGACGAAATCCGTGAAACTGTCTCCCACCATCGCCGGTCTTCTGAGCGGCGCGGCGCTCGCGCTGGCGGCGACGGGGGGCGCTCTGGCTCAGGATGGCGAGCCCATCAAGATCGGCGCCCCGCTCGCCCTCACCGGCGGCCTCGCCGACGAAGGCCAGAAGCAGCGCCTCGTCTACGAGATGTGGGCCGAGAAGGTGAACGCCGCGGGCGGCATCGAGGTGGACGGCGTCAAGCACCCGGTCGAATTCATCGAGTACGATTACCAGACCGACGGGCCGCGCGCCGGCCAGCTCGCCGAGCGCGTGATCAACGAGGGCGCGCAGATCATCATGGCGCCGTTCGGTTCGGGCCACTCGAAGATCACCGCCACGGTCGGCCAGCGCTACCAGATCCCGGTCGTCGCCTGCGTGGCGTCGTCCGAATCGGTCTACGACCAGGGCAACCCGTACCTCTTCGGCACGCTGTCGCCCAACTCCAACATGACGAAGGCGATGGTCGCCTACCTGAAGGAGAAGGTGCCGGGCCTGTCGACCGTCGCGATCTACGGCAAGGACGACGTCTTCCCGAAGTCGATGGCGAGCGCCACGGCCGCCGCGGCTGAAGATGGCGGCCTCAAGGTTGTCTACAACGAGCTCTATCCGGCCGGCGCGATCGACCATTCGTCCGCCATCTCGTCCATCAAGTCGCAGAACCCGGACTGGGTGTACGTCACCGGCTACACGCAGGACCTGATCCTCGCCCGGCGCCAGCTCGCCAACCTCGGCGTCGAGCCGAAGGTCCTCACCATGGTCACCGGCCCGGCCTACGTCGAGTTCACCGAAGGCCTCGGCGAGCTCGCCGACGGCGTGACCAGCCAGACGTGGTGGCACCACACCGTCGCCTACGAGGGTGTCGGCGTCTGGCCGACGACCGCCTCCTTCTACGAGGACTTCAAGGAGGCCTCCGGCGGGCAGGACCCGGACTACGTCCACGGCTCGTGCGCGGGCGCCCTCGTCATGCTGGAGGACGTCTTCAAGCGTGCCGGATCGCTCGAGGGCCCGGCGCTGCGCGACGCGCTCGCGGCGACCGACATCCAGACCTTCTACGGTCCGATCGACTTCGGCGAGAACGGCATGAACCAGGCTCGCGACCTGCCGATCATCCAGGTTCAGGACGAGGACATCAAGGTTCTCTACCCCGAATCCATCGCCACCGCCGATCTGGAGCTGATGGGCGACTGATCGCCCTTCTCCGACCGCGACGCAACGACGCCGGGGCGGCGACAGCCGGCCCCGGCCCTTCCAGCTCAGGGTATCAGTCTTAATGGACGTCGGGCAGATCATTGCCAACGGCCTGGTGCTCGGCGCGCTCTACGCGTGCCTGGCGGTGGGCTTCTCACTCGTTTGGGGCGTTCTCAACGTCATCAACATGCTGCACGGGTCATTCGTGATCCTCGGCGGCTATCTCACCTTCTTCGCCGCGCAGGTGATCGGCATCCACCCGCTCGCGGCGCTGGTGCCGGTGGCGCTGATCCTCTTCGTCCTCGGCTACGCCCTGCAGGCGACCTTCATCAACAAGGTGGTCGCCGCGCCCGTCCTCGTCACGCTCACGCTGACGTTCGGGCTGGACATGATCCTCTACAACGTCATGACCGTCTATTTCTCCGCGACGCCGCGCCAGCTCACGCTCGGCCTCGGCAGCGTGGAGTTCTGGGGCATCTTCCTGCCGGTCGAGCGGCTCATCGGCATGGGCCTCGCGCTCGCATTGACGGCGATCCTTTTCGTGACGATGCGTACCTCCTCCATCGGCCGCGCCATCGTCGCGGTGCGGATGGACCGCTTCGCCGCCGCGCTGATGGGCATCAAGGTCAACCGCATCTACGCGATCACCTTCGGCATCGGCGCGCTCATGGCGGGCGCCGCGGGCTCGGTCTTCGCCATGGTCTTCCCCGTCACCACCAACCTTTCGGGCGTCTTCCTCGGCAAGGCGTTCGTGGTGTGCGTGATCGGCGGACTCGGGTCGGTGCCGGGCGCGCTGGTCGGCGGCCTCGCCCTCGGCCTCGTCGAGGCGTTCGCGGGCGTCCTCCTCGGCCCGCAGAACGCGCTGACGGCCGGCTTCGTCCTGATGCTGCTCCTGCTTCTCGTCCGTCCGACCGGCATCCTCGGCGTGAAGGGGTACGAGTAATGTCCAATCCCGTGCGCATCGGCCTCTTCGCCATCTGGATCGTCGTCCTCGGCAGCGTGCCCTTCTGGGGCGACAACGCGATGGCGCGCACCGCGATCATGCTCGCGATGTCGTCCGTCCTCGCCTACTCGTGGAACATCATCGGCGGCTTCGCGGGCTATCCGTCATTCTCCACCGCCGCCTTCTTCGGCCTCGGCTCCTACGTGGGGGCGCTGTGCCAGGGGGCGGGGGTGCCGATGCCGCTCGCGTGGCTGGCGGCGACGATCTTCGTCGCGGCGTTCGCCGGCCTCATCGGCGGCATCGTGCTGCGCCTGCGCGGCCACTACTTCGCCATCGCCTCGATCGCCATCGTCGAGGTCTGCCGCCTCGTCGTCGCGGCGTGGGGCAGCCTCACCGGTGGCGGGAACGGCTTGAACGTCCCGCTCCTCATGTGGTCGCCCGACAATACCATCCTGTTCTTCCTGATGGTGATGCTGGCGCTGCTCGTGATCATCTTCGCGATCACCGTGTTCATCGACCGGCACCGCTTCGGATTCGCGCTGAAGTGCATTCGCCAGAACGAGGACGCGGCGGACATGGTCGGCGTGGACGCCACCCGCTTCAAGATCCTCGCCTACGTCCTCTCGGCCTTCCTGTGCGGCACGGCGGGCGCGGTCTACGCCTCCTGGATCGGCTATATCGACCCCACCGACTCCTTCCAGATCGTGATGACCGTGGAGATCCCGGTGATGGCGATGCTGGGCGGCGCTGGCACCGTCCTCGGCCCGGCGATCGGCGCGGCGGCCTTCGTCGTGCTGGAAGAGATCTTCTGGGCCAACTTCCTCGACTGGAACCGTGCCATTCTCGGGGCGATCATCGTCGTGGTGATCTTCGCGCTGCCGGGCGGCCTCATCCGCATCTTCAGCGGACGGACGCGGCTGCCGTTCCTCAGGTCGCGCTCGACGGAGGCGGTGCAATGACGGCCATCCTGGAACTGCGGAACGTCTCGCGCACCTTCGGCGGCATCCGCGCGGTCGACGACGTGTCCTTCTCGCTGAACGAGGGGGAGATCGTCGGCCTCATCGGGCCGAACGGCGCCGGCAAGTCGACGCTGGTGAACCTCATCACGGGCGTCCACACGCCGAGCGCCGGCAAGGTGCTCTATCGCGGCGAGGACGTGACCCGTCAGAAGCCGCACCAGGCCGCGCGCCGCGGCCTCGCCCGCACCTTCCAGATCGTCCAGCCCTTCCCGGAGATGAGCGTCCTCGAGAACGTCGCCGCCGGGGAGATGTTCGGCGGCGAGCCGTCCAGCTACCACGAGGCCGAGGAACGCGCGGCGGAGCATCTCGACTTCGTCGGTCTCTCCCACGTGGCGAAGACGCCCGCGTCCTCCCTCACCCTGCCGAACCGCAAGCGGCTGGAGCTGGCGAAGTCGCTCGCCATGAAGCCGAAGGTGCTGATGCTCGACGAGGTCAACGCCGGCCTCAACCCGGCCGAGATCGACGGCGCCCTCGACCTCATCTCCCGCATTTCCCGCCGCGGGATCACCATCCTCATCATCGAGCACCTCATGAAGGTGGTGCTCAGCGTGTCGCAGCGGCTGATGGTGCTGCACCACGGCGCGCTGATCGCCGAAGGGGCGCCCGGCGAAGTGGTGCGCGATCCGAAGGTGGTGGAGGCCTATCTCGGCTCCAAGTTCGCCAAGCGTCTGGAGTCCGAGAACTATGTCTGACGTCACCCCCTTCCTGAAGGTCGAGGACCTCTCGGCCGGCTACGGCGACGTCACCGTCCTGTGGCAGATCGACTTCGACGTGCGGCCGGGCGAGATCGTCTGCATCGTCGGCTCCAACGGCGCCGGCAAGACGACGCTGCTGCGCACCATCTCCGGCATGGTAAAGGCGCGGCGCGGGTCGATCACCCTCGGCGGCAAGGACATCACCAACGCCGGGCCGGACAAGGTGTTGCGCGCCGGCGTCGCCCACGTGCCCGAGGGCCGGCGCCTGTTCAAGGGCCTGTCGGTCCGCGACAACCTGCTGCTCGGCGCCTACCTGCGCGAGGACCGGGCCGACGTGGCCCGCGACCTCGACCACATGCTCGAGCTCTTCCCCCGCCTCGGCGAGCGTCTCAACCAGGACGCCACCACCATGTCCGGCGGCGAGCAGCAGATGTGCGCGATCGCGCGCGGGCTGATGAGCCGGCCCGAGCTCCTGATGATCGACGAGCTGTCGCTCGGCCTCGCGCCGCATCTCGTCGAGCGGCTGGGCGACGCGCTCAAGGCGATCAACAAGGAGGGCCTCGCCATCCTCCTCGTCGAGCAGGACGTGATGACGGCGTTCGACCTCGCCGACCGCGGCTTCGTCATCGAGACCGGGCGCGTGGCGAGCGGCGGCGACACGGAGGTTCTGGTCAACGACCCGGCCATCCGCAAGGCCTACCTCGGAGTCTGAGCGGTGAGCGGGCCGGCGGTGGCGCCCCACGAGGTATGGCAGACGCTCTACCCGCCCGGCACCTTTCCGCAGGGCGGGGCGGGTGAGTACGACACCGTCTACCCCGGCACCCTGCCCGACGGACGGCAGATCGCGCTCCCCATCCGCGAGCTGCCGGACAGCGGAGGGACGCGTGCCGTCGCCTCGCTGATCGTCCATCAGGCCGCGTTCGAGGTGGAGGACGCGCTGACGGCCGTCATGGCCGAGCGCCTTGCCTCCTTCGCGCCCGACGTGATCGTCGCGGTGCCCTCGCTCGGCATCACGCTCGGGCAGGCGGTGGCGCGCCGTCTCGGCCACACGCGGATGGTCGCCCTCGGGACGACCCGCAAGTTCTGGTACGACGGGGCGCTCTCCGAGCCCTCCTCGTCGATCTCGAGCCGCGGTTCGCCGAAGACGCTCTACATCGACCCGCGCATGCTGCCGGTGCTGCATGGCCGGCGAATCGCGGTCGTCGACGACGTGGTGAGCACCGGCTCGTCGTTCGGGGCGGTTCTGCGGCTGCTGGCGAAGGCCGGGCTGGCGCCGGTCGCCCTCGCCGTCGCCATGGCGCAGACGGAACGCTGGCGGGACCTGCCGGAGCTGCGCGCCCCTGTCGTCAGCGCCTTCGCGACCCCAGGCCTCGTCCGCGCTCCGTCCGGCCGCTGGACGGCCGAGGCCACGCCGGAGCGCTGAGCCCCGGCCCTTGTCGCCGCGGACGAACGGTCCCGCTCGACCTGGCCCGCGGATGCGCGCGACTGCGCCGGGAGCCGCAGGCCTCGCGTTGATTCTTGTCAAGCTGGGGTCCTCCACCCGTTGCGATCGTCCGCGGACGGGACATCGGGAGAATCGAGATGACACGGATTCTGCTGCTCGGGGCCTGCGCGGCCGTCGCGGTCGCCCCATTCGCGACGACAGGCTCCATCGCCGACGACCAGACGCTTCGTGACGATGCGCTCGCGCTCTTCGAGCCGATTCCCGAGTCTCCGGACCCCGCGCCCGACCCGGCGCAGGTGGAACTCGGCAAGGCGCTGTTCTTCGAACCCCGCCTGTCGGAAGGGCACAACATCAGCTGCAACACCTGCCACAACCTCGGCACGGGCGGCGCGGATCTGGCGTCGGTCTCGCTGGGGCATCGCTGGCAGAAGGGCGGGCGGAATTCTCCGACGGTGCTGAACGCGACGTACAACACGGCCCAGTTCTGGGACGGCCGGGCCGCCGATCTCACCGAGCAGGCGGGTGGCCCCATGGTCAACCCGGTCGAGATGGGGTCGACCCAGCAGCACGTCGTCGAACAGCTGAAGGGAATCCCCGGCTATCTGCCGCTCTTCGCCGCGGCGTTCCCGAAGGACCCGGACCCGGTGAACTTCGCGAACGCCGAGGCCGCGATCGCGGCCTTCGAACAGACACTGATCACCCCGGATTCCCCGTTCGACCGCTTTCTCCGCGGCGACGACGCGGCGATGACGGCGGATCAGAAGGAGGGACTGCGCGCCTTCATCGATCAGGGCTGCGCGGCGTGCCACAACGGCATCAACCTCGGCGGCAACAGCTATCAGCCGTTCGGGCTGGTGGAGAAGCCGGACTGGGCGATCCTGCCGCCCGGCGACAAGGGCCGGTTCGAGATCACGCGCGCCGAAGAGGATGCCTACGTCTTCAAGGTCCCGACGCTGCGCAACATCGCGGTCACGCCGCCTTATTTCCATTCGGGGGCCGTCTGGGACCTGAGCCTCGCGGTCGACGTGATGGGCACGGCCCAGCTCGGTGCCGCGCTCGACGCCGCGCAGGCGGCCAGCATCGTGGACTTCCTGGACAGCCTGACCGGCGAGATGCCCCAAATCGTCTACCCGACATTGCCGCCGAGCACCGCCGATACGCCGCGCCCGCAGCAGTGACGTGCCCGTATCGGACAGCGCCCTCCGATGCCGGCCGGCGTTGCCGTCGAGGCGGATCGGCCGGCGGTGGGCGCATATCCCCGCCCATGGGGGACGGGCCGGGGTTCGTGCGCCTCGCCGTTTGACGATCGTCAACCCGCGGGCGGGGCGCCCCGGTGGAGATTCGGCCGGAACGCGGCGCGCGGGCCGCGACCGGTGAGGGGCGATGCTGGCCGAATCCGACGTCTCGATCGCCCGGAAGGTGGAGGTCCTGCGGGAGCCGTCCAGCTACGCCCATCGTCCGCCCACGGTCGACGTCGTGGAGACGCACGTGTCGTGGGTCTTCCTCGCGGGCGACCTCGTCTACAAACTGAAGAAGCCGGTGCGGAACCGGTACTTCGACTTCACGACAGCCGCGAAGCGCAAGGCGAACGGCGACGACGAGGTCCGACTGAACCGCCGGCTGTCGCCTGAAGTCTACCTCGGTCTGGCAACGCTCACGCTCGGGCGCGGCGGCACCCTGGCGCTGAACGGTTCGGGGCCGGTGGTGGACTGGCTCGTGGTGATGCGGCGCCTTCCGGCCGCGCGGATGCTCGACCGCATGCTGGCCGGGGGGCAGGTCTCCGCGGCCGAGATCGACCGCGTCGCGGCGACGCTCGGCCGGTTCTACGCCGCGGCGGCGCGGGCGGACATCACGGCCCGCGACTACGTCCGGCATTTCGGGGAGATGCAGGTCCAGAACCGCCGTGTCATCCATCAGGTCCTGTCCGGGGACGAACTGACGACGGCCGAGGACACGCTCGTCCGTCTCGATGCGGCGATCGTCGCGCACGCGGCCACCCTGGCGCGTCGCGTCGCCGACGGGCGCGTCGTCGACGGCCACGGCGACCTCCGACCGGAGCACATCTGCCTGACCGAGCCGGTCGCGATCTTCGATTGCCTGGAGTTCAACGGGGCTCTGCGCCGTGTCGACCCGCTCGACGAGATCGCCTTTCTCGGCATGGAGTGCCGCCTGATCGGCGCGCCCGCGTTCGGCCGGGAGTTGGCGCGGCGCGTTCTGGGCCACCTGGAGGAGACGCCGGACTGGGGACTCTTCGCCTTCTATGCGGGGTTCCGGGCGGTGCTGCGGGCGCGCCTGTCACTGGCGCACCTCCTCGACCCGGCGCCGCGCGAGGCGGGCCGGTGGAGGCCGCAGGCGAACCGCTACTTCGCCCTCGCGCGTGACCATCTGGCAGGCCACACCTGACGGTGCGGGGCTCAGTGCCGGAGGTGCATCTCGGTGGCCGCCGGCAGACTGTCGGCGCGGATGGCATCGGCGAAGATGTCGGCCGTCCCGAGGACGACGAGGCGCCCGCGCACCAGTCCGGGTTCGAAGTCGAACGGCGGCACGGTGTCGGTCACGACGACCTCGTCGATGCCGGGTTCGCGCCACATCGCCTCGGCGCCGTCCGCGAAGAGGCCGTGCGTCGCGGCGATGGACACGCGCCTCGCCCCCCGCGACCGGCACTCCGCCGCGACCCGCGCCATGGTGGTCCCGGTGCTGATGAGGTCGTCGATGACGATGGCATGGCGTCCGGCGACCTCGCCTGCGAAGAGATCGCCACTGACCCGGCCCATGCTGCGGGCCTTCTCCATGAAAGCCTTGTCCACCGGCCGGCCGAGCGCCGCCTCCAGCGCCTCCCGGAAGAGGTCGGCGCGCTTGCCGCCGCCGAGGTCCGGCGAGACCACGGCGACCGGAGCGTCGCCGATGCCGGCGAGGAAATGCCGGACGAAGACGTCGATGGCGCTCAGATGCTCCGTGTCGCAACGAAACGCGTTCTGGAACGCAGCGATGTTGTGGACGTCCATCGCGATGACGCGCTGCGTCCCCACGGCCTCGAAGAGCTGGGCGACGTAGCGGGTCGTGACCGGGTCGTGCGGCTTCGTCTTCCGGTCCTTTCGCGCGTAGCAGAGGTACGGGACGACCGCGCTCACCCGGGTGGCGCCGGAATCGCGCAAGGCGGCGATGAAGAACAGGAGCCGGCAGAGCTTGTCGTTGGGGCTCTGCTCGTCGTCGGCGACGAGGGTGTCGACGACGTAGGCGTCGTGCCCGCGGACCTCGCACAGCGGGCGCGCCTTGTGCTCGCCGTCCTCGAAGGTGCGCACCTCGTGCGGCGACAAGGGCACGCCGAGGCTGGCGGCGATGCGCGAGCCGAGCCCATCCTCCCCGTCCAGCGCGAAGAGGAGCGGGAAGGGCGCGTGGATCGGTGCGGCGTGACCGTGGTGCAGGGCCGAGGCCCGCTGCGGCACCGCACGAACGGCAACCCCGCTGAGGATCATGTCGACGGCGACACCGTCCGAGGACAAGGGTGCGGCGAGCACCTCGGCCATCTCCACCACGTCGCCGTGCTCCTTGCGCGGGAACTCGGCGAGCACGGGTTCGCGCGTCTCCCGCACCGTCTCGAACAGGCGGCGCAGCCGCACGGCCATGCGCCTGTCGCTCGCCTCCATCAGCCGGGTGCCGACGGGGCAGGCGCCAAGGAGGGTCTCCGCCGCCGTCCCCGCGACCAGCAGGTGGTCCCGCGTGCCCGGGTCGAACCGGAACACCGCGGCGGCCGGCCCCCAGTCGCCCGCGTCCTCGACCGACCGGACCGGGACCGCGTGGTCGCCCCGCTCCGTCCTCCACCGCGCGAGGAGAGCGGCCAGGTCTGCCGCGTGCGGCGCCGGTGCCTGGTCGAGGCGGGTGAAGAGGCGGCGGAGGGACGGGGTGATCTCGGCAAAGGTTGTCATGGTGCTCTTCCGGGCTTGAGCCTGCGGCCAGCATCGGTCGCGGTACCCCGACCGCCTTGACGTTCGTCAACCGATCGCCGGCGATCGACGGTCTCGCGCTCGCAATGGCACGGCCCCGCCCGGGCCGCGGGCGGCCCGCCCGGCGCCCCTTCCGGCGAACCATCACCCGAGCGTGCAAACGCCTCCGGCCGGCCGCAGCCGCCTCCGGCATGGTCGGCCTCCGCGCGAATGCCCGCCGGCCGTGTCGGGGCGGAACCGGATTGCCGGGGACGGCGCCGTCCGATGGAGCCTTCGCAGCCTGCGCCGGGCTTGAGCGAGGGGCCGCCCGCGGGCACACGCGACGGATGGGTGGTTCTCCGACAACCCAGTTCTGGCCGCCGCGGCTTTGTACTATGCTCGGTTGCGACGGGGGCTACGGTCGGGAGGCAATGCCATGCGCGGCCGCGGCCGCGCCGGTGTCTTGGCACATATGAGTGACGTATCGTCAAATTCGGGGCGTGGAGACGCCGGGCATACACCGATCTGCGCCCTCGGCGCGTCCGCAGGGGGGCTCGCGCCGCTTCGCACGTTCTTTGAAAAGGTCGAGCCCGACCTCGGCCTCGCCTTCATCGTCGTGGTGCATCTCGCGCCCGACCACCCGAGCGCGCTTGCCGAGCTCCTCGCCGCCGTCACGACGATGCCGGTCGAGACGGTCCGGACCGGCGCCGTCCTCGAGCCGAACCACGTCTACGTCATGCCGCCGGATCACGAGCTGGTGATCGAGGCCGACCATGTGCGGGCGACGTCCTTCACCGAGCCGAGGGGACGGCGCAACCCGATCGACCGGCTGTTCGAATCGCTCGCCAGCCAGCGCGGCGACGGGGTGGTGGTGGTCCTGTCGGGCGAGGGGTCTGACGGCGCCGCCGGGTCGCGCGCCGTGAAGGAGGCCGGAGGTCTCGTCCTCGCCCAGGATCCGATCGAGGCCGAACACAACGCCATGCCGCGGGCCGCGATCGACACGGGCGACGCGGACGTGACCGGACCGGTGGCCGACCTCGCCGTCCGCGTCGGCGAATTCGCGCGCAACAGAAGCGTCGTCGCCGGCCTTCACGCCGATCGCGACGAGGACACGCTGCGCGCCATCATCGGCACGCTGCGGCGCCGCGTCGGCCACGACTTCGCGCACTACAAGACCGCGACGCTGCTGCGGCGGATCGGGCGGCGGATGCAGGTGACGCACCGGCCGTCGCTCGCCGACTACGCCGAACACCTGCGCGGCTCGGAGGAGGAGGCGCAGGCGCTCTTCGCCGACCTCCTGATTTCGGTGACCGCCTTCTTCCGCGATCCCAAGGCGTTCGAGGCGCTCCAGCGGGAGGCGATCGGGCCGATCTTCGACCGGCTGGAGAAGCAGGACACCCCGGAAATCCGCGCCTGGTCGGTCGGCTGCGCCACCGGCGAGGAGGCGTACACGATCGCGATGCTGCTGATCGAGGAGGCCGACCGGCGCAAGAGCACCGTCCCGATCCAGATCTTCGCCACCGACATCGACGAGCCCGCGCTGACCAAGGCGCGCGAGGGCATCTACGGCCGCGCGATCGAGGCCGACGTGTCCGACGCCCGGCTGAAGCGCTTCTTCATTCAGGAGGGCGAGACGTGGCGGGTGCGGCAGGAACTGCGCGACGCGGTGCTGTTCGCCCGGCACAGCGTGCTGAAGGACCCGCCCTTCATGCATCTCGACCTCGTCGCCTGCCGCAACCTCCTGATCTACCTGGACCGGGAGATGCAGCGGCAGGTCTGCGGCGTCCTGCGCTACGCGCTCGACCCCGGCGGCTTCCTGATGCTCGGGACCGCCGAGACCGCCGACGCCGCGCCGGAGATGTTCCGCGTGCTCGACCGCGACGCGCGCCTCTACGTCGCCGAGGCGGTGCCGGGGCGGACCATGCCGCTGCCGTCCGAGAGCGCCCCCGGCCTCTTCTCGGTCGTGCCCAAGCGCCGCGCCACCGGGTCCGACCGCGGCGCCGGCATGCTGCACCTCGACGCGCTCGAGCAGGCGGGCCCGCCGAGCGCCCTCGTGGCGCAGGATCAGCGGGTGCTGCATCTGTCGCCCAACGCCGGGCGCTACCTGATGCCGTCCGGCGGGCCGATGCCGCTCGACCTGCCGGCGCTCGCGCGGCCGGAGCTGCGCCTCGATCTCAAGGTGGCGCTGCACCGTGCGCTGGAGGAGGGGCAGCCGACCCTGACCCTGCCGATCCGCGTCGCCTTCAACGGTTCGCGCCGGCGCACCGTCCTCAACGTGACGCCCGACCTGTCGGCCGACCCGGCGGCGCCCCGCGCGCTCGTCCTTTTCCTCGACGGCGGGCCCGTCCCCGACGAGGTGGACCCCGCCGACACGCCCCCGCAGCCGGACGAGACCCGCCGCCTGCACGAGGAGCTGCGTGCGGCGCAGGAGCGGCTCGCCGCCAGCCGCGGCGAGCACGAGGTCGCGATGCAGGAGCTGCGCGCGGCCAACGAGGAGCTGCAGTCGGTCAACGAGGAGTACCGCTCGACCTCGGAGGAGCTGGAGACCTCCAAGGAGGAGCTCCAGTCGATGAACGAGGAGCTTCAGACGCTCAACGCCGAGCTCAAGAGCAAGCTCGAGGGCGTGTCGCTCGCCCACAACGACCTGCGCAACCTCGTCGCCGCGACCGACTTCGGCACGCTGTTCCTGGACACCGACCTCAAGATCCGGATGTTCACTCCGGCGGTGACACAGGTGTTCAGCCTCGCCGCCACGGACATCGGCCGCCCGATCACCGACTTCGCCCACACGCTGGAAGGCGGCGGCATCAACGGGGACGCGCGCACCGTGCTGCGCGACCTCGCGCCGGTCGAACGCGACGCCCGCACCACCGACGGGCGCTGGCTGACCATCCGCCTCAGGCCTTACCGGACGCTGGAGGAACGCATCGAAGGCGTCGTCGTGACGTTCATCGACACCAGCACGACGCGCAAGGCGGCGGAACGTCAGCGCGAGAGCGAGGAGCGCTTCGTCGCGCTGGTCCGGGCGACCCGCGACGCGGTCTACCGCATGGGCCCGGACTGGGGCGAGATGCGCATGCTCGACGGCAGCGGATTTCTCGAGGACACGCCCGAGCCGATCACCGACTGGCTGGAGCGCTACATCCCCGAGGACGGGCGGCCGGCGCTTCTCGCGGCCGTTCACGACGCCATCGCCCGCAAGGGCCTCTTCGAGCTGGAGCACCAGGTCATCCGCGCGAACGGCGCGGTCGGATGGATCCATTCCCGCGCGGCCCCGCTGCTCGCCCCCGGCGGCGCGATCCGTGAATGGTTCGGTGTCGCCAGCGACGTCACCGAGCGGCGGATGGCGGAGGAGCGGCTCCGCGAGACGCGGGACATGCTGGCCCTCGCGACCGCCGCCTCCAAGCTCGGCTGGGTCACCTGGGACCCCAGCACACGCGAGGCGCAATGGGATGCCCGCGGCCGCGAGATCATGGGTCTCGGGCCCGAGGACACCCAGCCCGAGGACTGGCTCGCGCATCTCCACCCGGAAGACCGCGCGATGGTGGAGGCGTATGTATCGGAGCGCATCGCCGACGGGCGGCCCTTCGACATGGAGTTCCGCGTCATCCATCCCGACGGCGCCGTCCGGCACGTCCATGGCTCCGGCGCGTTCGTCGTCGAGGCTCAGGGCGGGCCGATCCGCGGGACGGGGCTGATCCGCGACGTGACTGCGCGATGGCAGGCCGACGAGACGCAGCAGCTCCTGCTCGAAGAGCTGAACCACCGCGTCAAGAACATGCTGACGGTGATCCTCTCGATCGCGGCCCAGACCCGCGAGGATGCCCCGTCGCTGGAGGCGTTCTCCGAGGCGTTCGAGGAGCGGGTCCAGGCCCTCGCGCAGGCTTACGACGCGCTGACCAGCAACGGCTGGAAGGGCGCGAACATAGAGGATCTGGTCAAGAGCGCGGTCGCCCTCTTCTCAGGGGCCGAGCGCGACCGGGTCTCGCTGACCGGTCCGACCGTCGCGCTCGGCCCGAGCGCCGCCACGTCGCTCAGCCTCGCGCTGCACGAGCTCTGCACCAACGCGCTCAAATACGGGGCACTGTCAAACGGTACGGGACGGGTCGAGATCGCCTGGAAGGTCGAGGACACACCGTCGGGCCGCCGCTTCGTCTTCGACTGGCGGGAGCGGGGCACCTCCGCCGTCGAGACGCCGGTGCGCCGGGGCTTCGGCTCGGCGCTTCTGGAGAACGGGTTGCCGGGCGAGCTCGGCGGGTCGGCTCACCTCTCCTTCGACCCGGACGGTCTCAGCTACCGGCTCGTATCTCCGCTGTCAGGGCAGCTACGCGATGGCTGAGCCGCACCCGCTCTCGCTGCTGATCGTCGAGGACGAGGCCATGGTGCTCTCGCTCCTGCGGCGCGGCGCCGAGGCGGCTGGCTGCATCGTCCGCGCCACGGCGTCGAGCGTAAGCGAGGCGCTTGCCCGGTTCGAGGCGCTGTCCGGCGAGATCGACGCGGTCCTTCTCGATTCCAACCTCCACGGCGTTCCGGCCACCCCGGTCGCCGACCGCCTGCGCGCCGCGGGCGTCCCGTTTCTGGTGATCACCGGCTACACGGCGGAGTATGTCATGCGGATCACCGGTGACGCCCCGATCCTGCGAAAGCCGTTCCGCACGACGGCCCTCGCGGAGGCCCTGCGCACCCTGCCCCGCCGCTGAGCGCGGGCCGCGGGAGCCACGGCCCGACGTTCCCTCCCGCAACGGTCGCCGAGTGCGTTCAAGCTCGGGCGCGGAACGCCGGCGCCACGTAGTCCGGGTGGCGCGGGCAGATGTGGTCGAGAGGCTCCAGCGCATGGGTGTGGTCGACGTGGATCACCGCGTCGAACTGGTCGGCCAGCCGGGCGTGGAAGTACTCCGATTTCCGCTCGCCCTGCGGTGTTTCGAGGGCACCGATCGCCCGCTGCAGGCGTGGCAGGCTGAAATGGCAGTGCAGAATCTCGTTGTCTCGCAGCGGGATGAGCGCGTCGCCCTCCAGCACGACGTGGAACAGCCGTTCGTAGCTTTCGGCGACCGCCGCACGCACGGGCTTCACCTCGCCCGGCTCGTCCCAGGCACTTGCCGCCCGCACGGTGCCGTCATGCGTCGAGAAGCCGATCAGGACCGCGTCGCGTCCGTGGGCCTCGCGGAGCAGGGTGCCGAGGCTGCGCTCCCCCCGCTCGCCCATCTCCGTCGCCCGAGCGTCGCCGACGAGGCAATTGTGCGCCCAGACGACCAGCTTGGGCTGCTCGCCCCGCTGGACATGGATGTGGTCGGCGAGGCGTTCGAGGCTGTTCGCCATGTGCTGGCTGCGAAGGTTCCACGGCGAGACGCGCTCCTCGAACATCGCCCGGTAGTAGCGCTCCGCGGCTCGTGTCGCGGTCGCGGTCTGCTCGGCGCAGTAGCAGGCCTCCCGGACGGCGAAACCCGACCGGGCCAGATAGCGGAAATGGCCGCTGCGAAGCGCCAGCAGCTGGGACATCAACTCCTGATCGTGCCAGGGAGAGACGCCGAGCATGGTCTCGAAGCCGCATTGGCGCCTATGGCGGGCGTGATGGAACTCGAAGTTGCCGTAGTAGGCCTGCGCCCGGAGCGCGGCCGCCGGGTCGACCCCGTCGAGATAGGCGGCCGCCGCCTCGATGGACGCCTCGAGGCTGAAGAGGTCGAGGCCGTAGAACCCCGCCTTCCACTCCGGCTCGGTGAAGGCGACGTTGTGATCCCGCAGCCATTCGACGAAGTCCCGGACCACGGTGTTGCGCCATGTCCAGGTCGGAAACCGCTCGAAGTCGGCCAGCGCGTCGTCCGCGTCGTGGATCACCATGTCGCCGCGCACGTAGCGGTTGACGCGGTAGGCGTCCGGCCAGCTGGCCTCGACGGCCACGCCCGCGAAGCCGTGGTCGCGGATCAGCCGTCTGGTGACCTCGGCCCGGATGTCGAAGAATTCGCGGGTGCCGCGGGTCGCTTCTCCGATCAGCACGAAGCGTGCGTCCGCGGCCATGGCGACGAGGCGCGCGAGGGCGGCCTCGTCGGCGAGCGGGATGGCCTGGCTCCTGAGATCGTCGATCAGTCGGTCGTGCGCATGCATCGGCGTTGTCCCGGTCCACATCAGAGCGATCGCGCAGGGAAGACCTCGGTTCTTTCGGTCCGCCGAGCGAGCCTCGCGCCTCGGCCCGGGACGCGGCCGCTCCGGTCGGCGCGGGCGCGGCGGGGCGGACCGCTGCCGGTGGCGCATCGTTCTGGCGCGGGGCGCGTCCGGGCTGCCGTGCCTTGCGGGGAGAGGGCGCCCGCCGGCGGTGGTGCGCCGGTCGCCATGCCGCCCTCCGGCACGGCGCAGCGGACCACGCTCGCTCCGGGGCGGGTCGTCGGAGTCCTTCCATATCGGTCTTCGACGTTCCGGCGATTTTCAAGCGACATGCCATCGTTCCTCAACCAGGGGATGCCATGACTGTTTCCGGCCTGAACGATCGTGATTTGCGAATTGTCAAATGAAGATTGCATGCCATCCCGCCCTTCACCCGCGGTCGGCGCGAGGCTCGCGACGGCGTGCCGCCCCGCCGGGGTCCGGTGGCGCTGTCGCCATTGAGAATTGTCAACCGCGAGGCTTCGCACGGGAGGCCCGATACGACGCGACGCGGATCAGTTGTCGGGGCAGTCGAAGTTGATACCGGACGTTTCGTGGGCTGCGCGCGATACCGAAGGGGTCGCGCCGGGTGAGGGGGGCGCGGCGGCGGTCGGAGACGCCGCGCCGCATTCCCTGGACCCTCAGGGCGTCCTCGACGCGCACCGGGTGACGGCTCTGGGGCTGTCGCACGAGGAGGCGAAGTCCCGTCTTGGCCGGCACGGCCCGAACCGCATCGCCACCGCGCCGCCGGTCTCCAGCTGGGCGATCCTCGTCGCCCAGCTCGCCAGCCCCGTGGTCTGGCTGCTTGCCGCCGCGACGGCCCTGTCGCTGACGCTAGGCGACGTGGCCGAGGCGGTCGCCATCATCGTCGTCCTCGGCATGAATACGCTGATCGGCTTCGTCGCCGAGCAGCGCGCGGTGCGTTCCATGGAGGCGCTGCGCCGGCTCGACGTCGCGACAACGCGGGTGCGCCGCGCGGGCTCCATCGGCACCGTCCCGGCGCACGAGGTGGTGCCGGGCGACATCGTGCTGCTGGAAGCCGGCGACCGTGTTCCGGCGGACATGCGCCTCCTCGAGGCTTCGCGCCTCGCCGCGGACGAATCGATGCTGACGGGCGAGTCGGTCGCCGCCGGCAAGAGTGTCGCCGCGGTGGCGGCCGGGACACCGGTCCCCGACCGCACCCCGATGCTCTTCAAGGGGACGGCGCTCACCACGGGGAGCGCCGTCGCGGTCGTGACCGCGACGGGACCGGCGACCGAGATCGGCCGCATCGCGACATTGGCCCTGGATGCCGGGACGGATCGCTCCCGGCTGGAGGAGCGGCTTACGGTCCTCGCCCGGCAATTGATCTGGCTCACTCTGGCGGTGGCCGTCGTCATCGCGATCGTCGGTATAGTCTCGGGCGAGCCGGTGGTGCGGATGGTCGAGGCGGCCATCGCGCTCGCCATCGCGGCAATTCCGGAGGGGCTGCCGGTCGTCGCCACGCTGACGCTCGCGCGCGGCATGCTCCGCATGGCGCGCGAGAACGCGCTGGTGCGCAGCCTGGGCGCGGTCGAGACCCTCGGCGCGACCACGGTCATCCTCACCGACAAGACCGGCACCATCACCGAGAACCACATGGCGGTGGAGCGCCTCGTCGGTCTCGGAGGAGACGCGGACGAGGACCCCTTGCGAGGGAGGGCGCTCGGCATCGGCGTGCTCTGCTCGAACGCGGATCTCGACAAGGCCGGCGAGGGAACCGGCGACCCGCTCGAGGTGGCTCTGCTCGAGGCTGCGGTGGCGAGCGGGATGGACATCGGCGCCGCACGGCAGGAGCGCCCGCGCCTCGTGGAGCACGCGTTCGACCCGGACCTCCGGATGATGGCGACGGTTCACGGCGGCGCTGACACCGTGGTGGCGGTCAAGGGCGCGCCCGAGGCCGTGCTCGCTGTCTGTACGAAGGCTGCGACCGCGGCGGGCCCCGTGCCGCTCGGCGACGCGGAGCGTGCCGTCCTGCGCGAGGCGATGGACGACCTCGCCGCCAGCGGACTGCGGCTGATCGCGCTGGCCGACGCGTCCGGCGAGGTCGACGCGGCGCGGCCGTTCCACGACCTCACCTTCGTGGCCGTCGCGGCGCTGCGCGACCCGCCTCGCGAGGACATTCCGGCCGCGATCGCCGCGTGTCACCGCGCCGGGATTCACGTCGTCATGGTGACTGGCGATCACGAGGTCACCGCGCGCGCCATCGCCCGCTCCGTCGGCCTCGCCGACCGGGGCCCCGAACCGGCGGTGCACGCCCGCGTCACGCCGGAGGACAAGCTGAAGCTCGTCGTCGGCTTCCAGGCCGCCGGCGAGACGGTCGCGATGACAGGCGACGGCGTCAACGACGCCCCGGCGCTCCGCCAGGCCGACATCGGCGTCGCGATGGGCATCCGCGGCACCGACGTCGCCCGCGAATCGGCTGACATCGTCCTCCTCGACGACGCCTTCTCGACCATCGTGACGGCGGTGCGCGAGGGGCGGGTGATCTTCGCCAACATCCGCCGCTTCTGCGTCTACCTGCTGTCGTGCAACCTCGGCGAGATCCTGCTCATCGGTCTTGCGCTCCTCGTCGGCCTGCCGCTGCCGCTGACGCCGCTCCAGATCCTCTTCCTCAATCTCGTGACGGACGTGTTCCCGGCCTTTGCGCTGGCGGCGACGCGCGGCGATGCGAGGGTGCTCGACGAGCCGCCACGGCCGCCGGAGGAGCCGATCCTTGCGCGGCGGCAGTGGACGGACGTCGTGATCCTCGGCGTCGTCATCGGCCTCGCCCCGCTCGCCGCCTTCCTGATGACGCTCGAACAGGGGGCCGCGCTGGAGAATGCCGCCACGGTCGCCTTCCTCGCCATCGGGCTCGCCCAGATCTGGCACGTCCTCAGCATGCGCGACGTGAAAGGGGGGTGGCTCGTCAATCCCATCACCACGAACCCGTTCCTCTGGGGGGCGGTGGCACTCTCGCTGGCGTTCTTCGCCCTCGCGCTGGCGCTGCCAGGGCTGCGCGGCGTCCTCGGACTGGTGGTCCCCACGACGGGCGAGTGGGTGCTTGCGGTCGGGGCGAGCCTCGTTCCGCTCGCTGCGGGACAGATCCTGCTGGCGGTACGGCGCATGCGCGGTGGCCGGAGCACCGCGCGCGCCGTCGAACGCGCAACACGCTAGCGGTTCGAGGTCAGCCCGGCACCCGGCGCCTCCGGGCGGGACGCACCCGGGGACCGCACCGACAGCCGACCGCTCGCCGCTCGGCCGGGCCGCTTGTCCGGGCTCAGAGCCACGGGTCGTCGGCGGACGGGGGCGGGGGGCCGCGGTAGAGGACGTGCGCCGCCTCGACCATGCTGCGGACGCCGAGCTTGTCGAATGCGCTCTTGAGGTGCGTCGCCACCGTGCTCTCGCGCACCGCGAGTTCGGCGGCGCACTGCCTGCGCGTCATCCCGGTGGACATCCGCTCGAGGATCTCGAACTCGCGCGGGGTGAGGAGGTGCCGCACCTCCTCCGACGGGGCGGGGCGTCGCTCCGCCTGGCGCAGCACGTCCCGGCGGCGCTCCGCGATCAGGCAGAGAAACCGCAGTACGTCGAGGTGCGGCAGGACATGCCGCGCGAACGCCTCCCGCGGCATGTCCGAGCCGAGGTTGAAGCCGCCGTATCGGGGGCCGCCTCGCAACCGCACGGGAATCGCGAGGCCCGAGGTGAAGCCGTGCTCGGCGGCACCCTCGATGTAGGACCGCGCGCTGTCCGGCAGGTACGGGTAGTCGCCGAGATGGGTGATGCCGGTCAGCGTCGCCTCGAAGCTGCGGCAGCAATACTGGAGGAACGGGTCGCGCGCCGAGACGGAGCCCGGGGGCTCGAGCGACAGCGTCGCGGCCATCTCCGGCCGGCTGCCGTCGGCGTCGATCATCAGAAAGATGTAGTGGGTGAGATCGAGCCGTGCGAGCGCGGCGCCGAACACCTCCCAGACGCCCGCGACGGACGTCTGACAGTCGATCTCGGCGGCGAGCGACATCAGCTGCTTCGTCTGATTCACGATCTTGCGCCGCTCATTGCAAATCGATCGCCCCAGTTGGCGATGTGGAAAGATGCAAAGCGTAGCGGCCGGACTCACGGAAAACAATTCCGCTCCTCCCCGATTCAGGGGAGGCGGGCGAACTGCGCACCGCCGACTATGCCGAAATGCTCGCGCCCGCGACCCGCGATCGCCTGAACGGCACCGGTGCACGAGCGAGCGTGGCGAGGCTGGGAGAGGGCGCGTGCTCGAACGTCGACGATTTCTGAGCGGGGCGGCGACGCTCGCGGTGTCCGCGTCCGTGTCACGGATCGCGTTCGCGGGCGGCGGGCTGATCGAGGTTCGCATCGCCGAGCCGGAGTCGCTCGGGGGTCTCTCCGGCGAGCGTCTCCGGCGCGGGATCCTGAACTCGCTCAGCCTGCGGGCGGAAGGCGACGTCACGCCCGCCCGGCTCTACTTCACGCGCATCACGAAGGGGCGCGTCGCGGACCGCTTCGTTTCGGGCCGGTTCGAGCTGCGCGGCGGCAGCCTCGCCTTCCCCGGCGAGATGCACTTTCCGGGCGAGATGCACTTCCCCGGCGAAATGCACTACCCGGGAAAGATGCTGTTCCCCGGCGAGATGCACCTGCCCGGGCGTAACGCCGAGCGAACCGCGGCGGAGCTCGCCGTGCGCGACCTGCAGCGGTCGGCCGGATTCGAGGGCTACCACTTCATCGTCTTCGCGGAGGCGCCGACCACGGCGGGACGGGGCCTCGCCCTCGGCACGGTCAGGGGCTGAGCGCTGCGTGTGGCCGTGCTCGGCAGGGGACCGGCGGGCCTCCTCGCCGCCATCGTCTACGCGCGGGCGGGCGCCGAGGTGCGCGTCTTCGCGCCCCCGGGCGAGGCGTCGGTACAGGCCGAGCACGTCCACCTCGTCCGGCAGGAGGTCGGTGAGCTGGCCATGCGGATAGACGCCGATCGGCTCGGCCCCGCCGTGGCGGAGGCGGCGCGTCCCCGGTACTTCGCCACGCCCGGGCCGAACGGGATCGTGCGCCGCGAGGGGCCGCACGTGAGCCGGGCACGCCTCTGCGCGGCGCTCCACGCTGCGGCGTCGGCCCACGGGATCGCGATGCTGGACGCGGCCCGGCCCACGCGTGGGCGCCGGGGCTGGGCCTTTCCGGACGGCTGGACCGCCGGGACCGCCGTCGACGCGACGGGCGGCGCCCGGGTCCTCGCGCGCCTGCTGGCGGCGGGCGGCGAGCGGATCGTGCTGGAGGACGTCGGCGACACCACTTACGCCGAGACGCACGTCCTCACCGCAGGGCGTCCGTTCGGGGCGGTGACGGCGCGGCACGCCGGCTGCGGCCGCACGGTCTACTTCGAGAGCGAGGGGGACAGGACGGCCCGGGTCACCGCCCTCGTGCAGGGCACCCGTCCCGGCGCCGCGGGCATGGCCGGGCTTCTCGGCCCGGAACTCGCGACTCTCGTGCCGGCGGACGCCCGCGTCGTCGCCACTCACCGGATGACGGCGCCGCCGGCGCGGCGGCTCTCCTGGACGCCGTCGCCCCGGCACCGCTGGTTCGCGTTCGGCGACGCCCTGGTGCAGACCCCGCCCGCGATGGGGTTCGGCATCGCCTCCGCGTTCCGGCAGGCGGTCGCGCTGGCGGACGCGCTCGCGACGGGCGACGACCCCGCCGCCGCGCTCCTCGGCCTGGCGGACGCCGTGTGGGCCGGGGCCGGGGCTCAGGAGGCCGCGACGCCCGGACCCGGAGGTGGCCGGTGAGCACGCACCGCCGGCCCAGCGCCCGCCGCGCTCTGGCGGCGCTCGCCGTCCTCGCTGCGGTCACCCCCGCTGCGGTCACCCCCGCCGCGGCGCAGCAGCGCGAGGCCTGGGCCGACACGCCCTGGGTCATCGTCTGCGCCGACGGCTCCGGCCTCTTCGAGGCCATGAAGGTCGACTACCCCGGCACCGACACATACTGCACGCTGACGCCGACGCAGAACGGCCAGACGCTCGAGACCGTCTCGCTCACCCGCGGCGACATCGAAGGCCTGCGCCGCGCGTTTCAGACTGCGGCGCGGGTCTACGACGGCCTCGGCCTGCCGCCCCCGTTCCTGCCGCGCCTCCCGGATCCGGACTGGCGCGCGTCCGGCGGGACGCCGAAGGTCGGCTTTCCCGTCCACGTCTCGCAATACCTGCCGGGCGTCTATGGACGGTACGTACCGGGCACGACATCGGGTCCATGGGAGGGGGCCGCGGAGCTGTGGGTCGAGCATCGCGACCAGACGAAGTTCACGGCGACCGGGCTCGCCGACCGGGCGCGCAGGACGGCCATCCATGAGCTCGCGCACGCCGTCTTCGGCAACTGGATGGACAATCCGGACCGCGCGACCCACGACGCCGCCAACTCGCCGCAGTGGATCACCGAGGGTCTGCCGGACATGTTCGCCACCCTCTACGCGCTGCACGTGGAGGGAATGCTCTCGCTGGATGCGCTCGACCGGCTGCCCGCGCTTCCGGCGCCGAAGTCCCGCACCTACGCGCGCTACAGCGCCCCCGGCGGCCTCGCCATCAGCGGCCACGAGAGTGAAGAGGACGACCAGCGCAGCTACGACACCGCGACCTTCTGGATGCACCTCTTCTCCGAGCGGAACGCCGGCCTCGGCCTCGTCCGCGAGCTGTCCGACCTCTTCGAGCGCGATGTCACGAAGGGGGAATCGGGCGAGATCGTCGACGGCTGGCTGCGCGACCGCCTCGGGACCACGCTGCCGGAGGCCTTCGCACGCTTCATCGCGGACGTGACCGACCCCGCCCTCGGCTACCGCAAGGCGCTCGGCGACTATCTCTCCTGCGGCAGTCCGCTCCCGGTGTCGTGGCTCGACGTCGGTCCGGTTCGGGTGACGCGCGAGCCGTTCCTGCGCGAGGGGACGACCGCCCCGCTCGGGGGCCTGCGCGTCACCTGCATGCGCTACAGTGTCGGCCTGGAGACCGCTGCGGTGACGGTCGACGCCCGCACCTTCGCCGGTGATGCGCTGCCGCCGGAGACCGTGCGCATCTTCGCCGACGGGGTGGACCTCTCGGACGGCGGCGCGCTGGTCGTCCCGGCCGGGCCGCCACGCGATATCGTGGTCGCCGCGATCCAGACGGGCGATGCCTATTCACGGGCGCCGGTCGGGCCGATCCCGGCGATCGACCTCCGGTTCGAATCGACGCCCTGGGTGCCGTGCGACGCGGGCGCGCTGCGGCCGCTCTGGACCCGCGGTTTCGTCCACCCGCTGTTCGACACGGGGCAGGACGTCGCGAACCCCGGCGGGCGCACCAACGAGAGCTTCTGGAACACGACGAGCCTTACCGTCCGCAACGCGGGGGGCACCGCGTCCTACCCGGCCTGCGGCAAGCTCACCCTTGCGCGTCACGGCGACGTCGAGACGCTGCGCCTCGCCGTCACCGTCCCGCCGAGGGGCGAACTGCTCGACTGGAACGGCAGCACCTTCTTCCAGGTCGCGGCCCCGGCGGGGAAGCTGTGGCCGCTGCTGCGGCGGGGCGCGCGCGTCTCGTTCGGGCCGGGGCCGCGCGTGTTCGGCCCCACGCCCGCCTATCCGGGGGATTTCCACGAGGACCTCTACGACACGGTCGGCGGCTATCTCTGGACACCGGGCCACAGAACCTACTTTGCCCAGAACGAGGCGACGCTGACGCTGTCGATCGAGGAGATCGGGGGCGGGAACGTCGACCTCTCCTTCGTGGCGAGCGGACCCGGCCACACCCGCAGCGACGACGGCGACGCGCCGGACGCCTGGTCGCTGGAAGGCCGCTTCGCCGGGTCGCTGCAGCGGATCGGCACGCGCCGCCTGCCACGCGAGGCGCACCATTCCGCCTGCATGTCGGCGCGGGCGGAGCTGCGCGCCGTGGAGCACACCGCCTGCGTCGATGCCTACAACAGCGCCTTCCCCGGTGCTGACCCGCTCGCGGTCGACGCGACCGAGAACCAGTACTCGGCGACCAACCATCTCGTGCCGCTTGCCTCGCCGGTGCCGCCGCGCCGGCGCCGCCCCGACCCCGGGCCGAACCCGGATCCTGACCCGGCGCCCGATCCAGCGCGCGGCGATCCGCCCAAGGACGAGCCGCGCCCGGTCGACGTGACCCGCCGGCCACCGCCCGGCGCGCCACCCGGCGTGGCGCAGGGCACGGCCCCTCCGGCGTCGCCGGTCGGCACGGGGAGCGCGGGCGCTGGCGGCGTCGTCCCGTCGCTCTGCACCGCGCTCGCGACGCGGGCGGAGACGCTGCGCCGGCTCGCCTGCGCCGCCGAGCGGGGCTGCTGCCGTGGCGACGAGACGCCCGCCGCGGTCCGCGCCTCGCTCCTCCTCACGGACGCGTCCGCCGCGGACGCCTTCTTCCTCGATGCCCTCGGCCGCTGAACGGAGTTCCCCATGTTGCGCCTTCTCCTTGTGATCCTCCTCGCCGCGCTTCCCCTTCGTCTGGCGGCGCAGGAGGCGGGCACCATGATCGTGCTCGACGCGTCCGGCTCGATGTGGGGCGACATCGGCGGGCGCACGAAGATCGAGATCGCCCGCGAGACGCTCGCCGAGGCGGTCGGAAATCTCCCCGCCGGGCAGGGTCTCGGCCTCATCGTCTACGGCGCGACCCGCAAGGGCGACTGCGCCGACATCGTCACCGCCGTGCCGCCCGGACCGGTCGCCGAGACCGGCCGGCGTGTCGTCTCCGCGGCGGACGCGGCGGTGCCGAAGGGGAAGACGCCGATCACCGAGTCGGTGCGCCGCGCCGCGCAGGCGGTCCGCTTCAACGAGGCGAAGGCGACCGTCGTCCTCGTCACCGACGGGATCGAGACCTGCGACGCGGACCCTTGCGCCCTGGCGCGGGACCTCGAACGCGAAGGGATCGACTTCACCGCGCACGTCGTCGGCTTCGGTCTCTCGGCCGAGGAGGGGCGCGCCGTGGCCTGCCTCGCCGACGAGACGGGCGGCCGCTACATCGAGGCGAACGACCGCGACGCGTTATCGGACGCCCTGGCGACGACGCTGGCCGCCGATCCCGAGCCGGACGAGCCCGACGCCGCCGCGCCGCGTGATGTCGCGCTCCTCCTGCGCGACGCCGAGGGCAGGCCGGTCCTCAACAGCCGCGACCTCGCCTCGGTGGTCCTCGCCGGCCCGGACGGGGCACGGGTCGGGGCAGAGCTCGACTACGGTCGCGAGGCGACGGCACGCCTCTCGCTGGCACCCGGCGAGTGGGAGGTCACCGCCGAGCGGGTCGAGACCGCGGGGGACAACACCGCCTACAGCGCGCTGAAGCGCTTCACCGTGCCGGAGGGGGACGGCGAGGTCGTCGTCGACCTCCCGCTGCGCGCGCACCTCACGGTGGAGACCATCGTCGGTGCCGGCGAGCCGCTCCCGTCGGGTGAGACGGTGCCGAGCGCCGTCGCCGGACGGGCCGGCGCCAGCTACGAGCTGCGCGAGATCGTCCGCGGAGCACCGGCCGCGACGCGCTACGCCGCCGGTGCCGGCGGCTTCGACGAGGTCGTGGCACCGGGCCGCTACATCCTGCGCGGCACGTTCGCCCGGACGATCACCCGCGACGTGCTGGTCGAGATCGCCGAGGGCGAGCACAAGGTGGTGCCGTTCGACTTCGCCCTGTCGCGCGTCGTCGTGGCGGCGCTCGACGCGGACGGCAAGCCGGTGACGCGCCAGACCACCGTCCTCGCCGACGGACCGAAGGGCGCCGGCTTCAGCCGCGGCGGCGGCGGGCTGCGCAAGGACGGGGCGCGCCTGCCCTTCTTCCTTCCGGCCGGCCGCTGGCGGATCAACGCAGGGCAGGAGGGCGGCGGTCAGCGCCGCTCGGAAGTCCTCGTCGAAGTGCCGGGGGCAGGTGGAGACCTGACCGTCACCGTCGGCGAGGGCGAGCGCCTCTCGGAGACCGACCGCGCCGCGCTCGCCGTGCCGAACTGCAGCGCGGTCGGCGGCAAAACGGGCTGCCTCCTCGGCACGGATACCGCCGCGAGCGTGCCGCCCGGAACTGCCGCGGACACGGTCGGGGAGGCTGCGGGCGCAAATTCCGTCGCGGCGGCGGACGACGCGCAGGGCGCCGGTGCCCTCGCTGGGTTCTGGGCGATGGAGGAGGACGGACCGGACGCCTGCGCCGGCAACGTCCTCGCGATCGACGGGGACGGCTTCTTCCGCCTGCGCATCTACCTCGGCGGCGCCACCGGCTTCACGACGGCGGTGGCAGGCGTCTGCGCACCCGGAACGGACGGCGCTGCCCGCTGCACGCCCGTCGCGCTGTCGCAGGACCGGCGCTCGGCCTATGTCGACAGGCCGGCGGAGGGTGCGCCGGAGATCGCTATCAAGGGGGGAGGCGCCGACGGTGCGGAGCTCTGTGTCGGCGCGGAGGGCTGCAAGCCGCTGGTGCGCTGCCAGGCGGCGGACCTTCGCGTTGCCGAAAGCGGCGAGCAGGTGCTCGATGCCCCGGCGCCCGTGCGGGGCCAGCCGTGACGGGCGGCATGCCCGCGACGGGCCACAACGCACGGCCGCTGCCGCCGGTTCAGGGGCGCTGAACGCGGACAGCGTTCCTACAGCTTCAGTCGCATCGGGCGATCCGGATTCCGGCGGATGAAGGCATCGACGTCACGCAGTCGCGCCGGGAGAGGTTCGGCCTCAGCCACCACGTGACCAACAGCTTCGTCCCCGGAGAACGGTTCACGCTGGCGGGCATGTCGCCGGTCATCGGTCCGGATTGCCGTATCCTCGACCTTCTCCGGGATACCGCCGGTGCCGGGATGTCCTTTCCCCCGTGCCGGGCAGCGGCCGCGATGCGGCGCCGCGCGCCGGGGCGGTCGGCCGGGCCCTAAGCGTTTCGTTTTCCTGTTATCCGTGACGCAATTTTGGCGCGATTGGGGATAAGCGCGCGAGCGACGACGTGCGCGCAGACGCTTGTTGACTCCGTGCCGGCGGCATCGGCGGTCTTGCAATATCGTCCGACGGCAGCGCCGGGAAACCGGACACGACTAGGATCGCAGGTCCGACAGACGCGAGCACGATGGAGAAGGCTGTCTATGGCGCGTTCCGGCAGTGACCGGCCGACGGAGACCGGTGGCGACGGCGGAACCGTACGCGGCCCCGCCTCGTCGCGCCGCGAGGCCGGAACGCGGCACGTCTTCGCCCTGAATGCCGTCGGCGGCCTCTTCGTCGTCCTCACCTTCATCGCGATCTGTCTCTGGTCGATCCTCGCGGCCGAGGAGGAGCTGAAGCAGACCGCCGAGCTGGCGGCGCAACGCTGGGCCCAGGCCGCCATCGTGGACAGCGACGCGCTCGATCACCTGCTGGCCGGCGATGGCGCCACGCCGGCGGACGAGGTCTACCTCAACACCATCGCCCGGACCGCCGACGTCCTGTCGTTCCGGATCTACAACGCCGAAGGCGAGCCCGTCTTTTCGTACACGCCCGACGACAACGACGGCCTCGCCGAGCATGCCCCCGCCGAATCCGACACCGCCGCGCGGGTCGAGATCATTCGACGCGGCGACGCGCCGGGACCCACCCCGATCGCCCGCGTCTGGATTCCGTTCGGGACCGTCGCCGACCCCGCCGGCTCGGTCATCGTGACGACGGACCAGAGCCCGAACGCCGCGATCTACCGGGAAGAGCTGCTCGGCACCCTCGCCATCACCGGCCTCCTCGTCTTGATCGCCCTCGCGAACTGCTTCGGTGTCGCCTTCCTGCTGCGCCGGAAGAAGATCAGCGACGAACGGATCTTCAATCTCGTCCACCGGGACAGTCTCACCGGGCTTTCGAGCCGGAAGAACTTCCAGGACACGATGAGCCGGTGCTTCCCTGCCGAGGGGGGCGGTAGCCACGCCGTCGCCCTGCATCTCGTCGACGTCGACGGGTTCAAGTCCGTCAACGACACGCTCGGCCATCCGGTCGGCGACAGGCTGCTGCAATCGGTGGCGACGCAGCTCCTGTCCAGCGTGGGCGAGAACGACGTCGTCGCCCGCCTTGGCGGCGACGAATTCGCCGTCCTCCAGCGTCATGCCGATACTCCGGGGAAGGCGGAGACCCTGGCGGAACGGATCGTCGAGAGCGTCCGCCTGATCCACAAGGGGACCGGCAGCACGGGACACGTCACCGTGTCGGTCGGTACCGCCCTCGCCCCGGTCCATGCGGACAACCTCGACGACCTGACGCGCTTTGCGGACATCGCGCTCTATCGCGCGAAGAACGACGGGCGCGACCGCAGCATCCTCTTCGCCCCGGGCATGGAGGACGAGCTGAACGCCCGCATTCTCCTGCGCACCATCGTGCGGGACGCGGTCGAGACCGGGGCCTTCGAGCTCCACTACCAGCCGATCTGCAGCACCGGGGACCGCACGATCCTCGGCTTCGAGGCGCTCGCCCGGCTGCCGGATCCGTCCGGCCAGCGCACCATCCCGCCGTCCGATTTCATCCCCGTGGCGGAGACGATGGGGCTGATGCCGCGCCTCGGGGCGCTGCTGCTCAACGACGCCTGCCGCACCGCCGTGACCTGGCCGGCCCACCTGACGCTCGCCGTCAACCTCTCGCCCCAGCAGTTCGGCGACAACATCGTCGGGACGGTGGCCGATGCGCTCGCCACGTCCGGACTGTCCCCGCACCGACTGGAGCTCGAGGTCACCGAATCCCTGCTCTTTGCGAACGAGGACGTCGCCATGCAGCAGCTCAACGCCCTCAAGGCGCTCGGCGTGCGCATCGCGATGGACGACTTTGGCACGGGGTATTCGAGCCTGAGCTATCTCTGGCGGTTCCCGTTCGACAAGCTGAAGGTCGACCGCTCCTTCATCGCCTCCCTCGACGCGGCGGACAGCGTGGGCGTCGTGCTGCGCACGATCAGCGCGATGAGCGACGCCATGGCGCTGACGGTCGTCGCCGAGGGGGTCGAGACCGAGGCTCAGCACGCCTTCGCGAAGAACGCGGGTTACGACGCGGTGCAGGGCTATCTCTGCGGCCGCCCCATGCCGCGCGACGACATCCCCGCCTTCCTCGCCCGGCGTTGCTGCTGAGCCGCCGGCCGGCTCGGGCCAGCCGAGCCATCCCCCCGCCGCGCGATCGCCGGCCGCGCATTTGTCTGGGGGACGGGGAGCGGATACTAATTCGGCTGGTCCATGCGAGCGATGGCAGCCATGTCGCTGAACGATGATCCGACCTTCTGGGCGTCCGCCCGAAAGCACCTCACGCGCTACGGCGGCTCGTTCGAGCCGATGATCGTGGAGCGCGCCGCGGGCTCCTACGTCTACGATGCGGACGGCCGCGGCATCCTCGACTTCACCTCGGGCCAGATGAGCGCCGTCCTCGGTCATACGCATCCGGACATCGTCGCCACCGTCGAGAGGCAGATGGGCGCGGTGGCGCACCTCTTCAGCGGCATGCTGTCCCGCCCGGTGGTCGAGCTCGCGACCCGGCTCGCCGAGCTGGCGCCCGGCCTCGACCGCGTCCAGCTCCTGACGACCGGCGCGGAGTCCAACGAGGCGGCCATCCGCATGGCGAAGCTCGTCACCGGCGGCCACGAGGTGGTCGCCTTCGCGCAGAGCTGGCACGGGATGACCGGCGCCGCCGCGTCCGCCACCTACAGCGCCGGCCGGCGCGGCTATGGCCCGGCCGCGGCAGGCTCCCTCGTCATCCCGGCGCCGAACTCCTACCGTCCGCGCTTCGCCCATGCCGACGGGTCGAACGACTGGCAGACGGAGCTCGACGACGCGTTCGAGCTGATCGACCGGCAGTCCACCGGCAGCCTCGCCGCCTTCATCGCCGAGCCGATCCTGTCGAGTGGCGGCATCCTCGAGCTGCCGCCGGGCTACCTCGCGGCGCTGAAGCGCAAGTGCGAGGAGCGCGGCATGCTGCTGATCCTCGACGAGGCGCAGACCGGCGTCGGCCGCACCGGCAACGTCTTCGCCTTCCAGCGGGACGGCGTGACGCCCGACATCATGACGCTGTCGAAGACCCTCGGGGCGGGCCTTCCGCTCGCTGCGGTCATGACGACGGAGGCGATCGAGCAGGAGGCGTTCGAGCGCGGCTACCTCTTCTACACGACGCACGCGTCGGACCCGCTGCCCGCGGCGGTCGGCGTCACGGTGCTCGACGTGGTCGAGCGCGACGGCCTCGTGGCCCAGGCCGCCAGCCGCGGCGAGCGGCTGCGCTCCGGCCTCCACGCCCTGCAGCAGCGCTACGAGTGCGTCGGCGACGTGCGCGGGCGGGGACTGCTCCTCGGGCTGGAGATCGTGACGGACCGGCAGACCAAGGCCCCCGGCTTCGAGCTCGGCGCGAAGATCATGGAGGAGGCCATGCGGCGCGGTCTCAACATGAACATCGTCAAGCTCGCCGGGATGGGAGGCGTCTTCCGCATCGCCCCGCCGCTTACCGTGTCCGAGGAGGAGATCGACCTCGGCCTCGAGATCATGTCCGACGCGATCGCGGCCGTCGGCCACGCCTGAGCTGCGCGACCAGCCGCCCGCGAAGCACGCCGCGTCAGCGGACCGCGTCCGCCGGCCTGGCCCTTTGGTCCAACGTTCGTGACTGGCAAATCATGTTAGTCTCGGGTGATGAAGGCAGCGGTCGAACACGCCAACGAGATCGGCATGGTGCTCGACGGTCTCGCGACCGGTCGTGATGCCCCGGTCGCTGCGTCGTGGCGCCGCTGTGTCGAGACCTACGGCATGGACCCGGCGCGCGACGAGCCCGCCCACATCGTCACCGAGACCGAGCTGCGGGAGCATCGCCAGCAGGCCGAGCACCTGATCGCCACCGCCCGATCGGGCCTCCAGTCCCTGTTCCGCCAGGTTGCCGGGCAGAACTACGTCCTGCTGCTGGCGGACGCGAAGGGCGTTTGTGTCGACTATTTCGGCGACCCCGTGTTCGAGGGGGAGCTGCGACGCTCCGGCCTCTACCTCGGCTCCAACTGGGCGGAGGATCTCGCCGGGACATGCGGCGTCGGCGCCTGCATCGTCACCGGGCAGCCGATCACCATCCACCAGAGCGACCATTTCGGCCTCGCCCACACGCCGCTCTCCTGCACCTCGGCGCCGATCTACGACACGATCGGCCAGCTCGCCGCCGTCCTCGACATCTCGCTGCTGCGCTCGCCGCAACCGAAGTCCAGCCAGAACCTCGCCATGAGCCTCGTCACCGCGTCGGCACGGCGGGTCGAGATGGCGAACCTCATGGCCCGCAGCCGGCGCGAATGGGTGTTGCGCCTGTCCATGAGTCCGGAATTCCTCGACGTCGATCCGGAGGCGGCGATCACCCTCGACGGGTCGGGGCGGATCACCGGCTACACCCATGGCGCCGGCGCCCTCGTCGGCACAGGCGACGGCGGCGGGGTCATCGGCCGCCGGATCGACACCGTGATGAGCGTCTCCATCGACGACCTGCCGGACCTGATGCGCGACCGCCCGACCGAGGAGCGGGTGCTGGAGCTGAACGACGGC
Organism: Acuticoccus sediminis; assembly: GCF_003258595.1. Lineage (NCBI taxonomy): Bacteria > Pseudomonadati > Pseudomonadota > Alphaproteobacteria > Hyphomicrobiales > Amorphaceae > Acuticoccus > Acuticoccus sediminis. The sequence goes on from NZ_QHHQ01000001.1 coordinate 810,616, forward strand.
CGCCGGCTGTTCGGCCACGCCATCGCCCCGCAGGTCACCCGGTCGGCGCCGCGCCCCCCGGTCCACGCGAGGCCGAGCGCGTTCGCCGCCCTCGCCGGTCCCGATCAGGCGCTCGACGCGCTGCTGGCCCAGGCCGAGCGGCTCGCCGCCACCGACGTCGCGATCCTGATCGCCGGGGAGACCGGTGTCGGCAAGGAGCGGCTGGCCCGCGCGCTCCACACCGTGGGCCGGGTCGGCGGGCGGTTCGTCTCGCTGGCGGCGGGCGGCCTCTCGGTGGGCGACCTGAGGGCGACGGTCGCCGCCGTGGGCGAGGCGCGGGCGACGCTCTTCCTGCGCGCGGTCGAGGACCTCTCGCCGGAGGTGCGCACCGCGCTCCCCGCGGTGCTCGACGCGCACCCGAACCTGCGCCCGGTCTCCTCCACGCGGCTCGACCCCTCGGCCCTGCGCGGCGAAGGCGGGCTGAAGCCGGAGCTCTGGTTCCGCCTCGCGCAGACGACGCTGCGGCTGCCGCCGCTTCGGTTGCGGGCGGACTTCGACTGGCTGGTCGACCGCCTGTTGCGGTTCCGCACGGCAGACAGCCCGCGTCTCACCCCGGCCGCGCGCGACGCGCTCAAGGGCCGCGCCTGGGGCGGGAACATCCGCGAGCTCGCGGCCGCGCTCGACGTCGCCGTCGCCCTGTCGGACGGGGGCGTGATCGACGTGACGGACCTACCGGCGGACCCGGAGCACGCGGCGGCGCTCGAGGAGGATCTCGAGGCGATGCTCGACGCCTGCGGCTGGAACATGGCCGAGGCCGCTCGCCGCCTCGGCGTCAACCGCTCCACCGTCCTGCGGCGCATGCGGAGGGCCGGTCTCGCCGACTGAGCGCAACGTCCGTTGCGCGGCGTTGCGCGCGCAACGCCAATTGTGGCGACGGCGCGAGATCGTACATTTTCGCATACGTGACCCTCGCGGGTCGCAGCCCTTCCCGTCATCCTCCCGCCAGCAACAACACGAATGGGAGGCAAGCCGTGCTCGACACAACGCTCACCGGCAAGGTGCAGAAGGTCCTCGACACCTTCGGCGACGCGCTCGCCGCGCGCGATATCGACAAGGTCGCGCAGATGTTCGCCGAGGTCTCGTACTGGCGCGACCTTCTGGCGTTCACCTGGAACATCAGGACGGTGGAGGGCCGGAAGGGTATCGCCGAGATGCTGCGCGCCCAACTCGACGCCGTCGACCCGACCTCCTTCCAGGTCCAGGCGGGCGAGACCCCCACCGAGGACGGCGGCGTCACCACCGCGTGGATCACCTTCGAGACGAAGGCCGGCCGGGGCTGGGGGCTCATCCGCCTGAAGGACGGCCTCATCTGGACGATCCTGACGGCGCTGCAGGAGCTGAAGGGCTTCGAGGAGAAGAAGGGCAGCGCCCGCCCGCTCGGCGCAAAGCACGGCGCCGCGAAGAACCGGGCGACTTGGAAGGAGGAGCGCGACACCGAAGCGAAGTCGCTCGGCTACGAGACGCAGCCCTACTGCCTGATCGTCGGCGGCGGGCAGGGCGGCATCGCGCTCGGCGCGCGCCTGCGCCAGCTCGGCGTGCCGACCATCATCATCGAGAAGAACGAGCGTCCGGGCGATTCCTGGCGCCGCCGCTACAAATCCCTCTGCCTGCACGACCCGGTCTGGTACGACCACCTGCCGTACATCAAGTTCCCGGACAACTGGCCGGTCTTCGCGCCGAAGGACAAGATCGGCGACTGGCTGGAGATGTACACGAAGGTCATGGAGCTGAACTACTGGACGAAGACGACCTGCAAGTCGGCGTCCTACGACGAGGCGAGCGGCACCTGGACCGTCGTCGTCGACCGCGACGGCGAGGAGGTGACGCTGCGGCCCAGACAGCTCGTCCTCGCCACCGGCATGTCGGGCAAGGCCAACAAGCCGAAGTTTCCAGGCATGGAGACGTTCAAGGGCGTCATCCAGCACTCCTCCGAGCATGAGGGGCCTGACGCGTGGACGGGCAGGAAGTGCGTCGTCATCGGCTCCAACAATTCCGCCCACGACATCTGCGCCGCGCTCTGGGAGAACGGGGCGGACGTCACCATGGTGCAGCGCTCGTCGACCCACATCGTGCGGTCCGACACGCTGATGGATATCGGCCTCGGGGCGCTCTACTCGGAGAAGGCCGTCGCCTCCGGCATGACGACCGAGAAGGCGGACATGATCTTCGCCTCGATCCCCTACAGGATCATGCACGAGTTCCAGATCCCGCTCTACCAGCAGATGAAGGAGCGTGACGCCGACTTCTACGAGGGCCTGGAAAAGGCCGGGTTCGACCTCGACTGGGGCGACGACGGCTCGGGCCTCTTCATGAAGTACCTGCGCCGCGGCTCGGGCTACTACATCGACGTCGGCGCCTCCCAGCTCATCATCGACGGCAAGGTGAAGCTGGTGAAGGGACAGGTGAAGGAGTTCGTCGAGGACGGCGTCGTGCTGGACGACGGCACGAAGCTCCCCGCCGATCTCGTGGTACTCGCGACCGGCTACGGGTCGATGAACGGCTGGGCCGCCGACCTCATCAGCCGCGAGGTGGCGGACAAGGTGGGCAAATGCTGGGGCCTCGGCTCCGACACGACCAAGGACCCCGGCCCCTGGGAGGGGGAGCAGCGCAACATGTGGAAGCCGACCCAGCAGCACGGCCTCTGGTTCCACGGCGGCAACCTGCACCAGTCGCGGCACTACTCCCTCTACCTCGCGCTTCAGCTCAAGGCCCGGATGGAGGGGCTCGACACCCCCGTCTACGGTCTCCAGGAGGTCCACCACAAAGGCTGACGTCCCGTCGCGCGCGCCGCGGCCCATCCGGCGTCGGCCTCACGCGGGGACGGCGCCGGCCCGCGGACCCGCGCGCGGGAGGGCGCCGCAGGCCCGGCGGTCCGCCCCTGGCGGGCCGCCGGGGCGTCCGTTGGGGCGCTTGCTGGTGGCGGTCCGGCGTGGAGCGTCGTCCAAACGTCAAGAACCCTTCATCGAACCGTCTTGCGTGGGCGCTACCGAGCGCACCAACGTCCACGACCAAGAGGTCACCATGCTTCGCCTCTCCGTTGCGCTCATCGCGCTCATGACCGCACCCGCGCTCGCGCAGGATGCCGACATCATCGGCCAGCAGTTCCCCGCCAAGCTCGTCGGCCATGCCGTGATCGAGGCGAACACCATCATCCCGGCTCCGGCCGACGCTCCGGCCGACGCGCAGATCTCCGGCAAGTTCACCGGCGGTGCTGCCCGCGTCGACGAGCCGGCCTCCATCCCCGGCAACGTCGGCTCCTATCACGGCAACCGCGCCACCGGCCTGTCGCTGCCGTTCGAGGGCCAGCCGGTCCAGGGCTTCTCGGGCTTCGCGATGAACCGCCTCGACGACGGCTCCATCATCGCCCTCACCGACAACGGCTTCGGCTCCAAGCTGAACTCGCCCGACGCGCTGCTCTTCTTCCACAAGATCAACCCGGACTTCGAGACCGGTGAGGTCGCCCGCGAGACGGTCTTCCTGAAGGACCCGAACAAGGTCGTGCCGTTCCGCATCGCCTACGAGGGCACCGCCGAGCGCTACCTCACGGGCTCCGACTTCGACCTCGAGTCCATCCAGCTCGTCGGCGACACGCTCTGGATCGGCGAGGAGTTCGGCCCCTACCTCATCGAGGCCAGCCTCGACGGCGTCGTGAAGGGCGTCTACCCGACGATGCTCGCCGGCGAAGAGATCAGGAGCCCCGACCACCCGGCCCTGAAGATCCCGGCGACCGCCGGCAAGGACTACCGTTCGCAGCGCTCCGGCGGCTACGAGGGCATGGCGCTCCAGCCCGGCACCGGCCTCCTCTGGGCGATGCTCGAGAAGCCGATCTACGAGGCGGACGGCTCGACCGGCAACGCTCTCACCGTCATGGCCTTCGACCCCGAGACCAGGGCGTGGATCGGCGACGTCTTCAAGTTCCCGCTCGCCGAGGGCGCGACCGCCATCGGCGACTTCAACTTCATCGACGAGAAGCGCGCCATGGTCATCGAGCGTGACAACGGCGAAGGCGACCCGTCCCTGAAGTGCGAAGGCGAGGCGACCCCGGAGTGCTTCCCGAACCCGGCGATGGTGAAGCGCATCGTCCTCATCGACACCTCCGACCTCCACGAGGACGGCACGGTTCGCCGGATCGGCTACATCGACCTGATGAACATCGCCGATCCGGACGGCGTCGCCCGCCTCGAGACCGACGCGAAGCGTGACCTGACGGGCCTCTACACCTTCCCGTTCTTCACCATCGAGGACGTCATGAAGGTCGACGACACGCACATCATCGTCGCCAACGACAACAACCTGCCGTTCTCCGCCGGCCGCAAGCTGACCGAGGCCGCGGCGAACGAGTTCATCCTCCTCGAGGTGCCCGGGCTCCTCTCGGCCGAGTAAGGACAACGCGCCGGGCCGGCCATGCGCCGGCCCGGTCGTTCCGGGCCCCTCGGCCCGCTCCGTCCCGGTCCGCCTCTGACGGTCGTGCTACCCGGCCAGCGCCGTCAGGACGCATTCGGGGGTCGCCGGCGCGTCGAGCGGGCGCCAGCCGCCGGCTGCCGCCGCGACCGCCGCGGCCACCGCCTGATGCGCCGAGATCGCCAGCATGAAGGGCGGTTCGCCCACCGCCTTGGAGCGGCGGATCGCCAGCTCCCGGTTCTCCCCCGGCCCCCAGATCCCGGCCCGGAAGTCGATCGGGCGGTCGGACGCACACGGGATCTTGTACGTCGACGGCGCGTGCGTCGTCAGCCGCCCGTCCTTCGACCACACCAGCTCCTCCGTCAGCAGCCAGCCGCAGCCCTGGATGTAGCCGCCCTCGATCTGCCCCAGGTCGACCGCCGGGTTCAGCGAACGGCCGCAGTCGTGAAGGATGTCCGCACGCAGGAGCCGCGTCTCGCCCGTCAGCGTGTCGATGGCCGCCTCTGTCACCGCCGCGCCATAGGCGAAGTAGTAGAACGGCCGGCCCTTCGCGCTCTCGCGGTCCCAGTGGATCTTCGGCGTCGCGTAGTAGCCCGTCGAGGACAGCGAGACGCGCGCCATGTACGCGTCCCGCACCAGCGTGCCGAAGCCGTGGCGCGTGCCGCCCACCGTGACGGTCCCGCCCTCGAACCGCGCGGCGCCGGGCTCGACCCCCGCCCGTTCCGCCGCGAAGGCGACGAGGCGCGCCTTGATCCGGTCGCAGGCGTCCTGCACCGCCATCGCGTTCATGTCGGCGCCGGACGAGGCCGCCGTCGCCGAGGTGTTGGGCACCTTGTCGGTCCGCGTCGCGGTGATCTTCACGTCCTCGAGCGGCACCCCGAACGCGTCCGCCGCGACCTGCGCCACCTTGATGTAGACGCCCTGTCCCATCTCGATGCCGCCGTGATTGATCATCACGGAGCCGTCCTTGTAGACGTGCACCAGCGCGCCGGCCTGGTTGAGGAAGGTCGTGGTGAAAGAGATGCCGAACTTCACCGGCGTCAGCGCGATCCCCCGCTTCAGCACCGGCGACGTCTCGTTCCACTCCGCGATCTCTGCCCGCCGGCGCACGTAGTCCGACCGCGCCACGAGGTCGTCGATGATCGGCGCTGCGACGGCGTCCTCCACCTCCATCCCGTAGTGCGTCATCCGCTCCGCCGCCGGGGCGGATGCGCGGTAGAGGTTGGCCCGCCGCACCTGCAGCGGATCGACGCCGAGGTCGGCGGCGACATGCTCGATGACGCGCTCGATGCCCACCATCCCCTGCGGTCCGCCGAAGCCGCGATAGGCGGTGTTCGACACCGTGTTGGTGCGCCACCGGTGCGAGACGACGTCCAGCGCGGGGATGAAGTAGGCGTTGTCGGCGTGGAACATCGCCCGGTCGCAGATGGCGCGCGACAGGTCCAGCGACCAGCCGCAGCGGGCGTGCTGCACGAACGATACGCCGTGGAGCCGGCCCGTCTCGTCGAACCCGGCCTCGTAGTCGATGATGAAGTCGTGCCGCTTGCCGGTCATGACGAAGTCGTCGTCCCGGTCGAGGCGGACCTTGGCGGGGCGCCCGGTCACGCGGGCCGCAAGCGCCGCGACCGCCGCGCAGAGGTTGCCTTGGGTCTCCTTGCCGCCGAACCCGCCGCCGAGGCGCCGGACCTCCACCGTGACCGCGTTGTTCGGCGTCCCCAGCACGCGCGCCACCACCTCCTGGCATTCGGACGGGTGCTGGTTGGACGAGACGACGTGCATGTCGTCGTCCTCGCCGGGAGTGGCGACGGCGATCTGGCTCTCCAGCGCGAAATGCTCCTGCCCGCCGATCTTCATCCGCCCGGAGATGCGCCGCGGGGCGGCGGCGATCGCGGCCGCCGCGTCGCCCTGGCTCATGCGGTAGCTCTCGTCCACCTTGTCCGCGTCGGCGGCGATGGCGTCCTCGATGCTGACGATCGGCGTTGCGGGCGTGGCGTCGATCACCGCGAGCTTTGCCGCCGCGCGCGCGGCCCGGCGTGACGTCGCGACCACCGCGAACAGAGCCTGGCCCTCGAGCACCACCTCGGCCGCGCCGCCCATGAGGGCCAGCATGATCTCGTCGTGCTTCACGGGGCCGACGTTGTTCTCGCCCGGCACGTCGTCGCCGGTCAGCACCGTGACGACCCCCGGCGCAGCCCGGACGGGCGAAAGGTCCGCCGTCAGCCGGCCCCGCGCGAACGTCGCGATGCCGATGTGGACGTGGAGGAGGGCGGCGGGCTCCGGTATGTCGTCGGCGTAGATGGCGCGGCCGGTGACGTGCTTGTCACCGGAATCGTGCCGGATCGGGCGATGCACCACGCCGGTCGCACCCGCGATCTCGACGGGCTCGTCGGGCATCAGCCGCCCTTCGGCGGCGCGCGGCAGAGCGTCCTCGGTCATCGGTCGGCCCCTTCCTCCAGCCGCCAGCTTACATGTTTCGGGCCAATGTCCCGATGGGCCACACCGTCGCCGGCCTCCGGACGCTAGGCACCCGTCCCGGCCGCAATCGGAGCAGCGGGGGCGATGGTGGCGACCACCGGGACGTGGTCGGACGCCTTCTCCCAGCCGCGCGCCTCGGTGAGGACGCTGGTCGTCACCCGGTCCGCCACGTGCGGCGAGGCCCAGACGTGGTCGAGCCGCCGCCCCCGGTTGTTCCCCGGCCAGACCGGATTGCGGTAGCTCCACCAGGTGTAGATCTTCTCGGGCTCCGGCCGGTCGCGGCGGACGACGTCGACCCACCCCTGCTCGGCGCGGATCCGCTCCAGCGCCTCGGTCTCCACCGGCGTGTGGCTCACCACCTTGAGGAGCTGCCTGTGCGACCAGACGTCGTCCGGGTACGGGGCGACGTTGAAGTCCCCCGTCAGCAACGCCGGCTCGGCGACGGCGGATCGGCCCCAGGTGAGCATCTCCTCCAGGAAGGCGAGCTTGTGGGCGAACTTCGCGTTGATCGCCGGGTCGGGCTCGTCGCCACCGGCGGGGATGTAGAGCGAGTGGAGGCGGATCGGCCCGCCGAAGTCCACCACCGCCGAGACGTGGCGCGGATGGTCGATCCCCCCGATGACGTCCGCCTTCACGTCGAGGATCGGCACCTTGGAGAGGATCGCCACGCCGTGGTGCCCGCCGACGCCGTTGAGCGCGGTGTACTTGTAGCCGCGCCGGCGGATCGGCTTCATCGGGAACTGCCCGTCGGAGCAGCGTGTCTCCTGCAGCAGGATCACGTCCGGCTTCGCCTTGCGCACCACCTTGCCGAACAGGTCGACCCGGGCCCGGATCGAGTTGATGTTCCAGGTGACGACCGTCAGCGGCGTCGTCGCGTCACCGGCATCGGCCGGCGCGTCCCCGGGGACCGGCACTTCGCTCATCGACTGGCTCACGATGCGTCCACCGCGTCGGCGAGCGCCAGCACCCGGCGGGCGGCCTCGGCATGCAGGCGCTCGACCATGCGCCCGTCGAGCGTCGCGACCGAGCGGCCCTCGCGCTCGGCGGCGTCCATCGCCTCGACGATGGCGCGCGCCTTGGCGACCTCCTCCGCGGAGGGGGCGAAGACGGAGTTGACCGGGCCGATCTGCGCCGGGTGGATGACGGTCTTGCCAACCATGCCGAGCGCGCGGCCGGCCCTGGCCTCGGCCACCAGCCCCGCCTCGTTGCGGAAGTCGTTCATCACCCCGTCGATCACGTCGCACCCCGTCGCGCGGCCGGCGAGGACGATGGCCTGCAGCGCGAACGCCAGGTTGGCGCGCTCCGGACCCGGTTCGCATCCAAGCTCCAGCGCCAGGTCGTTGGTGCCGACGATCAGCGCGACGTCGCCCGTCGCTTTGGCGGCGCGCGCGATGGGCAGCGCGTTCCAGATCCCCTCCGCCGCCTCCATCATCGGCCAGACGGTGCCGACCACTGCGCCGAGGCGGGTGACGTCCTCGACCGTCTTCACCTTCGGCAGCACCACCGGGACGCCGAGGGAGGTGCCGAGCGCGGCGTCCTCGGCGTGCCACGGCGTGTCCGCTCCGTTGACGCGGAGCGCGACTTCCTTGACGGGCTTCAGCGTCTCGACCGCCTGACGCGCCGCGTCGCGGGCGGCCACCTTCCGGTCGGGCGCCACGGCGTCCTCCAGGTCGACGATGACGGCGTCGGCGGGAAGCTCCGTCGCCTTGGCCAGCGCGCGGGCGTTATCGGCCGGAATGTAGAGGATGGTTCGGCGCAGCTTCGGCATTTTTCTCTCCGACCGCGAAACGTATTGAACTCCCTGCTATCGTCCCGCCGACACATCGAGCAAGAGGACGACAATGTTGGGTAAGACGGTGGTGGCCATCTCATCCACGGTGATGCGTGGCGCGGTGGGTCTCCGCCCGATCACGTTCGCGCTCGAACGACGCGGGCTGACCGTGTGGCCGGTGCCGACGGTGATGCTCCCGTGGCACCCCGGAATCGGCCCGTCGACGAAGACGCCGAACCCGGATCTCCCGGGCCATCTCGCCGACCTCGGCACCCGCGCGAACGAGATCGACGCCATCCTGACGGGCTACTACGCGCTTCCCGAGCACGTCGAGGCGACGGCGGCCTTCATCGACACCGTGCGGCGGACGCGGCCGGACATCCCGGTCCTGATCGACCCCGTGACCGGGGACGAGGCCGGGCGATACGTCCCGGACGCCGTCGCCACAGCGGTGCGCGAGGAGCTGGTGCCGCGGGCCGACATCATCACCCCGAACGTCAACGAGCTTGTGGACCTCGGCGGCAGCCCCGACCTCGTCCGGGCGGCCGAGGCGCTCGGCGCGCGGCAGGTGATCGTGACCTCGGCGGTGCAGGAAGACGGGCAGATCGGTACGCTGCTTCTGGAGAACGGCAATGCGACGCTGGTGATGCACGACGAGATGGACCCGTGCCCGAAGGGCACAGGCGACCTCTTCAGCGCCGTCTACCTCGCGTCCTCGATGGAGAATGCACCCGCCGATGCCGTGCGCGACGCGGCCGCGGCGACCTTCGCGGCGGTGCGCGCCTCGACCAACGACCTGTTGGCGTACGCCGCGGTGGTCGACGACATCGCCAATCCGGACAGGTCGAGCGTGACCGTCAAGGCGGCCGCCGACACGGCCCTGCGCCGCGCGGGATGATCGTCATGTCCGATTTTGTCTATGGTGTTGATGGTTGCCGAAATGGTTGGGCTGTCGTCTCGATACGAGCGGATGGCCACCCCGATGCAGGGATTTCCTTTCACGCAGATCTCTCCGATCTGGTTGATAGCGGTTCGGTGATTGCGATCGACATGCCGATGGGATTGCCAGACCGGATCGCTGGCCCGGGCCGTGCCGCCGAACAAGCAGTCCGCCCTCTCCTGGGACTGCGTAAGTCATCCGTGTTCTCGATGCCGGGACGTGCCGCGATATTCGCGGACGACTATCGCACGGCGTGCGATCTGGCACTTGCTGCATCTGACCCACCGAGGAAGGTGAGCCGTCAGGGGTTCGCATTGTTTCCTGCCATCAGGCGTCTGGACGCGCTGCTGACACCAGACAATCAGAATCGGATTTTCGAAACCCACGCCGAAGTCGCGTTCTGGCGGCTCAACGGGGAGGCGCCGATGCCGACGGCCAAGCGCGTCAAGAACGTGCCGACGCGCGAGGGGCTCGCCGAGCGGATCGCGCTGCTGGAGCGGCACGGCATCGACCCGGCGCTGTTCGACCGGCGCCCGCCGGGCATGCCGCTGGTCGACGCGGTGGACGCGGCCGCGATCGCGCTCATCGCCCGGCGCTGCGCGCGCGGAGAGGCGACGCCCTTCCCCGACCCGCCGGCGGTGGACGGTCGCGGCCTCAGGGTCGCGATCTGGGCCTGACGCGCCGGTGTGTTGTCCGGCCGCCCGTCAGCCGTGCGCGCCGACCACGGTGCAGAGCTCGTCCACCAGCGAGTGGATGAGCGCGGCGTCGTCGCCCTCAGCCATGATGCGGATGAGCGGCTCGGTGCCGGAGGGGCGGATGACGAGGCGCCCGGTCTCGCCGAGGCGCGCCTTCGCGGCGTCGATGGCGTCGATCACCGGCATCGCCTCCAGCGGCTTGCCGCCCTTGAAGCGCACGTTCTTGAGGATCTGCGGCACAGGCTCGAACCGGTGGCAGACCTCGGACACGCGCCGCCCGCTCTCCACGACCACCGCCATCAGCTCCAGCGCGGCGAGCAGGCCGTCGCCGGTGGTGGTGTAGTCGGTCAGGATGATGTGGCCGGACTGCTCGCCGCCGATGTTGAAGCCGCCCTCGCGCATCCGCTCGGCGACGTAGCGGTCGCCGACCTTGGTGCGCTCCATGGCGATGCCGCAGCTGTCGAAGTAGCGCTGCAGGCCGAGGTTGGACATGACCGTCGTGACCACGGTCCCCTTGGCGAGGCGGCCCGCCTCCTGCCACGACCGCGCGATCACCGCGAGGAGCTGGTCGCCGTCGACCACGTCGCCCTTCTCGTCGATGATGATCACCCGGTCGGCGTCTCCGTCGAGCGCGATGCCGATGTCCGCCCGGACCTCGCGCACCTTGGCGCGGATCGCCTCGAGCGAGGTGGAACCGCAGTCGCGGTTGATGTTGGTGCCGTTCGGATTGACGCCGATCGCCACCACCTCGGCGCCGAGCTCCCAGAGCAGGTCCGGCGCGACGCGGTAGGCGGCCCCGTTGGCGCAGTCGACCACGATGCGCAGCCCGTCGAGCGACTGGTGCCGCGGGAAGGTGCGCTTGGCGAACTCGACGTACCGGTCGCGCACGCCGTCGAGGCGGGTGGCGCGTCCGACGTCGCCGTTGCGCGCGAGCCTGGAGGACATGTCGGAGTCCATCAGCGCCTCGATCTCGGCCTCCACGCTGTCGGAGAGCTTGAAGCCGTCGGAGCCGAAGATCTTGATGCCGTTGTCGGCATAGCCGTTGTGCGATGCGGAAATGACGACGCCGATGTCCGCCCGCAGCGAGCGGGTGAGCATCGCCACCGCCGGCGTCGGGATCGGGCCGAGCATGAAGACGTCCGCGCCGACGGCGGTGAAGCCCGCGCACAGCGCCGTCTCCAGCATGTAGCCGGAGAGACGCGTGTCCTTGCCGATGACGATCCGCTGGCTGCCCTCGCGGGTGGCGAGGACGATGCCGGTGGCCATGCCGACGCGCATGGCGATGTCCGGCGTCATGTTGGCGCCGTTGGCAGGACCGCGGATGCCGTCGGTCCCAAAATACTTGCGTGCCATTTGCTCGACCTTTTGCCGTGTACTCAACGCTCAACCGAAGGGGTTAAATCTGTATAACACCCCCGGGTCAAACGACTCGTCACCCGAATGCAACGCGGTCGATGTGGCCGGCTTCGCGCACGCCGCCGCCAGCCCGCAAGGCACAGCCGGCCGGCGACCCGGCGTCCGTCAGTAGAAGACGAAGCTGCGCATCGAGACCGATGCGATGTCGATCGACTCGTTCATGAAGACGAGCTGGTCCCGATCGTCCGCCGCCCCGGCGACGGCGAGCGCGGGGAGGTAGTGGTCGAGCGACGGGTGCGCGAGCTCGAGGAGGTTCCCCAGCGCCTTGCGGTCGGCCAGCGCGGCACGGTCGCCGGCCTCCAGCCGCTCGGCGAAGCGGGTGTCGAAGTCGAGCGCCCAGTCGTACGGCGCCGCGCCGAAGCGCATCGTGCGCAGGTTGTGCACGATGTTGCCGGAACCGAGGATCAGAACACCCCGGTTGCGCAGCTCCGACAGCGCCCGGCCGATCTCGAGATGGTGCGGCAGGTCCTTCGTCATGTCGATGGAGAGCTGGAACACCGGCACGTCCGCATCGGGGTAGAGGAACTTCAGGACGGTCCAGGCGCCGTGGTCGAGGCCCCAAGTCTCGTCGCCCTCGGCGTGGTGGCTGGCGAGGATCGAGACGACCTCCTTCGCGACGTCCGGCGCGCCGGGCGCAGGATACTGCTGGGCGTAGAGCTCGGCCGGGAAGCGGTAGAAGTCGTGGATGGTCTTCGGGTGCGCGGTGACGTTCACCAGCGTCGAGCCGTTGGTCATCCAGTGGGCCGAGACGACGAGGATCGCCTGCGGGCGCGGCAGCGACCGCCCCAGCTCGGACCAGGTCCGCGAATAGGGCGTGTCCTCGATGGCGTTCATCGGGCTGCCGTGGCCGAGGAAGACGACGGGCATCCGGTCGGACGCCTTGAGGCCGTCCTTCAGGGCCTGAAGCTTGTGGGCGATGCTCATGGCGTTTTCCTTCACGCGTTTCCGGTCGGGTGCGCGGCGTTCGTCCCGGCTTCTCATCCCCGGCGAGGGGCTCCCGGCGCCATCTTAGCCGACACTGCGTCCATTGCTGCGGCCCGATGCACGGACCGCTCGACGCTCCCAGACATGAGGCTTGCCGTTTGGGAATGAAATGGAGGATATGGCGAATGACTTTCGCCATATTGTACTGAAAGTGGCGCCATGGACATCATCGACGGTCTGCGGGCGTTCGTCGCCACGGCCGAGACCGGCTCGTTCACCGGCGCGGCGGAGCGGCTGGGCGTCTCCAACAGGCTGACGTCGAAATATGTCGCCGAGCTGGAAAGGCGCCTCGGCGCGCGGCTCCTTCAGCGCACGACCCGGCGCGTCGGGATCACCTCGGCGGGCGAGACGCTGCTCGCCCGGGCGCCCGCGCTCCTCGACGAGCTCGACGACATGCTCGGCGCGGTCAGCGAGGAGAGCCGCGGCTACTCCGGTACCCTGCGGATCTCGGCGCCGGTGACGTTCGGGGAAATCGCGGTGAAGGACCTCCTCGCCCGGTTCGCCGCACCGCACCCCGCACTCACCGTCGACCTGCGCCTCAACGACCGGTACGTCGATCTCGCCGCCGAAGGCATCGACCTCGCCTTCCGCGTCGGCGAGGGCGGGATGCCGTCGCTGAAGCGCCGGAAGCTGGGCGAGATCGTCGGCATCCTCGTCGCCTCGCCCGCCTATCTGGAGGGCCGGGCGGCGCCGGTGGTCCCGGCGGACCTCAGGGACCACGCCACGATCGTCGACACCAACCGGACCGACCCGGCGCGGTGGGTGTTCGTGCGGGACGGGGAGGAGGTCGCCGTCGAGGTCGCGTCGCGCTTCATGGTCAACAGCGCGCAGGTCGCCCGCGATCTCGCGGTCGACGGGTGGGGCATCGCCTTCTGCCCGACGTTCGTGCTGGGCGACGACATCGCGGCGGGCCGGCTGGTGCGCCTCCTGCCGGACTACGCCAGCCCGAACCTGCCGGTGAGCGTGGTCTACCTCGCGGGCCGGACCCTGCCGCGAAAGGTCCGCGCCCTGATCGACTTCGCGCACGCCGAGATGCGGCGATCGATGTTCGGCTGAAGGTCCCGGGAGCCTGCCCGCTTGAACGGTGTGTTTGTGCCCTCTGTGAATTAACGGCGGTGACGGGACGCCGCCGGTCGTACAGGATGGCGCCAACTCGAACACGCCGGGCCGGAACGCGCCCGCAGCCGATCAAGGGAGCCGCACCATGACCGCCTACGTCGTCATCACACGCGAGGTCACCACCAACCCCGACGAGCTCGCCGTCTATCGCCAGAAGGCGCCGGTCGCGCGCGAGGGCCATGCGCTGACGCCGGTCGCGTTCTACGGCGCGCTGCAGGTCCTGGAGGGCTCGCCGATCGAGGGGGCGGTGATCCTCAGCTTCCCGACGGTGGAGGAGGCGCGCGCCTGGTACGACAGCCCCGCCTACCAGGAGGCGCTGGCCCACCGCCAGGCCGGCTGCGAGAGCCGCGCCTTCATCGTCGAAGGCGTCGACGCGAAGTAGCCGGCCCGCCGCCGCCCCGCCGCCGCCGCCCCGCCGCCGCCGCCCCGCCACCGCTGCCGCGCGGCCCGCGGGCCCGACTTCGGGCGGTTCCCTCCGATGGAGCAGGTGCCGCTGGCGCGAGGCCCGTCGGCTCTGCCGGCGGGAGCGCGCGCTTGCCGTCCGCGATGGACCTCGCGCCCGGCGGTCGGCCGCGCGCTTGATGCGCGGGCTGGCGACGCCGTTCGCCGCGGGTGAAGCGGCGAGGGGCGCCGCTGGAGGGCGGACAGCACATCAGCCGCCTAATAAAAAAGCCGCCCGGTGGGCGGCTTTTTCAATCGGTGAACGTCGGGTCAGGACGGCTGCGGCTCCCATCCGCCCTCGTTCGCGGGCGGGCGGGGCTTGTGGGCGCCGGTCGGCGGGACGGTCGAGGCCCGCGGCGGGCTGTCGTCGTCCGCGCTCTCGCGCACGGGGGGCTTGCCCTTCAGCAGGTCGCGGATCTCGTCGCCGGTCAGCGTCTCGTACTCGAGCAGGCCCTTGGCGACGGTGTGAAGGTCGTCGAGGTTCGTCTTGATGACGGCGAGCGCGGTCTCGTAACCCTCGTTGACGAAGCGCTTCACCTCGCGGTCGACCGCCTCCTGCGTCTTCTCGGAGACGTTCTGGTTGCGCGCCACGGAGTGGCCGAGGAACACCTCCTCCTCGTTCTCGCCGTAGAGCAGCGGGCCGAGCTCGTCCGACATGCCGAACTGGGTCGCCATCGCGCGGGCGAGCTTGGTCGCCATCTTGATGTCGCCCGAGGCGCCGGAGGTCACCTTCTCGTGGCCGAAGATCAGCTCCTCGGCGACGCGGCCGCCCATGGCGACTGCAAGGTCCGCCTTGCACTTGGCGCGGCTGAGGGACACGCGGTCCGATTCCGGCAGGCGCATCACCATGCCGAGCGCGCGGCCGCGCGGGATGATGGTCGCCTTGTGGATCGGGTCGGAGGCCGGCATGTGCAGCGCGACGAGGGCGTGGCCCGCCTCGTGGTAGGCGGTCAGCTTCTTCTCGTCCTCGGACATCACGAGGGTGCGGCGCTCGGCACCCATCATGACCTTGTCCTTGGCGTCCTCGAACTCCTGGTGTGTGACGAGGCGCTTGTTGCGGCGGGCCGCCAGCAGCGCAGCCTCGTTGACGAGGTTGGC
The DNA here is from genome assembly GCF_003258595.1 of Acuticoccus sediminis. Lineage (NCBI taxonomy): Bacteria > Pseudomonadati > Pseudomonadota > Alphaproteobacteria > Hyphomicrobiales > Amorphaceae > Acuticoccus > Acuticoccus sediminis. The sequence goes on from NZ_QHHQ01000001.1 coordinate 825,995, forward strand.
GAGGTCCGCGCCGGCGAAGCCCGGGGTGCCGCGCGCCAGGACCTTGAGGTTCACGTCCGGCGCCAGCGGCACCTTGCGGACATGGACCTTCAGGATCTTCTCGCGGCCGACGAGGTCGGGGTTCGGGACGACGATCTGGCGGTCGAAGCGGCCCGGACGCAGCAGGGCGGGGTCGAGGACGTCCGGACGGTTGGTCGCGGCGATGAGGATGATGCCCTCGTTCGCCTCGAAGCCGTCCATCTCGACCAGCAGCTGGTTCAGCGTCTGCTCGCGCTCGTCGTTGCCGCCGCCGAGGCCCGCGCCGCGGTGCCGGCCGACGGCGTCGATCTCGTCGATGAAGATGATGCAGGGGGCGTTCTTCTTCGCCTGCTCGAACATGTCACGCACGCGGGACGCGCCGACGCCGACGAACATCTCGACGAAGTCCGAGCCGGAGATCGAGAAGAAGGGCACGTTCGCCTCGCCGGCGATGGCGCGGGCGAGCAGCGTCTTGCCGGTGCCCGGAGGGCCGACGAGCAGAACGCCGCGGGGGATCTTGCCGCCGAGCTTCTGGAACCGGGACGGGTCCTTCAGGAAGTCGACGATCTCCTGCAGGTCTTCCTTGGCCTCGTCGACACCGGCGACGTCCTCGAACAGGACGCGGCCGTGCGCCTCGTTCAGGAGCTTGGCCTTGGACTTGCCGAAGCCCATCGCCTTGCCGGCGCCGCCACCCTGCATCTGCCGCATGAGGAACAGCCAGATGCCGAGGATCAGCAGCATCGGGAACCAGGTGGCGAGGATGCCCCAGATCGAGATGCCGTCGTTCGGCGGCTCGGCCCGGATGGTCACGCCCTGGGAGTCCAGCGTGTCGATGTAGTTGTTGGCGCCTTCGGGGGCGTAGGTCGAGAATCGGCCGCCCGAGTTATAAGTTCCCGTAATATCACGTTGCTGGATCGTCACGGCACGGACGTTGCCCTGCCGCACCTCGGTCAGGAACTGCGAGAACGAGATGTCCGACGTGTTGGTCCGCTGCCCCGGATTCTGGAACAGCTGGAACAACGCGATCAGCAACAGCGCGATCACGACCCAGAGTGCGAAATTGCGGAAATGGTTGCTCATGACATACCTTGATTGGCGCCAACACTGGCGCGCGAGCGGCCCCGCGACCCCTCGATAGATCCAGTCAACATAGGAACTTTGGGCTCGGGTGCCAACTACTTGGTGGTTATGTTACGTGGGGGACGAATGAGCGCACCTCAGCGCTCGGGCCGCACGTTCGCCCCATTTGCTGGCCAGTCCCGCCGCCGAACCGCCATCGTCGGCAACGCAACCACCTGATCGCAAAGATGGATAGCCGGCGTCGTCATGGCCGCTTCCATAAGTACAGCACGCTGAGGACTGTGCCGCCATAACCGCGCGGCCCACTCCCTGCCCGTGCTTCCTGCGGCAGCCACGCGTACCGGGCGCATCCCCGCCGGCACGGTGACGCGGTAGCGGCCGTCGAACACCGCGCTCTCGCCGGGGGCGACGGTCACCGCCTCGATCCCCCGCCGCTCCCGCCACAAAACGATGGAGCCGCCGCGGCTGACGGCGCGGCAGCGGCCGAGCGTGGTGGCCTGCCCGCGCAGGAGCGCGGTCGCGGCGGCGGCGAGGGTTTCGAAACGCGGCGGGAAGTCGAGACCGCCGGCGATCCGCACCGCCTCCGCCAGCGCCCGGAGGCGAACCTCCTCGTGCACGCCCGCCCAGGGGGCGACCGACAGGACGACGGCGCCGACCGGGGTTCGCCGCATCGCCGCCGACAGGAGGTCCGCCACGAGCCCGTCGACGAGGTCGCTCGCCCGCGCGAGGTGGGCGGCGGTGGCCGCGAGCCGCTCCGCCGTCAGGCCGACCCCGGCGAGCGCCGGGGCGAGCTCGCGCATGGCGATGCGGTCGTACGCGGTGTTCTCGTTGGACGGATCGTCGCGCCAGGGGATGCCGCGCTGGCGGAGCGCGTCGCGCAGCTCCTCGCGCCGGGCGGCGAGGAGGGGACGCAGGATGCGGATCCCGTGGTGGGCGGCGTCCGGCCGCATCGCCGCGAGACCGCGCAGGCCGCTCCCCCGCGCGAGCCGCAGCAGCAGCGTCTCGGCCTGGTCGTCGAGGGTGTGACCGGTGGCGATCGCCGCGAGGCCGTGGGCGTTCGCGGCTTCGGCGATCGCCGTGTAGCGGGCCTCGCGGGCCCAGGTCTGAAGGGACCCGACCGGAGGACCGTTCGCCTCGAGCGCGAGGCAGGGGAAGCCGAGCCGCGCGGCGATGTCAGCGACGAAGCGGCACTCCTCCGCCGCCTCGGGGCGAAGGCCGTGGTCGACGGTGAGGACGGTGAAGGTGCGGTAGGGCCGCGCTTCCGCGAGGAGCACGGCGAGCGCGACGGAATCGCCGCCGCCGGAGACGGCAAGGCCGATCGCGCCGTCGACGGAATCGATCAGCGCGAGGTCGAGAAAGGGTGCGGTCGTCGCCGCGATCAAGCGCAGTTGGCGGTGCGGCGCTCGGCCTCGGCCTGGGCGCGCAGGCTGCCGCTGACGTTCGGGTAGGCGCCAAACAGCTCCTCCAGCGAGGAGCAGGCCGCCTCGCGCTCGCCCAGCCCGTTGAGCGCCGTGCCGAGCTTCAGGAGGCTCTCGGGCGCCCGCGCCCCGTTGGGGTCGGTCGTGTAGTTCTCGAGAAACTGGTTTGCGGCGCCGCGGTAGTCGTGCTGTGCCAGCAGGGCCTCGCCGAGCATGAAGCGCGCCTCACCGGCGACGGGGCCGGTGGGGTTGTCGGTCAGGACGGAACGGGCGGCGTCGGCGGCCATAGCGTAGCGGCCGGAGCGCTGCAGGTCACGCACCTGGTCAAGCGCGTTGTTCGACGCCGGCGCGGCATTGCGCGCCGCCGGCGAGGTTTGCGAGGGGCTCGGCGTCGACGAAAGGTCGCCGTTGAGGGCGGACAGGTCGACCGGGCCGGAATAGTTGCCGCCCAGAGACTGGGAGGAGGGGGCCGACTGGGCCGGGAGCTGGCCCAGCGTGCTCGGCGGGGCGCCGGGACCCGTGGTCCCCGGCGCGGGGCGCACGTCCGTCCGCTGTCCGGCGGCGCTGGCGGTCCCGGACTCGATCATCGACTGCAGGCGGCGCACGGTGAAGGTGAGCTCCTCCACCTGGCCGGTCAGCATCCGGACCTGCGTTTCGAGCTGCTGGATCCGCAGCTCCGCGTCGGATTTGCCGGTGCTCTGCTCGCCGCCTTCACCCCCGCCGAAGATTCTCGGCAGGAACCGGTTCTGAACGGCGGTCACCGCGGAATCGGTCGATGGGGTCCAGCGCGGCAATGCGAGCACCGGAGTCGTCAGGGCGACGAGCACGACGGTCAGTACGAGGCGCATGACACTCTCCATCACGGCAATGGGGCGCTTAAACCGGCGCCCCTGCCGTGGGAAACATGGTTAATTGCCCAGAACCGTGACGGCGCGGCGGTTCTGATTCCAACACGACTCGTTGTCGCAGACGGCGACCGGGCGCTCCTTGCCGAAGGCCTGGGTGCGCATACGGTTCGGCGCGACGCCGCGGCCGGCGAGGTAGCGGCGAGCCGCCTCGGCGCGGCGGGCGGACAGCGCGATGTTGTACTCGCGCGTGCCGCGCTCGTCGGCGTGGCCCTCGACGGTGACCTGGTAGCGCGGGTACTTCTGGAGCCACGCGGCCTGCCGGTCGAGCGTGCTCGCGGCGGTCGAGTTGATCTCCGAGGAGTCGACCGTGAAGAACACCCGGTCGCCCACGTTGATGGCGAAGTCTTGCTGCGACCCGGGCGTGGCCGCGCCAGCGCCGGTATTCGTGGGCTTTTGCGCGCAGCCAGCCAGCGCAACAGCGACCAGCATGGCGCAGGCACCTTTGGCCACCCAGCGCCTTGTTCGGAACTCAGTCATTCACGCGACTCCGACGGATGTCATTCACCTGTGGATTACCAAGTAACGGTTAACGCACCCTTGGCATAACGTCTCGCCTTAGAGCGCGAGCGTCGGCGTCGCTATACGCGGGCATCCGGTCGCTCTTCAAGAGTGAATCCGTGTGCAGTCGCTCCCGGGGGCGGTCCTCAGCGCTCTTTCATGTACGGAACGCCGAGGGCGCGCGGCGGGATCGCGCGGCCGAAGAAGCCGGCGAGCAGGATCACCGTCAGCACGTACGGCGCCACCAGGATCACCTCGATCGGGATCTGCCCCACGAGGGGCAGCGAGACGCCGGACATGCGTGCCGCGGAGCTTTCCAGCACGCCGAACAGCAGGCATGCGAAGAGCGTCGGCACCGGCCGCCACTTGCCGAAGATCAGCGCGGCGAGGGCGATGTAGCCCTTGCCGGCGCTCATCTCGCGAACGAAGCCTCCGCCGTGGGCAGTCGAGAGGTAGGCTCCTGCCATCCCGCAGAGGATCCCGGTGATGATCACGGCCCGGTAGCGCAGCCAGGCGACGGAGTAGCCGGCGCTGTCGACCGCCTCGGGCGCCTCGCCGACGGCCCGCAGCCGCAGCCCGAACGTGGTCGAGAAGAGGATGAGGGCGGAGAGCGGCACCGCGAGGGTCGCCGCGTAGACGAGGAGGTTGTGGCCCGACAGGAGCTCCGCATAGAACGGGCCGAACCAGGGCACGTCCGCGAGGCGGTCGGCGAAGGGGAGGGTGATCGGCCCGAACCGCTCCTCCCGCGAGAGCGGCGGGGTCTGGCCGCCCTGTGTGAAGAGGGCGATGCCGATCACCACCGTCAGCCCCGACGCCAGGATGTTGATGGCGACGCCGGAGACGATGTGGTCGCCCCGGTGGGTGATGCAGGCGAAGCCGTGCACCAGCGCCAGGGCGACCGAGGCGCCGATGGCCGCCGCGAGCCCGGCCCATGGCGTGCCGGTGAGGCTCGTGACGGCGGCGGCGGCGAAGGCGCCCATGAGGAGCTTGCCCTCGAGGCCGATGTCGACGACGCCGGCCCGTTCGGAGAACATGCCGGCCATCGCGCAGAAGATCAGCGGGGTGGCGAGCCGCAGCATGCTCGCCAGGATCTGCATCGCGTCGAGCCACGCCTCAGTAGCCATGCCGCGCCCTCCATGTCGGCGCGGCCGCCGGGGGAGAACTGGGCGCGGCGGAGAGTCGCGAGCCGGTGGCGGGGTCGGTCAGACCTCGAAGGTGACCCTGCCGTCGTCCGCGATGCGGACCATGGGCTGGTAGGCGATCTCCCAGGCGTGCCCGTCCGGATCCGCGACATAGCCGCGAAGTCCGCCATGCGGCGGCTTGTCCGCCGCGCGAACGAGCGTCCCGCCGGCGGCCACCAGCGCGACCATCACCGGCGTCACCTCCTCCGCCGTCCTGACGTTGTGGGCCAGCGCATAGGCGCCCGGGCGCCGGAACTCGCCCTTCAGCCCCATGTCCTCCGCCAGCGCCGGGGCGAGGAAGGTGCCGAGGATGAAGCCGTTCATCTGGTAGAAGACGATCTCGTCCGCCTTGAACACGGGCGCCCAGCCGAACCCGTCCTGGTAGAACCGGCTGGCGGCCTCGATATCCGCGACTCCCAGCGTGATGACTGAAATCTGATGCTGCATCGGACAAACCCTTTCCGTTCCCCGGCGCACCGCGCGACGGGGTCACGTCAAGGGGCTCACGCTCGCGCACGGCCTGGTCCCGCGGAGCGCGGGGGGCGCGCCAACCGAGCCACGCCCTCACCATTTCTGACCGCGCCATCCTGCACGTAGCCCCCGGGGCACGCAACGTCTGCCGCCTCATGAGGTTGCGAGCCTCGCACGCGGCGCGAAGAGGCGCGACAGTGGGGCGTCCAGCATGTGCGCCAGCGCGCCGGAGAAGAGGATGATGAGGCCCTGCAGCACCAGCACCATGTTGCGGTCCAGGGTCGAGTAGGTGAACGAGAGTTCCGTGCCGCCCTGGTAGAGCGCCCCGAAGAGCAGGCTCGCCATGACGATCCCCACCGGATGCGCGCGCCCCATCAGCGCGACGGCGATGCCGGTGAAGCCGAAGCCCGCGGTGAAGTTGTTGACGAGCTTCTCCTGCGCGCCGAGCACCGCGTTGGTCGCCATCAGCCCGGCGAGGGCGCCGGAGATGACCATCGTGAGGATCACCATCCGCGGCACCGGCACGCCCGAATAGAGGGCGGCGGGCTCGGACTCGCCCAGGGTGCGCAGGCGGAACCCGAACGGCGTGCGCCAGATGAGCACCCACACAGCGATCGCGGCGACCGCGGCGAGGACGATCGAGAGGTTCAGCGGCGACGAGGCGGCCTCGAAGCCGAGCGCCCGGGCGATCTCGTGGATCTGCGGGATGGTCGCCTCGGGGGCGATGTTGCGGGTCTGCGGCGTGGACTGGCCGGGCCGGATCAGCGGCCCCGTCAGGAGCCAGACGAGGATGCCGGCGGCGATGAAATTGAACATGATCGTCGTGATGACGACGTGGCTGCCGCGCGTCGCCTGGAGCAGCCCGGGGATGTAGGCCCACGCGCCGCCAAACGCCGCCGCGCCGAGGATGGCGAACGGGATCACCAACGGGCCCGGCAGGTACGGGTCGAGCGCGAGGCACACGAGGATCGCGCCGAGCCCGCCCATCGCCGCCTGCCCCTCGCCGCCGATGTTGAAGAGCCGTGCATGGAAGGCGACCGCCACCGCGAGCCCGGTGAAGACGAAGTTCGTCGCGTAGTAAAGCGTGTAGCCGAGGCTGCCCGGGTAGACGAACGCGCCCTGGATCATGACGTCGAGCGCCTCGAGCGGGTTCTCGCCGATAATCGCCACCACGAGGCCCGCCACCACGAAGGCGAGCGCCACGTTGATGAGCGGGACGACGACGACGTCCGCCCAGACGGGAAGGGGGCCTCTCACGCGCTTTTCTCCAGGTGCTGCCCGTCCGGGCCGTGCCCGGCGGAGATGCCGGCCATCATCAGGCCGACGCTCTGCCGGTCGGCGTCCGCGGCCGGGAGGGTGCCGACGATGCGCCCGGCGTTCATGCCGATGATCCGGTCCGACAGGGCGAGGATCTCGTCGAGCTCCACCGAGACGAGGAGGATCGCGCAGCCCGCGTCGCGCAGGGCGAGCAGCTCGCGGTGAATGAACTCGATGGCGCCGATATCGACCCCGCGGGTCGGCTGGCCGACGAGGAGCACGCGCGGCGCCGCCCCGTGCTCGCGCGCGATGACGAGCTTCTGCTGGTTGCCGCCGGAGAAGCCGGACGCGGCGAGCCGCGGATCCGCCGGGCGCACGTCGAACCGGTCCATCAGCGCCTGGCAGCGGGCGCGCATCCGCCTCGTCCTGAGGAGCCAGGGGCGGCTGGCGCGGGCTTCGTCGAGGTAGCCCAGCACGGAGTTCTCGCTCATCTGGAACGGCAGCACGAGCCCTTCCCGGCGCCGGTCCTCCGGCACGTGGGCGACGTGGAGATCGCGGATCTCGCCGGGATCGGTCGGGCTCTCGGCGCTGATCGTGCGGCCGCCGACCGTGAAGCTGCCCCCGGACGGCGGGACGATCCCGGCCAGCACGTTGAGGAGCTCCGACTGGCCGTTGCCGGCGACGCCCGCGACGCCGACGATCTCGCCGGCATGTAGCGCGAACGAGACGTCCGACAGGCGCGTCACGCCCGCCTCGTCGCGCACGGTGAGGTGGTCGGCGATGAGGACCGGCGCACCGGCCGGCCGGGTCGACTGGTTGCGCACGACGGCGACCGCGCGGCCGACCATCAGCTCGGCGAGCTCCTCCCGCCCGGTCTCGGCAGTGCGCCGCTGGGCCACCATCCTGCCGCGGCGCATCACCGAGACCTCGTCCGTGACGGCCATGATCTCGCGCAGCTTGTGGGTGATGAGGAGGATGGTGACGCCCTTCGCCTTCAGCATGGCGAGGCTCTCGAACAGGCGGTCCGTCTCGTCCGGCGTGAGGACGCCCGTCGGCTCGTCGAGGATTAGGATGCGTCCGCCGGCCAGCAGCGCCTTGATGATCTCGACGCGCTGCTGCAGGCCGACGGGGAGCTTCTCGACCACGGCGTCGGGGTCCACGGAGAGCCCGTAGGTGGTCTCGATCTCGGCGAGGCGGGTGCGGACCTCGGCGCGGCTCTCCTTGAGGAACGGCGCCTTCGCCGTCTGGAGCATCAGGTTCTCGAGGACGGTGAAGTTCGGGACCAGCATGAAGTGCTGGTGCACCATGCCGATCCCCTGGGCGATCGCGTCGGCGCTGGCGGCGAGCTTCACCTCCTGGCCGAACAGGCGGATCGTCCCGCTGTCGGCCTGGTAGTGGCCCGAGAGGATCGACACGAGGGTGGATTTTCCCGCCCCGTTCTCGCCGATGATCCCGTGCACCGCCCCGGCGCGGACCGTGAGGTGAACGTCGTCGTTCGCCTGGACCGCGCCGAAGCGCTTCGAAATGCCGACCAGCTCGACGGCCGGCGCGTCGGAGAGCGTCATCGCGACGGGTGCGTCAGGCGCGCCCTCAGACCGGGCACTCCTGGTCGTCCTCGTAGTTGTGGACCTTGATCTCGCCGGAGATGATGCCCTTCTCGGCGGCCTCGACGGCCGCACGGATCTCCGGCGTCATCAGCTCGGCGTTCTTGTCGTTCTCGACGAGGCCGACGCCCTCCTGCTCGAGGCCGAGGGAGACGATGCCGGCGGTGAACTCGCCGTTCTTGGCGTCCATCAGAGTGTCGTACGCGGCGTTGTCGACCCGCTTCAGCATCGAGGTCAGCACGGAGCCGGGAGCCACGTCCTCCTGGTTGGAGTCGACGCCGATGGCGAGCTTGCCCTCGTCCGCCGTGGCGCGGATCACGCCGAGGCCGGTGCCGCCGGCGGCGTGGTAGACGACGTCGGCCCCGCGGTCGATCTGGCTCTGGGCAAGCTCGGCGCCCTTGGAGGGGTCGTTCCAGGCCAAAGGCGTGGTGCCGGTCATGTTCTGCAGGACGGTGGCGTCGGCGTTGGTGTCCTTCACGCCCTGGACGTAGCCGCACGCGAACTTGCGGATGAGCGGCACGTCCATGCCGCCGACGAAGCCGACCGTGCCGGTCTTGGAGGCCATCGCCGCCGCAACGCCGGCGAGGTAGGAGCCCTCGTGCTCCTCGAAGCGGTACTGGCGCAGGTTCGGCTGGTCGAGCCAGTAGACGTCGATGATGGCGAACTTGGTGTCGGGGTATTCCTGCGCCACCTTGTCGATGGCGTCCGCCTGGGCGAAGCCGACGCCGAGCACGAGGTCCGCGCCGCGCTGGGCCATGCGGGTGATCGCCTGCTCGCGCTGGGTCTCGTTGGTGACCTCGAACTCCATGACCTCGATGCCGGTCTCGTCCATGAAGCGCTTCACGCCGTTCCACACGCCCTCGTTGAAGGACTTGTCGAACTTGCCGCCCATGTCGAACACGACGGCAGGCTTGAAGTCCTGCGCCTGTGCGGAAACGACGGGGGCGGAGACGGCGAAGACAGCGCCGGCGAGGCCGGCCAGAACGGCCTTGAGCATGGAACCCTCCAAGTTGCTTGTTCTCGACACTAAGACCGGACACCGCCGCTTGCCTAGCAAGTCGTCGGCCAGGGGCCCTGTTACACAACGTCTCCCGGCCGGGCCGACCGGGAGTGGCTAGAGCATTGTCAGGCCAGCCCGATTTCCCTGAGCCGCTCGTTCAGGTAGGCGCCGGCGGTCTTCTCCGGGCTGAGCGCCACCTCGGAGCGCGGATGGATGAACATCGGCATCGAGAAGCGCGCGCCGTTGTCGCCCACCGGCGGGTTCACCACGCGGTGGGTGGTCGACGGGTAGTAGCCGCCCGAGGCGAGCTGCAGCATGTCGCCGATGTTCACCGCGATCATGCCGCCGTCGCACGGCACGGCGTGCCAGTCGCCGTTGCGGTCCTGCGCCTCGAGGCCGGGCGCGGAGCCCGCGAGAAGGAGCGTGATGAGGTTGATGTCCTCGTGCGCGGCGGCGCGGGTGGCGCCGGGCTCCGGGGGTGCGCCGGTCTGTGCCGGATAGTGCAGGATCCGGAACATCGAGTTGTCCGACCCGCGCAGCATGTCCGGCAGCGACTCGGAGAACCTGGCGCGCACGTCCTCGGGGGTGTTCGCCTCGATCCAGCCCAGCATGGTGATGCCGAGGGCGACGAGGTCCTTGTAGAGGCCGCGGGTGGTCGCCTCGACCGAGCCGGGCAGGTGCGTCCCGGGATAGACCTGGAAGAACTCCTTCAGGTCCTTCGTCTTCGACCCCTTCGCGTTCTCGGAGCGGAACGGGAAGTACCCCTCGGGCGACGGCGGCTGGACCTTGAAGCCGAACTTCGTCTCGCTGGCGAAGAACTGGCCCCACTCGGAGTAGGCGCGGCCGATCCGGTCGGGTGCGATCGGGTGGTCCTTCAGCACGGCGAACCCGGTCTCGTGCAGCGATCGCGCGAAGAGGGCGGGCGCCGCGGGGTCCGTGTAGCTGACGGCTTTGATGGCGAACATTGGGTCTCTCGACAGGGCGACTGAAGCGAAAGAGTATCCTGCCGGTCCGGGCGCTTGCAATGTGCGAGGCGGCGCGGCCCCCGGCCCGCCCGGCCACCACTGGCGAGACGTTCCGTGATCGAGCACCTGCACCTTCCCCTCATCATGCTGGCGGCGCTGATCGCGATGGCGAGCCCCGGCCCGGCGACGCTGGCGATCGCCGGGACGTCGATGTCGCGCGGGCGCGTCCCCGGCCTCGCGCTGACGGGGGGCATCCTCACCGGCTCGCTGATCTGGTCCACGGCCGCGGCCTTCGGCCTCGCCGCGCTGATGCTATCGCACGCGTGGGTGTTCGAGGTGGTGCGCTACGCGGGCGGGGCGTACCTCGCCTATCTCGCGGTGAAGTCGGCGCGGGCGGCGTGTTCGGCGGAGGCGCTCAATACCCGCACGATGAACGGGTCCCTCTTCGCGCTCTACCGCAAGGGCCTCGCGCTGCACCTGACGAACCCCAAGGTCGTGCTGTTCTTCGGCTCTCTCTACACGATGGGGGTGCCGCACGACGCGACGCCGGCCGAATTCGCCCTCATCATCGGCGCGATCTTCACCCAGAGCGTGATCGTGAACGGCGGCTACGCGCTGCTCTTCTCCGCGCCGGCGGTGACGCGCGCCTACATCCGCCTGCGGCGGTGGTTCGAGGGGATGTTCGCGGTCGCCTTCGGGCTCGCGAGCGTCAAGATCGTGACGACGCGGCTGTCCTGAGCGACGGCGGCGCGCCGCCGCGGCGACTCTGCCGGGCGGCCCGGCCGCCCGTGAAGGGGTCAGCGCGGTGGACCGTGGCGGACCGGCCCACCGCGCTCGCCTCAGGCCGCCTCTCGGACGGACCCTGGGACGTAGTTGAGGATCGGGGCGAGCCACCGCTCGGCGGTGTCGACGTCCCATCCCTTGCGTTTGGCGTAATCCTCGACCTGATCGCGCTCGATCTTGCCGACGCCGAAGTAGAAGCTCTCGGGGTGCGAGAAGTAGAGGCCCGACACCGACGACGCCGGCCACATGGCGAAGCTCTCGGTGAGCTTCACGCCCGTGCGCGCCTCGGCCTCGAGGAGGCGGAACAGCGCCTCCTTCTCGGTGTGGTCCGGCTGCGCGGGGTAGCCGGGCGCCGGACGGATGCCGCGGTAGGACTCGGCGATCATCTCCTCCGGCGTCAGCGTCTCGTCCGACGCGTAGCCCCAGATCGTGCGGCGCATGCGCATGTGGGCATACTCCGCGAACGCCTCCGCGAGGCGGTCGGCCAGCGACTGGAAGAGGATCTTTCCGTAGTCGTCGCCCTTCTGGACGAAACGGGCGACGATGTCGTCCTCGCCGACACCCGCCGTCACCGTGAAGCCGCCGATGTAGTCCTTCGGGCCGCCCTCGGGGGCGATGAAGTCCGACAGGGCGACGTTGGCGCGGCCGTCGGTCTTCGGCATCTGCTGGCGCAGCGTGTGGAAGGTGGCGATCTCGCGCCCGCCGTCGGTCAGGACGATGTCGTCGCCGCGCGACTGCGCCTCCCAGAGGCCGACCACGCCCTTCGCCGCCAGCCATTTGTTCGAAACAATGTCGGCGAGCATCTTGCGGGCGTCGTCGTAGAGCTTCGTCGCCTGCTCGCCGAACCGCTCGTCCTTCAGGATCGCCGGGAACAGGCCCTTCATCTCCCAGGCCGCGAAGAACGGCGTCCAGTCGATGAACGAGACCAGCGTCTGGATCGGGACCTCGATGGTCTTGAGGCCGAGCTCCGGCGGCGCGGGCGGCGTGTAGGCCGACCAGTCGGTCCTGAAGGCGTTGCCGCGCGCGTCGACGATCGGCGTGCGCTTCTTGTCGCCCTGGCCGCGGAGATAGCGCTCGGCGGTCTTCTCGTACTCGCTCCGGATCTCCGTCGCGTAGGTCTCGCGGTCGCCCATCAGGCGCGAGCAGACACCCACCGCGCGCGAGGCGTCGGTGACGTAGACGGTCTGGCCGGCCGAGTAGTTCGGGTTGATCTTCACCGCGGTGTGGATCTTCGAGGTCGTCGCGCCGCCGATGAGGAGCGGCATGTTGAAGCCGCCGCGCTGCATCTCGCCGGCCACCGACACCATCTCGTCGAGCGACGGGGTGATGAGGCCGGAGAGGCCGATGATGTCGACGTTCTCGGCCTTCGCCACCTCGAGGATCTTGGCCGAGGGGACCATCACGCCGAGGTCGATGACGTCGAAGTTGTTGCACTGCAGCACGACGCCGACGATGTTCTTGCCGATGTCGTGGACGTCGCCCTTCACGGTGGCGAGCAGGATCTTGCCGGCCGACTGGCGCTGGCCTTCCTTCTCCGCCTCCATGAACGGCATCAGGTAGGCGACCGCCTGCTTCATCACGCGGGCGGACTTCACCACCTGCGGAAGGAACATCTTGCCCGAGCCGAAGAGGTCGCCGACGACGTTCATGCCGTCCATCAGCGGACCCTCGATGACGTGCAGCGGCTTCTCGGCCTTCTGGCGCGCCTCCTCGGTGTCCTCCTCGATGAACTCGGTGATGCCGTTGACGAGGGCGTGGCTCAGCCGCTCCTCCACCGGCTTTGTGCGCCAAGTGAGGTCCTTGGCCTTCGCCGCGCCGGCGCCGCCCTTCCACCGCTCGGCCGCTTCCAGCATCCGCTCGGTGGCGTCGTCGCGCCGGTTGAGGACGACGTCCTCGCACAGTTCGCGCAGCTCGGTCTCGAGGTCGTCATACACCGCGAGCTGGCCGGCGTTCACGATGCCCATGTCCATGCCGACCTGGATCGCATGGTACAGGAACACCGAGTGCATCGCCTCGCGCACCCGCTCGTTGCCGCGGAACGAGAACGAGAGGTTGGAGACGCCGCCCGAGATGTGCGCGTGCGGCAGGTTCTCGCGGATCCACTGCGTCGCGTTGATGAAGTCGACGCCGTAGTTGTTGTGCTCCTCGATGCCCGTCGCCACCGCGAAGACGTTGGGGTCGAAGATGATGTCTTCCGGCGGGAAGCCGTGCTCTGTCAGGAGCTTGTAGGCGCGCGCGCAGATCTCGGTCTTGCGCTCGAACGTGTCGGCCTGGCCGGTCTCGTCGAACGCCATCACGACCGCCGCGGCGCCGTAGCGGCGCACCAGCTCGGCCTGCTGCAGGAACTGCTCCTCGCCTTCCTTCAGCGAGATCGAGTTGACGATCGCTTTGCCCTGGACGTTGCGCAGGCCCTCCTCGATCACGTCCCACTTGGACGAATCGACCATCACCGGCACGCGCGCGATGTCCGGCTCGGAGGCGATCAGGCGCAGGAAGGTCGCCATCGCCTCCTTCGAGTCGAGCAGGCCCTCGTCCATGTTGACGTCGATGATCTGGGCGCCGTTCTCCACCTGGTCCCGCGCGACATCGAGGGCGGTGGCGTAGTCGCCTTCCTTGATCAGCTTGCGGAAGCGGGCGGAGCCGGTGACGTTGGTGCGCTCGCCGACGTTCACGAACGGGATGTCGTCCGTCAGCACGAACGGCTCGAGGCCCGACAGGCACATCAGCGAGCGGCGCTCGGGCAGCTCGCGGGGCGAGTAGTCGTTCACCACGTCGCGGATCGCGGCGATGTGGTCCGGCGTCGTGCCGCAGCAGCCGCCGACGATGTTGAGGAGGCCCTCCTCCGCGAACTCCTTGAGCTGGCGGGCCATGTAGGCCGGGCTCTCGTCGTACTCGCCCATCTCGTTGGGGAGGCCGGCGTTCGGGTAGACGCAGGTCAGCGCGTCCGCGACCTTCGCGATCTCGGCGATGTGCGGGCGCATCTCGTTGGCGCCGAGCGCGCAGTTGAGGCCGATGGAGAGCGGCCGCGCGTGCATCACCGAGTGCCAGAAGGCGGTCGGCGTCTGGCCCGACAGGGTGCGGCCGGAACGGTCGGTGATCGTGCCGGAGACCATGATCGGCACACGCCGCGCGCCGGACGCGAAGAGGCCCTCGATGGCGAAGATCGCCGCCTTCGCGTTCAGCGTGTCGAAGATCGTCTCGACCAGCAGGAAGTCGACGCCGCCGTCGAGCAGGCCGCGGGCGGCTTCCTCGTACGCCGTCGCCATCTCCTGGAACGTCACGGCGCGGAAGCCGGGGTCGTTCACGTCGGGCGAGATGGAGAGCGTGCGGTTCGTCGGACCCATCGCCCCGGCGACCCAGCGCTGCCGGTCGGGATCGGCCGCCGTCACCGTGTCGGCGGCGCGCCGCGCGAGCTGGGCGGAGGCGACGTTGAGGTCGTAGACGCGGTCCTGCAGCCCGTAGTCGGCCTGGGCGATGGACGTCGACGAGAAGGTGTTCGTCGCGACGATGTCGGCGCCGGCCTCGAGGTACTGGCGGTGGATCTTCTCGATCGTGTCCGGCTGCGTCAGCGACAGGAGGTCGTTGTTGCCGGACTGCGGGTGGTCGGAATGGATGTGACAGCCGCAGCCGCCCCCGTGGCCGCCGCCATGCGCGCCGATGAAGGCGTCCTCGTCGAACTTCTCCTTCTGGATCATCGTGCCCATGGCACCGTCGATGATCAGGATGCGCTTTTTGGCGGCCTCGAGAATTGGATGACTCATAAAAACTCCGATCAGGCCGCGGCGGCAGCCTGCGCCACCGGGTTGATCCCGATGAGGCGGCAGAGCGCGTAGACGAGCTCGGCGCGGTTCATCGTGTAGAAATGGAAGGTGTCGACGCCGCGGGCCTGGAGGTCGAGGACCTGCTCGGCGGCGATGGCGGCGGCGACCAGCATGCGCTGCTCGGCATCGTCGTCGAGACCCTCGAAGCGGTCGGCGAGGCGGTCGGGGATCGAGGCGCCGCACATCTCGGCGAAGCGCTTGATCTGCTTGAAGGACAGGATGGGCACGATCCCCGGAACGATGTCCACCTTGATGCCGCGCCGAGCGACGCGCTCGCGGTAGGCCTCGAAGAGATCGTTGTCGAAGAAGAACTGCGTGATCGCCCGGTCGGCGCCGGCGTCGACCTTGCGCTCGAGCTGGTCGATGTCGGCGTCCCAGTTGGCCGAGTCGGGGTGGCACTCGGGGTAGGCCGAGACCGAGACCTCGAACGGGGCGATCGACTTGATACCGGCCGTCAACTCGGCGCCGTTGGCGTAGCCGTCGGCGTGGGGCTTGTAGGGGGTGCCCGGTCCGTCCGGCATGTCGCCGCGCAGGGCCACGATGTGGCGCACGCCCGCATCCCAGTAGTCGCGGATGACGGCGTTCACCTCCTCCTTGGAGGCGGCGACGCAGGTGAGGTGCGCGGCCGCCTTGAGGTTCGTCTCGTCGACGATGCGCTTCACGGTGCGGTGCGTGCGCTCACGCGTCGAGCCGCCGGCGCCGTAGGTGACGGAGACGAAATCGGGCTGGAGCGGCTCCAGCTTCTGGATCGTCGCCCAAAGCGTCTGTTCCATGGCGTCGGATTTGGGCGGGAAGAACTCGAACGAAACCCGGGTCATGCGTAGGCGCCTTCCTCTTGGCGAATATCGTCGGAGATGATGCGGGGGTCCTTGGCGAGCCACAGCGACACGGTGAGCGTGTCGCCGGTGCCCGCCCCGGACAGCCGCTCGGTGGCGATGCTGTCGAGGTGCGCGTCGCGGAGCCAGTCGGCCATCTCGCTGTCGGCGATGCCGAGGCGGCGGTGCTGGGCGTTGGTGCGCAGCTCCTCGAGGTGATGCGGTGCGAAGTCGACCACCAGGAGGCGGCCGCCGGGACGCAGCGTGCGCGCCGCTTCGGCGAGCGCCCGCCCCGGATTGTCGAGAAAATGCAGGACCTGGTGGATGATGACGACGTCGAACCGGTCCTCGCCCACGGAGAGGGCGTAGATGTCGTCCTGCGCGAGGCGGGCGTTGGACACGCCGGCCTTGGCGAGGTTGGCGCGCGCCACCGAGAGCATCGCCGCGCTGGCGTCGACGCCGAGGAGGCGCTGGGCGCGGTCGGCCATCAGCTCCAGCATGCGGCCGGTGCCGGTGCCGACGTCGAGAAGGTTGCGGATCGGCCGGTCGCCCAGGATGGAGCGGATCGCGGCCTCGACCTCCGCCTCCGGCACGTGGAGGGAGCGGATGCGGTCCCACACGTCGGCGTTGGCGGCGAAGAAGTCGGCGGCCGCGGCGGCCTTGGCGGCGTGCGTCGCGTCCCGCCGCTCCCGGTCGCGGACGTGGATCGGGTCGTTGGGGTCGAGCTGGGCGAGCAGCGCCTCGGCGAGGCGGGAGCCGCCACCGGTGTCGGCGAGGCGGTAGAAGGCGAAGGCGCCTTCCGCGGAGCGGGCGATCAGCCCGGCGTCCGCCAGCAGCTTCAGGTGTCGCGAGATGCGCGGCTGGCTCTGGCCGAGGATCAGGGTGAGATCCTTCACGGTCAGGTCCGAGTCCCGGAGGAGGGACAGGATGCGCAGGCGCGTCGTCTCCCCCGCTGCGCGGAGGGCCGCCACGAGAGCCTCATGTCCTGATCCGGGAGAACCGGCGTCCATCGATCACATTTCCACATAAAGAAATCTTTATGAGATTATGCGTACTGTCCGGCACCCTGTCAACCGGCTCCCCGAGGCTCGTTCCGCGGGAGGGGACGGACCCGCAGCCTCGCCGGAGCCTTCAGGCCGCGGAGGAGGGGTGGCCCGACCACGTGGGTCGCCGGGCCGAAACGGCGAGGATCCGCAGCCGCTTCGGCGGCGGCGGCGTGAGTGCCGGACCACCTTCGGAGGGCCGGTCCGGCCGGTGTG
Source organism: Acuticoccus sediminis (assembly GCF_003258595.1). Taxonomy (NCBI): domain Bacteria; kingdom Pseudomonadati; phylum Pseudomonadota; class Alphaproteobacteria; order Hyphomicrobiales; family Amorphaceae; genus Acuticoccus; species Acuticoccus sediminis. Next base: position 843,073 of record NZ_QHHQ01000001.1, read on the forward strand.
CAGTCCGCCGGAGCCGGGGCCCCGGTGCCCGCGCGGGACCTCTGGCGCGGGTCCGGCGACGAGGCTGCAGCCACTTTCGCGTGAGCGCCCGACCGGCACCCTGCGAGGGCGCCAGGGAGTGAAACAGGCCCCGGCCATCCCCCGCGAACGGGCGGCCCCGACGGACGGCGGAAATCCAGACCCGGAGGCTTGCGCTCGAGGGGGAGTCGGCGCCATGTGCCGGGGAACGAGGACATCCCATGATTGCAGTGAGCCGGACGCCGCGGCCTTTCGCGGTCACGTTGCGTATGGTGGCCGGTATCGCGGTGCCGATGACGCTCGCCTACCTCTCGACGCCCCTCATCGGCATCGTCGACGTCGCGGTGATCGGCCAGCTCGGCGACGCGGCGCTGATCGGCGCGGTGGCGCTGGGTGCGCTGCTGTTCGACTTCCTCGGCGTGAGCCTCAACTTCCTGCGCTCCGGAACGACCGGGCTCGTCGCCCAGGCGATGGGCGCGGAGGACCGCGAGGCCGAGGCCATGGTGCTCTGGCGCGCCCTCCTGCTGGCCTTCGGCGCGGGGCTCCTCGTGGTGGTCCTCCACCGGCCGCTCCTCTCCGCCTTCCTGGTCGCGATGGGCCCGTCCGATGCGGTGGCGACGGCGACGCGCGACTACTTCACCGTGCGCGCCTTCGCGATGCCGCTGATGCTGGCCAACTACGCGATCCTCGGCTGGCTGCTCGGCCTGGGCCGGGCGCGGGTGGCGCTGGTGCTGCAGCTCCTCATCGGCCTCACCAACGTCGCCGGCTCCGTCCTCCTCGTGATGGGGCTCGGCTACGGCGTGGCGGGCGCCGCGGCGGCCTCGGTCTTCGCCGAGCTGGTGACGGCGCTCGCGGGCGGCGTCGTCGTGATGCGGGCGCTCGGCCGGCGGCCGCGCCCGTCGCTCGCGGCGGTGCTGGAACGGGCCGGCTTCATGCGCATGGTGGCCGTCAACAGGGACATCTTCGTGCGCTCGATGCTCCTCATCGGCACGTTCTCGTTCTTCTCCGCCGTCGGGGCGCGGTTCGGCGACGTGACGCTCGCGGCGAACGCGCTCCTCCTCAACATCTTCCTCCTCGGCGGCTACTTCCTCGACGGGCTGGCGACGGCGGCCGAGCAGCTCACCGGCCGCTCCATCGGCGCCCACTATCGCCCGGCTTTCGACAAGACGGTGACGCTGTCGGTGATCATCGGCGGGGCGATGGCGGCGCTCCTGGCGCTCCTGGCGCTGGTGTTCGGCGACGCGTTCGTCTACGCGCTGACGACGGCGGAGGACGTGCGCACAGCCGCCCTCGCGTTCCTGCCGTGGGCGGCGATGACGCCGATCGCCGGCGCGCTCGCCTTCATCATGGACGGCATCTACATCGGCGCGACGTGGTCGGCGATGATGCGCAACATGATGATCGTCTCGACGCTGGTCTTCCTGGCGGTCTGGGCCGTGGCGGTCCCGGCGATGGGCAACCACGGCCTGTGGCTGGCGCTCCTCGTGTTCCTCGGCGCGCGGGGCGTGACGCTCTACCTCGCGGTGCCGTCGCGCGCGAACGCGACGTTCGGGGCGGCCGGCTGAGCCGCCGTCCGCCCGGCCCGCCTACCAGGCCTTGAAGGCGGGCGGGGCGAACTCGAGGATGTCGCGGCCCGCGTGGTCGAAGTCCTTGTAGCCGTCGTAGACCTTCTTCGCGTTGGCCCGGACCTCGGCGAGGAGCGCGGCCTCGTCGACCATCGTCAGGCGGCCCTCGTCGACCACCACGCGCCCGTCCACCATCACGTGATCGACGTGCTGGGCGTTGCCGATCTGGACGAGCGCCTTGATCGGGTCCTGCATCGGCCCGAACGCGAAGCGGCCGAGGTCCACCACCAGCATGTCCGCCTTCGCACCGGGGGAGAGGCGGCCGATGTCGTCGCGGCCGAGCGCCCTGGCGCCGTTGACCGTCGCCGCGTTGACGACGTCGCGGGCCGGCGCCGCGCGGAAGTCCTTGGAATGGACCTTCCCGAGAATCGAGGCGAACTTCATCTCGTTGAACATGTCCTGCGGGTAGGAGTCCGTGCCCAGCGTGATGTTGATGCCGAGTTCGGAGTAGGTCCGGAAGCCCTCGAACATGATGCCCCGCCGGGAGAAGACGAACGGCGAGTGGGAGACGTGCGCGCCGCTCGCGGCCACGCGCTCGAGGTCGCCGACGCGGGGGAAGCCGGTCTGCGAGTGCCCGCCGTAGAACAGGCTGTGGCCGAGGATGACGTCGGGGGCGAGGAGGCCCTCGTCGGCGAGCACGCCGAGCGGCGTCGTCTGCTCGCGCCGCACCGTCTCGTGGAACTCCCAGATCGTCTCGGCGACGTGGAGGGTGACGGGGAGGCCGAGCCGGGTGGCTTCCTCGCGCGTGCGCCGCAGCAGGCGGCGGGACGTCAGCACCGCCTCCACGGGGACGAGGATGCCGCGGATGCGGTCGTTGTACTTGCCGTTGTTGCGGCTGGCGGCCTCGCAAGCGACCTCGAACTGCTCCTCGCCGTCGTCCTCGAACCACTCGTAGTGGAGGCGGCCGCGGTCGTCGAAGTGGTAGTGGGCGGAGGCGTAGCCGGGGGCGAAGTAGCCGCGGATCCCCATCTCGCCGGCGATGTCGACCATCGTGTCGGTGTTGCCGCCGACCTCGCCGCCCATCTCGACCACGGTGGTGACGCCGGTCTTCAGAAGCTCGCCGATGGCGTACCGGATCCCGACCTCCGGATCCTCGGGGGCGAGGAAGTTGGCGCCGTCCCTGCCGGCGGGGAGGTAGTTGAGGAAGCCGCAGGAGAAGAGGTCGAGTCGCCCGCAGTCGCAGGTCATCCGGTCGCCGACGTGGCTGCACACGTGCGCGTGGCTGGAGATGAAGCCGGGCATCAGCAGCCCCTCGGGGAAGGCGCGGACCTCGACGCCCTCGGCTGCGGGCTCGCGGGCCGGGCCGACGTAGGCGATCGCGTTGCCGGCCACCTCGACCTCGCCGTTCTCGAGGAGGTGGTGGGCACCGTCCCTGAAGCCGAGCACCCACTTGGCGCGGTAGATCACACGGTCGGCTGACATTGGAGGAACTCCTGCGGGGTTAGCTGGCGCGGGCCTTCCAGGCCGAGCGCGCGATGAGGAAGACGAGGCCGATGAGGACGGTCGCTCCGACCACCACGGTGGACGCGGCGGCGACGGTCGGGTCGAATTCGGAGCGGATCCCCTCCCACATGCGCCGCGGCAGCGTCCGCGTCGTCGAGTTGCCGACGAAGAGGGCGATGAGGAGCTCGTCGAACGAGGTGAGGAAGGCGAGGACCGCACCGGCGAGGATGCCGGGCATGGCGAGCGGGATCGTCACCGTGAAGGCGACGCGGGCCCGGCCGGCGCCAAGCGTCTGCGCGGCCCTCGCCAGGTTGGGGTCGATGCCGCGCAGGGTCGCGAGGGTCGTCAGGAGCACGAACGGCAGCGCCAGGCAGAGGTGGCCGAGGACGATGCCGAGTTCGGTCCCGGCGAGGCCGTATCGCGTGAAGCTCATGTACATCGCGAGCGCCAGCACGATGGGCGGCATCAGGATCGGCAGCGTCGTCAGCGCGGCGGCGACGGCGCCGAGCCGTCTCGGCAGCGCGGCCAACGACAGCGCGCCCGGGACGCCGATCGCGACGGCGAGCACGGTGACGATGGCGCCGATCTTGACGCTGCGGAGCGCCGCGCCGGTCCAGTCGTCACGGCCGAGGAAGTTCCGGAACCACTCAAGGCCATAGCCCGGCGGGGGGAAGCGCACGAATTCGGAGGTCGAGAAGCTCATCATCACCACGACCGCGAGCGGGGCGAGGACGAAGACGAGGACGAGCGCCGCCACCGACCAGGCGAGGCCGGCGCCATGGGTCCGCGCCCTGGGATAGCGGCGGGCCATCAGAGCTTCGCAACCGGCCGGAGCCGGGCGATCAGCGCGCCCGCCGCTAGGAGCGCGGTCACGAGCAGCACCAGGATGACGGCGGCCGCGGCGGCGTTCGGCCAGTTCAGCGTCACGTTGACGATGGTGTCGACGTAGACCGCGAGCATCACGTTGGTGCGTCCGCCGAGCATGAGCGGCGTGATGTAGAAGCCGAGCGCGATGACGAAGACGATGAGCGCGCCGGTCGCCACGCCCCGCCCGATCAGCGGGAGCACGACGGTCGCGAAGACGCGCGCCGGTCCGGCGCCGAGGGACTGCGCGGCGCGGATGAGCTCCGTCGGGATCGCGCGAACCGCGTTGTGGACCGGCAGGATCATGTAGGGGAGCAGCACGTGGACCATCCCGACGGTCACGGCGCCCCAGTTGAACAGCAGGGCGAGCGGCTCGGCGACGATGCCGGAGCCGACGAGGCCCGCGTTGAGGACGCCCTCGCGGCTCAGCATGTAGAGCCAGGCGTAGGTGCGCACGAGGGACGAGATCCAGAGCGGCAGCACCGCCGCGAGGAGCACGATGCGTCCGGCAAGCGGCGGCAGCGCGCGGACCGCCAGCGCGAAGGGCACCGCGATGACCGCGCAGATCGCGGTGACGGCCGCCGCGACGAGGACGGTGTTGGTGAGGATCGTGATCGCCGCGCGCGAGGCCATGAAGCGCTCGTAGCTCGCGAACGTCGTCGGTCCCTGGAACGAGGTGGCGATCAGGCCGCCGATGGGGACGAGGAAGAACACGCCCAGCACGAGGAGCGCCGGAACGCCGAGCATCATGGCGAAGCGGTCGCGGACGCGGTGGACCGGGTAGAGCTTCGCCCGCGCCTTGCGGCGGCGCGGGGCGGGGGCGTTGTCGGCGGCCAGTGTCACGGGCGGCGCCGCGCGGTGGGGCGCCCCGGTCGGGCCGATGGGAGATGCATCGTCGTCTCCTGCGGGGCGCCCGAGCCGTCGCTCAGAGCAGCGACCACTCGTTGAAGCGGTCGACCACCGCGCCGAAATTGTCGGCCCACCAGCGCGAGTCCTGCACGTACATCTTCGAGAGGTTGGCCGGATCGCTCGGCAGGACCGACGCGCGCCCGGGCTTGAGGCCGGCGAGGACGTCGGCATTGGCCGGTCCGCCGGCGTAGGCGTTGAAGATGTCGACCTGCGGCTGAACCTTCAGCAGCGCGTCGAGGAGCTTCATGGCGGGCTCCATCGGGGCGCCCTTCACGATCATCAGGTAGTCGAGCGAGGCCTGGCCCTGGTTCCAGTTGAGGTCGACCGGGGCGCCCTCGTCCTTCGCGGTCAGGATGCGGCCGGAGTAGGTGGAGCCGGTCGTCACCTCGCCGGAGGTGAAGAGCTGCACCACCTCGCTGCCCGAGCTCCACCACTTGTTGACGTGCGGCTTGATCCTGTCGAGCGAGGCGAAGGCGCGGTCGACGTCGAGCGGATAGAGGTCTTCCTTGGCGACCCCGTCGGCCATCAGCGCGAATTCGAGGTTCGGGTACTGGCCGTCGCTGCCGGAGGTGAGCGTGCGATCGCCGGGGAACTTGTCGACGTCCCACACGTCGGCCCAGTCCTGCGGGACGGCGCCGCCGAATTTATCCGTGCGGTAGCCGATGTTGTAGGACCAGTAGAAATAGCCGACGGCCTTCTCGTGCTTCAGCTCGTCGGGGATGCCGGCGAGCGCCTCGGCGGAGAGCATCGAGTAGTCGATGGGCTCGAAGTACTCGCCCATGTCCTCCAGCGTGTAGACGGTGAGGAGGTCGGTCTCGACGACGTCGAACTCGAGGTTGCCCGAATCGACCATCGCCTTGATGCGGCTCGGGAAGGGGAGCGAGTCCTCGACGACCTTGATGCCGGACGCCTCCTCGAAGGGGTCGAGCACGTACTGGCGCTGCAGGTCCTGCAGGGAGCCGCCCCAGGAGCAGAAGCGGACGGTGTCGTCGGCGGCGAGGGCGCGGCGCGGCAGGACCAGGCCCGAGGCGGCGGCCGCCGCGGCGAGGCTGGCTGCCCCGCCGAGGAAGCGGCGGCGGCTGAGCCGGTCGATTTGGGCCAGTTTCGACAGCATCCGTGGGTCGCTCATATCGGGTCCTCAGCGGCAGGGGTGAACCGTCGGCGGCGCGCCGACCGGGGTGGGTCGGTGGCGCTTCTCGAGCGAGCCGCGGGAGGCCCCATTGCGCGAGGGCGCCAGTATCTGCTTAAGCTGCTTAAACGTTAAAGCAGGGTGTGATCCCTGTCCAGACGGCGGGAGCCCTGTCCAGACGGCTCTGGCGGTGGGACTGCTATGCGCATGGGTCGGTCGCGGGCCGCCGGCGCCTTGGGGACGATGGGCCGGGAAGCGGGAGGAACGCGTGCCGGGACGGGGAAGCCGCCAGCCGGGAAGACGGGTCGGGCTGAAGGACATCGCCCGTGCGGCGGACGTGTCGCCGGCCGCGGTGTCCTACGCGCTGAACGGGACGGGGCGGCTCGAGGAGGGGACGCGCCAGCGCATCATCGGCATCGCCAAGGCGCTCGGCTACCGGGCGAACGCGAACGCCCGCAACCTGCGGCGCCGCACGTCCGGTGTCCTGACGATCGCGGCATCCGTGCCGCCGGGGCTCGCCAGCATGCTGCCGGCGATGGACTACGTGATGGCGATCTGGCAGGCGGCGGCCGCGGCGTCGCTGAAGCGGGGCTTCATGCTGCTGCTGCTGCCGTTCGGCGTGGAATCTGGCGAGCTCGCGGGGATCCCGGTCGACGGCGGCATCGTCGTCGACCCGGTCAAGGACGATCCCCTGCTGCGCCACTTCGCCAGGACGGACGCGCCGGTGGTGACGATCGGGCGGGATCTCGCGCGCCCGGCCGAGGCGTCCTGGTGGGTGGACAACGACCACGACGCGCTGGTGACCATGGCGCTGGAGCACCTCAGGTCCCGTGGGGCGCGCCGGGTCGGGGCGGTGCTGGCGGGGACGGGGTACGCCTACACGCTGGCCTACCGCCGGGCGTACGAGGCATGGTGCGCCTCCGTCGGCCAGGCGCCGATGCTGGTCGCGGTGGACGAGCCGGCGACCGAGTCGGCGGGCTACAACGCGGCGACGGGGCTGCTGGACCGGTGCGACCCGCCGGACGCGATCTTCGCCTCGCTCGACCGCTTCGCGGTGGGGGCGCTGTTCGCGGCGGCGGCACGGGGGCTCGCGGTGCCGGACGACCTGATGATCGTCTCCGGCAACGACGGGGTGGCGACGCGCTCTGCGACGGTGCCGGTCACGGCGCTGGACCTGTCGCCGGCGGAGCTGGGGCGGATCGCGGTCGACATGCTGATCGACCGTATCGAGGGGGCCGACGCGCCCAGGCATGTGATCGTCCCGGGCCACCTCGAGCCCCGCGCATCGACGGCTCGCGGAGGGTGACGACGGACGCCCGAGGGGAGCCGGATGCCAAGATTGCATACGCATTTAAGGCTGGGCAGGATGTCGCTGGAAGTCGGTTCCCGGAGCCTGGTCGTGATATGGTAGTGATAGGGGCGGGGTGCCGATCGAATGGCCACTTCCCGTCTACTTTGACGATAATCCGAGCAGCTGGCATGGCCGTCGCCTAGATTATCGGTTTGACAAAACTAGATGCCTGATTAAGTTTGCATGCCTATGCAAAATTGGCGTGGTGCGGGTTTCGGTGAGGCGTGACGCTGGGGGCGGAGTGATGGTGCGGGGCGGGCCGGATAGCGGGACGATCGTGACGGGCCGGCGCGCCACCTGCCGCTCGGCGTCGGCCCTTGCCGGCATCCGCCCCGATGGCGCCCGTCGCGACGCGCCAATCGCGGTGGTGGCGAAGGCGCCGCCCCGTCGCGTCCAGCTCCAGCCGGCACGGGGCGCGCGGAATTGAACCCGTTTCCGGGGCGGTTCGCCGGCCGGGTGATCGTCGTCACCGGTGGCGGCAGCGGGCCGGGCCTCGCGACCGCCGAACTGCTCGCGGCCGAGGGCGCGAGCGTGGTCGCCATCGACCTCGCGTTCGGCGACACAAGCTGCGGGGCGGCCCTTCGCTTCGCCGCCGACGTGTGCGATCGGGCGCGGCTCGATGCGATCGCGTGCGAGGTGCGGGACGCGGTCGGCGCGGTCGACGGGCTGGCGACGTTCGCCGGGATCGCTCGGCCCGGCGGGATCGAGGACGTCGCGCCGGAAGACTGGCGGCGCGTGCTCGACGTCAACGTCGTCGGTTCGGCGAACGCCGTGGCGGCATTCCTGCCGGACCTGTCATCGGTGCCGGGCGCGTCGGTCGTGCTGTGTTCCTCGCAGGTGTCGCTCGGCGGGGCGAGCAACTGCGTCGCCTACGCGGCTTCCAAGGGGGCGATCAACGCCATGTGCCGCTGCCTCGCCGTCGACCATGCGGACAGCGGGATCCGCGTGAACGCCGTCGCGCCGGGACCGGGCGAGACGTCCGTGATGGCGCGTGCATCGGCATGCGAATCCCCGGGGAACATGGCGCGGACACGGGCCCAACCGGCGCTGGGGCGGTTCGGCACGGCAGGCGAAACCGCCGCCGCGGCGGCCTTTCTCCTCAGCGAGGAGGCGAGCTTCATCACCGGCACGGTATTGCCGGTCGACGGCGGGTGGTCGTTCTCCTGAGCAGAATTGAATTCGTATTCAAATCCTCGCGCAGCGGCATTGCGAGCTGCGTCAGGCGCTTTGGGCGGACGCTGCCCGAGCAGAATCGGCCGCCCCGACAAGAAGTTCTTGTCATTTGCAGGCGAACGATACCTCGGTCGCGAAGGCACGGATATCGGGACGGAATTCGGCAGGCTGGCCAATCCACCCTTGCAACGTCGCGCCGGAACGGCCACCGGACCCATGCAAATCCCTATAAACGAAAAGTTTCATTGCCATCGTGGGCAGCAGTGATTAGCTGAACGTTCCTCGAACCACGCAGTGCATGCGAATGCGGAGCCATGGGGACGATGGCGAAGAAATCGATCCGCACCACGTCGTTTGACGTGGCGGCCCTTGCCGGGGTGTCTCAGTCGGCCGTCTCGCGTGCGTTCACGCCCGGGTCCAGCATCAAGGCGACCACCCGGGACAAGATTCTCGAAGCCGCCCGCAAGCTGAACTACGTCCCGAACTCCATTGCAAGCAGCTTGACGAAGAACCGGTCCAGCATCGTCGCCGTGATCCTCGGCACGTTGTCGAACCCGTTCTACGTTCACACGCTCCACGCCTTCAGCCAGGAGCTGCAGAAGCTCGGCCGGCAGACCCTGACCCTCACCCTGTCCGACACGATGGACACCGACGAAGCCATCCTGAAGGTGCTTCAGTACCAGGTGGAGGCGGTGATCCTGACGTCGGCCCAGCTTTCGACGCGGATGATCAACCTGTGCCATGACCGCGGCATCCCGGTGGTGCTCTTCAACCGCTACATCCCGCACAGCGACGTCTACGGCGTACGCTGCGACAACGTCTCCGGCGGCCGGATGGTCGCCGACGCGTTCCTTGCCGCGGGCGCGCGCTCGTTCATGATGATCACCGGCGAGGCGAACGGCAGCACCAGTCAGGATCGCGTGCGCGGTTTCGTCGAGCGGGTCCTCGAGGCCGGCATCCCGCGCAGCGCAATCTCGAGCTACCCCGGCCTTCGCTCGTACGAGGGCGGAGCGGCGGCCGTCGACATGCACGTCGCGGCCGGGCACGAGATTCCGGACGCGATCTTCGGGATCGCCGACGTGATGGCGATGGGGGCGATGGACGCGCTGCGGTACCGCTACGGCAAGCGCGTGCCCGAGGACGTGATGGTCGCGGGTTTCGACGGGATTCCGGAGGGCGGGCGGCCGCCCTACCAGCTCACCACGGTGCGCCAGCCGGTCGCCGAGATGGTGACCGAGACACTGAACCTCCTCAACTTCGACGGCGCGCGCGAGCCGGAGGAGCTGACGCGGGACCGCCCGATCGCCGGCGAGATGATCTGGCGCGCGACCGTTCCGCGCCCGGCCCGCGCGGAGCCGGCGCCCGTCGCGGTGGCGCCGGAGGCCTCGGCCGGCTGATTCGCCGGCCCGGGAGCCCGGCGGCCCTCAGGCGTCCGCCATCGCCGCGTCGCCGACGAGCTCGGCCGCCGCCCTGCCCGCCAGCATGCCGAGCGTGATCGCCGTGCAGAGGCCGGCGGCGGGCAGGTAGCCGTCGCAGCCGCTGCCGGAGATGCTCTCCGCCGTACCGCCGCTCGCGAAGAGGTTCGGGAGGGGCGAGCCGTCCTCGCGCACCACCCGCGCCGTCCCGTCGATCTTGAGGCCGCCCTGGGTATGGAACAGCGCGCCCGTCGTGCGGATCGCATGAAGCCGCCCGGAGAGCGGCGGGTTGCGGGTGAAGTCGCGGCCGAAGGGGCAGGGGACCTCGCCCTTCGCCATCCGCTGCGTCTCGGCGATGGTCGCCTCCAGCGCCTCCGCCGGCACCTTGATGAGCTCGGCGAGGGCGCCGGCGTCCCCGGCCGTGCGGACGACGTTGAGCGCCTTGAGCTCGCGGAATTCCGGCAGGTCCTCGCAGGTCGCGCGCCGGGCGTCGTCGAAGATCACCCAGCCGATGCCCTCCGGCTGCTGGAGCGTGTTGAGCGACTGGGCGGAGATGTCCTTCACCTCGTTCGAGTAGCGCCTGCCTTCCAGGTTCACCATGATCCCGCCGTTCATGATCGGGTCGTAGTTGCAGATCACGCCGGCGGATTCGACCAGCGCGCCGTACCCCTGGAACGCGTCCATCGAGCCCACGGCCGCGCCGAGCGCCATGCCCCACTCGATGCCTTCGCCCTCGTTCCCCTCGTGGCCGAAGTACTTGTAGTAGGGCGCCTCGCCGAATGAAGGGATGAAGCGCCTCACCATCCCGGCGTTGGCGCCGAAGCCGCAGGTGGCGAGGATGAGCGCCTTGCAGCCGATCGTCTCGACGGCGCCGTCCGCGCGGGTGACGCGCACGCCCGCGACGCGCCCCTCGGCGTCGGCGTAGACCGTGTCGACGTGGGCACCGGTGACGATGTCGGCGCCGGCCGCCTCGGCCGCGCGCATCATCGTGTCGTGGAGTTCCTTGCCGGTCTTGGACGGGACGCCGTGCAGGCGGTTCACCGTATGGCCGAAGAAGCCGCCCCAGGAGAGGTCGAGGCGGAAGGGAATGCGGAACCGGTCGACCAGCCAGTCGATCGCCGGGCCGCAATTGTCCGCGACGGTGCGGGACACGCCGGTGTCGGCGGTACCCTTGCTGCGGGCCATGATGTCCCGGTAGAGGGCCTCCGCGTCGTCCTCGATCCCGTTCTCGCGCTGCAGCCTGGTGCCGGCGGCGCAGACGTTCCCCTGCGACATGCATGTGCTGCCGTAGGGGACCACGTCGCGCTCGAGGAGGAGGGTGCCCGCGCCGCTGTCGCAGGCGGCGAGAGTGGCCGCGAGTCCTGCCGCCCCGGCGCCGACGACGACCACGGGGACTTCGATGTCGAACTCGGGGATCGACCTGTCCACACCCGTCATTATTGAGCCTTCATGTTGTTGATCTGATGGTGGGGCGCCCGGCGCGCGCGGGCCGGGGCCCGAACCGCGGTGCCCTCGGGCGGCGCCGCAGTGCACCATGCCGGGCGGTTCCGGGAGAGGGTGACGCGGAGGGTATCCCGGCAGGCGCGCCCTGCCGCGACTTCTCGCCGATGCCCGGGCGGTGCGGGCGACGCACTGCCCGGTCCCACCCGCGGCCGCCCACCGGGTTGCCGCCGCCGGGCAGGCGCGGCGGCATCCCGGCGGTACCCTCTCGCGGGCATGTGCGGCACGGTGAGCGTTGGGTGGGGTAAGTGCGCATCGAGCGCCCTTGCGACCGATTTGAATACGAATTCATAATCGACGTGCCGCAGCGGGTGTCAAGCGGCTTCATCTCCGGGCGGAAACGATGCCTTCGCGCATCTCGGGATCACCGAGGCGTCGCGATATTTGTCCCGCGCGGCCCAAGTTTCGCGTTGACACTCTCGCGAGGCGCTCATTGAATGCGAATTCAATATGGTCGAAGCGGCGCGGCCGGACTGCCGCTCCGCCGCGGCCGAGGCGCCGGCGCACCCGCTTGTCGAGAGTTACGCATGACCGCTTTCGCCCTGACCCAGGACGCCATCGATCCGCTGCTCGACACGCTGCTCCCCGGGAGCGACTTCCTTCCGCCCGCCTCCTGCACCGGCACCGGCGCGGAGGTCCTGATGAGCGCCAAGGGCGTGGATGCCGCCCGCGCCATCCTCGCCGCGCTGCCGCCGGACTTTGCCGACCTCGCGACGCCCGGCCGCGCCGCCGCCGTCCGCGAGGTCGCAAGGCTCTGCGGCGCCGTTCAGGCTCTGGTCGAAGTCGCGCATCGCGCCTACTACTCCGATCCGGACGTGTCGGCGGCGGTGGCCCGGCTCGCCGCGTACCGTCATCCTCCCCGGCCGGCGGGACCGGAGATGCCGCCCTTCGATCCGTCGATCCTCGACACCGTCCGAAAGGCGGCCCCCGCCTGGCGAGACCCCAGACCAGCAACCCCGGACGACAACGCGCGATGAGTGACACAGAGAACCCGCTCCCCTGGCTGACGGACCGCGTCGTCGGGACCTCCTACGGGGACCTGACCCCCGCCTCGATCGAGAAGGCCAAGACCTTCCTGCTCGACACGTTCGGGGTCGGCGTCGCCGGCTGCCACGGCTACCGGATCGACAGGATCGTCAAGGTGGCGTCCGGGTGGGGCGCAGGCGAGGAAGCGCGCGTCTGGGTTTCCGGCGAGACGCTGCCGGCCGGTGGCGCCGCCTTCGTCAACGCCTACCAGATCCACAGCCTGGAGTATGACTGCGTCAACGAGGACGCCGTGCTGCACCCGATGGCGACGCTGCTCTCCGCCGTCATGGCTTACTGCGAGCGCCGCTCGCGCCAGGGGCGGCCGGTCAACGGGCGCGACTTCCTGGCCGCGGTGGTGATGGGCGTCGACGTCTCGATCTTTCTCGGCAAGGCCTCCACCGGGCCGATCCGCTTCTTCCGCCCCGCCGCCGCCGGCGGCTTCGGCGCCGCCGCCGCGCTGGCCAAGCTGGAAGGCTTCGACGCGACGCGCATGACGCAGACGCTGGGCAACCAGTACGGCCAGTCCTGCGGGACGCTGCAGCCGCACGTGGAGGGCTCGCCGATGCTGGGCATGCAGGTCGGCTTCAACGCCCGCGCGGCGCTGGCGGCGGCCGACTTCGCCGCCGAGGGCGTGCTCGGACCGGAGGACGTGCTGACCGGGCGCTACGGCTACTTCCGCCTGTTCGAGAACGATGACTTCGACGTCGCCCACGGCAAGGCCGAGCTGGAAGCCGCGTTCCAGATGGAGCGCATGTCCCACAAGCCCTACCCGTCGGGCCGCCTCACGCACGGCGTCGTCGACGGGCTCGGCCGCCTCATCGCCGCGCACGGCTTCGCGCCGGACGACATCGCGACGATCACCGCGACCGTTCCGCAGCTCGTCAACCGCCTCGTCGGCCGGCCGGACATTCCGGAGCCGGCGCCGAACTACGCCAAGCTGTGCCTGCCGTTCGTCGCCGGCACCTTCCTCAACCACGGCGTGGTGGACGTCGACGAATTCATCGGCCCCGAGAAGCTGAACGACCCGCGCACCCACGACTTCGCCGCGCGCGTCACCGTCATCCAGGACGACAACCCGAGCCACAGCGCGATGACGCCGCAGACGATCGCCGTCACGCTGAAGAACGGCGCGTCTCACAGCGTCGTCCTCGAGGCGGTCTACGGGCACGCCGACAACCCGCTGTCGCGCGAGGAGAATCTCGACAAGTTCCGCCGCTGCTGGTCCCGCGTGCCGCAGCTCGCGCCGGAGAAGGGCGAGGAGCTGATCGGCGTCGTCGACGCCTTCGAGACGCTGGACGACGTCGCCGACGTCGTGCGCTATCTGGTCGCCTGACCGGGCCGCCGCCTCCGGCCCGCCGGAGGCGCCGCCGGCACGGCGGCCTCAGTCGTTGGCTGGCCCGGTGGGCTTGCCCCACTTGCGCTCGAACGCCCACACCTCCTCGAAGCCGATCAGCGAGTTGAACTCCTTGAAGGAGAACAGCGGGACGTCGGGCGACTGCGAGGTGCCGAGCGTCCTGAACGCATTGAACACCGCTTCGGCGGCGTGGGCGGCCGCAAGGCCCGTCGCGGCGGGATAGATCGCCATGTCGTAGCCGATCTCCTTCAGCTCGGAGGCGCTGCGGATCGGGGTGAGGCCGCCGTCCGCCATGTTGGCGAGCGTGGGCTTGTCGAGCCGGCGGCAGGCCTCGCGCATCTCCTCGTCGCTGACGAGCGCCTCGATGAAGAGGACGTCGGCGCCGGCCTCCCCATAGGCGACGGCCCGCTTCACGGCGCCCTCGAAGCCCTCTGACTGGCGCGCGTCGGTGCGGGCGATGATGAAGGTGTCCGGATTCCTGCGGGCGTCGCAGGCGACCTTGATCTTGTCGACCATGTCCTCGACCGGGATCAGGCGCTTGAAGGGCGTGTGGCCGCACTTCTTCGGGAACTCCTGGTCCTCGATCTGGATCGCGGTGACCCCGGCCTCCTCGTAGCCGATGACGGTGTGGTGCACGTTGAGGAGCCCGCCGTACCCGGTGTCGGCGTCGGCGATGACGCCGGCGTTCACCATGGTGCACAGCGTGCGCACGCGGTCGACCATCTGCGTGTAGGTGGCGATCCCGGCGTCGGGGAGGCCATAGGCCGAGGCGGTCATCCAGTAGCCGGACGCGTAGGCGAAATCGAGGCCGCTCCTGTTGAACACGGCGGCGGCGATCATGTCGTGGACCCCCGGGGCGACGACGAACTCGCCTGCCGCGAGAGCCGCCTTCAGTGTCGGTTTTGCCATTCTTCTTCGATCCCTTTGCCGGAGGTGTGGCTGGCTGTGCGCCGCGTCTGACACCTCGTCATAGTCGGCGCCGCTTTCGAAGTGGTTGGCGCGCTATGGCCGGCTGCCATCCCGCCATGGCCTGCCCTCCCATGGCCGGCCGTGGCTCCCGGGCGGAATTCTTCGGCCGCCGATCCAATCACGCTTGCGCCACTTCAAGCTGAGATTATAGTTCGATGAATGCGCATGCAATGCTTGCCGCGCAGACGCTTCGTTCAACCGGGGGATGGATCTATGAGGCTGGGTGTCGACGTCGGGGGAACCTTCACAGACCTGCTCCTTCACGACGCCGCGACGCAACGCACCTACCAGGCCAAGACCCCGTCGACCCCCGAGGACCAGTCGATCGGCGTCGCCAACGGTGTGAAGCTCATCTGCGAGAAGGCGGGCATCTCGCCGTCCGACATCTCGCTGATCCTCCACGGCACGACCGTGGCGACCAATGCGGTGCTGGAAGGCAAGGGTTCGCGCGTCGGCCTGCTTGTGACCGAGGGGTTCGAGTACACGCTGCACCTCGCCAAGTCCTGGACCCCGGGGCCGCTCTTCGGCTGGATCGTCATGGACAAGCCGGAGCCCCTCGCCGCGCTGGCCGACACGCGCGGCATCCCGGAACGGATGAACGCACGCGGCGAGGTGGTGAAGCCGCTCGACCGCGAGGCCGCGACCCGGCTGATCGACGACCTCTGCTCCTCCGGCATCGAGGCGCTGACGATTTCGCTGATGCATTCCTATGCAAACCCGGATCACGAGCGCGTCCTCGCGCAGATCGTGAAGGCGCGGTACCCGGACATCCCGGTCTCGATCTCGTCGGAGATCCTGCCCGAGTTTCGGGAATACGACCGGGCGATCACAACGGTCATGAACGACTACGTCCGGCCGATCATGCGGCGGTACCTGTCGCGCATCGAGACCCGGCTCAAGGACGACGGCGTCCACGCGCGCCTCCATATCGTTCGCTCCGACGGCGGCCTGATGAGCGCCGAGGCGGCGTCCGAGCGGCCGGTGCACACGGTGCTCTCCGGTCCCGCCGGCGGCGTGACGTCGACCGTGATGGTCGCCCGTCGCACCGGCCTCGGCAGACTTCTCGCCTTCGACATGGGCGGCACCTCCACCGACGTCTCCGTCGTCATCGACGGCGAGCCGACGATCTCCCGGTCGACCGAGGTCGGCTACTTCCCCGCCAAGGTCCCGACGCTCGACGTGCGCTCGGTCGGGGCCGGCGGCGGCTCCATCGCCGAGGTCTCCGAACTGACCAGCTCGTTGCGCGTCGGCCCCCGCAGCGCCGGCGCGCGCCCCGGCCCCGTCGCCTACGGCCGCGGCGGCACCGAACCCACGGTGTCGGACGCCAACGTGGTGCTCGGCTACCTGCCGCCGGTTCTCCTCGGCGGCGACATGTCGCTCGACGTCGAAGGCGCCCGCGCCGCCGTCTCGAAGGTCGGCGAGGCGCTCGGACTGTCGCCGGAGGGCGCCGCGCAGGGGATCATCGACATCGCCAACGAGGTGATGCTCGGCGCCCTCCGCGTCATCACGGTGCAGCGCGGACTCGACCCGCGTGACTTCGGCATCGTCGCCTTCGGCGGCGCCGGCCCGCTCCACGCCAACGCGCTGGCCGAGCTTCTCGGCTGCTATCCGGTGGTCGTCCCGGCCAACCCCGGCGTCCTGTCGGCACTCGGCTTCCTGGAGTCGGAGTTCAAGAACGAGTTCGTGCAGACCTTCATCCGCTCGACCAAGGCGCTCGACGCGGCGGACGTGTGGGCCCGCTTCGACGCGCTGGCCGAGAAGGCGGCGCACTGGCTCGAGGAGGAGAAGGTGGCTCCGCAGGACCGCCACCTGCAGTTCTCGGTCGACCTGCGCTACGAGCAGCAGGGCTTCGAGGTGACGATCGACCTCGACGGGGACGTGATCGCCGGGAAGGCCAGCCTGGAGGCCGTGTTCGACAAGTTCCACGCCACCCACGAGCGGCTCTACGGTGTGCGCTTCCATGTGCCGGTCGAGCTCGTGGCGCTGCGGGTCGTCGCGACCGGCGCCACGACCCCGGTGGAGGAGGCCGCCGCGATCACCGGAGGCCCGGCGGCCGAGGCGATCATCGAGACGCGCCCGAGCTACTTCAACGGTGAGTGGGTGGAGACGCCGAACGTCGACCGCGCGCGGCTCGCCATCGGCGAGCGGGTCGCCGGCCCCGCCATCATCCGCCAGTACGACACGACCACCGTCCTTCTCCCGGATCATTACGCGGAGGTCGACCCGCACGGAAACCTCCTGATCTGGCCGAACGCGAAGGGGAACTGAGATGAAGACCGTCGATCCCATCACGCTCGACATCATCGAGAACGCGCTGAAGAACGCCCGCTTCGAGATGGACGGCGTCGTCGTGCGCATCGCCCTGTCGCCGGTGATCCGGGAGCAGCACGACGAGTTCCCGATGATCTGCAACGAGCGGGGGCAGATGATCGTCGGCCAGTTCGGCTCGTACATCCCGGCGATCGTCGAGAAGTTCCAGGGCGACCTCAACGAGGGCGACATCTTCGTCTGGAACGACCCCTACGCCTGCAAGGGCTCCATCTCGCACAACAACGACTGGTGCGTGATGATGCCGATCTTCCACGAGGGGGTGCTGGTCGGCTTCTCCTCGATCTTCGGCCACATGGTCGACGTCGGCGGCAAGGTGCCGGGCTCGATGCCGGCCGATGCCTATTCGATCTGGGAGGAGGGGCTGCGCATCCCGCCGGTGCGCATCTACGACAAGGGCGTGCTGAACGCGGGTGTCCTCGACATCATGCTCAACAACACCCGCACGCCGGACATGAACCGCGCCGACCTGATGGCGCTGATCGCGGGCTGCCGGACCGCGGCGACGCGGGTGCGCGAGCTGTGCGACCGTTTCGGCCGCGATACCTACATGGCCGCGTGCGACATGCTGCTCGACCGCACCCACGAGGCGATGAAGGTCCTCATCGACAAGTACATCTCCGAGGAACCGGTCACGTTCACTGACTACGTCGACGACGACGGTGTCGGCAACGGCCCGTTCAAGATGACGCTGTCGATCTACAGGAAAGGCGACACGGCGGTCTTCGACTGGACCGGCACGGACCCGCAGGCGGAGGGCCCGATCAACTTCCATATCCACGAAGGGCTCTGCAAGCTCTTCTTTGGCGTCTACATGATCATGGCGTTCGACCCCTCGATCCTCTTCAACGAGGGGTTCTACGACCTGTTCGAGATCGTGCTCCCGGAGGGGAGCCTCCTCAATCCGCGCTTCCCCGCCGCGCTGTCGAACCGCCTCAACACGCACACGCGCTTCTTCGACTGCCAGGCCGGGGCGCTCGGCCAGCGCGCGCCGCACCTGTCGATGGCGGCGGGCTACGGGACGAGCCCGCACTTCATCTTCACCGGCCACGACCAGGACGGGAAATATTTCCAGCTGATGGAGCTCCTCTTCGGCGGCGTCCCCGGCCGCCCGCGCGGGGACGGCCTCGACGGCCACGCCTGGTGGCCTCTCTTCTCGGCGACGCCGATCGAGTACATCGAGAACTACTATCCCGTGCTGATCGAGAGCTACCGGCCGATCCGCGACTCCGGCGGGGCGGGGCTCCACCGTGGCGGCGCGGGCATCGCCAAGACCTATCGCCTTCTCGAAACCGGCAGGGTCTCGATCCATGACGACCGCGAGATCGTCCCGCCCTGGGGGATCAACGGCGGCCTCTACGGCGGGACCTCGAGCAAGTGGATCGTGCGCAAGGCGACCGGCGAGACGGAGCGGATCCCCTCCAAGATCGACAACCTCGCGGTGGAGGCGGGCGACGTGGTGGTCTTCAACACCGCGGGCTCCGGCGGCTGGGGCGATCCGCTCGACCGACCGGCGGAGAGCGTCGCGCGGGACGTGCGCCACGACCTCGTCTCGCCGCAGGCGGCGCGGGACTTCTACGGTGTCGTCCTCACCCCCGCGAACGTGCCGGACGATGCCGCGACGGAGGCCCTTCGGGCGGACATGCGGACGAGGCGCGGCGAGCCGGAGCCCTTCAATTTTGGCTATGTCCCCGAGCAGGCGGAGGCCGCCGAGTAGGCGCGGCCGCCACGCGCACCCCTTCGGAGCCCTAAAGGGACCTGCCCCGGCGAGGCGGTGACCCCCCGCCCCGCCACGGGCACGGCCCCAGCCTGTTTCCCGGAGCCAGCCGTCGCTGATGCCCGACAGGAGCCGGACCGGAGCCGCGCGCAAGGCCACCGCAGGTGAGCGGAGCGGGCCTTGCGCGGGGCTCCGGTCCGGCTCAGGGCATCGATCAGCGAGGGCTGGCTCCGGGAAACAGGCGACCGCCCTGTTACCTGGTGAAGCCCGAGCGCCTGCAGCCTCGCATGCTGGTACGTTGGCTGCCCAATCCAAGGAGTCTCGACGTTGGATCACGCCCCGGAACCCGATCTCGATCCGATGCCGCATCTGGTGCGGCACGTCGCCGGCCTCGCCTATGACGATCTCCCGCCGTCGGCGGTGGCGGCGGCCAAGACGTTCACGCTCGATACGCTCGGGGTCGGCATCGCCGGCGCGAACGGGACCGGCGTCGACGCGCTGCGGGCGCTGGCGCAGACGTGGGGCGAGGGGCGGGAGGCGTCGGTGTGGGGGAGCGGCATCCGCCTTCCGGCGGCGACGGCGGCGTTCGTCAACGGCTACCAGGTCCACTCGCTGGAGTACGACTGTGTCCACGAGCGGGCGGTGCTGCACCCGATGGCGGCCGTCCTCGGGGCGATGATGGCCGCGGCGGAGCGGCGTGTCGCGAGGGACGAGCCGCCGATCGACGGGAGGACCTTCCTCGCCGCCCTCGCCGGCGGGGTCGACTTCGCGACCTTTCTCGGCTTCGCGGCGCGAGGGCCGCTCCGGTTCTTCCGTCCGTCCACGGCGGGCGGGTTCGGGGCGGCTGCCGGTGTCGCACGCATGCTGGGCCACGACGAGGCGACGATCGCGAGCGCGCTGGGGATCCAGTACTCGCAGACGTCGGGGACCATGCAGCCGCACGTCGAGGGGTCGCCGTGTCTGGCGCTGCAGGTGGGACTGGCCGGGCGCGCCGGCCTCGTCAGCGCCGACCTCGCCGCGGCGGGCTTCAAGGGGCCGTCCGACATCCTGACCGGCCGCCACGGCTACTTCCGGCTGATCGAGCGGGACGCGTTCGACGTCGCGGCCGAGATCGGGCGCATCGGCCGGGAGTTCCAGGTGGAGGAGCTCGCCCACAAGCCGTTCCCCTCCGGGCGCCTCACCCACGGCACCGTCGACGCGCTGATGCAGTTCACGTCGCGCCTCGGGATCGGGGCGGACGATATCGCCGAGCTGCGCTGCCTCGTCCCGCCGGTGGTGTTCCGGCAGGTGGGCCGGCCGGACATTCCGGCGCCGGACCCCAACTATGCCAAGCTCTGCATCCCCTTCGTCGGCGCGACCTACCTCCGGCACGGCCGCGTGGACGTCGGCGAGTTCCTCGGCGAGGCGATGCTGACCGACCCCAAGACGCACGAGATCGCGGCGCGCATCCGCGTCGAGGAGGACGGCAACCCCGACCAGAACGCGATGACGCCCCAGCGCTTCGTCCTGACGCTCACGGACGGGTCCAGGCACGAGCTGACGCTCGACCACGTCTACGGCCACCCCAGGTCGCCGCTGTCGGCCGCGGACAACGTCGACAAGTTCATGCGCAACTGGGGGACGGTGCCGGGTCTCCCGGCCGGAAACGCGGAGCGGGTCGTGGAGCTGGTGGAGACGCTGGAGACGGTCGCCGACGTGACGGCGATCGCGCGCCTCATGGTCCCCGCCTCGGCGGCCTGAGCCGCGCAGCGCCCGGACCCTCGCGTTGCCATGAAGGCACAGTTCGGCAATTTAAAGTTGGTGCGAGAGGGGGGACTCGAACCCCCAAGCCTTGCGGCGGACGATTTTGAGTCGTCTGCGTCTACCGGTTCCGCCACTCTCGCAGGCGAGGCGTCTGCGGCGCCATGGGCTTTCGTCACCCCTGCGCCATCCGTCCCGCGGCGGCGCAACATACCGTTTCGTCGGCCACTGGCAAGAGCCATGGCGGCGCCACGGCCAGAGGTTGCTCCGACACCACTATCATTCAACATAGGATTGTTGTAAACGACTATCATAGATTGTCGTGACGTGGTGGGTCTGAGCGGAGGGGTCGCATGCGTTTCGTGTTTGCCGCGCTGTTCGCCGGCTGCGCCACCTCCGCACTCGCCGGCGCCTGGACGATCGAGCGGGGGGAGACGCGCACCTACATCACCTCGAGCTTCACCTACGGCGACCACGGGTTCGACGCGGACGGCAACCTCGTCGCCGTGCCGGAGTACCAGAAGCTGACGCTCTCGGCCGCGCTCGAATACGGCCTGCGCCCCTGGCTGACAGGCGTCGTTCGCGGCGAGCTCACCGAGGAGAGCAGCGAGCGGGAGATCGCGCCCGACCTTATCGGGCACGACCCGCAGACGTTCGCGTCGGTCGCCGGCGGGGCCCGCGTCCGCCTCTTCCAGGGGCCGTTCTGGGTCGCGTCGACGGAGCTGACGGCCTTCTCCGGCGGCTTCAGCTCGCAAGGCGATTCCAAGCCCAGCGACAGCCCTGGCGTGGAAGTGCGGGCGCTCGGGGGCGTCGGCACCACCCTCTACGACACGCCCGTCTTCGCCGACGCCCAGCTCGCCTACCGTGCGAGGTTCGACGACGACGCCTCCGACGAGGTGAAGCTCGACCTCACGCTCGGCGCCCAGATCCTTCCCAACTGGATGATCCTCGGCCAGACCTTCTCGACCTTCGAGGTCGGTGGCGACAGCGACTACCACAAGGTGTCCGCCAGCGTGGTGCGCACCATCACCGACAACCTGCGCCTGGAGGTCGGCGGCGTGGCGACCGTCGCGGGGACGAACGCGATCCAGGAGTTCGGCGGGCACGTCGGCTTCTGGTGGGTGCTGCCCAAGCGCCGCCCGGTGGATGAGCCCGACCCCAGGCTCGCGGCCGACTACCGGGACTTCCAGGCCTACCGCTCCATCTTCAGATAGGGTTCGCCGCGCGGCTGGCCGCCAGCCCGTCCGCTTCGGCATGGCTGCACGGCGCGACGCCGTCGTCCTTGACGCTCGCCGTCGCCGGCGGCAACGACGGCGTCACCGAACCTCGCGGAGATCTCCGTTGCAGCAATCCCTACAAAGCCTCCTCCTGTCGCGTCGCTGGGAGGCCTTCATCGTCGTGCTCATCGTCGTCAACGCCGTCATCCTCGGCCTGATGACCTCATCGAGGGCCATGGCCGCGGCGGGACCGCTGCTGGAGCTTCTCGACGGCGCCATCCTCGCCGTCTTCACCGTCGAGATCGCGCTGCGCATCTTCGCCTTCCGCGCACGGTTCTTCAAAGACCCCTGGAGCCTCTTCGACTTCTTCGTCGTCGCGATCGCCCTGATGCCCACCACCGAGAGCTTCTCGGTCCTGCGGGCCTTCCGGATCCTGCGGGTGATGCGGCTCATCTCGGTCATCCCGACCCTGCGCCGCGTCGTCGGCGGGCTGATCGCGGCGCTGCCGGGGATGGCTTCCATCGTCCTCCTAATGGTGATCATCTTCTACATCTTCTCGGTGATGGCGACCTCGCTCTACGGTGGCACCTTCCCGGACTGGTTCGGCTCCATCGGCTCCTCCGCCTACACGCTGTTCCAGATCATGACGCTGGAATCCTGGTCGATGGGCATCGTCCGGCCCGTCATGGAGGCCTACCCGAACGCCTGGGTCTTCTTCGTGCCGTTCATCATGGTGACGGCCTTCGCGGTCCTGAACCTCTTCATCGGTATCATCGTCTCCGGCATGCAGCAGGAGGTGGAGCAGGAGGCCGCGGCGAGCCGGGACGCCCTCCTGGAGGAGCAGACCCACGTCGCGCACGACGTGAAGGCGCTGCGCGACGAGGTGCGGGAGCTGACGGCTGCCATCGAGCGCCTCACCGCCGCGAAGGGCACGAGCTGAGATGGCGGGCCCCCCGCCGGAGGTCGTCTTCCTCCACGCCGTCACCCGCGACCGCTCCGACTTCGACGAGCTGCGGGCCAAGCTGGACGTTCCGACCCTCGCACTCGACCTCCCCGGCCACGGCGACGGGCCGCGCACGGCGCCCTATGTCATCACCGAGATGGCAAGGACGATCCGCCTTCCGGACGGGCCGCCGCCGGTCCTCTACGGCCACTCCCTCGGCGGCTGCGTGGCGCTGGCGCTGGCGGCGCAGCGCCCGGGCGCGATCCGCGGCCTCGTCCTGGAGGACCCGCCGCTCTTCGCCTTCGACCCGAACCGCGAGGGCAAGCGCGCCTTCTACCGCGGCTTCGTCAAGCTGAAGGAGCAGATGGAGGGCCCCTTCGCCGGCTACGACGAGGCCGCCTGGGCCGCGGAAGTCGCAGGCTGGGGCTCGGGCCACGGCAAGGCCCGCCTGCTGGAGATGTTCGGCCCGGAGGCCGTCCGCCGGCGTGGCCACCAGCTCGCGACGTTCGACAGCCGCGTGCTCGACGGGCTCATCGACCTCTCCATCGGCGCCGGCTTCGACCCGATGGCCTTCCTCTCCGCCCTCGACGTTCCGGTGACGCTGATCGCCGGGGACCCGGAGCATTCGAGCGTCCTCGCGGCCGAGGAGGTCCGGCGGATTGACACCGAACTCGACATCGAGGTGGTGCAGATCCGCGGGGAAGGGCACTTTGTCCACGAAGTCCTCCCCGAGCCGTGTCTCGCTCCCGTGCGCGCGCTCATCACCACACCCTGAAGGAACGCGAACGATGGCTACGGCGACGGGTACGCCCGCAGGCACGACTGGAGGCCCGGCGACGCGGATGGACGGCCTCGCGTGGCTGATGCTCATCGTTCTCGCGCTGCTCTGGGGCCTGTCGTTCCCGTTCGCCCATATCGCACTGCGGGGCCTTCCCGTCCTCACGCTGGTCGCGCTGCGCGTGCTGCTCGCCACGGTGACGCTCTGGGCCGTCGTCGCGCTGATGCGGCTCCAGGTGCCGGACTCGCGCGCCGCCTGGGCCTCGCTCCTCGGTATGGGGGTCCTGAACAACGTCATCCCCTTCTCGCTCATCGTCTGGGGCCAGACGGAGATCGCGGCCGGGCTCGCGGCGGTCCTGATCGGCACGACGCCGCTGTTCACCGCGTTCGTCGCGGGCGCGCTCCTGCCGGACGAGCGGATCACGGTGCCGCGCCTCACCGGCATCCTCTTCGGGATGGCGGGGGTCGTGGTGATCGTCGGGCCCGGGGTGCTGGGTGACCTCGGCCATTCGCTCTGGGCGCAGTGCGCCGTGCTGGGGGCCGCGCTCTCCTACTCGTTCTCGTCGGTGTTCGCGCGCCGGCTGCGGCGCTTCTCGATGCATCCGGTGGTGCTGAGCGCCGGGCAGACGCTGGCGTCGTCGGCGATCCTCGTCCCGGCCGCCTTGATCGTCGACAGGCCGTTCGGCCTGCCGATGCCCGGCGCCGACGTGTGGCTCGCGGTGCTCGCCTTCGCGGTGCTGGGGACGGCGGTCGCCTACATCCTCTATTTCGCCATCATCGCCCGCGCCGGGGCGACCAACACGATGCTGGTCACCGTCCTCAATCCGGTCTTTGCGCTCATCAGCGGCGCGCTGCTCCTCGGTGAGGCGGTGACGTTGCGCCAGGTCGGCGGGCTGGCGCTCATCGCCCTCGGCCTGTCGGTGGTCGACGGGCGGCTGTGGCGGCCGCTCGGCGCGGCGGTGGCGCGGCAGGCGGAGGGGACGCGGGGCTGACGCGAAGCCGCCGGAGGCCCCGGAAGTCAGCCCGGCTCAACGACGCCGGATGACAACGGGGCGGGCGGTCCGGTTTCCTCGCCCGCCTCCACCATCCGGCGAGCCGGTGCGTGCCGTGAGGCCGTCTCAAGTCCCGGCTCAGGTCCCGGCTCAATCCCCGGCGCGAGCCTGCCCGGACCTTTCGGTCCGCGCGCCAGAGGTTCGATCCCCGCCGGGGATCGGATCGTTTTCGCAATTCTGAATACAACGAGCGCGGAAGCCTCGCGAAAGGCGAGGGCCCTACCTTTCCCCGTGGCGTTCGGTCCGGCCGCAAGTGTCAGGCGGCCGGTTCCGCCGAACGGTTCAGGTCTTAAGGAGGGCGCCTTGCGTCACACTCAACTTGCTTTGGCGGCTGCGTTCGCTGTTGTCGCGGGCATGCTCCTGGATGGATCGTCCGCGCGCGCGCTGGAGCCCGCCAAGGGCCTCACCCCCGCTCTCATCACCGACGAGGTGATCGCGGAGGTGCGCGAGTTCCTCGCCAGTCCGCTGGTCGCGATGTCGATCGCCATGCAGAACGAGCGCCGCCACGGCGTCTCCCAGGAGCGGATCGACGCGCTCGACAAGCAATGGCGCGCCGAGGCGGACAGCGAGCGCAAGCCGCTGATCTCGGCGACGCTGTCGAGCCCGCTGTCGACCTACCTCACCCGCGTCCAGGCACGGTCCCTGGGGCGCTACTGCGAGATCTTCGTGATGGACGCCTACGGCCTCAACGTCGGCCAGTCGAGCATCACGTCCGACTACTGGCAGGGCGACGAGGCCAAGTGGCAGAAGACCTACCCCAAGGGGCCCGACGCCGTCTTCATCGACGAGGCCGAATGGAACGAGGAGACCCGCACCTGGCGGGCGCAGCTCTCCCTGACGGTCACCGAGCCCGGGACGGGCAGGGCGATCGGGGCGGCGACCATCGAACTCAACCTCACCGAGTTGCAGCGACAGGCGTTCACGCGATGATGGCCAATCTTTCGATATCCAAGAAGCTCTGGGTGGCGTTCGCCGCCGTCATCGGCGTGACGCTGCTGTCGGCCGGCTTCACGCTCCTCCAGTCCCGTGACGTGGTGAGGGGGCTCGAGGAGAGCGGCCGCCGCGCCGCGGGCCTCGCGACCGTCGAGACGTGGCGCACGACCGTCGCGGAGACGCACGAGGCGATGCTGTCGTACATCAACAGCGGCGAGGTGGCCTTCGCCGACGAAGTGCTGGCGGGCTTCCGGCGCATGGAGGCGACGGAGCAGTCGGCCCGGACCGTGGCGACGCCGGGGACCGCGCTGGCCGGCAATCTGGCAGGGGTCGCGGGTCTCGTCGCCGAATGGCGCCGCGACATTGCCGAGGCGCAGCTCCGCGAGATGACGGACCCGCTCACCTACGACCTCGCCCGCCTGCGCGAGATGTCGATGCAGAGCAACCGGCTCTGGCGCGCGATCGGCAGCGGATTCGCGGACATCAGCGCCAAGACGCGCGCGGCGATCGCCGAGCAGCGGTCGCATCAGCTCCGCGAGCTGAACTTCCAGATGTACGTCTCGCTCGGCTCGGCGGTGACGATCCTCCTCGTGTCGGTCGGCATGGCGGTGGCGATGCGTCATGGCGTGGCCCTCCCGGTGCGGCGGCTCGCGGCGACGACCTCCCGCCTCAAGGACAGCGACTGGACCGTCACCATCGAGGGGACCGGTCGCGGCGACGAGATCGGCGACATGGCCAAGGCGCTGCAGGTGTTCCGCGACCAGGGCGAGCGCAACGAGGTCATCGAGGCGGAGCGCGTTCGCGATGCCGAGGCCAAGGCGCGTCGCGCCGAGGAGATCACCAACGCCGTGCGCGGTTTCCGCGGCCAGTCCAGCGCCCTCCTGGCCCAGCTTTCGGAGGCGGGGATCAAGCTCGACGGCGCGGCGACGTCGCTCGACAGCGTGGTCGGCGCGAGCTTCTCCTACACGCGCACGGTGAACGACGCGGCGATGGCGACCGGCCTCAGCGTCAAGAGCGTCGCGGCCGCGGTGGAGGAGATGACCGCCTCGATCCAGGACATCTCCAGCCAGCTCCAGAACGTCTCGCATCTGACGCGGACGACGACGGAGGCGACCGACACGGCAACCGGCAAGGTGGACGGGCTCAAGGCGCGCTCCGACGAGATCCACCAGGTGGTCGACCTCATCAACGGCATCGCCGGGCAGATCAACCTGCTGGCGCTGAACGCGACCATCGAGGCGGCGCGCGCGGGGGACGCCGGCAAGGGCTTCGCGGTCGTGGCGCACGAGGTGAAGCAGCTCGCCGACCAGACGGCCAAGGCGACCGAGGACATCGGCCGGGTGATCGGCCAGGTCTCCGACGAGGTGGACGAGGTCGTCGGCGCCATCAACCTGATCAGTCGCTCGATCGCGCAGGTCAACGCGAACGCGGCGGCCGTCGCCTCCGCGGTGGAGGAGCAGTCCGCCGCGCTCGGCGAAATCTCGCGCAACGTTAACGAGGTGTCGGAGCAGACGACAGGCGTCGCCGACAACGTCCAGGGGGTTGAGAACAAGGTCGGCGAGACGCGCGACGTGGCGACGAACGTGAACCAGCTCTCGAAGGCGCTGCAGGCCTCCAGCAAGGACCTTTCGGGCAGCATCGACGAATTCATCGGTGCCGTCGCCAACGACGATCACGGGACCCGCACCGCGATCTGAGGCTGCGGCATAGACGCCACCCCCGGGACCCGCCTGCAGGGCCGGAGTCCCCGTCCCGGCGTTTTCCTCACGGATAAAGGAATAAAACCAGCCGTCGCGGGCCTCCGCGGCGGCTTTGCCGGTGTCTGCGGCGTTGCGCACCAAATACGCGTATGCTAAGCGCGCCGCTGTCCCCGGACGGGCAAGACGAACACCAGAAAGAGCGCCTTGGCTACATCCGAATCATCAGGCGTCGCAGAACGCTATGCATCCGCGTTGTTCGACCTCGCGCGCGAGCAGAACGCGCTCGACTCGGTCGAGGCCGACGTGTCCACTCTCCGTCAGATGATCGCCGAGAGCGATGATCTTCGGCGCCTTCTGGAAAGCCCGATCATCAAGGCCGAGGACCAGATCCGTGCGCTCGGCGCGGTGCTGGAGGCGAACGGCATCTCCGGCCTCGTGGCCAACTTCGCCAAGCTGGCGGCCAAGAACCGCCGCCTCTTCGCGCTGCCGGGCATGCTGAAGGTGTTCGGGGAGCTGATGGCTAAGCATCGCGGCGAGACGCTCGCGATCGTCACCAGCGCCGAACCCCTGACCGACGCGCAGCTCGAGACGTTGCGCCAAGTGCTTTCCGAGAAGACCGGTGGCACCATGAAACTCGAGACGATCGTCGACCCCTCGCTCATCGGCGGGTTGATTGTTCGCCTCGGCAGCCAAATGATCGACACTTCCGTGCGCACCCGCCTCCAGGGGCTGCGCCAGGCCATGAAGGAAGCCGCATAAGATGGACGTACGCGCCGCCGAAATTTCGGCCATCCTGAAGGACCAGATCGCCAACTTCGGCCAAGACGTCGAAGTTTCCGAGGTCGGACAGGTGCTGTCCATCGGTGACGGCATCGCCCGTGTCTACGGTCTCGACAAGGTGCAGGCCGGCGAGCTCGTGGAGTTCCAGGACGGCACCCGTGGCATGGCGCTGAACCTCGAAGTCGACAACGTCGGCATCGTGGTGTTCGGCGACGACCGCAACATCTCCGAAGGCCAGACCGTGAAGCGCACGGGCTCCATCGTGGACGCCCCGGTCGGCATGGGCCTGCTCGGCCGCGTCGTCGACGCGCTCGGCAACCCGATCGACGGCAAGGGTCCGATCCAGTACGAAGAGCGTCGCCGCGTGGACGTGAAGGCGCCGGGCATCATCCCGCGCAAGTCCGTGCACGAGCCGATGTCGACCGGCCTCAAGGCCGTGGACGCGCTGATCCCGATCGGCCGCGGCCAGCGCGAGCTGATCATCGGCGACCGTCAGACCGGCAAGTCCGCGATCATTCTGGACACCTTCCTGAACCAGAAGCCGATCCACGACGCGAACGACGAAGCCAACAAGCTCTACTGCATCTACGTCGCCGTCGGTCAGAAGCGCTCGACCGTCGCGCAGTTCGTGAAGGTGCTCGAGGAGCGCGGCGCGCTGGAGTATTCCATCGTCATCGCCGCCACCGCCTCGGACCCGGCGCCGATGCAGTTCCTGGCGCCGTTCACCGCGACCGCCATGGGCGAGTACTTCCGCGACAGCGGCAAGCACGCCGTGATCGGCTACGACGACCTCTCCAAGCAGGCCGTCGCCTACCGCCAGATGTCCCTGCTGCTGCGCCGCCCGCCGGGCCGCGAGGCGTACCCGGGCGACGTCTTCTACCTGCACTCCCGCCTGCTCGAGCGCGCGGCGAAGATGGGCGACGACCACGGCGCCGGCTCGCTGACCGCCCTTCCGGTCATCGAGACCCAGGGCAACGACGTGTCGGCGTTCATTCCGACGAACGTCATCTCCATCACCGACGGCCAGATCTTCCTCGAGACGGACCTCTTCTACCAGGGCATCCGTCCGGCGGTGAACGTCGGTCTCTCGGTCTCGCGCGTGGGCTCCTCCGCGCAGATCAAGGCGATGAAGCAGGTCGCCGGCAAGATTAAGGGCGAGCTCGCCCAGTACCGCGAGATGGCCGCGTTCGCGCAGTTCGGCTCGGACCTCGACGCCTCGACCCAGCGCCTGCTGGCCCGTGGCGCGCGTCTCACCGAGCTCCTGAAGCAGCCGCAGTTCTCGCCGCTGACGACGCCCGAGCAGGTCGCCGTCATCTACGCCGGCGTGAACGGCTATCTCGACGAGATCCCGGTCGGCAAGGTCGGGGCCTACGAGGAAGGCCTGCTTCTGCTGATGCGCGGTCAGCACAAGGACATCCTGGACGGGATCTGGGAGAAGAAGCAGCTGACCGACGAACTGGGCGAGCAGCTCAAGACCGTGGTCCAGGGCTACACCAAGCAGTTCAAGAGCCAAGAGGCGCCGGCGAAGGCTGCGTAAGCCCGCCGCCGACACCAGGACAATAAAATGGCGTCTCTGAAGGACCTCAAAGTCCGCATCGCCTCGGTGAAGGCGACGCAGAAGATCACCAAGGCGATGCAGCTCGTCGCCGCCGCCAAGCTGCGCAAGGCGCAGGAGGCGGCGGTGGCCGCACGGCCCTATGCCGAGCGTATGGCCGCCGTCCTTGCCAACCTCGCGACCCTGACCGAGGGTGATCCGGAGGCGCCGGTCCTGATGACCGGCAACGGGTCCGACCAGCGTCACCTTCTGGTGGTCTGCACGGCGGACCGCGGCCTTGCGGGCGGCTTCAACTCGAACATCGTGAAGAAGGCGCTCGCCGACGCGCAGAACCTCCTGCTCGCCGGCAAGGACGTCGAGTTCCTCTGCGTCGGCCGCAAGGGCTACGACATCCTGAAGCGGGCCTACCGCGAGAAGATCATCGAGGTGATCGACTTCAAGGCGATCCGGAAGATCACCTTCGCGGAAGCGCACCTCGTGGGCGACAAGGTCATCGACCTGTTCGAGGCCGGCCGGTTCGACGTCGCGACGCTCTACTACTCGGAGTTCCGCAACGTCATCAGCCAGGTGCCGACGGGCCTGCAGCTCATCCCGGCTGCTCCGATCATCTCCGAGGGCGAGGATACGGAGCTGCACGCCGAGGGTGGCGGCGTCTACGAGTACGAGCCGGACGCGTCCGAGATCCTCGAGGCGCTGGTCCCGCGGAACATCCGCGTGCAGATCTTCCGCGCGCTGCTGGAGAACGACGCGTCGGAGCAGGGCGCCCGCATGACCGCGATGGACAATGCGACGCGCAACGCCGGCGAAATGATCAATCGCCTGACCCTGGAGTTCAACCGGACCCGCCAGGCCCAGATCACGACGGAGCTGATCGAGATCATCTCCGGCGCCGAGTCGCTCTGACCGCGTCGACGGTGACGCTGCCCCGCGCAGCGTCATCGGGCGCGTCCCGTTGCGGCCGTCCCGCCGCGACGGGGCGGCGACGCGGCGGGGGGCGCGGCACTCGGCCCTAGGCCCGAGGCCAAGTCGTTGATTGTTGCTCCTTGAGGAACGGCATATCAACGCCAAGTCACCTGCCCGGCCCCTTTCCGGAGAGCCCACGGCTTCCCCAATTCCGAAGGAGCGACCATGGCCGAAAGTGCGGCAGCGACCACGTTCCACGCCCCCTCGGACGACGACTTCGACATCCGCAGCAACGAGTACGGCACGTACGCCGTGCCCAAGGCGTACCACATGCGGGTGCTGCCGAAGGTGCTGGAGCGCGGCAAGGTCTACGAGCCGAAGACGATCCAGTATATCCGCGATAGCGCCGCCGACGGCGACATCGTGACCGGCGGCGCCTTCATCGGCGATTTCCTGCCCGCCCTCTCGAAGGCGATGGCGCCGGGGCGGCTGATCCACACGTTCGAGCCGAACCCGCTCTGCTTTGAGGCATGTCGTCGCACCATCGCGCTCAACCAGCTCGAGAACGTTCGCCTCAATGCGGTCGCGGTCGGCCACAAGCCGACCAAGCTGCCGCTGCGTGTCGAGGACTTCGAGAAGGGCGAGCCGGCCGCGGCGCAGAGCGCGATCAACGCGCGCGCCTCCGCATCTGACGCCGGCTACATCGAGGTCGACGTGAAGACCATCGACGACCTGGTCGAGCGCGGCCGGAAGGTCACCGTGATCCACCTCGACATCGAGGGGTTCGAGCGCCAGGCGCTGCGTGGCGCGGTCCGTATCATCCGCAATCAGCACCCCAAGCTCGTCGTCGAGGGCCGCCGCACGACCGTCGAGTGGCTGGAGCGGGTCTTCCCGCGCGCCGGCTACCAGATGATCGGCGCCTGGGAGAAGAACCAGATCTTCGAGGCTGCGAACCCTGCGGTTCCGCGGGCGCGGGCCGGCCAGTCGGGCAAGGACTGACCGGGACGATGGCGCGTTTCAAGCAGAGCGGCAGGGCCGCGGGACCGCATCGTGACGGCTGACCTGGGGATCGGCAAGATCCGCTGGCCCTGGCCGTCCCGGCACGTCGCACCGCGCAAGGCGGCGACGTCGAAGGGGTGGCGATCGGCCGGGACGTACCGGGTGAGCTACCGCGTTGCACGCGTCGGGGGCGAACTGCACTTCGTTCCGGCCTACGCCAAGAGCCGGCCGGCCGCGGCGCGCATCCTCGCCGGAAAATACTTCGAACCCGCGACCCATACGCTGATGGAGCGTCTGCTGAAGGAGCGTCCCGGCGACATTGTCCACGCCGGCACGTTCTTCGGCGACATGTTGCCGTCGTTCTCGAAGGCATGCCCGGGGCGCGTCTACGCCTTCGAGCCGGTGCTCGAGAACTTCGTTCTCGCCAAGCGCTGCATCGAGGCGAACGGGCTCACCAACGTGCTCCTGACGAACGCCGGCCTCGGCGAGAGGATCGAGGTGGCCTGCATCAACGTGGGCCAGGACGAGAACCACCGTGGCGGCGGCTCGACGATCGACGAGCGCGGCCAGCCGACGATGCTGACGACGATCGATTCCTTCGCGATCGAGGACCTCTCGGTGCTGCAGCTCGATGTCGAAGGGCACGAGCTGGCGGCGCTGAAGGGGGCGGCCGCGACGATCGAGGCCCAACGGCCGGTCATCCTCGTCGAAGACAAGAAACGTCAGTGCGACGAATTCCTCAAAGCGTTCGGTTATGAACGAACCGGGCGCCTTCCAGGGATCTTCGCGTGGGCGACCCCGACGGACAAGGCGCGCATCAAGCCGATCATCCGCGATTTGCGGCAGTCGGAATCCTCGTGAGAGGAACGAATGTCGCGCCTGACCCCGTTTTCTTCTATCGACACCACCCTTAAAGTCGCCGCTGATCTGGACAACAGCGCACCACCGGTTAAAGAGACGCGCGAGCGAACGCGCGAAGGCAGAGGATATGGCAGAAGCTACCGGACAAGTTACGCAGGTCATGGGCGCCGTCGTGGACGTCAAGTTCACGCACCATCTCCCCGCGATCCTGAACTCGCTCGAGACCGACAATAACGGTCAGCGCCTCGTGCTCGAGGTGGCTCAGCACCTCGGCGAGAACATGGTGCGCTGTATCGCGATGGACGCGACCGAGGGCCTGGCGCGCGGCAATCCCGTGAGCGACACCGGCAACCCGATCGAGATGCCCGTCGGCGACGGCACGCTCGGCCGCATCATGAACGTCATCGGCGAGCCGATCGACGAGGCCGGCCCGATCCCGCACACCGAGACCCGCCCGATCCACGCCCCGGCTCCGTCCTACACGGACCAGTCGACCGAGGCGGAGATCCTGGTCACGGGCATCAAGGTAGTCGACCTGCTCGCCCCGTACGCTCGTGGCGGCAAGATCGGCCTCTTCGGCGGCGCCGGCGTGGGCAAGACCGTGCTCATCCAGGAGCTCATCAACAACGTCGCCAAGGCGCACGGCGGTTACTCCGTGTTCGCCGGCGTCGGTGAGCGTACCCGCGAGGGCAACGACCTCTACCACGAGATGATCGAGTCGGGCGTGAACAAGCCCGGCGGCGGCGAGGGCTCCAAGTGCGCCCTGGTCTACGGCCAGATGAACGAGCCCCCGGGCGCCCGTGCCCGCGTCGCGCTCTCCGGCCTGACGATCGCGGAGAACTTCCGTGACCAGGGCCAGGACGTGCTCTTCTTCGTGGACAACATCTTCCGCTTCACGCAGGCGGGCTCCGAGGTGTCGGCGCTTCTCGGCCGCATCCCCTCGGCGGTGGGCTATCAGCCGACGCTCGCCACCGACATGGGTGGCCTGCAGGAGCGCATCACCACCACGACCAAGGGTTCGATCACCTCGGTGCAGGCCATCTACGTGCCGGCCGACGACCTGACCGACCCGGCGCCGGCGACGTCGTTCGCGCACCTTGACGCGACGACCACGCTGAACCGCTCGATCGCGGAAAAGGGCATCTACCCGGCGGTGGATCCGCTCGACTCCACGTCGCGCATGCTCTCCGCCCAGATCCTGGGTGAGGAGCACTACACCGTCGCCCGCCGCGTGCAGGAGACGCTGCAGCGCTACAAGTCGCTGCAGGACATCATCGCGATCCTGGGCATGGACGAGCTCTCGGAAGAGGACAAGCTCACCGTCGCCCGCGCCCGCAAGATCGAGCGCTTCTTCAGCCAGCCGTTCCACGTCGCCGAGGTGTTCACCGGCAAGCCGGGCGTGTTCGTCGAGCTGGCCGACACCATCAAGGGCTTCAAGGGCCTGGTGAACGGCGACTACGACGACCTCCCGGAGCAGGCCTTCTACATGGTCGGCACCATCGACGAGGCGATCGAGAAGGCGCAGGAACTCGCCGAAGCCGCGTAAGTGGCAGACGCGGACCGACCGTGTTGCGCTGCCCTCGCCGAGGTCCTCAAGGGCCCCGGCGAGGGCGCCGATCCGGCGCTGTTCGTCGACGACGACGGGGTGCTGACGATGGTCGTCGCGACCCTCCAGACCCCAGGCGGCCTCGGCTTCTTCGACCGTGCCGTTCTGTTTTGCCCGTTCTGCGGAACGGGGCTTCAGACCCAAGACCAGATCAATCGCAAGGCTTGAAATCCCGATGGCCACCTTCCCCTTCGAGATCGTCTCCCCCGAGCGGCTCCTCTTCTCCGGCGAGGTCGAGGCGGTGAAGCTCCCCGGCTCCGAGGGTGAGTTTCAGGTCATGGCCGGCCATGCGCCGCTGCTCGCCCTGCTCGGCCCCGGAATCATGGAAATCGCCGGCGGCGAGGGGAACGGCGAGCGCCTCTTCATCGATGGCGGCTTCTGCGACATGAACGGCGTGACCTGCACCGTGCTCGCCGAGGCGGCGACCCCGATCGAGCAGCTGTCTCCCGAGTACATGAAGGAAATGATCGAAGCCGCGCACAAGCAGGCGGCCGAGATGGAGCCCGCGGACCACGACGAGGCGCTGCGCCGCATCGCCGTCCTCCACCTGGTGCACTCCCAGCTGTAATTTTTTGCGGAACCTTTCGGTCACCACTACGTTACGCTTTGTAACGTAGTGCGAGGAGTGCGGAATGATCCGCTTGTTCGCGGCGGCGGCCGGACTCGCCGCAATGGCCGTTGCCGCTGCCGGCGCGCAGACGGCTCCGGACGGCGAACCGGCGTCTGAGGCACAGGCGCCGTCCAGCACGCCCGTTGCCGCGAACGTGCCCGATCCGGCGCCCGACGCGCCGGTGAAGGAAGACCCCCCGACACCGCCGGAAACCCCCGCAGCCGTCGAAGCGCCGACCGTGCCCGAGACGCCGGCCGACATCGCCGACGTCCCCACCGCACCTGAAACGCCAGCGGACGTCGAGGTTCCGACCGCGCCGGACATGCCCTCTCTCGCGGAGCCCGCGCCGGCTGAGGCTGGGGCCACCGCGCAGGCGCCGGATGCGACCGGAGAGCCAGCCGACCCGGAAACGCCGGCTGAGGCCGACGCGGCCGCGGCTCAGGACACGGCAGAGGCCGTCGAAGAGGCTGCGGCCGACCCAGATCCCGCCGAGGCCATCCCGAGCCCGACACAGACCGAGGCGCCGATTTCCGTCCAGGAGCTGCAGTCGGACTACAACGCCCGATTCGCCGACTACGACGCGCGGTTCCTCGACTACGACCTCCGTCTGGAGAGCCTCCAGCGCCGCATCTCCGAACTCGAGAAGACTGGCGAGGAGCCCGCGCCCGAGACCGCCGTCGCGGCCCCGGAGGCGCCTGCCGAGCCGACGCCCGAGGTTCCTTCGTCGCAGTAGACCGGTACGGCGGGAATGGGCCTCAGGACCCGCGCGACCGGTCCTGGCATCGCCCCCGATCGACGCTCTCCCAGGCTCCCGTTGCGGGTCCGGATGGACCGGCGGCGGTGGTGTCAGATGGCGGCGGCCTCGAGCTGCGGGGCGGGCATGCGGGCCGGGGCGGGCCTGCGGTCCTCCGCGTCGACGTTGGCGATCCGCTCGTCGATGACCCTCAGGACCTCGTGCGAGAAAGGCTCGAGGTGCGCATAGGGGATCAGTGACATGAAGAACGGCTCGAACGCGTGCGGGTTGCCGTTCTTCATCGCGTGGCGCAGCGTGCCCCAGAACTGGCGCTTGCCGCGGGGCGCCCGGACGCCGAGCGCCCAGCACACGCGCATCATCATCCGGGCCTGATGCGACCAGTGCTTGTGCCGTCTGAGGTCCACCTTGATGTGCTCGAACCCCATCCGGTCGATGAGGGAGCGGACCCGGCGGTGGAAGTTCTCCGGCGTGTACGAGCGTGCGATCACCGTGCGGTAGTCGCGCAGGACGTCGACGCGCGGCCGGTCGGTATCGAAGTTGAGCCCCTGCGAGCACTGGTCGGCCATCTTCTGCTCGACCCAGTGGCTGTGGTGCAGGTCGTGGAGCCGCCCCTCGGCCTCGAGCCTGCGGCTGAGCTGGGTACCGGGCAGCGCGAACAGGAGGCCGCAGATCGAGACCGGGATGGCCGTGCTGTCGATGAGGTCGGCGACCGTGTCCCCGGTTCCCTCCTTCTCGCCGTCGAAGCCGACGATGAAGCCCGCGATCACCTGAATCCCGTGGGCGTAGACCTTGTCGATGCTCTCGACGATGTCGCGCCGCATGTTCTGCTTCTTGCGCATGGCCTCCAGCAGATCCGGATCCGGCGACTCGATGCCGATGAAGACCGACATGAACCCGGCGCGGGCCATCATGGTCATCAGCTCGGGATCGTCGGACAGGTTGAGCGAGGCCTCGGTGTAGAAGTCGAACGGGTACTTGCGGGCCCGCTGCCAGGCGATCAGGTCCGGCAGGAACGCCTTCACCGCCTTCTTGTTGCCGATCAGGTTGTCGTCGACGAAATTGACCGAGCCGCGGTGGCCCAGCGCGTAGATCCGGTCCAGCTCGGCCAGCATCTGCGCGCTCGTCTTGGTACGCGGCCGGCGGCCGAACAGCTCGATGATGTCGCAGAACTCGCACGTGAAGGGGCAACCGCGCGAGTACTGCACGGCCATCTGCATGTAGTCGTCGGCGCGGATCAGGTCGAACCGCGGGACCGGGGAGGTGGTGACGTCCGCGGTGAACTTCTCGGCGTCGATGCGTGCGCGCGCCTCGCCGGAATGCCACGCCTCGACCAACGTCGACACGACACTCTCGCCCTCGCCGGTCACGACATACTCCGCGTCGTCGTAGAGCTCGGGACTGGACATGACGTCCGGGCCGCCGACGGCGATGGGCCGGCCGAGCCGGTGCGCCCGCTCGATCATGTCCAGCATGCTGGCGCGCTGCGGCATCATCCCGCTGATCATGACGAGGTCGGCGGCGGCGATGTCAGCGTCGGCGACGGGGTCGATGTTGTTGTCGATCAGGCGGATCCGCCAGTCGTCCGGGAGGAGGGCGGCGACCGTCAGCAGGCCGAGCGGCGGCATGAGCGAGCGTTTGCCCATCAACGGCATGGCGCTCTTCATCGCCCAGAACGAGTTGCCGTCGAACTCGGGGTAGACCATCAGGACGTTGGGTGCAGGTCGCGCACGCGGCGGGGCCAGGGTGGACGCGGTGTCGGTCAAGGGCACGTATGTCCTCCCATTGCGGTCTCTGTGACGCGGGAACTAGGACCGTATGTGAACCGGCCAAGGCTGGCCAGCCTGTACCGACCGTAGGAACGAATGATGGCTTCAATTTGTCACCCGCCGAGGGTAGGAATTCTATCGTCAGGGGTGACATTTCCAAATAACGATATCTTTATATCCTTGATCCGAGGCGCCGGTGGTCATATAGACGGCACAACGGAAGGACAAGGAATTCCCATGGCCATTGCAGAGACCGCTCCCGCCACCGATTACATCGTCAAGGATATCGGCCTCGCCGACTACGGCCGCACCGAGATCGATATCGCCGAGGTCGAGATGCCTGGCCTCATGGCCGTGCGCGAGGAGAACCGCGCCGCGCAGCCGCTGAAGGGCGCCCGCATCGCCGGCTCGCTCCACATGACCATCCAGACCGCCGTGCTGATCGAGACGCTGGTCGCCCTCGGCGCGGACGTGCGCTGGGCCTCCTGCAACATCTACTCGACGCAGGACCACGCCGCCGCCGCCATCGCCGCGTCCGGTACCCCCGTCTTCGCCATCAAGGGCGAGACGCTGGAGGAGTACTGGGACTACGCCGACAAGATCCTCGACTGGGGCAACGGCGAGACCTGCAACATGATCCTGGACGACGGCGGCGACGCCACGCTCCTCGTCATGCTGGGCACCCAGGCCGAGACCGACCCGTCGGTCATCGCCAACCCGAAGAACGAGGAGGAAGAGTTCCTCTTCAAGACCATCAAGGCGCGCCTCGCCAAGGATCCGACCTTCTACTCGCGCTGCAAGGCGAGCATCAAAGGCGTCTCCGAGGAGACGACGACCGGCGTGCTGCGCCTCTACCAGATGGAGAAGCGCGGCGAGCTCGCCTTCCCGGCGATCAACGTCAACGACTCGGTGACGAAGTCGAAGTTCGACAACAAGTACGGCTGCCGTGAGTCGCTCGTCGACGCCATCCGCCGCGGCACCGATGTCATGATGGCCGGCAAGGTCGCCATCGTCTGCGGCTACGGTGACGTCGGCAAGGGCTCGGCGGCGTCGCTCGCCGGTGCCGGCGCGCGCGTCCTCGTGACCGAGATCGACCCGATCTGCGCCCTGCAGGCCGCGATGGACGGCTTCGAGGTCGTCACCATGGAAGACGCCGCACCGCGCGCCGACATCGTCGTCACCGCGACCGGCAACAAGGACGTCCTCACGGTCGACCACATGCGCGCCCTGAAGGACATGGCGATCGTCTGCAACATCGGCCACTTCGACAACGAGATTCAGGTCGCCGGCCTGAAGAACATGAAGTGGAAGAACGTGAAGCCGCAGGTGGACCTCATCGAGTTCCCCGATGGCAAGCGGATGATCCTCCTCTCCGAAGGCCGCCTCGTGAACCTCGGCAACGCGACCGGGCACCCCTCGTTCGTGATGTCCGCCTCGTTCTCGAACCAGACGCTGGCCCAGATCGAGCTCTGGAACAACGGCGGCAGCTACGAGAACAAGGTGTACGTGCTGCCCAAGCACC
Organism: Acuticoccus sediminis; assembly: GCF_003258595.1. Classification (NCBI taxonomy): domain Bacteria; kingdom Pseudomonadati; phylum Pseudomonadota; class Alphaproteobacteria; order Hyphomicrobiales; family Amorphaceae; genus Acuticoccus; species Acuticoccus sediminis. Next base: position 881,612 of record NZ_QHHQ01000001.1, read on the forward strand.
TCGACGAGAAGGTGGCGGAGCTGCACCTTGCGAAGCTGGGCGCCAAGCTGACGAAGCTGTCCTCCGAGCAGGCCGCCTACATCGGCGTCGGTGCCGAAGGCCCGTTCAAGTCCGACCAATACCGCTACTGAGACTGCGATGATCCCACTCACGCCTCTGGCGGCCTCGCTGCCGTCCACGGTCCCCTTCGTCGGTCCCGAAGCGCAGGAGCGGGCGCGCGGCGCCCCCTTCCGGGCGCGGCTCGGGGCCAACGAGAACGCGTTCGGCACCTCGCCGCGTGCGATCGAGGCGATGGCCCGTGCCGCCGCCGAGGCGTGGCAATACGGCGATCCGGAGAACTTCGACCTGAAGTCCGCGATCGCCGAGCACTATGGTGTCCCCGCCGCCCGCATCGGTGTCGGCGAGGGCATCGACGGCCTCCTGCAGGTCATCACGCGCCTCTTCGTGACCGACGGGACCCCCGTCGTCACGTCGGCCGGCGCCTACCCGACCTTCAACTACCATGTGAACGGTTTTGGCGGCCGCCTCGTCACCGTCCCCTACCGTGACGACCGCGAGGACATCGACGCGCTGCTCGACGCCGCGCGCCGCGAGAAGGCCGCGCTGATCTACCTCGCCAACCCTGACAACCCGATGGGGACCTGGCACGACGCCGACGCGCTGCGCCGGCTGATCGAGGACATTCCCGAGCACGCCGTCCTCCTCCTGGACGAAGCCTACGTCGAGTTCGCGCCCGCCGCGGCGCAGCTCGCGATGAGCGTCGAGCATCCGCGCCTCATCCGTCTGCGCACCTTCTCCAAGGCATACGGGCTCGCGGGGATGCGGGTCGGCTACGCGGTGACCACGCCGGAGATGGCGAGCGCGTTCGACAAGGTCCGCAACCACTTCGGCGTCAACCGCGTCGCCCAGGCGGGCGCGCTGGCGGCGCTGCAGGACCACAAGTTCTTCCGGCGGATGCTGGCGGACGTCCACGCCGCGAAGGTCCGCATCGGCGCCATCGCCGCCGCCCATGGCATGACCGCGCTGCCGAGCGCGACGAACTTCGTGGCGCTGGACACCGGATTCGACGGGACGGTCGCCCGGGCCCTGGTCGCGGCGCTCTCCGCCCGCGGCGTCTTCGTGCGCATGCCGTTCGTGGCGCCGCAGGACCGCTGCATCCGTGTCGCGGCGGGACCCGACGAACTGCTCGACGTGCTGGACGCCGAACTGGGCGCGGCGCTCGCCGAAGCGACCAGCGTCGTCGCGGTCGCCGGCTAGGACGGCAAGGTGCGCCCGTCGCGCGACGGCGCCCGCCCCAGGGCCACCGGGGCCGGCCGACGCGTCAGTTGGTGCGCAGCCGCCCGTCCGGACCGATGAGGTCCGGCGAGTTTTCACGATATTCACGGGTATAGGTGCCGCCGGGCGTCCCGTAGGCGTCGCTGGTGCGGGTCGGCGCGGTGCTGCCGGTGCCGTAGAAGTCGGCGTTCGGTCCGCGGCCGGGCGTGATGTCGTCGTCGTAGACGACGCCGTCGAGGTAGCTGGTGCTGTTGTCGCCGAAGTCCTGGGCGGCCGCGGCGCCGCAAAGCGCCAGCAGCGCCGCCACGCCGATCACGATCCGATGTCTCACGCACTCACTCCTAGGCACGCCGCGGCCCGGCGGGGACGGATCCCCCGCCGCCCGATCCGCCGCGAGTATCTCCCGAAAATCTAAGGAAGTGCTTAGGGACGGCAAGCGGGCCGGGCAGGTGCCGCGGCCCGTCGGGCGCGTGCCGCACCGCGCGGCGCACGCCTTGCGGCGCGATATATTGCGCGCGGCCCATCCTGACGCGGCGAACGCAATAATCGGCCGCATCTTCATCACTTTGCTGCGAGAATTGTGGCGCTCTCCGTTTAATTTGACTGCGTTTTTTGGAACAAGACAGTTATGAAAACTTGGTCAGCTGTCGGTAGACCGCCGGCGGGGGCCGGGACTGCACGTCGAGGGGACCGTTCGTCGTCACCGCGCTCGGCTCGTCCTGTCGCCTGAGAAGGCCGAGACGAACATGGATGGGGATGGCGCCGGATGGCCTTCAGGATTGGTAGAGGCATTTTCGACTCGCTCGAGGGCTCGGCCTCCGACGACATCGTGCTGGGCCTCGGCGGCGACGACATCGTCATCGGCGGCTTTGGCTCCGACTGGCTCGACGGCGGGGACGGGGACGACATCGTCGTCACCGGCGCGATCGTTTCCGGCTCGCTCCTCGGCGGCGCGGTGTTCGAGGACACCGACAACGACGTGGCCTTCGGCGGCGCCGGCGACGACGTGATCATCTCGGTCGGCGGGGCCGACTACATAGACGCGGGCGAGGGCGGCGAGACGGACGGCGACCTCGTCGCCGTCAACCGGTCCGGGAACACCGCCGCGCTTCGGGCGTTCGGCATCGACAGCGCGCTCGCCCCGTCTCCGACTCCGGTGTTCGAGGGCCAGTTCGTCGTGCTGAACGACGGGACGGCGGTCACCAACGCGGAGCATCTGCGGCTGCGCGGGACGACGATGTCCGACACCATTCTCCTCGCCAACATGACGAGCCTCGAGGAGACCGAGATCTTCGCCAACGGCGGAAACGATGTCGTCACCACGGGCGACAGCGTCGACTCGCTCTACGGCGAGGGCGGAGACGACCTCCTCTCCGCCGGAGCGGGCGCCGACAGCGTCGAGGGCGGGACGGGGAACGACACGATCCTCGCCGGGGCGGGCGGCGACTACGCCCTCGGCGGCGCGGGCAACGACCTCATCATGGGCGGCGACGGCGACGATGCCATCTACGGCAACGCGGGCGACGACACCGTGATCGGCGGCGCCGGCAACGATACCCTCGGCGGCGCCGAGCCGTACGCCGGGACCCGGGCGTTCGACACCGACACATATGTCGGCGGCGAGGGAGCGGACCTCTTCTCCCTCATGTTCGGCGCCATCAACGAGGACGTCATCGCCGACTTCGACCGCCGCGAGGGCGACAGCATCGAGATCGGCTTCAACATCGACATCGGCCGGGACGACGTCGAGATCGAGCTGGTCGACCGGCGCGCGGGCACCTTCAACGTCACCGTCGAGGGGGAGGGGACGCACACCTTCACCGCCGTCGGCGCCCTCGTCTCCGACGTGGCGCTCCTCGTCTTCTGACCGACGACGGGGTCCGGCCGGCACCCGCCCGCCGTACGGCGGCCGACCCACGCCGCGCGGACGTGGCGCGGAGGCGCGGCCGCGGCCGCCACGACCGGCGCCCCCGTGTCACCGCACCCGGGCCGGCGGTCGCCCCGGCGACGCTCCCGGGTCGGCGAGTGTTTGCTCACAAAGGATCCTCCTCGGCGGCCGGGAGTGCTATAGCGCAGAAAAAAGCACCGTCCGGCTCGGGCCGGCCGGGAACAACACGACGGGAGGTGAGCGCCGCATCGGACCGGCCCGCCGCCCGTCAGGGAGCGCGCCATGACCGCCGACGACGTCCTCGACAGCCGCTATTCCTGGGTGCGGCTCCTTCTCACGCTCGCGGTGGCGGCGGTCGGCAACGTCGGCATCTGGGCGGTCGTCGTGATCATGCCCGCGCTTCAGGCCGAGTTCGCCATCGACCGCGCCGACGCCTCGCTCCCGTACACGATGACGATGATCGGCTTCGCGTTCGGCAACGTGGTGGTGGGCCGCATCGTCGACCGGTTCGGCATCACGGTCGCGCTCCTCGTCGCCACCGGCTTCCTTGGGATCGGCTACGCGGCGACGGCGATCGCGAGCCACGTTCTCCTCGTCTACGCGCTGCATATCCTCATCGGGATCGGTACCGGGGCGTGCTTCGGCCCGCTCCTCGCCGACATTTCCCACTGGTTCTCGAAGCGGCGCGGCATCGCCGTCGCGCTGGTCGCGAGCGGGAACTACATTGCTGGCGCCTTCTGGCCCATGGTCCTCAGCGGCATCCTCTCGGCGAGCGGGTGGCGCGGCGTCTACGGCGCGCTCGCGATCATCGTCGTCGTGACGCTGGTGCCGCTGGGCCTCGCGCTGCGCCGGCGGGTACCGGCGGCGACGATGGCGCACTCCGACGCCCTCTCGGCGGCGCGGCGCCGGTCGGTCGACCTCTCGCTCGTCACTCTGCGCAACCTTCTCGCGGTCGCCGGCATCGGCTGCTGCGTGGCGATGTCGATGCCGCAGGTCCACATGGTCTCGCTGGCGGTCGACCTCGGCTGCGCGCCCGTCGTCGGAGCGCAGATCCTGTCGGTGATGCTGATCGGCGGCGTCATCTCGCGCATCATCTTCGGCGCGGTGGCCGACACGCTCGGCGGCGTGCGCACGCTGCTCATCGGCTCGACGCTGCAGTGCTTCGCGCTCGCGCTCTACCTTCCGTTCGACGGCGTGGTGTCGGGGCTCTTCGTGGTCAGCTTCGTGTTCGGCCTCTCCCAGGGCGGCATCGTGCCGTCCTACGCGGTGATCGTGCGGGAATACTTCCCGGCGCGGGAGGCGGGGACGATGATCGGCTTCATCCTGATGGCGACGATCTTCGGCATGGCGCTCGGCGGGTGGATGTCCGGCTACATCCGCGACGTCGCCGGCTCGTACGACATGGCCTTCCTGAACGGCATCGCCTTCAACGTCCTCAACATGGTGATCATGCTGCTGATCCTCAGCAAGACGCGCACGCCGCGGCAGCGGGCGGTGGGGATGCCCGCGCCGGTCCAGGTGCCATGAGCGGGCGCACGGCGTCGCGGCCCCGCGCCCGGGGCGCGAGGCGTCGCTCCGACATCACCGGCCGGCGGTGCGTCCGTCAGCCGAAGAGGCGGGAGAAGAAGCCCCTCTTAGGCACCGCCACCACCACCGCCTCGGCCTCAGCCTTGTGCGCGGCGTTCTTCATGACGGTGGAGACGAGGACGTAGGTCTCGGTCCACGCGTCCTTCAGCTCCGCCGTCCAGGCGTCGCCGAGACCCTTCTCGAGCGTGTAGAGGAGCGCGGCGCCGACGGCGTCGTAGTGCTCGTCCCTGACGCCGTAGGCGACGTGCTTGACGCCGAGCGCCTCGACCACGGGGACGATCGTGTCCACCTGGTGGAGGTTCGACACCGCGACGCCGAGGGTCTTCATCAGCTTCTTCTTCTGCTCCGCCATCTCGGCCGGAAACAGCGACGTCAGCTCGGGGTTCTGCTCGAACAGCCGTCCATAGAAGATGTCGGCGGCCGTCTCGGCGATCGGCGCGACCTTCTTGAAGCTCTCCTGGACCAGCGCAACTTTCTCGGGGGTCATCCTAAAATCCTTCAATCAGAGAGGGGAGATGGACGGGCGGTGCGGTCCGCCCGCCCCCGACGTCAGCCGTCGATGGGAATGCGGATCACGACACCGCCCATCGTGTCGCCGAGCTCGAAATCGGTGCGCGGGGAGTCCTTGTGCGCGTTGTGGCAGGAGACGCAGGCCGGCGCGACGGCGACATCCGCGTAGACGGCGGTGAGGTAAGTCTGATCGCCGAGGGTTTCCTCAGCGTAGAATGGCTCGTCCGGGTCGTCCGCGACCGCCTGGAGCCCTTCCTTCTCCACCTCGGTGGTCGCGCCGTTCTGCTTGTTGACCGGCCACAGTGAGAGAAGCGAGTAGAAGAACTTGTCCGTCTTGTCGGCGACCAGCTCGGAGCCGAAGCGGAACATCTGCGCGGGCAGCGGCAGTGCCTTGTCGTCGTGGAAGAATTCCGACGCCTTGATCACGCCTTCTTCGTTGGCGAGCCGATTGACCACCATCTTCGTGTAGACGGTCCGGTCCGACTCCATGACCGCATGGAGCATATCGGCCACATCCTTGGCGTCGATACTCTGGGCGACGATCGCCGTGGGCATTGCGATGCCCGCCGCGACGAGACCCGCCGCGGCCATGACCTTGAAGCGCTTTATTCCCATGATAGATCCTCTTTCGCGTTGCCGTTCGTGCAATGGCGGCACGGGGGGAGGAGAGCGAGGCCCATCACTTGCCTCCCTCCGTGCGACTTCTCGCCCAGTCGATGCTCGGCACATGGGCCGAGGGGCGCCCGTTGAAGTTCCTCTCAACGAGTTCGGGATCCGCCAGGGCGTCGATCGCGAACGACAGCCCGTGGCAGTTGAGACAGACCGGCCGGATCATCTTCTCGTTCGGCCGCAGCGTGGCGTTCTGGTTGTGCGTGACGAAGAAGCGGCCGCGGCGCAGCTCGATCTTCGGCATGTGGCAGTCGCCGCAGGTCACCCCGGTTCCGGCGGGCGCGGTGCCGTCGCGCTCGGCCTCCCAGAGGCGGAAGTGGGGCGAGGTGAAGTAGGCGCGGGTGTGCGGATCGTCGTGGCAGGAGGCGCAGGCCTCGACCGCGGCGGTGGCGAGATCCGGCTGATGCGGCGCATGGCACTGCCCGCAGGTCCCGACCGACTCGCCGTGCGCGTCCGGCTTCATCGGGATGCGCGCCTTGTCGACCGTCATCGCCGTCAGCGGGACGTCGCGGAACGGCGCGGTGAGGGCGGCGAGGACGGCGTTCTCCGGCGCCTTGCGCGGTTCGGGGAGCGCGGGGTGGAAGCGCATCGCGTGCCGGCCCTCACGGAAGGTGTCGGTCTCGCGCTTGTGGCAGTCGCGGCAGGTCTCCATGCCGGGCGACGGGGTCCACGCCGCGGCGAGGGCGGCGCGGTCCGCCGGGTCCGCCTCGGGGGCGTGGCAGCCGCCGCAATTCACGCCGCTCGTCGCGTGCTTCGAGGCCGCCCACGCCGCGACGACGCCGGGTGTCGCGAGGCCGTCCGGTGCCACCGCGTCCCCGGCGCGCAGGATCTCGGCGAGCGCGGTCCGGGCGTCCTCCCCGGCCTCGTCCGGCGCCGTGCCGGCGTTCTCGAGGTAGGCCTTGAGGCTCGCCACCGGGTCGTCCGACAGGATCGCGGTGAGGCGCGGGTGGCTCCGCGCCGCGGCGGAGAAGGGCTGGACGGGATCGGCGGCGAAGTCGGGCTCCGCCGCGTGGCGCAGCAGGAAGTCCTCGTAGAGCGCGGTGTTGTCGTGGAAATTGTGGCAACCGGCGCTGGCGCAGGTCTCGAAGCCGTAGCCCTTGTGGGTCGGGCGGTTCTCGTAGACGTCCTGATGGCAGGCCATGCAGTAGTCCATCGGGAGCGTCACGGCGCCGACGCGGGTCTCTTCCGGGACATGCTCGGCGTGGCAGGTGATGCAGTACAGCGCGTCGAGTTCGGCGCGGCGGGCGACGTTGCGCGGGTCGCGGAACTTCTTGACCGGGTGCGAGTCGTCGGCCTCCTTCAGCTCCTCCTCGTGGCAGGTGAGGCAGGCCTTGTTCATGTCCTTCCGGACCGTCACGCGGTCGGCGAAGAAGCCGGAGGTGTGGCACGCCTCGCAGGCCACCTCGATCTGGTGGTGCGCCCCGGTGGTGCGGCCGATCAGGAAGATGTCACGCGCCCCGCCGACGTAGGCGATGGAGGCGAGCGCGCCGCCGGCGGCCAGTGTGAGGCCGACCCAGAGGCACCAGAGGAGGGCATTTCGGCTCATCCTCATCGCATCACCACGTGTAGACGCTGAGGATGTGGAATAGGATCAGCGCCGGGAGCGGCCACAGCGCCAGGATGTGGATCCAGAGCGGCAGCGCACGGGGCCTGGCGTGGGGGCCGATGAGTTCGGCCTCGCGCATCTTGTGCTCGCCGCCGGTGATGAAGCCGGAGACCGCGCCGGCCGCCAGCATGACGACGAAGCCCGCCATCAGCACGAGGTTGAGGTTGGTGCCGAGCCGCAGTCCGGTGTGCGCCACGGCGACGAGGGCGGCGAGGAGGCCGAGCGCGATGTGCACCAGCCGCCAGGCCTGATAACCGCCGAACCGCCGGAACCAGCCGATCCGCTTGCGCAGGCCGAGGACGGCGGCGGCGACCGTGATCCCGAGGAGCGTGTAGCCGGTCCACTGCTTGACGATCGAGTCGAACCAGAGCGTCCGCAGCATCCGCCCGTCGAAGTAGGTGTCCGGGACGGGGACGTTCGGGATCAGCAGGATCGCCAGCGAGGCGTGGGTGGCGAGGATCGAGAAGGCGAGGACGAAGGGCCACCACTTGACCGGCTGGGGTCTCGCGGCGGCGCCGAGGAGGTCGAGGACCAGCGGCTGGCAGGTGCCGCAGACGGTGTTGGCGCCGGTGGCGGCGCGGACGTCCGCGAGGGTCGTGGCGCCCCGGGCGACGGCGGAGCCGATGGCGCCCTTGGTGACGCCGGTGCAGTTGCAGACGATGGCGCTGGCCGGCAGGGCAGCGGCGCCCTCCGCCGTGGCGCGCCAGAGGGTGCCGGTGCGGCGCAGGCGCCAGAGGGCGAGCGGGGAGACGCGGGCCCGTCCGGCGACGGCGCGCTGCAGGCGGCTCGCCTCCGGCCAGGCGCCGACGCCGAGGGCCGCGACCAGTTTGCCGCGCTCGAGGAAGAGGCGGCGGTAGATGCCGTTCTGCGGATCGGTGAAGACGACGCTCCTGACGCCCGGGGCCTGGGCGGCGGACTCGAAGTCGCCCATGGAGAAGACGTCGGCGCCGAGGACCTTGAGCTTGGTGGCCGGGACGGAGCCCTTGTAGGCGACCGGGGTGCCGGCGATGCTGGCGGCCGCGGTCACCGCGTGCTCGAAACCGGGGCCGACGAGGCCGTAGACGACGCCGCGGTGCTCGGCGCATTCGCCGACCGCGTAGATCGACGGGTCGGAGGTGCGCATCTCGTCGTCGACGATGACGGCGCGGCCGAATGCGAGGCCGACCGCGGCGGGGAGCTGGATGTTGGCGCGCACGCCGGTGCAGACGACGACGGTGTCGGCGATGAGGCTCGCCCCGCTGGCGAGGGTGACGGAGACGACGCGGGAGAAGCCGTCGATGGAGGCGATGCGCTCGCCGGTGCGCACGGTGACGCCGAGCGCCTCGATGCGGGCGGCGAGCGTCCGGCCCGCGGCCTCGTCGAGCTGGCGGGGCATGAGGCGGTTCTCGTGTTCGACGATGGTGACCCGGGCGCCGCGACGGGCCATGCCGCGGGCCGCCTCGAGGCCGAGGAGGCCGCCGCCGATGACGACGACGTGGCGGGCCGACATGGTCCGGGCGACGAGGCGCTCCGCGTCGTCGAAGTTGCGGAAGGCGTAGACGCCGGGGAGGTCCGCGCCGGGAATCGCGGGGATGAAGGCGCGGCTTCCGAGGGCGAGGACGAGGCGGTGGTAGGCGACGACGTCGCCGCGCGAGGTGACGACGTGGCGCTTCTCGCGGTCGATGTCGACGACGGAGGTGCCGTCGTGGCAGGCGACGCGACCGGGCGGGGGGAAACGGTCGTCGAGGTAGACGGTGCCGACCTGGGCCTCGCCGGCGAGCAGCGGGGTCAGCTTGACGCGGTTGTAGGGGCGCCAGCGTTCGGCGTTGAAGAGGACGACGTCCCAGCCGCGGCGGGACAGCTCCTGCGCGGTGCGCACGCCGACCGGCCCGCCGCCGACGATGACGACGGGGGCGGTAGCGTTCTCCGGCGCGTTCAGGCTGTCCGAGCGGACTGCGACGTTCATGCGGCGACCTCGACAAAAGGCAAAAGCTCAGTGTGGCCCGCGCGCGAGCCATCACGGTTTCAGTGCCAGTCGACATCGTTGCCGAACGTGCATCCGCCGTTGGATACACGCGTTGGACTTAGCAACCCGCGTGCCAAGGTTGCGATTTTCTCCGATTTGAGGGTGGGGAGACGAACTGGACCAAATATAGTTCAGGATTCGCCGCGCCGGCGGTCCGTCGTCAGGCGGCGGCGGGGGGCGCGGCGCGGGCGCTCTTGCGGCGCAGGTGGCCGGCGGCAGCCGCGTAGCCTCCGCCGGCGCCGTCGACGAAGTGGAAGTGCCCGTCGTCGGTGTAGGACGGGACGATGCAGGTCATCAGCGCCGCGTCCTGGCGGTGGATGCCGTAGAGGAGGTCGCCGGCGGCCTCGGCGGCGTCGAGCGCCTCCATCAGCTCGAGCTCGAGGTCGGGGCCGCAGTCGGCGGTCATGTGCAGCGCGTCGCCGAACTTGCGGTAGTCGGCGTTCTCGGCCGCGACGCCGCGGTAGCTCGCCGGGTTGAAGGCGCCGACCCTGATGCGGCTCGCGAACAGCAGCCAGCCGAACGCGTTGTGGGCGGCGACGCGCGCGGCCTGGCCGATGGCGGTGCGGCCGGAGCGGCTCGCCAGTGCCTCCAGCCAGATGCCGGGCGACAGCAGCGCCGGCCGCAGCGACCCGGCGTCCACCGGGTGGAAGCGGTCGGCGTCGCCCAGCACCGCGAGGATCCGCTGCACGGCGGCGCGGAAGGCGGCCCCGCCGCCGGCGCCGGGGACGAGGATGATGGAGACCATCGCGCCGTTGCGCGGCTCGATCGGCTGCCAGCGGCAGGACAGGCCGGTGAGGTCCGGCCGGGCGCCTTCCTCCGCCGGCAGGATGGCGTCGCGCCCCGCCTTGAGCCAAGCCCCGGCGAGCGCCACGCCGCCGCCGTCGAACATCGCGTAGGCGACATGGGGCGAGGGGCGGAACATCGCGACGCGCACGTCCGTCCCGGCCTCGCGCAGGCTGGCGACGGTGACGATCGCGGTACGCAGGTCGAGGCCGATGTCGTCGCGCACCCAGGCGGCGGTCCGGGCGAGCGCCTCGGCCGCGCCGTCGCGGTCGGCGGCGGGGAGCGCGAAGACGCAGCCGTCGCCGCCGAAGGCGAACGGGAAGTGGCGCGTTCCGAGGCGGTTCATGACCGCGGAAATGGCAGCGGAGCCGGCGACGTTCACCGCCTTGTAGCGCCCCGCCTCGATCGCCCGGGTCGACCGCACGACGTCGGTCAGGCCGAGGAACCAGTCCTTCGGCACGCCGGCGTAGAGGGCCGGGTCGGTGACCCGTCCGAAGTCGGTGAACGACGGAAACTCGGTGAGCCGGCGTTGATCGAGCATCCTGTCCCTCGCGGGTACTCCTCCTTCAGGTACGTATCGCACCGGCTTGGGGCCGTATGTTGGCCTCGCACGGTGCAGTGGGACGCGGGCCGGGCGACAGTCTGGCACGCCGGCGGCGGGCGGGGATTGGGGCCCGTTCCGCGCCGGGGAGCCCGGCGTTCCGGCGCTCCGGGGCGGGGCGTTCCGGCGGGGTCAGGAGGCCCGGACGGGGGCGTGCGCGGGGGCGCGGCCCAGTGTCTCGGCCGACGGCTCGGGCCGCAGGAGGATGACGCCGGCGAGCAGCGCGAAGGCGACGATGACGAGCTTCCACGCGTCCGAGCGGCGCTTCAGGCCGGGCAGGCCGAGCGGGCGGATGAGGTGGGCGAGGATCGCCAGCGCGATGATGGCGGAGATGATCTTGGTCATGGTTCCATCGCGTCCGGGGCGCGGCGGCGGCGCCCGGGGGCACCGCCGGCGCCGCGTCCCGGCCGTCCGCTCAACGGACGATCGAGAGGTTGGGGCTGGGGCGCGTGAGCTCGCCGCGGGTGATGTAGCGCAGGATCGCGACGACCTGCTCGGGCGTCTCGCAGACGGCCATCGCCTCGGCGTCGACCTCCTTGAGGGCGTGGGTGTGCTCCTTGGGGTGCATGACGATGTAGGGGGTGCCGAGGGCGGCGGCGTAGCCGGCGTCGAACGCGGCGTTCCACTGCTTGTACTTGTCGCCGAAGCGCACAACGACGAGGTCGGCCTCGCCGATGAGGGTGCGGGTGCGCATGGCGTTGAGCTTGGCGCCCTTGTGGTCCTTCCAGAACGGGTTTTCCTCGGTGCCGAGGATGGCGATGCCGCAATCGTCCGAGGCGTCGTGGTCGGTGACGGGGCCGGTGAGGTCGACCGGAAGGTCGAACTCGTCGACGCCGTCGGCGATCTGGTCGCGCCAGTCGGAGTGGATTTCTCCGGCGAGGTAGACGGTGAGTTCGACGTCCATGGATCAGTCCTGTCGCAGTCGCAAGTGGGCGCGGATGATAGGCAACCGCGGGGTGTGGCGACAGGGATAGTCTGCCGATGCGACAAGGATAGCGCGAAAATGCCCCGCGGGGACAGGGCCGGGGCCGTGCCGGGGGCGCGGGCCGGGCTGGCGCCGGGGGCGGGCGCCGGGGGCGGGCGCCGGGGGCTGGGGTTGCGGCTGGGCGCCGGGGGCTGCGGACGGGGCGCGCCGGTGCGATGCTGGCGCGGCCGGGCCGGGCGGCGGGATCCTGCGGCGCGTGCCGCCGTTGGTGGGGAGGAACCGGAACGGAGGGAGCGAGGATGACCGAGAGGCAGGACGCGTCGCGCCGCATGTTCGAGCCGCATTCCAACCAGGGGATGTCGCCGCGCGAACGGCGGATCTATGCGGCATACGAGCTCGCCTACACGCTGGTGGATTTCGGCGCGGCGGCGTCGTTCATCGTTGGGTCGGTGCTGTTCTTCTGGGAGTCGACGATGGTGGCCGGGACGTGGCTGTTCCTCGTCGGGTCGGTGCTGTTCGCGGCCAAGCCGTCGATCCGGCTGGCGCGCGAGCTGCGCAAGCTGGGCTCGGGGGCGACGGAGGACGTCGCGCGGCGGGCGGTGGAGTAGCGCGCCCCGGGGGCCGGACCCGGTCGCGAGGCGGCGCGCCGCGGCCGGGGGCGCCGGTGGCCGACGGCCGTGGGCCGGGGGCGGCGGGGACCGGCCTGTCCGGGACTTGCCGGGCGTCGGCCTGCGGGTCCACCTGCCGGTCCGGCGGCTGGCGGCTGGCGGCTGGCGGGTCCCGGCGGGCCGGTTCTTCTGCCGGTCCGGGGCGGGGCGGAGGCCCGGTGGCCTGCTGTCGGCGGGCCTGCGGGGCGGAGGGGCGGGCGGTTCCGGGCCGGGGGCCGGCCGTGCCGTGGTGCCGCCTCTTGCCTCATGCGCCGCCTCCGGTCCCGGGCGCCTGTCGCGCCCGCCTCGATCCTGCCGGGGTCTGACGGTCCGGCAGGGGGAGTATGGCGGCAGCGGGCCGGGGCGGGGATAGGCGGGTCGCCCCGGCGGGCGTCGTCCGGCTGGCGGTCAGCCGCGGTAGACGCAGAAGTGGCGGATGCCGTCGTAGCCGAGGTAGGTCCCGGTGTTCGGGTCGAAGCTGCGGAAGCGGTTGGTGCAGTAGGCGAACCAGCCGTCGCTCCACGGGGCGTAGTCCTCGACCACGACGACCGTGTTGTTGGAGTAGAGCGGCAGGGTCGCGGCGGCGAGCACGCCGAACGCGGGCGCCCAGAACCAGGCGCTGTTGTTCCAGTAGTACCAGCCGTCGTACGCGGGCCGCCAGTAGTAGCCGCGATAGTATCGCCTGTCGCCGTTCCAGCGGGGGTAGCCGTCGTACCAGCGGCCGTGGCGGTAGTAGCGCCGGGCGCCGTTGTGGGCGTAGCGCGATCCGGGACCGCGGTTCACGTGGCGGGGCGGGGCGCGGTGGCCGCGGTAGGCGTTGCGGGTGGCGTACTGCCGGCCGGTGTTGACGCGGCGCCCGCTGGCGGTCCGGCCCCGGTAGGTCTGGCCGCGGTAGGCCTGGCGGCTGGTGGCGGTGCGGCCGCGGTAGGCCTGGCCGCGGTAGGCCTGGCGGCCGGCGGTGGTGCGGCCGCGGTAGGTCTGGCCGCGGTAGGCCTGGCGACCGGCGGTGGTGCGACCGCGGTAGGCCTGTCCGCGGGAGGCCTGGCCGCGGTAGGCGGAGCGTCCGCCGCCGGAGCGTCCGCGGTAGACGGCGCCGCCGCCCCGGTTGCCGCCGCCGCGGTAGCCTCCGCCGCCGCGATAACCGCCGCCGCCGCTGCGTCCGCGGTTCTGGACGGTGACGATGCCGCTGGGGGCGGTGCCGATCTGCGACTTGAGGGCGAGGCCCGGCGGTCCGGCGGCGTGGGCCTGGAATGGGGTGGCCATGGCGAACGCGGCCATGACGGCGACTGCGAGCATCAGTTTCATCCCGTCCTCCCTCGGCGGTGTGCGGGCTGACGCGGCGCGAGATGGATCGCAGGCCGGAACTCGCACGACTGAGCGGTAATTTGCTCAATTTCCAGCTGAACGGGGTGTGAACGGAGGATTTTTTGTGGCGCGGCCGCGGCGCGCCGGGAGGCGGCGGCGCGGGGTCGCCGGAAGTGGGGCCGTCGGAGGTGGGCGGCCGTCGGAGGTGGGGGCGTGCGGAGGCGATCCCTCGGAAGGGTTGGGGAGGGGCCGGGCGCGCGGGAAACGGCGCTATGGTGTAGGTGAGCCGCTCGCCGCGCGCCCGCCGTCCGGCTTTGAGGGCGGGTGGGGCTTTCGGCCCGCGGCATCCTCGGATGCGCGCGGTACGGGGACGCCGGTTCGCGGGTCCCGGCGGAGCGGTGTGGCGGGCGTGGGCCCCCTCACGTCACGCGGGCGTCATGGCGAACGGCGCCGTCCGTCCCAACCGTCCTGCCGGCGGGTTCGGGTGCGTTACGCCCTCTCCCGGCCGGCGGCCGAAACACGCGCTCCCTGTCGGCCGGTCCGGACAGGCCTCCCCGGTGACGCGTGTGGGGGGATGGTACGCGGGGTGAGTGGGGCGGGGATAAGGTTTCAGGCGGGCTGGAGCTTGAGGCGGAGTTCCTCGCCGGTGAGCTGGTTCAGGACGGTAAGGGTTCTGTCGTCGGACTGAAGCTGGCGGTCCGCGTCGAGAAGTTCGATGCCGTAGAGCGAGCCGTCGGGGAGGACGTCGATATTGATGTCATCGTTGATGACGAGGGTTTCCAGCTCGCCGGTCTTGTCGGTCAGGGTGATGTAGGCGGCGTTCGCGTCGGGGTCGTAGGTGATCTGCATGGGCGCTACCTCAGGAATTGGGCGATGACGGTGAAGACGGTGATGATGCGCCATCCGTCCAACTGTGGGCACAAGAACACAAGCTGATTGCGAGGAACCACCGGCTTGGTCATTTCTACCAGACTTGCTATCTAACGAGATTCAGCCATGCCATCTGTGGCTGCGTGGGGTTAGGCGGAAATCGAGTGGAGGGTATGATGCTTGAGGAGGAAAACGCTAGGAATGCTGCTGCGTCTTACACTCTTCCCCAACTCGCTCGCATTGTCGGAACTAGGCGTGCGCAAGTAAATTCTTGGGTTAATGGAAGCCCCGGAAGTCACGCTTCCCCTATCCTGAATACTGAGTTGCGTCAAGGCGTTAAAGGTCCCATCCTAGGTTTTCTTGATTTGGTGGAAAGCGCATGGGTCGCACATTTTCGCTCGCTTGGTTATAGCGCGCAGACCATTCGGCGAGTGGCAAACAAGCTTCGTGCGCAGCAAAATACTGGGCGCCCATTCGCTTACAAAAATAAATTCTTGGCTGATGGGAAACGGATTTTTCAGGAGGTTGTAATGGAGGGAATTAACGGGGTGGAGCAAGGATTGGTCGACGTGATGTCTGATAATTTTGTAATGAAGCGCGTAATCGATCAATCTCTAATGGATCAGATATTTTATGTGGATGACTTAGCTGCAGAATTTACGCCTCTACGTAACCATCGCAATATCGTTGTTAGGCCTAACGTTGCCTTTGGAAGGCCTGCTCTTTTAAGGTTTCGGGTTCCTACTGAGGCAATTCGGCTTGCGTATCAAGCAGAGCACGGTGATGCTGAGGCGGTGAGTCAAGATTTTGAGATACCCGTCGAGGCCGTCTTGGATGCTGTCGAATTTGAAAACGAATTAGAAGAGCGCATCCTGCATTAAGGGTCGATGTGAAAATTCGATTCGATGAGAATATGAGCCCCCGCATAGTCGCAGCACTTCGTGCATATTTGTCTTCGCGCGGTGGGTTTGAGCTTAGTCATGTTAGGGAATTCTCGCCGCCTGCAACTGGAGATCCTACTTGGCTAAAACAGTTCTCCGACGATGATGGTCACGCAATAATTTCAGGCGATTCAAGAATACTGCAAAATTGGCCAGACCTCATCGCTTATGCGGAAAGTGGTTTGGTTTCATATTGGCCACCAAAGAAAAGCGGAGGCTGGAATGGGTATTCAAAAGCCGCGCTGTGGATTCAGTGGTGGCCGGTTATTTATGAGCATATGAAAGACGCCCCGCGCGGGTCAATGTGGAGATTGCCAAATAGCTTCGTTCCAAACCGGGATGCCCTGACGCCGTTGAAGGATCCTCGTTTGGACACAGATCAGAAAAAAGATGGGCTAGGAATAACTACGCAGCCCAAACTTCATGAGTTCAAGCGGTGATCGAACGGCGAATGGCAGACTCTACCCATCCACCTTCAGCGCCGCAATAAACGCCTCCTGCGGGATCTCCACCTTGCCGAACTGGCGCATCTTCTTCTTGCCCGCTTTTTGCTTCTCCAGCAACTTGCGCTTGCGGGTGGCGTCGCCGCCGTAGCACTTGGCGGTCACGTCCTTCCTCAGCGCGCGGATCGTCTCTCTGGCGATGATGCGGCCGCCGATGGCGGCCTGGATCGGGATGACGAACATGTGCTGGGGGATCAGCTCCTTCAGCTTCTCGCACATGGCGCGGCCGCGGCGCTCGGCCTGGGAGCGGTGGACCAGCATCGCCAGCGCGTCGACCGGCTCGGCGTTGACGAGGATGTTCATGCGCACGAGGTCGCCCTCGCGGTAGTCGGACAGCGAGTAGTCGAACGAGGCGTAGCCCTTCGATACCGACTTGAGGCGGTCGTAGAAGTCGAACACCACCTCGTTCAGCGGCAGCTCGTAGGTCACCATCGCGCGGCTGCCGACGTAGCTGAGCTCGGTCTGGTTGCCGCGCCGCTCCTGGCAGAGCTTGAGGATGCCGCCGAGATACTCGTCCGGCGTCAGGATGGTCGCCTTGATCCACGGCTCGGCGATGCTGTCGATCTCGGTCGGGTCGGGCATGTCGACCGGGTTGTGCAGCTCCTTCATCTCGCCGGAGGAGAGGTGGAGCTGGTAGACCACCGACGGCGCGGTGGCGATGAGGTCGAGGTTGAACTCGCGCTCCAGCCGCTCCTGGATGATCTCGAGGTGGAGGAGGCCGAGGAAGCCGCAGCGGAAGCCGAAGCCGAGCGCGGCCGAGGTCTCCATCTCGAACGAGAACGAGGCGTCGTTGAGGCGCAGCTTGCCCATGGCGGCGCGCAGGTCCTCGAAGTCGTTCGCGTCGACCGGGAAGAGGCCGCAGAAGACGACCGGGATGGCCGGGCGGAAGCCGGGCAGCGGCTCGGTCGCGGGGCGCTTGTCCTCGGTGATGGTGTCACCGACGCGGGTGTCGGCGACCTCCTTGATGCCGGCGATGAGGAAGCCGATCTCGCCGGGGCCGAGGCTGTCCACCTCGAGCAGCTTGGGGGTGAAGACGCCGACCTTGTCGACGCCGTACTTCGCGCCGGTGCGCATCATGCGCACGGTCTGGCCCTTCTTCAGCTCGCCGTCGATGATGCGCACGAGGGTGACGACGCCGAGATACTGGTCGAACCAGGAATCGACGAGCATCGCCTTGAGGGGCGCCTTCGGGTCGCCCTTGGGGGGCGGCAGGCGCTTGACGATCGCCTCCAGCACGTCGGGGATGCCGAGCCCGGTCTTGGCGGAGATGGGGATCGCCTCGGACGCGTCGATGCCGATGACCTCCTCGATCTGCGCGCGGATGCGCTCGGGGTCGGCGGCGGGCAGGTCCACCTTGTTGAGGACCGGGACGATCTCGTGGTCGTTGTCGATCGCCTGGTAGACGTTGGCGAGGGTCTGCGCCTCGACGCCCTGGGAGGCGTCGACCACGAGGAGGGAGCCTTCGCACGCGGCGAGCGAGCGGTTCACCTCGTAGGCGAAGTCGACGTGGCCGGGCGTGTCGATCAGGTTGAGCTTGTACTCTTTCCCGTCCTTCGCCGTGTAGACGAGCCGCACGGTCTGCGCCTTGATGGTGATGCCCCGCTCGCGCTCGATGTCCATCGAGTCGAGGATCTGGTCCTTCATCTCGCGGTCGGTGAGGGAGCCCGTCGCCTGGATCAGGCGGTCGGCGAGCGTCGACTTGCCATGGTCGATGTGCGCGACGATCGAGAAGTTGCGCACATTGGCAATGGTCTGCGCATGGCCTTCGGAGGCGGCGCTGGCGGGGGCGTTCGTGTCGACGTGGGCGATGTCATCCATGGCGCTTATGTAGCAGCGACCTCGGCCCCCGCAAAGCAGCGTGACACGGCGTTTCGGCGCAGGCAGGCGTGCTTTTCGCACGGGTCGGCGGCGGGGCGGGGGCAGGGCCGGCGGCGGGGCCGTCCGGGGGTGCCGGAAGCATCAGGGATCGTGATGGAAGGCATGACGATCATTCGTTTGAGTGAACGACGGCGCGCGCCTAGGTGGAGCCGGCAGGACGGCAGTGCCGCCGCGACGTGAGGAGAGTCGAGATGAGCGACGTCAACGGGATCAAGGTGTCCGGCACCCGCTCCGGAACCGGGGCGCGGGTCGAGCGGACCTCCACCGGGCTGCTCGCGCTGGTGGCGGTCGTGCTGGGGGTGATGGCGGTGTCGGTGGCGTTCGACGGCGACGCGCCGAACCGCGACGGCACCCCGGACCGGGAGGTCTGGTACGGCAACAGCGCCCACCTGCCGGAGCTCTTCCCGGGCCGGCAGGCCCACTGAGGCGGGCGGCGGGCCGTTCCGGCGGGGACGGGGCGGCTCAGGCGTCCGTCAGGCCGCGGGCGGCGTCGGCGGCCTTGAAGTGGGCGAGCTGGTCCCGGTAGGCCTTCCTGAAGGCGGGGCGGCTGCAGGCGCGCGAGACGTAGGCGCCGAGCGCCTCGTAGGGGTCGAGCCGGCCCAGTTTCTTCGGCACGCGCAGGGCGTCGGCCATCATGAGGTCCGCCACGGTGAAGCGCGAGGCGGCGAGCCATTCGCGCTCCTTGAGGACCGCCTCCAGGCGGTCGAAGCGCTGCGCCATCCAGCCGGCGAGGGGGTTTTCCGGCGGATCGGACAGGTTGATGAACCACCACGGCACGGTGACCATCTCGACCGAGTTCAGCGCGGCGACGAGCCATTGCTGCGTCTCGGCCCGGCCCTTCGGGTCGCGCGGCATCAGCGCCTCGCTGCGCTCGGCGATGTGCAGGAGGCAGGCGCCGCTCTCGAACACGCGCACCTCGCCGTCCTCGAGGAAGGGGACCTGCCCGAACGGCTGCCTGGCGATGTGGTCGGGGCCGCGGTCCTCGAACGGGACGGTGGCGACGGAGTAGGGGAGGCCCGCCTCCTCGAGGGCCCAGCGGAGCCTGAGGTCGCGCACGAAGCCGCGCGGGCCCTTCGGGACCCAGTCGAAGGTCCAGATCGTCATCTGCTCGGGCATGGTGGCGTGTCCTCGAACGTTCCAGTCTGAATCCGGCGCCGCTCCTCCACGGGGCGGACCGGGTCGCCGGCGGGGCGGTGCGGAGGGGCTGTCAGGCCGCGCGCACGGCGACGAGGCGGCCGACCCGCAGCGAGCCGACGCGCAGGTTGTGCTCCATGGCGCGGGAGGCGGCGACGCGCTTCGCCAGGACCTCCGGGGCGAGGCCGTCCAGCGACCGGCCCTCGTCCGCCGCGGCGCCCCAGCGCGCGATGATGCCCTGATGGAAGCGCTGCCCGAGCTCGGATTCGTCGACGAACTCGCCGGGCGAGAGGCCGAGCGCGCGCAGGCGGGCGAGCGCCGCGTCCAGCGGCTCCAGCGCCGACATCGACGCGTCGGTCGCCCAGGCGAGCGGCCAGCGCAGCTCGCCCTCGCCCGAGAAGATCTCGTGCAGCGCGAGCCGGCCGCCGGGCGCCAGCGCCCGCGCGAGCTCGCCGAAGAGGCGGTCCTTCTCGGCGATCTGCATGGCGACGTGCTGCATCACGACGACGTCGAAGGCTCCGGTCTCGACCGGCATCGACAGCGCGCTGGCGTTGATGACGGTCATCCGCGGCGACAGGCCGACGAGCGCGTTGAGACGCTCCGCGGTGCCGGCGAGCGTCTCCGACAGCTCGACGGAGGTCACGGTCGCGCCGTAGCGGTCGGCGAAGCGCCGTGACGACCCGCCGACGCCCGCCCCGACGTCGAGCACGCGGTCGCCGGCGCCGATCCCGCCCTGCAGGGCGAGCGCGTCGGTCGCGGCGAGGCCGCCCATGTGGATCATGTCGAACGCGTGGAGGTCCTCGGGCCGGGCGGCGGCGGGGTCGATGCCGGCCTCGCGCAGCGCGCTGACGGCGCCGTCGTAGCTGACGGCGAGTGTGGACCAATGCGCGGCGACCTTGCGGCCCTGGTCTGTGATCGCGTCGGTCATCGGGTCCCTTCCGGTCGGTCTCGCGCGTCGTGCGCCTCGGTGCCCGGCGCCACACTGCCATAAGGCGCGCCAATGGCAAGTGCAGCGAGATGCGGTCTGGCGGCGCCGGCCCGGCGGTGTTCCGGGCGGGCGGCGCGGGCCCGGCCGCCCGCCGCCGCCACGCGCCGCAGCAGGCCGGACGCCCGCCCGGGGCCGCCGAAAAGGCGAGGGAGACTGCGGGATACGCCGGCGCATGCGACGGTGCACAAAAATCTCCGTCATCGTACCTTTAGGTTGGGTGGCACCGTTTCATTCCTGAAGATTGTGTGGTCTGTTGATCGGGCCATGGTCATAAGCTTCGGCAGTCGCGTCCGCAGTCGCCGCAGGCAAACAAACCCAACGAGGCCATGGCGCACAGGAGAGGAAACTGTGATGCCAAGGACGATCGATGTAGGCCGCGCCGTGCTGATGGCGGGCGCGGCGGCGCTGTGGATGGCCACCGGTCCGGCGTTCGGCCAGGCGGACCCGCCCGCCCCGGCCACCGTCAACAACCCGGCCCCCGCCGACGGACCGCTGCAGGGCCGCCCCGAGACCGCCGGCGCCCAGCGCCTCGCGCCGCTCTCGGCGCCGCCCTTCGCCACGGAGGAGGCGGACCTGCCGCTCGACAAGATCACCGTTCCGGAAGGCTTCGAGGTCGAGGTCTATGCGAGCGGCATCAAGAACGCCCGCTCGCTGCGCGTCGGCGAGAAGGGGACGGTCTTCGTCTCCAACTGGCAGGGCAACAAGCTGTGGGCGATCACCGACGACGGCGGCAAGCGCACCGCCCAGGTGATCTACGAGGGGCTCGACTGGCCGAACGGGATCGCGGTGCACGACGGCACGCTCTACGTCGCCGAGCACACCAAGATCTCGAAGGCGGAGAACATCGAGGACCAGCTGAAGGACCCGCCGCCGCTGGTCTCGATCTACGAGGACCTCGGCGAGCCGCGGCCGCACGGCTGGCGCTTCCTCGCGGTCGGGCCGGACGAGAACCTCTACGTTTCCAACAGCGCGCCCTGCAACATCTGCATGCCGGAGCCGGGCTTCGGCGAGATCCGCAAGGTGGGCCTCGACGGCTCGGGCGCCGAGCCGGTCCTGCGCGGCATGCGCAACACCGTCGGCTTCGACTTCCACCCGAAGACCGGCGCGCTCTACTTCACCGACAACAACCGCGACTGGCTGTCGGAGGACCTGCCCAACGGCGAGCTGAACCGGATGACCGAGCCGGGCAAGCAGCACTTCGGCTTCCCCTTCTGCCACCAGGGCGACCTCGCCGATCCGGAGTTCGGCTGGGGCTACGACTGCGCCGACTTCGAGCCGCCCGTCGCCAAGCTGGGGCCCCACGTCGCCCCGCTCGGCATGCGCTTCTACACCGGCGAGATGTTCCCCGAGCGCTATCGCGGCGCGATCTTTGTCGCCCGTCACGGGCCGTGGAACCGCACGAAGAAGATCGGCGCGGACATCCTCGCCGTGTTCCTCGACGAGAACGGCGACGTGACCTCGATGGAGCCGTTCCTGGAGGGGCTGATCGAGGACAACGAGTATATCGGCCGGCCGGTCGACGTCGAGGTGATGGCCGACGGCTCGCTCCTCGTCAGCGACGACTGGAACGGGGCGGTCTACCGCGTCTCCTACACGAAGTAGGCGGACGCCGCACGGAGGCCGGCGCCGGGCACCCCGCCCGGCGTCCGGCCCGACGCTGGGGCCGGGTGCCCGCGGGACCCTTCGGGGGCGGCGGCCGGTCCCGGACCGCGGCGGCGCGCAGCCCCCGGTCGACGCGGCGCGGACGGCCGCGCCGGAGCCATGGATGGAACACGTGAAGCGATTGATGATGCTCGCCGGCCTCGGCACCCTCCTCGCCGCCGGACCGGCGGCGGCCGACCTGAAGCTCTTCCCCGAACGGCAGGCGACCTGCGAGGGGTGCCACGGCGAAGGCGGCGTCTCCGAGATGGCGGAGATCCCCTCGCTGGCGGGGCTGCCGGAATACTACGCCCTCCTCCAGCTGGTGGAGTTCCGCGACGGCAACCGCGACTCGCCCGAGATGGAGGCGACGGTCGAGGGGATGAGCAACGACGACCTGAAGGCGGCGGCCGCCTTCGTCGCCTCCTTCGGGCCGCCGCCGACGCAGGGACCGGGCGACGAGGCGCTGATGGCGCGCGGCGCGGAGCTGTCGTCGCAGAACGGCTGCGGCCGCTGCCACGGCGCCGACTACCGCGGCGGCCAGCAGATGCCGGCGCTGCGCAACCAGCGCGCCGACTACGTCGAAAAGGCCCTCCACGACTACAAGACCGAGCGGCGCATCGGCGAGCGCGCGGCGATGGTGGAGATCGCCGCCAATCTCTCCGACGAGGACATCGCGGCGCTGGCCCACTACTTCGCGCACCAGCCGTAGTCGCCGCCGCCGGCCCGGCGTTCACCCGGGGACCGGGGCCGGAGAACCGGGGGCCGGGGGCGGCCGCCGGGTGGCCGTGCGAGCGGGGCCGCCCCGGTCGGGGGCGGCGGGAGCGGGGTGCCGTCGGCGCGGGGCGCGGCGCCGCTGGTCCGGGGGATTGTGCAGCGGGGGAAATGTGGTGCTACACCTTCCGCAAGCCGGGGA
Organism: Acuticoccus sediminis; assembly: GCF_003258595.1. Classification (NCBI taxonomy): domain Bacteria; kingdom Pseudomonadati; phylum Pseudomonadota; class Alphaproteobacteria; order Hyphomicrobiales; family Amorphaceae; genus Acuticoccus; species Acuticoccus sediminis. The sequence continues at coordinate 904,281 of NZ_QHHQ01000001.1, forward strand.
CACGGCAGGGAGGACACGACATGGACAATCCGCGCTGGGTGCAGCGTCCCGAGGGCGCGAACTGGGGCGACTTCAGCCCCGACGACCAGCTCGGTCGGCTCAACCTCATCACCCCCGAGAAGGTGCGCCAGGGTGTCGCCGAAGTCCGGGAGGGGGTGACCTTCTCGCTCAGCCTGCCGCTCGACTACCCGGGCGGCAACCTCCTCAACCCGCGCCGCTACCCGCCTGTCCTGCGCCCGACGATGCGCGAGACGATGCCCAACTTCAACGCGGCGATCGGCGATCAGGTCACCGACGTCGTGTGCGACGACCTCGTCATCCTGCATCTGCAGTATTCGACCCAGTGGGACGCGCTCTGCCACGTCGGCTCGCGCTTCGACGCCGACGGCGACGGCGTGGCCGAGAAGGTCTACTACAACGGCTTCCGCGCCGACGAGGACATCAGGGGGCCGAGCTCGCTCGCCGACTGCGGCATGGGCGACGGGACGAGCCGGGAGAGCACCTCGGGCGCCACCCGGCTCGGCATCGAGGGGATGGCCGCGCACGGCGTGCAGGGCCGCGCCGTCATGGTCGACCTGCGGGCACACTACGGCGACGCGCGCACCTTCGTCGGCTACGACGAGCTGATGCGCGTCATGGAGGCGGACGGCGTCGAGGTCGAGACCGGGGACATGGTGTGCCTCCACACCGGCTTCGGGCAGCGCGTGCTGGAGATGAGGAAGACGCCCGACGCCGAGGCGCTCCACTCCCTCTGCGCCGTGCTCAACGGGCGCGACGGCAGGCTGCTGAACTGGATCTCCGACAGCGGGCTCGCGGTGCTGATCGCCGACAATTACGCCGTGGAGGGGCTACCCGCGCAGGAGGGGCACGAGACGCCGTGCGCGCAGATGCCGCTCCACGAGCACTGCCTGTTCAAGAACGGCATCCACCTCGGCGAGCTGTGGCACCTGACGCCGCTGGCCGAGTGGCTGCGCGCGCGCGGGCGCTACCGCTTCCTCTTGACGGCGCCGCCGCTGCGCCTTCCGGGTGCGGTCGGAAGCCCCGCCAACCCGATCGCCACGGTCTGAGGCGGCGGCGGGCGGGCCAGCGAGGGGGACGGGCGTGACGCGGACGGTGCGTTTGGGGGCGGGCGCCGGGTTCTCCGGCGACCGGATCGATCCGGCGGTGGAGCTCGCGGAGAAGGGCCGCCTCGACTACCTGGTGTTCGAGTGCCTGGCGGAGCGCACCATCGCGCTGGCGCAGCAGGCGCGGCTGGGCGACATCGAGGGCGGCTTCGACCCGCTGCTCGAGGCGCGCATGCGCGCGGTGCTGCCGGCCTGCGCCGCCGGCAACGTGCGGATCGTCACCAACATGGGGGCCGCGAACCCCGTCGCCGCCGCGTCGCGGGTGCGGGCGATCGCGCGCGAGCTGGGGCTCAACCCCGTGGTCGCGGCAGTCACGGGCGACGACGTGCTGGACGTCCTCCGGCGGGCGGACCCGATGCTGGAGGAGCTGGCCGCGCCGCTCTCCTCGCTGGGCGACGCGGTCATCTCGGCCAACGCCTACCTCGGGGCCGGGCCGATCGCCGAGGCGCTGGGGGCCGGGGCGGACATCGTCGTCACCGGGCGCGCGGCCGACCCGGCGCTCTTCCTCGGGCCGCTGGTCCACGAGTTCGGCTGGGCGATGGACGACTGGACGCGGCTCGGCCGGGGGACCGTCGCCGGGCATCTTCTGGAATGCGCGGCGCAGATCACCGGCGGCTACTTCGCCGATCCGGGCCGCAAGGACGTGCCCGATCTGGCGCGCATCGGCTTTCCCATCGGCGAGGTGGACGCGGACGGCGGCCTGACGATCGGCAAGGTGGCCGGGTCCGGCGGGCGGATCGACGCCGCGACGGTGACCGAGCAGCTCCTCTACGAGGTGCACGACCCGGCCGCCTACCTGCAGCCCGACGTGGCGGCGGACTTCTCCGCCGTGACCGTCCGCGAGGCCGGGCCGGACCTCGTGCGCGTCGAGGGCGGGGACGGTCGGGCGCGCAGCGGGCTCTACAAGGTCTCGGTCGGCTACCGCGACGGGTTCATCGGCGAGGGGCAGATCTCCTACGCCGGCACCGGGGCGGAGGCGCGCGGGCGCCTCGCGCTGGAGATCCTGAGGGAGCGGATGGCGCTCACGGGGATCGCCTGCCGCGAGGTGCGGGGCGAGCTGATCGGCGTCAACAGCGTGTTCGAGGGGGCCGCCGCGCGCGGGGAGCCGGCGGAAGTGCGGGTCCGCTTCGCGGCGCGCACGGACGACCGCGAGGCGGCGGCGCGCATCGGCCAGGAGGTCGAGGCGCTGTACCTGTGCGGCCCGGCGGGCGGCGGCGGCGTCACGAGGGGCGTGCGCGAGGTGCTGGCGATCGCCTCGGCGCTGGTCCCGGAGAACGATGTCGCGCCGCGCGTGACGGTGGTCAACTGACGGGGGCGAGACATGCGGCTGGGTGAGATCGCGCACGCGCGCGCCGGCGACAAGGGCAACACCTCGAACCTCTCCGTCATCGCCTACGACAAGGCGGACTTCGCGCGGCTGGAGCGCGAGGTGACGGCGGAGCGGGTGAGGGCGCACTTCGGCGCGATGGTGACCGGGGAGGTGACGCGTTTCGCGCTGCCGCAGCTCGGCGCGCTCAACTTCGTGCTGAAGGGCGCGCTGCGCGGCGGCGTCACCCGCTCGCTGGCGCAGGACGCGCATGGCAAGTGCCTGTCCGGCGTGCTCCTCGACATGGAGTTGCCGGAGTAGGGCGCCGGCCGGGCCGCCTCCGGGAGGCGGGGTGTCAGGCGGACGGGGCGAGCGTGCGGATGACGCGCGCCGGATTGCCGCCGGCCAGCGCGTTCGCCGGAACGTCCCGCGTCACCACCGCGCCCGCGGCCACGACGGAGTTCTCGCCGATGGTGACGCCGCCGATGATCGTCGCCCCGGCGGCGATCCAGACGTTCCGCCCGATGACGATGGGCTCGGCGACGGTAACGGACCGCCGGCCGGCCGGCTCGACCGGATGGCCGGACGTGATGATGCTGACGTTGGGGCCGATCATCACCTCGTCGCCGATGGTGACGCCGCCGAGGTCGTAGAGCGTGCAGTTCTGGTTGATGAAGACGTTGCGCCCGATGGTCGTGTTCCTGCCCCCGGTCGCGAAGAAGGGCGGCAGCAGGAGGACGCTGTCGTCGACCGGGCGGCCGATGATCTCGCCGAGGAGGGCGCGGACTTCGGCGGCATCGTCGAATGTCAGGCGGTTGAGGCGCGCGGTGAGCGCCATGACGCGCCTCGTCTCCGCCACCATGGCGGCGGACTCGGGCGTGCGTGCATGAACGACGGTGGCGCCGGGCCGATGAGACATTCGCTGAGGTCCTCCCGTGCGCGTCGCCGGACGAGGGGCGCCGGCGCGCCCCTCTGGCTACAGGGCCGGACGGGGGCGTTCCAGCGCCGCCTGTGCCTGCGGCGGTCCCCGGCCGCGGTCCGTCCACGCGCGGGCGCGGTCGACGGGGCCAAGTCCCGGGCAAGGCAGGGGACTCCTGTTGATGGTTAAGATTTGCTTTGGATTTCCCTCCTAGTCTGGCGGGGTGCCCATGGACGAGGGCCCGGGACTCGAGTGTTGTTGGCCAGTCAGGGCGTGATGTGTCAGGGGATTCCGCGATGTTGGACTGCATCGACGATGCGCGCATCCGCGAGCGCGCTTACACGATCTGGGAGAAGGCCGGCCGGCCCGGTGGTCTCGAGCAAGACCACTGGCTGCGCGCCGAGAGCGAGCTTCGGGCCGAGCGCCTGATCGCCCTCGCCGCGACCGCGATCGCCGCGGACTGCCCGCCGAAACGGGCCGAGCCCAGGGCCGCGCAGGCGAGGCCCGCCGAGGCGAAGGCGGCCGAGGGGAAGGCGGCGAAGGCCAAGGCGGGGAAGGCTCCCGCCAAGGCGGGCGGCGCCAAGGGGGCAGCGAAGCCGGCGGGCGCGAAGGCCGCCGCCAAGGCGGACAGGGCGGACATGCCGGGCGAGGCGTCCCGGCGCAAGCGCCGCGCACCCTCGGCGGACGACGCCGACGCCGGGGCGACCGCCCACTGAGGCGGGCCGCGCTCCTCCCCGGAACGGGAGAGGGGCCGGGTCCCGTTCGCCACGCCGGGTCCCGCGCCCGATGGAGCGCGGGGCGTGGCCTAGTGCTGTTTCAGGTAGTCCTGCAGGGTGGTCTCGCCGCCGGGGCTCGCGCCCGGGCGGTTGTCGCGGATCCAGGATTCGGGTGAGAGCCACGTGGCGCGCAGGACGTCCTGGCGCGGCAGGTCGGTGAAGACGGCGAGCGGCAGCGCGTCGTCGGGGCCCGACCAGTCGCCGACCTCGCCGCCGATCTGCACCGGCCGGCCGTTCCGGCCGGGCTGCACGCGCCGTCCCATCGCGGCGATGACGAAGAGGTAGCCGTCCTTCTCGTAGCCGGTGGACGTGAAGGCCCAGCCCTCGTGGCGGAAGCGGTCGTCGCGCTGCCAGCCGGCCTCCTCGGCGGCGCCGTCGAAGAGGTCCGTCATCGTCGTCTCGGCGTGCGTGCGGGCCTCCATCGAGTTGAGCGGATGTTCGGGGCGCAGGAGGTAGAAGGCGGAGCGGGTCGGACCGTGCAGCGCCTGCGCCATCTCCCGCAGCGAGGCGATCATGTCGTAGAAGACGAGGTTGGTCTCCGGCGGGACGAGGTCGCCCCAGGTGACGGTGCCGACCGAGGCGGGCAGGACCGGCGCCCCCGGCGGGCCGCCGCGGAACCAGTCCGGCCGGCCGCCGTAGGCCGGGGGCAGGAACGCGAGCGCGGTGCCGGCGGCGAGGAAGGCCGCGAGGACGAGGCCGGCGAGGAAGCCGGTGGCGGCGTGGCCGCGGCGGCGCGGCGTCGCGGGCGGCATGCGATACCGGGTGGCGTCGGGAGGGGGCGTCGGCGCAGTCATGGCGCGGTCTTGGAGCCTCGGCGCGGCAAAGTCATGGCGGCGCGGCCAATCGAATGCGGGGAACGCTGATATGACGCGGGCGCGTGGCTCGGCCAGCACCCTCGGCGTGTGCCGGGCCGGAAGCGGCGGGGTTTTCGCGGTCGCGGCGGGGCGGCGTCAGCGGCGGGCGCGAAAAAACGCCTCGAGGAGGCGGGCGGCCTCGGTTTCGGCGAAGCCGCCGTACACTTCGGGTCTATGATGAACCGTCGAATGGGTGTAGAGGCAGGGTCCGCTCTCCACGGCACCGCCTTTCGGGTCGAGCGCTCCGAAATAAAGTCTCCGGATCCTTGCGAAACTGATCGCTGCGGCACACATGGCGCAGGGCTCCAATGTGACGTACAGATCGCAATCGAGAAGCCGTTCGGATCCGATGACCCGAGCGGCGGATCGGATTGCGATGATTTCGGCATGTGCTGTGGGGTCCAGGTCGGCGAGGGTGCGGTTGCCGGCCGACGCTAGGATCGCACCGTCCTTGACAATCACCGCCCCGACCGGCACTTCGCCGCGCTCCGCCGCCAGGCGTGCCTCGGCCAGCGCATGCTCCATGAACGTCACGAAGGTTTGACGATGTCCGACACGTCCCCCCCTGAGGCCAGCGATCCGGAACCCGGTATGGCGAAAGGCGACCGAGTCGCCAAGGTGATCGCACGGGCGGGCGTGGCCTCGCGCCGCGAGGCGGAGGCCATGATCGAGGCCGGGCGCGTGTCCGTCAACGGTGTCACCCTCGACACGCCGGCGGTGACGGTGACCGAGAGCGACGTGATCAGCGTCGACGGGCAGCCGATTCCGCAGCGCCTGCGCACGCGCGCCTTCATGTTCCACAAGCCGCGCGGCCTCGTCACCACCAACCACGACCCCGAGGGCCGGCCGACGGTGTTCGATGCGCTGCCGGGGTCGCTGCCGCGCGTGGTCACGGTGGGGCGTCTCGACATCAACACCGAGGGGCTGCTCATCCTCACCAACGACGGCGGCCTGGCGCGGGTGCTGGAGCTGCCGGCGACGGGGTGGACGCGCAAGTACCGCGCGCGGGTGCACGGGCCGATCGACAAGGAGAAGCTGGCGAGCCTTGCCGAGGGGACGGCGGTCGACGGCGTCCTCTACGGTCCGATCCACGTGACGGTGGACCGCGACACTGGCGACAACTCGTGGCTGACGGTGGCGCTGTCGGAAGGCAAGAACCGCGAGGTGAAGATCGTCCTCGGCTCGCTGGGGCTGCAGGTCTCGCGGCTGATCCGCGTGTCGTACGGGCCGTTCCAGCTCGGCGAGCTGCCGCGCGGCGAGGTCGTGGAGATCCCGACGCGACAGCTGAAGGACCAGCTCGGGCCGCGTCTGGCGGCCGAGGCGGAGGCGGACTTCGAATCCCCGGTGGCGGCGACGGTGCTCAAGGCGAAGCCGGCGCGCCCGGGACGCGGCGAGAAGCCGGGCGGGGGCGGCCGACGGGACGACGCGCGCGCCGGCGCCGGTCGCCGCGACGACACGCGCTCCGGCGGGAGCAAGGGCTTCTCCGGGAGCAAAGGTTTTGGCGGGCGCGACGGGCGTCCGGGCGATGCGCGGGGCGGCAGCCGCGGGCCGGCGAACGACGGCGCGCGGTCGCGTCCGGGCGCGCGCGTGCTCGACGAGTCCGGCAGCCGCGCCTACTCGGACTATCGCCAGAGTCATGAACGCGACGAGCGCTGGTCGGACCGCGACGACCGCCGGGGCCGGGACGAGGGCCGCGGCCGCGACGATCGCGGCGGCGCCCGTGGCGGCTTCGGTCGCGACGAGCGGCGCGAACACGGATCGCGCGGCGGCTCGGACGGCGGCGAGCGGCGCGAGTACGGCTCGCGCGGCGGCTCGGACCGTGGCGAGCGGCGCGAGTACGGCTCGCGCGGCGGCTCGGACCGTGGCGAGCGGCGCGAGTACGGCTCGCGTGGCGGCTCGGACCGCGGCGAGCGGCGGGAATACGGCTCGCGCGGCGGCTCGGACGGTGGCGAGCGGCGCGAGTATGGCTCGCGTGGCGGCTCGGACCGCGGCGAGCGGCGGGAATATGGCTCGCGTGGCGGCTCGGATCGCGGCGAGCGGCGCGAGTATGGCTCGCGTGGCGGCTCGGACGGTGGCGAGCGGCGCGAGTATGGCTCGCGTGGCGGCTCGGACGGTGGCGAGCGGCGCGAGTACGGCTCGCGGGGCGGCTCGGACCGCGGCGAGCGGCGGGAATATGGCTCGCGCGGTGGGTCGGACCGTGGCGAGCGGCGCGAGTACGGCTCGCGCGAGGGCGGGGAGCGGCACGAGCGCCGGTCCGACGATCGCCCGCGCGGCGGGCGTCCGGACAGCGGCCGGCGCTTCGAGCCGCGTGGCGGCAGTGGTCCGCGTTTCGGCCAGGGCGATCGGCAGTCCCGCCCCGATCGGGGCGGTTCGAGCGGCGGCGGCTGGAGCCGTGGCGGTGAGGGCCGGGACCGGCCGGGCGGCACCGGCGGCCGGTCCTTCGGCCGCGATGGCGGGGGATCGGCGCGTCCGGAGCGCAGCTGGACGCCGCGGCGCGACGGCGACGGCGAGCGCAAGGGGTACGAGCCGCGCGAGGGACGCACGGGGCGTTCCGAGGGCGGACGGCCGCCCCGGCACGACGGCGCGCGCCCGCGCTTCGGCGGCGAGGGCAAGAGCGGCGGCCGCAGCTGGGGCGACAAGCCCGGCGGCCGCGGCAAGGATGGTCCGCGCGGTCAGTTCGGCGGCGAAGGTTCGCGGTCGCGCGGTCCCGGCGAGCGTGGCCCGCGCGACGGCGCCTTCCGCAAGCCGGGCGGCCCGAAGCGCAGCAGCGCGCCGCGCGGCGGCGAGGGCGGCGAGGCGCGCACCGGACCGCGCGGCAAACCGGCCGGTGGCGACCGTGGCGAGCGCCGCAGCGAGGGCCGCAAGTTCGAGCCGAAGGGGGCGAGGCCGCCGCGGCACGACAAGCCGCAGGGGCCGCGTCCCGATCGTCCGGGGCGCTCCTCCTACCGCCCGTCCGGCGGCGGCCGTCCGAAGCCGACGCGGACCTGACCTGCCGATGCGCGTGACGACGACCGGCCGCCGTTGCGGCGGCCGTGCTCCGTCGCCCGCGCGGGCGCGGCGGGGCGCGGTCTGATGCGGGTCGTCGGCGGCCGGCATCGCGGCACGGCGCTTCACGCCCCCCGGGGCGACGCCACGCGGCCGACGACGGACCGGCTGCGCGAGACGATCTTCAACATCCTCGCCCACCGTTTCGACGATCCGGTGCAGGACGCGCGCGTCCTGGACCTCTTCGCCGGGACGGGCGCGCTCGGCATCGAGGCGCTGTCACGCGGGGCGACCTTTGCGCTCTTCGTCGAGACGGGGGCGGAGGCGCGGGCCGTGATCCGGCGCAATGTCGAGGCGGTCGGCGCGCTCGGCGTGACCCGGGTGTGGCGCCGCGACGCGACCAAGCTCGGGCCGTGCCCGGTGCCGCCGTTCGACGTGGTGTTCGCCGATCCGCCCTACGGCCACGGCCTCGGCGAGGCGGCGCTCGGGGAGGCGCTCGCCAGCGGGTGGCTCGCCGACGGCGCGATCGCGGTGCTGGAGGAGCGCGCGGACGCGATGCCCGCCGCGATCGAGGGCTTCGAGGAGCCGTTCGTGCGCGAGGCCGGCGAGAGCGCGGTGGGCTTCTTCGTCCGCACGGCGCGCGCGTAAATCCGGGCAGCCCCTTCCGCGGGCTCCCGAAGAGATCATCATCCTTTTCCCAGCTCGCTCCCTCTGCGCGGTGCTTACGCAATCCGGGGCGGGAGCCTGATCGTCGGAGCCGCCGTCGCGCCCCCTGAACGGCGGCGGCCGGGACCCGGTGCAAGGGGCCGGAGGCCGGCGAAGCCGCTTGCCCTTGCACCGGGTCCTGGCTGCTGCCAGGGGGCAAGCGCGACGGTGGCTCCGACGGTCAGGCGGGCTGATCGTTGGTGAGCCCGAGCCCGCCGGAGGCCGCGGCCTTCCCGCCCGCTCCCGAATTCTCCGGTATCGTTCCGTCCCCTCTGTCGCGGCTCGTCATCACCGGGGCCGCCCGAATCCGGCGCCGGTCAGCGGCCGGGGAGGGTGATGGGCTGGCCGTGGGGGGTGGCGTCGGCGGCGTCGCGCCAGCGTTGCTGTTCGGCGGTGAGGTCGCCGTCCGGGGCGATGGGGGCGAGGGCGCGTTCCAGGGCGCGGACGAAGGCGACGTAGTCGGCGGTGCCGTCCTCGGGGGCGGGGTGGCCGCGGCGGAGCTCCTCGCCGTAGATCGCGGCGAAGGCGGCGGGGTCGATGAGGCCGCGCTCGAGGAGGTGGGCCCTGAGGGCGAACGCGGTCGCCTCCCACGGGGCGGCGAACGCGGGGGCGTCGTCCTTCGCGAGGTCCGCGAGGGTCGGGACCGCGTCGGGGCCCCTGGCCGGGGCGCTCATGCCGCGGGTTCCAGGTAGGGTTCCCAGAGGTCGGCGCAGACGTCGCTCGCGGTGGTGTCGGGTCCCCAGAGCTCGCTGGCGGGGAACATCACCGTGTAGAGCGGGGCGGGGTTCTCGCCCTCGCCGTGGGCGTTGGTGTCCGGGAAGACGAAGGAGCCGTGGACGGTGACGACCGTGCCGGTGTGGCCGCGGACGTAGGCGGGGGCGCGGGTGTGGGTCGCCGGGTGCATGGGTCTGACGCGCACCCTGTCGCCGACGGCGTATGCCGGGGCGGGGCCGGGACGGTCGGTCGGCCCGCCGCGCGCCATGGCGGGGCGCACGTTCTCGCGGGTGAGGACGCGGGACGGCTGGTCGAGGTCGATCTCGGCGACGAGGCGCTCCAGCGCGCCGAGCCAGATCCCATAGTAGCCCGCCGTGTAGTAGGTCACGTGCGGCAGCGTCTCGCGCAGGTAGCGGGAGTGGTCGAGCGTCCAGCGGCCGGTGGCGCCCATCGCGAGGGTGAGGCCGAAGACCTCGCGCTCCCACTGGGCGTGGAAGACGGGCTCGTTCGCCTCCGGCACGACGGGGCCGAAGCCGTGGGCGCCGCCGAGGTCCTGCGGGCCGTTCACGCCGGCTCTCCGGCCGGGGCGAGGGCGACGCCGGTACCGATCATCGAGTCGCGGGTGACGAGGGCGGCGAGTTCCTCCTCCGACAGGCCATCGGTGCCGTCCGGGCGCATCGGCACGACGAGGTAGCGCACCTCGGCGGTGGAGTCCCAGACGCGGATCTTCGTGTCGGCGGGGATCGAGACGCCGAAGTCGTCGAGGACGCCGCGCGGGTCGGCGACGGCCTTCGCGCGGTAGGGGGCGGACTTGTACCAGACCGGCGGCACGCCCAGCACGGACCACGGGTAGCAGGAGCAGAGGGTGCACACGACCATGTTGTGCACCTCGGGCGTGTTCTTGAGCGCCACCATGTGCTCGCCCTGGCGTCCGGTGAAGCCGAGCTCGGCGATGGCGGCGGTGGCGTCGGTGAAGAGGCGCTCGGCATAGGCGGGGTCGGCCCACGCCCTGGCGACGACCCTGGCGCCGTTCTGCGGGCCGACCTCGTTTTCATAGAGGGTGATCAGCTCGTCGATGGCGCCGGGGTCGACGTGGCCCTTCGCCTCCAGCAGCGACTGGAGGGCGCGCACCCGCACCTCCATCTCGGAGAGGTGGCTGTGATCGTGGTCGTGGTCGTCCATGGTCAGGCGGCTTCCTTGGTGCGGGCGGACTGGGCGGCGCGGCAGGCGTCGGCGAAGGCCTCGAAGATGGCCTTCGAGGCGGGGTCCGTGCGGACCCAGTGCTCGGGATGCCACTGGACGCCGAGCGCGAAGGCCCTGGCGCCGGTGACGCTGACGGCCTCGACGGTGCCGTCCTCGGCGAGGGCCTCGACGGTCAGGCCGTCGGCGATCCGGTCGATCCCCTGCCGGTGGACCGAGTTCACGAACACCGGGCCGTCGCCGAGGATCGCGGCGAGGCAGCCGCCCCTGGCGACGGTGACGTCGTGGCGCAGCGCGAAGCGCGCGTCGAGGTCCGGCTGCGGCGGCGAGCGGTGGTCGTTCCGGCCCTCGACCTCGTGCAACTCTGCGTGGAGGGATCCGCCGAGCGCGACGTTGAGCTCCTGCACGCCGCGGCAGATGCACAGGAGCGGCAGTCCGCGGCGCAGCGTCTCGCGGATCAGCGGCAGCGTGGTCCGGTCGCGGGCCTCGTCGTAGGGTCCGGCCTCTTCCGTCGCCTCGGCGCCGTAGAGCGGCGGGTGGACGTTGGAGCGCGATCCGGTGACGAGCACCCCCGAGGCGACGTCCAGAAGCGGTGCCGGATCAAGCGTTTGCGCGATCACCGGAAGTTGGACCGGCATGCACCCGGAGACGGCGACCGCGGTGACGTACGTCGACGGCGTACCGGACCATGACGCATCGTTATGCGTGATCGCATCTGAGGTTACGACGACCAGGGGCGGGGCCATTCAGCTTCTCCTTCGGACCGACGAAAGGCCGTCAAGTCCGGCGACTTAGCAACTTGACAGCGTGGATGGGGACTTGTCTCACGCGTCTCATTCAGACTACACGTCGCGCTCAAAATTCGCACCAGCGTTCAACGGTAGCGCGCGTTTGTGGGGAGGATTGGATGGATCGCCGTTCGTTTTTGATGGGCTCCGGCGCTGTCGCGGCCGGAACGACCCTGGCGTCTCCGGCTATTTCGCAAGGCCGCAAAGAGTGGAAAATGGTCACCACGTGGCCGAAGAACTATCCGGGTCTCGGCACCGGTGCGCAGCGCACCGCCGACCGGATCTCGAGGCTGACGGACGGGCGCATCACGGTCAAGCTCTTCGCCGCCGGCGAGCTCGTCCCGGCGTTCGAGGCGTTCGACGCGGTGTCCAACGGGACCGCCGAGATCTACCACGCCGCCGACTACTACTTCCAGGGCAAGCACCCGAGCTTCTCCTTCTTCACGACCGTGCCGCTGGGCCTCCTCGCGAGCGAGATGAAGGCCTGGGTCATGCACGGCGGCGGCTGGGAGCTCTGGAACGAGCTGTCCAACCAGTTCGGCGTGAAACCCTTCCCGTGCGGCAACACCGGCACCCAGATGGGCGGCTGGTTCCGGGGCGAGGTCAACACCCTCGACGACCTCAAGGGCCTGAAGTTCCGCATGCCGGGCCTCGGCGGCGAGGCGCTGCGGCAGCTCGGCGTCAACGTCGTCGCGCTGCCGGGCGGCGAGATCTTCCAGGCCCTGCAGACCGGCGCGATCGACGGCGCCGAGTGGGTCGGCCCGTGGAACGACCTCGCGTTCGGCTTCTACCGCATCGCCAAGAACTATTACTACCCCGGCTTCAACGACCCGGGCGCTCAGGTGAGCTGCGGCGTCAACATGGCCGCGTACAACGAGCTGTCCGACCAGGACAAGGCGGCGATCGAGGCGGCCTGCCTCGCCGAGGACAACTACGGCTATGCCGAGTTCATGGCGAAGAACGGCCAGGCCCTCACCACGCTCGTCACCCAGCACGGCGTGCAGCTGAAGGAATTCCCGGACGAGATCTTCGCCGCGTTCGCCGAGGCGTCGGACAAGGTCGTCGACGCCACCGGCAACTATGACGCACTGGCCAAGAAGGTCCTGGAGAGCTACCGCAAGGCGCGGACCGAGTATGGCGACTGGACCCGCGTGTCGGACCAGGCCTACGCCAACGCCCGTCAGCGCGCCTACGGAGGCTGAGTCTCACTCCGCGCCGGCTCCGGCCGGCGGCGACATGTCACGGACGGCGCGGCGGCCCTCACCGGTCCCGCGCCGCGTTTTGTTTCAGGTGAAGGGATGGAACTTCTCGCCACGGCCATCGACAACACCAACCGGGCGATCGGCAAGGTCGTCTCCTGGCTGGCCCTTGCGATGGTACTCGTACAGTTCGGCGTCGTCGTGGCGCGGTACGTCTTCGGTGTCGGCAATCTGTGGGCGCAGGAGTCGCTCGTCTACATGCACGGCTTCCTGTTCATGCTCGCGGCGGCCTACACGCTGTCGGAGGACGGGCATGTCCGGGTCGACATCATCTACCGCGACGCGTCGATCCGATACCGGGCATGGGTCAATCTCCTCGGTTCCATCTTCCTCCTCATCCCCGTCTCCATCATCATCGTCACGACGAGCTGGAGCTACGTCGCGAGCTCGTGGCGCATCCTGGAGTCCTCGCGCGAGGCCTCCGGCATCCCGGCGGTCTTCCTCCTGAAGACCGCGATTCCGGCGACGGGCATGCTCCTTGCCGCGCAAGGGGTGACCATCATCATCCGATCCGCGCTGGTTTTGTCAGGGCACAGGCTGCCCCCGGTCGAGCCCACGGTCGAACCGATCAAGGGCGCCTGACATGGATCTCGCCAACTACCTCGACGTCGCCATGTTCGGCGCGGCGATCGTGCTGTTGCTTTCGGGCTTCCCGGTCGCCTTCACCCTCGCCGGAACGGGCCTGATCTTCGCCGGGCTCGGCGTCCTCAACGGCGTCTTCGACTTCTCGTACGTGAACGCGCTGCCGCAGCGCATCTACGGCACGATGACGAACGAGACGCTGATCGCGGTGCCGCTGTTCGTCTTCATGGGCGTCACGCTGGAGCGCAGCCGCGTCGCGGAGGAGCTCCTCTCCACCATGGGCCAGCTCTTCGGGCCGATGCGCGGCGGCGTGGGTATCGCGGTCTGCATCGTCGGCGCGCTGCTGGCCGCCTCGACCGGCATCGTCGGCGCCACCGTCGTCACGATGGGCCTCCTGTCGCTGCCGACGATGCTGCGCTACGGCTACTCGCCGGCGCTGGCCTCTGGCACGATCGCCGCGTCGGGCACGCTGGGGCAGATCATCCCGCCCTCGATCGTCCTCGTGATCCTGGGCGACCAGATCTCCAACGCCTACCAGGAGAGCCAGCGCGTCCTGCAGGAGCAGGCGTGGGCCAACGGCGATTTCTCGTTCGTGCCGGGGCCGCCGGTCTCGGTCGGCGACCTCTTCGCCGGGGCGCTGGTGCCGGGCATCCTGCTGGTGCTCTGCTACATCGTCTACATGATCGTCGTGGCGTTCCTGTTCCCGAAGCTGGCCCCGCCGGTCCCCCGCGACGACGCCAACCCCATCACGCTGAAGCGGATCGGCCACGCCCTGGTGCCGCCGATCGTGCTGATCGTCGCCGTGCTGGGCTCGATCCTCGCCGGCATCGCGACGCCGACCGAGGCGGCGGCGATGGGCGGCGTCGGCGCGCTCCTCCTCGCCGGCTACCGCCTCGACGAGGACCGGCCGCTGATGATCTACGCCGCGGCGGCCGCGCTCGTCGGCCTTCTGGTGCTGGTGGCGACGATGGACCTGCGGATCTCCCGCACGGAGATCTCCGAGGCCGACATGATCGGCATCTACGCCGCGGCGGCGCTGCTGGTGGTCCTCGCCCTCGGCATCCTGGTCTCGCTGGTGCGCGTCGCGCGCTCAGGCGTCCTGACATCCATCGTGCGCTCGACCACCGAGATCTCGGCGATGGTGTTCGTCATCCTGATCGGCGCGGCGCTCTTCAGCCTGGTGTTCCGCGGCCTCGGCGGCGACGACATGGTCGCCGAGGCGCTGCAGGGCATCCCGGGCGGCGCGCTCGGGGCGATGATCACGGTCATGCTGATCATGTTCGTCCTGGGGTTCTTCCTGGACTTCCTGGAGATCGTCTTCGTCGTCGTGCCGCTGGTCGCGCCGGTGCTCCTGATGCTGCAGATGCCCGACGGGTCGACCATGAACCCGATCTGGCTCGGCATCATGATGGCGGTGAACCTGCAGACCTCGTTCCTGACGCCGCCGTTCGGGTTCGCCCTCTTCTACCTCCGGGGCGTCGCGCCACCGCAGGTCTCCACCATGGCGATCTACCGCGGCATCATCCCGTTCGTGTTCATCCAGATCGGCATGCTGGTCGCGCTGTGGTACCTGCCGCAGCTCGCCACCTGGCTGCCGACGGCGATGTACGCCGACTGACCGGGTATCGGTGGCCGGCGGCTCCAGCCCGCCGCTGCGGCCTCCCGGACGCGGCGGCGCTCAGACGATGATGCCGTCCGCCACGAGCTGAAGCACCGCGCGCGGTCCCCTGGCGGGGGCGGGCGCGGCCGCTGTCTCCGCCCCCGGTGCCCGCGCAGGGTGCGCGGCCGTGGGGCGGGCGGGAGCGGGACGGTCGAGCGGAACGGGCTCGAAGTCGGCGTCGACGATCGCCCGCGCCTGCGGCCGCGGAGCGGCCAAGGCGATCCGGGGCTCCCCGGTATGATGCATGCCCAGACGTGGCATCGGCGTCCATCCCATCCGGTCCGCAGGCACGCGCACGCCCCCGTCGAGGCGTGATCTTCAACGCCTCCACCCGTGAGGGACCATCGATGCGAGCGGACCTGCCGTTGGCGGCCGGCTGCCGAGACGGCGCGGCCTGTGTCGGTAAAGTGCGCGAGCGGCTAACCGAATGCAACCGCGGCGCGATCCGAACGATGCGCCCGCCCTATCACTTCGGCGCCGCGAAACTAACCCAAAGGGTATGAAAACGCCGCCGCAGCAGCGGGATCCGGGGCGGGGCTGACGTCAGGGGCGACGACGGGCGTATTGCTGTTATGGCGGCGCCGTTGGGGCGGCGGACGGGAGGGGGCGACCACGCGGCCGTAGCGGCGGCGGCGCGGCCGCATGCGAGGGTGTTCCCCCTCGCGCTCCCCCGCCTCGCCGGCCGGCAGGCTTTGGGGATGATCCGGTGCTCGGCTGCGCCTGCGCTCCGGTCACCCCAAACCCTCCTCCACGCTGGGTCGGCTCGCGGCGGCGTCAAGCGCCCGTCCTCGCCATGCTCGCTGCGCTGCGCGTGGCTCCGGGCGAACGCTTGACCCCGCCGCGAGCCTCGGGCCTCGGGAGGCTCCCTCGGAGCCTTGTCAGGGCGACGCCTCTCCGGGCGGGTCCTCGCCGGGGAGACCGACATGCTGCAGCCGGCGGTCGCGGCGGCCGATCCGCCGCCGGCGGCGGATCGGG
Organism: Acuticoccus sediminis; assembly: GCF_003258595.1. Taxonomy (NCBI): domain Bacteria; kingdom Pseudomonadati; phylum Pseudomonadota; class Alphaproteobacteria; order Hyphomicrobiales; family Amorphaceae; genus Acuticoccus; species Acuticoccus sediminis. The sequence continues at coordinate 920,128 of NZ_QHHQ01000001.1, forward strand.
TTCGAGGGCGACGTGCCGAGCGCGGTCGCGCCGCCGAAGGGTGGGCGCTTCGACGTCGGTTGCCCGATCGGCGGGGGGAACCGCCGCGCGAAGTCTGCGGGGCCGGCTCGCCATGCCGGGTCGCATCTGGCAGCCTGTCGCCTTGGGGTGTCGGAGCGGAGGAGGCTGTCGCGGCGTGACGATCGGGATTGGCGCGGCGGGACCGCGGGCGGGCCTTGCGGTCTATCGGGCGCTGGCCGCCGCCGAACGCGTCGCCGTGGGCGCCATCGGCGGCTTCGCGGCGTTCGCGGCGATCACTGCGGACGGACGGCTCGTCCGGGCGGAGACGCAGCGCGGCGGCTCGGCGACGCTCTTCACCGCCGGCGAGACGACCGGGGTGGAGCCGCCGCCGGACGTGGCACAGGCGCCCTTCGCGGCGGTGATCTCCTCCGGGCCGGACCGTCCGGTGCCGCTCGCGCAGTTCCTGGCGGCGGACGCGGCCGTCGGGCTCGTCACCGGCCACCGCCTTCCCAATACCATCGGTCCGGACGGGCGCGCCGTGAACGCCGCGGTGCTGGCGGAGATGGCGGGCGGTGCGCCGGCCGCGGCGGCGCTCTCGGCGGTCCTGTCGCCACTCCCGGACGTCGACGCGGGGCTGATCGCGCTGGGGCCGGGGCGGGGGATCGCCGCGCTCGACAGCCGCCTCGTCACGCAGCGGCCGGACCTCGGCGCGGCGGGCGGGGCAGAGGACGGCGCGGCGGTCCGGATCCTGCACAACGCGATCCGCCCGCGCCTCCACCTCGCGCCGCTGCTGGTGGAGATCGCGCTCGGCGTCATGGTGCCGGCGGCGGCGGTGGGCGCTGTGACGGTCAAGGCCGGGACGCCGCTGGTGCTGGCGGAGGCGCGGCGCGTCGTCGTCGGCAGGAACGGCGCGGCGGAGTGGATCGAGACCGACGTTGCCGCCCACCTCCGTGGCCGGCACAATTGCGCGGCCGTCCCGCTGGGCACCCCCGTGGTGCGCGACGGACGGCTGCTCGGACTGACGACGATGGAGCCGGATACCGTGGTCGAGAACGCAAAGCTCATCAGCCTCGGCGGCCGGACGGCGGTCGCCGTCCCCTACGCCGCGGCGGCGGGCGAGGGGTCGTGAGCGTGGCCGGACCCGAAGCCGGGAGCCCGGGTTGCGGCGGAAGGCCGAGCGCGGAGGCGCTCGGGATCCTCGACCGCCTGATCGCCTTTCCTTCCGTGGTGACGGCGGAGCGATACACCGACATCGCAGAGTACGCCGCCGAGCTTCTGGCCGGTCACGGGGCGGAGGTGCACCGCCTGCCGAACCGGACCGGGACACGCACGGGGCTCTTCGCCCGGGTCGGTCCGGCGGGGCCGGGGGGCGTGCTGCTGTCGGCGCACCTCGACGTGGTGCCGGTGGCCGGGCAGGGCTGGACCACCGATCCGTTCCGGATGACCGAGCGCGACGGCAAGGTGTACGGGCGCGGCACCACGGACATGAAGGGTTACGCGGCGCTCGCCCTCGCGGCGGCGGTGAGGGCGTCCCGCATGGAGCTGTCGCGGCCGCTGAAGCTTTCGCTCTCCTACGACGAGGAGATCGGCTGCGTCGGCATCGCCGAGATGATCGGCGCGCTGGAGACGACCATCGGCAGGCCCGACCACGCGGTGATCGGCGAGCCGACCGGGCTCGAGGTCGCCGTGGGGCACAAGGGCAAGGCGTCCTACCGTGTCGTCTGCCGGGGCGAGGCGGGCCACTCCTCCGACGCGCCGCGCTTCATGAACGCGCTGCACCTCGCGGCCGACGTCGTTGCCATCCTGCGCGCCGAGCAGGAGCGGCTGACGCGGGAGGGGGCGCGGGACGAGGCCTACGGCGTCGCGACATCGACGATCCATGTCGGCACGCTGCAGGGCGGCTCGGCACTCAACATCGTCCCGTCCGAAGCCGTGCTGGAGTTCGAGATCCGGCACCTGGCGGGCGAGCCGCCGGCCGCCATCCTGGCCCGGATCGAGGAGGCGGCGTCGCGGGTCGTGGAGCAGGCGAGGAAGACCCACCCGGCGGCCGGCATCGAGATCGTGCCCATCGGGGCCTACCCCGGCCTCGACGCCGACCCCGCCGGGGCGACGGCGAAGCTGCTGCAGGCGGCCGGGGCGGGGGCCCCGCCGATCAAGGTGAGCTTCGGGACGGAAGCCGGGTTCTTCCAGGCGGCCGGGGTCCCGTCGGTGGTCTGCGGGCCGGGCAGCATCGACCAGGGCCACAAGCCGGACGAGTTCATCGCCCTCGGCCAGCTCGCCGCCGGCGAGGCGATGCTGGAGCGGGTCGTCGCCTCCCTGCGCTGAGGGGCCGTTCCCCGTCCGGTGCATCCGGTGGCCGCGCGCGCGATGGGGGCTTCGGGGCGGCGTCACATCGGCGCACGGCGCGGGTCACCCCTCCGCCGGCTGCATGTGCGGCGGCGAATTTTGTTCATATCTGACAAAACGTCGCGAACGATCGGGCCTAATAGAATGTCGCGGGGACATGGATCATCCGCGCGGTGCCCGTCGTCCTGGCGCGGCTATTTGTAGACCTTTGCGTCGGGGCCGGCCGGTTGTGCCGGGGCCACCGGCAGCATGACTTCGGCAAGGAGGCCGGGCATGACTGGGATCATCGGCTTGCACCACGTCACGGCCATCTGCGGGTCGCCGCAGGAGAATGTGGACTTCTACGTCAGGACGCTGGGCCAGCGTCTGGTGAAGAAGACCGTCAACTTCGACGACCCCGGCACCTATCACCTCTACTACGGCGACGAGGCGGGCTCCCCCGGCACGATCCTCACCTTCTTCCCGTTCGTCGACGCGGGCCCCGGCCGCGCCGGTCCCGGCATGGCCGAGACGGTGGCCTACGCGGTCGCTCCCGGCGCGTTCGACCGCGCGATGGAGCAGCTGGCGCTGTCCGCGGTGGACTTCGAGGGGCCGGCCGAGCGCTTCGGCGCCCGCGTGGTGGCGCTGCAGGACCCGGACGGGATGCCGGTCGAGATCGTCGAGACCGACGGCGCGCCGGACGTGGCGCACACCTTCCACTCGGTGACGCTCCGCCTCGCCGACCCGGAGCCCACGGCGCGGCTTCTGACCGACATCTTCGGCTACCGCGAGGTTGGCGAGGAGACGGTCGGCGGCGTCTCGCGGCTGCGGCTCCAGGCGGCGGACGGCGGCCCCGGCGGCATTGTCGACCTGCGGCGCGATCCGGGGCGGTCGATCGGCCGGCAGGGCGCGGGGACGATCCATCACGTCGCCTTCCGGGCGCACGACAACGCGGACCAGCTCGCCTGGCAGGAGCGGCTGCGGACGGCCGGGTTCGATGTGACCCCGGTGATCGACCGGCAGTACTTCAATGCCATCTACTTCCGTGAGCCGGGCGGCGTGCTGTTCGAGATCGCGACCGATCCCCCGGGCTTCGCGGTCGACGAGGCGCCCGAGACGCTGGGCGAGGCGCTGAAGCTGCCGCCGCAGTACGAGGGCTATCGCCGGCGGATCGAGGAGATCCTGCCGCCGATCAAGGTTCCGGCATGAGTGCTAAAGGCACCCCCGGGGACGTCCACGGCGCCGGCCGGCTCGTCCGGTTCGGGCCGTCCGGCGCGGGGGCGCGCAGGGCGGTGATCGGTCTCCACGGGCGCGGGGCGGGGGCGGAGGACATGGGCGGCCTCGTCCAGAGCCTCGGCTTCCCGGACCTTCCCGTGTTCGCCCCGGAGGCGGCCGGCCGCACCTGGTGGCCGACGAGCTTCCTGGCGCCGACCGCGACCATCAAGCCCCACGTCGAGGCGGCGGTCCGTGCCGTCGACCGGGCGCTCGCAGTGGCCGAGGAGGAGGGCTACCGGCCCCGCGACATCGTCCTGCTCGGCTTCAGCCAGGGCGGCTGTCTGGCGCTCGAATATGCCGCGCGGCGGGGATATCCGTTCGCGGCCGTGTTCGGGCTCTCTGCGGGGCTGATCGGGACCGCTGACGCGGCGGGACCGTCGAGCGCCGACCTCTACGGCCACGCCCCCAAGCGGTTCGACTACGACGCGGACCTGACCGGGCTGCCCGTCCGCATCAGCGTCCACGCGCAGGATCCGCACATCCCGCTGCGGCGGGCGCGCGACAGCGCCGACGTCTTCACCGCCGCCGGGGCCGCGGTCGAGCTCGCGGTCGAGCCCGGCGTGGGCCACGGCCTGACCGAAGGCGACGTCGTCGCCCTGCGCGCCGCGCTCAACGCCTGAGCAGGCGGCCCGCTCCAGCGACAACCGCCGGAGCGTCGAGAGACGGAGGACGCGGGCATTGGACGCCGCCCGCGACCTCCGTGCCGATCGCCGCACCCGTCTGCGCGATCACAGGGTCCGGCTCCGACATGCCGGAATTTTGCCGGCCGGCTCCCGGTAGACGGGCCTCCGGTCCGGCCTCGCCGCGAACCCACGGCCGAACGCTCCATCCCCTTCTTCGTCATCTCCCGCCGAACGCCGTCCCGGGTCGATCGTGCGGGCGGGCGCAGCGTCGCCGTGCGCTACTCGGCGGGCCCGGGACGAAATCCGCGGAATCGTGAGAGTAATTCCGCGCGAATTGTCATATCGCAATGCGGCCGCGACCGGATTGATCTCCAATAGAGCAAAATATACCGCTTCGATCCGCTCGAAGAGTGCGACCGCCTCGAGGGTGAGGGACGAAGCGGTTCCTGGCGTACGCGAACATTGGGACCCGGTTCATGCTCCAGAGAAGCAGGCGGCTTGCCGGTTCGCTCCCGGGCCGGACGGCGGGGCCGGGCACTCCCGGCGGCCGATCCGCAGCGGCCGCCGGTTCCGAGGCATGCGAACGGTACCGGGGTCATAACGAGGGTTGCGGCCAGGCCGTCGAAAAGAGATTTGAAGCGGTGCCCGGCCTATGAAATATACAATTGCCGAGCAGGAAGAAGGGTGTAGCACAGGAGTGTCGAACGAGTTGGCGCGTGCCGACGGACGTCGTATCCGTCGTGATGAATTGCCGTTCGACGAGGCCCTGCTGCGCAAGCGAATTGCCTCCGTGCAACGTGAAGTCGTGGCGCGGGGCCTCGAGGCCGTGCTGCTCTTCGACCCCGAGAACATCTTCTGGCTGACCGGCTACCAGACCCTCGGCTACTTCAGCTTCCAGGCCATGCTGGTGCCGCGCGAGGGGCTGCCGACTCTCGTCACGCGGACCGAGAACGCCGAGCTGGCGGACGCCCTCCCGACCATCGGCGAGGTCTTCAGGATCGAGGCCAGCGACGATCCCGTCGTCGTGCTGTGCGGGCACATCCCCTTCAGCGGACGGGTCGGGCTTGAGACGAGCTCGCGGTACCTGAGCGTTCAGAACTACCGCAAGATGATGCGCACCGTGCCGCTCGACTTCGAGGACTTCGACGGTGTGATCGAGGCCCGCCGGCGGGCCAAGGTGCCGGCGGAGATCGACCGGATGCGCCTCGCCGCCGGCACCGTCGAGGCCGGGATGCGCGCCGCCCTTTCGACCGTGCGGGCCGGCGCGACGGACAACGACGTCGCCGCCGCGCTCTATCAGGGGTCGATCGCGGCGGGGAGCGAGTTCGTCTCCATGCCGCCGATGGTGCTGTCCGGCCGGCGCACCGGGTACTGCTACGCGCCCTGGCGGCGCAAGGTGATCGAGCGCGGCGACGTCGTGGTGATCGAGGGGGCCGGCTGCGTCGACCGCTACCACGCGATGATGGCGCGCACGGCGGTCGTCGGTCCGCCGACGGACGAGCAGGCGGAGGCCGCGGAGGCGCTGATCGCGCTTCTGGAGACCGCCGTCGCGGCGATCCGCCCCGGGATCACAACCGGCGAGGTGGATCTGATCTGCCGCGAGACGATGGACATGTACGACGTGGAACCGCTGCTCGACAGCCGCACGGGCTACGGCATCGGCATCGGCTTTCCGCCGAACTGGGCGGAGGGGCACATCTACTCGATCCGCCCGCAGGAGAGCACCACGCTGCGCGAGAACATGACGTTCCACCTCGTGCCGACGGTCTTCCGCGAGGACTTCGGCATGGTGATCGGCGACAGCGTGCGGGTGACGTCCAACGGCTGCGAGGTGCTGACGCACTTCCCGCGCGGCCTCGCCGTCATCGACTGAGGCGCGGGCCGTCCGCGCCGGGGCGTCGTCTCGGGCGCGCCGCGACGGCCGATGGCATCGGCCGCGGCGAAGAGGGGAAAGGACGCCGTGAGGCCGATCGCGCTTGCCCTGACGTGGTTCAACGCCGAAGGTCCCGTTCCGGAATTGCTCGGTGTTTCATCACGGTGAACAGGAACCCCGGAGGGAGCGGCTTGACACGGATGAGCGATATGCCTCTTTCCGAAGACGCCCACCTCGACCGTCTGGTCGGGAGCAAGATCCGTTTGCTACGGACCGCGCAAGGCCTCTCCCTGCAGGAGCTCGGCGATGGGACGGGGCTGTCGGTGGGGTATCTCAGCCAGCTCGAACGGGGCCTCTCCTCGCCGTCCCTGCGCGTCCTCAGCCTCGTCAGCGCGACGCTGGGCGTGTCGATCGGGGCGCTCTTTCCGTACCTGCCGGAGCGCGAGACCGAGCCCGACGGGCCGGTGATGCAGCGCGACCGCCGGCCACGGCCCATCATGTGGCGCAACGGGATCACCAAGGAGATTCTGACGCCGGGAAATCCGGCCTCGGAGGTCAACCGCCGCCTGGTCGAGATCGTCATCGAGCCGGGCGGCACCACCGGCCGCGCGCCGGTGTCCGGCGACGGGGAGGAGGTCGGCGTCATCCTCGGCGGCAGCCTGCGCCTCACCGTCGACGGCTTCGACTACACGTTGCGCGAGGGCGACGGGTTCAGCTTCTCCAGCTCCGCGGACCATACGTTCACGAATCCGACCGACAGGCCGGTCCGGGTCCTGTGGGTCAACTCCCGCGACCGCAGGCGCCCGCCGCCGGGCGCATGACGCCCCGGCGCCGCCAGTCCGGGCGGCGACGGCGTGAGACCTCGGTGAAACGTCCGCCAGCTGCGCGCAGCCATTCTGTAAACGACGCCGGATTGGGTACGTCATTGGGATCGCTGCCGATCAATGCGAGTTTAGTCCGTTTTTCGGTATGCATGCGTATTCGAACGATCGTTGCCGTACGAACGAGAATTGCGCTTGAGCGTTCATTGCAATGAAAATAATATTGAACCATGAAACCGCGTCTCTGAGTCCTGTCCTCGGCGCCGACGCTCCGGCCGGCGCCGGTCGTGCCGCGTCGCGTCCGTTTGTCCGGTCCTTGTTCCTGACGGTGGCGCCCAAGCGCGTGGCGGTGCCGTCGTCCCCTATCCTGCAGCGCAGCTGACACCCTTGCCTTCGACCACAACGCCTCAATCCGACGCGCCGGTTCTCGACGACCCGGAACCTCTCTCACCCAGGGGCGGCCCCTTGCGCGTGGGCATCGAGGTCGGCGGAACGTTCACGGATCTCGTCGCGTCGGGGCCGGACGGGCTGATCTTCGCCCGGGTCCCGACGACGCCGGAGGAGCCGGAGCAGGGCGTCATCGCCGCCCTCCGGTGCGCCGGCATCGAACCCGGCGCCATCACCGAGTTCTCGCACGGCTCCACCGTCGCCACCGACGCGGTGCTCGAGCGTAGGGGAGCCCGGCTCGCGCTGCTGATCACCGAAGGGTTTCGCGACATCCTGCTGCTCGGCCGTCAGGGCCGCGAGGTGATCTTCGAGCCGGCCCACCGGAAGGCCGAGCCGCTCGTCGCCCGTGGCGACACGCTCGAGGTGCCCGAGCGCATCCTCGCCGACGGCAGCGTCTCCACCCGCCTCGCCACCGAACTCTTCGCGCCCCGCCTCACCGCCTTCCTCGAGGCGGGCGGGTTCGACGGGGTCGCGATCTGCCTCCTCAACGCCTTCGTGAACCCGTCGCACGAGCACGACCTCGCCGCCTTCATCAAGGCGCGCTGGCCGTCGCTGCGCGTCACCACCTCGTGCGACGTGGCGCGCGAGTTCCGCGAGCACGAGCGGGCCAGCACGACGACCCTCGCAGCCTACGTCCAGCCGGTCCTCGAGACCTATCTCGGCGAGATCGAGACGCACCTGAGGACGGCCGGCTTCACCGGTCCGTTCTCGATGATGCAGTCGCACGGCGGGCGCGCGCCGGTGGAGACCGTCCGCCGCAACGGGGCGAGCGCGCTGTTCTCGGGACCCGCCGCCGGCGTGACCGGCGCGGTGCGCCTCGCCGGGCTCTCGGGGCACCGGGACATCATCACGCTCGACATCGGCGGAACCAGCGCGGACGTGTGCCTCGTCGAGAACGGGCGGCCGGAGATCGCCTCGCACTCGACCATCGCCTCGCTGCCGGTGCAGCTGCCGATGGTCGACGTCACCACCATCGGGGCCGGGGGCGGGGCGATCATCTTCGTCGACGACGCGGGGATGCTGCGTGTCGGCCCGCACAGCGCCGGGGCGAATCCGGGGCCGGCCTGCTACGGCCGCGGCGGCACGCGGCCGACGGTGACGGACGCGCACGTCGTCTGCGGCCGCATCGCCGCCGACGCCCGTCTGGCGAGCGGCCCGCCGCTCGACGTCGCCGCCGCGCGCGCCGCCTTCGCCGAGATCGCCGACACCCTTGCCCTCTCTGTCGAGGAGGTGGCCGAGGGCGCCGTGAACATCGCCGTCGCCAACATCGTCACCGCGATCGACTTCATCAGCACGCGGCGCGGGCGCGATCCCCACGACTACGTGCTCGTCCCCTACGGCGGTGCCGGGCCGCTGCACGCGGTGGCGGTCGCCGACTCGCTCTCCATCGAGACCGTCCTGGTGCCGCCGCGCGCGGGGGCGATCTCGGCGTACGGACTGCTGACGGCGGACCACAGCCTGTTCGCCTCCCGCACCAGGCGAATCAGCGTCGAGGAGGGGGCGAGCGAGATCGTCCACGAGATCATCGACGAGCTGAAGACGGAGCTGAACGCCGACGCCGACCGGATGGCACTCGGCCCGATCCGCCGCTGCGACGTGACGCTCGACATGCGCTACGTCGGCCAGGCCTTCGAGATCGCGGTGCGCCTGTCGGAGGAGCTGGCGGCCGGGTCCACGCCGGCCCTGCTGCGCGCGGCCTTCGAGAATGCCTACGGCGCCGCCTACCGCCTCGGTGGGATCCCCGCGATCAAGGTGGTGGAGGTGGTGACCACCCGCGTCGCGCTGCACATCACCGAGGGGATGGCACCGACGCTGGCCTGCACGGGCCCCCACGTCGCGGCCGACGGGGAGGTCGTCAGGGTGTTCGGCGGCGGGCGCCACCACGAGGCGAGGCGCCTGCCACGCCGCGCCGTCGGCCCGGACGGTCTCGCCGGGCCGCTGGTCCTCGACGACCAGACGACGACCGTCTTCGTCCCGGGCGGGTGGGCCGCCTCGATGGACCCGGTCGGCAACCTTATCCTCGGCAAGATCGGATAGCGGGCGGCGCTCAGGCGTCCTGCTCGGCCGGGCTGTGGCGCTGGCGGTAGCTTGCGGGCGTCGACCCGGTCCACTGCTTGAACGCGCGGTGGAAGTTGGGCGCGGAGGCGAAGCCGAGGTCCTGGCTGATCGCCTCGAGGCTCTTCGACCCGTGCGTCAGCTCGCGGATCGCGATGTCGCGGCGCAGGCCGTCCTTGATCCCCTGGAATGACGCCCCGTCCGCCGCGAGCTTGCGGATGAGGGTGCGCGACGTGATGTTCAGCGACCGCGCCGCGTCCTCCAGCTTGCAGCTCATCCGCGCCGAGCGGTGCAGAAGCTCGCGCACCCGGAGCTGCAGCGCATGCTCCTTGTAGTCGGTGAAGATCCAGTCCCGCGGGGCGCGCACGAGGAAGGCGTGCATCTCCGCCGCCGTGCGCGTCACCGGGAGGCTGCCGAGGGCGCGGTCGAAGCTGATCGAAGAATACGGCTCGTCGAAGCCGATCGCGGCGGGGAAGATGACCGGGTAGTCCTCCGCGAAGTCCGGCCGCGGGAAGGCGAAGCCGACGTCCCGCAGCGGCAGCTCGCGCCCGGCGAGCCAGGAGACGATGCCATGCGTCAGCTTCAGGAGGAGCATGTGGCCGAAGCGGTTCGGCACGAGGCCCTCGAACCGCGGGATGAGGCTGACGCGGATCTCGTTGGCGTCGCGCTCCAGCTCCACGCGGTAGTCGTCGAGGAGCATGTTCCAGAAGCCGGTGAAACGGTAGATCCCGGTGCGGATCGACGACGCCTCCAGGAGGACGGTGCAGAGGTATTTCAGGGTGCCGGAGCGGATGGGGCGGCTCCAGAGCCCCATCATCTCGTCCCCCGTCTCGGCGGCGACCTGCTGGTATAGGCTGACGATCTGGTCGTGCGTGACGCGGGCGAGCTCGGGGTCGGTTTCGGGGATCGAAAGTCCGGCCTGTTCCAGGAAGTTGGCGAGCATGTCCGGGCCGCACTGCGCCCGCAGCGTGGCGAGCCAGTCCTCCACGAAGGCGTAGGACACCGTGGAGAGGTGGACGATCCTGCGAGCCGACGGCGTGACCATGGTTCGTTCAAGGTGGTGCAGTTTGGCAGTTTTTGCAAATTGCGCGTCTGAAACAGCGATAGTGCCGGCCCGGGGTTCATTACTATGTTCCGGCCAGAATCGTGATAGCGGGGGAGGCGGCCATGGTCTTTTCGGCGCCCGTGAAGGACATGGTGTTCAACATCGAGCACCTCTCAGGCTGGGCCGAATTGTGCCATCTGCCGCAGTTTCAAGACGTCGAGCTGGAGACGGCCGGCGCGATTATCGAAGAGTGCGCCCGCTTCGCCGAAGAAGTGCTTGCCCCGCTGAATGCCTCTGGCGACCGGGCGGCCTCCCACTTCAACGGCGAGTCCGTTGTACTTCCGGAAGGCTTTAAGGAAGCCTACGAACAGTTCGTCGACACCGGTTGGCAGAGCCTGCAGCACCCGGTCGAGTTCGGCGGCCAGGGCCTGCCGCGCGCCGTCGGAGCCGCCTGCGGCGAGATCTTCAACGCCGCGAACATGAGCTTCGCTTTGTGTCCGCTTTTGACAGACGGCGCGATCGACGCGCTGCTGACCGCGGGCTCCGACGAGCAGAAGCAGACCTACCTCCACAACCTCGTCGCCGGCCGCTGGACGGGCACGATGAACCTGACCGAGCCGCAGGCCGGCAGCGACCTCTCGCTCCTGCGCACGCGGGCCGAGCCGCGCGGGGACGGCAGCTACGCCATTTCCGGCACGAAGATCTTCATCACCTACGGCGACCACGAGCAGGCCGAGAACATCGTCCACCTGGTCCTCGCGCGCATTCCGGGTGCGCCGGCGGGGGTGAAGGGGATCAGCCTCTTCCTGGTGCCGAAGTACTTCGTCAACGCCGACGGCTCCCTCGGCGGCCGCAACGCGGTGCGCACGGTGAGCATCGAGCACAAGCTCGGCATCCGCGCGAGCCCGACCGCGGTCCTCGAATACGAGGGCGCGACCGGCTATCTGATCGGCGAGGAGAACCGCGGCCTCGACATCATGTTCATCATGATGAACTCGGCGCGGTTCGCGGTCGGCATCCAGGGCATCGCGGTGGCCGAGCGGGCCTACCAGCAGGCGCTCGGCTACGCCAGGGAGCGGGTGCAGAGCCGCCCGGTTGACGGCTCGTCCAACGAGAGCGTCGCCATCATCCGCCACCCCGACGTGCGCCGCCTGCTGACCCGCATGCGCGCCGTCACCGAAGGCTGCCGGGCGCTCGCCGCCGCGACGGCCGGCTGGCACGACCTCGCCCGCCACGCGGACGACCCCGACCGGCGTGCCGAGGCGAAGGCGGTCGCGGAGTTCCTGGTGCCGCTGGTGAAGGGCTACTCGACCGAGATGAGCGTGGACGTCGCCTCCTGCGGCATCCAGGTGCACGGCGGCATGGGCTTCATCGAGGAGACCGGCGCCGCGCAGCACTACCGCGACGCGCGCATCCTGCCGATCTACGAGGGCACCACCGCGATCCAGGCCAACGACCTCGTCGGCCGCAAGACGCTGCGCGACGGCGGGCGCACCGCCTACCGCATCGCCGAGATGATCGCCGGGACCGAGGCGGAGCTGAACGCCTCCGACTCCGTCCCCGCCCGCGTGGTGGCGCGCAAGCTCGCCCGGGCGCGCGAGGCGTTCCTGGCGGTGGTGGACTTCGTCGTGCTCGAGACGCCGCGCGACCCGCAGACCGTCTTCGCCGGGTCGGTGCCGTACCTGATGCTCGCCGGCAACCTGATGGCGGGCTGGCAGCTCGCCCGCTCGCTCATCGTCGCCGAGGCCGAGCTCGCCAGGGGCGTCGAACCGGAGTTCATGGCCGCGAAGATCGCGACCGCACGCTTCTACGCCGACCACATCCTCAACGAGGCCGAGGTGCTGCGCGAGCGCATCGTCGAGGGCGGCGAGAGCATGCTGGGCGCCGCGGCCGCCGCACTCTGACCCTTTCCGCCGCCGAGGGCGCGAACCCCGCACCGGGGGGCGCCCGAACGGCTCCTGCCGCGCCGGCCCGCCCTGCGGTGCCGGCGCCCCTTTTCGTCCGGACGTCCGCGCAGGGCGCGGTCCGGGAACCCGAGGAACGATCTTCATGCTGAACGTCGCCCAATATACCAATCTCGACCTCGACACCTCGCGCGAGAACGGGGTGTGGGTGGTGACGCTGAACCGGCCGACGAAGCGCAACGCGCTGGACGCCGCCACCATCGAGGAGCTGATCGAGCTCTTCTCGACCGCTCCGCGCCGCGGCGCGAGGGCGATCGTTCTGGCGGCGTCGGGCGACCACTTCTGCGCCGGTCTCGACCTCATCGAGCACCACAAGGAAGACCGCAGCCCGGCCGACTTCATGCACGTGTGCCTGCGCTGGCACGAGGCGTTCAACAAGATAGAGTACGGCGGCGTGCCGGTGATCGCGGCGCTGAAGGGCGCGGTGGTCGGCGGCGGGCTGGAACTCGCGAGCGCAGCCCACGTGCGCATCGCGGACGCCAGCACCTACTTCGCCCTCCCGGAGGGGCAGCGCGGCCTCTTCACCGGCGGTGGCGCCACGATCCGCGTCGCCGACCTCGTCGGCAAGGCGCGCATGATCGACATGATGCTGACCGGCCGCGTCTATCAGGGGCAGGAGGCGATCGACATCGGCCTCGCCCAGTACCTCGTCGAGGGGTCGAGCTTCGACAAGGCCATGGAGCTGGCCGACCGCGCCGCCGCCAACCTACCGCTGACGAACTTCGCCATCTGCTCCGCGATCAGCCACATGCAGAACATGTCGGCCCTCGACGCGGCCTACGCCGAGGCGGTCGTCGCCGGCGTCGTCAACACGCAGCCCGCCGCCCGCGAGCGTCTCGAGGCGTTCGCCAACAAGACCGCCGCGCGCGTCCGCCCGAACGCGACCGCCTGAGCCGGTCCCGAAGGAGGCGCGTCGTGTCCACCGATGCCTCCGGCGGCCTTAAGGCCGGCCTCGACGCGCGCCTCCTGGGATGGGCCTGCCTGATGGTCACGGCCTTCGGCTGGGGCCTCGGCTGGCCGATGATCAAGATCATCATGGAGGACTGGCCGCCGCTGTTCGCGCGCGGCACGGCCGGTCTCGCCGCCGCAGCGGGGCTCCTCGCCGTCGGAGCGATGCGAGGCGACGCGATCGCGCCGCCGCCGGGCTCGTGGCGGCAGCTGGGCCTCGCGTCCTTCACCAGCGTCTTCGCCTGGATGGGGCTGACGGCGCTGTCGCTCCTGTGGCTGCGTGTGGCCGAATGCGCGCTGATCACCTTCACGATGCCGATCTGGGCGACGCTCTTAGCCTGGCCGGTCCTCGGGCAGCGCCCGGACCTGCGGAACTGGCTCGCCATCGCGCTCGGCAGCGGCGGACTGCTGGTGCTGTTCGGGGCGCGCACCGAGGGGGCGGCGGACCAGCTCCCTGGCATCGCGCTGGCGCTGACGGCGGCGATCCTGTTCGCGCTCGGCTCCGTCGCGTTCCGCCGCCCCGTCGCGCTGACGCCGCTGGTGCGCACCGGCTGGCTCATCGGGCTCGGCTCGGCGATGATGTTCCTCGCCGGACTGCTGGTGGCGCTGCCGGACCTCGGCGCGCTGACCTGGCGCGGCGCGGGCGCGCTCACGTACATGGCGCTCTTCCCGATGGCGCTCTGCTATCTCGCCTGGTTCGCGGCGGCGGCGCGCCTGCCGGTGGCGACGGCGTCGACCGGATTGCTGCTCATCCCGATCATCGGCGCGGTGTCGACCGCGGTGCTCCTCGGCGAGCCGCTGGGCCTGCGCGCCGCCGTCGCCTTCGCCCTCACGCTGGCGGGCGTCGCCATCGCGATGCGCGCGACGGCCGACTAGACGGCCATCGCCGGCGCCTGCACCTCCCTGCGCCGTGCGAGGAGGCGGCGCGTCTCCGCGTGCCGGTCCGGAGCGTCGAGGGCGTCGGGAGCGAAGCGGTCGACCACCTCGCCGTGGTGCATGACGATGATCTCGTCCGAGATCCAGCGCACGATGTCGATGTCGTGGCCGATGAAGGCCATCGCGAAACCGCGCTCGCGCTGAAGGCGCGCGAGGAGCGTCAGGATCTCCGCCTGCACGGTGGTGTCGAGGGCGGACACGACCTCGTCGCAGATGAGCACCTTCGGGTCGCACAGCAGCGCCCTCGCGATGCACACGCGCTGACGCTGGCCGCCGGAGAGCTGGTGCGGGTAGCGCCCGGCCATGCCGGCTTCGAGGCCGACGTCCTCCAGCGCGGCGCCGATCACCGCTGCGAGCCCGTCGCGGCGGCCGGCGAGGCGGAGCGGCTCGGCGAGCGCGCGGCCGACGGTGAGGCGAGGGTTGAGCGCACCTTGCGGATTCTGGAAGACGAACTGCACCGCGCGCCGGTCGCCGCGCGGCAGCGGCCCGCTCCCCGGCTCCAGGGTGGTGCCGAGGATGGTGACGCGCCCGCCGCTCGGCTGCTGCATGGCCGCGAGCGTCTGGGCGAAGGTGCTCTTTCCGGAGCCGGAGCGGCCGAGGATCCCCAGCGTGCGCCCGGCCGTCAGCGATGCGCTCACCCCGTGCACCACGCGGACCGGCCGCGTGAAGAGCTTGCCGCGAAAGGCGACGGCGACGCTCTGCGCCTCGGCGCGGACGGTGGCGTCGGACGGCGCGACGGGCCGCGGCCGGTCCAGCATCCGGCGCGCGTCGACGAGGCGGCGGGTGTAGTCCTGCCGCGGTGCGCCGAGGACGGCGCCGGCCGGGCCGCTCTCAACGACGCGGCCGGCGCGCATCACGGCGACCGCGTCGGCGTCCGCCGCGAGACCGAGGTCGTGGCTGATCATGACGAGCGCCATCCCGTGGCTGCCGCGCAGGCGCGTCAGCAGGGCGACGATCTCGACGGTGGTGGTCGGGTCGAGCGCGCTGGTCGGCTCGTCGGCGACCAGAAGCTGCGGCTCGCCGGAGAGGGCCATCGCGATCATCACGCGCTGCTGCTGGCCGCCGGAGAGCTCGTGCGGGTAGCGCCGGGCGATCGCCGCTTCCAGCTCCACCTCGGCCAGCAGCGACAGGATGCGCTGCCGCCGCGCATCGCCTCCACGCATGCCGGCGCGGCCGAGCGCTTCGGCAAGCTGGCTCTCGACGCGCATGAACGGGTTCAGGGACGCCATCGGGTCCTGGAAGATCATGCCGATCCGCCGGCCGCGCAGCGCGCGCATGGCCCCGGCGTCGTCGAGCGGCAGGGGCGCGCCGTCGAACGCGACGGTGCCGTGGGTGACGGCGAGCCCGCGCGGCAGCAGGCCGGTGACGGCGAGCGCCAGCGTGGACTTGCCCGACCCCGACTCGCCGACGATGGCGAGCGTGCCGCCGGCCGGAACGCCGAGCGAGACGTCCTCGACGATGGGGCGCGTGCCCGCGCACACCGTGAGGCCGTGGGTGGCGAGGATCGGCAGGGTCATCGTGAAAGCCTCGGGTCGACGGCGCGATGGATGATGTCGATGACCGCGTTGATCACCACCAGTGCCACCGCGACGACGGTGATGGCCGCCTGCACCACCGGGTAGTCGCGGCCGTGGATGGCGTTCAGCATCAGGCTGCCGATACCCGGCAGGCTGAAGAGGATCTCCATCGTGAGTGTCCCCGCGACAAGCCCGGCAAGCACCAGGCCGGACAGGGCGAGCGCCACCGGCAGTGCGGTCGGCAGGAGGTGGAAGAAGGCGATGCGCGGGCGCCCGAGGCCCTTGGCGTAGGCGGTGCGCACGTGGGCGGACGTCGCCGCCTCGCGCAACTCCTC
Organism: Acuticoccus sediminis; assembly: GCF_003258595.1. Taxonomy (NCBI): domain Bacteria; kingdom Pseudomonadati; phylum Pseudomonadota; class Alphaproteobacteria; order Hyphomicrobiales; family Amorphaceae; genus Acuticoccus; species Acuticoccus sediminis. The sequence continues at coordinate 936,292 of NZ_QHHQ01000001.1, forward strand.
GAAGAGGGGTTTGCCGATCTGGCCTGCGTTGTCGATGGCGATGATGACGATGGGCATCGCCAGCGCGCCGACGACCGGCAGCCACCCGAGCCACACCGAGAAGACGAGGATCGCCACCACGCCGACGCAGAAGGTCGGCAGCGCGATGGACCAGACGTTGACGAGGTTGACGAGTCTCGCCAGCACGCGGTTGCCCGTCACCGCCGCCGACACCGCGAGCCCCAGCGCGACGAGGAGCCCGAGCAGGAAGGAGCCGGCGGCCAGCGCGAGCGTCGTCGGCAGCGCCGTCGCCAGCATGCCCGCCACCGGGCGGTGGTAGCGCAGCGACTCGCCGAAGTCGCCCGTCAGCGCGTTGCCGGCCCAGGTGGCGAGATCGACGACGAGGGGGCGGTCGAGGCCCATCTCGTGGCGCAGCTCGGCCTCCTCGTGTGCGGTGAGGCCGCCCTCGAGGGCCATGCGGTCGACCGCGTCGCCCGGCGCGACACGGCAGAGCAGGAAGACCACGAGGACGATGCCGGCGGCCTGCAGAAGCATGCGCGCCAGCGAGAGGAGGATCGCCCCGGCCTGCCTCATCGTGCCGCCCCCGACCGGGCGCGCAGCGGGTCGAACCGCTCGCGAAGCGCGTCGCCGAGGACGAGGAGGCTCACCGTCAGCGCGATGAGGGCGAGGATCGGCGCCAGGATCGCGTGCGGCGACACTTCGAGGTAGCGGCTCGCGTCGGAGATCATGCGGCCCCAGGTCGGCGCGTCGGGGGAGGAGCCGAGGCCGAGGAAGGAGAGCACCGACTCGGTCACGATGCAGCGCGGCAGGATGATCGCCGCCTGCGTGATCAGGCTGCCGAAGAGGTTGGGCAGGATGTGGAGCCGCAGCACGTGCAGCCGCCCGCCGCCGAAGAGGCCGGCGACGCGGACATAGTCCTGCGCCGCCTCGCGCTTGTAGGTGGCGCGGGCGACGTAGGCGAAGAACGGCGCGAAGGAGATGCCGAGCGCCAGCGTCACCGGTCCCGTCCCCTCGCCGACGGCGACGATGATGAGGAGGGCGAGGAGGATGCCCGGCACCGCGCGCACGAGGTCGATGAAGGCGAACACCGCCATCTCGCCCCACCGGCCGAGCGCCATGCCGAGGAGGCCCAGCGCTCCGCCGAGCAGGAAGGCGACCAGCGTGCCGCCGGCGCCTACCATCAGGGTCAGCCGCGCGCCCATGACGAGGCGGGAGAAGACGTCGCGGCCGATGTGGTCGGTGCCGAGGAGATGCTCTCCCCCCGGCGCCGCGTTGAGGCTGAAGAGGTCCTGGTCGAAGGGATCGTGCGTTGCGATCCACGGCGCGAACACCGCGGTGAGCACGATCGCGAGGACGACCGCCCCCGCGATACGGGCGGGCGTGAGGACGCCGGCTCTGCGGCGCCTCCCGGCCTTGTCCCCGATGGCTTCCATCGCGAGGGCCATCGGGCTCAGTCCTCGGCGAGGAAGGTCTGGGCGATGCCGCCGGACGCCCAGTTCGGCGACCACGTGAAGCCCGGCTCGTAGCCCTTCACGGCCCGGCGCATGGCGATCGCGTTCGGCGCGTGGCCGAGCACCATCAGGTAGTCGTTGTCGAGGACGCGCTGGAAGGCCTCGGAGTAGAGCGCCTTGCGCTTCGCCTCGTCGGTCTCGGCGACGGCGGCCTTGATGACGGCGTCGAGCTCGGGGTCCTGGATACCGCCCCACAGGACCGGGTTGGGACCGTCGCTCATCAGCCGCACGAAGCGCAGGAAGATGTCGGCGCGCGGGCCGGAGGCCATCACGTCCATGTCCCAGTCGTACTGGCCGAGGCGGTTCTGCGCGCCGAGGTCGTCGAGCGCGGAGTGCTCCACCTTGAAGCCGAGCCGGCGCAGCATCTGGACGACGACCTGCGGGTAGTTTTCCTGCCAGGAGACGAGGTCGATCGTGACCTCGGACGGGTCGACGCCGGCATCGGCGAGCATCGCCTTCGCCTTGTCGAGGTCGGCGGCCTTGTACTTGTCCGCCTCGGCGATCGCCTCGTCGTAATAGACGTGGCCGGGCATCACCATCTGGTTGGAGACGACGCCGGTTTCCGGCGCCAGGAACTGCATGAAGGCGCGCTTGTCGATCGCATGCATGATCGCCTCGCGGACCTTCGGGTTGTCGAAGGGCGGGCGCGGATTGCGGTTGTTGAAGGCGACGAAGTACCAGGTCGAGTCCTTCAGCGTCGTCGTGCGCAGGTTCGGGTCCTGCGACAGGCGGCGGGCGACGTCACGGTCGACGTTGACGATGTCGAGGTCGCCGGCGCGCAGGGCGTTGCCCTTGTCGATGTCCTCGCGGAGGTTGACCTCGACGGCCGCGAGGTACGGCATGCCCTCGCCGCGCCAGTAGTTCTCGAACGCCGGGGCCGTGAGGGAGACCTGCGGGCGCCACTCGCCGAAGGTGAACGGGCCGGTGCCGATCGGGGTCTGGATCGTCGCGTCCCAGCCCGGCGAGGCGGGGGAGAGGATCCAGAGCTCCGACATCAGGTTCACGAGCGGCGCATAGGGCTCGGTCATGGTCAGGACGACCGTGCCCTCGTCCGCGGCCTCGACGCTCTCGACGAGCTTCATCGCGGAGGCGAGCCAGCCGCCCGTCACGTTCTCCTTCACACGGTGGATGTTGGCGACGACGGCGTCGGCGGTGAGCGGGTCGCCGTTGTGGAAGGTGACGCCGTCACGCAGGCGGAAGGTGTAGGTCCTGCCGTCCTCGGAGATGTCCCAGCCCTCGGCGAGGAAGGGCTCGACGCGGCCGTCCGGGCCGATGGAGGTCAGCGCCTCGGCGTAGAGCTGCTGCACGGCGATGGAGCCGGTGTGGCGGTGCGGGTCGGAGGTGTCGAGGCCCAGCGTCGCGTAGCGCAGCGTGCCGCCGTGGACGGGCTCGGGGGACTGGGCGAACGCCGGGGCGGCGGCGAAGAGGGCCGCCGCCGCGGTGCCGAGCATGAGCTGCCGGCGGTCGAGACGGAAGCGCGTCTGCGTCATGTGCGTCATGGCCGTTGATCTCCGTGGGGTTCCAGAGTGGCGAGGAGGTCCCGCCCATCGAGGCCCTCGTGGGGGACGCCGAGATGGGTGAGGATGGTGGGGGCGAGGTCGACGATGGAGGTCGGCTCGCCGGAGCGGATGCCGGGGCGGTGGCCGCGCCCGCGGATCATGAGGACCGGCGACTGCTCGTAGCGGCCGAGACCGCCGTGCTGGCCGCAGCCGAGCCGGTCGGGCTTGCCGCCGGCGGGCCTCGCCGCGGCGCTGGTGCCGGGGACCCCGTAGGTGTTGGGCGCATCGCTCGCCGCCATGGACACGGCGATGGCGAGACCGCCCGTGGGGGCCTGCCCGATCTCCGCGAGCTGGTCGCCGGCGAGGACGGTGCCGGACCAGGGCGCCGCGGCGATGGCGTCGGCGATGGCGCTGACGCGGTCGGCCGCCTCCGGGGCGACGTAGACGAGCGCGCCGGTGCCGTTGGGGGCGACCACGACGTCCGCGCCCCCCTCCCGCTTCAGCCCGGCGGCGACGAGGTAGGCGTCGATGTCGACGACCTCGCCGACGGTCTGGTGCCCGTGGTCGGAGCCGACGACGAGGAGGGTGTCCTCGTCCAGCCTGTCGATGGCGGCGAGGACGCAGCCGGCGATGGCGTCCGCCTCCGCGAGCACGGCGAGGTGCTCCGGGGAACCGAGCGGCGTCGCGTGCTGCGTCGTGTCCGGCTCGGAAAGCCAGAGGACCGAGAGCGCGGCGGCGCCGTGGACCGCCTCGGCGACGAAGCGCTCGGCCATCGCCCTGTCGCCCTCGATGCCGAGGGTGACGTCGAGCGGTTTCGCGACCGGGGCGAGGCCGGGGGCGTGCGAGCCGGCGCGGTGGTAGACGGTGCCGTATCCGTCCGGGTCGTGGGCGTAGGCCGCGCCGGGCGAGACGTTGTTGAAGACGACCACGCCGCCCCGGTCCTTGAGGCGCTCGGCCATCGTGGGGCGGTGGAGGGCGGAGCCGGTGAGGGCCCGCTTGGCCGCGAAGAAGTCCGGCCTGCCGACGTCGTGGAGAGTCAGCGCCCCGTCCTTCACCAGCGCGACGGTGTTGCCCTGGAGGCCGTTGCGCGCCGGGTAGCACCCGGTCGAGAAGGCAGCCGACACCACCCGCGTCGCCGACGGGAAGACCGAGCGGTGGGCGGTGAAGGTCGTCGCGCCGGCGGCGAAGCGGGTGAGGTTGGGCGTCGTCTCCGGCGAGACGAGGTCCCGCCGAAGTCCGTCGAGGATGACGACGAAGGCGCGGGTCACTGGACCGTCCCGTTGAGCGCGAAGTCGAAGATGTCGAAGTTGCGCAGCGTCCGGGTCGCGGCCGCCTCCCGGTAGGCCTCGTTGAGGGGATGGGAGAGGACGAACGGCACCGTCTGCTCGGCGAGCCCGCCGTGCGAGCGGAGCCGCGCGCCTGCGAGCGCGGAGAGGTCGTGGTCCGCCGCGTGCGCGCCGAGCGCCCAGCCGTGCGCGCCGATCGCGACGACGTCGCCCTCGCGTTCAGGCGGCATCTCGAAGCGGGCGGCGGCCTCGGCCCCCGTCAGCGCCTCGCCGACGCCCTCGATGGCGGCGACGGCCCGGTGGACGTCCTCCGCGGCGAGGCCCGGGTCCGTCACGTGGACGCGCACGAAGCCGCCGAGCGCACCGTGATGGCGCACGAACGGGTCGGTGATGGGGCAGATCACCCGCGTGGCGCCGCCGCCGAACGCCGCGTCGAGCGTGTCGGCGATGTAGGCGACGCGGGGCGCGCCGGCGGCGTCGGTCATGTCGTTCATGCCGTGGTCGGCGACGATGCCGACGACCGCGCCCGCTGCCAGCAGCCGGCCGACGCGCTCGTCCACCGCGGCCATGAAGGCGTTCGCCTCGGGCGTGCCGGGGGCGTGGGCGTGCTGGATGAGGTCCGAGAGGGAGAGGTAGGCGATGTCGACCATCCCATCGCCGATCAGCCTCACGCCGGCGTCGAGCACGAAGAGGGAGAGGTCGGGGACGTACGGCTCGGGCGCGGCGCGGCCGACGAGGCGGGTGGCGTCGTCGATGCCGTTCTCGGCGAGGGTGGCGGCGTCGGCGCGCTCGGCGGAGAAGGCGATGCCGGTGAGGTCCCGGGCGAGCGCCTTGAGGAGCTTGTCCTTCGCCGTCACGGCCGCGACCCGCGCGCCCTTCCGGGCCAGCGCGGCGAGGATCGTGCCGGCGCGCATCCCCTCGGCGTCCAGCATCATGACCTCGCGGCCAGTCGCCGCGTCGAAATAGTAGTTGCCCGATATGCCGTGCACCGCCGGCGGCGCGCCGGTGACGATGGAGACGTTGTTGGGGTTGGTGAACGTCGGCATCGCGGCGAGGGCGGTCGCGGCGAAGCCGCCGTCCATCATGGCCGAGAGGTGGGGCACGACACCCGCGGCGCGGGCGGCTTCGACATAGGCCGGGTCGCAGCCGTCGTAGCAGATCACCGCGGTCGGGCGGCGCGGCAGGGCGTAGCTGCGGCCGTTGGCGACGGCGACGTCGGGTGCGCCGTTCAGTGCGGGAGCCATCGGTCCTCCGAGTGAGAAAGCACCGCCCGTTATCAAACCGCCATGTGTTTGATGTATAAGGAGGTTTATCAAAGATATGTAACGCTTTCGCGTCGCTGAATGGGGTAACCGCAAGCACTCTCGCCGTGCAATCGAAATAAATTCGTTTGATGTGAGATGAATTCACATGACAAAACGACGACTTCCGCCGATCAAATCATTAATTGCACTTGAAAGCGTGGTCCGGACGGGGAGCGTGTCCGCGGCGGCGGAGGACTTGTCCGTGACGCATGGTGCCGTGAGCAAGCAACTCGCGCATCTGGAACAGTGGATCGGCATGCCGATGTTCCGCGAGCGGCGCCGCGGCATGATCGCCAATGCCGCCGGCGAGCGCCTGGCCGCCGCCGTCGGCGGCGCGCTGGAGGAGATCGAGGACGCGCTCGACGCCATCCTCGTCGCCGAGCGGCAGAAGGTGCTGACCGTCGTCGCCCCGGCGACCTTCGCGATGCGCTGGCTGATCCCGCATCTCCCGGCGCTGGAGATGGACGGCGGCGAGGCCGGCATCCGCGTCCGCCCCACGCACACGACCGAGGACTGGGACGCGCTGGAGTTCGACCTCGTGGTGCGGCGGGGCGAGCCGCTCGCCGGACGCCTCGCGCCCCGGCCGCTGTTCGTCGAGGCGCTCGGCCTCTTGGTGCCGCCGGCGCTGGCGGACGTCGCCGACACGCGGCAGCTCCCCTTCGTCGACGCGGCCACCCGCACCGGCGAACTCGCCCGCTGGTGCCAGCGCGCGTACGGCGGTCCGCCCGTCAGGCCGGCCAGGGTCTACCCGCACTTCTACGTGGCGATGGAGGCCGCGCTCGCAGGGCTCGGCGCGATCGTCGCCCCGGTGGAGCTGCTCGGGCCGCAGCTCGCGCAGGGGGCGCTCATCGACCCGCTGCCGGCCGTCCGCGTGCCGGGCGCGGCCTATACCATCGGCGTCGCCCCGGACGGGCCGAACCGCTCGGCCGCCGAGGGGCTTGCACGGACCATGGTGCGCGAGTGGCACAAGGTCCCTGCCGCCGTGCCCGTCACGCCGTAGCCGGCAGGAGGGGCGCGTTGCGCCCGACGAACGGCGAGGTCGAGGACACGGGCGCTATCTGCGGGCAGCGGGGGGGCGAGACCCTGCCAGGGCGCGAAGCGGACGACAGGCCGTGCCGGCGTCCTGCGGCGCATCGGTTTGCCGGGGCGGGGCAGTCCCGACCGGCCCCGGCTCCGGCTCCCGGCTCCGGTCCGTGGTCAGGCGCGGCGCTGTTCTTCCTCCTGGTTGAGGATCTGCTCGGCCGCGGCGGCCGCTGCCTGCTGCTGGTCGGCCGGCGCGTCGGGCGGGTCGATCCGCACCGTGACGTAGCGGTGCGCGAACTGGATGCCCTCGCGGTCGAAGAGCTCGCCGATCCGCGTGTAGACGTGGCGCCGCACGACGAACTGGTCGCCCGGCTTGGTCATGAACTTCACGCGGATGATCATCGCCGAGTCTTCCATCTCGATGACGCCCTGCGACTTCAGCGGCGCCAGGAAGAGCGGCCCGCACTCGGGATCCTCCAGCAGCTCCTGGCCGAGTTTCTTGATCAGCTTGCGGACCCGCTCGACGTCGGTGCCGTAGGGGATGCGCAAGGGGAGCTTCATCACCACCCAGTCTCGCGAATAGTTGGTGAGCTGCTTGATCTCGCCGAAGGGGATGGTGTGCAGGGGCCCGTTCTGGTGGCGGAGCTGGAAGGAGCGGATGGAGATCTTCTCGACCGCCCCCATCACGCCGCCGACGTCGATGAACTCGCCCTTGCGGAAGGCGTCGTCGGCGAGGAAGAACGCGCCGGAGAAGACGTCGCGGATGAGCGTCTGCGCGCCGAAGCCGATGGCGAGGCCGAGGACGCCGGCACCCGCGAAGAGCGGCGCGACGTTCACCCCCATCGCCGCGAGCGCGATCGTCAGCATCAGCGTGAACATGGCGGCGATCAGGATGTTGCGCAGCAGCGGCAGCAGCGTCGCGAGGCGTGATGAGCCCGGCCCCATTCCGTCCTCGCTGTCGCCGTGTCCGACGGCCGGCATCTCGTCCCGCATCCGGCCGTCGATCCACGTGCGCATCGCATCGTAGACGCCCCATACGGCGAAGAGGATGACGACGTAGCCGAGGGTCTGCGTGAGATCGTGGTCGAGCTTCAGGACACCGAGCGAGACCACGAGCACGACGATCGCGACCACGATCGCGGCGAGCCCCGCGAGGCGCCGGAAGAGCGCGTGCCAGCGCGCCTGCCATACGAGGAGCGGTTCGACCTCTGCCTCCGTCGGACCGCTCGGCGGGGCGGCGGCGAGCGGCGCTTCGCCCGGCGGGGCGGGCGGCAGCGGCGCGTCGTCGGCGGCCGCGAGCGCATCGGCGGGCCTGATCGTGGCGCGCAGCGTGTTCTCCAGCGCGGCGAACCGGCGGGACAGGACGATGACGCACGCGCCGTAGATCGATAGCCCGACGATGGCCGCCAGGATGGGCGCCAGCAGCGGCCCGGCGTGCGGATTGTTGGTCGTGACGACCTGGCTGATGTGCGCGGCGCCGGCGATCACGAGGTAGCCGAGAACGATGAACGCCCAGATCGAGCCGAGGAACTTGCGGAACGTGTTCGGGCGCGGCGATGTCCCCCGGATCATCGCGGTGATGACCCGGCGGTGGATGATCAGCCAGATGCAGAGAAGCGTGATCGGCACGGCCGAGGCGAGGATCTGGAGCGCGTCGGTGGAGCGCTCGTCGACGCCGATCTCGTTGGTCCACAGCGCGAGGCCGAAGAACGCGAAGCCGGTCGCCGCCATCACCTTGAAGGCCCGCAGCATCCTCGCGGCCGTCGCGTCGTCGACCGGCAGCAGCCTGATCGTGGGCCGGCTCGGCATGAACACCGCCGTCATCAGGGCGATGGTGATCCGGTAGGCGGTGATCGCGACGAGGATGATCGCCGCCGTCGCGCGCGCCGGCCCGGGCGTCGGCACGAAGACGACGATCACCGCGATGCCGGAGAGCAGGAAGGCGGCCGCCGCCGCCATCGCGAGCAGTGTCCGCAGCATCGCGTAGCTGGTGCGGGGCGCGGGGACCGCTTCGGCCCGCGCTTCCAGCGAGGCGAGCACGCGGCTGGCCCAGCGCCAGACGAGCCATCCGACGATGGAGCCGACGGCGAGGGCGATCAGGGTCAGGGGGATTGCGAGCCAGAGCCAGCCGGCCGACCCGTCGCCCCGGGCGGTCAGCACCGCATGGCCGATGGCGCCGGGGATCTCCGGGATCCGGCTGATCGTCTGGGCGAGGCCGTGGCGGACGGCCACCGCGCTCTCGAGCGCCGCGCTGGGGGAGGCCGCGGTGCCCGGCGAGCCGGCCGTGGCTGCCGGTTGCGTGCGTCCGTCGATCAGGATGGTGGCCCCGCTGTCGCGGGCCGCCTTCACCAGTTCGTCGAGAGTCGGGGAGGGGGTGGTCCCGCCGTCCGGCTGCGCGAGAGCGCCGCCGGCGAACGAGAGGACCAAGGCGAAGGCGAGGGCGAGGCCACCCCAGCTCCATGCTCGACGTGACAACATCGCGATCGTGTCCCCTTCCGGCACATCTGTGTCCGTGGTGCGATCATGATTGATCGCCGCCAGTACAACAATGCTGCGCGTGCCACACCGCTGATGAATTGGACGAATCCCTGTATCCGGGGAAAGCAAACGTTCGCGGGCGAAGTCCCCGGAAATCAGTGGACGAACGGAGTCCTACAAAAATTGTAATGCAGGCGCGCTGCGTCGTGTGGCAGGTCTTGGCGACGTCTGAGCGTGATCCAGTCTGAAATCGGCTGGCCACAAGTGCAACATATTGCAATCTGGGGAGTGCCCATGTCGACAGGACTCGATCTGAAGACGGTCACCGTAAAAATCAGCAACAATTTCTTCGGTCCGAACTTCGTCGCAGGCTTGGCGTTGCAGTCGTCGAGCTACACCGTCGTCAATAAGAATTTGGCGACGTTGGAATTTCAGGCCGCCTACGACCCGTCGATGACCATCGTCCAGGAGGTGCACGGGACCGGATTCGGCTTCGACGAGAACGGCCGGTACACCGGTCACGTCACGCACTGGAACGCCTACGACAAGGACAATCCGGAGAACGGGTGGTCCTTCTCGCCGCTGGACAATTCGCTGGACCGGCAGAACGAGCTCGCCGCCAACCCGAACGTGACGTTCCAGAACCTGCTGGTGATCCCGCTCGTCTACAACTTCGTCGGCGCGCAGTACGACGACTTCTACATCTTCGGCTCGTTCGACGACATCGGCCGCGGGTTCGAGGGCAACGACGAGTACAAGACGCTCGACGGTGACGACACCCTCTACGGCCACAGCGGCGACGACACGCTGATCGGCGGCAACGGCGACGACCTCCTCTACGGCGGTCAGGACGACGACGCGATCCGTGGCGGGCAGGGCCGGGACACGCTCTACGGCAGCCAGGGCGACGACCGCATCAACGGCGGCACCGAGTCCGACCTGATCGGCGGCGGGGCCGGCTCCGACACCATCTTCGGTGACGACGGCGACGACGTCATCGAGGGCAACGGCGCCTTCGACCGGATCAACGGCGGCAACGGCAACGACCTGATCTTCGGCGGCGGCGGCGGCGACAGCCTGCTGGGCGATGCCGACGCCGACACGATCGAGGGCGGCGACGGCAACGACTCGATCTACGGCGGCACCGAAGGCGACAGCCTCCTCGGCGACGCCGGCAACGACACCATCCGCGGCAATGCCGACGACGATACGGTGCGCGGCGGCAGCGGCGACGACCTGATCCGAGGCGATGCCGGCGTGGACTTCCTGTTCGGCGACGCCGGCAACGACACCGTCCTCGGCGATGCCGATACCGACCAGGTGTTCGGCAACCGCGGCGACGACCAGGTCCACTCGGGCACCGGCGCGGACTTCATCGTCGGCGGCCTCGGCGACGATACCCTCTGGGGCAACGCGTCGGGCGGCGCCGGCGACTACGACATCGACTCGTTCATCTTCGAGGGGCCGTTCGGCAACGACGTCGTGGCGGACTTCGAGATCGGCTTCGACGGCATCAACTTCATCGGCGTGCCCGAGGACGATGTCGTGACCACCACGGTGGGCGACGATGTCCTCATCACCGCCGACCTCGGCGATCTCGGGATCAGCACCGTCCTCGTCGTCGGCGTGGCGGACCTGTTCAATCCGGACTCCGACATCCTGTTCGCCTGACGGTCGCGCGCGACGCCGGACCGCCGCCGCGCGTGGGGGCGGTCAGCTCGCCGCAGCCTCGGGCGCCCCGCCGCGGAAGAGGCGGTGCAGCCGGGCGCCGATCGGGTAGCGGAAGTGGATCGCCGAGCGCGGGCGCCGCATCACGGCGACCGCCGCGGACACGGGGCGGCGGGCCTTGAGCTGCTCGATCGCCTCGGCGAACGCGAGCGCATCGCTGAGGGCGGACCGGCGGGCGGCGATCGCTTCGACCACTTCCTCGCACAGGGTGTGGTGGGCCTCGAAGCAAACGTCGGCCGCCAGCATCGCCTCGATGTGTCTCACGCCGAGCCGTGCCGAGATGGATCCCGCCCGGCGGCGGTAGACGTAGCCGGCGTCGGGAACGACGGCGCACCGGGCGCCGCAGGCGAGGGCCTCGGCCATCAGCAGATAGTCCTCGCCGATCCGCAGGAGCGGGTCGTAGTGGAGGCCGTTCGCCTCGAGGAAGGTGCGGCGGAAGAGGGGCTTGGTGTAGCCGAGCGTGTCCTTGCGCGCCATCGGGCTGTTGAGGCGCACGTAGTCGGTGAGGTCGAGCGTCGGCCCGCCCGCCGCCTCGGCGACGTCCAGCGTGCGCGCCGGCCGGCCCGTCTCCTCGATGGTGATGCTGTCGATGATGATGTCGGCGTCCTCGCCCCGGGCGAGGCAGCGGGCGAGGCGGCCGGGACGGAAGGCGTCGTCCGCGTCGAGCACCGCGATGAACGTGCCCGTCGCCGCCGCGAAGCCGGAATTGCGCGCGACGCCGGGGCCGCCATTGTCCTCGAGCCGCAGAACCCGGACCCTCGGGTCGTCCACCGCCTCGGCGGCCTCCGCGGTGCCGTCGGGGGAGGCGTCGTCGACGACGATGACTTCGAGGTCCACGTCCTGCGCGAGCGCGCTGGCGATGGACGTCGCGATGGAGTCCTCGGCGCAGTACGCCGCTATGATCACCGATACGTCAGGCAATGGCTTCGTCTCCTCCATAGATTGCGAGCTTGCGCATCCCGAAGAGTCGCGAGACCACGCCCGCATGCATGGCCGCACGGAGGCTCCAGAACGCCAAACGGCGGGTAGACCAGAAGCACGCCACCGCCGCAGCGGCGCAGACCGAGGCCTTGCCGCTGGCGATGACGATCTGCTTGAGCCGCCCGGCCCGGCTGAGGCCGCGCGTCTCAAGCAGCAGCCCGTGGCTCTGCCCGGCCCTGAAGCGGCGGCGCACCAGCCAGTTCACAGTCGCGCGCGGGCCGGTGACGTCCTCGAACACCGCCGCGGCCGGGGCCGAGGCGATGCGGGCGCCGGCGTTGAACGCGTCGTGGAAGAAGGCGGTGTCCTCGCCGCCGGAGCGGCCGAGCGCCACGTCGAAGCGCCGCCCCTCCAGCGCCGGCGAGGTGCGGGCGAAGAGGACGTTGGACGTATAGCCGGTCCGGATCGCGCCGCCTGCGACGACCGGGTGGGCCGAATGGAAGTCGCCCGCGCGGATCCAGCGCGGCACGTCCGGCGCGTAGCGCGCGATGGCCGGGCCGAGGACGACGTCGGCCCGGGTGGTGCGCTGCACCTCGAGGAGGTTCGCCAGCCAGTCGGGGCTCGCCACCTCGTCGTCGTCGAGGATCGCGATCCAAGGCGCGACCGCCGTGTCGAGCGCGGCATTGCGCGCCGTGGAGATGTTGCGCGCGGGCGCGTGGACGTACAGGACGTCGAGGCCGTTCTCGCGGCCGAGCGCCTCGATCCGTCCGCGCGCCTCGTCGGTCTCGTCGTTGTCGGCGACGATGACGCGCACCGTCATGCCGTCCGGCAGGCGCAGGGCGGCCAGCGAGCGCAGCGTGTCGGCGATGGAGCCGCGCCGGAAGGTGCAGACGCAGATGTCGACCGAGGTGTCGAGCTCGGCGGGCACCTGCCAGGCGAGTCGGGTCTGGGTCGGTTTCCTGGCTGTCAGGAACCGGCTGATGAAGCCGAGCGACCAGGACAGATGCATCGTCATCGCGGCGAACCCCGAGCATAGAACGCAGGTGTCCCGCTTTTGGGCTGCAAGGGCGATGCCACCTCCGATCGAGGCGGCGGCCCAGAGCAGGCCGGGGACGGCGGCGAGAACCGCGAGCGGCCAGTAGACCGTTGCAATCGCAGGTGAAACGAGGAGCCCCGCGGCGGACGGCGCGATCATGATCGACGCCACCTGGCGCAGCTTCAGCCGCATGTCGTGCTTGACCACGGTGGAGGCACGGCCGCGACCGTAGCTGAGGTACTGCCGGAACAGCTTCGGCAGCGTCCGGCGCGGCAGGTAGACCGGCGGCTCGACGCCGGCGAGCCAGATGCGCCCGCCCGCATGGGTGAGGCGGTAGTCGAACTCGGCGTCCTCGTTGTGCGAGAAGCTCTCGTCGTAGCCGCCCAGCGCGAGGAAGCTGTCGATCCGCATCGCCGCGTGGTGGCCGTGGTCGACGTAGCCGGGCCCGGCGCCGACGCGGTGGGCCGAGTTGCCCGAGCCGAGGCGCGAATTCTGCGCCGCCGCGACCGCGCGCTGCATGCAGCCGAACCCCTCGGTGCGCATCGAGACCACAACCGAATCCGATCCCACCCGGGCGATCTCGGCGAGAAGCTCGGAGCAGAAGCGGGGCGGGTAGATGCAGTGCGCATCGACGCGGATGAAATGCTCCCGCCCCGCGCCGAACAAGCGCACCGCCGCGTTGACGCCCGCGCTCTGGATGCGCGCCGGGTTCTCCATCAGCTTCACCCGCGGGTCGACCTTGGCGCGGTCCATCACGATGGCGCGCGAGGCGTCGGTGCTGCCGCCGTCCGCCACCACGACGAGGTCCGACGGGCCGATGTCGGCGCGGATCTGGTCGAGGAGGCCGGGAAGGTGCGCCTCCTCGTTGAGGCACGGGATGACGATGAGCGCTCCGGTCATGCTGCCTCCGCACGGGCTGGGGACTGGCCGGCCTTCTCGCGTCCGGAGATGAGGTCGACGAGACGCCGGCACTCGGCCTCGTCCGCCACGAAGGCGGACCGGTCGACCCGCGCCACCGCCGCGGCCAACGCGGCGTAGCGTTCGGGGGTCATGCCGGCGACGAAATCGGCGAGCGCGGCGGACGGATCGCCCCGGAGGACATGGCCGATGCCGAGCTCCGTCAGGCGCGCGGCCGTCGCGGTGCCTTCGCGGGCGATCGGGACCGCACCGTGCGCACCACCCTCGTAGAGACGGTTGGGGAGCAGCCACTCGGAGTTGGCGCCCGCCTCGTAGTAGTCGATGCACCAGATGAAGTGGACGTTGCCGTAGAGGCGGGGGAGGTCCGCCATGGTGTAGGCGCCGCCGAATGCGATGCGCGGGCGCGCGGCGACGGTGGCGCCGAAGTCCGCGAACACCGCCGGCGACGGCTTGCCGTGGACCTCGATCTCGAGGGCGCCCTCTCCGGAGGCCGCGGCATCGGCGAGGATCTCGATGGACTGCTCGTCGCGCAGGGCGCCGAAGAGGCCGATGCGCCAGGGCGGACCCGCCGGCCGCGGCATCACGGTGCGCGGCGCGTCGATGAGCTTGTTCTCGACGAGGCTCACCGGACAGTCGAGGCGCGAGAGCGGGTCGAGGTAGGCATCCACGAAGGCCGGCGAGCTGACGATGACGCGCGACACGTCCGCGCCGAGCCGCCCCTCGACGGTGCGCAGCACCTGTCCCTTCCGCCCCAGGAGGAGGCGGTGGATGTCGAGCAGCTCGTAGGTCAGCGGCACGTCGCCGAGGTGGCGGCGGACGGCCGAGGCGACGGCGAGCGATTCCAGGTTGCGCGCCATCAGCGCGTCGACCGGGCCGAGCGCCTTTGAAATTTCTGCGTGTGCATACCTGCTCCGCAACACGCTGAGGGCGCGTGCGGCCAGCCTGCCGTCGGCGGTTCGGCCGAGTGAGATCGGGGCGATGCCCGCCACCTCAGCGGGTGGGGTCGGCGTGCGGTGGAAGCCCGCGAGGGCCACATCGGCGCCGCCACGCTGGAGCATGATCACGCGGCGGGCGACGGCCGCGTCCCCGAGGTCGTGAACAAAATAGCCTATACGCAAGGCAACGTCCTCGTTCGGTTCTCTTCAGCGCTACGGCGCATGCCCCGAGGCGTCTCCATCATTTGTTATTGAGCCGAACCCCCCGGGCCGCGCCAATGGCGGCTGGATCAATCCTGGGGCTTGCCGCGCGCAGCCGGGCCTTCGTCGCCCCGGCGCACCCGCCCCCCAGGCGACACCGGAGCGGCCGGATCGCCCGTCGGCACCGGGCTCCGCTTCGGCACCGAGGAGGCACTGTGGCAGACCAATCGGGGCCGGTGACGGCCCGTGAGAGCGTGGCGGTGATCGTCCCCGCCTACAATGCGGCCGCCACCATCGGCGCCGCCGTCGCCTCCGCCCTCGCCGAGCCCGAGGTGAGCGAGGTGGTCGTCGTCGACGACGCCTCGCAGGATCCGACGTCAGAGGCCGCTGCCGCAGCGGACGACGGGACCGGTCGCCTCGCGATCCACCGGCTGGCGGAGAACGGCGGCCCGGCCCGCGCCCGCAACGTCGCGCTGGAGCGGTCCGGCGCGCCGATCGTGGCGATCCTCGATTCCGACGATCGCATCATCCGCGGTCGCTTCCGCCGGCTCCTCGCCATGCCGCACTGGGATCTCATCGGCGACAACATGGTCTTCGTGTCCAGCGAGGTGGCGGCGGAGGAGGCGGCGGCGCGCTACGGCGCGAGCCCGCCGCGTCCCGTCCTGACCGGACTCGACCTTGCGACCTTCGCGCGCGGCAACGTCCCGAGGCAGGGCCACCGGCGCCGCGAGATGGGTTTCATCCACCCGCTGATGCGGCGCGATTTCCTCGACCGGCACGCGATCCGCTACAACGAGGCCATGCGGCTCGGCGAGGACTTCGAGCTCTATGCCCGCGCGCTGCTCTGCGACGCGCGGTTCGTCCTGTGCGCCGCGCCGGGCTACATCGCGGTGGAGCGCCCCGACTCGCTGAGCGCGCGGCACCGCGTGACCGACCTCGAGGCGTTTCTCGCCTGCCACGATCGCCTCGAGCGGATGCGGCCGCTGACCCGTGCCGAGGCCGACGCGCTCGCCCTCCACCGCCGCAGCGTGGCGGGGCGTTACGCCCTCCGCCGCGTCCTCGCCGACAAGTCCGACAAGGGCGTCGCCGCCGCGGCCGCGTGGCTCGCGATGCGTCCCCGCTCCTGGTCGCCGGTCGTCGCCGGGATCGCCCGCGACAAGCTGGCGGCGCTGAGGTCCGCCCCGGACGCCGCAGACACGCGCCCGACCACCCTCTTCGACATCCCGGCGCCCGATCCCGTCCCTGCCGCCCCTCGGACCGCGCGGGGCGACGTCCGCCTCGCAGGAGGAACGCAATGAACGAGCTGCCATCGAGCCTGCGCTTCGCCGACCGCCGCGGGGTCGACCCGTCCTACAACCAGCAGGGCACCGGCCAGGCCGAGGACTACATCGACCTGCGCGAACTGCTGCGGGCCTGCTTCCGCCAGGCCTGGGTCGTCGTCCTGTGCGTCATCGTGTTCGCGGGCCTCGCGATCGCCTACGCCTTCTCGCTCCAGCCGAAGTTCACCTCCTTCGCGACGGTGCTGCTCGACCAGGACCGCGCGGCGCTGGTGGAGCTGATCTCCGAGCAGCAGACCGAGGCGCTGCGCGACGGCATCGTCCAGAGCGAGCTCGAGATCCTGAAGAGCCAGGAGCTGGCGCTGCGGGTGGTCGACAACCTGCACCTCGTCGACCGGCCCGACATCCTCGACACCACCGCCTCGCCGGTGGCGGCGACCATCGGCGCGGTGAAGAACGGCCTCGGCGGCCTCGTGAAGAGCTTCGCCGGCGGGGACCCCGACGCTCCGGTGGCCGCGCAGGCGGAGGCCGACCAGCTCGCCGCCATGAAGGAGAAGCTGGCGCTGAGGTTGCGCGGTATGCTGACCGCCGAGCGGATGGGGCGCAGCTATGTGCTGGGCCTGTCGGTCGAGGCGACGTCGCCCGAGCTCGCGCAGGAGATCGCCAAGGGCTTCGTCGATTCCTACCTCGAGTTCGGGCGCGCCGGCGACGCGGCGGCGCTCGACAGCGCGGTCGCCTGGCTGCGGCAGCGGACCGACGATCTCCGCCAGGCCGCGACCGACGCCGGGCGCGAGCTGGAGCAGTACCGGATCGACAACGGTCTGGTGAGCGTCGGCACCCGCCTCCTCTCCGAGCAGGAGGTGTCCGAGCTGATGAGCCAGCTCATCCTCGCCGAGGCGGAGGCGTCTGCCGCCCGCGCCGTGGCGGCGCACGGGCGCGACGCGGTCGCCGCGGGGCCGGAGGCGGCGCTCGCCAACCTCGCCTCGCTGCCGAGCTCGGCGCCCGACGAGGCGATCGAGCAGCTCCGCTCCGAGTTCCTGTCGCTCAGCCGCGAGCGCAGCCGCGTCGCCGAGCGCTTTGGCGCCGAGCATGCCGAGGTGGTCGCCATCGACCAGCGGCTTCAGTCCCTCGAGGGGCTGCTGTTCGACGAGGTGAAGCGCCGCGCGACGCAGGCCGAGAACAACGCCGACGTCCAGACGCGCCGCGTCGCCGCGCTGCGCGAGGGCCTCGACAGCGCCACGAAGAACGCCTCCGCCGACACCGGCGCGCAGTATGAGCTGATGCAGCTGCAGGAGACGGCCGAGAGCTACAAGACGCTCTACCAGTCGGCGCTGACGCGGCTCGAGCGCACGGTGAACCAGCTCTCGCTGCCGATCGTCGACGCGCGCGTCCTCACCGCGCCGGACATGCCGAGCGGGGCGAGCAGCCCGCAGAAGGCGAAGTACGCCGCCATCGGCATCGTCCTGGGCGGCTTCCTGGGGGCGCTGATCGGTCTCGTGCGGGAGCTGACGCGCAGCGCGCTGAAGACCAGCGGCGACGTGCGCCGCGCGCTCGGGCTGCCGGTGCTGGCGTCGGTGCGCCGCAAGCGCCTCGCCGGCTGGCGCCTCCCGCTCACCGGGCCGCGCCGCGACCGCGCGCTGATGAACGGCCTGCGCTCCATGAAGGTCGCGGTGGACGGGCACACGCGCCGGTCGGGACTGCGGACCGTCGCCTTCATCTCGGCGCGGCCGGGGGAGGAGCGCGAGCGGCTCGCCTACGAGTTCGCCGAGATGCTGGCCGAGCACGGCATCTCCTGCCTGCTCCTCGACGTCGCGCAGAACATCCGGCGTCCGCAGCACGGGCACAACCTCGTCGATATCCTCGACGGGGACGCGGTGCCGAGCTTCGGCGAGCTGACCGTCGCGCCCGCACTGGCGCTGGCGCACCTGCCGGGCGGGCCGGCCGATTCACGCGATCCCGGCGAGACGGCGATGTTCGCCGGCAGCGAGCGGATGGCGGAGGTCATCGCCGCCGTGAGCCAGCAGGCGCAGTACATCGTCCTCGACCTGCCGGCCGCCAGCGAGGGGGCCTGTGCGCGGGCCTTCGCCGAGTATGCGCAGACGGCCATCCTCGTGCATCGCACGGGCCGTGCGAGCGACCGCGAGGTCCAGGCGCTGGCGATGACGCCGGACTGGGACGAGAAGCTCTGCGGTGCGGTCCTGGTCGAGAGCTGATCGGCTGTGGCGCCCGGTACCGGGCGCTGCGCCGTTCCAGAGAGGCGACGGAGGTCAGCCGGCCGGCGTGTGCGACGCGCCGGCCGGCGCGCGTTCGGGGGCGGATGAGACTGAAGGGTATGCCGGTTGCAGAAGCGAACTCGCGAGTTCGCTTATTTGATTTTTGATCCCACAGGATAAAAATCTTGCCCCTGCGGGGCCACTTTGAATTTTTGCTGAATACATTCCGTCGCACTGGAGCGCGGAGCGCAACCGTCAAGGTCGTCGCACCGCGGCAAATACAACAAAAAAGAGTTGCGATTCGCGCATAGCACGAATGTCGAAACGCGGTTTACCCGTCAACGCGCTGTCATGAACTCGGCAGGAGACGGCGGAAATCCGCGCCACTTGGCTTATAATATGATCATTCGCCCAAGTCTGACCGCATTTGTGGGCCGGAAAGGGGGAACTGCAATATTCCCGCCTGATTCAGAGGGTTGTCACCCTCTTTGTGCCCGAAACTGAAATTAGCAAATGATAATGAGTGCTCCCGGAGCAACACCGTTTACTCGCTCGCATGAAGCCGCTCGGCGTCATTTCGAGTGGTGAGCAGTGCCAATGCGGGAACAACAATGGGTGGTGTTTTGAACTCGACCGTCCTCTCCGCGGGTGTGAATCGAAAGAGCGCGAAACCGTGGGGAACCCGAACGACCAAGGCTAGGTATGCGGCCCTAGGTCATGCGGACAGCGGGCGGTCCAACCCGTTGAGCCGAGGGGCGAAACGGATGCTCGACGTGGCGATCGCCGCCTCGGGACTGGTGGCATGTGCGCCGCTCGTCGCCGGGGCCGCCATCGCCACCAAGGTGCTCGATCCGGGCCCGGTGTTCTTCGCGCACGAGCGCGTGGGCCGGGACGGGCGCCGCTTCCGCTGCCTGAAGCTGCGGAGCATGTCGGTGAACGGCGAGGGGATCCTCGCCGAGCACCTCGCAAACGACCAGGAGGCCGCCGCCGAATGGGCCGAGACGCAGAAGCTCAGGGACGATCCGCGGGTCAGCCGCTGGGGCCGCTTCCTGCGCAAGACGAGCATCGATGAGCTGCCGCAGCTCTTCAACGTGCTGCGCGGCGACATGAGCATCGTCGGACCCCGCCCGGTTACCGAGGCGGAGCTCGACCGGTACCGCAACCAGCGGCGGGCCTACCTCTCGGTCCGCCCCGGACTGACGGGCCCGTGGCAGGTGTCCGGACGGTCCAGCATCGGCTTCCAGCGCCGGGTGGCGCTCGATACGCACTACGTCAAAACGTGGTCGTTAATGAAGGACATACGCCTTATGGCGCAGACCATCCCCGCCGTCCTGGGAAGCCGAGGAAGCTACTGATGAACGTCCTCCGCGCTACGGCCATCGCAGTTGTCCTGACCCTTAGCGCGGCGGCCCATGCGGCGGCCGAAACCTCCGCCGACGTCGTCAGCCCGCTCGACAAGCTTGCGCTCGACGTCGCCGCGTGGTCGACCCAGACGCGCGCCCTGACCCCTCTCCCGTTCATGACGGGAGAGTTCAGCGTCGAGGCGAACGGGTCGGTGAGCTTCCCCGTCATCGGCCGGCTTCAGGTCGAAGGGCAGTCGCTCAGCGACCTGTCCGCCGAGATGACGGCGGCCCTCCAGGACCGTCTCGGCATCGTCGACGAGATCTTCGTCTCGCTGAAGATCGCCGAGCACGCGCCCTTCTTCGTGGTCGGCGCCGTCGAGGCGCCCGGCGCCTTCGAGTACCGGCCCGGCATGACCGCGATCCAGGCGGTCGCGGTCGCGGGGGGCGTGCGGCGCTCCCAGTCCATCTTCTCGCGCGCGGACCGCGACGCGGCGCGCGCGCTGGGCGACCACCGCCTGCTCGAGCTGGAGCGGATGAAGACCATCGCGGCGATCGCCCGCCTCGAGGCCGAGCGGGCCGGCAAGTCGGAGATCGACGTGCCGGGTGAACTCGCCGGCGACCCGATGGCCGCCGCCTACCTCGACGTCGAACGCGAGGTGATGCGCGCCCGCCAGGACGAGCACGCGGCGGCGCTCAAGTCGATCGAGGAGCTGAAGTCCCTGGTCTCGGCGCGGATCGAGACGATGGGCAAGGAATCGGAGATGCGCCAGAAGGTCGTCGAAGCGACGCGCGAGGAGCTGGAGACCATGCGCGGCCTCGTCGACCGGGGCCTTGCCCAGACGTCACGCGCCAACAGCACCGAGCGGCAGCTCGCCGACTCGGAAGCGCGTCTCCTGGAACTCGAGACCGCCGTTCTGACGGCACAACAACAGCTGAACGAGGCCGAGCGCGACGAGGTGGAGCTGAAAGGCGACCGCCGCGTCACGATCGTCTCGGAGCTGCAGGACGAGCGCACCGAACTGGGGCGCATCGAAGTGAAGTTGCGGACCGCCGAATCGCTGTTCTCCGAGGCAGCGCGTTTCGGCTCGACGGTCGCCGAACTTTCTTCCGAGGAGAAGGATCGATCGGTCTCTCTGGTCGTTTCCCGCAAGGGCCGCGACGGGGATGCCGAGCGCACCTTTGTCGCTTCGTCCGCGACCGTGTTGCGGCCCGGAGACGTGTTGGAAGTTCGAGCACCGGACGTGGATGGCGCGGGTGCGGGGTTCGACACGAGCCCGTCGCTCCCGAGAGCCGAGGCCGACACGACAGCCCTCAACTGAAGGTCTTCGCTGCGAGACGGTCGCACTCCGGCCATCTTCGTCCTGCAATGGAGTGAGGTGATGATGAGAGTACTGGTCACCGGCGGCGCCGGGTACATTGGCAGCCACTGCTGCAAGGCGCTTGCTTCGGCCGGATTTGAACCCGTGGTGTACGACAACCTCTCCACGGGGCACCGTCACTTCTGCAAATGGGGGCCGCTCGTCCCGGGGGACATCCGCGACGCCGACACGCTGTCGCGGACGTTCGAGGCGATGCGCCCGGTGGCCGTGATCCACCTCGCCGCGCAGTCGATCGTGACCCGGTCCAACGAGGACCCGCAGGAGACGTTCGACGTCAACGTGGCGGGCACGCTGAACCTGCTCGACGTGATGAAGCGCTACGGCACCGACCGTATCGTGTTCTCGTCGACCTGCGCGATCTACGGCAACGTCGAGAGCCAGACGATCGACGAGGCCTGCCGCAACAACCCGATCAATCCGTACGGGTCGTCCAAGGCGATGGTCGAGGCGATCCTGGAATCCTACGAGGCGGCGTACGGGTTACGTTCAGTTCGCCTCCGCTACTTCAACGCGGCCGGCGCCGACGAGAAGGCGGCGGTCGGCGAATGGCACGAGCCGGAAACCCATCTCATTCCGATCGTGCTGGACGTCGCCATGGGTCTCCGGCCCGCGTTGCAGATCAACGGCAACGACTACGACACCGCCGACGGCACGGCGATCCGCGACTACATCCACGTCGAGGACCTCGCCAGCGCCCACGTGTCCGCCCTGACCTACCTCCTGGAGGGAGCGCCGGGCGCCACGGTGAACGTCGGCACGGGCGCCGGTCATTCGGTGTCCGAGATCGTCCAGGTCGTGTCGCGGCTGACGCGCCGTCCGGTGCCCACCCTGCATGGTCCCCGGCGTCCGGGGGATCCGCCGCGCCTCGTCGCCAACGCGCGGCGGGCCGGCCAGCTGCTCCACTGGCAGCCAAGAAAAGACATCGACGCGATGATCCGTGATGCCTGGCGTTGGCATCAGGACCTTCGCAAGGCGGACGGCGTGCAGAGCCTGACGGCCTGACGGCCGGACCTGCGCCGCCGACGCAACCGACGCGAACAGACTTCCGTGGCCTCGCCCCGGAAGGGTTCCATCCAATCCCCTCGAAGTCTTGCACCCTCGGTGTAGGGCAAGGAGTCGATGTGTGACTGCGAACAACAAGCTTCGGCCCATCAGTCGACGAATCGAGGCGCTGAGCCACATCAATTCGAGCGCGCTGCATCACCTGGAGCGCCTGATCGGGCGCACCAACGACTTTTCCCGCGGGAGCCTCTTCAGCGAAGTCGGCTCGGTGCAGTCCCGCCCGCAGGTCATCGTGGAGGGGTGGATGCAGCGCACCCATCTCCTCCAGGACGGCCGGCAGCAGGTGCTCGGCCATCTCCTGCCGGGCGATTTCGTGAACTTCTCGCTGCACCCGCAGGTCCCCTCGCTGACCAACGTGGAGTGCGTCACCGACGTCGTCCTCGCCGACGCGTCGGAGCTGCGCGACCACATCGCGGCGGTGGGACCGGACGACCCGCTGGCAAGCGCGGTGCTCCTGGCGCTCGGCGTCGACGAGGCGATCACGATGAACTGCATCGTGCGCCTGACGCGGCAATCCGCCTACGAGCGGCTCGCCCACCTCTTCCTCGACCTTCACTACCGCCTGTCGCTGGCCGGCTTCGTGGAGGACAACAGCTTCGAGCTGCCGCTCACGCAGCAGGCGCTCGGCGAGGCGCTCGGCCTCAGCGTCGTCCACCTCAACCGCGTGCTGATGCAGCTCCGGCGCGACGGCTCGATCGAGCGGACCGGGCGGACGATCACCCTGAACGATCCGGAGCGGCTGCGCCGCCGGGTCGATCACAACATCCCGAGGTGGCGCATTCCGGCCCCGTTTCCCGCGGCCTGCGGAACCGTCCCGGCCCGGTCGTCGGCCATCTTCGCCACCGTCTGACGCCAACGCGGATACAGGATCATGAACGTCACCATCATCGGGACAGGCTACGTCGGGCTCGTGTCCGGCGCGTGTTTCGCGGACTTCGGCCACACGGTCACCTGTGTCGACAAGGACGCGGCGAAGGTGGAGCGGCTCAACGCGGGCGAGGTGCCGATCTACGAGCCCGAGCTCGACCGCCTGCTGGAGGCGAACCGGGCCGTCGGCCGCATCTCCTTCACGACCGATCCGGCGGACGCCGTCGGCAAGGCGGACGTGGTCTTCCTCGCGGTCGGCACCCCGTCGCGCCGCGGCGGCGGGCACGCCGACCTCACGTACGTCTACGAGGCGACCCGCGAGGTCGCGGCGCTGGTGAAGGGCTACACGGTCATCTGCACCAAATCGACGGTCCCGGTAGGCACCGGCGACGAGGTCGAGGCGATCGTCAGACAGGTCGCGCCGGACGCGGACGTCGATGTCGCCTCCAACCCCGAGTTCCTGCGCGAGGGCGCGGCCATCGGCGACTTCAAGCGGCCCGACCGCGTCATCGTCGGCGCCGAGACGGAGCGCGCGATCGGCGTGATGCGCGAGCTCTACCGGCCGCTCTTCCTCAACGAGACGCCGATCATCTTCACCTCGCGCCGCACCGCGGAGCTGACGAAGTACGCCGCGAACGCCTTCCTCGCCACGAAGATCACCTTCATCAACGAGATGGCGGACCTTTGCGAACGGGTCGGCGCGAACGTGCAGGACGTCGCCCGGGGGATGGGGCTCGACAAGCGCATCGGCGCGAAGTTCCTCAACGCCGGCCCGGGCTACGGCGGTTCGTGCTTCCCGAAGGACACGCTGGCGCTGGCGGCGACGGCGAACGACTACAACTCCCCCGTCACCATCGTCGACTCGGTCGTCGAGGCGAATGCGCGCCGCAAGGAGCGCATGGCGCAGATCGTCATCGAGGCCGCCGGCGGCTCGGTGAAGGACAAGACGGTCGCGATCCTCGGCCTGACCTTCAAGCCGCTGACCGACGACATGCGCGAGGCGCCGAGCCTCACCGTGGTGCCGATGCTGCAGAAGGCCGGCGCCATCGTGAAGGGCTACGACCCCGAGGGCATGGACGAGGCCGCCAAGCAGCTCGACATGCACTACGCGTCCGGGACGTACGAGGCCATCAAGGGGGCCGACGTCACGGTCATCCTGACCGAATGGAACGAATTCCGGGCCTTGGACCTTCTTAGGGTGAAGGCCATGATGCGGGGCGACGTACTGGTGGATCTGCGCAACATCTATTCTGCCGACGCCGCTGCCAGGGCCGGCCTCGCCTATCGCTCCATCGGCCGCACCGACGCGCCCGCCGGCGTGCCCGCCCCCCACGTCTCCGACGCGGGCCGCATCGACGGACAGAGCCTCCGCAAGAATTGACGGTTCGGCGACGGGGACGGCGGCTTCACCACGCACGCCGCTCCCGTCGTCCATCCCGCCCCATGCGCCCGGCAGCCTCACCCGCTGGCCGGGCGCATGTCGTTTCGGCCGGGGCGCGCGCTCAGCCGAGAAGGAGCTCCAGCTCCGCCGGGCCCGCCTCGTGGAGGGAGACGTTCGCGAAGGTGCTGTTCGAGCCGCCGCCCGCGTCGTCGTCGGTGATGAAGACGAGGTCCACGAACTCGCCCAGCAGGTCCGCCTCCGCCAGCGCGCCGACGGGAATGTCGAAGTGGGTCACCTCTCCGTCCGCGGCGGCGACTCCGTTGACCGCCTGGTTGCCCCAGAGCTGGGTGCCGAGGAGCTGGAACGCGTTGTCCCGGTCGATGCGCTCGGCGGTGTCGAAGCCGATGGCGTGGATCTCGCCCTCGTCGGTGGAGGAGAAGTCGAACGAGAGCACCGTGTCCGGGGTGATCCGGAACGTCGACGTCTCCTTCCAGGCGTCCGTGCCGAGGGTGATTGCGCTGCCGTCGCGCGACACCGCGAAGGCACCCTCGTCCTGATCCTCGCCGAAGCTGCGGATGCGGTAGCTCTGGCCGCCGATCAGGAGGTCGCCGGTCAGGGTCGGCCGCTCCACCGCGCCGAGGTCGACCGACGCGCCCGCGCCGCCGCCGTAGTCCGCGATGTCGACGTCGCGGGCGAGGCCCCGCGCGTCGGTGGCGAGGGGCGCTCCGTCCGCGCCGGCGGCCACGCTCGAATCACCGGCGTCCACGGCCGGGTTCTCGTAGGAGGAGCGCAGGTTGATCGTGCGCAGCGGCCCGCCGTTGTCGTCGAGCTGAACGCCGTTCCAGAAGACCTCCCTGGCGTTGGTCGTCCCGTTCACCGTGCCGCCGGAATAGACCGCGTTGCCGACGATGTTGCCGCCGAGGAGCGTCAGCGTGCCGGCGCCGTCGTGGTTGTCGACGCCCACGCCGTCGCTGTCGAGGACGATGCTGTTGGCGAGCGTCACGGCACCGACGTTCTCGATCTCCGTGGCCGCATCGCGTGTCGCGGTATGCCCGGCGACGGTCGACTGGATGAGCGTGAGGTCGCCTTCGTTGATGATCCCGCTGCCGTAGCCGACCCGCTGGTAGGCCGACGAGTTGAGCGCGAGCGTGCTGTTCACGAACACGGCCTCGTCGGCGTTGTAGAGCGCGGCGCCCTCGCCGCCGGTGTTCTCGGCGACGAGGCTCGCGTCGGCAGACAGGTCGCCGGTGTTGTAGATGCCGGCCCCGTAGCCGGCGAGGCGGCCCGAGGTGACGTTGCCGGACACCTCGACGCGCTCCATCGTCAGCGAGCCGCTGTTGGCGATGCCACCGCCGGAGCCGCCCGCGAGGCCCCAGCCGACACCGTTTCCGGTGACCGCCACGTCCGTGAGGTCGAGCGTGCCGGCATTGCGCACGCCGCCGCCGAGGCCGCCCGAGCGGGCGTACCAGTTGTCGGCGATCTCGGCCTCGCGGATCGACACCACGGCCTCCTCGCCGACGGTGACGCCGGCGAGGTAGCCGGTGTCCGGGAAGTCGGCGCCGCCGGCCGGCGTGCTCCCGGCGCCCTCGATCCGTACGTTGTCGATGGCGACCATGCCTGCGGTGATCTCGAAGATGCCGGCCGCGGCGAAGACCTGCGTGCCGCCGTAGATGGTGACGTCGCCCTCGCCGCCACCGAGCGCGTCGCCATGGATCGCGACGTCGAAGTCGATGGGGAGGGAGCCGAATTCGAGCTTGAGGGTCTGGCCGGCGAGTTCGGGCGCGAACACGACCTCCACCTCGGCGCCGTCGTTGGAGAACGAGCGGGCGACGGACAGGGCCTCGCGCAGGCTGAGGCCGTCGCCGTCGGCGGTCTCGACGCCCTGCGCGCCGGTCCCGTCCACTTCGTCCGCAAGGGTCGTGACTGTCAGTGTCAGCATGGGGTTCCTCCGGACCCGCCTGCCGCCGCAGCGGCAGCAGGTGTGGGTGTTCTTCGGAGGACCAGTGTGCGGAACACGCCGGCGGCGCGCTCGCTCATAGGCAATTGCACGCGCCGGGGTGCAACGCTAAATTGGACGGATCGCCGCGTGACGGCGTTTCCCGAATTGTCCCGTGTCTACAGGGCGATATCGCCGCGCATCCGCCCGCCCGGCCAGTCGAGGTGCTTCAGCGCCTCGTAGACGTCGCGCCGCGCGTCCGCCGGTGTCGCGCCGCGCGAAACCACCGTCAGCACCCGCCCGCCGTTGGAGAGGACGTCCGCGCCGTCCGGCATGGTGCCGGAGTGGTAGACCGCGGCGCCCGCCGCGGCGACGTCGTCGAGCCCGCCGATCCGCTCGCCCTTCCCGACCGGTCCGGGGTAGCCGTTCGCCGCCACCACGACGCCGACGGCACTGTCCGGCGAGACCTCGAGCGGGGCGTCCGCGAGCGTGCCGGCGGCCGTCGCGTAGAGCAGCTCGTACGGGTCGCTCGTCACCCGCTCCCACATGATCTGGCATTCCGGGTCGCCGAAGCGCACGTTGTACTCGATGAGCTTCGGGCCGTCCTCGGTCAGCATCAGGCCGGCATAGAGGACGCCGATATAGGGCGTCCCGCGGTCGGCCAGCCAGTCGAGCGTCGGGCGGACGATGGTGGCCATCGCCTCCTCGCACAGCGCGTCGGTGAAGCCCGGCGCGGGGGAGACGGCGCCCATGCCGCCGGTGTTGGGCCCCTCGTCGCCGTCGTAGGCGCGCTTGTAGTCCCGCGCCGAGGCGAACTCGCGCACGACGTTGCCGTCCGACAGCGCGAACAGGCTGACCTCGGGCCCGGACAGCATCTCCTCGATGACGACGCGGTGGCCCGCCTCGCCGAAGGCGCCGTCCATGGCGTTGCGCACGGCGGCTTCCGCCTCGTCCTGGGTGTGGGCGAGGACGACGCCCTTCCCGGCGGCGAGGCCGTCCGCCTTCACCACCAGCGGCGCGCCCATCCTCTCCACGGCGGCGAGGGCCTCCTCGAGGGACTCGGCGATCTCGCAGCCGGCCGTCGGCAGCCCGAGGAGGGCGCAGACCTCCTTGGTGTAGGCCTTGGACGACTCGAGCTGCGCCGCCTCGGCGGAGGGGCCGAAGACGATCCGGCCCTGAGCGCGCAGGCGGTCCGCGAGGCCCTCGGCCAGCGGTGCCTCGGGGCCGATGACGACGAGGTCGGCCCGGGCGGCGGCGGCCTCGACGTCCTCGGGAGCGACGCGCTCGGCGATCGCGGCGAGGCCGGCGTTGGGTCCGCCGGCGAACGCGAGGTGCGCCACCTTGGGCGAGCGCTTCACGGCCGCGGCGAGCGCGTGCTCGCGCCCACCCGATCCGACGATCAGGACTCGTGCACCCGAAGGTGCCCCGGAGGGAGACGACATGCCGCGACGATCCTTTGCACTCACGTTTGCGAGCCGTCATAGAGCATGCGAGGGGTTTGTCGAACACCCGGAGGTGACAGTGGCAACGCGTGTGGACCAGGGCCGTGTGGCCGACGCACCCGTCAAGAACTTCGTCGACCGCACTTTGCCCGAGGCGCTGCGGCCCTACGCCCGGCTCGCGCGGCTCGACCGGCCGATCGGCTGGTGGCTGCTCATGTGGCCGGCCTGGTGGAGCGTGGCGCTGGCGGGCGTCGCCGCCGGGCAGCCGCCCAACGTCTGGCACCTGGCGCTCCTGATGATCGGCTCCATCGTGATGCGCGGGGCCGGCTGCACCTACAACGACATCCTCGACCGCGACATCGACGCGCGGGTCGAGCGCACACGCTCGCGGCCGATCCCCTCGGGTCAGGTCAAGGTCGAGGCGGCGATGCTGTTCATGCTGGCGCAGGCCTTCGTCGGCCTCGCGGTGGTGCTGCAGTTCAACCCGTTCACCATCGTCCTGGCGTTCGGCTCGCTCGTCATCGTGGCGCTCTACCCGCTCGCCAAGCGCGTGATCGACATGCCGCAGCTCATCCTCGGCTTCGCCTTCTCGTGGGGCGCGCTCGTGGGCTGGTCGGCGACGTTCGGGAGCCTCGCGGCCGCGCCGGTCCTCATCTACATCGGCTCGATCTTCTGGACGATCGGCTACGACACGATCTACGCCCACCAGGACCGGCGGGACGATGCGATCATCGGCGTGCGCTCCTCCGCGCGGCTCTTCGCCAACAACAGCAAGCTGGCCGTCGGCGTCGTCTACGCGGCGGCGGTGACGCTCTTCGCGTTGGCGACGGGGCTCGCGGGCGGCGGCGTACTGGCGTTCCTGGGGCTCGCGGCGTTCGCGGTGCACCTCGCGCGGCAGGTGACGCGCCTGTCGCCGGACGATCCGGCCGCGTGTCTCGACGCGTTCCGTTCCAACCGCTGGGCCGGCTGGCTCTTCTTCGCCGGCCTCGTGGCCGACTCGGTCGTCGCGCCGCTCCTCTGAGGGGCGCTACAGGATGAAGTCGCCGGCGGAGAGGTCGGCGACCCGCAGCCCTTCCATGAGGAGGCTGGACGCGGCGTCGAACGCGATGAGGACGCCGCTCGACGTATTGTCCATGAGGCCGGAGAGGGCGGCGTAGCCGCCGAGGGTGAGGGCGGCGAGGTGGACCTTGTCGACGCCCGCCTCGAAGTCGCGGATGGTGTCGCTGCCCTGGTCGGGGCCGATCAGGAAGCGGTCCCCGCCCGCGCCTCCGGTCATGACGTCGGCACCGTCGCCGCCGCGGATGTTGTCCCGCCCGCCATTGCCGAACAGCGTGTCGTCGCCGGCCTGGGCGAGGATGATGTCGTTGCCGGCCCCGCCCCGGACAACGTCGTCGCCGCGGCCGCTGCGCACGTTGTCGCGCCCCGCTCCCCCCGCGACGACATTGTCGCCGGCGTTGCCGAGGATGAAGTTGTCGGCGCCGTCCCCGGTCACGGCGAGGTCGCTCTCGCCCATCAGGCCGACATGCTCGATGTTCTCGTAGTCGGCTAGGTCCAGGTCGGCCGCCGCGGAGCGGACCATGTCGGTGCCGCCGCCCTCGAACTCGATCACCCGGTCGCCGGACTGGTCGACGATGTAGGTGTCGTTGCCGGAGCCGCCCTCCATGTCGTCGGCGCCCGCGCCGCCGTCGAGAGTGTCGTCGCCCGCGCCGCCGCTCAGGGTGTCGGCGCCGGCGGCGCCCGCGAGCGCATTGCCGGCCGCGTTGCCGACGAGCCGGTCGCCGCCCGAGCCGCCGGCCGCGTTCTCGATGACGACGCCCGCAGCGATGGTGATGCCGCCGAAAATGCCGTCCGCGTAGGAGACGAAGCCACCGCCGCCCGTGTCCTCCGACCCGCCCAGCGTCGCGGCCCGCAGGTCGATGACGACATCGCGCGCCGTATCCTCGGCGACGATCGCGTCGGTGCCGCCGACGTCCCAGACCGTGCTGTACCCGGTCCCCGGTCCGTTCACCGTGGGGAGCGTGTAGATGTCGTCGCCCGCGTTGTGGTTGGCGTTGGCGCCGTATTTTTCCTGGATCAGCGCGATGTCCAGGGCCGCCGGCGTCAGGTTGTAGCCGAACCGGTCGCTACGGGAGGCACCGTTCGGTCCCTCCGGCCAGCCGTCGTTGTACGACATCACCGTGTAGACGCCCTGGTCGAGCCCGTAGGAGCCGCGGGTGCGGATGACGGTGGAGTCGCCGCCCCGATCGTGCGGGTGCGCCATGCCGAGGCCGTGGCCGAACTCGTGCAGGAAGGTGAGGAAGGTCGAGGAGCCCCGCTCGAGGAGGCCGCCGCTCTCGTCCGACCAGTACTCGCTGCTGTTGTTGAACCAGCCGACACCCGCGCGGCCGGACAGGTCGGGGTCCGGAGGGTTGAACCAGCCGAGCGCGCTGCCGTTCCGGCCCTGCAGCAGCACGAAGTCGGCACCGGCGGATGCGTCGGTCTCGACGAAGCGGAGGCGGGACACGT
Source organism: Acuticoccus sediminis (assembly GCF_003258595.1). Lineage (NCBI taxonomy): Bacteria > Pseudomonadati > Pseudomonadota > Alphaproteobacteria > Hyphomicrobiales > Amorphaceae > Acuticoccus > Acuticoccus sediminis. Next base: position 966,534 of record NZ_QHHQ01000001.1, read on the forward strand.
CCTCATAGGTGCCGAGCGCCTCGAACACCTGCTGCCGCTCGTAGTCGGTCCAGGTCCTCTGGTTGCGGGTGAAGTCGAACACCTCGCCGGCGGCGGCGAAGTAGACCGTCACCTCGGTGCGGTCGAGCCTCACGCCCCAGTCGATCGCCGCGAGGGGATCGCTCGCGTCGCCGCGCGTGATCTCCAGGCGATATCCGCCCCGGTCGCTGCCGTAGAAGGAATCCGGGACGACGTAGCAGGTCGCGGTCTCGGTGAAGCTGACGGTGAGGGCGGCGTTGAGCGTGCGGCCGTTGGCGTCGTCGTTCTCGGCGACGACGTTGCCGTCTGCATCGACCAGCCTGAGGAAGGGGTCCGACAGGGAACGGCCGTCGACGCGGACCGCGTTGAGCGAGATGTCGTAGCTGCGCCCGGCCTGGAACTCGAACGCGTACCAGTCGGCGTCGTAGGCGGGGTGGGCGGGGCTCGACCGGACGACGATCGAGTCGCGCACCGGCGTGTCCAGGAACAGGGGGGCGGCGGTGGCGGGCGTGTCGCCGGGGTCGTCGCCGGGCGTCGTCAGGCGCCGGGTCGTCGACAGGTCGTCCACGGCCGCTTGCGTCGAGTAGGTCTCGGTCATGCGGTACCGGTTGCCCTTGCTGCGCGTCTCGACCCCGCGTCCTGTCCCGGGAGCGGGGCGGAGGAAGCTAGCACCGGCCGGCAGGGTCCGACAGTGTCCCGACTGTCAAAGCCAGCCATCGTGAAATGACGCGATTGCCTCCTCGGGCGCCGGGCGCAGACGGATCTTTCGGAGGCGGCCGGCCGTCAGCGGATCCCGACGGCGGCGGCGCGGCGCTGGCGGGCGTAGCGGGAGCGGCGGCCGACGAGCGGGGAGCCGCGGCGGCGCGGGGAGGGGCGCTCGGCGAGGACGACGCCCAGCGGGGTCAGCTCGGCGTGGACGCTGCCGTCCTCGTTCACGGCGAGCAGCGGCAGGTTCAGCGCCTTGCCCCAGGCTTGCCACTCGCGCGCCACGTCCGCCGCCTCGGTCGACGTCGACAGCGGGATCGAAAGACGCGGGTTCTCGTGCACCAGGGTGAGGTTGAAGACCGGCTCGCCGTCGCCCCGACGCACCGCGACGCCCACACCGCGGAACGAGGAGACCGGGCGGGTCGAGATCCCGTCGGTGGCCGCCGAGACGGCCAGGGTGTGGTTCGTCACTTCCAGCGCCGGGCCGTCGTCCTCGAACGAGACCTCCTCGCGGGGGGAGCGGACGACGCTCATGCGCGCCGGCTCCATATCGTTGTCGGGCACCCAGCGGAAGGCCGAGAGGGGCGCGCGGACGGTCTGGGAATGAACGACATCGTGGGACATGCAGGCGGCGGCGTTCATGGGGCGTCTCTTTGAAAACGTGTGGCTTCGTCGGTGAGGTGAATGTACCGCCGCCCGTTTTTCGTCCCGGCTAAGTCCGAATGGTGAATTCCGAAGCCTCTGTTGACAGAGGCGTAACCTTGTCCGGGCGGGGGCCGCAGAATCGCTGGACGTTGGGGGAATCCCTTGCCGTCGGGATTTAGGCTTCCTAAACCCTATTCGATGCCAAACCCCTCCGCCTTTTCAGACATGGCCGATCTCACCAGCCTCGCCGAGGCAGCGCTCGACGCTGCCAGGGCCGCCGGCGCGGATGCGGCCGACACCGTCGTCGCCGCCGGTTCGTCCACGGCCGTGACCCTCCGCAACGGCGTGACCGAGGAGGTCGAACGGTCCGAGGGATCGGACATCGGCCTTCGCGTGTTCGTCGGTGCCCGCAGCGCCCTCGTCGGCGTCGGCCATGTCCGGGACCTGGCGGACGCCGCCGCCCGGGCCGTCGCCATGGCGAAGGCCGCTCCCGAGGACGACACCGTCGCCCTCGCGCCGGTCGACCTCCTCGCCAGGCCGCCCTTCCCGGACCTCGACCTCGACGACGGGGAGGAGCCGGACGCCGACGCCCTCACCACGCGGGCGCGCGCGATGGAAGAGGCGATGCTGGATGTCGCGGGGGTGACCAACTCCAACGGCGTCTCCGCGGGCGCCCGTCGGGCGGAGCGCGTGTTCGCCACGTCGACCGGCTTCCTCGGCGCCTACTCGGCGACGTTCCACCGCCAGAGCGCGACCGCGATCGCCGGCGACGGCACGCGGATGGAGCGCGACAGCTGGTCCAGCGTGAAGCGCCACCTCGCCGAGCTCGCCGCGCCGGAGGAGATCGGGCGCATTGCCGGCGAGCGCACCGTGCGGCGGCTCGACGCACAGCAGCTCACCACGCGCAAGTGCGCCGTCGTCTTCGAGCCGCGCGCGGCCTCCGGCTTCGTCGGCCATCTGCTCGGCGCGGTGAACGGCTCGGCCGTGGCGCGTGGGGCGAGCATCCTCGCCGGCAAGCTCGGCACCAAAGTGATGCCGGAGGCGATCACCATCCGCGACGACCCGACCGTGCCGCGCGGCCTCGCCTCCCGCCCGTTCGACGGCGAGGGCCTCGCCGCCGAGCCGATCGACATCGTCGCCGGCGGGACACTCGCGTCCTACATCCTCGACCTCTCCACCGCGCGGCGCATCGGCGCCACCTCGAACGGCCGTGCGTCGCGCGGGACCGGCCTGCCGAGCCCCTCCTCGACCAACGTGTCGATCTCCGGCGGTTCGGGGGACCTGCAGTCGCTGATAGAGGAGGCCGGGTCGGGCGTCCTCGTCACCGACCTCATCGGCATGGGCGCGAACATCGTCAACGGCAACTATTCGCGCGGGGCTGCCGGCTTCTGGTTCGAAAACGGAGAGATCGCCTATCCGGTGGCCGAGATCACGGTCGCCGGTTCGCTCGTCGACATGTTCGCCGCTGCGCGGTTCGCCGACGATGCGCCGGGGTTCTCGTCCGTCGACGCCCCGTCCATCGCCATCGCCGGAATGACGATCGGTGGCCGCTGAGTGCGACATCGAGCTTCTCGTGCGTGCGGCGCGCGCGGCGGGGCACGTCGCCCTGACCTTCCGCGGCGCCGCGCAGAGCTGGACCAAGGACGACGGCACGCCGGTGTCCGAGGCCGACCTTGCCGCCAACGAGGCGCTGCGCACCATCCTGATGGGCGCGCGGCCCGGCTACGGCTGGCTCTCGGAGGAGGACGGCCGGGCCAGCGGCGGCCCGCTCTCCTTCATCGTCGACCCCATCGACGGCACCCGGGCCTATATGCGCGGCGACACGTACTGGACGGTCGTCGCCGCGGTGCTGGACGGCGGGCGGCCGGTGGCCGGCGTCATCTACCGGCCCTTCGTCGACACGCTCTACTGTGCCCGTCTCGGCGGCGGGGCGACCCGCAACGGGCGACCGGTCCACGTGTCCGGCCGGCAGGAGCTGCGCGACGCGCGGGTGGCGCTTCCGGGGCCGCTCTACCGCGACGGAGGGTTCGAAACGGCAGGCGTCGTGCGGGCGCATAATGTCTCATCGCTGGCCCTGAGGCTTGCCAAGGCGGGCGAGGGCCGGCTCGACGCGGTCATCACCAAGTCAGGCCCGCACCATTGGGACCTTGCAGCCGCCGACCTCTTCGTGCACGAGGCAGGGGGAACGTTGACGAACCTGTCTGGCGAGACACTTGACTATGCGGCCGAGACCACAAGCCATGGTGCTGTGTTCGCCGGCACTCCCGATCTCGCGGAACCGTTGCGGCGCATGGCGGCACGCCATGACGCAGCGGCATAGATCTCACATGGCCCGTCTGCGTTTCGGACCGACACTATAAACTCATCGGATCGGATATGGCGGACAAGCAGCTTCTTCACCTCGTTCTCGGCGGCGAACTGGCCGACCTTCAGGGCATCACGTTCCGCGATCTGAAGGACGTCGACATCGTCGGGGTCTTCCCGAACTACGCCGAGGCGCACAAGGCCTGGCAGCGGAAGGCACAGCAGACCGTCGACAACGCGCACATGCGCTATTTCATTGTCCATCTGCATCGTCTGCTCGACCCGGAGACCGGCGAACACGCGTGACGTCATTGATCTGGTCGCTCTACGGGGCGGCCGGGACGGCGGCCTCACCGCTGGCGCGGCGCTATCTGGAGCGTCGTGTCGAACGCGGGAAGGAGGATCCGGCGCGGCTGGACGAGAAGCGGGGCGTCGCGTCCGCCGCCGCGTTCGACAGCGCGCCGCTGTGGATCCATGCCGTGAGCATCGGCGAGAGTGTGGCGGCGCTGACCCTGGCGCAGCGGCTGGCGGCTGACGGCTGGCCGATCCTCCTCACCACGTCGACGCCGGCGGCCGCGGCGCGGATGGCGCCGGCGCTGACCGAGCGTATCGTGCAGCAGTACGCCCCGCTCGACACGCCGCCCTTCGTCGACCGCTTCCTCGCGCACTGGCGGCCGGCGGCGGCGATCATCATCGAATCCGAGATCTGGCCGACGACGCTGCTGGCGCTGAAGCGCCGCCGGATCCCGCTGGCCCACGTCAACGCGCGGCTCTCGGATCGCTCGTTCCGCAGCTGGCGGCGGTGGGGCTGGGTGGCGAAGTCGCTGTTCGGCGCCATCGACCTGGCGCTCGCCCAGTCGGAGGAGCAGGCGTTCCGCTTCGCCGCGCTCGGCACCCGCGAGGTGCGGGCGACCGGCAACATCAAGTTCGACGCCGTCCCGCCCGAGGCCGACCCCGCGGCGGTGGCCGCGCTGCGCGGGGCGATCGGCGCGCGCCCCGTGTGGCTCGCGGCCAGCACCCATCCCGGCGAGGAGGAGGTGATCCTCGCCGCGCACCGCGTTCTCGCCGCCCGCTGGCCGGACCTCCTCACGGTGATCGCGCCGCGCCACGTCGAGCGCGGGGAGGCGGTGGCGGCGCTCGCCTCGGACGTCGGGCCGGTGACGCGCCGCAGCGCCGGGGAGGGGCCGACGGGCGCGATCTACGTCGCGGACACGCTGGGCGAGCTCGCGACCCTCTTCGAGGCGGTGCCGACTGTGCTGCTCGGCGGCTCGCTGCGCCCCTATGGCGGTCACAACCCCGCCGAACCGGCGGCCTTCGGCACGGCGTTGCTGACCGGGCCGACGCACGGGGTGATGTTCGAGCCGTTCCTCGCCGCCGGCGCGGCCCGCGCCGTGGACGACGCCGCGCTGCCGGGCGCCGTCGCCGAGCTGATTTCCGATCCCGCCGAGCGCGCCCGCCGGGGCGAGACGGCGCTCACGGTCCTTGCCGCCGAGCGCGGCGCCGTAGACCGCACCCTCGAGGCGCTCGCCGCCTGGCTCCCGGCGCGTCCGGCATGACCCTTCCGCTCCGTGATACCCCCCGGGGCGCTGTCGCCCGGTGGTCGCCGGGCACGGCGGGGCAGAGATGAAGGCGCCCGGCTTCTGGTGGGCGGACCGGCCGGGTCTCGCCGCCGCGCTTTTGGCGCCGGCGGGCTGGGTGGTCGGGACGGTCGCGGCGCGGCGCATGCGCCGCCCGGCGGGGGTCCGGCTCGACATCCCGGTGATCTGCATCGGCAATCCGACCGTCGGCGGGGCGGGGAAGACGCCCGTCGCCATCGCCGTGGCGCGGGCGCTTCAGGCGGCGGGGGCGCGGCCGGTGTTCCTCACCCGCGGTTACGGCGGCAAGGCGACCGCCCCGCGTGCCGTCGCCGGCGACCCGGCCGGCGAAGTGGGGGACGAGCCGCTCCTCCTCGCGGAAGTCTCGCCGACGGTGGTCTCGCCGGACCGCGTGGCGGGCGGCCGGCTCGCCGCGACGCTCGGGGACGTCGTCGTCATGGACGACGGTTACCAGAACCCCGGCCTCGCCAAGACATGGTCGGCGATGGTGGTCGACGCGGCGGTCGGGATCGGCAACGGCGCGGTGACGCCTGCCGGGCCCATGCGCGCGCCCCTCCCGGCGCACGCCGGCGCCGATGCCTGGCTGGTCGTGGTCGGCGACGACACGCGGCGCGCACCGCTGCCGCCGGTCCCCGGGCCCGTCCACGAGGTCCGTCTCCGGGCCGCTTCCGCCGAGCCGCTCGCCGGCCGGCCGGTGGTCGCCTTCGCGGGGATCGGCCGCCCGTCGAAATTCTTCGCCAGCGTCGAGGGGCTCGGCGCGGACATGCGCGAGCGCCACGCCTTCGCCGACCACCACCCCTATGCCGAGGCGGACGCCGCGCGCCTGCTGGCGCGTGCGCAAGCGGCCGGCGCACAGCCGGTGACGACGGCGAAGGACATGGTGCGGCTGAGGTCCGGCGGGCCGACGGCGCGGAGGCTCGCCGAAGCGGCGCTCGTCGTCACGGTCGAAGCGGAGTTGCCGGATGAGGTGGTGGCGGCTGTGACGGGGCTGGTCCGGCCGTCGTCCTGACGACGTGCTCCCCTTCTGGCTCGAGGGAGAACGCTGGACCGCCGACGGGCCGCCCGCCGGAAGCGCGCAAATCGGAATGGGCCGAGCGGGTGTCGGCCCGTCTTATAGGTTTTCCCTGCACCCTGGTGCGGGTGCAGGGCCGTCAGTTTTGGACGCTGCGGAAGCCGAGGTAGCGGATCCCCCAGCGGATCGTCGCCGCGGCGTGGTACGTCTCGTAACCCCTCTGGCGCACGGTCGTTCTGCCCTGAGGCGTGCGGTTCTCGATCGGCCAGCCTTCACGTGCGAGGCGTCTGATCTCTCCACTCTCGAAGTCGACAAACGGCATTGTATCACCCCCGTCCTAAAGTCATGTTCTGAAGCAGTATGGGGGACATATAGGTTACGCTGTGGTCGCTCGTGTGCCCTCTGTCACAGACTTGTGTTCTTTTTTTTCGTTTGACGTAGCAGAAGGTGGCGGAAGTTGCGCGGGGGCGGACGAAGGTGTCCGCTCGGCGATCTTCACGGACCGGGCCAGCCGCGTGACGGCCGGCGCCACGGCGATCTTTCCCTCGTTGACGAAGGCTTCGTGGTTCTTCTCCACCTCGGAGAGGACGTAGCGGTAGTTGACCATCATCCCGTGGGCGCTGGCGATCCCGCGGGGCGAGACGTCGCCGCCGAAGTTGATCTGCTCGAGCCGTGCGCCGTTGCCGAGGTGGAAGCGGGCCACCGGGTCGCGCGGCCGGTTGTTGTCCTTCACCTCCAGCAGGTAGTGGGCCGTCAGCGGCCCGAAGGCGGCTTCGGCGGACTTCGCCTGGGCGGTGTTGTTGATCCAGTTGTCCGCCAGCTCCTCCAGCAGGCCGCGCGTCGTGTCGTCGACGGCGCTGGTCGGGCGCGCCGCCTCCTCCTTCAGCCACTTGGCGAAGCCCGGCACGGGGGAGAGGGTCACGAAGTTCTTGAGGTTCGGCAGCTCGCTCGCGAGGTCCGTCGCCACCTGCTTGATGAGGAAGGAGCCGAAGGAGATGCCCCGCAGCCCGTCCTGGCAGTTGGAGATGGAGTAGAAGACCGCGGTCGTCGCCGTCTGCGGGTCGATCGGCTCGCGGTTGCCGGACAGGATCGGGCCGATCGCGCGCGGGATGTCGGTCGTCAGCGCGACCTCGACGAAGATCAGCGGCTCGTCGCCGAGGCGCGGGTGGAAGAAGCCGAACAGGCGGCGGTCCGGGACGTCGATCCGCCGCCGCAGCTCGTTCCAGTCGGTGATCGCGTGGACCGCCTCGTAGCGGATGATCTTTTCCAGGATCGCCGCCGACGTCTGCCAGTTGATCTCGCGCAGCATCAGGAAGCCGCGGTTGAACCAGGCCGCGAACAGGCGCTTCAGGTCGTCGTCCACCGGGGCGAGGTCCGGGTGGTTGCCGAGACGCTCGACCAGCTCGCAGCGCATGGCGACGAGCGCCTGCGTCCCGCCGGTCACCTGGTTGAGGCGGCGGAAGATCTCCACGCGGCGCGGCTCGGCGGCCCTCTGCAGGTCCTTGGCGGTGGTGCCCGACGGCTTGTCCAGGTAGGCCTGCGCGGCGGCGGCGAGGCGCTCCGGCTCGGGCCCGTAGTCCGCCGCGAGGGTGCGGAACACGAAGGTGCGGCCGGCGCTGTCGAGGTCGCGGTAGGCGCGCAGAAACTCCGCCGCCCGCTCCAGCGAAGACGATTCGCCGCGTCCGGTCAGCAGGCTTTCGATGAGCTGTGCCAGATCCGCCCGGCTCGTCCGGCGCGGCTTGCGCCGCTCGCCGAAGATGCGCGTGTCGGTGATTGTCGATAACAGGTCATTGATGACGCTGGTCTGTCGCATGGGTACGCTCCCGCGCGGCGTGGCACAAAAGTGGCCTTAGGGTATAGCACTCTGCGGTTTGATGAGGATGCCGATGCCCGAACAGAGCTATAGCGTCCGGCACGTGAAGACAGCCTACTCGGGCTTCATGACGCTGGACCTCTACGAAGCGACGATCGAACACGACGGGCGTACCACCGAGATGGTGCGCGAGGTCCACGATCATGGCCACGGAGCCTGTGTTCTGCCGTTCGACCCGGTTCGCCGCACTTGCCTCCTCGTCCGCCAGCTCAGGTTGCCCGTCCATGTGGTCGAAGGCAATGGCCTCATTCTGGAAGCGGCCGCCGGCCTGATCGACCCGGAGGACGAGAGCCCGGCCGCGGCGGCACAGCGTGAGGCGGCCGAGGAGCTGCGCTACATGGTGCGCAATGTCCAGTCGGTGGGCACCGTGTACACGATCCCCGGCCTCGTCACCGAGCTGATGTACTGCTTCACGGCCGAGTATAGCGAGAGCGACAGGATCACCGAGGGCTTCGAGGCCGATCCCGACGAGGTGATCGAGGTCGAGGAGTGGAAGCTCGACGACCTCTGGAAGGCCTGGAAGGACGGCGCGTTGCGCGACGCCAAGGCGGTGATGTGCCTGATGGGCCTCAGGATCGACCGCCCCGACCTCTTCACCGTGTAGGCCGGCGCGTCAGGCGTCGTCGGCGTCCCAGCGGGCGCGGATCCGGCGCATGATCGTATAGACCGCGCCGGCCACGAAGGGCGCCAGGATGCCGAGCGCCACGTACTCCGACACCGGCAGCACGTGGACCGCCTTCAGCGCCCGGACGGGGTAGGCGAGGAGGCCGAGGAGGTAATAGCTGATCGCGATGACCGACAGGCCCTCCACGGCCTCCGACAGGACGAGCTGGCGGTGCTGGCGCTCGTTCATGGAGCGCATGATCTCCTGGTTGGCCTTGTCCATCGAGACGTCGACCCGCGTGCGCAGGATGTCGAGGGCGCGGCCGATGGCCTTCGACAGCTCGTCCTGCCGCCGCTCCGTCGAGGCGATGGTGCGCACCGCCGGCCCGAGGCTCGCGGTGATGAAGCCCGACAGGGTCGCCCGTTCCTCCAGCTTGACCTCGAGGAGGGCCTCGAGGCGCTCCTCCACCAGCTTGGCGTAGGCGGTGCTGGCGGCGAAGCGGTAGCTCGTGGCGGCGCGCATCGCCTCGGTCCGCGCCGACAGCTTCTGCAGCTTCTCGAGGATGTCCTCGTCGCTCTCCCGGCCCTCGGTAAGGGATTCGGTGACGTCGGCGAGGTCGCCCTCCAGCTTGTCGAGCACGGGGGCGAAGCGGCGGGCGACGGCGATGCCGATGAGGGCGAGCGTGCGGTAGGTCTCGGCCTCCAGAAGGCGCTGGATGCGCCGGCCGAGCTGGGCGGGGCCCATCTCCGCCACCGCGACCTCGATGGAGATGAAACCGTCCTCCTCCGGCCTCGCGGTGGTGGCGAGGACGAGATTGCCGCGCATGACGCCGCCGATGGTGTCGTCGCAGATCGGCCCCGGCTCGTCGACCAGGGACAGGCGGAGCGCGACCAGCAGCTCGGCGCTGTCCGGCGTGTGCGCGGCGATCTCGGCGATCCGCGCGGCCCCCGCCTCGGGTCCTGATGCCGAGATGAGGGTGAGGGACATGAACTCGGTGTGCGGCTCGAGCCGGACGGTGAGATCCCCGTCCTCGCGGACGGTGTGGGGCGCGGATGCCGCACTCTCCAGCCCGAAGACCGCCGCGTAAAGCGCGAGGCGCGAGGCGCGGTCCGGGGTGAGGAAGGCGAGGTGATGGAGCGTCGTCGGCACCGTCAACGGCAGAAAGGGCCGGTCGTGCGCTTCCTTGATCGCGGTGTCGCGGTCGGGGTGGTTGCGAAAGGGAAGGCGGCTCGCCGCCATGGTTGACTCCTCACCGTTTCTGCGCATCGGCGCCGCTACGGTGAGCCCGGCAACTCAAGATGGCAACAGGGCCAAGGGTCGGAGATCGGCCGGGCGAACCGGCGATGCGTCAGCTCTGCAGGCGCTTGACGATCGGCAGGAGGAAGCGGCGCGGGCCGTGCTGGGAGAAGACCGAGGAGATGCGGTTCTGCCAGCCGGGGATCACCACGCGCTTGCCGGCCTTGAAGCTTGTCCAGCCGATGTCGGCCACCTGGCTCGACGGCATGCGCTTCATGGCGCGGAAGAGCAGCGACCTGTCCATGCCGGAGACGGCGCCGAACTCGGAGTGCGTCGGGCCCGGGCAGAGGGCGCAGATGGTGACGCCCGTGCCGCGCACCTCCTCCGACAGCGCCTGCGAGAGGGAGAGCACGAACGCCTTGCTCGCGTAGTAGACCGAGACGCCGGGGCCCGGCAGGAAGGCGGCCGTCGAGGCGACGTTGATGATCCCGCCGTGGCGGCGTTCGATCAGCAGGGGCAGCACGCGGTGGCTGAGCTCGACCAGGGCGCGGATGTTGAGGTCCACCATGCCGAGCTGCGGCTCGAGAGGCGACTTGGCGAAGGGCCCGGCGTGGCCGAAGCCGGCGTTGTTGACGAGGACGTCCACCGGCCGGCCGTAGCGCGCCACCTCCGCCATCAGCGCCTCGGGGGCGCCACGTTCGGTCAGGTCGAGCGGAACGACGTGGGTCTCGACCGGGAGCTCGGCGGCGAGGGCGCGCAGGCGATCCTCCCGACGGGCGACCAGGATGAGGTCCACACCATCGGCTGCGATCCGCTGCGCGAGAGCTTCTCCGATGCCTGACGAGGCGCCGGTGACGAGTGCGAGTTGGGCCATAGACGGCTACTTGCGCGCGGCACGCTCAGGGGCAAGGGTTTCATCTAGTTTACACGCCGAATTGTGCTGGCTCGCACGGTCGCCATGGCCGAAACGGCCTGCAGGTCAACGTGTGGTATCCGCTCCGGGACGGGGAATCGACGGGAGCGCGAGCCGGTCGCGCAGCGAGAACCACGTCATCGCCATCACCGCCAGCGGGCCGAGGAAGCGCGTGCCGCCGGGGAAGGGCGGCACGGGGAGGTGGGCGAAGACGTCGAGCTTCCCGGTGTCGCCGACGATCGCCTCGGCGATGACCTTGCCGGCGAAGGTGGCGAGGCCGACCCCCTGGCCGGAGTAGCCGACCGCGGCGTAGACCCCCGGCTCCAGCCGCCGGATGAATGGGCAGCGGGTGCGGGTGATGCCCAGCGTGCCGGACCACGCGGCGGCGATCGGCACGTCCCTGAGGTGCGGGTACACCTCGGCGAGGTAGGGCCGGACGATGGAGGCGACGTCCGCGGCGACCGGGCCGTAGCTCTCCCCGCCGCCGAAGATCATCCGGTTTTCCGCGTCGACCCGGAAGTAGCGGATGACGGCGCGGGTGTCGGCGACCGCCTCCCCGCCGGGGATCGGGGAGACGTCGAGCGGCTCGGTCGCGGCGATGTGGTTCACCAGCGGCAGGACGCGCGTCTCGATCCGCGGCTCGAGGCCGGAGAGGTAGCCGTTGCCGGCGAGCACGACGGCGTCGGCGGCGATCACGTGCGCGCGGGCGCCGCGGCGGCGGACGGTGACGTCGACGCCGTCGCTGCGCGGCTCGAAGCCTTCCGCGGTGGTGTACTGGAAGAGGTGGGCGCCGGCCTTCTCCGCCGCCTCCGCGAGGGCCGTGACGAGCGCCAGCGGGTTGAGGTGGCCGCCGCTGGAATCGTGCACGCCGCCGACATAGCGCGTCGAGCCGATCGCCGCGGCGAGGGTGTCGCGGTCCATGATCTCGGGCGTGACGCCGTAGCGCTCGAAGAGGTGGTCGGCGTAGGCGCGCGACTCGTCGAAGGCGGCCTTGGTGTGGGCGGCGTCGATCAGGCCGGGGCGGAAGTCGCAGTCGGCTCCGAGCTCGGCGCGCAGCGAGTGGACGAGGGCGATCGCCTCCTCGCCGAGTTCCCAGAGCTCGTCCGCGATCGCTTCGCCGACGCGCTTGGTCAGCCAGATCTGGTCGCGCCGCTGGGCGGGATGGAGCTGTCCGCCGTTGCGGCCGGAGGCGCCGTCGCCGATGCCCGCCGCCTCGACCAGCGCCACGGCGCGCCCCGCGCGGGCGAGGTGCAGCGCGGTGGACAGACCCGTGAGGCCGCCGCCGATGATGACGACGTCGGTCCGCGTCGGCAGGTCCTCCGGCGCGGTCTGAGGGGCCGGGACGCTGGCATCCTCAGCGTAGACGGTATCGGACATAGGCGGACGTCAGACGTTGAGGAGCAGGTACTCGCGCTCCCACGGGCTGATGACGCGCATGAACGTTTCGTACTCGGCCTGCTTGATGGCGCGGAAGGTCGAGACGAAGCTCTTGCCGAAGATGTCGCTCAGCGGCTCGCACTCCTCGAACAGGGTGACGGCGCCAAGGATGTCGCGCGGCAGGTCGAACGGGAGGGAGGAGGCCGACCCGTCGATCGGATCGTCGGGGTGCTGCCCTTCCTCGAGGCCGAGGAGGCCGCAGGCGAGCGAGGCGGCGATGGCGAGGTAGGGATTGGAGTCGGACGAGGGAATGCGGTTCTCCAGCCGCCGGGCCGAGGGCGGGCTGTGCGGCACGCGCAGGCCGACGGTGCGGTTGTCGTAGCCCCAGGAGACGTTGGTGGGGCTGGCCGAAAAACGCTCCAGCCGCCGGTACGAGTTCACGTACGGGGCGAGGATGCACATGACCGCCGGCAGGTACTTCTGGTGCCCGGCGATGAAGTAGAAGAACTCCTTCGTCGGGTTGCCCTCGTCGTCGGAGAAGATGGTCTTGCCGGTCTCCGTGTCGACGAGCGAGGCGTGGATGTGCATCGCCGAGCCCGGCTCGCCGGACATCGGCTTGGCCATGAAGGTGGCGTACATCTTGTGGCGCAGCGCGGCCTCGCGGATCGTGCGCTTGAAGAGGAAGACCTGGTCGGCGAGGTCCACCGCGTCGCCGTGCAGCAGGTTGATCTCCATCTGCGCGGCGCCCTCCTCGTGGATGAGGGTGTCGATCTCCAGCCCTTGTGCCTCGGCGTAGTCGTAGATGTCGTCGAACAGGTCGTCGAACTCGTTGACGGCGGCGATGGAGAAGGACTGGCGGCCGATCTCGGGCCGTCCGGAGCGGCCGATCGGCGGCTCGAGCGGGTAGTCCGGGTCGGTGTTCGGCTTGACGAGGTAGAACTCGATCTCCGGTGCGACAACGGGGCGCAGACCTTTGCGCTCGTAGAGTTCGACCACGCGCTTCAGCACCTGGCGGGGCGCATGATCCACCGGGCGGCCGTCCTTGTGCCGGGCGTCGTGGATGAGCTGGGCGGCGGGGTCCGACGCCCACGGGACGATCGACAGGGTCGAGTAGTCCGGATCGAAGATCAGGTCGCCGTCGGTCGGGTCGTAGACGAATTCGCCGTCCTCGGGCGGATAGTCGCCGGAGATCGTCTGCGCGAAGATCGAGGTGGGCATCGTGATCGACGGGGAGCGTGCGAACTTCTCCGTCGGCATCATCTTGCCGCGCGCAACGCCCGCCTGATCGGGGACGATGCACTCGACGTCCTGGATGCCGCGCGACTTCAGCCACTCCACCGCGGACTTGTGGTCCGGGACACCGCGCGCTCTCGCGTCGGAGTTCTCGAGCGCGGAAACGGAGGAAGGGGTCTTCTGGTCCACGGAATTGCCATCTGGAGTTGCGCCCCGACGTCTGGGGCATCTCCTCCATCAGAACGCCTTGGCCGCGCATGTCAACGGGTTGCGCCGTCCGTTCCGAGTCCGCCGCAGGGCCGCGCGCGAGGGCGCCGAGTCGTTCGAAAAAGAAAAAATCGTTTTGTGCGAATTGGAACCATGTTCGGGCTCAGCCATTTACTCACCGCGATGCAGCTGTGCGGCCAGCGCTAGTCATCAGACAGCGTAGTGCCGGCAGTGAGCATAGGGTCGGGGAGTAAAACTCCTCGGTATTACTGGACACACCACAAAAGGCACTGTCATGTCTGCGAAGAAGAACCTTTGGCTTGCGACCGCGTCCGCTCTGGTGCTGTTCTCGGCAGCCCCTGTGATGGCGCAGAACGACTCCAATGTGACCGTCGTCGAGTCCGATGGCCCGGCCGAGCAGGCTGGCGAGGCGGTCGACAACGCCGCGTCCGCGACCGTCGACGCCGCTGACAAGGCTGCTGAGAAGACGGCTGAAGCTGCTGGCGAGGCTGCCGAGGAATCCGCCGAGGCGGCTGACGCGGCGGCCGACCAGGCCGAGCAGGCTGCCGACGCAGCCGGCGACGCCATGGACGAGGCCACCGAGACCGACACCGAAGAGGTTGCCGAGGGCACCCCGGTCGAGGGCCAGATCTTTGAACAGTCGGCCGACACCTATCTCGCGTCGACCCTGCTCGACGCCACCGTGTTCAACGCTGCCGACGAGGAAGTCGGCGACGTGAACGACATGATCATCACCTCCGACGGCAAGATCGAGGGTGTCGTGATCGGCGTCGGTGGCTTCCTGGGCGTCGGCGAGAAGAACGTCGCCATCGAGCTCTCGCGTCTCGAGATGACGCAGGACGAAGACGGCGACACGACGTTCATGGCCGACCTGACGGCCGAGGAGCTGAAGGCCGCGCCTGAGTTCCGCACGGCCGAGGACGCCGCCTCGGAGAGCGAGGCGGCTGCCGCCAGCGCCAGCGCCGGGTCCACGATGACCACGACGACGGGTGCGTCGACGCCGACGAACTGATCGGCGTCCACCAGTCGGGCAATAGGAAGAGGGGTCGCTCATGCGGCCCCTTTTTCTGTGTGCGCGGGGCTTTGCCGGCCCGGCCCTCAGGCGGCGCTCGCGTCGGCCTTGGGCGAGATGATCTGGCGGTGCGGGTAGGGGATCGACATGCCGGCGCCCTCCACCGCCTCCTTCGCGCGCTGCTGCAGCTCGCGCTTCATCGGCCAGTAGTCGTCCGCCGCGACCCAGACGCGAAGGACGAGGTCGACCGACGACTCGCCCAGCCCGTGCACGAAGGCGTTCGGCGCCGGTTCGGACATGATCTTCGGGTGGGTATCGGCGAGCTGGCGCAGGGTCTTCAGGGCCGTGTCGATCGGGTCGCCGTAGTCGATGCTGACGGGGATGTCGATGAGCCGGGTGGGGAAGACGGAATAGTTCGTCACCGTCGCCCCCCAGACCTGCGAGTTGGGCATCAGCTTCTGCACGTTGTCGAAGGTCGCGAGCTCGGTCATGAAGAGCGTGATGGACTTCACCGTCCCCGCATGGCCGGACACCTCGATGTAGTCGCCGATCCTGAACGGCCGCATCGCGATGATCATCACGCCCGCCGCGAGCGAGGTCAGCGAGCCCTGCAGGGCGAGGCCGATGGCGAGGGAGGCCGCGCCCAGCACCGCGATGAGGCTCGCCGTCTGCACCCCGGCGACGTTGAGGGCGACGATCAGCACGATCGCCAGCAGGCCGTAATAGAACAGCGAGGCGAGGAAGCTCTCGACGATCGGGTCGAGCCGGTCTGATCGCGCGAGGTAGAGGCCGAGCCACCCCTTGAGCCGCCGCGCCAGCCACCAGCCGACGATGAGGACGACGACCGCCGTCAGCAGATTGACGCCCTGGACGGCGAGCCAGGTGCCGATGGTGTCTAGAATGCTTTCGTTCTGATCCATGCCGGGTCTCCGTGCTGTCCCCTGGGCTTAAGGGACGGAGCCCGGCAATGGCAAAACCCGGCGGCCCGATCCCCGTGAACCGGTCCCGGCGGACGGGATCCAGGGTCCGCTGCGACGCGTCGGCGCGGGTGGGGCCAAGCGTCGCGCGCCGGGCCTAGGAGTCGGGCGTCTCGGGATCGTCGTCGGTGGGGGAGGCGGCCGCGCGGACCGGCGCCTCACCGGCGCTTTCCGCGGGCCCGCCGGCGCCATTTCCGCCGGTCTCCTCACGTTCGGTCTCACGCACACGTGTCTGCGCCTTGCGTCTGCGCAGGTTGGATCTCAGCGCTGCGGCAAGTCGCGCGTCGCGGTCAGGTGGGGTCATCACAAATTCAATGCCTTGAGTTACCGGCCTTTGTAGCGCTCCGGGCACCACCTTATCTGTCGTGGTGCGATTGCGCACCCCGAGAGGAAGGGACCAAGGATGAAGAGACTGCTAGCCCTCGCCGCCGTTATCGGCATGACGACGGCCGCCGCAGCGCAGACGACCGAGATCGTCATCTACACCGGCGGCGCGCCGACCGGTGAAGGCTCGACCTACCACAACGGGATGGGCCAGGCGGTCGAAGAGCAACTCAAGACGCTCGCCAAGCCGTTCGGCTACGAGGTTCGCCGGGTCCCCTCGGCCGGCGCCGTGGCCAACGCAAACGCCTGCGCGAACGAGACGAACAACATCTGCTTCGGCATCGGCCAGGGCGGTCTCCAGTACGACGCGGTCACGAGCGGCAACACCCAGATCGTGCGCAACGACCTGCCGGGCGAGTGCGCCATGGCCTTCACCGCGGAAGCGCGCCTGCCGAACTGGAAGTCGGTCATGGACAACGCGCGCCGCGTGACCTTCGTGGTGCCGGAGGGGTCGGGCTCGGAGGCGTTCATCCGCAAGCTCTTCGCCGCCGAGCCGTCGCTGCAGGGCATCGAGCCGACGTTCGAGTATGCGTCGGGGCAGGAGGCGATCTTCAAGGCCGTGCGCGGCAAGCGCGGTGCGGTGGGTGTGTTCTACGCCTATCCGAACCCGACCGACGGCATGGTCAACGCCGCCTCCGACGATGGCATGACGGTCATGGGAATTCTCTCGCCGGCCGTTGCGAAAGGCTCGCAGGACTTCTATCTGAACCGGAAGGCACCGTATGACCTGTCCTGGTTTGGCCTCGGCGAGACCAAGACGGTGCCGGCCATGTGCTCCAAGGCACTCCTCTTCTCGGGCGATCCGTCCAAGCTGCAGGATACCTGGGCGCAAGGCGATTATCAGGAGTTCATCGACAAGCTGAAGGCGCTGCCGCCGGAGGCCTTCATCCCGCAGGGCGGCTCGCTCTCCAAGCTCATGCTTGAGGTCGAGAAGCTGTCCGAAGAGTACGGGGTGAACGAGATGGTGACCGACCTGAACAAGCAGGTTTCCGAGCGCTTCTGATCTTCAGACGCTTGTGTAACCGGGCGGTCGGCGCTCGGCAGTATTTGTAGTGTGACGGTCAGCCGGCGTGCGGGTTCCGCGCGCCGGTTTTGTTCGGACGGTTTCCCCGTACCAGAGTTTTGCTCGCGTGCAGCAAGGCCGGATCCGGGCCGCGGCGAACGCCGCGCGTCCCTCAGGCGCCGGTCAGGGTTATGCGTGTAAAGGCGCCTAACCGGCCGAGCTGCGCGCGGGCATCGACGGACGCGTCGGGCCACAGGGCAGCCATGTGGAACAGTCCCGGCGTCAGGTGCAGGCCGACCCTCACCCCGTCCACCGTCGCCTTCTCGACGAAGGCGAGACTGTCGCCGAGCAGGATCTCGGCCCCTCCCACCTCCACATGCGTCGGCGGCAAGGCGCTGAGATCGGCCATCGCCGGCGAGACGTCGGGGTCGAGCCGGTCGGCGTTCCCCAGCGCCATCGTGGCGAGCTCGGCGTCGGTCTCGTCGTCGTTCATCGCGTCGCCGGCGATCGCGGTGCGCGCGGCGTCGGTGCCGGTGCGGTCGGTGTTGGGGGAGAGCACGGCGAGGCCGGCGGCGAGGTAGGGGTGGCGCCGCGCGAGCGCGATGGCGAGGTGGCCGCCGGCGCTGACGCCCCCGACCACGATCGGACCGTCCTCCCGCGCGGCGGTCGCGGCCTCGACGGCGTCGTCCAGCATCGACGGCCAGGCGTGCTCGGGCGCGAGGCGATACCGCGGCAGGATGACGCGGATGCCCGTCGCCGCGAGCGCCATCGCCATCATCGCGTGCGACTCCGGCGAGCCGAAGACGAAGCCGCCGCCATGGAACCACAGCAGGGTCGGACCCTCGCCGATCGCCAGCGCCTCCGTCCGGCCGAGGCGGATTCTCTCGGCCTGCGGCTGTCGCCCGGCCAGATCGGCAAACGCCACGCGCCGTGCGTCGGGCGTGCCGGCGACGGGATGGGCGCCGATCCGCACGCGGACGTCGTCGAGGGTGGTGGGGCGTTGGTCCATGGAGCAGTCTCCTTCGCCAGAGCCAACGGCGGGACACGAATGGGTGTTCCCTCGCTCTATTCAGGAGACGTTGAGAGAGATTGTGCTATGTGCGTCGCAGAGCCGCAGACACTCCGGAAATCGATGCGGCCAGGAATGAAGACACTTCCATGACCGCACGTGTGACCGTGGCCTCGAATCCCGCCGTCGGGGTCATGTGGAAAATCGTCTCCGTCGTCGTGTTCACGATGATGCTCACGATGGTGAAGCTTGTCGGCGACCGAATACCCGTCGGGCAAATGCTGTTTGCGCGAAACTTCTTCGGTCTCATCCCCGTCCTCATCGTGATCGTCTGGACGGGTCATCTGCACGACGCGCTGGAGACCAAGTCGATCACAGGTCACGTCAAGCGTGCGGCGGCAGGTATGTTCGCGATGGGGCTGTGGTTTGCGGCGCTCGACCATCTGCCCCTCCCGGAGGCGACCGCGATCGTCTATGCGGCCCCGCTGATGATGGTCATGATGGCCGCGCTTCTACTGGGCGAGACCGTTCGCATCTACCGCTGGTCGGCGGTGGGCATCGGCTTCGTCGGCGTCGTCGTCATCATGATCCCGCAGATCCGGGCCGGCTTCGACATCACCCACGACGCCAAGGCGCTCGGCGCGCTGCTGGCGCTGATCGCCGCGGTCTTCATGGCGATGGCGTCGGTCTTCGTGCGCCAGCTCGCGCGCACCGAGGCGACGAGCACCATCGTCCTCTACTTCCTGCTGGCGGGCACGGGCATGACCCTGCTGACGCTGCCGACCTGGGTGGTGCCGTCCTGGCTCGACCTTCTGGGGCTGGTGGCGATCGGGGTGTCCGGCGGCGTCGGCCAGCTTCTGCTGACGCAGGCCTACCAGCACGCCGAGGCGTCGCTGATCGCCCCCTTCGAGTACACCTCGATCATCTGGGTCGTCCTGTTCGGCTACGTGATCTTCGGCGAGGTGCCGAGCATCTACGTCGTCGTCGGCGCGGCGATCGTCATCTCGTCCGGCATCTTCGTCATCTTCCGCGAGCGCCAGCTCGGCCTGCAGCGAGAGGAGCGCAAGGTCGGCGCCCCGCTGAGGCCCTGATGGCGCGCAGCGGTCCGACCCCCGCGGCGCCCGGCGCCGGACAGTCGCCGGCCGAGCTGAAGGCGCGGCTGCGCACCACCGCGATGCTGCGCCGGCAGGAGGCCGCCCGGACGGTGCGGGGGGCCGGCGCGGCCATCGCCGCACGCGCCGACGAGCTGCCCGGCGCCGCCATCGTCTCCGGCTACCTGCCGATCCGCGACGAGATCGATCCGCGGCCGCTGATGGCCGCGCTGGGGTCCACCGCGCAGATCGCCCTGCCGAAGATCGAGGACGGCCGCATGCGCTTCGTCGTCATGGGGGAGGGGGACAGGCTCGTCTCCGGCCGCTTCGGCCTCACCGAGCCGAGCGGCGGGGCGGAGGTGGTGCCCGACCTGGTGCTGGTGCCGCTTCTCGCCTTCACGCGCACCGGCGGGCGGCTCGGCTACGGCGCCGGCCACTACGACCGCTGGCTCGGCGAGCACCCGGGCCGGCGGACGGTCGGCCTCGCCTACGCCGCGCAGGAGCTGCCGGAGCTGCCGATCGAGCCGCACGACCACCCCCTCGACGCGATCCTCACCGAGCAGGATCTCATCCGAATCGGCTGACATTGCCCGGAATTTGGAGTTGACGGGGGCCCGGGCGCGCCCCACGACGCGTGCCATGAAACAGAACAAGCCGCTTATGCCTCATCGCCGGAGCCGCGCATGAGGATTGTCGTGTTGGGTGATGTCGTCGGCCGCGTCGGGCGGCAGGCGATCCAGACCCATCTTCCCCGCCTGGTGGAGCGCTGGTCGCTCGATTTCGTGGTCGTCAACGGCGAGAACGCCGCCGGCGGGTTCGGCATCTCGGAAGAGATCGCACAAGAGATCCTCGACGCCGGGGCGGACTGCATCACCACCGGCAATCACGTCTGGGACCAGCGCGAGGCGCTCGTCTTCATCGAGCGGCAGCCGCGCATGCTGCGCCCGATCAACTTCCCGCCCGGCACGCCCGGTCACGGTGCGGCGATGTTCACTGCCCGCAACGGCGCGCGAATACTTGTGGCGAACGTCATGGGCCGCATCTTCATGGACCCGCTGGACGATCCGATACGGCCGCTGGAGGCCGCGCTCGACGTGCACAGGCTCGGTTCCGAGGTGGACGCCGCGATCGTCGACATCCACGCCGAGGCGACCAGCGAGAAGCAGGTCTTCGGCCACATGCTGGACGGCCGCGTTTCGATCGTGGTGGGCACGCACACCCACTGCCCGACCGCCGATCACCGCGTGCTGCCGGGCGGCACGGCGTTCATCACCGATCTCGGCATGTGCGGCGCCTATGACGGCGTGATCGGCATGGACAAGGAGGAGCCGGTTCGCCGGATGATCGAGCGTGTTCCCGGCCAGCGCATCACACCCGCGACCGGACCGGCGACGATTTGTGGCATCGCGGTGGAGACGGACGATTCCACCGGTCTCGCAAAATGGATTGTGCCGATCCGGATGGGCGGCGTTCTCCACGAGGCTGGCCCCTCCGAATGGGGCTAACCGCCTCTAGTTGCTTAAGGCGGGGCGCAATTAACGAACGCTTTGCGCGCACGCGGACCCGCCAGTTTTGCCAACTCTCACGCTATAGTTTGCTTCTCGTCTATCTATACGTGTGCGTCATATACTAATTGACGTTTACCTAAACAATTCCCTTCAATAATCATCTTCTCTGTCAGCAATTCCGCTGATGGAGGACGTTATGTATTTCGCCATCGAATCCCACCAGTTCGCCACGTTCGGTCATCTTCTCGACCAAATGTACAACCTTCGTCACCGTGTGTTCTGCGAGCAGCTGAAATGGGTAAGTGCAGAGGGAGGTAAAGAGCGCGACATCTATGACAACCTGTCGCCGGTGTATCTGCTCCATACTGATGAAAATGCTGAGTTTCTGTATGCGGCAGCCCGGTTGATGCCCACGTCGGGCCGGACACTACTTACGGATGTGTTCGCAGAGACCATGCCGGACGCGGTCGCGTTTCAGTCTCCCTTCGTTTGGGAAATCACCCGGCTGTGCGTGGACGAGGAATTGATCCGCCAGCATCAGCCCAAACGGCGCATGCTGGACGTGCTGCGCATGATGCTGCTGGCCGGGATGGAGTTCGGCTACCGCAACGGCGTCGACACCTTCCTGTCGAACTTCGACGAGGCCCGGCTGCGCATCTGGAGGCGGGCCGGCGCACGCATCGACATCATCGGCCAGTGCGATGACTTCAGCGTGCCGGTGATGCTCGGCCTGACGGAGTCGGGCCGTGATGCGCTGGAGGCGGTCCGGGAGCGGCTGGGCCACCATGACCGTGTGCTGTCGCGCGCCCCGCGGCTGCATTCTTCGATCACGCGGGTGGCGGCTTAGGGACGGCGCCGCATGACCGGACAAGGTCATGCGTACGCCGACCAGCCACCGGGAGTTGGCGACGCGCCGGACATTGTCCGGCGCGTGGCGGCTCCCGGAGCCGGCCGCGTCACGCCACGGCCGACCCACCGCGCGGCGACGGGCCGACGGCAGCGGGCGGGCGCCGATCGATCCGGCCTTCGCATCACGCCGGTCACCGTCCCGCCGCGGCACGCACCGGGGGAAACAGGTGATGCCATACGCCAGGGCTGGTGCCGCAACCCGCACAGCCGCACGCGACCCGCTCGCACGGCGCGCACGCGCCTCGGCCGCCATGGCGACGAGGGACGACCTTGCTGTGATGGAGACTCCGGCCCTGATGGACGACGGGGCCGCCGGGCTGCCGCCTACGACTGCTCCGTGAGGAGGCCGAGCCGCTCGGCCTTGATGACGGCCTGCGCCATCGTCGACGCGTCGAGCTTGAGGCGCGCGGACTTCAGGTAGGTTCGCACCGTGTGCTCGGAGAGGCTCGTGATCAGCGCGATGTCCGGCACTTCCTTGCCCAGGCTGATCCAGTGCAGCATTTCCTTCTCGCGCGGGCTGAGCCGCGGAGGGGCGCCGACCTCACCGAAGATCTCGCGTGCCGCGCGGCCGTGCAGGACCTGGCCGATCTCGATGAAGGTGGGGAGCTCGTCGAACGCGAAGTCCTCCCACACGTCCTCCGGCTCGTCGCTGTTGATCGACAGGATGCCGCGCTGGTTGGCCTTGTTGGTCAGCGGAATGAGGAGTCCGGAGCGCCCGAGCCCGTGCTTGTACGCGTCCTCGAAGAATTCCTCGACCTCCGGCGTTCCGTCGCCCAGCTCGTGCCAGTTGAACGGCGTGGTGCGGCGAAAGCCTTCGCGGCCGACGGGGTCGATCCGCCAGTACTGCTTGAAGAGGTAGCGCACCAGCCACGCGGGCGGGTACGTCGTGCGCACATAGGGGTCACGATGCGGTTCGGTTCCGTAACGCGCCGCGACATAGGTGACATGGCGCACGATCTCATAATGATCGCGAACGGCACGCACCGCGCGATTCATGCTCGTCGCTGCCCCAACGACGTCAACAATGTGGTCACGTGGAGAATCCGGCAACAGGTCAGCGCGGCCGGAAACTCCGCGATCCTCTTTCATCGTATGGCCCCGGCGATCCATGGATCAGACCCAACCGCTCGATTTAATTCTCGTTCATCTCAGACGGGGCAGAGGGGCGCAAGTAGGCATTGCAATCTGCGTGCGCGTCGGCGCCCTCCCCAATTTGGGGATATACCGTTTTATGGCGACAAAATTTAGAAAACCCGTGGGTGAAACGACGTCCCAAAGGTGGACCGGATGTCTACGGCGATGCTGGACGACAAGTGCCTCGCGATGGCACGGAATCTCTTCAACAACAGCCGCGGGTCGGATGAAATTGCGATCTCCGACGCGCGCTATATGATGGAAGCCATTCATGGCGACGGCGCGGCGACGATTGCCGTTGCCATCGCCTGCGACCGTCTGCTTGATGACAAGTTCGATGAAACGCGGTTCTGGATGCGGGTGTATCGCTCGATCATCGGGGCCGATACGGGGGAGCAGGATTCCGTCGCCATTCACTGACGGCGGAGACGGCCTTACGTTCGTGTCCCAATGCGGCTAGATACCGCCCGTGAGTTGAGGGGACGACGATGGCCGGCCATTCCAAGTTCAAGAATATCATGCACCGCAAGGGCGCGCAGGACGCCAAGCGGTCCAAGCTCTTTTCCAAGCTGTCGCGCGAAGTCACTGTCGCCGCGAAGATGGGAACCCCCGATCCTGCGATGAACCCGCGCCTGCGGCTGGCCGTTCAGGCCGCGAAGGCGCAGTCGGTGCCGAAGGACGTCATCGAGCGCGCCATCAAGAAGGCGCAGGGTGACGAGGACGCGAACTACGACGAGGTCCGCTACGAGGGTTACGGCCCCGGCGGCGTCGCCGTCCTGGTCGAAGCGCTGACGGACAACCGCAACCGCACCGCCGGTGTGGTCCGCGCCGCCTTCTCCAAGCATGGCGGGGCGCTCGGCGAGTCCGGCTCGGTTGCATTTATGTTCGATCGGGTGGGCGAGATCGAGTACGGCCCAACCGTAGGTGATGCCGAGAAAGTGATGGAAGCGGCGATTGAGGCCGGCGCGGAAGACGTCGAGTCCGACGACGAGGGCCACGTCATCACCTGCGCGTTCGAGGACCTCGCCGAAGTCTCCACCGCGCTGACCGAGCAGCTGGGCGAGCCGGTGAACGTCTCGATCGTCTGGCGCCCCCAGAACACCACCCCGGTGGACGAGGAGAAGGCCGCGACGTTGATGAAGCTCATCGACGTGCTCGAGGACGACGACGACGTCCAGAAGGTCTTCGCCAACTACGAGATCTCCGACGAGGTGATGGAGAAGCTGGCGGCCGCCTGAGGCCGTCCGGCCGCCCGGTCCGGTCCGTCGCGTGCTGCGCCTCAGCGAATGGGGCCGCGCCATCGAGCGCGCGATGGCGATGGACGAGGCGACATGGGCCCGCCATGCGAGCCCCTGGAGCGTCTGGACCCGCGTTCCGATCCTGCCGGCCATGGCGCTCGCCGTGTACAGCCGGGCGTGGATCGGATGGTGGGCGCTCCTGCCCGTGGCGCTCCTCGCGTTTTGGACGCTCGTCAATCCGCGCATCTTTCCGCCGCCGCGCTCGCTCGGGTCCTGGGCATCGCGCGGGGTGATGGGCGAGCGGATCTGGCTGGCGCGGTCCGAGCGCCCGATCCCGCCCCACCATGCCCGCGCCGCGACCATGCTGTCGGCCGCCTCGCTCGTCGGCGTGGCCGTGCTCGCCTACGGCCTCCTCGTGCTGGATCCCTGGGCGACCGTCGCCGGCACCATCCTCGCCGCGGGCGCCAAGCTCTGGTTCGTCGACCGCATGGTCTGGCTCCACGACGAGACCGACGCGCGCTGATCGAACCGCCCGGCCCTCGGGCGCGTCCCGGCGCTGCGGCGGGTCCGGTGCGGCTCGGCGGTGGACCGCGTCGCGGTATCGGCGTGAAACGGGTGACGGACGGTTCACTTTGGGCTGATATCGTGCCCGCGTCCTGAGGGAGCGGCATGATTACGATTTTGGGTATCGATCCGGGGCTGCAGGCGACCGGCTGGGGGGCGATCCGTGTCAACGGGTCGGCGCTGTCGTTCGTCGGATCCGGCACCATCACCTCGGATACCCGCGCGCCCCTCGCCGTCCGTCTCGCCGCACTTTACGCGGGCCTCCAGCAGGTCGTGGCGGAGATCGCGCCCGAGGAGGCCGCCGTCGAGACGACGTTCGTATCGCGCGACGGCGCCGCGACGCTGAAGCTCGGCCAGGCGCGGGGCATCGCGCTCCTCGCCCCGGCGGCGCAGGGCATTCCGGTATCGGAGTACGCGCCGAACCTCGTGAAGAAGTCCGTCGTCGGCGCCGGCCACGCCGACAAGCGCCAGATCCGGCACATGATCGGCGTCCTGCTGCCGCGCGCGACGGCCAAGAGCGACCACGCTGCCGACGCGCTGGCGGTCGCCATCTGCCACGCCAGCCACCGCACCGCGCGCGCCTGGGCCGCCGCATGATCGGGCGCCTGCGCGGCACGGTCGCGGACGTCGACCGGGAGTCGCTGATCCTCGACGTCAACGGCGTCGGCTACGAGGTGTTCCTGCCGACGCGCGATCTCGCCGCCGCGGCCACGGGCGAGGCGCTGACGCTCGTGATCGAGACGCTGGTGCGCGAGGACCTCATCCGCCTTTACGGGTTTCGCGATCACGTCTCGCGTGATTGGTTCCGCCTGTTGCAGAGCGTGCAGGGAGTGGGAGCCAAGGTGGCACTCGCCGTTTTATCCGTGCTGCCGGCCGACCAGCTGGCGGTCGCCATCGCGACGAACGACCGGGCGGCGATCGCGCGGGCGCCGGGCGTCGGCAAGCGCGTCGCCGAGCGGATCGCGACGGAACTGAAGTCCAAGGCCCCGGCGCCGGGCATCGCCATCGCGGCGGCCGCGGCGGGAGCCTCCGCGGGCGTGGCGGCGGCCGAGGACGATGCACTGGCCGACGCCATCTCGGCGCTCACCAATCTCGGCTACGACGAAGTGTCGGCGCGCAGCGCGGCGATGACGGCGCGCAAGGATCGGCCTGAGGCGGGCGCCGCCGAGCTGATCCGGGCCGGTCTCAAGGTGCTCTCGGCATGAGCGACCGCACCCTTTCCCCGGAGGAGCAGGACGGCGACCACGACCGCGCCCTGCGCCCGCAGCGCCTCGCCGACTTCGTCGGCCAGCCGGCGGCCCGCGCCAACCTCGAGGTCTTCGTAAAGGCCGCGGCCTCGCGATCCGAGGCGC
Source organism: Acuticoccus sediminis (assembly GCF_003258595.1). NCBI lineage: Bacteria > Pseudomonadati > Pseudomonadota > Alphaproteobacteria > Hyphomicrobiales > Amorphaceae > Acuticoccus > Acuticoccus sediminis. Next base: position 992,458 of record NZ_QHHQ01000001.1, read on the forward strand.
TGGACCATGTGCTGCTCGTCGGCCCGCCGGGCCTCGGCAAGACGACGATGGCGCAGATCGTCGCCAAGGAGCTCGGCGTCGGGTTCCGCTCCACCTCCGGGCCGGTGATCGCCAAGGCTGGCGACCTCGCCGCGCTGCTGACCAATCTCGAGGAGCGGGACGTCCTCTTCATCGATGAGATCCACCGCCTGTCGCCCCACGTGGAGGAGATCCTCTACCCGGCGATGGAGGACTTCCAGCTCGACCTCATCATCGGCGAGGGGCCGGCGGCGCGTTCGGTGAAGATCGACCTCGCCAAGTTCACCCTCGTCGGCGCGACGACGCGCCTGGGACTGCTGACGACCCCGCTGCGGGACCGGTTCGGGATCCCGCTCCGCCTTGAATTCTACTCGGTGGAGGATCTGACGACGATCATCCGCCGTGGCGCCAACCTGATGGGGATCGCCACCACGGACGAGGGCGCGGTCGAGATCGCCCGCCGCTCACGCGGGACGCCGCGCATCGCGGGCCGGCTGCTGCGCCGGGTGCGGGACTTCGCCATCGTCGGCGGGGCGGAGGCGATCGACCGCGAGATCGCCGATTCCGCGCTCCTGCGGCTCGACGTCGATGCCGCGGGGCTCGACGCGCTCGACCGGCGCTACCTGAAGCTCATCGCCGAGAACTACGGCGGCGGTCCGGTCGGGATCGAGACGATGGCCGCCGCGCTTTCCGAGCCGCGCGACGCGCTGGAGGACATCGTCGAGCCGTACCTGTTGCAGCAGGGGTATCTGCAGCGCACGCCGCGCGGCCGCCTGCTGACGGCCCGGGCGTTCGAGCATCTCGGCATCGAGGCGCCCCGCGGCCCGGGCCAGGGTGCGCTCTTCGGCTGACGCGCCGAAACCGTTTCGGAATGGGAGGAGGGGCCGCGTGTGTTCGCCCGCCATGGCGGGGGGCGCCTGGCGTCAGGCGCCGATGGCCTCGAAAAGGGCCTCGTCCCGGATCGAGGCGGCGATGTCGATCGAGAGCCCCTCGAGCGAGGCGATGGGCGTGTGGGTTCGCTCGTCGACGACGAAGATCGCCCTCACCGTGCCGGCGACCAGGCGCCGGCCGCGCGGCTCGAAGCGGAAGCCGCAGCCGACCACGGTGATCGCGGTGCCGTCGGCGGTGTGGAAGATGAAAGTGGTGTCGGTCCCCACCGTCACCTCAGCGGTCTCGAACTGTGCGAGATCGATCGGCAGGCGACAGGGGATGACCGGGAAAGCGTTGCAAGGTCTCATCGGTCTGAAGCTCGGTTGCAGTTGATGGATTTGGGTCATCGGACTGAAGTCGGTTCGGTGAGCTCCGTGTCGCTCTCGAAAAAGGTCCCGGCCGAAGCCGGGATCAGTGTCGAGGAGATCGCGCCGGCGGCGGGGAAGCGGTGCCCTTGCCGGCTCCCAGAAGATGGTCCCGTCAGGCGCGGCCGGGTTTGACGCACGTCACACTTTTTGCGTCTGCGGCCTCCGGGCAAAAAAAAGGCCCCGGCGCGGGGCGCCAGGGGCCAGTTGCGAGGAGGATCGCACCGAACGAACGGGAGCTGCCCGCCCGGTGCACATGAAATGGGACCCCATTGGCCTTGCTTATTTGACCGGCATCACAGTTTTGTCGTGCGAGACCTCAGGAACTAATATTCTACAATGATGTAGCTGTTGCTGGCGGGTTCAGTGTCGGCTACTCTGTTGGGAAGGGGCTAAGGCCCCAAGAAAACGGTGCATAAGCACGGCTTTGGGGGAAACGATGATCCGCACGTTGCTCGCCGGCGTGGCGCTGGCGACCTTTTCCGTGTCCGGCGCTTTCGCGCAGGACGTCACGCTTCGCATTCAGACCCATTTGTCGCCGGAATCGGTCTCCGGCCGGCAGGCTGCGCAGTTCTTCGACGACATCCAGGTGATGTCGGGCGGGCGCATCGCGGTCGAGCCGTTCTTCTCCTCGGCGGTCGTGAAGTCGGTCGAGACGTTCGACGCCGCGGTGAACGGCATCCTCGACGGTGACATGACCGGCGGCGCCTACCAGACCGGCAAGGACCCGGCCTTCCAGTTCGTCGGCGACCCGATGGGCGGCTACGACACGCCCTGGCAGATGTACGCCTTCCTCTACGAAGGCGGCGGCCTCGAAGCGGCGCAGAAGCTCTACAACGAATACGGAATGGAGCTGATCGGCTGGTGGATTCCTGGTCAGGAGTCGCTCGCCTCGTCGGAGCCGATCGACGGGCCGGAGGCGCTCAAGGACTGGAAGTTCCGTTCGCCGCCGGGGATGGAGACGAAGATCTTCGCCAACCTCGGCGCCTCGCCCATCGTGATGGACTTCACCGAAGTCTTCACCGCGCTGGAGTCGGGGATCATCTCGGGCGCCGACGCGTCGAACCTCTCCACCAACCAGTCGCTCGGGCTCTACGATATCGCGAAGTACGCGACCTATCCGGGCTTCCACTCGATGCCGGCGGACCACCTCGCGATCAACAAGACCGTCTGGGACTCGATGCCCGAGGACCTGCAGCGGATCATCCAGGTGGCGATGCAGAAGCTCGCCTTCCGCACGACGCTCGCCTACGCGGTCGACATCCAGCGCGCCGCCAACGAGCTCGAGGCCAAGGGGATCGTGCTGGAGGACTGGTCGCCGGAGGATCGCCGGGTGTTCCGCGAGGCCGCCGTCTCCGCCTGGGATGAGTTCGCGACGACCGACAACGCCAAGGCGCTGGTCGCGCAGCACAAGGAATTCCTGAAGACCATCGGCCTCCTCGGCGACTAGGAGCGCCCGCGCGTGGCGGCGACGCTGGGCCCGAGTGCGGCCCGGCCCTTGCCCGCAGACCGAAGCATTGAAGTTCGTGGCGCCGCAGGACCGGCGGCGCCCGTCGACACGGGGCCGCGGCGTTCGCGGTCCATGGGGCCCGAGCGGCGAAAGAACGCCGGGTCGTTTCCACAGGGAGGAAGAATGAAGAACGCGATCGCCATCGGTACGCTGTCGGCGTGCCTCGCGCTGCCCGTCGGCGCCCAGGCGCAGGAATACACCCTGCGCATCCAGAGCCTCTTCGCCGAGGCATCGCTGCCCGGACAGAACCTCCTGCAGTTCTACGACGATATCGAGGTCATGTCGGGCGGGCGCATCAAGGTCGAGCCGTTCTTCTCCTCGGCGGTGGTCAAGTCGCCGGAGACGTTCGACGCCGTGATCAACGGCATCCTCGACGGCGACACGACGCAGCCGTCCTACCAGGTCGGCAAGGACACCGCGTTCCAGTTCGTCGGCGATCCGATGGGCGGCTACGACACGCCGTGGCAGATGTACGCCTGGCTCTACGAGGCGGGCGGCCTGGAGATGGCCCGCGAGCTCTACGCCGAGTACGGCATGTTCCTCGTCGGCTGGTGGGTGCACGGGCCGGAGTCGCTGTCCTCCTCCAAGCCGCTGGCCTCGGTCGAGGACCTGAAGGGCTGGAAGTTCCGCTCGCCGCCGGGGATGGAGACGGACATCTTCGCCAACCTCGGCGCGTCGCCGGTGGTGATGGACTTCACCGAGATCTTCACCGCGATGGAATCCGGGGTGATCGACGGGGCGGACGCCTCGAACCTCTCGGTCAACAAGTCGCTCGGCATCTACGACGTGGTAGACCACGCGACGTACCCGGGCTTCCACTCGATGCCGGCGGACCACTTCGCGATGCGGCTGGAGCAGTGGGAGTCGTTCCCGGACGACATCAAGCGGATCATCGAGGTCGCCTGGGAGAAGCTCTCCTTCCGTGACTCGCTCTCCGGCGAGGTGGCGATCGCCATGACCGCCAACGAACTGCGCGAGGCGGGCAAGACCCTCCACGCCTGGTCGCTGGAGGACCGCAAGGCGTTCCGCGAGGGTGCCGTGAAGGCGTGGGACACCTACGCCGACTCCGACCGCGCGAAGGCGATCGTCGCCTCGCAGAAGGACTTCATGACCCAGATCGGCCTGATCGGCGACGGTCAGTAATCCGCCGGCGCCGGGGATCGCCCGGCGCCCCGGTGCATCCGCCCGCGTCCGGAAGCGATCCGGCAAGTGGGCACCCCCCTCGGTCCGGGGCGACCGGCGGGGCCTGACGGGCACGTGGCGACGGGAGGTCGCCGCGGCGCCCGGGTGCACCGGCACCGTCGCGGCAGGGCGTGCCCGCCGCGGCAACCGCGACGCGGCAGGTCCGGGCCCGCCGCGTCCGCTTCCGTCCGGCGGGTGCGGTCCGCCGACCCGATCCGATGTGCCGAGATCTCGAGGCTCCAATCGCCATGTATGAAGTCAAACCCAAATCGCCGATCGACTATATCAGCCTCGCGATCAGCCGCGTCGGGCTGTTCCTCGTATCGGTCATCGTTGCGATCATGTTCTACGAAGTCGTGATGCGGTACTTCTTCGAGAAGCCGACGCTCTGGGTCAACGAGATGAGCCTGTGGATCGGCGGCTTCATCTACCTGCTCGCCGGGCTCTACGTGCTGCAGCAGCGCGGCCACATCCGCATCACGCTCCTCTACGACATCGTCCCGCGCAACGTGCAGCGGCTGTTCGACGTGATCTCGACCATCTGCATCTGCATCTTCGCCTTCATGGTGATCATGGGCGGGCTGAACGAGGCGGTGCAGAAATATGGCCGCTGGGAGACCTTCGGCACGGCCTGGGATCCGCCGATCCCGGCGACGATGAAGCCGGCGATCCTGATCGTGTCCGGCCTCATCATCCTCCAGGCCATCGCCAACCTGATCGCGGACTGGAAGGAGACGCCGATGCCCGAAGGCTTCGTCGAGGACGACGTCGTGGGCGAATTGCGCGACTCCTACCGCGACACCATCACCGACCGCCACGACTGACGCTGACGCGCCACGCGCCAACGGACTGGATACGATGCCCTTTTACCCCTGGCTGCTCGTCCTCATCCTCGCGATCGCCGCATTCCTGGTGATGGCCGTACGCGGCCACGACCGCGCCGCGGCCGTCCTGCTCGCGGTCGCGGCCACCGTCCTCATCTTCGTCCTGCCGCCGGACTTCGCCACCGCGCCGGACACGCAGCCGCTGCGCGACCAGATCTGGGCGCTCTACGGCCAGCTGCCGAAGGTCTCGGGGATGCACATCGCCACGATCTCGATCATCCTTTTGATCGGCATCGTCGTGCTGCTCGCCATCGGCATGCCGCTCGGCTTCGCGTCGGGCTTCCTCGCCGTGGTGGTGCTCTACCTGCGCTTCGGGCCGGATGTCCTGTTCCGCCAGTTCGGCACGGGGCCCTACTCGGTCTTCTCGCAGCGCATCTACGGGCTGATGACCGACTACGTCATCATCTCGGTGCCGCTCTTCATCTTCATGGCGTCGCTGCTGGAGCGCTCCGGCCTCGCCCGGGACATGTACGGCTCGCTCAACATCTGGCTGTCGCGCACCCGGGGCGGCATCGCGCTGGTGACGGCCATCATGGCGATCATCATGGCTGCGATGTCCGGCATCATCGGTGGCGAGGTGGTGCTGCTCGGCCTGATCGCGCTGCCGCAGATGCTGCGCCTCGGCTACAACCAGAACCTCGCCATCGGCACGATCTGCGCCTCCGGCTCGCTGGGGACGATGATCCCGCCGTCGATCGTCCTCATCATCTACGGCCTCGTCACCGAGACCTCGATCCAGAAGCTCTTCACGGCGGCGTTCATCCCGGGCTTCATCCTCGCCTCGTTCTACCTGATCTACATCATCGTCCGCACACAGCTGAACCCGTCGCTGGCGCCGCTGCCGGAGCCGCGCGACGACGACCTCGTCGGCTGGCAGAAGCCGGTGCGCTTCGCCGCGTTCCTGATGACGCTCTTCTCCGGCATCGCGGTGGCGGCGGGGCTCCTCCTGCTCGCGCAGGGCACCGTGGGCGGGCGCACGTCCGGCTTCTTCACCACCGATCCGGTCATCGACGCCGTGGGCCTCTTCGTCGCCGCCGTCGTCCTGCTGCTCTTCGTCTCCGTCGCGTTCGGCCGAAGGATCGCAGGCGAGGGGTGGGCGATGGGCAAGGGCCTCGTCGCGCCGATGGTCGTGGTCTTCGTCGTGCTGGGCTCGATCTACGGCGGCGTCACGGGCATCACCGAGGCGGCCGGCATGGGCGTCGTCGCGGTTCTGCTCTTCATCATCCTGCGCGGCGAGTTCACGTGGTCGCTGTTCTACCAGTCCCTCCAGCGCACGTTCAAATCGACCGGCACCATCCTGATGGTCACCTTCGGCGCCACGGTGCTCGCGGGGTCCTACTCCATCGCGGGCGGGCCGGCGTACGTGGCGAACCTCATCACCGGGGCGGACCTCCCGCCGATGACGGTGATCCTCATCATGATGCTGATCTTCCTGTTCCTCGGCGCGCTGATGGACTGGGTGGGGATCGTGCTCCTGGTGATGCCGGTCTTCCTGCCGATCATCCTGAAGCTCGACCTCGGGATGACCGCCGGGGACGCGCGGATCTGGTTCGGCATCCTCTTCTGCGTGAACATGCAGGTGTCCTTCCTGTCCCCGCCGTTCGGGCCGGCCGCCTTCTATCTGAAGTCCGTCGCGCCGCCGCACATCACGCTGCCGGACATCTTCAAGGGCTTCCTGCCCTTCATCGGCATCCAGCTCCTCGTGCTGGTGCTGATCCTGCTCTTCCCCGGCCTCACGCTGCTCCTGGTCTGAGGCCGGACGCGAGGCAGGGCGGCGCCGGGTCCCCCGGCGCCGTGACCAGCCGTTCATCGATTGGTCAAAAATAGGGCCGAACTCCCAATTGAAGATCCGGACGCCGACGACGGCGTCCGGATCTTCGGCGCGACGCAGGCCCCGATCGGCGGCCGTTCGCTGCACCGCACAGCGGCCCCGGGCCCGCAAGGCCCTCGAGATTTCCCAGTATTGTCAATTTCCTGAGACGGCTTTGGACTCGTCCGAAGCCGGTCGTTGCTGTCTGGCGACGGCACAATAGTGCAGTTGCGAGGTCACGATTCGGTGACCGCAGTGTTGGCGGGTCGCCGGGCCGCGCGGTTCTGGCCGGGGATTTGCAAGAAGAAGATCCTGCCGGTGTGGTGCAGCATGAAGGGCAGGCGAGGGGATCTCTATTGTCGCGGGTGCCATGTGACGTTCGCGTTACTGCTCGCGAAAAACGGAGAAGTTGTGACGCCGATGGCATAGAGGGGGCGCGTTGGGTGGTTGCGATTTAGCGCAGCGAACTTTATAGACAATGTCCACAATTGGTGCATATCGACGCAGACAAACGCTGACAAAAAGGACCGTTTGTATGTCAGCGATTACATTTTCGTGTCCCCGCGTCGGGAAATGTTCTGACCGAACCGTCCGGTCAGGACGGGATGGGTGCGGTGCACCCCAACAGGTGTGGCGAACGACGCAGTTGTTATGGCCCAAATTATTGCAGGGGCTCCGTCTCTATACGGAATGGCTGTGTCGTTGTGCTGGTGATGTTGGGTGGCACACGGTCGATCGACCGGGCGTGACCTGTTGAACTTCGAGGTGGGGAGGCATCGCTAAACCCGTGACGGCCGGCAACGGCGGCACGGTTCGGGAGCGGCTGGGCAACCGCTCCAACTATGTCGATTTGGGGGCAGCTCCTCGTCCTAAATCCAGCGATTTGAGGGGCGCCAGCGGTGAGAAGCACAATGGACACAAGGACAAAATTGCGGCTCCGCCGCGAGGTTCAGACCGCCATGCAGTATCTGCGGAGCGGCGAGCTTGAGCACGCCCGCGCGGCCTTCGTCGCGATGGTCGAGGCCAATCCCGACGTGACGCTCGGGTACATCGGTCTCGGCGAAGTCCATATGCAGGAGGGCGACGTCGAGACGGCGCTCAAGTACTTCCAGGACGCCCTCGAGATCGACCCGCAGTCGACCATGGCGCTCAACATGAGCGCCCGCGCCCGCCAGCGTCTCGGCGACATCGACGGCGCCCTCGAGGACTACGAGGAGTCCGGCCAGGTCGATCCGGGCCGGGGCACCTCGCAGATCCGCATGAGCCAAATCTTCGCCCGGGAGGGCGACCTCGAGGAGGCGACGAGCCGCCTGCGCGAAGCGCTGAAGCGCAATCCGCAGCAGACAGCCGCGCGCTTCATGCTGGCGAGCAACCTCGAGAAGATGGGGGACGTCGCCGGCGCGAAGACCGAGCTCCTGCGCGTTCTCGACACCAATCCCGACATGGGCGTCGCCGCCTATCGCCTGTCCCGCCTCTACATTCAGGAGCGTGACTACGCGTCGGCCGAGCCGCTGCTGATGCAGGCCATCGAGCAGGCGCCGGACAAGCCCGCCCCCTACGCCACGCTCGGCGCCGTCCTGAAGGCCCAGGGCCACACCCGCGACGCGCTCGACGCCTTCCGGGCCGCGCTGGAGCTGAAGCCAGGCTCCCAGCCGTTCGCGATGGGCGTCGCCGACTGCCTCTCGGACCTCGGCGAGCATGCCGAGGCGGTGAAGGTGCTGCGCGGCGTGCTGCGTGGCAGCCGCCGTCCCGCCTTCGTTCACAAGCGCCTGGGCGACACCTACGTCGCGATGGGCAGCTACGAGCAGGCCATCGACGAATATCGCGCCGCGATGCTCGGCGCGCCCGAGTTCACCGAGACGCATCCGGACCTGACGTCGATGCTCGACGCGCCGGACACGCCGGAGACGAAGGCGCGGAAGGTGCAGGCCTACCTAGCCGACGCGATGCAGGCGCAACGCGAGGCCGCGCCGGCCGAACGCCGCTTCGCGGGCCTCCGGCGCAACCGAACTCCTCGATCGATCCAAACTACGGGTGCGTAACCGAATGCCGCGCAATCTTGTGTTCATGGTCCTCGACAGCTGCCGCTTCGACAGCTTCGTGCGTGCGAAGACCCCGAACTTCGACCGTCTCGGCGAGGCCGAGAAGCGGTATTCCTACGCCTCGTGGACCGCTCCGTCCCACTACACCTTCACGATGGGCCTCGTGCCTCACAAGAGCCCGCAAGGTGTCTATGCTTCGGAAGTCTACAAGGAAGACTTCGGCGCGTGGGTCGACCGGCTCGGCATCCCGAACCTGGGGTTCAAGAACTTCATCCCTGAACTGTCGTTGCCCAAGCTTCTGAAAGATAACGGGTATCGCACCGTCGCGCGCGTCTCGATGCCGGTCCTGAACCCGTTTACCGCCATCAACAAATTCTTCGATGACTACAAGTTGATGTCGAACCACAACGATTTTGCCGGTATGGTCAAGGAGATGGAGTTTTCGGCAGACGTGCCGAGCTACTATTTCTTGAACCTGGGCGAGACGCACTATCCCTACATGCTTTCGGGCGAAAATCTGCCTCACATTTCTGGTGTCCATGGCGCGGTGAAGTCGCTGGCCAAAGGCGGGGACGGCGGCGGCAAGGTCGAGGACGAGTTCTTCGACGAGGCGATGATGAAGTCGCTTCACGATCAACAGGTTCGGTGTGTCGAGTACGTCGACAATCTGTTTGGTGAACTTCTCGGGAAGGTGCCTGAGGACACGTACTTCGTCATCGTCGGCGATCACGGCGAAGCATTTGGCGAAGGCGGGTACTTCGGGCATGGCCCGGTGATGCATGAAATCGCGTTCACCGTGCCGTTTCTCGAAGGTTTGCGGCCCTAGCCAGCAGTCTTGGCAGCACGAAACGGATTGAGTCTAGACCATGGCTGAGGGGAAGGCATGAGCAATTCTGAGGCGGACAAGCGGCGGGAGCGCCTGCGGAACCTGCGCGCGATGCGCGGGCAGAGCGGCACCGCGAGCGGGGCCGGGCCGGCGGGCCCGGCGGGCGGCGGAGCGTTCCGCGAGATGATGCAGCGTCGCCGCGCCGCCAACGGGGCCGCCGGTGACACCGCTGGCCTCGCCGACGGGGCCGGCCTCGGCGCCGGCGCCGGGCGCGGCGAGTTCCTGCGCCGCGTCATGAACGACAAGGCCGCGGGCGGCCAGGGTGTCGGCGGTCAGGCCGCCGGGGGCGCCGCGGCGCCGGGCCTCGCCGGGCAGGGGCCCGCGGGCCAGGGCGGTCCGCGCGGCGAGATCCTGCGCCGCATCATCGAGGCGCGCCGTCAGAACCAGGGCGGGGAGCCCGCGGCTGGCGGGACCGAGGGGCCGCTCGCCGCCCGCGCCCGTCAGGTCCGCGCCCAGCGCGAGAGCGACCTCGAGGCCCGCGTCACCAAGCTCGAGGCGGAGGTCGCGCGTCTGTCCTCCCTCCTTCCGGCCGACACGGCGGAGCCGCAGCCCGCGGCGGCCGCCGACGAGCCGGCCAAGATCTCCGAAGCATAGAACTCGAGCGGGTAGGGCCGGGTGAACCGCGATCATTCACGTCACAACGGGAGCGCGTCCATGGCGAGCGAGAGCTTTGGGATCATTGCGCTGACACCGGCCGGCCTGCCTGACGCCCGGCTCGTGTTCGCCGCCGACCGGTCCGGCCATCTCGGGATCCTGAACGCGGAATCCGGCCCCTTCCCGCACGAGGCGATCGCCGCGTTGCGGGGCCGCACCCGCGCGCCCTTCGGCGTGAAGCTCGGTCCGCTCGACGAGGCGGCCCTCGCGGCCGTCGCCGGCGCCGTGGAGGACGGCCTAGGCTGGCTCGTCGTCGACGCCGCCGACGTGTTCGCCGACCCCGGGCTCATCGCGGCCGCTATCGCCCTCGGCGTCGAGGTGATCGTCGAGGCGATCGCCTGGGACGACCGCCTGGCCGCCCTCGAGGGGCACGCCGCGCTGATGGTGAAGGGCCATGAGTGCGGCGGTCTCGTCGGCGAGGAGACCGCGTTCATCCTCATGCAGAAGGCGCTGGCGCGCCAGTCGGCCCCGGTCTGGGTGCGCGGTGGGATCGGCATGCACTCGGCCTCCGCGGTGCGGGCGGCGGGCGCGGCCGGCGTCGTGCTCGACGACCAGCTTCTGCTCCTCGCCGAGTCGCCGCTCGCCGAGAAGGCACGCGCCGCGCTGAACGACCTGACCGGGCTCGAGACCGGCCGCGTCATCGCCGGCGCCCGGACGTGGCGCGTCTTCGAGAAGCCGTCCTTCCGGCACCTGCGTGCCCTGCGGGAGACGATCCGCACCTCCGCGGACGCGGACGCGGAGGCCGTGGTGACGGCCCGGATCGGCTGGGCGGACCCCGCGGTCGACATCGTCCCGCTCGGCCAGGCAGCCACTTTCGCGGCCCCGTTCGCGGCCAGGTACGTCACCTTCGGGCGCCTCGCCGCGGCGATGCTCGCCGAGACCGAGGCACGCCTCGACCTCGCGCTCGAGACCGATCCGCTCGGCAGGGACAAGGGCGTCGCCGCGACCCACGGCACCCTGTACCCGATCGTCCAGGGCCCGATGACCCGGGTCAGCGACGATGCCGGGTTCGCCCAGGCGGTGGGCGAGGGGGGCGGCCTCCCGATGCTGGCGCTCGCGCTGATGCGGCCGGACGCCGTCGAGGCGCTTCTGAAGGATGCGTCGGACCGTCTCGCGGGCAAGCCCTGGGGCCTCGGCCTCCTCGGATTCGCGCCGGCCGAGCTCGTCGCCGCGCAGGTCGAGGTCGCGCGGCGCTACAATCCGAAGTTCGCCCTCATCGCCGGCGGCCGTCCGGATCAGGCAAAGGCGTTCGAGGACGACGGCATCGCCACGTACCTCCACGTCCCGTCGCCGCGGCTCCTGACGATGTTCATCGAGCAGGGCGCGAAGAAGTTCGTCCTCGAAGGGCGCGAATGCGGCGGCCACGTCGGCCCGCTGTCCTCGTTCGTCCTCTGGGACTCGATGGTGACGACGCTCCTCGCCAACGCCGGTACCCCGGAGAAGAACGCGGAGATCCACGTCCTCTTCGCCGGCGGCATCCACGACGCGCAGTCGGCCGCCGTGGTCTCGGCCATCGCGGCGCCGCTCGCCAAAGCCGGCTTCAAGGTCGGCGTCCTCGTCGGCACGGCCTACCTCTTCACCAGAGAGATCGTGGAGGCCGGCGCGATCGTGCCGGAATTCCAGAAGACCGCGCTGTCCTGCCGGACCACGCACACGCTGGAGACCGGTCCCGGCCACGCCTCGCGCGCCGCCGAAAGCCCCTTCACGGACGAGTTCGAGCGTCGCCGCCGCGAGCTGCAGTCCGGCAACGTCTCCGCCGACGACGCGCGCGAGGAGCTCGAGGCGCTGTCGCTCGGCCGCCTGCGCCTCGCCTCCAAGGGGACCGAGCGCGGCGGGCCGAACGGGGATATCCAGGAGGTCCCGCTGGAGCGCCAGCAGACCGAAGGCATGTACATGATCGGCCAGGTCGCGACGATCCGCGACGCCGTCACCACGGTGGCCGACCTGCACGAGGAGATCTCCGTCGGCGGCCACGCGCTCCTCGAAGCCGCCCGGGCGCGCCGGACGGAGTCCGCGCTGGAGGCGGCGCGCACCGCGCGCCGCGGCGAGCCGACCGAGATCGCCATCGTCGGCATGTCCGCGTCCCTGCCGGGCGCCGAGACGGTGAAGGCCTACTGGGAGAACATCCTCGACAAGGTCAACGCCATCTCCGAGGTGCCCGAGACGCGCTGGGACTGGCGCATCTATTTCGACGAGGACCGCAACGCGCCGGACAAGATCTACTCGCGCTGGGGCGGCTTCTCGAGCGACCTGCTGTTCGATCCGCTGAAGTTCGGCATGCCGCCGAACTCCATCCGGTCCGTCGACCCGCTCCAGCTCATGACCCTGGAGCTGGTGCGCCGCTGCCTTGCCGACGCGGGGATCGAGTCGGCGCCGGACAGCCGCGAGAAGATGTCCATTATCCTCGGCGCCTCGGGCGGCGCGGGTGACGTCGGCGCCCAGTACGCCGTGCGCTCGGAGATGCCGCGCTTCCTCGGCGAGCTGGAGCCCGCGGCGGCCGAGCGCCTGCCGACCTGGACCGAGGACTCGTTCGCCGGCATCCTGCTCAACGTCGCTGCCGGCCGCTCGGCCAACCGGCTCGACTTCGGCGGCGTCAACTACACGGTGGACGCGGCCTGCGCCTCCTCGCTGACGGCGGTCTACCAGGGCGTTCTGGAGCTCGAGACCGGGCGGTCCGACTGCGTCATCGCCGGCGGCGTCGACACGGTGCAGGGCCCCTTCGGCTACCTCTGCTTCTCCAAGACGCAGGCGCTGTCGCCGCGCGGCCGCTGCCGCACGTTCGACTCCACCGCCGACGGCATCGCCATTTCCGAGGGCATCGCCGTCGTCGCGATGAAGCGCCTCGCCGACGCCGAGCGTGACGGCGACCGCATCTACGGCGTCATCAAGGGCGTCGCCGGCTCGTCGGACGGGCGCGCGAAGTCGATGACCGCGCCGCATCCGGACGGCCAGATCCGCGCCCTCCGCCGCGCCTACGAGATGGCCGGCTACTCGCCGACCACCGTCGGCCTGTTCGAGGCGCACGGCACCGGCACCGTCGCCGGCGACACGGCCGAGCTGGAGACCGTCTCGCGCGCGCTCAGCGAAGCGGGCGCGGCGGTCGAGGGCGAGCACGCCATCGGTTCGGTGAAGACGCTGATCGGCCACACCAAGGCGGCCGCCGGCATCTCCGGCCTCATGAAGGCGACGCTCGCCTGCTATCACAAGACGCTGCCGCCGCACGGCTATCTCGACAAGCCGAACGGCAAGCTCAGCGCCGACGGCGCCCCGCTCTACATCGTCGACGAGGCGCTGCCCTGGCTGGTTCGCGACGGCGAGAAGCGCCGCGCCGGCATCAGCGCCTTCGGCTTCGGCGGCACCAACTTCCACGTGACGGTCGAGGAATACGACAGTCTCGCCCCCGCGCCGGCACCGCGCGAGGTGTGGTCGCACGAGCTCCTCGTCTGGCGCGCGCCGGACCGGGCCGCCCTTGCCGCTGCGGTGAAGCAGACCGCCGACCGCCTCGAGGGCAACAGCCCCGCGGTGCGCGACCTCGCCATGACCCTCGCGCGCAAGCTCCCGGCCAGGGGCGTGACCGCCTCGCTGGTGGTCGACGGCCGCGCCGACCCGCAGGCCGCCGTCGCCCGGCTCGCCGCCGCGCTCGCCGATCCGGAGGCCGCGACCCCGGCCGGCGCCGCATTCAGCGCCGCGCCGCTGCTCGCCTCCGGCAAGACGGCGTTCGTCTTCCCGGGTCAGGGCTCGCAGTACGTCGGAATGTTCCGAGAGCTGGCGCTCCTCTTCGAGGAAGCCCGGGCGGGACTCGAGGCGGCCGACACGGTGCTCGCCGACGTCATGGCCGGCAAGGGCCTGCCGGGCGGGCGCCTCAGCCGCGCCGTCTTCGCCCGCGCGCTCTACGATCAGGCCGCGCGCGACAAGGCGCAGTCCCGCCTCACCCGGACCGACATCGCCCAGCCCGCGCTGGGCGCGGTCGAAACCGGGCTGCTGGCGCTCCTGAAGCGGCTGGGTGTCACCGCCGACATGGCGGCCGGCCACAGCTACGGCGAGTTCGTCGCCCTCTACGCCGCCGGTGTCCTCGACCTCGGCCAGCTCCTCGAGCTGTCCGAGCTGCGCGGCCGCCTCATGATCGAGGCGGCGGGCGAGGGCGACCTCGGCACGATGGCCGCCGTCCGCGGCAAGCGGGCCGACATCGAGGCCGCGCTCGCCGGCATCGAGGGTGTGTGGGTCGCCAACCACAACGCTCCGGACCAGACGGTGCTGTCGGGCACCAGGACCGGGATCGACGCGGCGCTGAAGGCGATGGAGAAGGCCGGCCTCTCCGGCCAGAAGATCACCGTCGGCGCGGCCTTCCACTCACCGATCATCGCCGAGGCCGGCGCCCGTCTCGCCGAGCATATCGGCGCGATGCGGCTCGCCGCCCCGGCCTTCCCGGTCTACTCGAACACCACCGGCAAGCCGCACGACGCGGACCCCGCCGGGGTCGCCGCGGCGATGGGCGCGCATCTCGCCAGCTCGGTCGAGTTCGTCGCCGAGATCGAGGCGATGTACGAGGCCGGCGCCCGCGTCTTCCTGTCGGTCGGGCCGAAGTCGGCGCACGCCAGCATGGTCCGGAAGGTGCTCGGCGACCGCCCCTGCAGGTCGGTGTCGATCGACGACGGGAAGGGCGGTCTCGAGGGCCTCCTGCGCGCTCTCGGCGCGATGCTCGCCGAGGGAGCCGAGCTGGACCTCGAGCGGCTCTGGCAGGGCCGCGACTGCCGCGCCCTCGCGACGGACTTCAAGGCGCACGAGCGCCAGCCCGCGCCGGCGAGGCACATGTGGTGGCTGAACGGCAGCGGCGCCCGCCCCGTCGGCGCGCCGCCTCTCCCGGTCCTCACCCTCGAGGCCGCGGAGGCCGAGCGGGCCGCGCGCGCGTCCGCGCGCACCCTCGCGGCAGACGCGCCGGTCGCTGCGATGAACGGCGCAACGAACGACGGGGCACATGCCCCGACATCCACCGGGGCGGAGATCCCGGGGCTCAACGGGTCGCATGGCCCGGCAGAAACGTGGGGAGCGGCGCGGTCGGCATCCGACTCAACCCAGGAGACTCGCAACAGTGTGACCGCCAGGTCGGCAACGCGCTTGGGCCGCAGAGACACATTGAAAAAGGAGAGAGTTCGAATGGTGGATTCGACGCGAACGGCCGCGCAGGACGCGTCGCTCGCCGATTTTCAGGCGACGATGCAGCGCTTCCTGGATGTTCAAGAAGGCGTCATGCTGGCCTACTTCGGCGGGACGGACGTGTCCGCCGGCACGGCACAGCAGCCGAGCCTCCCGGCCCGCACCCGGCGTGAGCCGATGCGCCTTCCGGCCCGCGGCGACCTGGGCGGTGCCCGCCCCGGTCCGAGCCGTCTGGCCGCTCCGGCGCCCGCGGCCTACGAGCCCGATCCGGCTCCGGCCCCCGCTCCGATGAGCAACGGCGGCTACGCCAACGGTCACGACCACGGGCACGGCCTCAACGGCGCGTCGCACAAGGCGAACGGCACCGCCGTCGCCGAGGCGTCACGGCCGGCTCCCGCTCCGGCACCGGCGCCCGCGCCCGCTCCGGCCCCCGCGCCGGTCGCGGCGGCCCCGGCGAGCGCCGACCTCGGCCGCGCGCAGATCTCCGAGATCCTCCTCGGCGTCGTGGAGGAGCGCACCGGCTACCCGCGCGACATGCTCGACATGGACCAGAACCTCGAGGCGGACCTCGGCATCGACTCGATCAAGCGGGTCGAGATCGTCGGCGCGCTCCTCAAGGGCCTGCCGGCCGGCGTGCAGCCGAACGTCGCCGACCTCGGCGAGACGCTCAACGCGCAGAAGACCCTCAACGGCATTCTGGACACCCTCTCCGAGCGCATCGGGTCGGGTGCGGGGGCCACAGCCCCTTTTGAGTTAACCGAGACGGGCACCTCTTCCCCGGCGGCGACGGCATCCGCCCGTCCGTCTCGGTACATTCTCAAGGCCCATGCCGAACCTCTCGGCGCTCCGGCAGCCTTCGCGCTGCCGAAGGGCACCTACCTCGTCAGCGAGGACGCAGGCGGGGTCGCCCGGACCCTCGTCAGGCTCATCGAGGAGGCCGGCGCCCGGGCCAGACTGATCCCGGCCGACCTCAAGGCGCTGCAGGACGTGACGATCGATCCCGCTTTCCCGGTGGTCGGATTCGTCCACGCCGCGCCGCTCTCCGCGGCCCGCATGTCGGCCGACAGCGACCCCTCGCAGTGGCGCAACGAGCTGCTGCGCAACGAGCTCTTTCCCCATCAGGCCCTGCGCGCCTTCGGCAGGTCGCTGTCGGACGGCGGGCGCATCGTCCTCGTCTCCGGTCTCGGCGGACGCTTCGGTCGTGACGGCCGCGTCAACGCGCTGAAGCTCGAAGGCGGCGGGCCGGGCCTTGCCAAGAGCGTCAAGGAAGAGTGGCCGAACGCCGTCGCCAAGGCGGTCGACCTCGACTCCAAGGCTCCGAAGGACGTCAACGCCGCGCTCGTCCTGGACGAGCTGCGCGTGCCCGGCGGGCGCATCGAGGTGGGCTACCCCGAGGCCACCCGCACCGTCTTCCGCAGCGAGGCCGTCGAGATCGCGGCCGGACCCGACCGCGACGCGCTGCCCGAGGGCGCCGTCGTGATCGCCACCGGCGGCGCGCGCGGCATCACCGCGGAGGCGCTCCACGCGCTGGCCCGGCCGGGCGTGACCTTCGTCATCGTCGGCCGCACGCCGCTCCCCGAGCCGGACGCCGACCGCTTCCCCGCCGCCGGGACGGTGGCCGAGCTGCGTACGGCCATCATCGCCGACGCGAAGGCCCGCAAGGAGCCCGTGAAGCCCGCGCAGGTGGAGCGGATCGTGCGCGCCACACAGCGCGACCGCGAGATTCTTGCCAACCTCTCCGAATTCCAGAAGGCCGGCGCGCGGGTCGAGTACCGCATCGCCGACGCGCAGGATCCGAAGGCCATCACCCGCATGGTGAAGGACCTCTACGCCACCTTCGGCCGCGTCGACGGCGTCATCCACGGCGCCGGCGTGATCGAGGACCGCCTCCTCGTCGAGAAGGACGCGGAGAGCTGGCTGCGCGTCGTCGAGACCAAGATCCTCGGCGCCCTCGCCATCGCCCGCGGCCTGGATCCGGCCGGGCTGCGCTTCTTCGTGATGTTCGGTTCCGTCGCCGGCCGCTACGGCAACGCCGGCCAGTCCGACTACTCGGCCGCCAACGAGCTGCTCAACCGCCTCGCCCTGCAGTTCCGCTCCAAATGGCCGGAGACGGTCAAGGTCGCGGTGCTCAACTGGGGCCCCTGGGCGGGCACGCGCCACGGCCCGGGCATGGTCTCGGACGAGACGCGCCGCAAGTTCGAGGGCAAGGGCGTCATCCTTGTCGAGCCGGTCGGCGGTGCCGAGGCCTGCCGCGACGAGATCTTCCGCGGCCCCATCGACGTCGTCGAGGTGGTGCTCGGCGAAGGTCCGTGGGAGCGCCACGAGACCGACCAGAGCGCGCTTCTCCCCGGTGCGGCGGAGGCCGTCGCCGGCGAGCCGAGCGCCCTGCCGCTCCTGCCCGGCGCCACGAACACCGAGGGCCAGCGCGGCGGGCGGCTCGTCACGCGCACGCTCTCGGTCGCGTCCGACCTCTACCTGCCGCAGCACCGCATCGACGGCGTTCCCGTCCTGCCGATCGCCTGCGCGCTGGAACTCGCGGCCGAGACGGCGGCGATGGTCTGGCCGGGCTGGACCGTGACCGAGGTGTCGGACGTGCGCCTCCTCAAGGGTCTGCGCCTCGAAGGCGACCGGGACGTGCCCGTCGAGCTGGTGGTTCAGGGCAGCGAGCACGGCGACGCGTCGGGCTTTTCCGCCTCGGTCCGCATCAAGTCGGCCGGGCCGAAGGGCGCGCCGCACTACAGCGCCGCCGTCCAGCTCGCCGACCGACTGCCCGACGCCGAGACGGTGAGCGACATCATCGACCCGCGCCCCGCCAGCGTGTCGGCGCGCCAGGCCTACCGCGAGATGTTGTTCCACGGCCCCTGCTTCCAGGCGGTCACGGAGATCGTCGGCCTCGACGAGACCGGCGTCGTCGCCTCCGTCGAGGGGCGCGGCCCGGCCGAGTTCATGCGCCCCGTCGCGGCGGACGCCGGCTGGCTGTTCGACCCCTCGCTGGTTGACTCCGCCGCTCAGCTCGCCTGGGTCTGGTCGTGCGTCCACCGCAACGCCCCGGCGCTGCCGAACCGCATCGGGCCGATCCGCCGCTTCGCCGGCGCCGGTCCCGCCGCACGCATGGTGCTTCGGGTGCGGGAGGACCCGGCCGCCCCTAACGCCCTCTGTTCGGAGGTGCTCGTGCTCGACGACGACGGCCGCACGGTGATGGTGATCGACGAGCTGGAGAGCACGTCGAGCGAGGCGCTCAACCGCTTCCGCGGCTGGAACGGCGACGTGCGCGTCTGACGCGCCGCCGGGCGGCGAGGCGCCGGCCCCGCCGCCGTCGCGATGGGCGCCACTCCGGACGGCCGGGCCATTCTCAGACGCGGCGACGTCGCCGAGTACGACGGCCGGGCGGCGAACCCTTGAGTGATATCGGAGATTTCGATGGCCGACGCTGGCCGGATTGATCGAGCAAGAGACGTTGCCGTCATCGGGATGGGCTGCCTGTTCCCGGGCGCCGACGGTCCCGCCCAGTTCTGGCAGAACATCTGCGCCAAGTCCGTGCAGATCCGCCAGCCCGTCGAGGCGTGGGAGGCGGACCGCTACCTCGGCTCCGACAGCACGACCCGCATCACCACCTCCGCCGGCGGCTTCCTCGGCGACCTGTGCCGGGTCAATCCGGCGTCCCTCGGCATCATGCCGAACTCCGTCGACGGGTCCGAGCCGGACCAGTTCCTCGCCCTCAAGGTCGCCCGCGACGCGCTCGCCGACGCCGGCTACCTCGACGGCTACGACCACGAGACGACCGGCATCATCCTCGGCCACTCGACGTACCTGCACCGGGGCAACGCGAACGTGGTGCAGCACGGCGTCGTGCTCGACCAGACCGTCGGCCTGCTGCGCGACCTCCTGCCCGGGGTGTCGGAGGACGCGCTCGCGCGGATGCGGGAGGTCCTCCTCGACCACCTGCCGCCGTTCAACGCCGGCACCGCGCCGGGCCTCGTGCCGAACGTCATGACCGGGCGCATCGCCAACAGGCTCGACCTGCGCGGCCCCAACTACATCCTGGACGCGGCGTGCTCCTCCTCGCTGCTCGCCGTCTTGTCGGCGGTCGAGGAGCTGCGCGCGGGGCGCAGCGATCTCATGATCGCCGGCGGCGCGAACGGCGCGATCCCGGCGGAGGTGAACATGGTGTTCACCCAGCTCGACGCGCTGTCGAAGTCCTCCACCGTCATGCCGTTCTCGGAGGATGCGGACGGCACGCTCCTCTCGGAGGGCGTCGGCGCCATCGTCCTGAAGCGCTACGCCGACGCGGTGCGGGACGGGGACAACATCTACGCCGTCGTCAAGGGCCTCGGCCAGTCGTCGGACGGCAAGGGATCCGGCCTCCTCGCGCCGCGCCTCGAGGGCGAGATCGCCGCGATCCGCCGCGCGTACAAGGACGCCGGCGTGTCGCCGGACACGATCGGCCTCATTGAGGCGCACGGCACCGGCATCCCGCTCGGCGACCAGACCGAGGTGTCGGCGCTGCGCGAGGTCTTCGGTGCCAGGCGCAAGGCGGTGCCGGAGATCGCGCTCGGCGCGCTGAAGTCGCTCATCGGCCACTGCATCCCCGCCGCCGGCATCGCCGCGCTCATCAAGACGACGCTGGCGCTCCATCACCGCACACTGCCGCCGACGGTGTGCACCGAGGTCAACACCACGATCGGCCTCGGCGAGAGCCGCCTCTACGTCAACACCGAGACCCGGCCCTGGATCCAGCCTCGCAACGCGCCCCGCCGGGCCGGCGTCAACGCCTTCGGCTTCGGCGGCATCAATTCGCACGCCGTGCTGGAGGAGGCGCCCGAGTCCGAGGCGAACCCGCCGCGCCCGGCCTTCTGGCCCGTCGAGCTGATGGTCCTCGCCGGAGAGACGCGCGACGGGCTGGTCGCCGCCATCAGGGAGCTGGAGGCCGCCGTCGCCGGGCCACTCAAGGGCGAGCCGCTCGGCGGCATCGCCAAGGGGCTGGCCGAACGGTACGGCAATGTCGGCCCCGTGCGGGTCGCGATCGTCGCCACCAGCACAGACGAGCTCGCCGACCGCCTCGCCAAGGCGCGGGAGCGCATCGAGGGGGGCCGCGCCCGCTTCCAGGTCCGCTCCGGCATCTACGGCTCGGACGGCGACGGGCACGGCAAGGTGGCCTTCGTCTTCCCGGGCGAAGGGGCGCAATACCAGTCGATGCTGGCCGAGATCCTCGGCCCCTTTCCCGAGGCGCGCCGCTGGTTCGACTTCTGGGACGGCCTCTACGGCGATGCCCGCGGTTTCCGGCCGTCGGAAGCCGTCTATCCGCCGCCGACCCTCCTCGCCTCCGACACCAAGGCGGAGTTGGACCGCGCCCTCTTCGGCCTGGAGATGGGCTCGGAGTCGGCGTTCATCGCGAGCCGGGCCCTCTCCGCCGTCGCCGCGCGGCTGGGGCTGAAGCCGGACTGCGTCGTCGGCCACTCTTCCGGCGAGCACGCCGCGCTCTACGAGGCGAAGGTCCTCGGCGCGTCGGGCTGGGACGAGCTGGAGAGCCGCATCCGCGAGCTGAACACGCTCTACAAGGCCATCGAGGACTCGACGACCATCTCCGGCGGTGCGCTTCTCACCATCGGCGGCCTCGCCCGCGAGAAGGTCCACGCGCTGGCGGGCGCCGCCGAGGACGTCCACGTCGCGCTCGACAACTGCCCGCAGCAGACCGTCCTCTACGGCCAGCGCACCGAACTCGACAAGATCGTCGCCGAGGCGGGCAAGGAGTCCGCGCTGTGTGCCTTCCTGCCGTTCGACCGGCCGTACCACACCTCGCTCTTCGCCCCGGTCGCGGAGATGGTGGAGGGGATCTACGCGCAGCTCGACTTCGCCGCGCCGCGGATGCCGGTCTACTCCTGCGCCAGTGCGGCGCCGATGCCGGAGACGCCGGAGGAGATCCGCAAGCTCGCTGCCCTCCAGTGGCAGAGCAAGGTGCGCTTCACCGAGACGGTGGAGCGCATGTACGCGGACGGCGTGCGCACTTTCATCGAGCTCGGCCCGTCGGCCAACCTCACCGGGTTCATCGAGAACACGCTCCAGGGCAAGGACGTGCTGGCCGTCGCCTTCGGCAGCCGCCGCCGCTCCAGCCTGGTGCAGCTCATGCACAGCCTGGCGCGCCTGTGGGTCGGCGGGGTGCCGGTCGAGGTGGGCGCCCTGTTCGAGGGGCGCCGCTTCGGCCCGTCCGACGTCGTCGGCGACCGTGCCAAGCGGCGGCCGGAGACGGTCATCTCCAACACGCTGCCGATCATCCGCCTTCCCGAGGACAAGATCGCCGAGCTGCGGGCGGCGATGTTCCCGGCCGGCCCGCCGCAGGCCGTGGAGGCTCCGACCGAGGCGCCTGCGGCCGAGGACGTTGTCGCGCCGGCCGAGCACCCGGCCGTCTCGCGCCCGCCGGCCGGCGCCTACCCGTTCCTGCAGCGCATCGGCGTCAACGACGGGCGCCGCCTCGTCGCCGAGTGCGACCTCGCCCTTGCGGCCGACGCGTTCCTGCGCCACCACGTCCTCTACGCGATGGAGGTCTCCGACCTCGACCGGGACCTCTGCGCGCTTCCGGTGGTGCCGCTCGCGGTCACCATGGAGATGATGGCGGAGGCGGGTGTCGCCCTGACCGACGGCCTCGCGCCGGTCCGGCTCGAGAAGGTTCGCGCCTACAACTGGGTCTCGCTCGACGAGGGTGCCCGCACCATCGGCATCGAGGCGACGCGCCTCGCCGACCGCGAGAATGACGCGGTGGTCGTCGTTCGGGTGGTCGACGCGCTCGGCGGACCGCTGGTGGAGGGCACCGTCGTCCTCTCCACGTCACCGGCGGTGCCGGGTGACGTCGCCATCACGCCGCTGGCCGAGCCGCAATGGCCGCTGTGGTCGGACGAGCAGCTCTACCGGACGGGGATGTTCCACGGTCCGCTCTTCCAGGGCGTCGCGAGCCTCCATTCATGGGACGACACCGGCCTCGACGCGATCCTCGCCGACACGCCGCTCGACGGCTTCTTCCGCGACGGGGAGCGGCCGCGGCTGGTCCTGAACCCGGCGCTGCTCGACCAGGTCGGGCACGTCACTGCCTTCTGGATCGCGCAGGGGATGGGGACGGACTTCTCGTCCTTCCCCTCGCGGATCGACCTGATCGAGCTGTTCGACGCCGGCCGGGAGGATACGGCGGGGGCGATCATGTCCGGCCGCCTCGGCTTCGAGGAGGGCGAGGGCGGCACGAACTACCTCCGGGGCGATTTCGTCTGCATCGGCGCGGGCGGCGAGCCGCTGCTCCGCGTGACGGGCTGGCACGACCGCTTCTTCGACGTGCCGCACAACTACTACCGCGCCCGCTGGCAGCCGCGGGACGAGTTCTACGGCTACGAGGTGTCGGACCTGTTCGCGGAGCTTCCCGATGGGGCGGTGGTGTGGCAGGTGCCGGCGTTCCCGGCCGGATTCCTCGACGATGCCGGTGGGATCTGGCGTCGCGTCCTGGCGCATACGGTGCTCTCCGGCGACGAGCGGGCGGAATGGGCGACCTTCGCCGGCAAGCCGAGGCGGGCCGACGAGTGGCTCCTCGGCCGCGTCGCCATGAAGGAGGCGGCGCGCGGCTGGTTCATGCGCCACCTCGACATGGGGGTGCTGCCGGCCGACATCATCATCCGCGTCGACGCCGACGGGAAGCCGTACATCGACCCCGAGGGCCTAGCGATCCTCGGCGCGGTGCCGGAGATCTCCGTGGCGCACGTCGCGGGCGAGACGGTCGCCGTCGCCGCGCCCCCGGGCGTGCCGGTGGGGATCGACCTCGAGGTCCTCGGGCGGGCGCAGCCGGCCGACATCATGACCGGCGGCTTCTCCGACGCGGAGCGGCAGTACATGAACGAGATGGGCGCCTGCGGCGAGGTGGACGTCCTCCTTGCGTGGTGCGCCAAGGAGGCCGCGGCCAAGTGCCTGGGCACCGGGCTCAACGGACAGCCGACGGCCTTCGCGCTCATGATGCTCGACCCGGCCGGCGGCGCGGCTGCGATCGCGGCTCCCGACGGCTCGGAGGTCGAGATCTGCCTCGGCATGGCCGACCGCGCGGTGCTGGCCGTGGCCTACCTCTGAGCCGGCCTCCGGGCGCACATGTTCCATAGAAAGCCTCGCCTTATGACGGGGCCGCCGGGATAAGTGAAAAAAAGTGCAGCGGCACGGAACCAAGTCCGGATTGGGGCATTAGGTAACCTGTGGTTCTCGGTCGTCCCCCGTCCGAGTGCGACATCCACCTTCGACAGACTGGCCGCCCGCGAGGCGGCCATTTTTTTGTCCTCCGCGCGGTTTCAGAGGCGGACGACCACGACGCCGAGGGCGATGAAGACCGCCGCCGCCCAGCGCTTGTGGCTGACGGGCTCGCGCATCACCGTGGCGGCGATGAGGATGGCGAAGAGGATGCTCGTCTCCCGCAGCGAGGCGACGAGGGCGATGGGGGCCTGGGTGAACGCCCACACCGCGATCCAGTACGACCCCAGCGACATCGCGCCGGCCGCGACCCCCGGGAGGCCCGCCGCCGGGAGCCGGGCGAAGGCGGCGCGCCCGCGCATCGTGCCGGCGATCACCGCCATCAGCACCGCGTTGAGCGCCATCATCCAGAGGATATAGCCCGACGCCGTCCCCGCGACGCGCGCGCCGAGACCGTCGAGCAACGTGTAGGACGCGGTGAAGCACGCCGTGCCGAGCGCGTAAAACAGCCCCTTCCGGTTCATCGGCTTGCCGCCCGACCGTTCGAGCGAGAGCGCCAGCACCCCGCCGGAGATCGCGAGGATCGCCGCCAGCTCCCGCATCGTCGGTGCCGCGCCGAGCCATATCGCGGAGACCAGCGTGACGATCAGCGGGGCGGTGCCGCGCGCCATCGGATAGGCCTGGCTGAGGTCCGCGTGGGTGTACGCCTGGACGAGGAAGAGCTGGTAGCCGCAGTGGAGCAGCGCGGCGGCGACGATCCAGGGGATCGCGTCCGCCGACGGCAGCGGCACGAACGGCATGATCGGCACCGCGAGCGCCCCCTGCGCCAGCGCCAGGAGCAGCACCGACGAGTAGCGGTCGAGCCCGACCTTGATGACCGAGTTCCATCCGGCGTGGAGGAGGGCGGCCGCGAGCACGGCGAGGAAGACGGCGGTGTCCATCATTCCGCCCCGACCGTCGCCGCGAGCGCCCGACGGTCGGCCCGAGGCGCGGCCCTCATGTCGGGGTTTGCGCGCGGGCCGGCGGCCGCGACCGGCGGGACGCGGTTTGCCCGAACCTCGGGCACTGTGATTTTGTGTGTCATCGGGATGATATGGCCGATAATAACCACCCGGAATAACGATATCTTCTCGAACTCGATGTGAGGTTTCCGCACATGAAGCGAGGCGTCCTGCCGCTCAATGCCCTGCGCGCCTTCGAGTCGACCGCGCGGCTCGGCCAGATGACACTGGCGGCGGACGAGCTGGGCGTCACCCACGGCGCCGTCAGCCGGCAGGTCCGGTCGCTGGAGGACGTCCTCGGCGTGGCGCTCTTCGAGGGGCCGCGCAACCATCTGACGCTCACCCCCGCGGGCCGCGAGCTCCATCCGGACCTCACGCGCGCCTTCGACCTCATCGATAGCGCCGTCACGCGGATCACCGAGCCCGACCGGCAGACGCTCGACGTCTCATGCCTCGGCACCTTCTCGATGCGCTGGCTGATCCCCCGCCTGTTCGACTTTCACGACACCCACCCGGCCATCGAGGTGCGCCTCACCACCGACGACATGCCGGTGGACTTCCGCCGCCAGCGCCTCGACGCCGCGGTGCGCGTGGGGACGGGACCGTGGCCCGGGGCTGTCGTCACGCCGCTGTTCGACGAGTTCGTGGGACCGGTGCTGAGCCCGAAGATCGCCCCGCCGGATGCCGCGCCCGGTGCGTCGTTCACCGCCATCTCGGGCCTGCCGCGGCTTCATACGCGGACACGGCTTGCGGCTTGGCCGGACTGGTGCGCGTGCGCGGGCGCGCCCCGCCGGAGGCCGGGGAGGGGCGGACCTACGAGCACTTCTACTTCATGCTGGAGGCGGCGACCGCGGGGCTGGGTGTCGCCATCGCCCCCGAGGTGCTGGTGCGCGACGACGTTGCCGCCGGCCGCCTCGTCGCCCCCTTCGGCTTCGTCGCCAGCGGCATGCGCTACGTCGCGCTGAACCCTGAAGGCTCCGGCGGGCGCGAGCGGCCATTCATTACCTGGCTGGCGGACCGGGCGAAGGCGGAGGACGCGCTCGCCCGCGAGCTCGCCGCCGCGACCGGCGCCTGAGCCGGCCGGAGCGCCCGGACCGGTGCGCTCTATTCGGCGGTTTCGCGGGCGCCGGCGGCCTGGGCGAGCTCGCGGCGGCCGGCCTCGCGCTGGTCGCCGATGATCGAGTGCGCGGCGTCGCGCGGGAAACCGAGCGCGACGAGCGTCTCCTCGCCCATCTGCAGCGACGCCTCGAACGCTTCCAGGACCACCTCGTCGGCGCCCATCGCGTAGAGCTCGGAGGCGTTCGAGGTGTCACGGGCGCGAACGATCACCGGCACCGTCAGGCCCGCCTCGCGCACGAGGCGGACGACGTCGGCGTTCGCGGCGGGACTGTCCATGGTGAGGACGATGGCGCGCGCCGTGCCGATATGGGCGTTCTTCAGGACGTCGAGCCGGCGCACGTCGCCGAAGTAGACCGGCAGGTCCTTCTTGCGCGCGTGCGACACGGCCTTCGCGTTCATCTCCAGCGCCACGTAGGGGATGCGCCGGGCATCGAGGAGCGCGCCGATCGACCGGCCGATGCGCCCGAAGCCCGCGACGATGACGTGGTTGTCAGGTGCAGCGGCGGCGAGGTGCGCGGGCGCCGGGGCCTCGCGGGCGCTCGACGTGAAGCGCTCCGTCAGCCGCTGGATCAGCCCGGAGGAGGCGGTCGTCAGCGCCATCGCGACACCCGCCGACACCACGAGGAGCCGCGCCACGTCGGACGGTACCACCCCCAGCGCGTAGGCGAGGGAGAGGCCGACCAGCGAGAACTCGCCGATCTGCGCCAGCATCAGCCCGCTCTCCAGCGCGACCGAGAAGGGCTGGCGGAAGAGGAGCGCGAGGACCGTGATGATGACCGCCTTGATGGCCGACACCGCGGCGATGATGGCGAGCAGGGTGAGCGGCTGGTCGACGACGATGCCCGGGTCGATCGTCATGCCGACCGAGAGGAAGAAGAGACCGAGCAGCAGCCCCTTGAACGGCGCGATCTCCACCTCGAGCTGGTGCGAGAACTCGGTGTCGGCGAAGACGAGGCCGGCGAGGAAGGCGCCGAGCGCCATCGACAGACCCGCCATCTGCGTCGCCTCGGCCGTCACCAGGATCACGAGGAGGGCGGCCGCGGTGAACATGTCGCGGTCCTGCCTGGCGCCGGTGAAGCGCAGCACCGGGGCGAGCACGCGCCGGCCGGCGAGCAGGATGGCCGTGATCATCACCGCCGCAAGGCCGAGGCTCGTCAGGAGGTGCAGCACGATGCTGGACTCGCCCTCCGCCGCCATCGAGCCGATCACGAGGAGGACGGGGACGACGGCGATGTCCTGCATCAGGAGGATGGAGAACATCACCTGGCCGGACGGCGAGGCGAGGCGGCCGGCGCTGATGAGGAGCTGCACGACGATCGCCGTCGAGGAGAGGGCGAGCGCCGAGCCGACCGCGACGGCGGCCTCCAGCCCGAGCCCCGCCGCCTGCCCGGCGAAGGTGAGCGCGATGGCGGTGACGAGCACCTGCAGCCCGCCGAGCCCGAAGACGAGGCGCCGCATGGCCCACAGCCGCGGCGCGGAGAGCTCGAGTCCGATGAGGAACAGCAGGAAGACGACGCCGAGCTCGGCGATCTGCCGCACGCCCTCCGTGTCGGTGATCGTGAAGAAGGTGATCGGCACGCCCGACACGCTGTCGGCGAGCTGCACGATCCCGTAGGGGCCGACCGCGATGCCGGCGAGCAGGTAGCCGAGGATCGAGTTGATCCCGAGGCGCTGCAGGATGGGAACGATGATGCCGCCCGCGACGAGGAAGATCGTTGCTTCCTTGAGATAGGGGACCGTGTGGGCCGCTTCGCCTTCCATTGCGCTTCCTGATTCTCGCTCCGGATCGCCTTTGCAATAGAACACTTACGTCATTGAAGGGGCATTTGTCCCATCAATGCGGCGGCCCGGGAGCGCGATCGTGACCCCGCAGTCGCCCGGAGTCATTGTGACCTCTCGGTCACGGACCGTCGCCGATTTGGTCGAGGACACTGTGCCGGCTTTTAACCGCCAGTCCCTTGGTCTATCGGCACGAACCCGACCCCCCGTGACGCGAGAGAGAGGCAGGGCCGCATGTGGCGCAGCTGAGCGGACGGAACGAGCGGCGATATCATCACGTCCCCCGTGGGGTGCTTCATCTGCGCCCGGCTCTTTATATCGCCAGCTATTTTGGCATCGTCCTGGCGCTCGCCATGGTGATTCCGGCGCTCGTCGACCTCGCTGACGGCGAGCCGACGTGGAGCGTGTTCGCCGTCTCCGCGGGCGGTGTCTTCTGCGTGTCGGTGCTGGGCGTGGTGTCGCTGCGCGAGCCGATGCCGAACTTCACGCCGCGCTTCGGCTTCCTGCTCACCAGCGTCATCTGGGGCACGACCAGCGTCGTCGCGGCGGTGCCGTTCTGGCTGTCCTCGCTGCCGATCACCCCGGCGGGCGGCTTCTTCGAGGCGGTCAGCGGCCTGACCACCACCGGCGCCACGGTCTTGTCCGAGCTCGACGCCCTGCAGCGCTCGTTCCTGCTCTGGCGGGCGATGACGCAGTGGCTCGGCGGCATCGGCATCGTCGCCATCGGCCTCTTCCTGTTCCCGTTCCTCAGGATCGGCGGCATGCAGGTGTTCCGCACGGAGAGCTCGGACCGCTCCGACAAGGCGCTGCCGCGGCTCGTCTCGGTGACGCGGGCGCTGTGCTTCATCTACTTCCTGATCTCGCTCGCCTGCGCGATCGTCTACGCCGCCCTCGGCATGAGCGTGTTCGACGCGATCTGCCACGCGATGACGACGATCTCGACCGGCGGCTTCTCCAACCACGACCGGTCGTTCGGCTTCTTCCAGAACTCGCAGCTCCTGTGGGCGGCGGTGTTCTTCATGGTGCTGGGCGCGCTGCCCTTCGTCCTCTACGTCGAGGTGCTGGTGCGCGGGCGCATCGGCAACATCTGGAAGGACTGGCAGGTGCGCACCTTCATCACCGGCGTGGTGACGGTGACGATCGCGCTGACGATCTGGCTGGACCAGACGCGCAACATCAACGTCGGCGACGCGCTCACCCAGGCGGCGTTCAACGTCGTCTCGGTCGTGACGACGACCGGCTATGCCTCGGACGACTATGCCGTGTGGGGCCCGTTCGCGTATGGCATCTTCTTCATCCTGACGTTCATCGGCGGCGCGTCGGGTTCCACGACGGGCGGCATCAAAGTATATCGTTTCATCATCGTGTTTCAGGCGTTGCGGCGGGCGTTCACGCGCCTCGTTTATCCGCACGCCATGCAGCCGCTACGCTTCGGCGACCGGATCATCGAGCAGGACGTGTACGACTCGGTGATTATCTACTGTATTGCATTCTTTCTGGTATATGGTTTAGCGATCCTTGCACTCTCGCTCGCCGGCCAAGACTTCATCACCGCGTTGACCGGTGCGCTGACCGCGCTCACAAACGTGGGGCCGGGTCTGGGAGAGACGATCGGTCCGGCCGGTAACTTCGCTCCGCTGGGCGAGT
This sequence comes from Acuticoccus sediminis, assembly GCF_003258595.1. Classification (NCBI taxonomy): domain Bacteria; kingdom Pseudomonadati; phylum Pseudomonadota; class Alphaproteobacteria; order Hyphomicrobiales; family Amorphaceae; genus Acuticoccus; species Acuticoccus sediminis. The sequence goes on from NZ_QHHQ01000001.1 coordinate 1,021,647, forward strand.
TCGAGCTGTGGCTCCTGTCATTCGTCATGATCCTCGGCCGGCTCGAGATCATGACCGTATTGATTTTGTTCACGCCGGTGTTCTGGAGGGACTGATGTCTGACGATTGGGCTTTGGCCACGCGCCTCGTGCACGAGGGCGGGATGCGCTCCCAGTTCGGCGAGACCTCCGAGGCGATGTTTCTGACCCAGGGCTTCGTCTACAAGACGGCGGAGGAGGCGGCCGCCCGCTTCGCCGGCGAGGCGGAGGGGTTCGTCTATTCGCGCTACGGCAACCCGACGGTCGCGATGTTCGAGAGCCGCATGGCCGCGCTCGAGGGCGCCGAGGCCTGCCGCGCGACGTCGTCCGGCATGTCGGCGGTGACCGCCGCGCTGACGGCCGCGCTGAAGGCGGGCGACCATATCGTCGCCGCGGCGGCGCTGTTCGGCGGCTGCCGCTACGTGGTCGAGACCTATCTGCCGCGCTTCGGCGTCGAGGCGACGCTGGTCGACGGGACCGACCTCGCCGCCTGGGAGGCGGCGGTGAAGCCCAACACCAAGGCCTTCTTCATGGAGAGCCCGACCAACCCGACGCTGGCCCTCGTTGACATCGCGGGCGTCGCCGGGATCCGTGACGCCAGGGCGCCCGAGGCGCTGGTCGTCGTCGACAACGTGTTCGCGACGGCGCTGTGGCAGAGCCCGCTGAAGCTCGGCGCGGACCTCGTCGTCTATTCGGCGACCAAGCACATCGACGGGCAGGGGCGCTGTCTCGGCGGGGCGATCCTCGGCCGCGAGGAATGGATCAAGGACAACCTCGACATCATCCTGCGCCAGACCGGCCCGGCGATGAGCCCGTTCAACGCGTGGGTCCTCCTGAAGTCGCTGGAGACCCTGCCTCTGCGCATCCGGGCCCAGACCGAGACCGCCGCCAGGCTCGCCGACGCGCTGGCGACGCACGATGCGGTAAAGCGGGTCATCTACCCGGGGCGCGACGACCACCCGCAGGCCGAGCTCGCGCGGCGGCAGATGACCGGGGGCTCCACCCTGCTGGCGTTCTCGATCGCCGGCGGACGGGAGGAGGCCTTCCGCGTCTCCAACGCGCTGCGTCTGATCAAGCTGTCCAACAACCTCGGCGACGCCAAGAGCCTGCTGACGCATCCGGCGACGACGACGCACAAGAACCTCGCCCCCGAGGCACGCCTCGCGCTCGGCATCGACGACGGCCTCCTGCGCCTCTCCGTCGGCCTCGAGGACGCGGACGACCTGATCGCCGACCTCACCCAGGCGCTCGACCAGGCGAGGTCAGGCGGACGCCTCGCCGGCGAGTAGACGAACCGGCGGTCCTGCCCGGATCCGTCCCGGCGGGACTCCGCGCTGCCCCCCGCCCTGCGGGACCGCGCCGCACGAGCGACTCCTCACCCATCCCCGCGCCGGACAGTCCGGCGATGTGCCCGTCCGTGCGGCCTCCGGAGCTGCGTGTCCGCATGGCCGGGCGCCGTTCGCTCGCGCCGGGCGAGAATACCCCTGCGTCTTTCTATTTCGGGATGTGCGTCGTCCCGGATTGCAGCATCCGGCCGGTCCTGCGGCAGAATTACACGCGGTGATGGTTAATCGTGCCGTAATTTATCGAGTCGACCGTTCGGCCCGGTTCCGCGCCGGATTGCATACGGTTTCGCCAGCATTCTCGGGCTGTTGCGAGGCTTGCCAGGGGGAGGAGACATGCGGGTGCAGCCCTGCTCCGAACGGGTCGTATCCTTCACAAGGCTGCGAGGGAACTCTATCTGGGCAGAGGGCCGGGCCGAAAGGTGCGGTTCTTCCACCGCCGGCTCGCGGCTGGACGGAATTCGCCGCCGGCACGCTTGGGTCGGCTTTCGGGGGCGCGGCCACGCGCTCGTTTAGGATACCTCAATGACCGCGACAGTGCGATATTTCGGCTGGCCCCTCGGGCTGACTATCCTCGGGCTCATTCTCGCTTTCGCGGTCGGGTATGCGTCCACGGGCACGCTGTCGGGTGGTCTGTCCTTCCTCGCCATCGGTATCGTCCTCGCGGCTCTCGAAATCTCGCTCTCGTTCGACAACGCCATCGTCAATGCCAACAAGCTGAAGTCGATGGACCCCAAGTGGCAGCACCGCTTCCTGACCTGGGGCATCGTCATCGCCGTCTTCGGCATGCGCGTGATCTTCCCGCTGGCGGTGGTGGCCATCGCCGCGCACATCGGCCCGATCGAGGCGATCGTCCTCGCGGCCAGCAAGCCGGCTGAATACGCAGCCATCATGAACGACGCGCACCTCGCGATCGCCGCGTTCGGCGGCACCTTCCTGATGATGGTCGCGCTCACCTACTTCATCGACGAGGAGAAGGAGGTCGACTGGGTGCATGCGGTCGAGCACCGGCTGCGCCGCTGCGCGTCGATCCGCGGCCTCGAGATGGCGTTCGTCCTGCTCCTCGCCCTCGTCATCTCCGAGGCGCAGCCGGAAGTGGACGAGATGACGTTCCTCTTCAGCGCCGTGTGCGGCCTCGTCACCTTTTCGGCGGTCGACATCCTCGGCCGCGTGCTCGACGCCACCAGCCAGGTGCAGGGCGCCGTGGTGCGCGGCGGCATCGGCGCCTTCCTCTACCTCGAGGTTCTCGACGCCTCGTTCTCGTTCGACGGCGTCGTCGGTGCCTTCGCACTGACGCAGAACCTCTTCCTGATCGCCATCGGCCTCGGCATCGGCGCCCTCTACGTGCGCTCCATGACGATCATGCTCGTCGAGCGCGGCACCCTCGCCCAGTTCCGCTACCTGGAGCACGGCGCGTTCTACTCGATCCTGGTGCTGTCGGTGATCATGTACGCGCAGTCGATGGTGCACGTGCCGGAGTTCATCACCGGCCTGCTCGGCGCCTCGTTCATCATTCTGGCGCTGTGGTCGTCGATCCAGTACAACAAGCGGGCCGAGGCTCACGAGGGCACTCACGCCTGAGCCGCCTGCCGGGCGGGTGTGTGCGACGCCCGGGCCGGCATCCGCCAGCCCCGCCGCAGCGACCGACCACCGCCCGTGCCCCCACCTGATCCCGCCGCCCAGCATCAGGCCTACCTCGATTATCAGAGCCGCCGGCCGGAGCCGGTACGGACGCCCGTCGTCGAGACGCTCCGCAACGCGACGGTGACCGGCATCGCCAGGACGTCGAGGAGCCCCGAGGGCGTCGACATCCAGGACAGCGGCGTCTACGCGGCCGACGGGGCGCTCTGTCCCCTCGGCCTGCACCGCGCCTGCAACATCTCCAAGGACAACGTCGCGCCGGACCCGCTGCCGCAGGCGCGGCGCGCCACGGAGGCCGCCGTCCCGGGCCGGCACCTCTTCTGCGGCCTCCTCGGCCCGCACTTCGGCCACTTCCTGATCGAGAGCCTCGGGCGGCTGTGGGCGGCGGACGAGCTTGCCGGGGACGTCCGGTCCCTCGTCTTCATCGTCGCGCACGGCCCCGGGCGCACGCCGCTCGACGACTTCGCGAGCGACGTCCTCGCCGCGCTCGGCCTGACGCTGCCGGTCCGCTCCGTGGGCCGGCCGGAGGTGTTCGAGGAGCTCGTCGTGCCGAGCCAGCTCTTCGGCTTCCACCTGCGCGCCGGGCACCCCCGGTTCCACCGCTTCGTCCATGCCCGGCTGCGCGACCCCGCCGCGGCGGGTGCCAGGCGGCTCTACGTGTCGCGCGGGCTGATCGGCGACATCCCCGGTGAGGCGGCGCTCGAGGCGCTGCTCGGGGCGCACGGCTTCCGCATCGTCCACCCCGAGACGATGACATTCGCCGAGCAGATCGCGGCCTACAATGCCGCCGAGACGATCCTTGCGGCCGAAGGCTCCGCCGTCCACGTCATCGGCCTTGTCGCCCGCGAGGATCAGCGGATCGGTGTCATCAAGCGCCGGTCCGGGCCGTTCGCCATGGGCATGGACCAGATCCGGGGCTTCTCGGGCCGCGCCGGGGTGCGGATCGAGCCCGACGACGATGCGTCGGTGATGGCGAGGCGTCTGGCGGCCGCGGGATTTCTGGTTTAGGTATGATGTAATACCTGTTGAATTTCCGATTATTGCCCAAGTGGTCCAAAATTTGTCGGTTTCGACGCCCGGTTTGCCGCTTTGCGGGACATTCCGACTAATATATCTTCCGTCATTTACTGAATCAGGCCGCCTTGGCGACGACGCGGGTCGCCAGTGAGGATCGATGAACTTTACAGCCAACGCCTGGGTCCGGACGGAGGCGGCCTTCGCCGCGATCCGCGAGACGGAGTTCATCACCGAGCTTGCCGACGGCTCGCTCGATCGCCCGACGTTCGAGCACTATCTGGTCCAGGACGCGCACTTCATCGCCGGTCTCGACCGTGCGCTGGCGATTGCCGCGGCCAAGATGCCGCGACGCCCGACCCTGGTGCAGTTCACCGACGCGGCCGCCAAGGTGATGAATGCCGAGCACGCCCTGCAGGGACACGTCTTCCGGCACTGGGCCATCGATTCCAACACCTTCGCGCAGACGCCGATCGCTCCGGCATGCACCCACTACGTCTCGTTCATTATCGCCGCCGCCGACGCCGAGTCGAACGAGGTGCTGATGGCGACCATCCTCCCCTCGCTCTGGCTCTACGCCGAGCTGGGGCGCGATCTCGGCCGCCGGCCCGTCGCGGACAATCCGTATCAGGTCTGGATCGACACCTACTCCAGCCCGCTCTACCAGTCCTCGATCGCCGAGATGCTGGCGGCGGTCGACGCCGCTGCCGCCAGGGCGAGCGACCCGGTGCGGGAGGAGATGATGGCGAGCTACCTCGCGGCGGTCCAGATCGAGTGCGCCTTCTGGGACGCCGCGTTCCGGCAGCAGCCGCTGGCGGTCATCAGGAGGCGCTCGGCCTGACATGACGTCCGGCCGCCTCATCGCCTGCGGCGTCGCGCTGATTCCGGCAGCGCTCGTCGCGGTCCTGGTCCTGACCGGGTGGTGGCCCGGGGGTCTTGAAGGCTACCTCGCGGTCCTCGCCCTCTACTGGCTGTTCTACTGCATCCCGGTCGGGCTGGCGTCCGGCGCGTTCCGCCTCGGCATCTCGTTCAAGGTGAAGCGGGCCGTCTGGGCGCCGGTGCTCGTCCTCGTGCAGGCCCTGTCATTCGTCGCCTACGGCCTCGCCAAGGGTTTCGCCGAGATCCCGCTGGAGACGATGGCCATCGGCGCGCTGCTCGCGTTCATCAACGCGCCGCTGGAGGAGTTCGCCTGGCGCGGGGCCTATCTTTCGGTGGCACGGCGCAATCCGCTGATCCAGGCCGTCGGCGTCTGGCTCTTCGCGCTGTGGCATGTGCCGATGATGATGGCGACCGGGATCACCTTCAGCGAGAGCGCCGCGTCGGTCGTATTCGGCACCTTCATGTTCGGCTCGGTCTGGGCGCTGGCGGCGTTCTGGACCGGGGGGATCGGCTGGGGGATCGTCGGCCACGTCATCGTCAACATGGTCGCCTTCCCCGCGCTCATCGCCGGCAACGGCTAGCGCACCGGGATCGCGATCGCCGGGCCGGGCCCATGCTCGCTGTCGACGGCGTAGACCTTCACCTCATCGACGTCGTCGGGGATCGTGATGCCGGTCAGGCTGCGCGTGAACGGCTGCTCGTTGACGTGGGGGTGGAAGATGGTGCGCGTGCCGAGCGTGCGCCCGTCCTCGGTCGCGACCACGAACGTCTTCACGTAGTGGTCCCAGCCCTCGTCGTCGTGGCGCACGGTGACGTCGAAACGCCAGGTGTCGCCGGTTCGCACGGGAATGGCGGCGACGATGGTGGGCGCATCTGCCGCGGCCGGTCCTGCCGCGGGGGCGGAGAGGGCGGCGAGGACGACAGACGCTACAGCGAGGGCGCGTCGGACCATGGGGTGACCCGTCTCAGCGTGAGATTGATGCGGCCGCCGCCGTCGATCAGCCGGGAGGAGCCCGACAGCACGCGGTCGATGCCATGGTACATCAGCCGCGACTCCCCGCCGAACACGACGACGTCACCGGAGGAGAGGCGCACCGAGCGCGTCGGCCCGCGCCGCGTGGTCCCGCCCATCCGGAACACCGCGGTATCGCCCAGCGAAACGGAGACGACGGGCGCGTCGTAGGTCCTTTCGTCGCTGTCCTGATGCATGCCGAGCTTGGCCCCTTCGTCGTACATGTTGACGAGGCAGGCTTCCGGTTCCGCGGGCGCGCCGAGCGAGCGCCACAGGGCGACGAGGCGGTCCGGCATCGGCGGCCAGGGCTTGCCGGTCTCCGGGTGACGCGGCTGGTAGCGGTAGCCGGTCTTGTCGGACACCCAGCCGAGCGGCCCGCAGTTCGTCATCATGACGGAGAACGGCTTGCCGGTCCGGGGCATCGTCGGCCGGAACAGCGGCGCCTTGCGGATGACCGCGGCGATGTCGGACAGCAGCGCGCGCTGTTCGGCGGGCGACAGCAGTCCGGGATGGATCGCGAGGCCGGCGGCCTCGATCGTGTCGGCCATGGGCGCCCACCCTTGTTGCGGGATCCTCGATCGGTGCGGACGTCTGCCCGATCTGGAGGACGAACGCAAATTTGTTTGCAGGCGATCGGCAGGAACGCCGCGAACGTTACCTCGGCGGGACGCGAGTCACTTTTCGGTGCCCTCTTCATCGAAAATCTCAGGTGCTTAGGTGTGGGCACGATCGGACGCGGCTCGCTCCCGTCTGTGACTCTTGATCGTCAATCACCCGCACTGTGCCGCGCGGCGCTTTGCGACCGGTTCCCTTTTGGAGACACTCATGCGCCTCATGCTTGCCGCCGCCGCCACGTCGCTGGCTCTTGTCCTGCCCGTCCTGCCGGCGTCGGCCCAGTCGCTCGACATTCCGTCGGGCACGTACAAGAACGACCCGACCCACTCCTCCATCGTCTGGAAGGTCACCCACCTCGGCTTCTCGACCTACACCGGCATGTTCGCCCGCGAGGGCATCAGCGCCACGGTCGAGCTCGACGCCGAGGACGTGTCGAAGTCGAAGCTGACCGTGACCCTCGCCGGCGACCAGGTCCGCACCCTTCACCCGGGCGACAAGGACTTTGACGCCGAGATCGCCTCGCCGATGTTCATGAACACGGTCGAGTTCCCCGAGGTCACCTTCACGTCGACCAGCATCGAGGTGACCGGCGACAACACCGCCGAGATCACCGGTGACCTGACGATCGCCGGCCAGACCCACCCGCTGACGCTGCACACCACGCTGAACCAGGCCGGCGAGCACCCGATGGCCGGCATGCCCGCCTTCGGCATCTCCGCCACCGGCACGCTGCTGCGCTCCGAGTACGGCAACGAGGGTCTGCTCGGCCCCGTATCGGACGAGGTCTCGCTCGAGATCCAGGCCGAGTTCCTCCCGGCCCAGTAATCGGCCCAGTAAGCCGCCGAACGCCGCGGGTCCGGCCAGACCGGATTCGCGGCGTCCCTGCCGGGAGGCATGGCGGGCCGGCCCGCGTGCCCTGTGCTCCCAACCGTGCTGTTCCCAACCGAGCCGCGCGTGCCGGGTTGTATCGGCCGCGGCAGTTGTCGGAGAGTGACCCCGTGCCGACCACCCCCACAGACCGCCCGTTCCGCCCCTCGCGCTACACCACCGGCGCGATCCTCCTCCACTGGTCGATCGCGCTCCTGGTGATCCTGCAGATTGCCAGCGGCTATGCGATGGGCGCACTCGTTGCGCCTGGTTCGCCGACCCAGTACACGCTCTTCCAGCTCCACAAGAGCCTCGGGGCCACGGTGCTGCTGCTGACGGTCGCGCGCATCACGTGGCGGTTCTTCAACCCGCCGCCGGCCGAACCGGAGAGCGTGACGCGGGTGGAGCGCCTCGTCGCCGGGCTGGTGCACAAGGTCTTCTACCTCCTGCTGATCGTGATCCCGCTGACGGGCTGGATCGTGATCACGGTCTCTCCGGTCCAGATCGACACGATCCTCTATTTCCAGAACTGGCTGCCGTGGCCGCACCTTCCCGGCCTCGCGGGCCTCTCGGCCGACGCGCGGACGGGGCTCGAGGACATCGCCGGCGAGACCCACGAAATTCTCGCGTACGCGATGGGCGCGCTGGTCCTGCTCCACATCGCCGGCGCGGTGAAACATCAGCTCGACGACGGGCAGTACATCCGGCGCATGTCGCTCCTCGCCCGCGGTGCGGGTCCCCGGAAGGCCTACGGCCACGCGACGACGGTGCTGGCGACGGCCCTGATCGGCGCCGGAATCATCGGGAGCGCAGGCTTCGCGCGGTACGAGCCGGACGCCGACAAGGCCGCCGTCTCGCCGGGCACGGCCGAGACTGCGCCGGCCCGGGACGCTGATGTGGCGGAGACGTTCGCGACCGCCGCCATGGACGCGTCGGAGGCCGAAGCCACCGAACTGGCCGCCGCCGACGCCGCTCCGGCGGCTGCCGAGACCGCCGCTGCCAGCGACGACGCTGAACCCGCGGCGGCCGGGGCCGTCACCGACCGCACGACGGCCGTGGAGCCCGCGCCCGCCGGCGTCGCGGCGGACGCCGCGGAGGAGGCCGAGGCGACCCAGCTCGCCGCCGTCGCCGGCGCCACGTCCCCGGACGCTCCCGCCGCGTCGGTGCCCGAGTGGGCCGTTCGGCCGCAGGAGAGCGCGCTCGCCTTCACCTTCGGCTACCAGTCGGCGGAGATCGCCGCCCGGTTCGGCAGCTTCGACGCCCGGATCGCGTTCGACCCGGACAACCTCGACGCCTCGACGGTCAGCGTGACCGTCGACCTCGACAGCGTCGCGATCACCAGCGGAACGATCGCAATCGGCCAGGTCAAAGGCGGCGACGGCCTCGGCGTGAGCGCCAATCCGCAGGCGACCTTCACCTCCGAGACGATCCGCCGGACCGGGGAGGGGGCCTATGTCGCCGAGGGCGTGCTGCGCCTGAAGACCATCGAGCGCCCGGCCACGCTCGACTTCACGCTCGAGATCGACGGCGACACCGCGGTGGCGCATGGCAAAACCACGCTCGAGCGGCTCGGCTGGGACGTCGGCAGGCAGAGCGATCCCAAGGGGGGAACGATATCCCCCGCGGTCGAGGTGACATTCGACGTGACGGCAGATCGGCGTTAACTGCATGATGATCGGCGCGCACACCGACTTGTGCGCCACATCACTGGTCTTATATCTGCGAAGTGTGAGGGGGCTTAGCGGCCCCTGATGTCTGTCACGCGAACCGGGGACCGGTCTCGTGAGCTTGGGGACGCCATAACGGGTCCCACCGGTCCGCCACGAAGGAGAGAACATGAGCAAAGTCATCGGCATTGACCTCGGGACGACCAATTCGTGCGTTGCCGTCATGGACGGCAAGAGCGCAAAGGTCATCGAGAACGCCGAGGGCATGCGCACGACCCCGTCGATGGTCGCCTTCACCGAAGACGGTGAGCGCCTCGTCGGCCAGCCCGCCAAACGCCAGGCCGTCACGAACCCCGAGAACACCCTCTTCGCCGTCAAGCGTCTGATCGGCCGTCGCTACGCCGACCCGACCGTGGAGAAGGACAAGGGCCTCGTTCCGTACGAGATCGTGAAGGCCGACAACGGCGACGCTTGGGTCAAGGCGCGCGGCAAGGACTACAGCCCGTCCCAGATTTCCGCCTTCATCCTCCAGAAGATGAAGGAGACCGCCGAGTCCTACCTCGGCGAGACGGTCGACAAGGCGGTCATCACCGTCCCGGCCTACTTCAACGATTCCCAGCGTCAGGCCACGAAGGACGCCGGCAAGATCGCCGGCCTCGAGGTCCTGCGCATCATCAACGAGCCCACGGCTGCCGCGCTCGCTTACGGTCTCGACAAGAAGGACGGCAAGACGATCGCCGTCTACGACCTTGGTGGCGGTACCTTCGACGTCTCGATCCTCGAGATCGGTGACGGCGTGTTCGAGGTGAAGTCGACGAACGGTGACACGTTCCTCGGCGGTGAGGACTTCGACATCCGGATCCTCGATTACCTCGCGGACGAGTTCAAGAAGGAGCAGGGCATCGACCTGCGCAAGGACAAGCTCGCCCTCCAGCGCCTGAAAGAGGCTGCGGAGAAGGCCAAGATCGAGCTGTCGTCCTCGACGCAGACCGAGGTGAACCTCCCCTTCATCACGGCCGACCAGTCGGGTCCGAAGCACCTGACCATGAAGCTCTCGCGCTCCAAGCTGGAGCAGCTCGTCGAGGACCTCGTCGAGCGCACGATGGGCCCGTGCCGCGCCGCGCTGAAGGATGCCGAGCTGTCCGCCGGGCAGATCGACGAGGTCGTCCTCGTCGGCGGCATGACGCGCATGCCGAAGGTCCAGGAAGCGGTGAAGAACTTCTTCGGGAAGGAGCCGCACAAGGGCGTGAACCCGGACGAGGTCGTCGCCATCGGCGCCGCGATCCAGGGTGGCGTGCTGCAGGGTGACGTGAAGGACGTCCTGCTCCTCGACGTGACCCCGCTGTCCCTCGGCATCGAGACGCTGGGTGGCGTGTTCACCCGCCTGATCGACCGGAACACCACGATCCCGACGAAGAAGTCCCAGGTCTTCTCGACCGCCGAGGACAGCCAGTCGGCCGTGACGATCCGCGTCTTCCAGGGCGAGCGCGAGATGGCTGCGGACAACAAGATGCTCGGCCAGTTCGACCTCGTCGGCATCCCGCCGGCCCCGCGCGGCGTGCCGCAGATCGAAGTCACGTTCGACATCGACGCCAACGGCATCGTCAACGTTTCGGCGAAGGACAAGGGCACCGGCAAGGAGCAGCAGATCCGCATCCAGGCGTCCGGTGGCCTGTCCGACAACGACATCGAGCAGATGGTCAAGGACGCCGAGAGCCACGCCGAGGAAGACAAGAAGCGGCGCGCCCTCGTCGAGGCGAAGAACCAGGGCGAGGCCCTGATCCACTCGACCGAAAAGATGCTGTCCGAGAACGGCGAGAAGATCGCCGCGTCGGACAAGTCGACGGTCGAGGCGGCAATCGCCGACCTCAAGACCGCGCTGGAAGGCGACGACGTGGCCGCCATCGAGCAGCGGACCCAGGCGCTCGCGCAGGCGTCCATGAAGCTCGGCGAGGCGATGTATGCCGCCAGCCAGAACGAGGGTGACGGCCCCGACGCCGCCGCGCCCGAGAAGGACGATGTCGTCGACGCCGACTTCGAGGAAGTGTCGGACGACGATCGCAAGCGCTCCGCGTAAGCCGGCGTCGTGACGCCGGACCGCTCCGATAGACCATGGAACCGGACACAGCATCCCTGTCCGTCAAACCACTGTCCTCCGAGGGGTCGGCCTCCGCGCCGGCCCTTCTCCATGCGAGGAATGGTGATGTCCGCCCACGCGGTGCGGACGGTGACAAGCCGACCTACGTGGTCATCGGGGCCAGCCGCAGCGGGACGACCATGACCGCCGGCCTGTTGCAGATCCTCGGCGTCGAGTTCGGGGATCGGATGGCGCCGCGCGGGGAAGATCTCGAGATCAACGACTGCGTGCTTCGCCTCCAGAGCGCACTGTTTCCGGTGCGCCTCTGGGGCGTTCGCCGCGCGTTCGGAAAGCTCGTCGCCGCCCGTCGCGAGCGCTGGGGCGTGTTCGGTTTCAAGACACCTCACCTGGGTCAGGTCCTGCCGGTCCTCGCCGACAAGATCCCGAACCCTGTCTACATTTACGTTTTGCGTAATCCGTTGAAGAGCGCCGTCAGCTGGGAGCGCACGCACAACCGTGCCATCTGGAAGACGCTGCCGAGCGTGCTGATCACCCAGTTCGCGACCGCGCTGTTCGTCGCCCGCACGAAGAGCCCCGTCCTCATGTTCGCCTACGAGGACGCGACGCGGTCCCCGGAGCGTTTCGTAGAGGAGTTCGTCTCGGCGACCGGCTTGTCCGCCAGCCCGGCCACGATAACGACCGCGGTCGACTTCATCTCCCCCACTCGAGGCTACCGCGACGCGCGCCGTTTCTTCGGCCACGTCGACCGGATCAACGAACAGGGGGTGAGCGGCTGGGTCTGTGACCTCGCCGATCCGAATGCCTCGCTGAAGATCGAGGTGTTGCTCGGGGACACGGTCGTTGCGACCGGGACGGCGGACGTGAGGCGCGGCGACGTGCAGCGCGCCGGACATCACGCGACGGGGCACTGCGGCTTTCAGCTCAAGTTCCCGACGCCGATCGCCGCCGCCGAGCACGGGCCGCTGAAGCTTCGCGTGCCGGCGTCACGCCACGAGGTGATGATCGACGCGACGGAGGTCGTCCTGTCGGACAGGGGACCGCCTGGCGCGCCGGCGAACGATCCCAATCCCCGACCGACGGATACGACCGCAAAAGCCTAGAGAAAATATCGCACCTATGGCAACGACACAAAAGCGCGACTACTACGAGCTTCTCGAGGTCACCCGGACCGTGGACGAGAAGGGGCTGAAGACAGCCTACCGTAAGCTCGCCATGCGCTTCCACCCGGACCAGAACCCGGGTGATGCCGATGCCGAGCTGAAGTTCAAGGAAGTCTCCGAGGCCTACGAGGTGCTGCGCGATCCGCAGAAGCGCGCCGCCTACGACCGCTTCGGCCACGCCGCCTTCGAGGGCGGCATGGGTCGTGGAAACGGCGCCGGCTTCGGCACCGACTTCGCCTCGGCGATGAGCGACATCTTCGACGAGTTCTTCGGCGGCGCCCGCGGGCCCGGCGGCGGCGGCCGGGGCGGCCGTCATCGCGGTTCGGACCTCAGGTACAATCTCGAGATCAGCCTCGAGGACGCGTTCAAGGGCAAGCGCGTCACGATCAACGTCCCGACCAGCGCGACCTGCGACGTGTGCACCGGGTCCGGCGCGCGGCCGGGCACCGAGCCCGTGACCTGCCCGACCTGTCAGGGCGCCGGGCGCGTGCGCGTCAGCCAGGGCTTCTTCACGCTGGAGCGGACCTGCGTCACCTGCTCGGGCCGCGGCTCGGTGGTACGCGACCCCTGCACCAACTGCGGCGGCTCCGGCCGCGTGTCCAAGGAGCGCGAGCTGTCGGTGGAGATCCCCAAGGGGATCGAGGACGGCACCCGCATCCGCCTCGCTGGCGACGGCGAGGCCGGCGTGATGGGCGGGCCTCCCGGCGACCTCTACATCTTCCTCTCGATCAAGCCGCACGACTTCTTCCAGCGGGAAGGGGCGGACCTTTATTGCCGCGTGCCGATCTCGATGGCACGGGCCGCTCTCGGCGGCTCCATCGAGGTGCCGTCGATCGACGGCGAGAAGGCCAAGGTGAAGATCCCCGAGGCGACGCAGACGGGCCGTCAGTTCCGTCTGCGCGGCAAGGGCATGCCTGTCCTTAGGTCGAATCAGACAGGTGATATGTACATTCAGGTGGTTGTTGAGACGCCTCAGAAGTTGACGCGGCGGCAGCGTGAGCTACTGACGGAGTTCGAGGAGCTGTCCTCGAACGAGAACCATCCCGAGAGTCATGGGTTCTTCTCCCGTGCCCGTGAGTTTTTCGAGAACCTCTCACAGTAGCGTCAGACGCGACAGAGTCCCTGCCGGAGCCCCCGAATGATCGACCAAGCCCGTCAACGTGCGAGAGAGATGCAGACGCGTCTGACGCAGGAAATGCAGACTCTGAAGCGCAAGAAGACACAGGGCGCGACCACACGGAGGGACATCCGTGTGCTGGAGGAGCTGCGCATCCTGGCGCGTCGGACCGAAGCGGAGCTGAAGCCGTCCGCGGCCTCCCGCGCCCGGGTGCGGCGGGTCCGCGAGCGCATCGTCGACGAGGTGAGGTTCCTGCGCCAGTGGGCCGAGAATCCGCTGAAGACCGGCGCGGTGGCCCCTTCCGGACAGGAGCTCTCGCGGCTGATGGCGGCGTACGTCGAGCTGGACCGGCCGGGCGTCATCGTCGAGCTGGGGCCGGGCACCGGGGCGGTGACCCAGGCGCTCGTCGATCGCGGCGTCCCGCAGGACCGCCTCCTCCTCATCGAATATTCGCCCGAGTTCTGCACCCTGCTGCGCGAGCGCTTCCCCGACGCGACGGTGATGCAGGGCAACGCCTACGCTCTCGGCGAGGTGCTGGCGGAGATGGGCCATCCGCCCGTCGCCTCCGTGGTGTCGGGCCTCCCGCTGTTCACCCGGCCGCTGCCGGAGCGCCAGGCGCTCCTGAGCGACGCATTCCGGGCGATGGCGCCGGGCGCGCCGTTCATCCAGTTCTCCTACGCGCTGGTGCCGGCGGTGAAGGGGCTCGTCGGCATCACGTGGTCGACCTCGCGCTGGGTGCTCGCCAATCTGCCGCCCGCCCGCGTCTGGGCCTACCGCTCCGCCGAGGACATCGTCGCCGTGGCCGCCTGACCGGCACGGCGAGGCCGCCCGCGACGGGACGCGATGTCAGGGAGCGCTCGGGCCACCGGGCGCTCCCTTTGCGTTTCGGGCCGGTCTCCGGCGGGTGGCGGGGGATCGGGCGGGCGGCGACGCATTCGCAGCCCGCAGGCCAGATCATCGTGTCGCGGTGCATGGTAATCGCGGTGCAGAATCGAAATATATGAGGCGAGCACTCGGGTGGCGCGCCGATCAGCGCCGTCGCCATTGCAGAGACCGTCTCGCGACGACACCTGCGCGTGCTCGATGGGACCAGCCGTTGCGCCCCGGCGGCGCAGGCACATTGCGGCCCTCCCGCGCGGGTCCCATATCCGAGCAGTCTAAATTTGGTAATCCACGATGAGTCAAAGCAACGAAGCCCCCTGGCACGGCACGACGATCCTGACCGTCCGCAAGGGCGGCAAGGTGGTCATCGCCGGCGATGGACAGGTGTCCATGGGGCCGACCGTCATGAAGGGGACCGCCCGCAAGGTGCGCCCGATCGGAAACGGTACCGTCATCTCCGGGTTCGCCGGCGCGACCGCCGACGCCTTCACGCTGCTGGAGCGGCTGGAGGCGAAGCTGGAGCAGTATCCCGGCCAGCTCATGCGCGCGGCCGTCGAGCTCGCAAAGGACTGGCGCACCGACCGCTATCTGCGCCACCTCGAGGCGATGATGATCGTCGCCGACAAGGAGCACACGTTCGTCATCACCGGCAACGGTGACGTTCTTGAGCCGGAGAACGGCATCGCCGGTATCGGCTCGGGCGGGACCTACGCGCTCGCCGCCGCCCGCGCCCTCGCCGACACCGGCATGTCGGCCGAGGAGATCGCCCGGCGCGCGATGAAGATCGCTGCGGAGATCTGCGTCTACACCAACGAGAACGTCATCGTCGAAGCGCTCGACGCGGCATGACGCTGGCCCGCTCCGTTCCGGTCTGGTCCGGGGCAGGGCAGGCGAGCCGCCGCCGGTCGCGCGAAGACCGACACGCCAAGATATGAGTTGCCCCAGCGCTGCGCGCGCCCGAAATCATAGGGGTCGCAGCGGACAACGCCGCGCCGACTGGGCGGCACCCGGCGGGATCTGCAGGATCAGCCGGTGGAAAGGAACACCATGACCGACTTTTCGCCCCGCGAGATCGTCTCCGAGCTGGACCGCTACATCATCGGCCAGAAGGATGCGAAGCGCGCCGTCGCCATCGCGCTGCGCAATCGCTGGCGCCGCCAGCAGCTCCCCGACGAGCTGCGCGACGAGGTGATGCCCAAGAACATCCTAATGATCGGCCCCACGGGCGTCGGCAAGACGGAGATTTCCCGTCGCCTCGCCAAGCTCGCGAACGCGCCGTTCATCAAGGTCGAAGCCACGAAGTTCACCGAGGTCGGCTATGTCGGCCGCGACGTCGAGCAGATCGTCCGCGACCTCGTCGAGATCGGCCTCTCGCAGGTGCGCGAGCGGCGCCGCAAGGAAGTGCGCGCCACGGCCCACACCGCCGCCGAGGCACGTGTCCTCGAGGCGCTTGTCGGCAAGAACGCGTCGCCCGCCACGAAGGAATCCTTCGCCAAGCGCCTGCGCAGCGGCGAGCTGGACGAGCGCGAGATCGAGATCGAGATCGTCGCCTCGCCGCAGATGCCGAACTTCGAGATCCCCGGCATGCCCGGCGCCAACATCGGCGTCATGAACCTCTCCGACATGTTCGGGAAGGCCTTCGGCGGCCAGAAGAAGACCCACCGCACCAGCGTGCGCGATTCCTACGAGCTCCTCATCGCCGAGGAGTCGGACAAGCTGCTCGATGACGAGAAGCTGACCAAGGAGGCGCTGCGGCAGGTCGAGAACAACGGCATCGTCTTCCTGGACGAGATCGACAAGATCACCGTGCGGTCCGACCGGGTCGGCGGCGACGTCTCCCGCGAGGGCGTGCAGCGCGACCTGCTGCCGCTGGTGGAGGGCACGACCGTCAGCACCAAGTACGGGCAGGTGAAGACGGACCACATCCTCTTCATCGCCTCGGGCGCGTTCCACGTGTCGAAGCCGTCCGACCTCCTGCCGGAACTGCAGGGCCGCCTGCCGATCCGCGTCGAGCTGCAGCCGCTGACGAAGGAGGACTTCCGCTCGATCCTGACGGAGACGGAAGCCTCCCTCATCAAGCAGTCGTCCGCGCTGATGAGCACCGAGGGCGTGACGCTCGACTTCACCGATGACGGCATCGAGGCGATCGCCGAGGTCGCGGTGGAGATCAACGCCACGGTCGAGAACATCGGCGCACGGCGCCTGCAGACGGTGATCGAGCGGGTGCTGGACGACATCTCGTTCACCGCGACCGACCGCGCGGGCGACACGCTCACCATCGACGGCGAGTACGTGCGCTCGGGTGTCGCGCAGATCGCCAAGAACGCGGACCTGTCGCGCTTCATTCTCTGAGGCGCGACGGGAAGCGGGCGCGGGCGGGCCGCATCGCGGCCGTCCCGCCGCCCGGAACCGCAGTGTTCTGGGGACGATCGGGCCCGGATGCCGGCCCGAAACGTGGACCCTCCGCTCCCGAACATGGTATCGCGGCACATAGTGCAGTGTTTGGGTGCGTCCTAACCGAGGCTGCATGTGTCGACGACGGAGTCGATGCCGCGTTGAAACTGTCAGCGCGCGTCGACGGTGCTTCGAAAGGCTGCATGTGAGCAACGAGGACGATAACACTTCCCCGAAGGGCGACCGTCGCGGCAAGGGCGGGCCCGGAGGCGGGGGCGGCAGGCGCCGCCGCCCCGAGGGCGCAGCCGGGGGAACCGACGCCGGGGAAGTCGACCGCGCCGCGAAGCGCGCGGCGCGCCGCGCCCGCCGCAAGGCCGAGAACGCGCGTGCCGCGGCCCAGACGGCCGCGGCGGCACCCGCTGCGCGACCAGCGCCCGAAACGCAGCCGGCGGCCACCGAGCCGGCCGCACGGGCACCGAAGGCGCCGGCGCAGAAGCCCGCGGAGACGGCGGCCAGATCCGCGGCGGAGAGGCCTGAGAGCGCCAAGCCGGCGGCGACCGCCGAGCCTGCGACCCCCGACCCCGCGCCCACCGAGCCCGTCGAGCCTGCGGTGAAGCCTGCCCGGACGGCCAAGACCGTCGCCATGTCGTCGGGCAAGCCGAGCAAGAAGAACCCCTACATCCTCCTGTCGGACGCGACGGCGCCGTCCTTCGCGATCGGCGCGGCGCTGGCGGACCGGCTGCTCGGTGCGGCCATCGACGCGGCCGACGCCTACTTCCGCCAGTACGTCGCCGCCACGGGCAGCGTGACGGACGAATACCGCGCCGCGATCGCCAAGACGCTGGCCTTCAACCGTGAGACGGCGGCGAGCCCCACCTTCCGCGAGGACGAGTTCGTGGCGACCGCCGTGCTGGTGGCGCTGCTGGAGCCCGAGCTCGTCGTCCTTGCCGGCGCCAAGGCCGACGCGGTGGCCGCCGCCTACGCGACGTCGAAGGCGAGGGTCCTCGCGGTCGCCAAGGATGCCGACACGTTCGCCCGCGCCATCGCCCGCGACACCTTCGTGGAGGGCGACTTCGGTGCGCACGATTTCGGCACGCTGCCGTCCGGCTCGCTGGCCCATATCGCCGACGACAAGCCGACCGCGCGCCGCCTGCTGGAGGCCGAGGCCAAGGGCTTCGACGCGGCCGTCGTCACCAATTCGCCGGGGATCACGGGGATCGTCCGCCAGGGCCTCTCCGCCGTCCCCACGCTGCCGATGATCGTCCACGCCGACCGGTTCGCGGTCGGCGACACGATCTCCTGGTCGAACCGGCGCCGTCGCTTCGACGTGACGGTGACCGAGGCGATGCTGGACGAGATGCAGCGGGCGAGGGACGTGATCGACCGCGTGGTGCCGTTCCCGAGCCTCGAGGACGAGATCGCCCTCCCGCTCGAGGACAGGTCGCCGGCCCGCCCCGCGCTGGTCCTCTTCCGCTGAGCCGCGCCGGGCCGACTCGGCGTCAGGCGGGCGCGCTCGGCCTGTCTAGGCGTCATTGAAGCCGCTTGCGGCCGCATTGGCGGCCGGGCGATGGGCCCGGTCTGCGCCGGGCGGCGTCGTTCAGGGAGCGGTTCGCCTTCCGCGCCGAAAATTCCCGCCGCGCAAGATTGTCGCAGGGGGGGCCGATTCCTGCCTCGAACCGCGAGCGCCGGCCGGGCCCGGAGGGCCGGGCCGGCCGCCCGGTCAGCGGGAAACGGTGATCCCGCTGCCTTCGGCGGTGGAGCCGGAGAAGTTCTGCGCGGAGTTGGCCCGCAGCGTCGCGACGGCGGCGGACCCGTCGCCGCCCTTCAGCGTCACGGTGCTGCCGTTGAGGTCCCAGGCGGCGATCCCGGCGAGCGAGGGCTGCGAGCAGCCGCGCGTCGAGGCGCGGTAGCCACCCGTCCAGGTCGTCAGCGACATGAAGAGCTGGCAGTTGTCGCCGCCGCTGGAGATGGTCCAGCCGCCAAGGAGGTCCGTACGGCCGACGCTGACGCTCGACGGCTGGGCCGCGGCGACGTTCGTGCCGCCGGTGCCCTGGTCGCCGGGCAGGGGCTCGCCGGAAACCGGGGCTTCGGGCGTCTCGGGCTGCGGCGGCTGCTCGACGGCCGGCGGGGGCGCCAGCGGGGCCTGCTGCACGGGGCGCGAGGGAGCCGGCTGGATCGCGGCGTAGGTCGTCTGCGTGCGCTGCGACATGCAGCCGCCGACGGCGATCGTCAGGGCTCCGACCATCGCGAGGCCCAGAGTGCGCGATATGGAACGGTACTCGATCATCACTTCGTGCCCCTTCAGGCGTTCCTGGCGTCATTGACCGGCCGGGCGGCCCGGCGGATCCGGCGGGCGGCGACCCGCGACGTGCGCATCCCCTTACCCGTGTTTGCCCGTTTCCGTCGATATACCGTTAACGTCGTCCAACGTCGAAGGGGGGGGCGACGCGGTTGGGGATGACCGCCCGGCGGCCTACGCCGACAGCGGGCGGTGGACCGGGGGCTGCGACAGGACGAGGTCCGGCGGCCGGTGCCCGTCCATGAAGACGCGGATGTTGATGATCACCTTGTCGCCCATGTCGATGCGCCCCTCCTTCGTGGCGGATCCCATGTGCGGCAGCAGCAGCGCCTTGCCCGACCGGGCGAGCTTGACGAGCTTCGGGTTGACCTCCGGCTCGTTGGTGAAGACGTCGAGGCCCGCGCCGGCGAGGTGGCCGTCCTCGATGAGGCGGATCAGCGCGTCCTCGTCGACGATGTCGCCGCGCGCGAGGTTCACGAGGATCGCGCCCTGCTTCATCAGCGCCAGCCGGCGGCCGGAGAGGAGATGGAACGTCGCCGGGGTCTGCGGGCAGTGGATGGTGACGAAGTCCATGCGGGCCAGCATCTGGTCGAGGCTCGCCCAGTAGGTGGCGCCGAGGGGCTCGGCGATCGAGGCGGCGGCCGGCCGGCGGTTGTGGTAGTGCACCGACATTCCGAACGCCTTGGCGCGCTTGGCGACCGCGGCGCCGATGCGCCCCATGCCGACGATGCCGATGCGTTTGCCCCAGACGCGGTTGCCCATCATCCAGGTCGGCGCCCAGCCGGTGAAG
Source organism: Acuticoccus sediminis (assembly GCF_003258595.1). Classification (NCBI taxonomy): domain Bacteria; kingdom Pseudomonadati; phylum Pseudomonadota; class Alphaproteobacteria; order Hyphomicrobiales; family Amorphaceae; genus Acuticoccus; species Acuticoccus sediminis. Next base: position 1,041,442 of record NZ_QHHQ01000001.1, read on the forward strand.
CCGCCCTCCTCGATGACGCGCGTCCCCTCGACGATGCGGCGGGGGAGGGCGAGGATCATCGCCATGGTCATGTCGGCGGTATCCTCGGTGAGGACGCCGGGGGTGTTGGTGACGAGGATCTTGCGCGCGGCGGCAGCCTCGACGTCGATATTGTCGGTGCCGTTGCCGTAGTTGGCGATGAGGCCGAGGTCGGGGCCGGCCTGCGCGAGGACGGCGGCGTCGATCCTGTCCGTGATGGTCGGCACCAGGACGCGCGCGTGGCGCACGGCCTCGACGAGCTCCGCCTGGGTCATCGGCCGGTCGGCGGCGTTGAGGGTCACGTCGAAGAGCTGGCGCATGCGCTCCTCGACCGACTCCGGCAGCTTGCGCGTGACGATGACGCTTGTCGACATGGCGCTCCTCTTCAAGCCGGCGCGTTTTGATAACCGAGACGCAACCCGCTCCATGCCACGTTACCGCTCCCTGCCAAAGAGGGAACGATGAAGCCGTTCGTAATCACGCTAGCATCTCTGGCTCTCGCGCTCACCGTGAGCCTTCTACCCCATTCCCAGCAACCGAAAGCCCAGGCGGCCGAATCGGTCGAGACTGGCCCCAGCGGGCTGCCGTTGCCGCGATTCGTCAGCCTGTCGGCGGCCAAGGTCAATGTCCGGGTCGGACCCTCGCGCTCCTACAAGATCAAGTGGACCTTCAACAAACGGGGTCTGCCGGTCGAGATCGTGCGCGAGTACGGCAACTGGCGGCGTGTGCGGGACGTCGACGGCGAGGACGGTTGGATCCACCGCTCGCTGCTCTCGGGCAAGCGCACGGCGCTGGTGGCGCCGTGGGGCGGGGACGACAACGTGCCCCTGATGAGCGCACCGGCGGTCAGCGCGGCGACCGTCGCCTACCTGGAGCCGTTCGTGCTCGCGGACGTGGAGCGCTGCGACGGCGCCTGGTGCGCGATCTCGGGCCGCAACTGGCGCGGCCTGGTGCCGCAGAAGTCGCTGTGGGGCGTCTACCCGACCGAAATGGTCAACTGAGCAGCCCGCCGGCCGATGTCGACGGGCCCGGGAGGGTGCGTCGGTCCCGACCGGCGCGCCCTGTGCACGCCCGCGCGACGCGTTCCCTCCGGGGCGCCCACGCAATACGAGCCGGAGCCTGATCGTCGGTGGGACCGGAGCCCGCCGGAGGCTCCGGCATATCCGTTCCGGCAGGCGGGTGGTTCAGCTGAACGGCCGCCGCTGGTGGATGGCCGCCGCGAGGGTGCCCTCGTCGAGATAGTCGAGTTCCCCGCCGATGGGCACGCCCGAGGCGAGGCGCGAGATCGTCACGTCGAGCGGCTCCAGCCGCTCGGTGATGTAGTGGGCGGTGGTCTGGCCCTCGACCGTGGCGTTGAGGGCGAGCAGGACCTCGCGCACGCCGCCGCCGGCGACACGCTCGACCAGCCGGCCGATGCCGATATCCTCCGGCCCGAACCCGTCGAGCGCCGAGATCGTGCCGCCGAGGACATGGTAGCGGGCGCGCAGGGCGCTGGCGCGTTCCAGCGCCCACAGGTCGGCGACGTCCTCCACCACGATGAGCGTCGCCGGATCCCGCGACGCGTCGGCGCAGACGGTGCAGGGGTCGGAGGTGTCGACGTTCCCGCAGACGCTGCACACGGTGACGCGCTCGCCGACTTCCGCGAGGGCGGCGGCGAGAGGGTGCAGCAGCGCCTCGCGCTTCTTCACCATGTGGAGCGCGGCGCGTCGGGCCGAGCGTGGGCCGAGGCCCGGAAGCTTCGCCAGAAGCGCGATCAGCCGCTCGATTTCGGGACCGGCGATCGCCACGGGCCGGTCAGCCTCCGAACGGGAGCTTCATGCCGGGGGGCAGGCCGAGGTCGCCCATCAGGCTCTGCGTGCGCTCCTGGACGAGGACCTGGACCTTAGCCTGGGCGTCCGAGACGGCGGCCATGACGAGGTCCTCGACGATTTCCTTCTCTTCCGGCTTCATGAGGTCCGGGTCGATGGAGAGCGAGGTGAGCACCATGGCGCCGTTCATGGTCGCCTTGACGGAGCCCGCGCCCGATTCGCCGTGAGCCTCGATGGTCTTCAGCTCGTCCTGAAGATCGCCCATGCGGCTCTGCAGCTCGCGGGCCTTGCCCATCATCTTGAATAGATCCATGCCTTCTCCTCTCACCCCTTGCGGTCGCGCGCCTGTTCGACCGGCGGTTCCGCTCCCTGGGTAGTCTCACGTACTTCAACGATTTCCGCATCGCTGAAGCGCTCTAATATCGCCTTAACCAGCGGGTCGTCCCCCGCCTCGGCCTTCAGCCGGATCTGTTCCGCGGTCCTGACCTCGTGGATGGTCGGGGCGGTCGAGCCGTCGCTGACCGAGACGATCCAGCGTGCGCCGGTGATCTCGGTGAGCTTCTGGCCGAGCTGGCCGGCGGACGCGGCGTTGGCGTTCTCGGTCAGCGAGACCTCGATCCGGCCGGGCGCGAACGATTTCAGCCGCATGTGCTGCTCGACCGCCTGCTTCAGGATCAGCGAGTGCGAGCCCATCAGCGCGGCCACGTCGGCGAAGTTCTGCGGCTGCTGCGGCGGGGCGCTGGCGACGGTGTCACGCGCCGGGGTGCGCGGGACGCCGGGGGCGCGCGCCGGCGGGCCGCCCGGCGCCTGCGGGGCGTCGCTGAGCGGCAGCCTGTCCGGGTCCGGCAGGCTCGCCATGTAGGTGAGGCGGATGAGGACCATCTCGGCCGCCATCAGCGGCTTGGGCGCGGACTGCACCTCCTGGATGCCGGTCAGGAGCGCCTGCCACATGCGCGACAGCGCCGCCATGCCGAGCCCGGCGGCGAACTCGACGGAGCGCTCGCGAACCTCCTGCGGCTCGCCGGGGTCGGGCTCGCCGTTGGTCACCTTGAGGCGCGTCACCTGATGGGTGAAGGCGGCGAGGTCCGAGAGGATGACGGCGGGGTCGGCGCCGACCTCGTACTGCGCGGCGAGCTCGGCCAGCGCGCCTGCGGGGTCGCCCTTCATGATGAGCTCGAAGAGGTCGACGATGCGCGTCCGGTCGGCGAGGCCCAGCATGTCGCGCAGGCTCTCGGCCGAGATGACGCCGCCGCCGTGGCTGATCGCCTGGTCCATCAGCGACAGCGAATCGCGCACCGAGCCTTCCGCCGCGCGCGCGATCAGCCGCAGCGCCTCGTCCTCGGCGGTGATGCCCTCCCTGACGGCGACGGACTTCAGGTGCCCGGTCAGTTCGCCGGCCTCGATGCGCCGCAGGTCGAACCGCTGGCAGCGCGACAGGACCGTGACCGGGACCTTGCGGATCTCGGTCGTGGCGAAGATGAACTTCACGTGCTCGGGCGGCTCTTCCAGCGTCTTCAGCAGGCCGTTGAAGGCCGCCGTCGACAGCATGTGCACCTCGTCGATGATGTACACCTTGTAGAGCGCCGAGACGGGCTTGTAGCGCGCCGCGTCGGTGATCTCGCGGATGTCGTTGATCGAGGTGTGGGAGGCGGCGTCCATCTCGATGACGTCGACGTGCCGGCCTTCCATGATGGCCTTGCAGTGGTCGCCGAACTCGGTGAACTCCACTGTCGGGCGGCGCGTGCCGTCTTTCTCGTAGTTGAGGGCGCGGGCGAGGATGCGGGCGGTGGTCGTCTTGCCGACGCCGCGGACGCCCGTCAGCATCCACGCCTGCGGGATGCGGTCGTGGGCGAAGGCGTTCCTGAGGGTGCGGACCATCGGCGCCTGGCCGATCAGCTCGCCGAAGTGTGTGGGGCGGTACTTGCGCGCCAGAACCGTATAGGGCGTAGCGGACGGTGCGGTGCTGTCGGACAAATTCTCCGGCCCTCATCTCCGACCGCGGGTGATCGCGGACACGCGGGGCACATGCCTGCGGTGCCCCTATAGCGCGCGAGGCCCCTTGGCGCGCGGGTGAGGGGGGAAGTAGGAGGCCGGCGAATGACCCGGACCGGATTCGTTAGGGCTGCTTCGTTCCCGACCTGACCCGGTTGGCGAGTGGCCCGTCCACCGCCGACCTCCCAATTCCCTATATCAGGACCATCCGCCCTGTTGGCAAGGCCGGATCTCGACGATCTCACCGCCGGCCGCCTCGGCATCCGCAGGATCGTGGCTCACCATGACGACGGGCAGCCCGTCCTGCCGCGCCAGATCGAAGACGATCCCCCGCACCTGCGCCCGAAGCGCCGGGTCGAGGGCCGAGAACGGCTCGTCGAGGAGGAGCGCGCGCGGTGCGGAGGCGAGGGTGCGTGCCAATGCCACACGGCTTTTCTGGCCTCCGGACAGCGTGTCCGGATCGCGCGCGGCCGCGTCCGCCATGCCGACGCGGGCAAGGTTCGCCTCGGCCCGGGCGCGGCGCTCGTTTCGCCCCAGGCGGTGCCCGTTGTCGCGGCGCGGCACTGCGAAGAGGACATTCTGCAGGACCGACATGTGCGGGTAGAGGAGCGCGTCCTGGAACATCAGCCCCATCCGGCGCCTCTCCGGCGGGAGCGTCGAAAGGTCCTCCCCGTCGAGCCGGACGGTGCCGGAGACGGTGAACGGCCGCTCCAGCAGGCCGGCGATCGCCAGGAGGAGGGTGGACTTGCCCGCCCCCGACGGCCCGATCACGGAAAGGACTGCCCCCGGCTCCACGGTCGCCGCGAGCCGGGCCATGACCGCACCTCGGAAGGCGACGGCGAGGTCGATCCCGAGGCTCATACGCGCCCCTGCATCGCGCGGCGGTGGCGGAAGAGGAACGCCGGGACGCCGCGCGCCACCGCGAACGCGACGAACGGGAGCGCGAGCTGGATCAGCGCCAGCATCGCCACCAGCCGGCGATCCCCGCCGGTCGCCGCGGCGACGGCCTCGGTGGTGACGGTCGCCACCCGGCCGCCGCCGATGATGCGCGTCGGCACGTAGAGGGCGACGCTCACCGCCATGCCGAGCGCCGCCGCGACGCAGAGCGGGCGCGTCAGCAGTGCGAGGCGGACCGTCACGAAGCGCCGCCACCGCGGGACGCCGAAGCTGCGCGCGGCCATCTCGTAGCGCGCGTCGAGCGCCCGCCAGGGGCCGGACAGGGCGATCAGCGCGTAAGGGAGAGTGAAGAGCGCGTGGGAGAGCGTCACCAGGACGGGGCCGGCCGTCAGTCCCGCCGCGATGGTGAGGATCGCGAGGCCGAACAGGAAGGCCACCTGCGGCACGATCAGCGGCAGATAGATGATCCCGCCCACCGTCACGCCGCTGGCCAGCAGCGTGACGGCGAGCGGCAGGGCGATGGCGGTCGCGCCCAGCGCGACGGCGAGCGTGGTGCCGAGGGTCGCGAGGTGGTCCCCCATCCGGCTCTGCCAGACGGCGAGGCCCATGTTGGTGGGCGCGACGTCCGGAAACGGCCAGTAGCCTGCGACCGACTGAACGGCGAGGCCCGCGACGGCGAGGGTCATCGTCGCGGTCAGCGCACTGGCGAAGGCGAGTGCGGCGAGGCGCACCGCCCCGTCGTGCCGGGCGCGCCGGCCGCTCGCCCGCAGGGCCGCGAGGCCCCGGCCGGCGAGCCGCTCCAGCGCGGTCCAGACGAGGACGAGGGCGAGCATCAGGGCGAGCAGCAGCACCGCGCCCGCGCTGCCGACGAGCCAGGCGGAGACGTCCGGCGCGGTGAGCTCGTTGAGGATGCGCACGGCGAGCGGGGCGGGCCGGGTCGGCCCGAGGATCATCGCGACGTCCACCACGGACACGGAGAAGGCCAGCACCGCCAGCACCGGCAGCTTGATCTGCCGGTAGACCAGCGGCCAGACCCCGTGAAGGAACGCGGCCATCCGCCCGTACCCGAGCGAGCGCGCGAGCTGGACGCGCTGGCGCGGCTCGGTCTGGGCGAGGGCGGCGAGGCCCATCAGCACAAGGAACGGCGTCTCCTTCATGACGAGAGCGGCCGTCATCGCGATCCCCCACGGGTCCTTGACGAGGGCGATGTCCGGCGGGGCGGTCAGCCCGGTCGCCCACGGCGAGAGGAGGCGCAGCACGAGCCCGGACGGGGCGAAGAGCAGCGTGAAGCCGAGCGCCGCTGCCGCGTGCGGGACCGAGAGGAGCGGCGCCAGTAGTCGGTCGGTCACGGCCATCGCCCGCGTCCCGTAGCTCGCCGCCAGGATCAGCGCGGCCGCGCCGAGCGAGACGAGGGTCGCGACCAGCGCCGTGCCGGCCGAGAGCGCCGCGGAGTGGGCCATCCCCGGCCGTCCCGCGAACGCGGCGAAGGCGGCAAGGTCCACGCTGTCGGCCCCGATCGCGGGCAGGTAACCGAAAGCCGGCACCGTCACGCCCGCGAGTCCGGCAACGACCGGAACGGCGATGACGAGCTTGACGGCGAGGCCCGCCGCGGCCGACGGGGTCACGCGCCGTTCAGCCGGGCCGTGGCCAGAGGCCGTCCGGGACGGCACGGCCGGTGGGGGTGCGCTGCCGCGTCTCGCATTCGCTCAATCGCCGTCCGTTCCGCCGCCCCGATGTCGGGGCCGAACCTAGGCCATGTGCCCCGGGCGTGTACACGGGTCTTGGCCCCGGGCGCGCTCCCGCCGGCGCGGCCGCTCCGGTGGGCCCCGTCTGTGACGAAGGGCCATCGTCGGCAACGGATTGCAGCGCTATAGTGACCCGATGTCGATCGCCGATGCTGAATCCTTTCACGCGGTTCTCTTCCCGCATCGTTCGCTGACACGTCGTGGCTATCTCGTCATGATGGCCATCGTCGTCGGCACGATGGGCTTCGCCGCGCTGCGAACGATGGCGATCGGCGCCTGGCCCGTCGCGGTGTTCGCGGTCGCCGACATCGCGCTCGTCTGGGGCGCCTTCCGCCTCTCCTACCGTTCCGGCCGCCAGTTCGAGGAAGTCAGCGTCACGCCGGCCGAGGTGCTGGTGCGCAAGGTGTCGCCGGCCGGGCGCATCGTCGAGCATCGCTTCCAGACCGCATGGGCGCGGCTGAAGGTCGTGCGCCGCGACGAGGACGTGGTGCACCTGCAGATCGGCTCCCATGGCCGCGCGACGGTGATCGGCGCCTTCCTGAACCCGGCCGACCGCGCGTCCTTCGCCGACGCGCTCGACGCGGCCATCGCCCGAAACCGGCTCAGCCGCTGACGCCGTCGCCGCCGCGGCGCCGGTCTATTGCGCCGGCTCGGGCATCAGTCGGAGCTGCGATCCGGTCTTGGCGGGCATCTCACCCGCGCGGTGGGCGTCGCCCTCGACGCGGCTGACGGTCAGGCCGGCGGCGCGCACCAGCTCGACGAGGCCGTCCTCGCCGGGCAGGTGGAGGGCGCCGACCGCGACGACCTTGCCGCCCTCGCGCAGGCCCGGCAGCAACCGCCGCGCCATCACCCGGTTGCGGCCCGCGACGAGGCGCTCCCAGAACATCGCCTCGATCTTGGAGGCCTCCTCGGGGCCGACGAGCTCGTCCATGTCCGCGGCGCCGAGGGCCCACATCGCGCCGATGTGGCGCGTGCGGTAGAGCGCGAGGTTGAGATACCAGAGCGCGCTGTCGTCGAGGTCCTGGGAGAGGGTCATCCGCAGGATCGGGTCCATCTCCTCGGGCGGACCGTCGAGCGCGGAGATCTGCTCCTCCACCGTCTCCAGCGCCTTCACCTCGATGCCGGCGTCCTCGGCGATCTCCTCGAGGTTGTCGTCGAGGCCCGGGCCGTCGAACTGGTCCAGCGCGCAGGGGGGGACGCTCAGCAGCGAGAGCAGCATCAGCGGGCGGAGCTGCTCGGCGACGGCGATCGGCATGCCGTAGCCCATGAGGACGTCGGCCGCGTGGGCGCGCTCGGCCTCGCTCATGCCGTCGGTGAAGCGGCTGCCGTCGGTGCGGAAGAGGTTCTTCGGATCGGCGCCCCACCGCGCCACCTCGCCCTCGACCGACTCGCCCTCGAGCTCGAGGTAGAGGCCCGATGCGCCGGCCACCAGCGCGGCAAGCTCCGGCCCCGGCTCCTCGATCCCGCCCGCCGCCACGTGGAAGGTGCCGACGAGGTAGGACGGCGGATCGGTCTCGACGCGCCAAAGCCGGCCCTCGGCGTTCGGCATCGAGCGTTTCGCCTCGGCGATCGCCTCGACGGCCTCGGGGCTGGCGAGCAGCGTGGCATCGGACGCGGGGGGCGGGCCGCATTCGGCTTCGGCACCGCCGGCCGCCGCCAGCCAGATGGCGGCGACGGCCCAATGCGCGAACTTCATCAAAACCTCGCGAGATCGGCGCGACGTCCGATCAGAACGTGAAGCCTGCGTCTTTGGCAAGGTCGGCGAGCGTCGTCTGCGGGCGGGCGCCGAAGTGCGAGATCACCTCGGCGGCGCAGAGGGCGCCGAGACGGGCGCATTCCGCCGGGGCGAGGCCGCGGGCGTGACCCAACATGTAGCCGCCGGCGAAGAGGTCGCCTGCGCCTGTGAGGTCGACGACCTTGGTCTTCCCGGCCGGGACGTCGATCGCCTCGCCGCCCGTGATGACGCGCGCGCCCTTCTCGCTCATCGTGACGACGGCGGTCGGCACCAGCTCGCCGAGCCTGGCGGCGGCGGCGTCGAAGTCGTCGGTCTGGAAGAGGGACTTCACCTCGGAGGCATTGGCGAAGCAGAGGCCGATGGTGCCGCCCGACAGGATCGTCATGAAGTCGTCGCGGTGCCTTTCGACGCAGAACGAGTCGGACAGCGTGATCGCGGCGATCTTGCCGGCGGCGGTGGCCCGCTTGGCGGCGAGGTAGAAGGCGGCCATCGCGGCCGGCGGGTCGAAGAGGTAGCCTTCGAGGAAGGTGATCGCCGCCGCCTCGACGAGGCCGTCGACGATGTCCGCCTCGGTCAGCTCCTGGCTGGCGCCGAGGAAGGTGTTCATGGTGCGCTCGCCGTCCGGCGTCACCAGGATGGTGGAGGTCGCCGTCGGCGCGCCGCCGATCAGCGGCGGGGTCGTGAAGGCGACGCCCGCGTGGCGCATGTCGTGGACGTAGGCTTCGCCGTTCGCATCGTCGGCCACCTTGCCGATGAAGGCCGCGCGTCCGCCGAGGGAGGCGACGCCCGCCACCGTGTTGCCCGCCGAGCCGCCGGAGACGCGCACCGAGTCGGTGAGCTGGTCGTCCACCGCGCGGGCTTCCTCCTCGTTCACGAGGCGCATGGAGCCCTTGGCGACGCCGAGACGCTCCAGCGCGTCGTCGTGAACGTGGCCCAAGATGTCGAAGATGGCGTTCCCGATGCCGAGAACGTCAAAGCGTACGTCTGTCATTCAAATCTCCAATTGGAGAACACGGCGAACCATGCTCCGCCGGTCCGGTCAACCTCGGACGGTGTCGGCAAAAATGCTGCCGCGCCGGCCAAAATCGCAAAACAGGCCTCCGATCGGGGCCGTTCGTGCCGGAAAACCGGTCGCGCGGGCACCGTCGTCCTGGCACGGTCGACCTAGCGAGGGCGGATGCCGAGGGCGCCCGCCCGCGCGTAGCGCGGCGGCGTCCGGTCGGCGGGGTCGGGGGCGTTGACGGTGCCGGTGAGGATGCGGTTCGCCATCGCCTCGGCGGCGGCGCGGGTGCCGGCGCGCGAATAGATCGTCCCGCGCACCTGGATGCTGGCGGCGAGCGCCTTGCGGTAGGCGGCGAAGAGAGCCGGGTCCGGTACCTGCGGCGCGGTCCAGAAGGCGTCGAGCGGCTGCTGCGCCGTCAGGCCGGGGACGTCGTAGATCGCCGGCGACAGGGTGATCGTCGGGATGCCGGCGGCGAGACCGTCGAGGCCGGCGGACGAGTTGATCGTCACGAGACCGGCCGCGTCGTGCGTCCATTCCGACATCGGCAGGCCGTCCACGAACGCAACGCGCCCGGCGATTCCGGCGGCGGCGGCGAGTTGCGGCACACGCTCCGCCCAGTGGACCGGCCCGAGGTCGCCGGGGTGCTTCTTGACGACGAGGCGCGTCCCCGCCGGGGCGTGGGCCGCAAAGGAGGCGAAGACCTCCGTCAGCGCCTCGGTCGTGTCCGCGTACTGGGAGTTCGTGCGGATCTGGAAGTCCGTGTCCGTCTGCATCGCGAAGAGGAAGAAGGGCGCGGCGAGACGGTCGCGCACCGCCCGGGCGGCGGCGTTGCGGCGAGAGAGCTGGCCCTCGCGCCACAGGAACCGCGCGTAGGCGACGAACGGGTGGTAGAGCCCGTGCTGGCGGTAGTGCGGATAGGTGAACCAGAGGAAGACGTTGGCGAGGTTCGTCTTCAGGTCGTCGACGGTCTCGAGGCCGGCCTCGCGCGGGTAGCGGACGGCCGTGTCGACGTCCGGCACGCCGGCGGCGAGGGCGCGGATGGTGTCCGGATCGGTGGGGAACAGCGAATCGACCGAGTTGCCGTACTTCTCGATCGTCATCCAGTCCGGCCGAAGGTAGCCGAGTTCGGTGACGATGACGTCGATGCCCCGCCGCCGCGCCTCGGCCGCGGCCTCGTGATGGTACGGGCGCTGCTCCGAGTGCATCAGGACGGCGGTGATGGCGTGGCGCTCCATGAAGGCGCCGACGAACGCCGGCCAGTCGGCCAGCCGCCCGCGAAAGGCCACCGCCGGGGCGAGGCCCCAGGCGGCCCTGTCACCGGGGCACAGGTTGATCCGGTGGACCGTGGCGCCCCCATCGGTCAGATGGCGGGCGATCTGGCGGTAGAGCGGAGAGAGCGGCCCCTGAAGAAGAAGGACCCTGGGTCCTGTCAGGCCGCGTCTCCGGTCGCCCCGGCGTCGCCCTCGCCTTCGGCCTTCGGCTGGCCGGGCTTGGGACCGCCCTTCGACACGCCCACCATGGCGGGGCGCAGGACGCGATCGCCGATCACCGAGCCGACCTGCACGGTCTGGATCACCGTGCCGGACGCGACGTCGGGATTCTCGAGCTCGAACATCGCCTGGTGGAGGTTCGGGTCGAACTTCTGCCCGGTCGGGTCGAGGCTCTTGATGCCGTGCCGCTCGAAGACGGACTTCAGCTCGCGCTCGGTCATCTGGATGCCTTCGACCATCCCCTTCACCTCGGGCGGCAGGGATTCGAGGTCGGCATGCTTCACCGTGTCCATCGCGCGGGCGAAGTTGTCGGCGACGTTGAGGAGATCGCGGGCGAAGCTCGTCACGGCATACTGTCGTGCGTCGCTCACGTCGCGCTGGGCGCGGCGGCGCACGTTCTCGGCCTCGGCGAGGGCACGCAGCATCTGGTTGCGCATGTCCTCCACCTCGGCGCGGGCCTCGGCGAGCGCCGTGTCCGCGTCGGAAGCGGGAGCGGCGGACTCCGCCGCCTCGCCCGCGCCCATGATCTCGGCGGCGTCGGGCACGAGGGTGTCCCCCTCGTGCCGATTCTTGTTCGTCTCGTCAGACATTGACGGTCCTTAGATAGAGGACTTGATCCAGTCGACGAGCTTGCCCTTCGGGGCAGCGCCCACTTGCGTGGCCGTCGGCTCGCCGTTCTTGAACATGATGAGCGTGGGGATCGAGCGGATGCCGTACTTCATGACGGTGTCCTGGTTCTCGTCCACGTTCATCTTGGCGATTTTGACTTTGCCATCCATCTCGGCGGCGATTTCTTCGAGCGCCGGGGAGATCATTTTGCAGGGGCCGCACCACTCGGCCCAGAAGTCGACGACGACGGGTTCGTCGGCCTTGATGACATCGCTGTCGAAGGTCGCGTCCGTGACCGTTGTGGAGGACATCACTCACCTTACTATCGCTGAAGTGTGAAGCCTACGTATGGATAGGGTGGGGGAGCGTCAAGCAGCGGTCGTCATGCCAATGGCGGGCAGCACCCCATCCATTTCCATCATTGTGGCGTTTGCGGTCCACACAATCGCCGTTCCGACGGTCGTTCCGGGAAGCATCTGCCGCACCAACGCCCGGTAGATGGCGAGCTGACGGCGGTAGGCCTCCGGCGCCTCCGCCGCGCGGCGCGGCACGATGCGGTCGGTCTTGTAATCCACAATCACGACGCGGCCGGGGGACAACTGGAGGCGGTCGATGCGCCCGCTCGCCCGCCGGGCGACCCCGTCGACGAGGATGTCGCCCATCACGTCGACCTCGCGCCGGGCCGGTCCGGCAAGGCCGGGGAGAGCCAGGACGGCCTCGGCCTCCCGCGCGATCGCAACCGTCTCCTCCGGAGGGAGCGCGGGGTGCGCCCGGGCGACGCGCGCCGCCATGGCGTCGACCGGTTCGTCGCGCTCGAGCAGGAGGTGCATGATCGTGCCGAATGCGACGGCGTCCAGGGGGCGGCGCTCGATCACCGGGATGCCGACGGCCGTGAGGTGCTCGCCGTCCGAGGGGATCAGCGGCTCCGGCGTGTCGCTGTCGATGGTCGCGGGCTCGTCGAGCCAGGCCGGGCGCTGCGGCGGCGGGGCGGCGGGCTCGGCCCGCTCCGGCGCGGGGGCCGGGATCGGGGCAGGGTTGCGCCAGGCGAGGCCCTCGCCGCTCGGCATCTCGGCCCGCTCGCCGTCGGGCGAGAGGGCGGCCTCGACCATCTCGTGCCACATCCCGCTCTGCGGCTTGCGCTTTCCGTAGGCGCCGCAGACGACGAGGTGCTGCTCCGCCCGCGTCATCGCCACGTAGAGCAGGCGGTAGTGCTCGGCGAACTCCGCCTCCGACTTCGCGCTCAGCACGGCGCGGACGGGCTCGCTCTGGTAGTCCTTGTTGGGGGCGTAGACGAGGACGTCGTCATAGCCCGGGGCGGGGGCGGCGACGGGCACGACCGGGCTGCGGCTGGGGTTCGTCGCCTGGGTACCGACGTCGGCGAGGAAGACGACCTTCGCCTCCAGCCCCTTGGAGCCGTGCGCGGTCATGACACGCACCGCGTCCACAGTACCGTCCGAGGAGCGGCGCAACTCCGCCTTCGTCTTGGACAGGCGCATCAGGAAGGTCTCGAGGGTCGGAACGTCCCGGCTCTCGAACGCGAACGCCTCGTCGAGGAAGGCGTCGAGCGCGTCCTCCGCCTCCGAGCCGAGCCGGGCGGCGAAGTCGGCCCGCCGGCCCTCGCCGACGAGGATCGCGGAGAAGAAGTCGAACGGGCGCCGGGTGCGGGCGAGGACGCGCCAGCGCATCAGCGTCGTGTGGGCGACGCGGGCGAACATGTCGCCCTCGGCGAGGGCGTCGAGGAGGGAGCCCTCGCGGCCGTGGGCGACCTCGAACAACGCATCCTCCGAGAAGCCGAACAGCGGGCTCTTCAGGACCGTCGCCAGCGAGAGGTCGTCGCGCGACAGCAGCGCGCGGGCGAGCGCGACCATGTCCTGCACGGCGATGTGGTCGGTGATGGTGAGCCGGTCCGCGCCCGCGGTCGGGATGCCGCGGTTCTTCAGCTCCCGGTTCATCAGGTTGGCGAAGGCGCCGCGCTTGCGCGACAGGATCATGATGTCGCCCGGCCTCACCGGCGGCGCGCCGCCGGGACCTTCGCCGCCGGTCCAGGCCTCGATGGTGTCGGCGATGGCGCGCACGAGCTTCACGACGCCGGCGTTGTCCGGGGCCTGGTCGAACGGCGCGTCCCAGGCCTCGGACCTGTCGTCCTCCTCGTCGAAGAAGAGGGGCCAGAGGTCGACGCCGCCCGGGCCGTCCTTCACCGCCACGTGGCGCACGGCGCCGGGGTCCGCGCCGACCGACGCGGCGAGGCTGCCGTCCGCGAACACGCGGTCGACCGCGGAGAGGACCTGCGGGGCGGAGCGCATTGAGTGGGCGAGGTCGACCGCGCGGAAGGTGAGTCCGGCGTCCGAGGCGGCCGCCTGGTAGTGCGCGCGCTTCTCGCCGAAGAGCTGCGGGGCGGCGCCCTGGAAGGAGTAGATGGACTGCTTCTCGTCGCCCACCACGAAGAGCGTGCGGTGGACGTCCTTTGCGCCGCGTCCGGCGAAGAACTCGCCGGTCAGCGCCTCCACGAGCTGCCACTGCGGCGGGGATGTGTCCTGCGCCTCGTCGACCATCACGTGGTCGATCCCCTCGTCGAGCTTGTAGCGCACCCAGGCCGCCGCCGTGCCGGAGCGCACGAGGTTCATCGCGGTCTCGATCTGCTCGTCGTAGTCGATGACCCCGCGGCGGCGCTTGGCGGCGGTGAGCTCCTCCTCCACCAGCCAGGCGAGCTGCATGAGGGGGACCGTGGCGGCGATGGCGGCCGTCGCGCGGCCGGCGTCGGCGGCGCGCGCGAGGCGGTCCTGCTCGGCGGCGACGAGGTCCGCGAGCCCGGGCCAGGCCTCCAGCACCTTCTTGGGCGCGATGCCGCCGATCTTGCGCGGCTCGCCCGTCCCGGTGAGGAAGATCGCGTTCCAGTGGGGATCGCGCTCCTCCGCCGGGCAGTTCAGGGCGGTTTCGATCCGCTCGATGGTCCCCTTGCCGGCGTTGGCCGCGCGCAGCGCCTCGGCGAGGGCGCGGCAGGTGTCGTCGGAGAGCGGCGGTCCAGGGTCGGCGGGGGCGAGCGCGCGGCTCAGGCTCTCGGCGAGGCGCTCGTCCGAGGCACCCATCCCGAGCCAGCGCGTCAGGCGCCGCCGCTCGCCCAGCACCGCCTTGAGGCTGCCGACGAGGCCGAAGTCGGAGACGTGCGGCAGCAGCGCGTCGATGTAGCCGCCGACGGGGCCGCCGGGGTCGATCGTGCCGCGGGCGAGGACGTTGGCGATGGCGCGGTCGGTCAGTTCCTCGCGCATCGCGTCGTCCAGCACCTGGAACGAGCCGGAGATGTTGGCCTCGAGCGGGAAGCGCCGCAGGAGCGCGGCGGCGAAGGCGTGGATCGTCTGCACCTTGAGGCCGCCCGGCGTCTCGAGCGCCTCGGCGAAGAGGGTGCGCGCGCGCAGCGCCGCAGCGTCGGGGTCCGCGTTGGGGGCGAGGCGGGCGACCTGGGCGGCCAGGCGGTCGTCGGGGAGCGCGGCCAGCGCCGCCAGCGCGGTATAGACCCGCTGCGCCATCTCCGCGGCCGCGGCATTGGTGTAGGTGAGGCACAGGATCGTGCGCGGCGGCACGCCCGACAGGAGGAGCCGCACGACGCGCTGCGACAGCACGTACGTCTTGCCCGCCCCGGCGTTCGCCGAGACCCATACGGAGGCGGCAGGGTCGGACGAGCGGCGCTGCGCGTCGTCGGCCTCGGGCGGGACGCGCAGGCTCATCGGCGGCACTCCGCGATCTCGGGGCGGAGCGGCGTGGCGGTGCTGGTCATTCGTTCTGCCACTCCGCGGAGCGGGCGAGGTGGTCGTAGTCGCCGACGTCGGACTCGCGCATGGGGCGGGCGCGGGAGAGGTAGCCCTGCTCCTCGCTCTGGTAGAGCGTGTGGAGGGCGATCAGCCGGCCGCGCGCCTCGTCGGCGAGGGCGGCGGCGTCGTCGCCGGCGACGCCCGACCAGTGCACCGGGTTTCGCCCGGCGCCGATCGCGACATAGGCGAGGCCGGTGAGCGGGAGGTCGGCCGGGGCGCCCTCGACGGCGCCGGCGCGCAGCAGCACCGCCTCGAGGGGGAGCTGCGGCTCGAGGAAGGTCTGCACCTGCTTGCCGGTCGGCGGACTGCCGGTCTTGTAGTCGATGATCTCGGCTCCGGCGGCGCCGAGGTCGATCCGGTCGATCCGCCCGCGCAGGGTCGGGCCTCCGGCAAGATCCGTCCGCGCCTTCACCTCGACGAGTGAGCGGTCGGCCCGGTCGGCCCGTTCCCGCTCGGCTGCGATCACGAAGGGGGCGAGATACCTGAGCCGCGCCCCCCAGAGCGCCTGCGCCTCTGGCGCGAAGGCGAGCTCGCGCAGGGCGGCGTCGACGATCGCGGAGAAGCGCGCCTCGGCGTCCGGCTGGCGGTGGTCGCCGTTGCCGATGAAGCGGGCAAGGACCTCGTGGAAGAGCTCGCCCCTGTCGCCCGCGCCGGGCTCCTGGTCGAGCGGGTCGAGCGGGTCGAGGCCGAGGACGTGCCGTGCGTAGATCGCGTAGGGGTCGCGCACCAGGCGGGCGATCTCGGTGACGGAGAAGGACGTCGGTCGCACCGCGACCGGCGGCTTCGGGAAGGGGCGCGGGGCGCCCGGCGTCGCGGGGCGCTGCTCCAGCATGGCGGCCCAGGCGGTCAGCTCGGCGCCGCGCGCGCGGGCGAGGTCGGCGGCCTCGCCGGCGAAGGCGGCGAGGCGCTGCCACCAGCGCGAGGCGACGGTGGGCTCACCGGCCGCCTTGCGGGCGCGGGTCAGGGTGACGCGCGGCTGGTGCGCGGCGGTGAAGAAGTCGTGCGCCGAGAGGCCGATGCGCCGCTCGGGCAGGTCGATCCCGAACGCGCCCATCATGCCGCGGCTCATCCACGGGCCGGGATCGGGCGAGGCGGGCCAGGTGCCCTCGTTGAGACCGCCGAGGACCGCGTGGTCGAACGACTGCAGCCGGGCTTCCAGCGGGCCGAGGATGCGCACCGCGTCGTCCAGCGGCCGGGCGCGCACGACGATCCCGTCGAGCAGCGCCTCGAACGTCGCGGGCCAGTCGGCGGCGGGGATGGTCAGCTCGTGCCGGACCGCGACCTCGGCCAGCATCGCCACGACGGCGTCGCGCGAGCCGAGAGTGGGGTCGGCGACGGCCTCGAAGACGGTGCGCGTCGCCTCGGCGAAGGCGCCGACGGTGGCGCGTCCGGCGCCGAGCGTCAGGAGCGGCGCGTAGACGGTGCGGATGGCGCCGGCGAGCGCCGCCGCGGCCTCGCCGAGGCTCGCCATGGCGTCCAGCATCCGGCCCGGCGCGATGCGGGGACCGCGGAGCAGCCGCTCCACCGCGGCGGTGGCGCCGCGCTCGGCCTCGAACCGGGCGCCGTCGTGCTTAAGCAGCGCCAGCCATTCGGCCGCGCTGCCGCCGGAGGCCGTGGCGGCGATCAGCCGGGCGAGGACCCCGGCGGGCGTCACGGCGAGCGGCTCGCCGCCGGAATCGTCGACCCGGATGTCCCAGATCCGGAGGTGGTGCGTGACGCGGCGGGCGAGCGCACGATGCGGCGTGATGAGCGCGACCGTCTCGCCGAGCGCTACCGACTGGCGCATCGCCAGCGCGATGGCGGCGGCTTCCTCGCGCTCGTCGGCCGCCTCGACGAGGGTGAGACCGCCGAAGGCGTCGGCGAGGTCGATGGTGTGCCGGTCGTCGCGCCAGGCGCCGGTGGCGGGCGCCGGGCGGAGCGCGGCCGACAATGCTGCCGTGCGGGTCGGGGGCGTCGCGGACGGGCCGGCGGGGGCGAGGCGGCCGACCGCGTCCGGTGCGAGCCCCAGCGCGTCGACGAGCTGCTTCATGCCGTACTGGACGTGGCCCGGCGCGTCGTGCGCCTCGGCGAGCGCGCCCCAGTCGGCCGGGCTGGCGGCGCGGTCGAAGCCGGGGAGGACGACGACGCCCCATGGGCTGCGGGCGATGGCGGCGATCAGGCGCCGCGTCGCGGGAATCGAGCCGGTGGAGCCGGCGACGATGATGGGGCCGCGCGCCTCGGCGATGCGGCGCTCGGCGGCCTCGGCGTCGGCGCGGCGGGCGGCCGCCTCGGTGATCTTCCGCGCGGCGTCGAGGTGCGCGGGCCAGGCCTCGGTCGCGATGGTCAGGAAGTCGGTGGTGATCTTCCAGTGCTCGGCGAGGTCGGTGCGCTGGACGAGGCCGGGGAGGTCGCGCCAGTCGGCCTCCTGCGTCTCGACCTGGTCGAGGAGCGCCAGCAGGTCGCCGGCGAGGCGCACGGTGTCCGGTCCGGAGGTGGAGACGAGCGGGCGGATCGTGGGATCGCCGGTCTGGATCGCCCCGGCCCAGGCGGTGACGAGGCGGGCGAGGACGACGCGGGCCTCGAGGCTGCTCATGACGCCGGGGCGGCCTTCCGGCTCCTCCTCGGGGTCGCCCAGCGCCTCGATCCGGGGCAGTACCGTCGCCCGGGTGGGCGCCGCCTCCAGGATGGCGGTGGCGAGCGCGCGGGCGGCGCGGCGGGTGGGGAGGTAGACGGTCGCGTCGGCGAGGGCGAGCGGGTCGTCGGGCAGGCCGTCCGGCCAGAGGGTCCCGTCGGCGAGGCGCGCGGCCAGCGTCGGCAGGAACGGGTCGCCCGGATCGACGGTGAGGACCTTCACGCCGCGCTGGCGCGGATCGCTCGCTCCGCGTCTCGGATCGCCCGCGGGGTGCCGACATGGAGCCACAGCCCGTCGAGCCGCACGCCGTAGAGCCGCCCCTTCGCGATCAGCCGGTCGAAGATCACGTTGAGCGAGAAGACGTCGCCCGGAGGGTCGGCGAGCGCGGCGGGCGACATCATCGCGCAGCCGGCATAGACGAACGGGGCGACGGTGTACTCGCGCCGGCGGGTGAGGCGGCCGTCCGTCTCGAGCTGGAAGTCGCCCCGGCCGTCGTAGCCGACCGCGGTCACGGTGGGGGCGAGGACGAGGAGGGCGTCCATCTTCTCCGGATCGAAGCTGTCGATGACGCGCCTCAGCGTCGGGAACGCGCCCTCCAGCCAGAAGGTGTCGGAATTCGCGACGATGAAGGGCTTGTCGCCGAGATGCGGCAGCGCCTTGACGAGGCCGCCGCCGGTGTCGAGCAGTCCCGACCGCTCGTCGGAGATCGTCACGGCGCCCGGCGCATGGCGGCGCACGTGAACCTCGATCATGTCGGCGAGGTAGTGCACGTTGACGACGTAGCGTTTGACGCCGGCATCATCGAGCCGGGTGAACACGTGGTCGATCATCGCCTTGCCGAACACCTCGATGAGGGGCTTGGGGGTGATGGCCGTGAGCGGCCGCATCCGCGTGCCGCGTCCGGCGGCGAAGATCATCGCTGAGAGACCGCTCATGCGCTCATCACGTCCGAATGGGTGGCGAACCAGCCGGCCAGCGGGGCCAGCGACGGTTCGGCTCTGAGGTTCTTGGCCAGCGCCCGCCGCACGCGCGGAATATGGGCGAGGTATTGCGGTTTGCCGTCCCGGTCGTTGAGGCGGCGGAACACTCCTAGCACGCGAGTGGCCCGCTGTGCGCCGAGGACGTGGTATGCGCGCATGAAGGCGGTCCGGTCGAGTCCGGGCCGCGCGGCGAGGTAGCGCGCGAGGAGGTCGGCCTCGACGTCGTCGGGCACGTCGATCCGCGCGTCCTGGGCGAGGGAGACGACGTCGTATGCGCTGGGTGCGATCATCGCATCCTGATAGTCCAGAAAGCCGATCCGGGAAATTCCTTCTTCGCCCGCCCGCCACATCAGGTTGGGCGAGTGGAAGTCCCGCAGCGACAGGCGGTCGTCCTCCCGCGGCAGCGCGGAAATGACGGCGCGCCACATCGCCGCGTAGTCCGGGTCGAGGGGCGCGCGCAGGTACCACTCGGGAAAGAGCGCGACCTCGATGTCGGAGAGGTCCGCGTCGAACATCGGCGGCTGGTAGGGCGGATCTCCCGGCAGCGGCAGCGCCGGCGGTGCATTGTGGAACGCGGCGATGGCCTCCACGGCGACGGCGTAGCGCTCGGGGTAGATCCCGGTGGCGCCCGCGATCTTGTCGTCGCCGTAGTCCTCGAGGAGGAGGAAGCCCTTCTTCATGTCCGCGGCGATGACGGCCGGCGCGGCGAGCCCCGCGGCCCGGAGGGCCTCGCCGACGGCGATGAAGGCGTTGAGGTTGCCGTCCGCCAGCCGCGCCCGAAGCGGGTAGCTGCCGGGCATGGGAGTGAAGACCGGCGCGTCCATCAGGACCGCGTTCGTTCCGCCGACGACTCGGGCGTAGCCGCGGGTCGAGGCGTCGGTCTTCAGCGGCTGCCGGCGCGCCTCGCCCCAGCCGGCGCGGGCGAGGAACGCGCTCGCCTCGCGCTGGCGGCGGAGCCGTTCGGCCCACGCCGGCGGGGCGGTGACGGTGATCGTGCGCGCCTCCTCGTGGGGGCCGAAGGCGATGGCGAGGGTGACCGGCAGCGCCTCGCGCGGCCATTCGATGAGCTCGGCGGCGTCCCCCTCGCCGAGCCCCAGCTCCTCGGTGTCGCCGCCCTCGACGCGGTAGAGGTCGACGTGACGCACGCGGGGGGTCAGCTCGGGATAGTCCTGCACGATGGTGAAGGTCGGGCTCGGCACCTCGAAGGCCGGGTCGCCGGCCAGGCTGCGCAGGGTCGCCCGCGCCAGGGTGGACTTGCCCGCGCCGAGGTCGCCGACGAGGCCGACCCGGTCGCCCTTGCGCAGCGTTCCGGCGAGATCGGCCCCGAAGGCCACCATTTCCGCTTCGCTGTCGACCTCGATGTCGACCGTGGCGACGTCGCTCATGCGGCGTCGAGCAGCGAGGCCGAGGTGCCGGCCTGTTCGCGGGGGAAGCGCACGACGAGTTCGGCGCCCGCCCCGTCCGTCGGCGCCACCGCGACGGTGCCGCCGTGCAGCTCCACGAAGCTCTTCACCAGCGACAGGCCGAGGCCGACGCCGCGGCGCCGCCCGTTCGGCCCGGAGGTGTTGAAGCGCTCGAACACCGCCTCGGCGTTGTCCTCGCTGATCCCGGGGCCGCGGTCCCGAACGGAGAGGGCGACATAGTCCCCGTCGCGGCGCGAGGCGACGGTGATCGCGCTGCCTTGGGGCGAGTGGGTGACGGCATTGGAAATCAGGTTGAACAGCACTTGGCGCACGCGCATCTCGTCGCCCGGGAAGACGCGGGCATTGTCTGCAAGGTCGAGCTCGACGTCGATACCGGTCTCGACGAGGCGGTTCTTCAGCCCGTCCAGCACCTGCCGCAAGGTGGCCGACACGTCCACAGGGCCGATGGTCAGCTCCATCACGCCGGCGTCGATGGACGCGAGGTCCAGGATGCCGTCGATGATGACGAGGAGCGCCTCGGACGAGGTGAGCACGAAGTTGGCATACTCGCGCTGCTTGGTGGAGAGCTGGCCGGTCTCGGGCCGGGTCAGGAGCTGGGTGAAGCCGATGATGGAGTTGAGCGGCGAGCGCAGCTCGTAGGAGACGTGCTCGATGAAGGCGTTCTTCAGCCGGTCCGCCTCGACCAGCGCGTTGTTCCGGTCGACCAGCGCCTTGGCGATGTTCACCGAGTCGGTGACGTCGACGAAGGTCGCCAGCGTCGAGCCGTCCGGCAGCGGCGAGAAGGCGTAGTCGAGGGTGCGGCCGGTCTCGCGCTCGGTCCGCCCGCCGACGGGCGTGCGGTGGTCGGTCATGCCGGTGACGCGCTCGGCGAGCGAGGCCCAGACCGGGGCCCCCGCGTCGGGCGCCTTGCCGGCGATGGCGTTGACGTGCTCGCCGATGTCGGCCTGGGGCGTGCCGGTGAGCGACCAGAAGGCGGGATTGGCGAGGCGCAGAAGCCCGTCCGGCCCGAAGCTCGCGATGCCCTCGCCGAGATTGTCGATCGTCTCGGCCTGGACGCGCGAGAGGGCGTTGTATTGCCGCTCCAGCGCGAGCTGCTGGGTGACGTTCTCGTACACGTAGGTGACGCCGCCGTCCGCGCCCGGGTTGGCGACGACGCGCAGGGTCTGCCCGTCGGGCAGGTGCCACCAGCGCTCGAAGCTCTCGCGCGTCTCGTAGCCCTTGAGCTGGTCGCGCTTCCAGGCCTTGAAGTCGGCGGTCTCGGGCAGGCGGCGCTCGGCGCGCAGGCGGTCGAGCACCTGGTCCTCGAACGGGGATTGCTCGAGCAACTTGCCGTCCAGCTCGAAGAGGCGCTGGAACGCGGCGTTGTGGAAGACGAGCCGCCGGTCGGGGCCGTAGATGGCGATGGCGGTCGCCAGCAGGTCGAAGGTGGCCGAATGGCTCTCCAGCGCGCGCGCCTGGACGGACAGCGCCTGGACGGTCTCGGTGACGTCGACGGCCAGCGCGGCGAGGACCCCCTCGCGCATCTCGGCGCTGACGTTGAGGTGGCGCCGCTCGCCGGCGACCACGGTCTGCACGCGCTCGAAGACGGCCCCGCCCGCGTCGGCGGCGCCGAGCTGCGTCCGGGCGTTGGCGTCGAGCAGCGAGTCGCCGGTGCCGCTGGCGGAGCCGACGGCGCGGGCGTAGGCGGGGTTCGACCAGACCATGCCGCCCTCGCCCTCGACCCAGCTCGGGTACGGCGAGGCGGCGACGAGCTCGGTCAGGCGGCCGGCCGCGTCGCCCGGCGCCCCGGCGCACACCTCGGGCTGCGGCTCGACGAAGAGGGACAGGTGGCCGCCTTCCAGCGACCCGGCGAGGATGCGGCCGCCGCCGCCGTCCGCCGCCGGGGCGGTGGCGAGGCGGAACGGCTCGCCCGTGCGGCGCAGCTCGGCGATCGCGGCGGCGAGCCTTGTGCCCGAGCGGTTGAGGTCGGCTAGGACGTCCGCCGGCATCGTGCCGCAGGCGATCGTTTCGCCCGACGGCAGGATCCGGCAGGCGGCGGTCGCGCCCCGGGCGAGCGCGGCGTCGGCGAGGGTGACCTGCGCGTCGACGGCGGCACGATCCGCCACGGCACGGTCGGCCGCGCGCGTCGCGAGCCGGGCGCGCGCCACGACGATCCCGGCGAGCGCGCTGGCCGCTGCCGTCACAGCCCAGGCCGTCAGCATCGGAGCCTCTCGCGTGGCGCGTCGCTCATTCCACCTCCGTTCCACGAATCGGGTCTGAGGGTAGCGCCATACGATAGCGAGCGAAATGCAAACAGGGTGTCACCTCCGCGCACGCCCACAGGCCGCGCCGGACCGCCGCAGATTTGCGGGCGATGACGCGTGAAACGCGAGGCGATAGGGCTTACATTCCGGGGACAGCCCGCCGTCAGGAGCCTTCCATGTCCTCGCCCAACGTCTTTCAGCGCGCGTCCGCCGCGGATCTTCCGGTTGCGGTCAAGGGGGACGGCATCGCCATCCTGACCGCCGACGGACGGCGCATCATCGACGCGTGCGGCGGCGCGGCCGTCTCCTGTCTCGGCCATTCCGACCGCGCCGTGACCGACGCGATCAAGGCCCAGCTCGACCAGCTTCCCTACGCGCACACCGGCTTCTTCACCTCCGAGCCTGCCGAGCGGCTCGCCGCCATGCTGGTGGAGCGGGCGCCGGAGGGGATCGGCCGGGTCTATTTCGTCTCCGGAGGGTCGGAGGCGGCGGAGGCGTCGATCAAGCTCGTCCGGCAGTATTTCCTGGAGAAGGGCGAGGACCGGTACCGCATCATCGCCCGCCGCCAGAGCTACCACGGCAACACGCTGGGTGCCCTCGCCGCCGGCGGCAACGAGTGGCGCCGGCGCCAGTTCGCCCCGCTCCTGACCGAGGCGACGAGCCACATCGCGCCCTGCCACTACTGGCGCTTCGCCGAGCCGGGCGAGAGCCCGGAGGACTACGGCCGGCGCGTCGCGGACGAGCTCGAGGCCGAGATCCTGCGCGTCGGCCCGGAGACCGTGGCCGCCTTCATGGCCGAGCCGGTCGTCGGCGCCACCATGGGCGCGGTGCCGGCCGTACCGGGCTACTTCGCGTGCATCCGCGAGATCTGCGACAAATACGGCGTTCTCCTCATCCTCGACGAGGTCATGTGCGGCATGGGCCGGACGGGGCATCTCTTCGCCTGCGAGGCGGACGGGGTGCGGCCGGACATCGTCCTGATCGCCAAGGGCCTCGGCGCGGGCTATCAGCCGATCGGCGCCATGCTGGTGAACGAGACGATCCACCAGGCGATCGCCACCGGATCCGGCGCCTTCCAGCATGGCCACACCTACATGGGCCACCCGACGGCCTGCGCCGCCGGCGTCGCCGTCCTGACCGCGATGGAGGAGCGGGACCTTCTCGCCAACGTCAACGCGATGGGCGAGCGGCTGCGCTCCGGCCTCGAGGCGCGGCTCGGCCAGCACCCGAACGTCGGCGACATCCGCGGGCGCGGCCTCTTCCTCGGCATCGAGCTGGTGGCGGACCGCGACACCAGGGCGGTGCTCGACCCGAAGGCGAAGACGCACGCGAGGATCAAGTCCGCGGCGTTTGCGCGGGACGTGATGTGCTACCCTATGGGCGGCACCATCGACGGCGTCCACGGCGACCATGTCCTCCTGGCGCCCCCGTTCATCGTGACGCCCGGGGACGTCGACGAGATCGCCGACCGGATCGCGGCGGCGGTCAACGACGTGCTGCCGGCGGCCGCCTGACGGGCGCGGCGATCCGGGCGGTCGGGCGCCGCCGCGAAAGCTGGGTACACGCATGACTGCCCAAACCGGCGACGCCTTTCCGCATGGCGCCGATCCTGCTTGATTGGGCGCGGACGGAGGACGGCATGACGACGATCGATCTCAATTCGGACTGCGGCGAGAGCTACGGCCCCTGGCGCATGGGGGATGACGCTGCGATCCTCAAGATCGTGACCACCGCGAACATCGCCTGCGGCTTCCACGCCGGCGACCCGGACACGATGGTCGAGACCCTGAGGCTCGCGAAGGAGAGCAGGGTTTCGGTCGGCGCCCACCCCGGCTTCGACGACAAGCCCGGGTTCGGCCGCCGCATCCTGCCGATGGCGCCCGAGGCGATGACCCGCATGGTCGCCTACCAGATCGGCGCCTTCATGGGCATGGCCGCCCTCGTCGGCGTGCCGGTGACGCACGTGAAGGCCCACGGCGCGCTCTCCAACTTCGCCTGCGTGAACCGCCCGGCCGCCGACGCCATCGTCGCGGCCGTCAAGGCGGTCGACCCGTCGACCACCCTCCTCGCGGTCGCCACCACCGAGCTGGAGCGTGCCGCCCTCGACGCGGGCCTCAACGTCGCGTCCGAGATCTTCGCCGACCGCACCTACGAGCCGGATGGCCAGCTGATGTCCCGCGCCAAGCCGGGGTCGATCATCCACGAGGCCGACGTCGCCGCCGCCCACACGGTGGAAATGGTGAAGGCCAGGGCCGTGATCGCCCACGACGGCACCAGGGTCGCGACGCCGATCCACTCGATCTGCGTCCACGGCGACAACCCGCATGCGGTCGGCGTCGCCGCGGCGGTGCGCAAGGCGCTCGAGGCGTCCGGCGTCACCGTCGCCCCCTTCGCGCGATGACGCGGAGCCGCTGATGGCCTGGCTCGACGGTGCCACGCTCCGCCCCAGCGGCGAGGCGGCTTTCGTGATCGAGTACGGCGAGGAGATCGACCAGACCGTGGGCCAGCGAGTCGCCGGCCTCTACGCCGCGATCTCCGCCGCCGCGCCCGAGGGCTTCGTCGAGGCGGTGCCGACCTTCCGCTCGCTCCTCGTCCTGTTCGATCCGGACGTCACCTCGAAGGACGCGATCCTCGCGGCCCTGCCCGAGGAGTCGGCCGACGCGGCGGCGGCGACCACCGAGTGGATCGTCCCCGCCTGCTTCGACGCCGACGTCGCCGAGGACCTCGAGGAGGCGGCCCGCAACCTCGACCTGCCGCCCGACACGGTGCGCGAGAGGCTCGCCGCGAGCCACTATCAGATCGGCATGTACGGCTTCGCGCCGGGCTACGCCTACATGTCCGGCATCGACCAGTCGCTGACCCTGCCGCGCCGGCAGAAGCCGCGCCCGCCGATCCCCGCAGGCAGCATCATCATGGCCGCCGGAATGGCCGTCCTCTGCTCGGTCTCGATGCCGACGGGCTGGTACGTCGTCGGCCGCACGGCGCTGACGCTCTTCGACCCGGACCGGGACCCGATGGTGCCCTTCGCCGTCGGCGACAGGCTGACGTTCGAGCCCGTCTCGCGCGAGGAGCTGGAGCGGCTCGCACGCGAGGGCAACGGCCTCAGGAGGGCATCGTGAGCGGCGCCCGGATCCGGGTCGTCGACCCCAACCCGCTGATCACCGTGCAGGACGCCGGGCGCCGCGGCGCGATGCGCTTCGGGGTCTCCGAATCCGGTCCGATGGACTGGGTGCGCTACCGGCTCGCCGGGCGTCTCGTCGAGGCTCCGGCGGCGATCGAGGTGGGCCTCGGCGGCGCCCGCATCGCGGCCGAGGGGACGGTCCGCGTCGCCGTCACCGGGCCGGGATTCACCGTCAAGGTCGGCGAGACGACGCTGACGCCCCCCGCGCGCCTGACGATCCCGGACGGCGAGGTCATGACGATCACACCGGGCCGCACGGGGATGTGGGCCTACGTCACGGTGGAGGGGATCGACTTCGGCCCGCCAGTCCTGGGGTCCTACGCCACCAACGCCCGCACGGGCTTCGGCAGGCGCGACCTCGCCGCCGGCTTCGCCTGCGCGGCGGTTAACGCGACGGCGCCCGAGCTCTTCGACGATCCCTACGACGACACCGGCCCCGTCGCCGTCCTGCCCGGGCCGCAGCAGCACATGTTCCCGCCCGCGATCCGCGAGCGGTTCGCCTCCGAGCCGTTCCGCCTCTCCCCGGCCCTCGACCGCATGGGCTACACCCTCGAGGGGCCAAGGGTGGAGGCGATCAGCCACGACATCGTCTCGGACGGGATCGTCGAGGGTGCGATGCAGGTGCCGGGGAACGGCCAGCCCATCGTCCAGCTGGCCGACCGCGCGCCGACCGGGGGCTACCCCAAGATCTGCGTCATCGCCGCGGCCGACCGGCCCCGCCTCGCGCAGCGCCGGCCGCACGAAGAGGTCCGCTTCCGCTGGATCGACATCGAGGAAGCCGGCCGCCGGCGCCGCGCCCTCATGGACGCCATCGCACACCCGGCGCCCCGGATCCGCCGGGAGTTCGATCCCGAGATCCTCGCCCGGGTCAACCTCGTCGGCGGCGTCTGGGGCCACCCGGAGCACACCGGCTAGAAGGCAGGCCGGATCGCGTCCCGTTCGGCCCGCGACAGATCGGGAGCCGATCCGCAGGACGCGGCGCGGCAGGGGGCTCGGGCTTCACCAAGGAACAGGGGCGGGTGCCTGTCCCCCGGAGCCAGCCGTCGCTGAAGAAGCCCTGAGCCGTGCGGCGGGCGCGTCAAGGGTCCGCTTCGCCCGGCTGCGCCGGCCCTTGACGCGCCCGCCGCCCGTCTCCTTTCGGGCTTCAGCGACGGCTGGCTCCGAGGAACAGGCACCCGGGATCCGCCGCGCCTGTGGCGGGGGCGGGGGACCGCCGTGCCGCCAGGGGTCCGCGGCTCAGTGGTGGGCGGCGACGCGGCGGGGGCGGGCGGCGACGCCGTGCGTCGTCTTGCGCCAGTGGTGCGGCTTGCGCACGATGTCATGGATCGCGATCGATACGGCGATCCCCATCAGGATCCAGTAGACCGGGAACCAGGCGACGGCCCACGGGCTGATCGCCCCGCTGCGGCGCCGCCGGATGCTCTTCACGCCGAGGATGAAGCTCGTCCCGTAGCCGACGATGACCGCGAGCGTCTGCAGGCCGCCGAGCCAGATCGAATCGCCGAACAGGACCGCCTCGCCGAGCGCCAGCAGCACGAGCTGGACGAGGAAGGCGCAGTGCGCGATCGCCGCCGTCAGCGCGCCCAGGACGAAGACGTGGAAGACCACCGTGTCGGCGGGGCCGGCCTCGCGCAGGAGGGCGAGGGGCTGGCGGTTGTGGACCAGCCACGTCTGGATGAAGCCCTTGAACCAGCGGGAGCGCTGCTTCAGCCAGGCGTCGACCGAGACGGGCGCTTCCTCCCACGTGTGCGAGTCGATCATCGCGATGCGGTAGCCCTTGCGGCATAGGCGGACCGCGAGGTCGGCGTCCTCGGTGACGTTGTAGGGGTCCCAGCCGCCCGCCTCGACGAGGGCGTCGGCGCGGAAGTGGTTGGACGTGCCGCCGAGGAGCAGCAGGCGCCTGCGCGCCGCGACCATCGGCAGGATATGGTCGAAGAGGCACGCGTACTCGATCGCGAACATCGTCGTCAGCCAGTTGTCGCTGAGATGGTCGATGGTGAGGTGGGCCTGGACCGCGGCGAGTTCGCGCGACGCCGCGGCGAAGGTCTCGGCGGCGATGCGCAGCTGCTTCGGGTCGGGCCGGTCCTCCGCGTCGAAGATGGTGACGATGCTGCCGCGCGCCTGCCTGAGGCCGACGTTCAGCGCCCGCGGCTTGGTCCGCGGCAATCCGGCGGGGACGATCGTGAGGCGGCACTTCAGCTCCGTCGCCTCGCGCAGGACGGCGCCCTGGGTGATCGCGTCGTCGGCCTCGACCAGGAACTGGATGTCCAGCTTGTCCGGCGGGTAGTCGAGCCGCGTCAGCGCGGCGACGAGGTGCTTCAGGCCCTCGTCCTCTTTGTAGAGGGGGATGAGGATCGAGTACTCGGGGAGCTCCGACGCCTTGAGGCGACGGCGCGGCGGGGTCCCGTGCTCGTTCGGGGCGAGCGCCATCGCGCGGCTGACGGCGTAGCCGACGAGTATGGCGGTCATCGCGACCACCATCACGAGGAGGCTCGCGACCGGCTCGATCATCAGCGCGAGGAGGAGGACAGCCCCTGTGGCGCCGAGGGTGACGGACTGGCCCGGCGTCAGGACGCGGTCGGCGAGATCGCGTTCGGCGACGCCGTGCAGCGGGTCCAGACGGCCTTGGCAGACGACCGGGCCGTCCTCGCCCATCGCCTCCACAAGCGCCTGGGGCGGGATGATGGTGATCCGGTCGGCGAGTGCGGGCTTCGCGGCGACGAGCGCGCCGAGACGCGGCAGCCAGGCGGGGGAGGGCACGATGGCGACGACCGGCTTGTCGCCCCGGTAGCCGCGCACGACGACGCCGTCGTCCGAGGTGGTGACGGCCAGGCGCTGGTGCCGGGCGAGGGCGCGCAGGCCCGGACCGCGGTCGAACCCGCAGCCGAGCCAGCGCGCGAGGGCCGCGAAGTAGTCCACGTCCCGGAAGGGCGGCGGGTTGGGCGAGAGGCCCCGGGCCGCGCGCCTGATGTCGGACGGGCGGCGGCCCGCGGCGGCGAAGGCGGCGTCGAGGCAGTCCTGCGGCTCGGCGGTGGCGACGATCGCGGCGATGTCGCGCAGCGGTGGGCGCCGGGCCGTCGGCGGGCGACGGTTCGCCGCGGCGAGGGCGAAGCAGGCCTCCCGCGCCGAGACGGGGCGCGTGCCGCTGACGCAGTGCTGGAAGGCGACGTGGAGGGGATCCATCTCCGGTGCGGCCGGGAAGGGGCGGGTGTCCGCCTTCGTCGCCCTTTGCCGGCGCTTGGATGCGTTCCGGGGCGAGAGGTCGCGCGTTGCGGGCACTGGGGCGATCCCTCGTGGTGGATCGGCCCAGTTAATCCCGTTTAGATTGCAAATTCAATACTCGCTCGCGTAAGTTGCTATCGTTCGTCGCGGGAGCGGATGAACGCGAGCTGCAGGACGTTGGTCACGCCCGGGGTGTCGAGCGGGACGCCAGCCACTGCGAGCAGGCGGTCGCCGGTCCGGCCGAGGCCGGCGTCGACGACGCGCACGCCCGCGTCGGCGATGAAGTCCTCGAGATCGTCGCTCGGCGTCGTCGTCATGCTGGTCACGCCCCAGACGATGCCGAGCCGCCGCGCCGTCTCGACGCGCGGGCAGAGGGCGAAGATCTGCGCCGTCGGCCGCTCGCGGGCGACACGCAGCACGGTCGAGCCGGACGACGTGTAGCAGGCGATGACGTTGATGCTCAGCGTCTCGGCGATCTGCCGGGCGGCGGCGGCGAGGGCGTCGGCGCCGGTGGCGTCGGGCTCGTACCGCTGGGCCTTGAGGATCGACCGGTAGGTCTCGTCCGCCTCGACCGAGCGGGCGACGCGGTCCATCGTCGCGACGGCCTCCACCGGGTACTGCCCGGCGGCCGACTCGGCGGAGAGCATCACGGCGTCGACGCCTTCGTAGACGGCGGTGGCGACGTCCGACACCTCGGCCCGGGTAGGCACGGGGGCGGTGATCATGCTCTCCAGCATCTGGGTCGCGACGACGACCGGCTTGCCGGCGCGCCGGGCGGCACGGGTGATGCGCTTCTGCAGGCTTGGAACGTCCTGCAGCGGCATCTCCACGCCGAGGTCGCCGCGGGCCACCATCAGCGCGTCGGACAGCTCGATGATGTCGTCGAGCCGCTCGATCGCCTGGGGCTTCTCGATCTTGGCGAGGATGCCGGCGCGGCCGCGGGCGACCTTGCGCGCCTCGGCGAGGTCCTCCGGCCGCTGGATGAAGGAGAGGGCGATCCAGTCGACGTCGGCGTCGAGCACGGCGTCGAGGTCGGCACGGTCCTTCGGCGTCAGCGCCCCGACCGGGATCAGCGTGTCGGGACAGCTCACGCCCTTGCGGTCGGAGAGCTTGCCGCCGACGGTGACGACGGTGACCGCCTTCGTCGGCGTCGACTCGGTGACCTTGAGGGCCACCTTGCCGTCGTCGAGGAGGAGGCGGTGCCCCGGCTCGAGGGCGCGCAGGATCTCCGGATGCGGGAGCTGCACCCGGTTCTGGTCGCCGGGAGCGGAGTCCGCGTCGAGCGTGAAGGTGTCCCCGTCGGCCAGCATGATCGGCCCGTCGGCGAACTTGCCGACGCGCAGCTTCGGGCCCTGGAGGTCTGCGAGGATCGTGATCGGTGAGCCGGCGTCCTTTTCGACCGCCCGGATGCGCGACACCAGGGTCCGCATCAGGCCGTGGTCGGCGTGGCTCATGTTGATCCGGAAGACGTCCGCTCCGGCGCGGTGCAGTTCGGCGATCTGAGCTTGCTCAGACGATGCCGGCCCCAACGTCGCGACGACGCGGACTCGCCGCGCCCGTATCATTGTCCGCCGATGCCGGCTTTCGGTCGTTCGGTGAGCTGAACCGTCCACGACAGTCGGTCGCCCGTGTCCACCTCGACGAAGCCCCGCCGCTCATAGCCGCGGGCGACGCAGTTGTTGGTGCCTTGAATGGTGAACTCTTTGTCGGATGTGCACATGAAAGCGGTGCCTCCCCACGCGCCGCCCTCCTCATAGTCGAGGGCGTAGAGGTAGTAGTACCTGGAGGGGAGGGGGCCGTCGACCACGACCTGGCAGGACTCAGCGTCGAGGTTCCACCAACCTTCGCTGACCCATTCTTCATTGTTGCGATAGCCAATCGCAATGCCCACTTGGACAGGAGTTTTATTGCAGAGGCGAAGTTCTGCAGAGGCGTCAGTCGTGCCGGAGAAGATGGCCGCGAAAGTCACAAGAAGGAGGACGAGCGGGCCCGTCAGTACGCGGCGGGGGAGTCGGAACATCTGCAGCGAGCCGTCCTATTTTTCGTTCATCATAAACTGGTTCGCGGCGCGTGACCGCGGTGTTCATGCGAGCTTGCTCGCGCCTTGTCAATCGCAGGGGCCGAGCGCCAACGCTGGTACCGCAAGCGTTTAGGCATGCGGGTGACGCACTTCGAATCGACCCGGCCACTGAATGGTACTCGTAGATAGGGCATCAGGCTTTCGTGGAGCTGTTATTTCCACAGGGTTCTCTCATTATCCTTGACACTTGATTATCGGTCACAGTGCAAGTGATTTCTCTAACGGGGCGCGAAAGAAGCGGATCGTTCGCATTGTGTCCTCGATAAGGCCGCAAGATTGGCGGGAAACATTAGAGAACTACACTGATCCGATTCGGTTAAGGGGCCCCGGGCGACGTGGAATGGCGTCAGATATTTTCGTCCGGCGCGCATTTTTATGTCCCGCTGTACCATCTTTGCACCGCTGTGAAACCCTCCCCTGGCACGAATGTCGAGACCTCGCCCCGACAGTTAAGCAGGTCTGCAATGCAATTTGACCGCTTGCAAAGGCGATCTAGCGCTCTCGCCGGGCGTGGCGACCCGTCGGGGCCGACCCATAACGCGGAGCGAAAGGCAACGCCGTTAAGCGTTCGGAAACCGTCGCACGAAGAATTGGGCGGACATCGGGGATGAATGGGCTCGCGCGATTGATCGCCGGGCGCAGACGTCGAAACTCGAACCGTCAAATTCAGTGGAGATGGACCTATGGTCAACGAAGGAGTGGCTGGGGACCAGCTGCGTACGATCGTCGAGCGGATCGAGCGTCTCGAGGAAGAGAAGCAGGGCATCGCGGACGACATCAAGGACGTGTACGCCGAGGCGAAGGCCAACGGGTACGACGTGAAGGTGCTTCGTCAGATCGTGCGCCTGCGCAAGCAGGAGCCCAGCGAGCGGACCGAGTTCGAGGCGATCCTCGACCTCTACATGCAGGCCCTCGGCATGCGCTTCACCGGCGAAGGCATCGAGCGCGCCGAAGCCGCCTGAGGAGACGGACGGGACTGGCGCACGACGCGCGGCGCTCCCGCCCATCTCCGGCTTCGAAAGTCGAAACGAAAAACCCCGCGCAGCTTGCACTGCGCGGGGTTTTTTGTTGGCCGGTCAGCCGGGGCTCCGTGAGGCCCCGGGGTGGGGCGGTCAGGAGCGCGGGCTGGCGAAGACCGTCACGCGGGTTCCGGTGAAGCGGTCGGTGTCGAGCCAGTCGGTGCCGCCCTCGGCGATGGTCTTGGCCGAGCCAAGGAAGCCCGGCGCCATCAGCACGCCGTCGTCGGCGGCCGCGCGGCGGTCAGGCGCGACGAGGGTCGCGAAGTCCTGGCCCGAGACGTTGGTGAGGTTGCCGATCAGCTCGGGCGAGGCGCCCATCACCGGGGAGATCAGCGCGTCCACCGCGTCGCCGGTGAGGGCGGCCGGGACGGGGCCCGCGTCGCGGAAGCCGATCTGTGGCTCCGGTCGCGGTGCCGCCGGCGGGTTCGCCGCGCGGCCCGACGCGGCTGCGGCGGCGACCTGCGAGGGGCGCGGGATGATCGCGGCCGCGGCCGTCAGCGGCGAGCCGTCGTTCCCGTCGGGAGCTTCGTCACGCGCATAGCCGAGGGCCGTGGAGGGCGCGTCGGCCGGGGCGCGGTTCGGGCGCACCGGACGCTGCGGCGGCAGCGCCGCGACGACGATCGGCTTGTCGTCCTCCGTCTCCACCGCGGCCGGCGGAGTCGGGGCGGTCGGCGGGGTCGGTACCGGGGCCGACGGAGTGGCCGGCGCTTCCGTCGCGACAGCCGTGAGCGGCGCGGACGGCTGCTCGACCGGCTGGACGGACGGCGTCTCGTCGTCCTCGTCATCCTCGTCGTTGCGCGAGCGGCCGATCAGACCGCCCAGCGAGACGCTGGGGAGCTGGCGGAAGAAGCCGCCGCCCTGGTTGTCGTTGGACTCGCGGGCGGGACGCGGCTCCGGCGCGACGCGGGCCGAGGCGACCTCGGTCGGCCGGGGCGCCGCCGGCGCGGGCGCGGCCTCGCGCTGCGGCCGGGTCGCCGTGACGCGGCCGGACTGCGGTCCGGACTCGCCGGACGAGCCGCCGCCACCACCGCCGCCGAAGAGCGACGCGATCAGGCCGCCGCCACCGCCGCCGTCACCACCGCCGCGCAGCCGGGTCAGCTTGCCTTCCTTCTCCAGGCGCTCGGCCTCGGCGTAGCCGGAGAGCGGCTTGCCGTCGGAGGGGATGTGCAGCGTCTTGCCGTCGGGGAAGATCCTCACGAGCTCGGAGCGTGACATGCGCGGCCAGGCGCGGACGCGGCCGGTGTCCATATGCACGAACGGGCTGCCGGACGTCGGGTAGTAGCCGACGCCGCCGACCTGGCGGCGCATGCCCGCGGCGCGCAGCTGCGCCAGGTTCGCGCCCTTGATGTAGAAGTCGATGGCATGGCCCAGCATGTGCTGGGAGTTCTTGGCCACGCCGCGGGAGCGGCGCCGCAGCATCGAGTTCGTCGCCGGCGAAC
Source organism: Acuticoccus sediminis (assembly GCF_003258595.1). Taxonomy (NCBI): domain Bacteria; kingdom Pseudomonadati; phylum Pseudomonadota; class Alphaproteobacteria; order Hyphomicrobiales; family Amorphaceae; genus Acuticoccus; species Acuticoccus sediminis. The sequence goes on from NZ_QHHQ01000001.1 coordinate 1,074,744, forward strand.
GGTAGGCGGAGACGATGCTGATGGTCTTGCCGCCGAACTCCTGCTGCATCTCCCAGAGCAGGTCGAACAGCTCCGGGTCCATCTTGGTGGCTTCGTTGCGCCGCCAGTCGCGCAGGAACCGGTTGAGGTCGCGCAGTCCGGAACCGACGTAGCTGCCGTTCCGTTTATAGACGACCTCGATGCTCTCGCGGGTATGCGTGAAATAGAGCTTGAGGGTACGGGACTGGGCGGAAGCCTCAGTCGCTCCCCCTGCCGACAGCAGGAGGGACCCGAGAAGCGCGGCGAGGCCAAGCGAACGAACGCGGGCCACGCGGCGTCTGATATTGCCGCATCGCAACATAGCGGAACTCTGGACTCGCAATGGTGTCAAGCGGCCGCCCCCTGTCGGACACATCAGGGTACGCCGGATTATCGACGTAGCTATTCGGAATTAAGACCCAACGCTTGCTGGAGGCTTAACGAATTGCAGACGGCTTCGAAAGAGCCGTTATGTGACGACACTCCACTGTGGCCGATAAATCACAGTTTTTCAGGATTGGCCAGCTACTGGCGCATGGCCGCCACAATTTTAAAGACCGAGTGCCCTCTGGGTGCGCGCGTCGAACCCGTAAATGTCGTCGAGCCGGACCACGTGGCCGCTGTCGGTGACCTCGCGCGTGAAGTAGGCGAGGTGGACCGGGATGTGCTTCTGCGTGTTCAGCCAGCGCTCCTTGCCCCCCACCATCTTCTCGAGCCCGCGGCCGGAGAGGTTCGGCTCGCCCGCGAGCAGCGCCTCGGCGAAGTCGAACGGGTTCTGGACGCGCACGCAGCCGTGGCTGAAGGCGCGGGTCGGACGGTCGAACAGGCTCTTCGACGGCGTGTCGTGCAGGTAGACCGCGTGCTGGTTCGGGAACAGGAACTTCACCCGGCCGAGCGCATTGCCGCCGCCCGGCTTCTCGCGGATGCGCACCCGGCGCAGCGTCGCCTCGTTCCAGTTGATGGTGTTGGGGTTCACCACGTTGCCGTTGAAGACGACCTCGTAGTTGTTGCGGGCCATGTAGCCGCCGGGGTTGGACTGGATCCCGCCCAGCATCTCGTTCTTGGCGATCGAGTAGGGGACGTTCCAGTACGGGTTTACGACGATGTGCTCGATCTCGTCGGAGAAGATCGGCGTCGGGTTGCTCGCCTTGCCGACGACGACGCGGCCCGTATAGGTCGCCTTGCCCGCGTCCACGACCTGGATGCGGTAGGCCGGCACGTTGACGTAGACGTGGTGCATGCCGAGCCAGCGGGGCATCCACCGCCAGCGCTCCATGTTGGAGATCAGCGCGTCGACGTCGTTGCCGCCGAGTCCGGCGTCGAGGACGGCGAGGGAGCGCGGGCCGACGATCCCGTCCGCGCCGAGCCCGCTGTCCTTCTGCCAGGCCTTCACCGCCGTCTCGAGGCTGTCGTCGAAGACCTCCGCGTCGGCGCCGGCGGGGGCCGTGGCGTCGAGCCGCGTGCGCAGGACGGCGACGCGCGGCCCGGTCGAGCCGAGCTTAAGCGCCGGGCCGGAGCCGACGGCGGGCGGCTGCACGACGCTGGAGTCGAGCGCCTTGCGCAGCGCCGCACGCAGGCGCTGGTACTGGGCCTGCTGCGGGTGGACGCTCTCCAGCGTCTTGTCGATGTCGTCGGCGCGGCCGAGGCGGACGAGGAAGCGCATCTCGTTCAGCTTCGGCGGATCCATGGTCATGATCCGCGAGATGTCCGTCGGCTTGACGCGGCCGGAGTGGGCGTGCCGGGCGTAACGCAGCGCCGCCTCGGTGAGCGCGACGTCCTCGCGGGCGCGCTCGCGCAGGCTGTCGCCGCGACGGGGCACCGCATAGGCCTCGGGGTCGAGGCCGTCGTAGGCCGCCTCGGCGAGCCGGGCGCGCAGCACCGCGGCCCGTTCCTCGGTCCACACCGGCGCGTAGTGGCGCATCTCGTAGTACTGCGCGACCGACAGCCACACGTCGGTGGAGACTTCCGCTTCGATCGCGGCCTCGATGGTGGAGGGGGCCTCCATCGCCTCGAAAGTGTCGGCGCCCGGGGCGACGCTGGCCGCGGGCGTCGTGTCGGACACAGGCGAGAGGCGGGGGATCGGCACTTCTGCCGCCGCCATCACCGGCAGGGCGAGGGGCGAGACTGCGAGCGTCAGGGCCGCGACCGTTGCCAGCCGCGTCGAACGAACCAAACGTGTCATTGGAAGTGTCGCCCTTTCACACTCGAACCCAGGGGCCATCTGAAGACAAATGAGATAGCATCCCGCTCTGTCCCAAAGAGCGTCATCACGATCCGTTGAAGGCCCCGACGATGAGTTTCACTGCCAATCGCGCAATTTTGCCACACGAGACCGCCGAGCGAGCCAGCACGGGGACGGCCATCGAGGGTCTTCCCGAGTGGAGTCTCGGCGACTTCTACGCCGGTCCGAACGACCCGGCGCTCGCCGCCGACCTCGCCTCACTCGCCGAAGATTCAAGGCGTTTCGAGGCCGAGTACAAGGGCACCCTGGCCGAGCGCCTTGCCGCCCCCGAAGGCGGCGCGACCCTCGCCGCGGCGCTGAAGGCGTACGAGGCGCTCGAGGATCGGGCGGGCCGAATTGGCTCATACGCCGGCCTCCTTTACGCCACGGACACGACAGATCCTGTCCACGCGAAGACCTATGGCGACGTCTCCGACAAGCTGACGAGCCTTGCCACCCACCTCCTCTTCTTCGGCCTGGAGCTGAACCGGATCGACGACGCCGTGATGGCGAAGGCGCTGGGGGATCCCGCCGCGGCCCACTACCGGCCGTTCATCGAGGACCTGCGCAAGGAGCGCCCGTACCAGCTCTCCGACGACCTGGAGCGGCTCTTCCTCGACAAGTCGGCGTCGTCCCGCACCGCGTGGACCCGCCTCTTCGACGATACGATCGCGAGCCTGCGCGTCGAGATGGAGGGGAGCGAGGGCAAGGTCACCCTCGAGGAGGCGCTGAACAAGCTGCTCGACCCGAAGGAGGCGGTGCGCAAGGCCGCGTCCGAGGGGATCGCCGCGTCGCTGAAGAGCGAGGAGCGGACCTTCACGCTGATCACCAACACGCTGGCGAAGGACAAGGAAGTGTCCGACCGCTGGCGCGGCTTCCCGGACGTCGCCTCCTCGCGCCACCTCGCCAACCGCGTCGAGGCCGAGGTCGTGGACGCGCTGGTCTCGGCCGTGACGGACGCCTACCCGCGCCTGTCGCACCGCTATTACGCGATGAAGGCGAAGTGGTTCGGCAAGGACGCGCTCGACACCTGGGACCGCAACGCACCGCTCCCGGAGGCGGACGACCGCACCATCTCCTGGGCCGACGCGAAGAACACGGTGATGACCTCCTTCGGCGGCTTCTCCCCCCAACTCGCCGAGCTGGCAGGCCGTTTCTTCGACAATCCGTGGATCGACGCGCCGGTGCGGCCGGGCAAGGCGCCGGGCGCGTTCGCGCATCCGACGGTACCGTCGGCGCACCCCTACGTCCTGCTCAACTACCAGGGCCGGTCGCGGGACGTGATGACGCTCGCGCACGAGCTCGGCCACGGCGTGCACCAGATCCTCGCCGGTCCCAACGGGGCGCTGATGGCGCCGACGCCGCTGACCCTTGCCGAGACGGCCTCGGTGTTCGGCGAGATGCTGACCTTCCGCCAGCTCCTCGCCGAGGCGCCCGACGCGCGGACCCGCCGCGTGATGCTCGCCTCCAAGGTGGAGGACATGCTCAACACCGTGGTGCGCCAGATCGCGTTCTACACCTTCGAGCGCCACGTCCACACCGAGCGCCGCGAGGGCGAGCTCACCACCGAGCGGCTGGGCCAGATCTGGATGGACGTCTCGCGCGAGTCGCTCGGGCCGTCTGTCCGGCTGCAGGATGGCTACGAGGCGTTCTGGGCCTACATCCCACACTTCATCAACGCGCCGTTCTACGTCTACGCGTACGCCTTCGGCGACTGCCTCGTGAATTCGCTCTACGGCGTCTACGAGCGGGAGCCGGCCGGCTTCCAGGAGAAGTATTTCGCGCTCCTCTCCGCGGGCGGCACGAAGCACCACTCCGAGCTGCTCGCCCCGTTCGGCCTCGACGCGCGGGACCCGGCGTTCTGGACGACCGGCCTCTCGGTGATCGAGGGGCTGATCGACGAACTCGCCGCCGCGGACAGCGCCGCGGGCTGACGGGCGATGACCGAGCCGGTTCAAGGGGGCGACGTGCGCCCGCGCCACACCCCCTGGGCTGGCGGCAAGAAGCCGTTCTCGATCGCGATGAGCCCCATCGCGCTCGAGGACTGGCTGGAGAACGACGACCGCCGCCTCGCCGACCTCGCCGAGAAGGCAGGGGTCCTGTCGCGGGTGGGCGATGCGGTGCGGATCCGGCCCGACACGGCCGCCTCGCAGGCCGAGGCGCGTGACCTGATCGCCGCCGATCTCGTGCGCCAGGGGCTCGACCCGCGCCCCGTCGCCCCGCCGGAGCGCCTCGCGGACGGCACGCCCTTCGCCGAGGCGCCGCCGCTCCTCGACGCGGCGATGATGCTGTCGGACGACCTCGTCATCATGCGGCGCGGCGAGGAGGCGTGGTCGCTCGCCGCCGGTGTCGTCGCCTTCCCGTCCGGCTGGCACCTGCCGGAGAAGTTCGACCGGCCGATGAACGCGATCCACCAGTCCGTGCCCGGCTGGGCCGGGCCGATGGCGATGCGGGTGGCGCGGATCTTCGACAACCTGTCGGTCGACGCGCCGGTGTGGCGTCTGAACTGGTCGATCCAGTTCGGCGGCGGGCTGTCGCTCGCCGGATCCAAGCACGACAAGCCGCAGGCGACGGGCATCGCCGCGCCGCTGGTGCGGGTCGAGCGGCAGACCCTGCGCCGCCTCACGACCGGCGACCTCCTCTTCACGATCAAGGTGATGGTGGACCCGGTGGAGGCCTTCGCCGGCCATCCGGACGGGGCGCACCTCGCGACGAGCCTTGCCGACCAGCTCGACGGGCTCGACGCCGCCCAGCTCGCCTACAAGGGACTGACGAAGGTGCGCGACACGCTGGCCGCGCGCCTCAGGGACCTCGCCGCCGCGACCGTCTGACCCGGTCCGGGCGCCGCCGGCAAGCGCGCGGTCCCCGCGGCCGCGTCGGCCAACCCCGCCGAGCCCGCGCCGGCGTCAGCGCTTGCAGCGCGTCGCGATCGTCGCGCGCACCGGCATCGGGCGTCCCATCACGTTGTGCATCGGCGCCGAGACGGTCAGCTCCTTCCCGGTGCAGTGCCCCTCGGGCGGCGGGACCGCCTTGCCGGTGCCGGGCTGCATGGCGATGGCGACGTCCGTCATCGGCGCGTGGCGGTCCTCGGTGACCCAGGCCTCCCGGCCGGCCCTGCGGAAGGCGATCATCATATTGGCTTCCAGCGACTGCCGGCTCGCCGAGACGGTGATACGCCCCGGCGGGGTCTCGGCCAGGATCTGCGCCGCGAGCGCATCGTACGGGCGGGCGAAGCGGTGGTCGTCGAACGCCGTCATCGCCGCGATGCCGATGGGGACGGCGAGGAAGACCGCCGCCGCGACGCCGATGATCCGCCACGGCCGCCACGCCAGGAGGTGCAGCGACGCGACCACCGGGAGCGGCATGAGGATCGGCGTCAGATAGCGCTCGTGGACGGAGGACATGTCGGCCGCCAGGACCGCGACGGCCGAGAGGCCGAGCGACAGGGCGAGCGTGCGCCACAGCAGCCGCCGCACCGCGTCCCCCTCCTCCGAGAGCACGGGGCGGGCGCGGCCGAAGAGGGCCACCAGCGCCAGCACCACACCGACCGAGGCGAGGAGAGCGACGACGAGCGATACGACGCCGTCGACGCCGACGCCGGGGAGGTCGATCGCCGAGAAGGGGCCGTCCCGGTAGAGCTTCTCGATGCGCTCGGTGGAGCTGCGGAGCGCGTGGGCCATCGCCCACATCGCCGGGCCGGCCATCACGCCGACGATGACGGGGACCAGGAAGGCCCAGGCCGTCGCGAGGCGGCGCCACCAGAACCGGTCGGTCAGCATGGCGAGGATCAGCGTGAAGACGAGGATCCAGATGTTGGGCTTGGCGAGCGCGCCGACGCCGGCGGAGAGGCCGAGCACCAGGAAGGCGCTCCACCGCGGCCCGGTGGCGAGGCGGGCGACGCCGTTCACGAGCCCGGCGGCCGCCGCCATTACCAGGATGGAGTGGGCGAGGGTGTGCGCCGACATCCACGAGACCTGCGGCATGAAGGCCATCAGCGCGACGGCGAGGATGCCCGCAGTCGGTCCGGCGATGCGCCGGGCGGCGTCGAAGGTGAGGAGGTAGGTCGCCATCAGCAGCGAGCCGCGCACCAGCGTGACGGCGAGCGTCCAGTGCTCGCCCGTCAGCTCCAGCGCGCCGCGCACCAGCCAGTTGTAGAGCGGCGGGTGCGAGTTGCCGTAGATCAGCTTCAGGTCCACCGCACCGACGAACTGCGCCTCGTCGATCTCCAGAAACGGAGACAGGCCCAGCCGCACGCCGGTGATGAGGAGAATATAGAGGATGATCGCGGCCGTTGCCGTCCACGCCCCGACGGGCGACGGGTGGCGGGCCACGGCGAGGTTGTCCATGTCGCTCTCCGGTCCGGCCCCGTGTCAAAGAGGGACCGGCCGGCCGCGTCAAGCCGGAGCCTGCACGGCAGGGATGCGGCGCGCGGGTTGACGGGCACGGACGGCCCCGCGGCGGGCCCGGAGGGACGGGACGCGGCCGGGAGGCGCGACGCAAAAAAGCCGCCCCGGGGTCGGAGCGGCTTTCAGGCGCGCAAGGCGGTCGGACCTTAGTGGCAGACCTCGCGCTCTTTCAGGATGTAGGCCTGACGGCGCGGGCTCCAGACCTCGATGGTCTCGATGTAGCAGCGCTGGCGCGGCTGGGACGCGGCGGCGGCGCCGAGGGCGAGGGCGCTGAGGCCGATGACGATGCCGGCGGCGGTCGCGGCGTTGCGGCGGCGGTGGTGATGACCGACGGTCGTGATGTTCTCGTCGACCTGCACGGCCTGGGCGACCGGGGCGCCCAGCGGGGCGGCCTGCGCGGAGGTGGTGGCCGTGGCGGTCAGGGCGGTGAAGCCGATGGCGGCGGCGGTGAAGGCGGCGATCGTGGTCTTCATGTTTGTCTCTCCGTTTTTCTCTGGCGGATCCTCCCGCCGACACAACGAAGATCGCGACGCCCCGGCGTTTCCCGAGTGACGCCCGTCACGGGCCGGTCATTCGGCTCACGGGAATGCGACGGCGCGCCCTTTTGACTGGAAACCCGTTCGGCGCCAAACTCGGATCATGATCATCAAAGCACGCGTGGTTTTGGCGGTTGCGCTTGCGATCTGCGCATCCGCGCCGGTGACGGCACAGGAGCAACCGGCCGGGCGCCCCGCGCTCCCGGACGGCATCGTCTCGCAAAAAGGGGATCGGATGGACCGCCCCGTCCACCGGTCCACCACGGCCGACGAACGACGGCAGACGCGGCTCGACCGCATGTTCGACGAGTTGGCCAAGGCCACGACCAAGGAGCGTGCGGACCGCATCGCCGGGCACATCCTGCGGCGGATGACCCGCTCGGGCAGTGATACGGTCGACTTGCTGATGAACCGGTCAGCCGTCGCGATCCAGAACAAGGACTACGGGCTCGCCCTCGACCTGCTGGACGGGGTGGTGCGGCTGAAGCCGGACTTCGCGGAGGGCTGGAACCGCCGCGCGACGGTGAACTTCCTCGCCGGCAACTACGGCCGCTCGATCGCCGACATCGAGCAGGTGCTGAAGCGCGAGCCGCGTCATTGGGGCGCCCTGGTGGGGCTCTCCGTGATTCTCGTCTCGCTGGACCAGAAGGCGAGGGCGGTCGAGGTGATGACGCGCGCGCTGGAGATCCACCCCTACCTCGACGACACGCGCGACCGCCGCGACCGCTTCAAGATGGAGATCGACGGCAGCGAGGCATGACGCCCGGGTCGGCGACTGGTCCGGGCCGGGGACGCCGTGCGCTCCGGCGCGGCGTCAGTCCTGCGGCGCGAGTTCGATGTTGTCGATGAGGCGGGTGGCGCCGACGCGGGCGGCGATGAGGGCGACGGCGGGAAGCTCCAACTCGTCCTCGTAGCGCGTTTCCAGCCCGGGCGAACGGATCTCGAGGTATTCCGGCGCGATCAGCGGGTCATCGGCGAGCGGCCGGGCGACCTCCATCAGGCGGGCGACATCGCGCTCGCCGGCGGCCACCCTGGCGTCGATCTCGCGCAGGGTCCGCGACAGCTTCACCGAGCTCTCGCGCTCGGCCGGCGAGAGGTACGTGTTGCGGCTCGACAGGGCGAGGCCGGACGGGTCGCGCACGGTGGGGCAGCCGACGATCTCGCAGTCGACGTCGAGGTCCTTCACCATCCGCTTCACCAGGGTGAGCTGCTGAAAGTCCTTCCGGCCGAAGTAGGCCCGCTGGCACTTGGCGATGTTGAGGAGCTTCAGCACCACCGTCAGCACGCCGTTGAAGTGGCCGGCGCGCGAGGCACCGCAGAGGATCCCGCTCAGCGTGTCGTTGCTGACGACGGTCTGGAAGTCGGCCGGGTAGATGTCTTCGACCCTGGGTACCAGCACGGCGTCGACGCCGGCGGCGCCGAGCTTGGCGAAGTCCGACTCCATGGTGCGGGGGTACTTGTCGAGGTCTTCGCCGGCGGCGAACTGCAGCGGATTGACGAAGATGCTGACCGCGACCAGGTCGCATTCCGCCTGCGCCTGGCGCACGAGGCTGAGGTGTCCCTCGTGCAGCGCCCCCATGGTGGGGACGAGGCCGACGCGGCCGGAACGCGCGGCGTCCGAGCGGACGAACGCCTGGAATTCGGATTTGGAGTAGTACGCGTGCACCGTGGTCTCGAGCTCGTTGCGGGATCCGCGGTGTCGTTCCGAACGCCTGCCGGCACCGCGCGGCCCGTCGACCGGGCGAGCCGGAGCCCCGAGTGCGAAACCCGGGTGGGGCCAGCCGCCCCCGATCGCCGGACGGGCGGCTTGTTTGCCGTAACTCGACCACAAACGCAAACGGCCGACCGCGGCGGATGGTCCCGCTGCTGCCGGCTATAGCATTTCGAAATGTCCGCGATGACGGCGCGTCGGCGCAGCGACAGTGCGCACGCAGATCCACAGGCTCAGGGACCGGCGCACACGCCGGCCGCGGCCTCGATCCTCGCCCTCGTCCGCCCTTGCGCGAGTGACGCCCGGCGGTCGTCCGTGGCCCGCGAGATGCCGCGGGCCCTGCCGTCAGCCCTGGCGGGCCTTGTAGCGCGGGGCCTTCTTGTTGATGATGTAGACGCGTCCCTTGCGGCGGACCAGCTTGTTGTTGCGGTCGCGCTGCATCAGCGACTTCAGCGAGTTCTTGATCTTCATGTCACGCTCCGGAATGACCACTGCGCGGACACCCGCGCGGATCCCACTCGCGGTAGCCGAAGAACGACCCACCGCCCAATAAAATACGGCGCGGGATGGCCCGCGCCGACGTGGCTTCTATTAGGGATCCGGAGGCGGTCCTGTCAAGCGGCTCGACGCGCCGAGGCGTCGGGAATCGCCGGTCCGCCTCGCGGAATCGTCCTCAGGCGGACATCGCGAGCTTTACGTTGTCGCCGTTCTCGTCCTTGAGCGGCAGCTCGACGTCGACCTCCAGCAGCGAGACCTCGTCGCCACGGTCCATCGAGACGCGCACCTTCTCGCGGTCGATGGTCATGTGCTTGGCGATGACCTGCAGGATCTCCTCACGCAGCGTGACGAGGATGTCGGAGGTGGACGTCGCCGACCGCTCGTGGGCGAGGATGATCTGAAGACGCTCGCGCGCCACCGGCGCGGACGTCTTCTTGCGTTTGAAGAGCTCCCTTATGCTCATGCGGCCTTCCTCGCGAAGAACTTGCCGAACAGGCTGCGGCGGTCGGTCGGGATGGCGATCTCGACTTCCTCGCCCATCAGACGGCGGGCGGCGTCGCTGTAGGCCTTGGCCGGCTGGGACGCGGGGGAGCCGAGGGTGACGGGCATGCCGAGGTTGGACGCCTTCAGCACTTCCTGGCTCTCCGGCACCACCGCGAGCAGCGGAATGGAAAGGATCTCCAGGACGTCGTCGACCTTGAGCATCTCGCCACGCTCGGCGCGCGCCGGGTCGTAGCGGGTGAGGAGCAGGTACTTCTCCATCCGCTCGTCGTTCTCGGCCTTGAGGGTCTTGGAATCCAGGAGGCCGATGATGCGGTCCGAGTCACGCACGGACGAGACTTCGGGGTTGGTCGTGACGATGGCGACGTCGGCGTGACGCATCGCGAGCGTCGCGCCGCGCTCGATACCGGCGGGCGAGTCGCACAGGATGTAGTCGAAACGCTCGCGCATCTCGGTGATGACGCCCGCCACGCCTTCCTCGGTGAGCGCGTCCTTGTCGCGCGTCTGCGAGGCGGGCAGGAGGTGGAGCGTGTCGACGCGCTTGTCGCGGATCAGCGCCTGGCTGAGCTTGGCGTCGCCGTTGATGACGTTGATGAGGTCGAACACCACGCGGCGTTCGGCGCCCATCACGAGGTCGAGGTTGCGAAGGCCGACGTCGAAGTCGACGATCGCGACGTTTTTGCCGGTTTTGGCGAGTGCGGCACCGAGGGCCGCGGTCGACGTGGTTTTGCCGACGCCCCCCTTGCCCGACGTGACCACCAGGACCTTCGACATGGTGCTATCCCCTTCCATCAGAACGCGGACATCTTGAGCGAGTCGCCGTCCAGCCACGCCTGGACGGCACGGCCGACACACTTCGGATTGAGATCATCCGCGGTTTTATAAAGACCGTTGATCGCGACGAGCTCGGCATTGAGCTGCGTCGTAAAGATGCGGGCGTTGCGGTTGCCTGCCGAGCCGGCGATCGCCCGGCCACGCAGCGCGCCGTAGATGTGGATGGACCCGGATGCGACGACCTCCGAGCCCGAGGCCACCGAGCCGATCACCACGATATCGCCGGTGAGGTGCACGACCGATTGGCCGGAGCGCACGGGGTGATCGATGATGAGCGTGTCGGCATCCGGGGCGTCGATGGCCTTTTCCACCGCTGCGAGGGCGGCCTCGGCGACAGCCGAGACGGCGCTTGCCGCCGCGTCCGGGGCGGGGGCAGGGGGGCTCGCCGCCGTATCGTCCGTCGAGGCGTCCACGGAGGCGGTGCTGCTGGAGGGGTCGGCCGTTTCGTCCTTCGCCTCGGCGGTCTTGTCCGTCGAGGCGGCCGCGCTCACCTGTTCGGCGAGCTTGGCGATGTCGCTCGCCTGGATCGTATCGGCGAGCTGGGTGAGGGCGGTGATTTCCTTGCCGCCCGTCAGGATCGGCGGAAGCCCGCGGGCGTCCGCGCCGAGTTCACCGGGCGCCCGTCCGTCGAGGCCCATGATGGTGACGTGCCGCCGCTTGAGCTCGGTCACCATGTGGACGAGCTCCGGACGGCTCGCCGGCATCTGCGAGATGTCGACCACGACGGGCCGTCCGACGAAGAACCCCGGCGACCGCTTGGCGAAGCTGTCGAAATCCGCCAACCACTCCTGAATCGGTGGGATCGGTGTCAGCACGAACGCCATGAAGGAGCGGCCGGTGAACCGAATCGATCGTTGTGGTGGAGTTGTTTGTTGCACGAACGTAAACCCGGTTCCGCGTGACGAACAATCAATATGAACGCGGTGAATCTTGGGTTAACGACTGATTCGGAGCGACCCGTGTCCCCGCATTCGGCCGGGGCGTCCACAGATGTTTCGCCTCGCACGAGGAGTTGTGGCCGTCCCGCGGCGGCAATTTGGACGTGTCGCGGCGGAGGGGCGCGGTGCCGCCGCCGGGGAGACCGCCCGGGCGATGCCGGTGCGGCGACGAACGCCGCGGGCGCCTTGCCGCGGGGGCCGACGGCGGCGATGGCCGCTCGGGAGTTTCCGCAAGGTGGGATCGGGTGGGCGCGGTGCTTCAGCGGATCGAGGCGTTCGCCGATGCGTCTCGCGGATCCGGTCCAGGACTCGCGTGACGGCTGGGCGGCCCGCATTTGGCCGGCGTGTCAGCCGGTGCCTATATTAGGAGTGGTCGGCGGTGGCCGGTCAGGCTTCCTGGGACCGATCCCGGCCAGCGATTGGCCGGTTCGTCAGCGGGCGGGCCAGTGTCCGGTCAGAAGCACATCCGCACGCCGTCCGGGGTGAGGACGGTGCCGGTGCGGGGATTGAAGCTGGGCCAGCGGGCGGAGCAGTAGGATACCCACTCCGGCGTCCATGGCTGCACGGTGACGCCCCAGCCCTTCATCGGGACGAGGAAGTTGACCGTGGGGGAGTCGGGGCCGGTGAAGTACCAGAGGCCCTTGCGCGGAGGCCGCTCCCGGGTCTCCGACCAGGGCTCGGCGAGGCCGTAGTACTGCGGGACGAGGCCGTATTTGCCGGAATAATGGTCAAGGTCGGCCGCCGAGGCTGCCGAGTGGGCCATCATCAAGCCGGCTCCTACCAGTACGAATTTTGCCAGCGCGCGCATACAACCCCCGAATTCTGATGGCACCGTGGAGGAGTTGCCCCGGAAGATCAACGCCCACATTGACGAGCCGGGGTCTCGGACGGATAACGTGACCCCCGCGCCACAGCGGGCCGGCTTAGCTCAGTTGGTAGAGCACCTGATTTGTAATCAGGGGGTCGGGGGTTCGAGTCCCTCAGCCGGCACCAATGCATCGTGCCCCGGGCGCCCGTCGGGCCGGCGCGGGCTGACGGCGGCGGAGGCATCCCACTGCCTGCGGCACGGGCCGTCGGTCGTGGACCGGGAGGCGTCGCACGGTCCAGGCCGGGCGCCGTGCGATCGTCCCACCGGACGTCAGGGCGTGAGGGCGGGGGCCTTGCCCTCGGTCAGGGCGTCAGTGATGGCGGCGAGGAGCCTCGCGCATTCGGCGAGCTGTCCCTCGCTGACGAACTCGTCGGGCTTGTGCCCCTGCGCCATGTGGCCCGGACCGCAGACCAGCGTCGGAACGCCGAGGGTCCCCTGGAAAAGCCCGCCCTCGGTTCCGAACGCGACCTTGATCAGCGGATCGTCGCGTCCGAGCAGCGATTGCAGCAGCGCCACCGCCGGCGTGTCGGGCGGCGTCTCGAGGCCGGGATAGCCCGACGTCTCCTCGATCTCGATGCGCGCGGCCGGGAAGCGGTTGCGGTGGGGGGCGGCGATGGCCTCGGCGTCCTCGATGATGCCGGCGAGGATCGCGTCGGGGTCGTCGGCGGCGATGTTGCGGATCTCGAAATCGAGGTCGCAGCGGTTCGGGACGATGTTGAGCGCCGTCCCGCCGTGCATGGTCCCGACGTGGACCGTCGAATAGGGGATGTCGTAGGCCGGATCCTGCGCGCCGGTGGCCTTCAGCTCCTCCTGGCGGGCCTGGAGGCGGGCGATGAAGGCCGCGCCGAGGTGCAGCGCGTTCAAGGCGTCCGGCGCCAGCGCCGAGTGGCCCTCCTGCCCGTGGCAGCAGGCGCGCAGGCCGCGCTTGCCCTTGTGGCCGTTGGCGATGCGCATGCCGGTCGGCTCGCCGATGATGCAGAGCGCCGGCCGTTCGGGCCGGGCGCCGAGGGCGTCGAGCATCCCCCGCACGCCGAGACAGCCGACCTCCTCGTCATACGAGATCGCGAGATGCAGCGGCAGGGCGAGCGTCCGCGGAGCGGCGGAGAGCATGGCGTGGATCGCGACCGCCAGAAATCCCTTCATGTCGGCGGCGCCGCGGCCATAGAGCCGTCCGTCCTCGGTGCGCAGCGCGAAAGGATCGCTCGACCAGTCCTGCCCCTCGACCGGGACGACGTCGCAGTGGCCGGACAGGACGACCCCGCCCGAACCCTCAGGGCCGAGGCTGGCCCACAGATTGGCGCGCGTGCCGTCCTCGCTCGTGAACCGCTCCAGCCGGACGCCGGCCGGGCGGAGCAGCTCCTCGACGAAATCGAGAAGCGCGAGGTTCGACTGCCGCGACACGGTCGGAAAAGCGACGAGCCGGGCGAGGATCCCGGCGATGTCGGGGATGGGGCGGGTGTCCGGGAGGGATGGGGGATTTTTGATCGTGTTCATGGCTCGGTTGCGAGGCCGGGCAGCCTGCCCGCGTCCGCCGCTTCGTGACAGTGGTCGATAAAGGCTTGGATCGTGCGCGAGACGTGGGCCGCGCGCGACATGGCGATGCCGAGCTGGAGCGGCGGCACGTCGGTCTTCAGCGGGATGAATTTCAGCGGTTTGCCGTCCATCGACGACTCCGACACCGTGCGCATGTTCGAGATGCCGAAGCCGAACCCGTTGGCGACGAGGCTGCGCTGGATGGAGATCTCGGTGGTGCGCTCGGCGATGCGCGGGCGGCGCCCGAGGGGGCGGAACAGCGACAGGAAGTAGTCCGCACTGTGCGGCAGGTCGAGCAGCACCATGTCGTGGTCGGCGAGGTCCTCGACCGTCAACTCGCGGCGTCCGGCGAGCGGATGGTCGAGGTCGACCATGACGAAGGGCGGAAGCGTCTGGAGCGGCTGGAAGTCGATGTCGCTGGTCAGGGACAGGTCGTAGGTGAGGGCGACGTCGATCCGGGCCGAGCCGAGCGCCTCGAAGATCTGCGCCTGGTCGAGCTCGACCTGGCTGAAGTCGACGTTCTCGTACTTGTCCTCGAAGCTGCGGCGGAGCTGCGGGACCATCAGCTGCACGAACGTCCGCATGCAGCCGACGCGCAGCGAGCCCCGGACGCTGCCGGTGTAGATGTTCGCCATGTCGTTGAGCTTGTCCGCCGCCTCGAGCACGATGCGGGCCTGCTCGAGGAACCGTTCGCCGGTGGGGGTCAGCACCGACCCCTGCGAGTGGCGGCGGGTGAAGAGCTGGACGCCGAAGCCGGCCTCCAGCTGGGCGATCGCCGACGACATGGACGGCGCGGTGACGTTCACCTTGTCGGCGGCGAGCGCAATGCTGCCGGATTCGCCCACCGCGATGAAGTATTCCAGCTGTCGCAGGGTGAACCTGAGGGGCATGTGGGATACTCGACGTCCTTAGTCCGTGCGGGCGGGGCAGGAAAGCGCCCCCACGGATTACTCATTCGTCGCCGGGAACGCCATAGGACGGTGCCTCGCGCGGGTCGAGGGCGCGCGTGACGTAGGCCTCCATCTGCGGCTCGTACACCGCCCACGCCGCCTCGAGCGCCGCGATCGGGCATTCCTCGGTCCAGTCGATGCGCAGCTCGGCGAGGGGCCAGGGCTGCCTGTCCACCACGAGGAGGCCGGCCGAATGCACCGGGCCGGCTTCCCCGCCCGCCTCGAGCCCGGCCCGGAGGGCGCCGACGAGCCGCGCGCCGAGATGGCCGGTGCTCGTCCCGAAATGCCGGACCATCACCTCGGGCACCCCGGCATCGGCCAGCAGGTTGCCGGCGGCGGCGCAGTCGCGGCCCTCGGCCTCGGACCAGTGGCCCAGCACGTTGGAGCCCGAGTAGATCGCGCTCTCCCCCGTGCGCCCGACGGCCAGCACCTGCCGGTAGGCCATGTGGGCGCCGCTGCGCTCGAGGATCGCCATCGCCTCGGAGGGGCTTGCGCCGCGTTCCATCAGGTCGAGCGCGTGGGGGCCGAGGCGCGGGTCGGTCACGTTCTGCGTCGCGACCGCGCCGACGCCCGGCCGGGCGAAGGCGCACCGCGCCGCGACCGCCGGCGACGAGGACGAGATGGCGACACCGAACATGCCGGTCTCGGTGCAATGGCCGATGATGGAAAACGTCATTTGAACTCCCAGGGGCCAGGTCCGCCCCGCGTCTACTGTGGCGTGCTGTCGGGTCGTCGCGGCGGGATCAGTCGGGAATCACCGCCGTGGCGTCGATCTCGACCAGCCACTCCGGCCGCGCCAGCGCGACCACGACGAGGCCGGTGCAGACCGGGTGCACGCCTTTGATGTACTCGCCCATGGTCCGGTAGACCGCCTCCCGGTGGCGGACGTCGGTGAGGTAGACCACGAGCTTGGTGACATGCTCCATCCGGCCGCCGCACTCCTCGACGAGCTGGCGAATGTTGCTCATCACCTTGTGGGTCTGCTCGACCGGGTCGTTGCTCCTGATGTTCTCGGCGGTGTCGAGGTCCTGCGGGCACTGGCCGCGCAGGAAGATGGTGGTGCCGCCCTTCGCGACCACGGCCTGTGCCAGGTCGTTGTCGAGCTTCTGCTCGGGGTAGGTGTCCTTGGTGTTGAACTTGCGGTGACGGTAGTGCGCCATGGGGTGGACTTTCGTTGGAGGCGGCGTTCAGGCGGTCGGGCGGGTTGCGAGCATGGCGGGGCGCATCTCGAAGCGGGCGTGCCAGTCGGCGAGCTCGGAGCGTCCCGCCTGCCAGGCGAGGTCGGGAAAGCGGAAGCAGAGCCAGCCGAGGGCACAGGCGTAGGTGATCGCGCCGATGTCGCGGCAGCCGTCCGCCGGCAGGTCCGCCGCCATGGCGTCGAGCGCGTCGGCGACCTTCTCGTGCTGCTTGCTGATCCAGAGCGGCCATTGATGCGCGGCGGGCCGGATCAGCATCTCGTAGCGGACGAGGAGCGCGGCATCGAGGAGCCCGTCGGCGAGCGCCTGCCGCCGCAGCGCCGTCCAGCGCGCGGGTCCCGGCGGCGGGAAGAGCCCGCCACCCGCCTCCGCGTCGAGGAATTCGCAGATCACCCGGCTGTCGTAGAGCAGGGTGCCGTCCTCGGTGCGCGCGGCGGGCACCTTGGCGAGCGGGTTGAACTCCTGGATCCGCGTATCGCGCTCGATGGGGTTGGCGGCGCTGTCGCGGATCTCGATGGCGTCCTCGAGCCCCAGCTCGTGGGCGACGACCATCACCTTGCGCACGAAGGGTGAGGCCGAGCCCCAGTAGAGGGCGAGCTTCATGCGCCGGTCTCCGTCGCGACGAGGGTGATCTTGCCGATGTTGCCGCCGCTCTCGAGGAGGGCGTGCGCGGCGGCGGCGTCCGCGAGGGGAAAGGCCTCGGAGCGCACCGGGCGCACCTTGCCGGGTCCGACCAGCGGCAGGAGGTGGGTCCGCACGTCGCGCGCGATCGCGGCCTTCTCGGCGTCGCTCTTGGGGCGCAGGGTGGAGGAGCTGAGCCACAGGCCCTTGCGCATCAGGAGGCCGAGGTCCACCGGCGCGACCATGCCCGTCATGAACGAGAGGCCGATGTGGCGCCCGCCCGGGGCCATGCAGGCGAGGTGCCGGTTGACCGCGTCGCCGCCGAGGATGTCGAGCACGACGTCGACCCCGCGGTTCCCGGTCAGCCGCAGCACCTCGGCCGTGACGTCGGCCTTGCGATAGTCGATGGCGCGCGCGCCCATCGCATCGAGCGCCGCGCACTTCACGGGGCCGCCGGCGGTGACGATGACCTCGGCACCCCAGGCCAGCGCGAGCTGGAGGGCGAGCGTCCCGATGCCGCTGGCGCCGCCCTCGATGAGGACGCGCTCGCCGGAGCGCAGGGCGCCCCGGTCGAAGAGGTTGTGCCAGATGGTGAAGAGGCCCTCGGGGAGAAGCGCGGCTTCGTCGAGGCCGAGCCCCTCCGGCACCGGCAGGCACTGACCGGCCTTGGCGACCACCGCCTCGGCGTAGCCGCCGGACTTCACCAGCGCCATCACCGCATCGCCGGGAACGAACGCGTCGACCCCTTCGCCGACGGCCCCCACATGGCCGGCGACCTCGAGGCCGAGGATGTCGGAGGCATCGGGCGGCGCGGGCAGGGCGCCGGAGCGCTGCATGACGTCGGGGCGGTTGACCCCCGCAGCGGCGACGCGGATCAGCACCTCGCCCGGGCCGGGCGCCGGTACCGGCCGCTCGACGACGCCGAGGACCTCGGGTCCACCGGCGGCGGTGGCGATCACGGCCTTCATGGTCCGGCTCATGCTGCGGCCTCTTCGCGGGCGAAGATCGCCGGGCCGCGCTCAGGCAGGCCGATGCCGACCGGGGTGCCAGCCCGCAGCGCCTCGCTGGCGGGGACGCGCAGCATCACCCGCCCGCCCTCGGCGGCGGCGCAGTCGAGATGCAGCTCGGCGTAGCTTCCCTGGTAGACCGACAGGGCGACGGTGGCGGGGATGGTGCCGGGCTCCCCCGCCGCGGCGAGGCGGCACTGTTCCGGGCGCACGAAGAGCGTGACCGGCCCCGGCGCGGGCAACTCGTCCTGATAGGTGGCGAGCGCGGTGCGGGTGCCGCCGACGTCGAGCGTCGCGGGGCCGCCGGCGTCCGGAAGAAGGTTCGCGCAGAAGAGGTTCGCGTCGCCCACGAAGGTCGACACGAAGTGGCTCTGCGGACAGTCGTAGATCTCGCTCGGGGTGCCGATCTGGCGGATGCGGCCGCGCGACATCACCGCGATCCGGTCTGACATGCTGAGCGCCTCGCTCTGGTCGTGGGTGACGAACACGGTGGTGAGGCCGAGGCGCGACTGGATCTCCTTCAGCTCGACCTGCATGGCGGTGCGCAGGTTCCGGTCGAGCGCCGAGAACGGCTCGTCCAGCAGCAGGACGCGCGGGCGGATCACCAGCGCGCGGGCGAGCGCGACACGCTGCTGCTGGCCGCCGGAGAGCTGGCGCGGCCGGCGGTCGGAAAAGTCCCCGAGCTTGACGAGCTCCAGCGCCTCGCGGACGCGCGCGGCCGTCTCGGCGCGCGAGACCCGGCGCGTCCTGAGCCCGTAGGCGACGTTCTGCGCCACGCTCATGTGCGGGAAGAGCGCGTAGTTCTGGAACACGATGCCGATCTCGCGGCGATGCGGCGGCACCTGGGTGACGAGGTCGTCGCCGATGAAGAGCTCGCCCCCGTCGGCCTCGAGAAATCCGGCGATCAGGTTCAGGAGCGTCGTCTTCCCGCAACCGGAGGGGCCGAGCAGCGTCAGGAACTCGCCGCGGCGGATCTTCAGCCAGACCGGCTCGAGCGCGACCGTGCCGGAAAACGACTTGGCGACGCCATCGATCTTGACGGCGGGAGGGTCCCCGGAGTCCTGAGTCATCGGGGGCGCGATCTCACTCGACATTGAGGACCTTTTCGAGGCGGAAGATTTTGTGGACGAGAAGCAGCGCCCCGGCGACCACGAGGACGTAGAGGACGGACACCGCGGCGAGCGTCGGGTCGGCGTATTCGCGCACGTAGTTGTACATCGCGACCGGCAGCGTCTGGGTGCTCTGGTTCACCACGAAGAGCGAGGCGGTGAACTCGTTGAACGACAGGATCGCGGCGAACAGCGCGCCGGAGACGAGGCCGGGCAGCAGCAGCGGCAGCGTGATGGTGAGGAGGACGTGCCCGGGCGTGCCGCCGAGACTTTCGGCGGCCTGCTCGTAGCGGCGCTCGAAGTTGCGCAGCGAGACGTAGACCGAGCGCACCACGAACGGCAGCACGATGATGACGTGGACGGTGACGACAAGCCACAGCGAGCGCGGCAGCGCCGCCGCGGCCGACAGGATCAGAAGTCCGAGCCCGATGGTGAAGTTCGGTATGATCAGCGGCGACATCAGCACGCCGTTGAGGACGCCCTTGAGGGCGAAGTCGTAGCGGTCGAGCACGTAGGCGAAGCCCGCGCCGGCGATCAGCGCGATCGTCGCGCCGAGACCGGCGACCTTCAGCGAGTTGACGAGGCCTTCGCCGAAGTCGCGGTACTCGAAGATGTTGGCGTACCAGCGCAGCGACCAGGCCTTCGGCGGGAAGGACAGGATCGCGCCGTCGTTGAACGAGGCGATGGCGACCACCACGAAGGGCAGGAGCACGAAGCCGAGGATCGCGGTCAGGACGATCCGCCCGCTCCAGTCGAGCACGTGGTCGAGGAGGGTCTTCTTCACGTCAATGCGCTCCGATCTGCTCGAGGCGGCGGATGCCGGTGTTGAAGAGGGTGAGGACGGCGATGGTGAACAGGAGGCCCACCAGCGACAGCGAGGCGGCGAGCGGAAAATTGAACGAGGCGAATCCCACCTGGTAGACCAGCGTCGAGATCGTCTGCACCTTGCCGCCGCCGATCATCTGCGGCGTCGCGAAGGCCGAGAAGGTCCAGGCGAAGGCGGTGGAGGTGGCGGCGACGATGCCGGGGATCGACAGCGGCAGCGTGACCGTCAGGAAGTTGCGGATGCGCCCGGCGCCCAGCGAGGTCGCGGCGCGCTCGAGATTGCGGTCGATGTGCGAGAGCGCGGCCGCCACCATCACCACCACGATCGGCAGCGTGAAGTGCACCAGCGCGATCACCACGCCCGTCATCGTGAACATGAAACTGATGGGCCGGTCGATCAGCCCGAGCTGCATCAGGACGGCGTTCACGAAGCCGCGGTTCCCGAGCACGATCATCCACGAATAGGTGCGCACGATCTCGCCGAGGAAGAGCGGCGTCAGCGAGATCAGCAGGATGGCGCTGCGCAGGGCCGCGGACTTCGCCCGCACCATCGCGTACGCCAGCGGATAGCCGATCAGGAGGGTGAAGAGGGCGGTCCAGAAGCAGAGGAGGACGGTCGTCAGGAAGGCCTGGCCGTAGACCGCCTTCCAGAGGGTCGTGAAGTTGTCCAGCGTGTAGCCGCCGGGGTCGAGCGAGCCCGGCACGTAGGCGCGCAGGCTGTACTGCACGATGGCGAGGAAGGACGCCGCGATCGCCACGGCGATCAGGATCGACGGCGAGGCAAACCAGCCAAGGAAGGGGCGTTTCGACATCGGCGTCGTCTCATCCTGCGGGGGCGGAGGGGTGTCCCGGCGAGATGGCCGCCGGGACGGGTGCGGCTCAGTTGCCGGCGATCATGTTTTCCGTGAACCACTTGCGCCATTCGGCGGTCTTCTCGGCGCGCAGCTCGTGGGGGATGATCAGGGTCTGGCTCTCCCACTGCTCGGGCGTCGTGAAGATGCCGGGGAGCGAGGCGAGCTCTTCGGGGAGCTCGACGTTCGACACCACCGGGCTGCCCTTCTTGATCTCGGCGATCTGCGCCTGGACCTCGGGGTCGAGGGCGGCGTTCAGGAACTTGTAGGCGAGGTCGAGCTTCTTGGTGCCGGTGGTGATGCCCATCGTGTCGACGCCGAGGACGGCGCCTTCCTTCGGAATCGCCAGCTTCACGTCGAGGCCCTGCGACTGCATGTAGTAGGCGTTCATCGACAGGAGGATCTGCACCGGGGTCTCGCCGGTCGACAGGAGCTGCTGCGAGTTGGCGTCGTTGGTGTAGAAGGCCTTGAAGTTCGGCTTCAGCGCCAGGAGCTTGTCGGTCGCATCCATCCAGTTCTCGATGTCGACACCCTCGAGCTTGGCCGACACCGCGATGATGTGGGACGGGTCGAAGTCGGGCGCGGCGATCATGCCTTCGAGCTCGGGCGACCAGAGGTCGTTCCAGCTTTCGAAGGTCACGTCCGCCGGCACCATGTCGGGCAGGTAGCCGATGGTGTAGACGTAGGCCCAGGCACCGATGTGGAACGGGCTGATCTTGGCCTGCTCGACGAGGTTCTCAGCGTTCGGGATCTTCGACAGGTCCAGCTTCTCGAAGAGCCCGTCGTTGGCGTAGAGCCAGCCGATATGCGACGTCGTGAAGGTCACGTCGCTTTCCGGGTTGTCACGGCTCAGCTTGGCCTGGTTCAGCCGGTCGATGGTGCCGCCGATGATGAACTCGACCTCGACGCCCGTCTCTTCGGTGAACTTCTTGCCGATGGTGTCGGCGATCAGGTCGCGGAAGCTGCCACCCCAGCTCGAGACGACGAGGGTCTCGGCGGAGGCGGCGTGAGCGAAGAGGCTCAGGGCCGCGGCGGTCAGTAGGAGACGTTTCATCTGGACTGTCCTGTTGGTTGACGAGAGTGGCGCGGCATTTCAGCGGCCTGCCGCCGGGTGGCCGACGCGGCGGACCGGGCCGCCGTCGGGTTCGTCCGCAAGGCTCATGCCGAGCACGTGCACACGGGTCGTGGGGGGCGCGCGTCCGTCCGGACCGCGCGGTGCCGGGGCACCGCTCAATATCCTCGCGAGCGGGAGACCTCGTTGATCAAGGCGCCTCCCGTCTGGATGGCACGGACGTTGGCGGCGATCTGCGGCGCGGCGCTGTTCGGCAGGGCCACCGACGCCAGGTGCGGCGTGATGAGGACTCCCGGCAGCGTCCAGAGCGGACTGTCGGCGGGGAGCGGCTCGGTCGCGAAGACGTCGAGGGTCGCGCCGGAGAGGTGCCCCGACCGCAGCGCCTCGACGAGGGCCGGCTCGTCCACGACCGCTCCGCGCGAGACGTTCACGAACGCCGCGCCGGGCTTCATCGCCGCGAAGACGGCGGCGTCCAGCCGGTTCCGGGTGCCGGGGGTGAGCGGCAGCATGCAGACGACGATGTCGGCCATGCCGAGGAGCCCCTCGAGCGCATCGTCGCCGCAATGGACGGTGACGCCCTCCAGCTCCCTCGGCCGGGTCGCCCAGCCGTGGGTGTCGTAGCCGAGCCGTGCGATCTCCGTCGCGGCGAGGGCGCCGAGCTCGCCGAGGCCGAGCACGGCGACGGTGGTCTCGCTCGCCGCCCGCGGGTGCCGGTAGGCCCATTCGTGCCGTGGCTGAGCCGCCTCGAAGTGGGGAATGTCGCGGGCATGGCGCAGCACCGCGAAGAGCACGTAGCCAGCCATCATCCGGCCCATCTCGGGGTCCGAGAGGCGCGTGATCGGCACGTCAGGCAGGTCGTCGCGCGCCACCAGCCGGTCGACCCCGGCCCCCAGGTTCACGACCAGTTCGAGGTTCGGGAAGCGGGCGAAGAAGCCCTCGGGCGGCATCCAGACGAGGGCGAAGCGGACGGACCCGGGGTCGGTGACCTTGTCGGCCTCCTCGATCCGGACATGCCCGTCGAGGTGGGGGGCGAGGGCGTCGCGCCAGACGTCGAACGGGTCCGGGCCGCTGTAGAAGACGAGGGTGTCCGTCATGCCGCGGGCTCGGCGATCAGCGTGCCCATAGCCGTCAGGCCCAGGAGGTAGCCCTGCAGGCCGAGGCCGGCGATCACCCCGGTCGCCGCCTTCGAGATGAACGAATGGTGGCGGAAGGGCTCGCGCTTCCAGATGTTGCTCATATGGCATTCGATGATCGGCCCGTCGAAGGCGAGCAGGGCGTCGAGGATCGCGACCGACGTGTAGGTCAGCCCGGCGGCGTTGATCAGCAGCCCGGCGCAGCTCTGCCGAGCCTCCTGGATCCAGTCGATCAGGACGCCCTCGTGGTTCGATTGGCGAAAGTCGAGGGCAAAGCCCAGCTCGCCCGCGCGGGCGAGGCAGGCGGCCTCGATCTGGGGGAAGCTATCGCTCCCGTAGGTGCCACTTCGGTCCAACCCGTAGAGATTGGCGTTGGGGCCGTTGAGGAACATGACACGCTTCATGCGGCGATCCTTGTTGGTTCAGGGTGCGTCGCTGCAGGCGGCCGGGCGTGCCGGCCACCGATCGGGGCGGGCGTACGGGCTAGGCCTTCTCGTAGGCCACATAGTTGCGCTGAACGCCGATGTGGGTCGCGATATACTTCGCGTCGTACCAGCAACCGTAGATGAAGGACGACGCGCGGTTGGTCAGCTCGGGCAGGCCGAGGAAGTAGATCCCGGTCTCGGCCGAGATCCCGCGCTTGTGGAACGGCGTCCCGTCGTCGTGGAACGCGTTCACCTGCAGCCAGCTGAAGTCGAACTTGTAACCGGTGGCCCAGATGATCGTCGTGACGTTGGCCCCGGCGAGGTCCAGCTCGTGGATCGGGTGCGCGATGCACTCCGGATCCGGCTCGATCGTCCAGGCCTCGGGCTCCGGCGGCAGGCCGATGCCGTTACGCTCGACATAGGCGTCCGCCTCGCGCAGCACGTCGAGGTAGGCCTCGTCGCCCTGTCTGATGTTCTCGGCCAGGTCGTCGGCGATCTCGATGACGCCGTCGCGGTACGCCTTCGTCAGGCCGAGCACGGTGATGCCCATGTGGCCGAGACGACGGAAGTCGACCGTCCGGCCCCCGTCGTAGCCGCTGACGGCGAAGGCGACGTGCTTCTTCTTCGGGGTCGTCTTGATCTCGTCCCACTTGCCGAGAACGCCGAGCCACCAGACGTAGTCGCGTTCGCGGTAGGACCGCGGCGGGCGGTAGTGCTCGCCGATCGACAGGTAGACGTCGCGACCGGCGCGCCGCAGCTCCTCGGCGATCTGGCAGCCCGAGGCGCCGCCGCCGACGACGAGTACGGCGCCGTCGGCGAGCTGGTCCGGGTTGCGGTAGTCGGACGAGTGGATCTGCGCGACGCCGGCATCCTCGGGGACGATCTTCGGAAACGAGGGGACCTGGAACGGCCCGGTGGCGGCGACCACGCGCTGGGCCTCGATGTCGCCCTCGGACGTTTCGACGATGAAGCCCGGCCGGCCGGGGCAGCGGGTGACGCGCTTGACCTCGACGTTGGTGCGGATCGGCGCGTTGATCATCCTGGCGTAGTCGTCGAAGTAGCGCGCCATGCGCTCCTTCGGCGGGAACACGTCGGGCCCGACGTCGTCGAATTCGAGATTGGGGAAGCGGTCGTGCCATGCCGGGCCGTTGGCGACGAGGGAATCCCAGCGCTGCGAGCGCCAGCGTTCGGCGACCCGGCCCCGCTCGAGGACGAGGTGGGGGATCCCCATCTCCGTCAGGTGCTCGCTCATCGCAATGCCAGACTGACCTCCTCCGACGATGAGCGTGTCAGTTTTTTCGGCGGCCATATTCACTTCCCGGATTGAGAGCGCCGCGTCAGCCCGGGTCCCGTACCCCTCTGTCACGTCGGCTGCGAGGAGCTCCCGTGAGACTGTTTTGGCGCGTCTTTAAGCGCGCACAAAATGCGTGCAGTCGTCCGGAGTGAAAAGAAGGAAATTCCAAATCAGGGCGCAGGAAAAAGCTGGGATCGGGGGAGGACGATGGTCGGGAAGCCTGTCCGGGAGCGGCGCCGCACGGCCCGTCAGCATCGCTACCGCCGCCGGAAACGACCCCGTCGGACCGGCCGCGCGCCGACCGTGGCGGCGTCAGTCGGCAGCGACGAAGGGGTCGAGCCTGGCGCGGGTGTAGGCGGGGCGGGCGGTGACGGCGGCCCACCAATCGGCGACGCGCGGGCGCGCCGCGGGCTCGAGCGCCTCAGGGGCGATCTCCTCGCCGATGCGCCGCACGAACGGCACCGCAGCGATGTCGGCGAGGGAATAGCGGTCGCCGATGAGCCAGCCCCCTTCGAGCATCGCCTCCATCCGGTCGAGCATGCGCACGAGCGCCTGGCGCGACTGGTCGAGCTCGGCGGCATCGTAGGGGCGGCGCGCGGCGCGCAGCCACGCCTCCCGCCGCTCCGCGCTCGGGATACGCTGCAGCGCCGCTTCGAGCTCGGCGTCGCTCATCGCCGTCGCCCGCTCGGCGATGCTGTAGCGCCAGTTGAAGCGAATGAGGTGACCGATCTCGCCGTCGACGTAGCGCACCCAGTTGCGCATCAGCGCCAGATCGTAGGGCGCGGCGGGACACAGCGGCGGGTCGGGGAACATGGCCTCGAGGTACTCGCACACCGTGCCGCTCTCGTGCAGCGGCCGGCCGTCGTGGACGAGGGTCGGCACCACGCCGAGGGGATTGATCGCGAGGTAGGCGGGACTGTGCTGCTCCTGCCGGGTGAGGTCGATCTCGTGACCCTCGTAGGCGAGGCCCTTCTCCTCCAGGAAGAGGCGCACCCGCCGCGACGCGCTCGACTTCCACGCGTGATAGAGGACGAGGGCCATCAGCGTCCCTCGAACACCGGCGGGCGCTTCTCGAGGAAGGCGCGGCGCCCCTCGCGGAAATCGGCGCTCTCGCGGCACGCCAGCGACAATTCCTCGATCCGGGCGAGGTCGCGCGTGGCGGGATCGGCGAGAACCTCGGCGATCGTCG
Source organism: Acuticoccus sediminis (assembly GCF_003258595.1). Classification (NCBI taxonomy): domain Bacteria; kingdom Pseudomonadati; phylum Pseudomonadota; class Alphaproteobacteria; order Hyphomicrobiales; family Amorphaceae; genus Acuticoccus; species Acuticoccus sediminis. The sequence goes on from NZ_QHHQ01000001.1 coordinate 1,100,480, forward strand.
CCTTGCTGGCCTTGACCGACAGCGGCGCGTTGCCGGCGATGCGCCGTGCCAGCGCCATCGCCGCGCCCCAGAGCGCATCGGGGCCATGCATCTCGTCGACGAGACCCCAGGCGAGCGCGGTCGCGGCGTCGATGCGGTCGCCCACATAGAGGAGGCGGCGCGTGCGCGAGGGGCCGACCGTCTCGACGAGCCGCTTCAGCCCGTCGTAGCCGTAGGCGATGCCGAGCCGCGCGGCGGGGACGCCGAACTGCGCATCGGCACCGGCGACGCGGAGGTCGCAGTTGAGCGCCGTCATCAGCCCGCCGCCGAGGCAGTAGCCCCGGATCGCGGCGATGGTCGGCAGCGGGCTCGCGGCGAGACGCTGCTGGCGCTCCATGAAGCGCGACGGGCCGCGTTTCTCGTCGTCGAAGGCCTCGATGTCGGCGCCGGAGATGAAGGCGCGGCCGCCGATCCCGGTGAGGACGAAGACGCGCGCCTCGGCCTCGGCGACGGTCAGCGCCTCGATGAGCCCGGCGGTCGCGAGGTCGTCGAGCGCGTTCATCTTGCCCGGAACCTGGATGGCGGCGACGGCGACGGGGCCGTCGATCGAAAGGCCGACGCGGCCCTCGCCGAATTCCCTCTGCGGGTACCATTCGGGGGGAAAGGTCGTCGCGGGGGCGGCGATATCGGTGTCGGACATCACGGTCTCAGGGATGGAGGACGACGGGCGCGTCGAGGGCGCGGCCCTCGAGCCGGCGGTGCGCCTCGGCGGCTTCGGCGAGGGGGAGCGGGGCGGAGATCGGCGTTTCGAGCGTGCCGTCGAGGAGGACGGCGAACAGCGCCTCGCTCGCCGCCTTCAGCTCGGCCGGGTCGGCGATGTAGCTGCGCAGGGTCGGCCGCGTCACGATGATCGACTTGGAGTGGAGGCGCTGCAGGTCGAAGGCGCCGACGTTGCCCGAGCTCGTGCCGTAGCTGATCACCATGCCGCGCGGGCGGATGCAGTCGAGCGACTTCAGGAACGCCGCCTTGCCGATCCCGTCGTAGATGACGTCCGCGCCCCGATCGCCGGTCAGTTCCATCACGCGGGGCGCGAAGTCTTCGGCGGATGTGTCGATGACGCTTTCGTAGCCGTGCGCCGCTGCGGTCGCGACTCTGGCGGCGCTGCCGACGGTGCCGATCATGCGGCCGCCGAGCGCTTTGCCCCACTGTCCGAGCACAAGGCCCATCCCGCCGGCGGCGGCGTGGACGAGCGCCGTCACGCCGGGACGCACGACGAAGAGCCGGCGCAGCAGATATTCCGCCGTCAGCCCGCGCAGCAGGTAGGCGCCGGCGACGTCGTCGGCGACGCTGTCCGGCAGGGCGATGAGCCGGCCGGCGGGGACCAGCGTATGGCCCGCGTAGCTCGCCCCGCCGATGTAGCCGACGCGGGTGCCGGGCGCGGGCCCGTCCGTGCCCGGCCCGAGCGCCTCGACGATGCCGGCGGCCATGTGGCCCATCGTGACCGGGAAGGGCTTGGCGCTGTGGGGGCCGCCATGGTCGCCCTCGCGCTCGTAGATGTCGGCATAGTTGACGCCGATGGCGGTGTTGCGCACCAGCGCCTCGCCATCTCCGGGCGGCGGAAGCTCCACCTCGTCGAGCTGGAGCACGTCGGGGCCGCCATGGCGGTGGATGCGGACGGCCCGGGTCAGCATGGGCCGCGCTGGGGGAGCATCATTCCGTCCATCCGTATCGTTTATGATCTTCTGTGTGTTCAATCATATAATTAACGTATACACAAGAGCGACGAATGCGCTAAGCTGCGGCGCGCCAGACAAAGGACGAGTATGACGCGAGCGAGCGAGACCGTGCGGCGGCGGGTGGAGGACGAGATCCGCTACGGGGCCCTGCGCCCCGGCGACACTATCGACGAGCGCTCCCTCGCCGAGCGGTTCGAGGTATCGCGAACGCCCGCGCGCGAGGCGCTGATCCAGCTCGCCGCCTCCGGACTGGTGGAGCTGCGGCCGCGCCACGGCGCCGTGATCACCCGCGTCGGCGTCACCGAGGCGATCGCCATGATGGAGACGCTGGTCGCCCTCGAAGGCGAGGCCGCGAGCCTTGCCGCCCGGCGGATGAGCGCTGCGGAGACCGAGCAGCTCGCCATGATACATACCGAAAGCCGCGATAGCGTGCGCGCGATGGACAACAAGGCATACATTGATGCCAACACGCGATTCCACGAGGCGATCTACCAGGGCGCCCGCAACGCCTACCTCGCCGACCTCATCCGCAACACCCGGCGCCGCATGGCCTTCTACCACGCCTCGAGTCTGAACCAGCGCGCCCGCGTCGAGCGGTCGTGGGAGGAGCACGGCACCGTCGTGAAGGCCATCGCCGCCGGCGATCCCGACGCCGCCGAGGCGGCAATGCGCGACCACATCCTCTTCGGCGGCCGCGTCTATGCCGACCTCGTCGCCGCGCTCCAGCGCCCCGAGGGAGGCCCCGCCGGCGACAAGACCTGACCCGGCGGGGGGCCGTCGGCGTCACTCAACGATAAAACAAGAGGGAGGACCAAATGCCCATCGACCGCAGACAATTCATCGTCACCACCGCCGCGCTCGCCGCCTCGGCGGCACTCCCGCGCCTCGCCTTCGCCGCACCGTCCCTCGACGACCTCTACGAGGCCGCCAAGGCGGAAGGGGAGGTGACGTGGTATGTCGTGCCGATGTCCTCGGAGTCGGCGGAGCGCGCCGGCGCCGCGTTCACCGCCGCCTATCCCGGCGTCAAGGTGAACGTCGTGCGCTCGACGGCGGAAGTGGCCTTCCAGCGCCTCAACCAGGACATCAGCACCGGCGTCGCCAACTGCGACGTGCTGACGACGTCCAACATCGCCCACGCCATGGACCTCAAGTCGCGGGACCTTCTCGCGATCTACACGCCGATCCGCAAGGACGAGGTCTTCGAGGAGTTCCGGGGAATCGACCCGGACGACGCCTACCACGTGTCCGTCGCCGGCCCGATGTCTATCGTCTACAACACCGACAAGGTGACCGAGGTCGACGCGCCGAAGAACTGGCCCGACCTCCTCGATCCGAAGTGGACCGACCACGTCGCCATCGGCCATCCGGGCTTCTCCGGCTACGTCGGCATGTGGGCGGTGAAGATGAAGGAGCTCTACGGCTGGGACTTCTTCGAGACGCTCGCCGAGATCAACCCGCACATCGGCCGCTCCTCGATCGACGTCGTCACCACCACCGCCTCGGGCGAGACGCTGGTCGGCGCCGGGCCGACCGCCTCGGCGCTCATCTCCGCCGCCAAGGGCAACCCGATCGCCGTCATCTATCCGACCGACGGGACCGTGGTCATCACCTCGCCGAGCGCCATCCTCGCCGACGCGCCGCATCCCAACGCCGCCCGCCTCTTCAGCGAGTTCCTCCTCGGGCCGGAGTTCGCCGAGGTGGTCGCCGCCGACTTCGGCAACCCCATCCGCCCCGGCGTCCCGCTCGCGGCGGGCGTGGTGCCCTTCGACGAGATGAAGGTGATCACCGCGACGACGGACCAGATGATCAACGGCATCCCCGAGCTCGCCGAAGAATTCCGCGACACGTTCGGGATCTAGGCTGTGGTCGACATCGCCCCGACCGCGAGGGCGCGCCTTACCGCGCGCGCCCTCAGGATCGACTGGACCCTCGTGCTGTTTGCGGCCCTCTCCATCGTCCTCGTCTTCCTGGTGGTGGCGCCCCTGACGCGCCTCTTCACCGAGAGCCTCTCCGATCCCAAGACTGGCGCCCTCACCCTCGGCAACTTCGTCGACGTCGTGTCGCGCAGCCGTTACCTCACCGCCTACTGGCACACCATCCAGCTCGCCGCCGCCACCGTCGCGCTGTCGCTCCTCTTCGCGCTGCCGATGGCCTGGGCGGTGTCGCGCACGGACATGCCGGGCCGCGGCTTCTTCTACTTCGGCGTCGTCGGCGCGTTCATCATGCCGCCCTTCCTCGGCGCGATCGGGTGGATCCTGCTCGCCGGTCCCAACGCCGGGTGGCTGAACCAGATCTGGACCGCGCTCACCGGGCTCGAAGACCCGCTCGTGGACGTCTTCAGCCTCTGGGGCCTCGCCTTCGTCATCGCCCTCAACGTCTTCCCGCTGATCTTCATCTTCGCCACGTCCGCGCTCGACCTGATCTCGTCGGAGATGGAGGAGGCGGCGGCGATCCACGGGGCGGGGCCGCTGCGCACCACATGGCTCGTGTCGCTGCCGCTCGCGCTGCCGGCGATCCTCGGCGCGGTGATGCTGGTCTTCCTGGAGACCATCGCGCTCTACGGCACCCCGGCCCTGATCGCTATCCCGGCGCGCTTCAACGTGGCGACGACGCAGCTCACGACGTTCTTCGCCTATCCGGCGAAGATCGAGCTCGCGATGGCCTTCTCGGTTCCGCTGGTGTTCGTCACCATCATCCTCCTCGGTGCGCAGCGGCTCCTCCTCAGGGGCGGCCACGTGGCGGTGTCGGGCAAGGGCGGGTCGCGTCAGCCGATGCGGATCGGCCGCTGGCGGTGGCTGCTGCTCGCGCACGGCGCGGTGGTGACGGTCCTCGCGGTCGTCCTGCCGGCGGCCATCCTGGTGTCGACCTCCTTCCAGACGGCCTGGGCCAGGCCGCCGACGCTCTCGAACCTGACGCTCGCCAACTACCGCGACATCCTCTTCGAACAGGCGACGGTGCGCGACGCGATGGTCAACACGGTCGCCTTCGCCCTCTCGGCGGCGACCCTTTGCACGGTGCTCGGCTTCGCGGTCGCCTACGCGGCCACAAGGCGCCTCCTGCCGTTCGCGGGCGTCCTCTCGGCGCTGGCGGTCGCGCCGGTCGCGGTGCCGGGCATCGTGCTCGCGATCTGCTTCTACGCCGCCTATGCCGGTCCGCCGCTGTCGCTCTACGGCTCGGGCGCGATCGTCGTCCTCGCCTTCGTGACGCGCTTCCTGCCGATCGCCTACGTCTCGTGCGCGTCGGGCGTCCGGAGCCTCAATCCGGAGCTGGAGGAGGCGGTCCTCATCCACGGCGGCTCGCGGCTGCGCGCGCTGGTCCAGGTGGTCGCGCCGGTGCTGAAGAAATCGCTCTTCGGCGTCTGGATCCTGGTCTTCGTGATCTGCTCGCGCGAGCTCTCCACCGCGATGTTCCTGACGAGCCACAACAACCGGGTCATCTCGATCCTCACGCTCGATCTCAGCGAGCAGGGCAAGTACGAGACGCTCGCCGCGATGGGCGTCGTCCTGCTGGTGGTGACGTCGACGGTGGTGGCCGTCGGAATGCGCCTCATCGGGCGCGACTTCATGCTGCGGAAGAACTGACATGACGACGCTGAGCCTCGACGGCCTCTCCAAGGCCTACGGCACCTTCACCGCGGTGCATCGCATCTCGCTCACCCTGCGCGACGGCGAGTTCGTCTCGCTGCTCGGCCCGTCCGGCTGCGGCAAGACGACGACGCTGCGGATGATCGCCGGCTTCATCGTGCCGACCGAAGGGCGCATCGTGCTGGACGGAAGGGACATCTCCACCCCCGCCGGCGTGGTCCCGCCCGAGCGGCGCGGCATGTCGATGATCTTTCAAAGCTATGCCATCTGGCCCAACATGACGGTCGCGCAGAACGTCGGATTCGGGCTCAAGATGCAGAAGCTTCCCGCCGCAACGGTCCGGGAGCGGGTCGGTGAGGTCCTCGACGTGGTCAAGCTCGGCCACCTCGCGGGGCGCTACCCGGCCGAGCTTTCCGGCGGGCAGCAGCAGCGCGTGGCGCTGGCCCGCGCCGTCGCCGTGCAGCCGAAGGTGATGCTGCTCGACGAACCCCTCTCCAACCTCGACGCCAACCTGCGCGAGGACATGCGCAGCGAGATCAAGCGAATGCATACCGAATTCGGCATCACCACCGTCTACGTGACCCACGACCAGTCGGAGGCGATGGCGATCTCGGACCGCATCGCCGTCATGAGCGCCGGACGGATCGAGCAGGTGGCCCCGCCCTACGAGCTCTACGCCCGCCCGCGCACGCGCTTCGCCGCCGAGTTCATCGGCCGCACCAACCTCGTCGAGGGGCAGCGGTCGGACGGGCGCGTGCACTTCTCGGCCTTCTCGGTCGACGCGGACGCCGCGGATGGCGAGGGTCAGGTGCTCGCCTCGATCCGGCCGCAGAACGTGCGCCTCACGCCGCGCAACGGTGCGGCGGCGCCCCGGGCCGACGGGCAGGTCCTGCTCGCGGCGCGTGTCGGCGAGCGCACCTTCCTGGGCGAGCGGTGGGACTATGCCCTCAGGCTCGAATGCGAGGGCGGCGGGCCGCCGCTGCGCGCGGCAGCGCCCGCCGAGCAGGTGTTCGACGTCGACGCGCCGGTCTGGATCACGATCGACCGGGACAGCATCGTCGAAGTGGGGGACGAGCAATGATCCCCGGCGTCACCGGTCCGCTCGACCGCTTCCGCGTGCTCGACCTGACGCGCATCCGCTCCGGCCCGACCTGCGTCAAGCAGCTCGCCGACTGGGGGGCCGACGTCATCCGCATCGAGCCGCCGAACGACGACAGCGGCTACGCCGACCGGTCGAGCTCCGACTTCCAGAACCTGCACCGCAACAAGCGCAGCCTGACGCTGGATCTCAAGTCGTCGGAGGGGCACGACATCCTGATGCGCCTCGTCGACGGGGCCGACGTCCTGGTGGAGAATTTCCGGCCCAACGTGAAGTCCCGCCTCGGGATCGACTGGGAGAGCCTCCACGCCCGCAATCCGCGCCTCGTGATGGGCTCCATCTCCGGCTTCGGCCAGACCGGGCCCTACGCCGATCGCCCGGGTTTCGACCAGGTGGCGCAGGGGATGGGCGGGCTCATGTCGGTGACGGGGCTGAAGGGGCAAGGCCCCGTGCGCGTCGGCATCCCGATCGCCGACCTCACGGCCGGGATGTACTGCGCGATGGGGATCCTCATGGCGCTGCTCGACCGCGAGCGGACCGGCGTCGGCCAGTGGGTGCACACGAGCCTCCTCCAGGCCCAGGTGGCGATGCTCGACTTCCAGGCCGCGCGGTGGCTGATCGACGGCGTGGTGCCCGGCCAGGCCGGCAACGACCACCCGACGGCGACGCCGATGGGCGTCTACCCGACCCGCGACGGCGCCATCAACATCGCCGCCAGCGGAACGCGGATGTGGCGCGAGTTCTGCGACATCATCAGCCGCCCGGAGCTGTTCGACGATCCGAGGTACGCCACACCGAAGGCCCGGCTGAAGCACCGCCCCGAGCTCAACGCCCTCATCGGTGAGATCACCGGAAACATGGCGACGGCGGACCTGAGGGCGGCGCTGGAGGAGAAGTCGATCCCCTGCGGACCCATCTACACCATCGACGAGGTGTTCGCCGACCCGCAGGTGCAGCATCTCAACATGGTCGGCGAGGTGGAGCATCCGGCGCGCGGCGCGCAGAAGGTCCTTGCCCAGCCGATCGTAATGTCGCAGTCCGAGCCCGTCCTCCACTCGGCGACGCCCGACGCCGGCCAGCACACCGACGCCATCCTGGCCGAGCTGGGCCTGTCCAGTGGTGAGATCCGCGAACTGAAGGAGCGCCACGTCGTATGACACTCGCCGAGCCGAAGCCCGAAGCCGACGGCTACACCCCCCGGATCGTGACCCGGATCGACGGCGCCGTCGGCTGGATGATCGTCTCCAACCCCCGCCGTCGGAACGCGGTGACGTTCGACATGTGGCGACAGATCCCCGCCGCGATCGCCGGCTTCATGGATGACGAGGCGGTGCACGTGATCGCGATCCGCGGCGACGGGGAGGACGCGTTTATCTCCGGTGCCGACATCTCGGAGTTCGGACGCCTGCGCTCGACGCCCGAGCAGGTGGCCGCCTACGACCGGGTCGGCCGGGAGGCGCACGCGGCGATTTCCGGTGCTGCCAAGCCGACCGTCGCCGTCATCCGCACGTGGTGCGTGGGCGGCGGCCTCGGCACCGCGCTCGGCTGCGACCTGCGGATCGCCGCCGCCGATACGCGCTTCGCGATCCCCGCCGCCAGGCTCGGCCTCGGCTACCGCTACCCGGGCATCAAGACGCTCGTCGACGTGGTCGGACCGGCGAACGCGGCGGAGATCTTCTACACCGCCCGCAAGTACGACGCCGAGGAGGCGCTGCGGATGGGCCTCATCAACCGGATCCTCCCGGTCGACGGGTTCGACGCGGCGGCGGCGGAGTATCTGGCCGCGATCGCCGCCAACGCGCCCCTGACGATCCGCGCCGCCAAGCTCGCGATCCGCGGGACGCTGGACCGTCCCGCGCCGGAGCAGCAGGCGGCGATCGACGCCGCCGTGCAGGCCTGTTTCGAGAGCGAGGACTACGCCGAGGGCCGGGCCGCCTTCGCGCAGAAGCGCAAGCCTGTCTTCAAGGGTCGCTGAACCGCAGCGTTCGCCTCCCCGACGCGCGCCGGTGGGTGAGTGCCGGGCGAAGGCGCGGGGGCTATCGGTCCGGTTCCCCGGTGGGCTGCGGATGTCCGTCCGGGTCCGGACCGGCGGCGCCGCGGATGGTCTTCAGCATGTCGGCGAGCTCGGCCTCGAGCTCGCGGATGATGTCCTCGTATTCGGCGACCTCCGGGCGCTCTGCCGCGTCGGACCGCGCCTTGAAGAGCGCGAGGGCGGTCTGCGCGGCGGCATAGTCCTCGCAGATGCTGCGAAACTCCGGATGGCTCAGGAGGAGGCGGCCGATCAGCCCCGCGTCCTGCGGGAAGCGCTTCATGATGCATGCCGGGCTGGACTGGGGCGATCGCGGCATCGGAGGACCGGGCGGACGTTGGTTGCCTCAGCCTCGCATGGTGTCCCGGCCCCGCCGCAAGTACGTCACCGTATATCCGCGCCGACCGATCGTTCGTTGGAGGCGCCGCCGGCTTATCAAGTCGAACTCTTGGGAGTAATATTATGCCGATGCGTGAGGCGCGGTATGAAGGGTATCGACACGCCTGAACCGACGGCCGTTCGGGATCAGCTCGAACGCATCGTCGCCTCGGCCGATTTCGAGGCCTCGAACCGCAACAGGCGGTTCCTGGAATACATCGTCGAGGAGACACTGGCGGGCCGGCAGGACCTGATCAAGGCCTACGCCATCGCGACCTGCGTCTTCGGGCGCGGCGCGGACTTCGACCCGCAGGTGGATTCGATCGTGCGGATCGAGGCCGGGAGGCTGCGGCGGACGCTGGAGCGCTACTACCTCACCTCCGGCCGGGTCGATCCCGTCGTCATCTCCATCCCGAAGGGCTCGTACGTTCCCGAGTTCGTGCGCAACGTGCCCCGCGCGGCGGGTTCGGCGCCGGCGGCCCCGGCTGCGACGCGCGAGCGCCGGGGAGTGTCGATCCTCGTCCCCGGGTTCGAGGAGGAGGGCGACCAGTCCCTCTATCCCAACCTCACACGTGGCTTCACGCGCCACGTCATCGCCGGCCTGACGCGGTTCACCGAGCTTTCGGTGTTCGGCCCCGGCACGTCGGCGCTGCAGGGCGAGACCGCCGAGCGTGACATCGACTACCTGCTGACCGGCGGCACGACGATTTCGCCGCTGCAGTTCGGGGCCGAGGTGCTGCTGGTCGAGGTGCGGACGGGGCGTTGTCTCTGGGGCGACGTGTTCGAACGGGCGGTGGAGACCGGCGGGCTGGCGGAGGCGCTCACCGAGGTGGCGGGCGCCGTCGTCAGGGCGCTGGCGCAGCCCTACGGCGCCATCTTCGTCGCCCGGTCGCGGGAGGTCGATCCGGCGAACGCGGGCGCGCTCTCGTCGTCCGCCAGCGTGCTCCTGTTCCGCCGCTACGCGCGGACCTTCGACCGCAGCCTGCAGGAGACCGTTCGGCGCGCGCTCGAGGCTGCCATCCAGCGCGACCCGGAGGACGCCGAGGCGTGCAGCTGCCTCTCGCAGGTCCATACGGACATGCTTCGGTTCGGCGGCGCGCCGACGCCGGCCGGCGCCGATCATGGCCGGCAGGCGCTCGACCTCGCCCGCCGCGCCATCGACCTCGCGCCCAATTCGAGCCGCAGCCACCACGCGCTGTCGCGCGCCTACTGGTTCGCCGGCGACGTCGCGGGCAGCTTCGAGGAGCTTCAGATAGCGCGGGCGCTGAACCCCAACGACACCGCCATCCTCGCCGACCTCGGTCAGCAGCATGCGGTAATGGCGCAGTGGGACGAGGCGATCCCCCTTCTGGAGACGGCCTATGCCCGCAATCCCGGCCTGCCGTCGAGCTACCGCATCGGCTTCGCGCTGTTCCATTTCGCCCACGGGCGGTTCGCCGAGGCGCTCGCCGAAGCCCGCAAGATCGACGTGAGCGGGGTCGTCTACGGCGCCGTCATGGTCGCGGCATCCGCCATCCGGCTCGGTCTCGACACGGAGGCGGGGAGGGCGGTCCACGCCGTGACCGAGATCGATCCGGACTACGGCCGGCACGCGGCGCTCGACCTCGCCTGGCGGAACGTCGACCCCGCGCTCGCCGCCGCCGTCCTCGAGGCGCTGGGGGATGCGGGGCTCCCCGCCGGCCCCGGTTCCGCCGCCACCCGGGCCGTGCCGCTGCGACCCGTCCGCCGCTGAGCCGTCGCGAACGTCACCCGTAATTTACCCGGACGTTCTGGCGAGCGGGGTGCGGTTGGCCTCCAAGTCCCGCCGAACAAGTCCGGCGAGACCCCCGCATGGCGCCTCGCGGTGGCGGGCAACATTGTGTCACGAGAGGTCCAGCAGATGGCCAGCCTTCATCCGACGGCGCCGCACGACCTGCCGCCCTTCATCACCCCGCCGGGCGAAACCGACATGATGTTCGTCGCGGTGAGCGTGTTCTTCGTTGTGATGGTGCTGGTGGTCGGCAACCTCTACCTGCGCCTCCATGCCCTGCCGGAGCGGATGGCGCATCGCTCCAACCGGGCCCAGTTCCACGTCGTCGCGGTCCTCGCGCTGATCGCGCTGCTCACCCACCAGACGGGCTTCTGGATCGCCGCGCTGCTCCTTGCGCTGGTGCCGATACCGGACATTTCGACCCCGGTCGCGCGCATCGCCGACGCGCTGGAGCGGCTGGTGCGCATCGCCGGCGCCAAGGAGGGCGCGCTCGCCGCCGCGGCCCGGTCCCCGGAGACGCCGCCGCCCGCCATCGCGATGGGCGACGGCACGGGCGCGCGGGCGACGGCCGGTTGACCCGCTAAGACGCGTGGCGTGCAGGGAACGCTCCGATGTTCGAACTCTTGCTCTGCTCGATGCTGACGATCTTCCCCGACTACCTCTACCGCCGCTACGGGCAGGGGAAACGGATCGGCCAGGAGATCACGCTCTATTCCGTCTGGTTCGAGCTGCGGTGGGGGATCACCGCCTGCGTGGTCCTGACGCTCACCCTCGTCACGATGATTTTCTACTATCACCCCTCCACCCGGAGCGCCGTCTCGCTGTTCCGGACCGTGCCGCTGGTGCCGGAGATGGTCGGCCGCGTCTCGGACGTCTACGTCGACGTGCGCGGCGCGGTGCGGGCGGGCGATCCGATCTTCAAGCTCGACAGCACCGAGGAGGAGGCCGCGGTGGAGACCGCCCGGCGAAAGATCGCCGAGGTGGACGCCGCGATGGCGCTCGCGCGGCAGAACCTCGCCGGGGCGGACGGCCGCATCGCCGAGGCGCGGAGCGCATACGACCAGGTCCGTGACGAGCTTCGGACCAAGCGCGAGCTCCTGGATCGCAACGCCAGCACCGTGTCCGAGCGCGAGATCCAGCGCCTGGAGCAGGCGCTCGGCGGTCGGCAGGGCGCCCTCGACGCGGTGACCGCCGAAAAGAGCGCGATCGAGACGGAGATCGGCACCAGCCTGCCCGCGCGGCGGGCGAGCGCCGTGGCCGAGCTCGCCGAGGCGGAAGTCGATCTCGGCAAGACCGTCGTGCGCGCCGGCGTCGACGGCACCGTCGAGCAGTTCACCTTGCGCGTCGGCGACCTCGTCAACCCGATGATGCGCTCCGCGGGCGTCCTCGTGCCGGCCGACGCCGGGCGCCGGGCCATCATCGCCGGGTTCGGGCAGATCGAGGCGCAGGTGATCCGCGTCGGCATGATCGCCGAGGTGGCCTGCGTGGCGACGCCCTTCACCATCATCCCGCTGGTCGTGACCAAGGTGCAGGACGCCGTGGCCGCGGGGGCCCTGCGCCCCTCCGACCAGCTCGTCGAGACGGCGGCGATCAGCCAGCCGGGAACGCTGACGGCCTACCTCGAGCCGCTCTACGAAGGCGGCCTCGACCGGCTGCCGCCGGGCAGCAGTTGCATCGCCAACGCCTACACCGATAACCACGACGCCCTGAAGTCGCAGGACATCGGCCCGGTGACGCGCGCCTATCTCCACGTCGTCGACACGGTGGGGATCGTCCACGCGCTGATCCTGCGGCTGCAGGCCCTCATGATGCCGGTGCAGACGCTGGTGCTGGGCGGGCATTGATCGGGCCGAAGACCCGCGGCCCGCTCCCTTCGCAGGGCCCGCATAACGCAAGGAGGATGTCGAGACATGGCAAATCAGGACGCACCGGCGAAGGCCGCGGCAGCGATCCCCACTGCGGACGATCTCCGCATGGAGGTCCTCGAGAAGCAGATGAAGGAGATCGACCGCCGCGTGGAGGCCAAGAAGGCCGAGCAGAAGCGGCTGGAGGAAGCCGCCGCGGAGTTCCTCGCCACGCACGTGACCGAGCGCGAACGCGAGATCATCCGCCGCATCGTCGCCAACGCGGTCAACGACGGGAAGTACGAGGCGATGGTCTACAGCTTCCCCGCGAAGCTCTGCACGGACGGCGGTCGCGCGATCAACAACATTGAGCCAGACTGGCCGACGACGCTGCAGGGCAAGGCGCGGGAGCTGTACGACGGCTTCAAGGCCAACCTCCAGCCGCGGGGGTACCGGTTGAAGGCGATGATCATCGATTTCCCGGGCGGCATGCCGGGCAACGTCGGCTTCTTCCTCAACTGGGAACCCAAGACCTTCTGAGGCGGTCCTGGTCGGCCCGCCGTGCTCCGGCATGGCGGGTGGGGTCGGGCGGAAAGCTGGAGTGGGACCATTGAGCAGCTCGACGACGAACAGGAAGCGGCCGGGGATTGCCGGACCGGCCGGCATTCCGGGCCTTTTCTCCTTCGACGAGTACCAGCAGGACGCCCTGCAGCGGTTCTTCCTCACCCTCGACGTGATGCGCCGGCGGAGCGAGGGCTACCGCGAGCACGCGGCCGAGGCCGTCCCCAACGTGCTCGACTACAAGGCCGAGCTCGTCCTTGACGGGCGGACGCTGCCGCGCCCCGTCAACTACCTCCTGGTGCGCATCGTGCCGCCGGACGACGTGACCGTAGACCCGTCCCGGCGGCCCTTCGTGGTGGTGGACCCGCGCGCCGGCCACGGCCCCGGCATCGGCGGCTTCAAGGCCGACAGCGAACTCGGCGTGGCGATGAAGGCGGGCCATCCCAGCTACTTCGTGGGCTTCCTGCCGGACCCGGTACCGGGCCAGACGATCGAGGACGTCGCGAGGGCGGAGGCGGCGTTCCTCGAGGAGGTGAGCCGGCGCCACCCGGACGCCGAGGGCAAGCCGTGTGTCGTCGGCAACTGCCAGGCGGGGTGGGCGGTGATGATGCTCGCCGCGATCCGGCCGGAGCTGTTCGGGCCGATCATCGTCGCCGGGGCGCCGCTCTCCTACTGGGCCGGCGTCAAGGGCCAGTACCCGATGCGCTATCTCGGCGGCCTTCTTGGCGGGAGCTGGCTCACGGCCCTCACCAGCGACATGGGCGCCGGGGTCTTCGACGGTGCCTGGCTCGTCCAGAACTTCGAGAACCAGAACCCGGCCAACACGCTCTGGAGCAAGCAGTACAACCTCTACTCCAAGGTCGATACGGAGGCGGACCGCTATCTCGGCTTCGAGAAGTGGTGGGGCGGCCACGTCTGCCTCAACGCCGAGGAGATCCAGTTCATCGTCGACGAGCTGTTCATCGGCAACAAGCTGACCTCGGGGGAGATCACCACCTCGGACGGCACGGTGGTGGACCTTCGCAACATCCGCTCGCCGATCGTCGTCTTCTGCTCGCGCGGCGACAACATCACTCCGCCGCAACAGGCGCTCGACTGGCTCCTCGACCTCTACGACAGCGTCGACGAGATCCGCGCCTTCGGGCAGACGATCGTCTACACGATCCACGACACGATCGGGCACCTCGGCATCTTCGTCTCCGCCGGCGTCGCGCGGAAACAGCACGACGAGTTCGCCTCCAACATCGACTTCATCGACCTGCTGCCGCCCGGCCTCTACGAGGCGGTGTTCGAGCCGAAGGACGCGGCAGGGGCACACCCGGACCTCGTGACCGGCGACTGGGCGATGCGCTGCGAGGCCCGGACGCTGGACGACATCCGCGCGCTGGGCGGCAACGACCTTGAGGACGAGCGGCGATTTGCGGCGGCCGCGCGCGTGTCGGAGATCAACCTCGCCCTCTACCGGGCGTTCGTCCAGCCGTTCGTCCGGGCGAGCGTGAGCCCGTCCCTCGCCGAGTCGATGCGCCGCCTCCACCCGCTGCGCCTCGGCTACGAGATGTTCGGCGCGGGCAATCCGTGGCTCGGCTGGATCGAACAGTCCGCCGCTGCCGCCCGGAAGGCGCGCTGTCCCGCCGAGCCCGACAATCCCTGGCTCGCCGTCCAGGAGCAGGTGTCCCGCCAGGTCGTCGACGGGCTCGATACCGTGCGGAAGGTCGCCGAGACCGCGTCGGAGGACATCTTTCGCGCCGTCTACGGATCGGCCGCGCTCCAGGCCGCGCTCGGGATCGACGCCAGCTCCGACCGCCGCCCGCGCAAGGCGGCGAAGAACCTTCTCCACCAGCGTCTGATCGAGCACCGGGTCGCCGAGCTCCGGGCACGCATGCGCGAAGGGGGGCTGCGCGAGGCGGTGGTGCGCGCGCTCGTCTACGTCGGCATGGCGCGCGGCAGGGTCGACGAACGGGGCTTCGAGGCGATCCGGCGGATCCGGCAGGAGCATCCGGCGGCGAAGGCGCTCTCCCTCGCCGACTTCAAGGCGATGGTCCGCGATCAGTTCTACATGCTGCGGATCGACGAGGAGGCGGCGCTCGCCGCGCTCCCCGGCCTCCTGCCCGACGACGAGGCCGCCCGCGCGGGTGCCCTCGAGATGCTCGGCACCGTCCTCGGCGCTTCGGGGGCGCTCAAGGGCGAAGCGGCGGGACGGTTGGAGCGGATCTCGGGAATCTTCAGCCCCGCGAGCCCGCCTCCTCCGCCACGCCGCAAGGCGCCGGGCGGGGCGAAGGCATCCGGCGACCGGACCCCCGGCGCCAACGCCGCGCACCGGCACGACGGCCAGGCATGACGCCGGACGCGGCCCGGACCGCGCGCGGCAGGAGCGATCGCAGCCGACACCCCGAACCTGTCCGAAGCGATGCCCGGCGCCGGCGCATCGGCCGCGTTCATGTGGCCCTCGCGCGCAGGGGGCGATGGGGTATCAAGGTGGGGCGTGCCAACGGACGGACGCATCCGATGGGCGGGACGGGACCCGAGCCGCCCCGGTGCGCCGTCGTCACCGAGATCTGAGGAGCGAGTGCCATGGATGACAGCGTGCACGGAGGGGCGAAGCCCTCCAAGTACGACCGCCTCATCGCCCGGGCGCAGGAGGAGACCCCCGCTACGACCGTCGTCGCCCACCCCTGTGACGAGACGGCTCTGCGCGGCGCGCTGGAAGCGGCGGCGGCGCGGCTGATCGTTCCGATCCTCGTCGGACCGGACGCCAGGATCCGCGCCATCGCCGCCGAGCACGGCCTCGATCTCGCCGGCGTCGAGGTGGTCGATGCCCCGCATAGCGACGCCGCGGCGGCCCTCGCGGTGCGCCTCATCCGCGAGGGGCGGGGCGAGCTCCTCATGAAAGGGAGCCTCCACACCGACGAGCTGATGCGCGAGGTCACCGCCTCCGCCACGGGGCTGCGCACGAAGCGGCGCATCAGCCACGTCTTCGTCATGGACGTGCCCGGTCACGCCGACACGCTCTTCATCACGGACGCGGCCATCAACATCTTCCCCGACCTCGAGGCGAAGCGGGACATCGTCCAGAACGCCATCGACCTGTGGACCGCGGTCGGCCTCGGGGAGCCGCGCGTCGCGATCCTGTCCGCCGTCGAGACGGTGACCCCGAAGATCCCCTCCACGCTGGAGGCGGCGGCGCTCTGCAAGATGGCCGACCGGGGGCAGATCACCGGCGGCAAGATCGACGGCCCGCTCGCCTTCGACAACGCCATCGACCCGGAGGCGGCGCGCATCAAGGGGATCGTCTCGCCGGTCGCCGGCCACGCGCAGATCCTCGTCGTCCCCGACCTCGAGGCGGGCAACATGCTGGCGAAGAACCTGACCTTCCTCAGCCATGCGGACGCCGCCGGCATCGTGCTCGGCGCGCGGGTGCCGATCATCCTCACCTCGCGGGCAGACTCGGTGCGGACCCGGCTCGCCTCGTGCGCGGTCGCATCGCTCTACGCCGCCGCGCGCCGCGCGTCGGCCCCGATCGCGGCTTGAGCGCGATGGAGGTCGTTCTCGCGGTCAACGCCGGCTCGTCGAGCCTCAAGTTTCAGATCTTCACCGTCGAGTCCGGCGAGCCGTCGCTCCACGTGCGCGGCGCGATCGACGGGATCGGCACGCGGCCGCGCCTTCACGCCACCGGTGCGGACGGTGCCGTTCTCGTCGACCGGACCTACACGGCAGCGGCGCTGGCGGATCTTCCCGCCGCGATCGGCGAGGCGCGTGTCTGGCTGGAGTCGCTCGAGGGCCTGACGCTGCGGGCGATCGGGCACCGTGTCGTCCACGGCGGGCCGGACTACGCCCGTCCGGTCCTGATCGACCAGGCGGTCCTCGACAAGCTCGCCACCTACCAGGAGCTCGCCCCGCTCCATCAGCCGAACAACCTCGCACCGATCCACCTCGTCATGGAGATCAACCGGGAGGTGCCGCAGGTCGCCTGCTTCGACACCGCGTTCCACAGGGGCCATCCGCCGGTCGCCCAGGCCTACGCGCTTCCCATCCGGTTCTACGACGAGGGTGTGCGGCGCTACGGCTTCCACGGTCTCTCCTACGAGTACGTGGCCGAGCGCCTCGCCGTGGTCGCGCCGAAGGCGGCGGCCGGGCGGACCATCGTCGCCCACCTCGGCAGCGGCGCGTCGATGTGCGCCCTCGAGGCCGGGCGCAGCGTGGAGAGCACGATGGGCTTCACCGCGCTCGACGGCCTGCCGATGGGTACGCGCCCCGGCCAGCTCGACCCCGGCGTGGTCCTCTACCTGATCGCCGAGCGCGGCTTCACCGCCGACGGCGTGACGGACCTCCTCTACCATCAGGCGGGGCTGAAGGGCCTGTCGGGGGTGTCGAGCGACATGCGGGACCTGCTGGCGAGCGATGTGCCGCACGCCGCCTTCGCGGTCGACCACTTCGTCCACCGCGCCGGGCTCGCCGCCGGGACGCTGGCGGCCGCGCTCCAGGGGCTCGACGCGTTCGTGTTCACCGCCGGCATCGGCGAGCACAGCCCGGTCGTGCGCGCCCGCATCGCCGAGCGGCTCGCCTGGCTCGGCGCGGAGCTCGATCCCGCCGCGAACGAGGCCGGCGAGATGGTGATCTCGACACCCCGAAGCCGGGTGCAGCTCCTCGTGGTGCCGACGAACGAGGAGCTGATGATCGCCCGGCACACCCTCGCCCTCGTCGCGGCGACAGCCCCGACCTGACCACGGAGAGCGCGCATGTCCCGACCGGAGACGAAGGCGAACCTGCTGGAGGGCTATCGCGGCCTCGTCGTCGGTATCGCCAACGACCGCTCCATCGCCTGGGGCTGCGCGCGGGCCTTCCACGCGCTCGGCGCCGAGCTTGCCGTCACCTACCTCAACGACAGGGCCCGCCCGTACGTCGAGCCGCTGGCGGCGGAGGTGGGGGCGCCGATCGTCATGCCGCTCGACGTCGCCGTGCCCGGCCAGATGGAGGCCGTCTTCGAGCGCATCACCGAGGTCTGGGGGGCGCTCGACTTCGTGGTCCACTCCATCGCCTTCTCGCCGCGCGAGACGCTGGCCGGCCGGGTCACCGACGTGCCGCTCGACGGCTTCCTGAAGACGATGGAGGTGTCCTGCTGGTCATTCATCCGCATGGGCCACCTCGCCGAACCGCTGATGAAGAGCGGCGGCACGCTGTTCACGATGACCTACTACGGCTCGCAGATGGTGGTGGAGAACTACAACGTCATGGGCGTCGCGAAGGCCGCGCTCGAGAGCGCGGTCCGCTACATGGCGGCCGAGCTGGGGCCGAAGGGCATCCGCGTCCACGCGATCTCGCCCGGCCCGCTCGCGACCCGCGCCGCATCAGGCATCCCCGAGTTCGACGAGCTGCTCGACAAGGCGAGGGCGAAGGCGCCGGCCCGCGCCCTGGTGTCGATCGACGACGTCGGTGCGGCGACCGCCTTCCTCGCCCACCGCGCCGCCAAGCTCATCACCGGCCAGGTCCTCTACATCGACGGTGGCTACCACATCATCGACTAGCCGCCCCCGGAGCGGCCGCGATCCCGCTCGCCGGTGTCAGGCCGTCTCGGCCCGGCGCCAGGCGGCGGTGGCATCGGCGGGGGCGGTGAGCGCGGCCATCAGGATGGCCTCGCTCAGCCTCGCCGCCCTGGTGAGCTCGCCGGGCTGGACGGCGCTGCGGGTGTCGCGGGCGGTGAGGACGTAGCGGGCGGCGGCCCCGGTGTCGCCGAACCCTGCGACGAGGCGGAAGGCGGGGATTCCGGCCCTCGCGAAGTTCGCATGGTCGGAGTTCGACTGGAACGGGCGGTGAAGGCCGAGCGGGATCCCCGCGCTGCCGGCCGCGTCGAGCAGGAACGGTTCGATACCGGCGAAGCCGCTGGTCAGTGCGGTGAGCGAGGCGCCGCCGGCGACCGAGTCGAGGTTCACGTTGAGCGCGATCGCGGCCCGTTCGGCGTCGCTCAGCGCGGCGACATAGTGCTCCGAGCCGGTGAGCGCCCATTCCTCGACGTTGAAGAACGCGACGCGCAGGCCGCGCGCCCATTCGCTGCGCCGCGCGATCGCCCGGCGCGCGACTTCCAGCGCGACGGCGAGTCCGGAACCGTTGTCGATGGCGCTCTCGGCGGGGTCGTGGCCGTCGATGTGGGCCGAGAGGACGACGCAGCCGTCGTCCGCCGGCACGTCGAAGAGGAGATTGGTGGCGGTCGAGGCACGCTCGCTCACCGCAATGGTGAGGCGGACGCGGGGACGGGCCCCGGCGGTCGGGCAGAGGGCGGCGGCGGTCTCGGGCGAGATGCCGGCGGCGGGGAGCGTCGGCGCGCCGGCGACCGACGCGGAGCCGCTGACGGTCATGCCGGGGGCCGGACCGACGATGAGGAAACCGGCGGCTCCGGCCTCGATCGCCCGCTGGATCTTGACGCGGCGGTGGATGGTGTCGGCGGAGAACATCAGTTCGTGGCGCACCATCACGATGCGGCCCGGGATCTCGCCCGCATGCGCCTCGAACGCCTCGGGCGTGCCGCGGCCGAGGTCGAGGACCTCCGCCTCGATTCCACCGGCCGGAGTGGCGCCGCAGCGCAGGAGGGGCTGGAGGTCGCAGGACCGTCCGCCCGGTCCGACGAGGCTGGCGGCGTCGGCGCGCCAGGCGGTGTAGGGCACGGCCTTGCGCGCCGCTTCGACCCCGGTCGCCGCCGCGCCCAGCCTGGCCATCAGAGCGGTCGCGGCTTCCTCGGAAGGGGTGCCGCTCAGGCGTCCGCCGCAATCGCAGATGGCGTTGAACTCGTCGAGTAGCTGGCTGTCGGTGCGGTCGGTCATGGCGTCTCTGTCGGCTGGGGGGCGAGGGTCGGATCCGGTGTCTGCACCTGCCGGATCCTCTGGTCGATGAGGGCGAGGAGGTCGTCGCTCACCGGCTCGGGCTGGTCGAGCGTCCTGCGGAAGACGGCGATCTCGTAGGTGACGTCCGGCGCGAAGGGGACCGGCGTGAGGCCGAGGCCGGCGAAGAAGCGCGCCGAGAGCACGTCGACCAGCGCGACACCCGCGCCGGAGGCGACGAGGCCGCAGATGGTGCTGAAATACTCGCTGACGATGGCCGGCTGCCAGCGCGCGCCGGCAGAGACGAAGACCTCGCGCATGGTGTGGCCGATGAGACGGGTCTCGGCCATGCCGATCAGCGTGTCGCCGTCGAGGTCGCGCGGCGTGAGGTGCGGGCGGCCGGCCAGGGCGTGGCCGCGCGGGACGATGGCGACGCACGGCAGGCGATAGCGCTTGACCGGCGCGTCGCTGACGGAGACGGGCCATTCGCAGATCGCGACGTCCGCGCCGCCGGCCTCGAAGACCGCGGCCACCTCCTCGGACGTGCGGTGGATCATCCGCGCGCGCAGGCCGGGGCGCTTCTCCAGCAGGGCCGGCATCACGGTCGGAAGCAGCGCCGTCGAGCCGCCCGGATGGCTCGCGATGACGAGCGATTCCCGTTCGCCGTTGCGGATCGTCGTGGCGATGTCGGCGAGCTTGTCGAGCCCGCCGAGGACGGTCCGCACCTCCTCGTAGAAGCGCCGGCCCTCCGCGCTGATCCTGAGCCGCCCGTTGGCGCGATCGAACAGCGGGAAGCCGACCTGCGCCTCGAGGCGCGAGATCTGGGCGCTGACGGCGGGCTGCGTCACGCCCAGCACCTGTGCCGCGCCGGTGACGGAGGTGTTCTCGACCACGGCGCGGAAGGCTTCGAGCAGTTTGACGTCGATCTGCATAAAATTTCGATATGCCTTGCCGCGAGATTGATCACCACGAGGCCACAAAGACCAGTTATCCTGCGTAAATAAGGCATAACAAGCCGTGATGGTAAAGACAGTTGAGGGCACCAGTGCAAAGCTCGCAAAACGGGACGATCGCAGCCGAACCGCTGATCGCCGTCGACGCGCTGGTGAAGCGCTTCGGTGACCTGACCGTGCTGCACGGCGTGTCGATGAACATCGGCTCCGGCGAGGTGGTATGCGTCATCGGCCCGTCCGGCTCGGGCAAGACGACGCTGCTGCGCTCCGTCGCCCTGCTGGAAGCCCCCTCCGGCGGACGCATCGCCATGAACGGCCGTGTCATCGCCACGGCGGAGCCGACCCGCGCCGTCAAGCGCGCGGCCCGCGAGGTGCGGTCCGACATCGGCATGGTGTTCCAGCACTTCAATCTGTGGCCGCACATGAACGTGCTCGACAACATCATCGAGGCGCCGCTCAGGGTCCGCCGCACGCCCCGCGACCAGGCGATCGCGGAGGCGGAGGCGCTGCTCGCCAAGGTCGGCCTGTCCGACAAGCGCGACACCTACCCGAGCCAGCTCTCGGGCGGGCAGCAGCAGCGCGTTGCGATCGCGCGGGCGCTCGCGATGCACCCCGCCGTCCTCCTCTTCGACGAGGCGACGTCCGCCCTCGACCCGGAGCTGAAGCGCGAGGTGCTCCTCGTCATGCGCGCGCTCGCCGCCGAAGGCATGACCATGATGGTCGTCACCCACGAGATGAATTTCGCCCGCAACGTCGGCTCCCGCGTCGTCTTCATGGACGCCGGCGAAATCGTCGAGGAGGGCGACCCCGCCGCCTTCTTCGACCATCCCACAACCGACCGCGCTGTCCGCTTCCTGCGGCAGTTCGAAGACTGATGGCTCAGAACGAAAGGTTTGGAACGATGAAACTTGGACACGTCCTGGCGCTCACCGCCAGCCTCGCGGCCGGCTCAGCCTTCATGCAGCTGGCGTCCACGCAGCCGGCGGCCGCCCAGCAGACCGAGTCGGCCCTCTACGACATCACCAAGTCCGGCACGCTGCGGGTGTGCCAGTACCCGAGCTACTACTCGATCTCCTACCGCAACCCGAAGACGGGCGAGATCGAGGGGATCGACGCCGACCTCTCCAAGGAGCTCGCCAAGGAGCTGGGCGTCGAGCTCGAGATCGTCGAGTCGAGCTTCGGCACGTTCATCGCCGACCTGCAGGCCGACAAGTGCGAGATCGGCATGTTCGGCGTCGGCGCGACGCTGAAGCGCGCGCAGGCGGTCGCCTTCTCCGACCCCTACCTGCTGACCAGCATCTACGCCGTCGGCCGGAAGGGCGGAAAGATCGAGAGCTGGGAAGACATCGACCAGGAGGGCAACAAGGTCGCCGTGACGCTCGGCAGCTACATCGAGCCCTTCATGAAGAGCTACCTCAAGAATGCCGAGGTCGTGACCGTGGCCCCGCCCGCCACCCGCGAGGGCGAGCTGATGGCCAACCGCGCCGACGTCATCATGACGGACTACCCGACCGCCATCAAAGTGACCGACGAATTCGACTGGGCCGTCACCATCGAGCCGAACGAGACGCTGCGTCTCACCCCGTACTCCTACGTGGTGCGGCAGGGCGACCAGATCTGGCTGAACTACGTCAACCTGTTCGTGAAGACCATAAAGCTGGACGGGCGGCTGAAGTTCTTCGCCGAGAAGAACAAGCTCGGCCCGATCGTCGCGCCCTGACCGGTCCGCGTCCCTGAAGCCAACTGACCCGCACGGGGCCGCGGCCGGCGCGCCGGCCCGGGTCCCGTGCCGCGACCGCCGCCACCCGCGCCCTCCCGGAGAGCGACCATGACGTACCAATTCCGCTGGGACGTGATCCCCGCCAACATCGACTTCCTGCTGTCGGGGCTGTGGCAGACGCTGCTGATCTCGGCGGTGACGCTGGTGCTGGCGATGCTCGGCGGGCTCGTCATCGCGATGCTCGACATGTCAAAGTTCATCGTCTTCCGCACCATCGGGATCTCGGTGGGCGAGGTGGTGCGCAACACGCCGATCCTGGTGCAGCTCCTGTGGATCTACTACGTGCTGCCGATGGTGCTGGGCATCAATCTCGACGCCTGGACGGCGCTCGTCATCGGCCTGTCGATCTATTCCTCGTGCTTCATCGCCGAGGCCTACCGGGCGGGCATCCAGGCGGTCCCGCGCGGCCACCTCGAGGCGGCCAGGGTGCTGGGCCTCAGCCCGATCCAGACCTTCACGCGCATCACCCTGCCGCAGGCGATCCGCATGACGCTGCCGCCGCTCGCCGCCAACTTCGTACAGCTGATCAAGTACTCCTCGCTCGGCGCGGTCATCTCCGTCGGCGAGATCACGCGCCGCGGGATGGAACTGTCGGCCTCCATCTTCCGCCCGCTCGAAATCTTCACCTTCATTGCGGTGGTGTACTTCCTCATCTGCTGGCCGCTGGCGATGGCGATCCGCATCTGGGAACGCCGCCTGACGGCCCGCTGACGACGCGCGGGCGGAGCTTCCAACGATGCCAACCAGCCACGCGCGCGAGGACCTCCTCGTCGGTCCCACCACCTTCATGGGCCTTCCCTTCAGCCGCAGCGCCGAAGGGGCGGGCGCGGCGATCCTCGGCTGCCCGTTCGACTGCGGCACGCACCCGTTCCGCATCGGCGCGCGGCAGGGACCGGAGGCCATACGCCAGCAGTCCAACCTGGTGCGCCGCTTCACCTCCGACGGTGTCGACGTCGACATCCTCGCCGAGATGGCCGCCATCGACGCCGGTGACGTCGCGCTGGTGCCTGGGCGGATCGAGGAGGCGTTCGCCGCCATCGAGGCGGCGGCCGGCGGGCTATTCGCGGGCGGTGCCGCCGTGGTCGGCTTCGGCGGCGACGGGAGCGTCTCGCTGCCGCTGCTGCGGGCGGCGGCGCCGTACCATCCCGGCCTCGTCGTCCTCCACGTCGACAGTCACTCCGACTCGCACCCGGTGGACGCCGATCACCCCTACGACGCCGCCACGCAGTTCACCCACGCCGCCCGCGAGCAGCGGGTGCTGGCGTCGAGCTCGTGGCATGTCGGCCTGCGCGGCACCACCTTTCGCGGCGGCGTCATCGGCCACACCCACGAGGTGGGCTACAACACGATGACGATGGACGCCTTCCAGGCCGAGGGGCACGAGGCGGCCATGGCCGAGCTGAACGCCGCGCTTGCCGGCCGACCGGTCTACCTGTCGTTCGACATGGACGTGTTCGACCCGTCGTGCGCGCCGGGCGTGTGCACGCCGGCATGGGGCGGCTTCTCGGCTCGCGAGGGGCTGCGTTTCATACGGGACCTGAAAGGGCTCAACATCGTCGGCGCCGACGTGAACACCGTGAGCCCGCCGCACGACGTGGGCGGCATGACGGCCTTCCTCGCCGCCGCCGTCACGTTCGAGATCCTGACCCTCATCTGGCACACCCGGCACCCCGCGTGACCAGCGCCGAGACCGACACCGTGACCCACTCCGACGACGACCTCATCGCATTCGCCCGCTCCCGGCAGGACGCCCTCGTGGCGCTGACCCGGGCGCTGGTACGCGTCCCCAGCGAGACCCCGCCGAGCGACACGGCCGCCGTCGTCGAGGTGGCGCGGCAGGCCCTCGCGGACGTGCCGGGGCTCGACATGCGCGTCGTGGAGAGCGTGCCGCCGGTCCAGAACCTCGTCGCCCGTCTGCCCGGCGGCAAGCCGGGGCCGACGCTCGTGCTGAGCGGGCACCTCGACACCTACCCGATCGGCGAGCGGGCGGCATGGACGCAGGACCCGCTGGGCGGCGAGATCGTCGAGGGCCGCCTCTATGGCCGCGGCTCGGGCGACATGAAGGGGGGCTGTGCGGCGCTGATGGAGACCGTGCGCATCTTCGCCGAGCACATGCGCCCGTTTCCCGGCGAGCTGCTGCTCGTCCTCGCCGGTGACGAGGAGCGGATGGGCGAGCTCGGCACCCAGTGGCTCATCGACAACGTCCCCGAGGTCACCGGCGACGGCGTGATCGTGGCTGACGTCGGCGGCCCCGCGCTGCCGCGGCTCGGCGAGAAGGGGATGCTCTGGGTGGAACTGACCGCTGAGGGGCAGCAGGCCCATGGTGCGCACGTCCATGCCGGCCGCAACGCCGTCGACGCGATGATCGACGCGCTGAGCGACCTGCGCGCCCTCGAGGACCTCCCGGCCACCGCGCCCGAGGAGGCGGACCGCGTCATGCGGGAGGCCGCGACGAAGGAGGGGGCCGACGGCCCGGCGGCGCGACGTACGATGCAGCGCGTGACGGTCAACGTCGGGACCTTCTCGGGCGGCGTGTCGCCCAATCTGGTGCCGGCCCGCGCGCAGGCCGCGCTCGACATCCGCATCCCCCTCGGTGTCTCGCTCGAGCGGCTGCGGGACGCCCTGTCGGCGATCATGGCGCGGCACCCCGCCGTGCGCTGGGAGGAGACGCGCGCCTACGAGCCGACCTGGACGCCGCTCGCCTCGCCGATCGCGCGCGCGATGACGGGGGCGGCCGAGGCGATGTTCGGCCCGCGCGCCGTCGTGGACATGCGCGTCGGAGGCTCGGATTCGCGCCTGTGGCGCCGCGCCGGGTTCGACACGGTGTGCCACGGCCTCACCGCCCTCAACCTCGGAGCGCCCGACGAGTGCTGCGCGGTGGACGAACTCTCCACGATCACGGCCGTCCAGTGCCTGGCGGCCCGCCGCTTCCTCGGCGCCTGAGCGGCTCCTCATCGGCCTGACCGACGGGCCGCCCGGATCGATTCGCGCCCGTCTTTCAGACTGTTGGCGTCACAGGCTCTGTGCGGGCCTCGGCGCCGCCCGCATGGCCCTCCGGCCGCCACCTGACGCCGAGGCGCCGCGTCTTCGTGGACCAGATCTGCGGGACGCTCTTCTGACGCGATCGTCGGGCTTGCGGCCGCGCCGCCTGCGCCGAAGGGCGTCCGAAAAAGAAATTCTCCCGCAGGCGGAATAAATCGGGCCGCGCCCGAGTCTCACTGCTCGAAGGCGCCGAGCGCCAGCAGGAGAACGTCATGCGACATCGACACCTCGCATGTGTCGCCGCCATTCTCGCGGCGTCGATCGCCGGGTCGGCCGCCGAGGCCCACGATCCCCATAGAGGCGTTCAGGCGGGTGGGTCGTCGCCCGCCACCGCCGCCGAGGTTCCGTTCCTCGAAGAGAATGCCGCCGCCATGGACAGGATGATGGCGGGGATGGACGTCGCGCCGACCGGCGATCTCGACGCCGACTTCACCGCCATGATGATCCCGCATCATCAAGGCGCCATCGACATGGCCGTCGCGTACCTGCGCTACGGCACCAACCCGCAGCTGAGGCGCCTGGCGCAGGAGATCGTCGTCGAGCAGCAGCAGGAGATCGCGGCGATGCGCCTCGCGGTCGGCCAGTCGCTGCCGCCGTCCGCTCCGGTCCCGACGCAACCCGCCGCCGCGTCCCCGGCGGAGCCGGCCGCGACGCCTCCGGCCGCGCCGATCGCCGCGTCCGCCCATCAACATGACCACGGATCCGATGCCGCTCCGGCGCCGCCCGCGGTCGCCCGTCACTGAAGGAGCCGCCCCATGACGACCCGTATCCTCGCCGGGCTTCTCGCCGGCACCATCCTCGCGGCTCCGGCGCAGGCGGGCGAAGCGCCCTTCGCTGCCTCGGCGCCGGAGGTTCCGCTCAGCAGCCGCGACCGCGTCTACGCCGCCGAGCAGTTCTCCAACACCGTCTCGGTCACCGACCCGGCGACCAATACGCTCCTCGGCGTCATCCGCCTCGGGGAACCGCAGCCCCGCAACTTCAGTCCGCTCTACCGGGGCCAGGTGCTGGTGCACGGCCTCGGCTTCTCGCCCGACGGCAGGACGCTCGCGGTCGTCTCGATCGGCTCGAACTCGGTGACGTTCGTCGACACCGCGACCAACGCGGTGAAGCACACCACCTACGTGGGCAGGTCCCCGCACGAGGTGTTCTTCACGCCCGACGGCAAGGAGGTCTGGGTCACGATCCGCGGCGAGGACTATATCGCCGTGCTCGACGCCGCCACGTACGAGGAGACCGACCGCATCGAGGTGCCGAACGGTCCGGGCATGCAGATCTTCTCGCCGGATGGCCGCTACGGGTACGTCTGCTCGTCGTTCTCGCCCGAGACCGTCGTCGTGTCCGTCGCGGACCACCGGATCGCCGGCCGGGTGAAGCAGGCGAGCCCCTTCTGCCCGAACATCGCCGCCACCCCGGACGGGACGCAGGTCTGGCTGACGCTGAAGGACATCGGCCAGACGCAGGTGATCAACGCCCGGCCACCCTTCGACGTCATCACGACGTTCGACACCGGCCCGATCACCAACCACGTCAACTTCGCCAAGACCGCCGCCGGCACCCTCGCCTACGTCACCATCGGCGGTCTCAACGCCGTGAAGGTGTTCCGGACGGACGACTTCACCGAGGTCGCGACCATCCCGGTCGGCAAGCTGCCGCACGGGCTCTGGCCCTCGGGCGACGGGACGCGCATGTACGTCGGCCTGGAGAACGACGACGAGCTCGCCGCGATCGACACCGCCACCAACGAGGTGGTGGCCAGCATCCCGATCGGGCAGGCGCCACAGGCCGTGGTCTACGTGCCGGGCGCCGTGCCGGATGGACCGGGGACGGAAAACCTCGAGCCGCTCGGCGTCGCCGGCGAGACGGCGGTCCTGACGCTGTCGCCGGACGGCACGGCGGGCGCGGCCCCGACCAGCGTGTCGCTGTTCGACCAGGGGCTGGTGCAGATCCTCCAGGCCTCCGTCACCGGCCTCACCCCGAAGTCACCCTACGTGCTGGCGCTCGCGAGGCGCGCCGACGGCGGCGGCACGCTGGAGCCGCTCGCGTCGTTCATGACCAACCCGGCGGGCTCGGCCATCGTCAACGCCACCGGGCCGATCCGCCAGCTCGTGAGGGGCGACGCGAAGGACGACCGGCGCTATCTGGTGATCGCGTCGGGCTCGGCGTCGGAGCCGGGGCCCGTCGTGCAGCGCGAGGCCGTCGACTGACGGTGCGGGGCGGCGAGCGGGCGGGATGGCGCGGCCGTCCCCGCCGGCCGAGCCTGAGGGAGAGGCCATGAACGAGGACATGGTGCGCCTCATCGAGCCGCTGATCCCGGCGTTGCGGCGCTATGCGCGCGCGCTGATGCGGGATCGCTCCGCCGCGGACGATCTGGTGCAGGACTGCCTGGAGCGGGCGATCGGTCGCTGGCATCAGCGGCGCGGCGACGACGACGCCAAGGCCTGGATCTTCACGATCCTGCACAACCTCGCCATGACGCGTCTGCGCCGCTCGGCGGAGCGGCCGGCGCATCTCGCCCTCGACGATGCGGGTCCCGACTCGCTGGCGCGCGCGCCGTCGCAGGAGGACGGGCTGATGCACCGCGACCTGCTGGCGGCGCTCGGCGCGCTGGCGGAGGAGCAGCGCACGGTCCTCCTGCTCGTGACCGTCGAGGATCTTTCCTACGCCGAGGCGGCGCGCGTGCTGGGTGTGCCGATCGGCACCGTGATGAGCCGCCTCTCGCGGGCTCGTGACCGGCTGGCGTCGCTGCTGTCGGCCGAACCGCCGGGGCGCCGGTCCCGGCCCTACCTTCGGAGCGTGAAATGAGCGTGCGCCCCATCACCGAGGACGACCTCAACCTCTATGTCGACGGGCGCCTCGACCATGCCCGTCATACCGAGGTCGCGGCCTATCTCGACGCGCATCCGGACGTCGCCCGGCGCGTGCAGGGCTTTCGCGATCAGCGCGACCGGCTCCGCGCCGCGTTTCAGCCGGTGGTCGAGGAGCCGATCCCGTCCGAACTCGACCTTCGGCGTCTGATCGCGGAGCGGCACCCGGCGCCGTCAGGGCCAGACGCGGCGGCACGGGGCCGACGGGCCGGGGCGCGGGTCGCCGGCGGCTGGATGCGGGCCGCCGCGGCGCTGGTCCTCCTGTGCGTCGGTGCGCTCGGCGGCTGGTCGCTCCGCGGCATGGGCGCTCCGGCAGTGGAGGGTGTCGGGGCACTCGCCCGTGAGGCGGCGGCGAGCTACGCTGTCTACGCCCCCGACCGCCTGCACCCGGTGGAGATCCGCGCCGACGATCGCGCCGCGCTCGACGACTGGATGGCGGCGCGCCTCGGCCGCCCGGTCGCGATCCCCGACCTCGCGCCGTCGGGCTACCGGTTCATGGGAGGGCGGATCGTGCCCACCGAGCACGGACCCGCGGTCCTGCTGATGTACGACGACGACAAGGGGACGCGCCTCGCGCTGCTGACCCGCCCGATGCGGGCCGACCGCGACGCCCCGATGTCGGCGCACGGCGACGGGGAGGTCAACGGCGTCACGTGGGCGGACGCCGGCCTCGGCTACAGCCTCGTCGGCCCAAAGTCCGCCGACACGCTCCACCCCCTCGCCGACGAGGCGCGACGCCAGATCCTCGGCGCGGTCTGAGGCTGCCGCTGGGGCGCGGCGGCGGGGGTCCGATCCCGGCCGGTGATCAGCTGAGCGACTTGATGAGGTCCCAGAACTCCTCACGGTTGTTGGTGCGCGGAAACGGCTCCTTCGGCACGGGAAGACCGAGGAAGGCGCAGAGCGGTTCCCAGCCGTCCTTGACCGCGTAGACGAGCAGCCGGTCGGCCGGGATCGCGGCCTTCACTGCATCGTTGTGCGCGACGAACGCGGCGGCGAGCGCGTCCTTGTCCGCGTCGGCGGGGATGCCGGACCGGAGGATCACCCGCCGGACCATCGCCAGCCATTCGCGGAAACGCTCCGGCGGATCGTCGGCGTCGAACGTGATCTTGTGGATCGTCTCGCCGAAGCTTTCCGCCCAGCTTCGCGGGTCGCGCACGCCGAGGATGAACCTGGCGTCCGGGTACGCGGCGTTCAGCTCGCGGTAGAAGCACGCCGTCGGCCAGTCGACGGCGCTCTCGTAGCCGGCATAGATCGTCGGCCAGTCCGGCTTGCCGTCCATCACGTCATTCCAGAGGGGAAGCTGGACCGGAAGGTTCCGGGCGACCTCCTCCATATGGAAGCAGGGGCCGAAGCCCAACGTCTCCAGCGCGATCCGCAGGGAATATGTCCCGGTTCGGCCAAGTCCCACCCCGATTACGTGCAGCGGCACCTCGCCCTCCCAGGCGGTTATTTTATTTGCTGCACTGTAGTTGAATTATGAATGTCCAAAAATGCTATGTATATGAAATCACCGTGAGGCGAGGCGGTGTGTTGATGGAGGGATTGATTGCCGGGGTGCTGAATGATCTGGCGAATACCTGACTTGCTTATGTAATCGTGCGTATCCCTGGGGGAGGCATTACCGGCCGAACATCGGCCGATGAGTGGACGGGCCGCGGCGCGGACGCATTGCTGCGGCGGCCCGGCAGTTTTATATAGCGATCAATGAAGAAATCCGGATCGACATCGGAACCGAAGCAGCCCGCGCGGCGTGGCCGTGGACGGCCTCGTGCGTTCGACCGCGAGGCGGCGCTGGCAGAGGCGACGCGCCTCTTCTGGCAGAACGGCTACGAAGCGACGTCGATCGCCGATCTCACCGAGGCGATGGGGATCGGATCCCCCAGCCTCTACGCGGCGTTCGGCTCCAAGGACGCCCTCTACGCCGAGGCCCTGCGCTTCTACGTGGAGAAATACGAGGCACTCGTCTGGGACGGCTTCAATGCGGCGACGACAGCGCGCGCAGCCGTCGAGGCCTACCTCGCGGCCTCGGCGGCGACGTTCTCCGGTGCGTTCGGCGACTTTCCCCGGGGCTGCATGGTGACGCTGTCGTCGATCGGCAGCGAGGGGCACGAGGATTTGTGCGCACTCGTCCGGTCGGGGCGATGCGTCGGGTTCGACCGGGTGAAGGCGCGCCTGAACCAGGCCGTCGCGGAGGGAGAGCTGCCGGCGTCGCTCGACGTGCACGCCCTCGCGCGCTTCGTCCAGACGGTCCAGAGCGGCATGTCCATCCTGGCCCGCGACGGGGCGTCCCGTTCCGATCTGGAGGCGGTCGCGCAGCTTGCCATGCTCGGATGGGATGCCCGCACCGGTCCCACGCCGGCGGCGCCGGCCGCGAAACGCGCCCCGGCCCGCCGCCGGCAGGCAGGACACGCAAAGGGCGCGCCCCCTTCCGGCGGGTGAGGGGGAGGTCTGAAGTTGCCTTCGGGCAGCCGAGCCTCGTTTCGGCGGGTCGCGGGTGCGCAATCTCAGGCTGTCTTCCGGGCGTGGAGCCACCCGGCGCGCGAGCGGACGCACCCAACCTCTCCGCAACAAGAAATCTGGATTTAGCATAATTATGTCTCATTTCTTCGAATAATATTAATTTGATGTCGTGTTCGAGGGGTTGAGGCACGCATGTGGCGACGCGGCGGCAGACACCGTCGTCGGGTCCTGACATGCGATGAAACTTAAGGTGACTGCTTAGTATTCGGTAGACCAAACTCCGCGGGAACATTGATGTTGAGCGGTACCGTATACGCAACAGCCGGGAGTGGCGGCGGCATTTCGACGGTGAATGACACGGTCATCCTCGTCGTCGACGTCGTCGAGTCCGTTCGTCTTATGCAAAAGCGGGAGGGCCAGACCGTCCGGCGGTGGCTGGAGCTGACGGCGGACATGGGAGCGCTCCTCGAAGAGCGCCAATGCGGGCAGATTCTCAAGAAGTCCGGCGACGGTGTCATCTTCCGGTTCGACAGCGTCCCGCGGGCGGTCGAGGTCGGCCTCGCGATCCTGTCCCGCAGCGCGGCCGCGAACCGCGGCGTCGAGCCGGGCACCGAGATCATGCTGCGGATGGCCCTCGAGGTCTGCCCCATCATCGTCGCCCCGGACGACATCTACGGGCACGGCCTCAACGTGGCGATGCGCATGGTCACGCTCGCCGGGCCCGGGGAGATCGTGGCGACGGCCCGCGCCCGCGAGCAGCTCGTCGCCGGCCTCGACGCCACCGTCGAGGACCTCGGCGACTGCTACCTGAAGCACATCGATGAGCCCGTCCGCGTCTTCAAGATCTCCGGCCCCGCTGCCGGAATCGCGATCCGCCCGCTGATCGACGCGGACGACCTCGCGCCGATGCTGGCGGTGATCCCGTTCGAGGGGCTGGCGGAGGGCGAGGGGGCGCTTCTCGGCGAGGTGCTGGCGGAGGAGCTCATCACCAACCTCGGCCGCTCGTCGGACCTGCGGGTGGTCTCCCGCCTGTCGACGACGGCGCTGCGGGGGCGGGCGCTCGGCGTCGCCGACATCTCCCGGCTCCTCCACGCCGACTACGTCCTCTCCGGCACCTACCGCGTCGTGGCCGACGAGCTGGTGCTCGACGTCGAGCTCGCCGAGCCTGACACGGCCTCGGTGTTCTGGAGCGAGCGGCGGACCGGGTCTCTGCGCAGCGTGCTCGACCCGTCCTCGGAGTTCGTGGCGGGCCTCGTCGACGTGGTCAGTCACGCCATCGTCGGGCGCGAGCTGCGCCTCGCCCGCTCGCGCTCGGTCTCCAACCTCAAGCACTACACCCTGATGATCGCCGCGGTGGCGCTCATGAACCGCCTGTCGCCCCGCGACTTCGCCGAGTCGCGCCGCCTGCTGGAGGCGCTGATCGAGCGCGCGACGCGGCAGGCGGTGCCGCAGGCGTGGCTCGCCAAGTGGCACATCCTGCGGGTGCAGCAGGGCTGGTCGGACGACCCGGAGCGGGACGGAGCGCTCGCCGCGCAGGCCACCCGGATCGCTCTCGAAGTCGACCCGGAGTGCTCGCTCGCGCTGGCGATCGACGGTTTCGTGAAGACCAACCTCATCAAGCGCTTCGACCTTGCCGAGACGCGCTTCGACGAGGCCATCGACGTCTGCCCCAGCAACTCGCTCGCCTGGATCCTGCGGGCCAACATGCACGTGTTCCGCGGGGAGGGGGAGGCGGCGGTGTCCGACGCCCGGCGGGCGCTGTCGCTGTCGCCGCTCGATCCGCACCGCTTCTTCTACGACGCGCTCAGCGCGGGGGCCTACTTCGCCAACGCCCAGTACGAGCGCGCCATCGAGTACGCGCGCGCCTCGATGCGTCTCAACCGGCAGCACACGTCCACGCTGCGCATTCTCGCCGTGTCGCTGCTGCGGCTCGGCGCGGACAAGGAAGCGGGCCGCGTCGCCGACCTGCTGCGAGAGGTCGAGCCCAACCTGACGGTCGAGAACTGGCTCCGCCGCTCACCCAGCGCCGACTACCCGATCGGGCGCGACTTCGCGCGCTCGCTCGCCGAACTCGGATTTCCACAACGATAGAACATACTTCGGGGGATTGAACGACCATGGCAACGCTCGGAAGTCTCGGCTCATTGGGGAGCCTCGGTTCACTCGGCAGTCTCGGTTCACTCGGATCCCTCGGAAGCCTGGGTTCGCTCGGCAGCCTCGGCTCGCTGGGAAGCCTCGGATCGCTCGGCAGCCTCGCCGGCAGCTACGACAGCGGCTCGACCGCCGAAGCGCTGATCTGGACCCACGACGGCATCGCCGGCCCCTGGTCGCCGCCCACCGCGGACCCCATGCCGCTCGACGACGAGAACGGCACGACGAGCGACTGGGTGCAGCAGCTCGACCGGCTGTCGCCGGCGATCATCGCCTCCCTCGTCGACTTCGAGCTCGTCTCGCGGCTCGGCTTCACGGTGGAGGCGGACGGAATGGCGGTGCGCCACCTGGAGACGGCGGCGCCGGCCTACCACACGCTTTTCAAGATCCGGCGGCCGACGATTTCGATCTTCAAGGACCAGCTCAACTACCTCGCGACCTACGCGGACCTTCGCCAGGACCGCGCCGCGGAGATCCTGACGCAGCTCTCGCCGCCCTTGGCCTTCCTCAGCGCGATCGCCTACATCCATCCGGACCGGACGCCGCGGACGATCCAGCTCATCGCCGCGGCGCTCCGGCTGGCGAACGTCGTGGAGATGCGGGTCAAGACCGCGCTCGCCTGCAAGCGGCCGCTGGAGTTCTCGTCGCAGGTCCAGCCGATGATCCTCACGCCGACCCACGGCTCGTTCCCGAGCGGGCACTCGTGCGAGTCCTTCCTGCTGGCCTTCGTCCTCTACAAGCTGATCACGTCGTCGACGAACAACCCGCAGTTCGCCGGGACGAGCGCCGAGAACTGGAGCCGCAAGCTGCTGCAGCTCGCCGCGCGCATCGCCATCAACCGCACCGTCGCAGGGGTGCACTTCCCCGCCGACAGCGCGGCCGGGTGCGTCCTCGGGCTCACGCTCGGCAACTACTTCGTGAAGCGGGTGCAGCCGAACTCCGGGGTGAACGTCAGCGCCGACGCCTACCTGTTCGACGGCACGAGGTTCCCCCTTCGCGCGGAGGAGAATCCGGGTGCCGGGATCTTCGCCGACTTCGTCTGGTGGCAGTACTTCGACGTGGCCGCCGGGGCGCAGCGGGCGCAGACGCCGCTCGGCGTGGCGACGCCGTTCGTGGAGCGGACGGGCTCGTTCGCGCTCCAGAATTCCGAGCGGTCGCCGATCCTGACCTGGCTGTGGAACAAGGCCGTGGCCGAATGGGACACGCCCTGAGCCGGCGGATGCGAGAGGAGGGCAGGCCATGGCCGAAGACCGCTACGACATCCCGCTCGGCGACCCGTATCTGCGCTGGCTGATCGGTCCCGGGCTGATCGCCGCGCGCGGCGGGTTCGTGGATCCCCGGAACGAGGAGATCCGTACGCCCGTGCTGATCGGGTTCAGGGACACCACCATCGAGGCGATCGAGCAGGGCCTCGACTTCGCGGAGGACGGGGAGAACGGGGCGGCCTGGCGCGACGGCCTCGCCATCCCCGCATTCCTCAAGTCGTTCAACGACCTCACCAAGCGGCTCCGCCCGGACAGTGACGATCCGCGCGGCCTGTTGGAGAAGGCCGGCGTTGTCATGGGCTTCGCCAGCGACAGCGCGCTCGCGGCGTACCAGAGGGAGGCCGAGGCACGGTCGGACAACTCGTTCGTGCCGCAGCGCATTTTCAGCGTGGCTCCGGGGCCGGCGATCGATCCGGACCGCACGGGCGACACCGAGGACGTCGGCAACTTCGCCGACCCCTGGAGGAACATCGACGTCGCCCTCACCGAGCGGCTGCTGGTGCCGTTCTACAAGGAGGTCGGCGGCGGCGAGGACCTTTCGTTCCTGCGGCGCGCGCAGAACACGGCGCTTTTCGGCCAGTCCACCGTCGTCGCCGTGATCGACGACGCGGTCGCCTACGCCAACTCGCGGTTCGAGGCGTTCGACCCGGTGACGAGCGCGTTCCGCACGTCCGTCTCCTCCGCCTGGATCCAGAGGGACCCGGCCGGGCTGATGTTCGACCGGGCGGGCATCGACGGCCAGCTGGCGGCGGTCGCCGCGGCCGGGATGTCGGCGGACGACGAGGCCGTCTACCGGCGCGCCGGCGTTCTCGACTTCGGCCGCCTGGACCGCCATTCGCTCGCCTACCGCGCCAGCCACGGCACCGCGGTGCTCGACCTCGCCAACGGTGCGCCGGCGGGGGACATGGCGGAGCTCGCCACGCGGAACCTGAAGGTGGTCCAGCTGCCGCTCGAGGTCATCCGCGACACCTCGCTGTCGCGCCTCGACGCGTACGTCTTCCCCGGCTTCATCTACCTGCTCTTCAACGTCGTGATCGAGACGCTGATGGCGAAGTTCCCGAACTTCCCGCTGGTGGACGAGGAGGTCGAAATCACCGTTCTGCCGATGGTGGTGAACATGTCCATCGGCAACACCGCCGGGCCGCACGACGGCGGCAGCGTGCTGGAGCGGGGGTTCGACTTCATCCTGCGCTGGTGGAACGACTTCGTTGCGCCGCTCGCGCTGACCCTGCCGTCCGGCAACAGCCACCTCGCCCGGATCCACGCGGGGGCGACGCTGAGGGGGGTGCCAGGCACGGCGTCCGCGGCGCGGGTGTTCGACTGGCAGGTCCAGCCGGACGACAAGACCGAGAGCGCCATCGAGATCTGGCTCCCGCCGATCGACGACCCGTTCGCGCCGCCCGCGCCGCGCGTCCGGGTGAAGGCCCTGCCGCCGGGCAAGCCGGACGGCGCTGCGGGGTTCGACTGGGTCACGGAGTTCGATGCGGCGGCGTTCGTGCAGCCGTTCGGGGCGATCGACAACGCATGGCTCTCGGTCACGTACAGCTTCAATCCGCTGGACCGGCGCGGGGTCTTCATGGTGAACATCGCGCCGACGGCGTTCGCCAACCCGGACCTCGCCGGAACGCCGGACGTGTTCCTGGCGCCGCCCGGCCGCTGGCGCATCCTGATCGAGAAGGTGACGCCCGAGCCGGGCGATCTGCCGATCGAAGCCTGGGTCCAGCGGGACGATACGCCGTTCAACTTCCGACGCCTGGGCCGGCAGTCGTACTTCAACAATGCCTGCTATGAACGCTACGACGCGACCGGGCACCCCATCGAGGAGGATCCGCCGGACGGGTGCGTGGTGCGCCGCTCCGGCAGCATGAGCGCGATCGCGACCGGCTGCCGGCCGGTCGTCGTCGGCGGGGCGGTCAGGACCGAGCCGGTGAACGGGAGCCGGGAGTTCGTCCTGGCGCGCTACTCCGCCGGAGGGCCGGCCTCCACCCCGCCGTGCCCCGACGAGCCGGAGCGCAAGGGACCCGACGTCGTCGCGAGGAGCGACGACTCGCGGGTGGCGCACGGGGTGCTGGCCGCAGGGACCGCGAGCGGCAGCACGGTCTCGGTCGGCGGGACGAGCATCGCGTCCCCCCAGGTCGCCAACGCGCTGGCCCGGATGGCGGATGCGGGCGTGCCGCCGAATCGGACCCAGATCCAGGCGGCGGCGGAGGCGGTCGTCGCCGGGCCGGTCGAGCGGGTGGGCGCCGGCATCGTACGCTCCGAGCACACCCCGTCCGCGACCCGTCCCCTGGTCCAGCGGCCGGGCCCGCCGGACTGATCCGCCGGCCCCACCGGCCGGCCGCCGCGGCGACAGCCCGTCTCGCGGCGGCCCGGCCCCTGGGCGTCGAAGCCGCCTCTGCGTGGCCGGCGTGGCGCGCACCGCCGGAGTGCCATCACAGCACCGCTGCAATCTCGGCTCGGCATCGCGAAATTTGATTCCGGTCAACGCAAGGGCGGCACGGCTCGGTTGTGGTGCGCTGCGCCGGGCAGGACGGACTGATGGTCGCCACTGCGGCAGATTGGAGGAATGTGTGGCAGCCGACCTGGCGAACTACATGACGATGGCGGTCCCGCGGTACACGAGCTACCCGACCGCCCCGCACTTCCACACCGGGATCGACGCGGACACCTACGCGAGCTGGCTCGCCCAGCTCGACGCGGACGCGCCGGTGTCGCTCTACCTGCACGTCCCGTTCTGCCGGCAGATCTGCTGGTACTGCGGTTGCAACATGAAGCTGGTCGGCGACCGCGAGGAGCCGCTGCGGGACTATGTCGACGTCCTCGACCGCGAGATCGCGCTCGTCGCCGGTGCGCTGCCCGCCCGGCTGAAGGTCTCCCACATCCACTGGGGCGGCGGCACGCCGACGGTGCTGAGCGGCGACGACCTGGCGAAGGTCATGGCGACCCTGCACCGCCATTTCGACGTGCGGGGGGATGCCGAGGTGGCGATCGAGTGCGACCCCCGCACCTTCGACGCGGCGAAGGCGAACGCCCTCGGCGCCCTCGGCTTCAACCGCGCGAGCTTCGGCGTGCAGGAGTTCGATCCGCGGGTGCAGGCCGCGATCAACCGCATCCAGCCGCCGGCGATGGTGGCGGCGGCGGTCGAGGCGCTGACGGCGGCCGGGATCGAGCGCATCAACTTCGACCTCATCTACGGCCTTCCGCACCAGACGACGGAGATGCTCCTCGACACCGTGGCGCAATGCCTGGGGCTCGGGCCGAGCCGGATCGCGCTGTTCGGCTACGCGCACGTCCCCTGGGCGGCCAAGCGGCAGCGGATGATCGCCGCAGAGGCGTTGCCGGGCGCATCGGAACGGTTCCAGCAGGCGGAGCGTGCCGCCGAGGCGCTCGTCGCCGGCGGAATGGTCGCGGTGGGGATGGACCATTTCGCCTTCCCGGACGATCCGCTCGCCAAGGCGGTGCGGACCCGCCGCCTGCGGCGCAACTTCCAGGGCTACACGACCGACGAGGCGACGACGCTGATCGGCATGGGCTCCACCTCGATCGGCCGCACGCCCTTCGGCTACGTGCAGAACGCCAGCGAGACCGGGGCCTGGGCCCGGGCCATCACGGAGGGGCGCCTCGCCGTCGCCAAGGGCGTCTGCCTCAGCGAGGACGACGTGCTGCGGGGCCGCGCGATCGAGGAGCTGATGTGCTTCGGCACGCTCGACATGGACGACCTCGCCCGCCGCTTCGAGGCGCAGCAGGACTGGGCGGACGACGCGCTCGCCTTCCTGCGACCGCTGGAGGCGGACGGGCTCGTCACCATCGACCATGGCCGCGTCACCGTGACGTCTGCGGGGCGGCCGTTCGTGCGCATCATCGCCAGCTCGTTCGACCGGTACATCACCCGTGGGCCGTGCCGCCACTCGGCGGCGGTATAGGCCTGTTCAGGCCCGGGGGCCGGAGCCGACGTCCGCGCGGCCCGAGCGTCCGTGGCCTATCCGGGACGCCGGGCCGATACCCCTTTGAGACTTGCGCGCGCGGCGGGGTCTGCCACCCTGCCCGGTGCGGCGGCTGCGACCAAACGCGTCGCCGGGGCGGGGGGAGGCGGCTCTCCCCACAGGGTTTCGACATCCTCACTTGGAAGAACCGTGCCCCGGCGCTATTCCGGCGCTCCGCACCGACAGGAGGCACCGTGGACAAGACCGCCGAGAACATCGCACGCATCATCGCCGACGAGATCGGCGCGCGGCCGGCGCAGGTCACCGCGGCGGTCGACCTGCTCGACGGGGGCGCGACGGTCCCCTTCGTGGCGCGCTACCGCAAGGAAGCGACCGGCGGCCTCGACGACGCTCAGCTCCGCACCCTCGGCGAGCGCCTGTCCTATCTGCGCGAGCTGGAGGCGCGACGCGCGACGATCCTGCAGTCGATCCGCGACCAGGGAAAGCTGACCGACGACCTCGCCCGCGCGATCGCCGGGGCCGAGACGAAGGCGACGCTCGAGGACCTCTACCTCCCCTACAAGCCCAAGCGGCGCACCAAGGCGATGATCGCCCGCGAGAACGGGCTGGAGCCGCTGCTGCGCGCGATCCAGAACGACCGCCGCGCGCAGCCGGAGAAACTGGCGGAGGCCTATCTCGGCGAGGCCGTGGCCACCGTGAAGGCCGCGCTCGAGGGCGCGCGCGACATCCAGGCCGAGGAGCTGACCGAGAACGCGGACCTTCTCGGCCGGCTGCGCGCCTTCATGCACGCCGAGGCGATCATCGCGGCGACCGTCGTCCCCGGCAAGGAGGAGGCCGGCGCCAAGTTCTCCGACTACTTCGACCACCGCGAGAAGTGGGCCGGCATCGCCGCCCACCGCGCGCTCGCGATCATGCGCGCCGCCAACGAGGAGGTCGTCACCGTCGACATCGCCCCCGATCCGGAGACCGGGACGGCCCGCGCGGAGGGCATCGTCGCGTCGGCCATCGGGATCGACGGCGACGGACCGGGCGACGCCTGGCTGCGGCAGGCGGCCGGATGGACCTGGCGCGTCAAGCTGAAGCTGTCGATGTACCTCGACCTGCTGGGCGACCTCCGCCGGCGCGCCCACGAGGAGGCGATCGCCGTCTTCGCCCGGAACCTGAAGGACCTGCTGCACGCGGCGCCGGCCGGTCAGCGGGCGACGCTGGGCCTCGACCCCGGCATCCGCACCGGTGTGAAGGCCGCCGTCGTCGACGCGACGGGCAAGCTCGTCGACACCGCCACGATCTACCCGTTCCAGCCGCGCAACGACGTGCGGGGCGCGCAGGACAAGATCCTGGAGCTGGTCCGCCGCCACGACGTCGAGCTCATCGCCATCGGCAATGGCACGGCGAGCCGCGAGACCGAGCGGCTGGTCGCCGAGACGCTCCGCCTCATCCCGGACGGCAAGCCGCGTCCGACCAAGGTCATCGTCTCCGAGGCGGGCGCCTCGGTCTACTCGGCGTCCGAGCTGGCGTCGAAGGAGTTTCCGGACCTCGACGTATCGCTCCGCGGCGCCGTCTCCATCGCGCGGCGGCTGCAGGATCCGCTCGCCGAGCTGGTGAAGATCGAGCCGAAGTCCATCGGCGTCGGCCAGTACCAGCACGACGTCGACCAGAACCGCCTCGCCAAGGCGCTGGACGCGGTGGTCGAGGACGCGGTGAACGCCGTCGGCGTCGACCTCAACACCGCCTCGGCGCCGCTGCTGGCGCAGGTGGCGGGGCTCGGCCCGTCGCTGGCCCAGTCCATCGTCACGCATCGTGACGCGAACGGCGCCTTCGCCACGCGCAAGGCGCTCCTCAAGGTGTCGGGCCTCGGTCCCAAGGCGTTTGAGCAGTGCGCCGGCTTCCTGCGCATCCGCGACGGCAAGGAGCCGCTCGACGGCTCGGCGGTGCACCCGGAGGCGTACGGCCTCGCGCGCCGCATCGTCGAGGCGTGCGGGCGGGATATCCGGTCCCTCATGGGCAACGCGGCGATGCTGAAAGGGCTCAACCCGGCGACCTTCGTCGACGAGCACTTCGGCCTGCCGACCGTGCGGGACATCCTGTCGGAGCTGGAGAAGCCCGGCCGTGATCCCCGTCCGGACTTCCGCACCGCGAGCTTCGCCGAGGGCGTCGACGAGATCGGCGACCTGCGTCCGGGCATGGTGCTCGAGGGCACGGTGACGAACGTCGCCGCCTTCGGGGCCTTCGTGGACATCGGCGTGCACCAGGACGGGCTGGTCCACATCAGCCAGCTCGCCGACCGCTTCGTTAAGGACCCGCACGAGGTGGTGAAGGCCGGCGATGTCGTCAGCGTGCGGGTCGTCGAGGTCGACATCGCGCGCAAGCGCATCGGCCTCTCCATGCGCAAGGACGCGGGGACCGACGACGGTGCGCAGGCGCAGCGCCGGCACGCGCCGGCCGGGCAGAAGGGAGGCGGGAACGGCCCGCAGCCCGGCAAGGGTCCGCAACCCGGCGGCGGCAAGGGCAAGGGGCGCGGTCCCGCCAAGCCGGCCAGGCCGCAGGACAGCAACGGCGCGCTCGGCGCGGCCCTGCTCGAAGCGATGAAGAAGCGCACGTGAGCATCGCCGCGCCGCACCACGGCCGGCGGGTGGCCGGGTGACCTTCCTGTTCGACGGGCCGGACGACGCTGCGACGACGGTCCTCCTCGCGCACGGGGCCGGCGCGGCGATGGACTCCGCCGCCATGACGGCCATGGCCGCCGCGCTCGGCGGGGCGGGCCTGCGCGTCGCGCGGTTCGAGTTCGCCTACATGGCCGCGCGCCGCGACGCGGGGCGGAAGCCACCGCCCCGCGCCGACAAGCTGCTTCCGGAGTACCGCGCGGCGGTGGCCGCGCTGGGCGCTCCGGGGCGGGTGATCATCGGCGGAAAGTCCATGGGCGGGCGCGTCGCCAGCCTGCTCGTGGACGAGCTGCATCAGGCGGGGCGCGCCGCGGGGCTCCTCTGCCTCGGCTACCCGTTCCACCCGCCGGGCAAGCCGGACCAGCTCCGCACCGAGCACCTCGCCACGCTGGGAACGCCGGCGCTGATCTGCCAGGGCACGCGCGACCCGCTGGGCACGCGCGAGGAGGTCTCCACCTACACCCTGTCGAGCGCCATCGAGATCCTGTGGCTCGAGGACGGGGACCACGACCTGAAGCCGCGCAAGCGCGTGACCGGCCTCACCGCGGCCGACCACCTCGCGACCGTCGCGGGCACCGTCGCGGCATGGGCGGCGCGCCTCCCGCAGGGCGCGGACCGCTCGGCCCGAACGGACGCGCCTGGCCTCAGGCGGTGACCGTCGGGGTGCCCGGGGCGACGCGGGCGTCGAGCTCGTCGCCCTGGATCTCCACCTCGCTGTAGCCGGTGATGCGGGCCATCTGGGCGTCGTAGTCCTCGAGGAAGAAGTTGCGGGCGATGCCCTCGGCGAGGCGCCGCGCACCGTCGCCGACGCCCGGGATATCGCCGGAGATTAGCCCGAGGCTCGCCATCGCGGCGATGTTGAAGGAGTGGACGCGGCTCACCCAGGCGTCGCCCTCCAGGCGGGGGCGGAAGGTGAAGTCGTCGCACACGTCCGGGTGCCGGGCGAACTGGCCGACCACCTCCGGCGGGAGGTCGAGGTCGCTCATGAGCACCACGTGGCCATCGAGCGCGACCAGCTCCGGCCGCCCGCCGAGGTCGACCTTGAACCCCGTGCCGAGGATCACCTTGTCGACCGTGAGCCGTTCGCCGCCGAGGTCGAGCACGATCCGCGACCCGCTCGCGTCGACGCCGCGCACCGATGTTCCCGGGTGGAAATGGAAACGGCGGTCGTGCGCGATGCGGGCCACCGAGTCGGCCGGCGGCGCGACCGCCACCTCGAAGGCCGCGTTGAGGAGGGCCAGCCGCTCCGCCGGCGGCAGGGCCGGCATGCCGAAGGTGAAGCCGGCGTGGACCATGGTCTTGAAGCGATTGTACGTTGCGAGCTTCGGCCGGCGCATCAGCATGTGGACCGACCCGGCCCCGGCCTCCAGCGCCGTCGCCGCATTGTCGAAGGCCGAGGCGGACGCGCCGATCACAGCGACGTCCCGGCCCGCGAGCGCCTCGAAGTCGATCGCCTCGACGGTGTGCTGGAACCGCGCGTCGCCGGCCGGCACCCAGCCCGGCATCGCCGGTCCGCCGAGCCCGTCGCGCCCGGTCGCGAGCACGAGCCGCCGAGCCCTGATCCGCTGCGCTGCGCCGCCGCGGGTCACCGCGACCTCGACGCCGGTCTCGGTCGGCGCGATGGCTGTGAGGGCGCAGCCGTTCTCGACCGGAAGCTCCAGCGCCTCGCGGAACCAGACCAGATAGTCCTGCCACATGCCGCGCGGGATCTTGCCGAGGCCGGCCCAGGCGGCGGAGCCGTAGAGCGCCTCGTGGTAGGCGCGGAAGGTGAGGGCGGGGATGTCCTGCGCCGGGCCGACGAGGTGATTGGGCGAGCGCAGCGTCTTCATCCGCGCGTAGGTCACCCACGGGCCCTCGAGCCCCGCCGGGGCGGCGTCGATCACGGCGTGGTTGCGGATCCCGGCCTTGTTGAGCGCGAAGCTGGCCGCGAGCCCCATCTGGCCGCCGCCCACGACGAGGACGTCGAGCTCGCCGGGACGCGCCGGCAGCCAGTTCTCGGGCGGATAGTTGATGAAGGAGAGATCCCGGCGAAGCTCGGCCGTGTGCCGGTCGAGACCGACGGGACCGTCCTCGCGGCGCGAATCCCCGGATCCCGGATCGGCAGTGGCGTGGTTCGTCATGGAGGCCTCTTCGTCGTCTTCTGGCCCCGTGGGGGAGGCGCTGCGGGGGGCGGCGCGGCCGAGGCACGCGCCATTAAACCCCAATTGTTAGCGCAACGCCTCTCCGCGTGCCC
Organism: Acuticoccus sediminis; assembly: GCF_003258595.1. NCBI lineage: Bacteria > Pseudomonadati > Pseudomonadota > Alphaproteobacteria > Hyphomicrobiales > Amorphaceae > Acuticoccus > Acuticoccus sediminis. Next base: position 1,143,604 of record NZ_QHHQ01000001.1, read on the forward strand.
TCCCGCTGCGCGAAAGGGACCTATGCAATCGCGATCGGCGGGCTCCGGACGGCATCGCGCCCCGGCCGGCGTTCGCCGCTCGCCTGTCAGTCGGCGGGCTCCGCGAAGAGCTCCTTGTAACGGCGCGGCTGGGACCTGAGGTACTGGTTGGCGACGCGGATCTTCACCCCGAGGTGGGCCGCCGCATGCCAGGGCCAGCGCGGATCGTAGAGGATGCCGCGGGCGAGGGCGATCATGTCCGCGTCGCCGGTCGCGACGATCGCCTCGGCCTGGTCGTAGTCGGTGATGAGGCCCACCGCGACGACGGGCACCTTCACCGCCTGCTTGACCGCCCGCGCCAGCGGGACCTGATAGTTCGGCCCGATCGGGATCTGCTGATTCGGCGAGATGCCGCCGCTCGACACGTGGATCGCGTCGCAGCCGCGCGCCTCGAGCGCGACGGCGAGCGCCACCGCGTCGTCCACGCTCCAGCCGCCGTCCATCCAGTCCGAACCGGAGATGCGGACCGTCACGGGACGATCGGCCGGGAAGTTCGCGCGCACGACGTCGAAGATCTCCAGCGGGAAGCGCATCCGGTTCTCCCGGCTGCCGCCGTAGTCGTCCGTGCGCTGGTTGGAGAGCGGGGAGAGGAACGCGTTGAGGAGGTAGCCGTGCGCGGCGTGGATCTGCACCGCGTCGATGCCGAGCCGTGCGGCCCGGCGCGCCGCATCGGCGAAGCCGTCGCGGATGCGCTGGAGGCCGGCCTCGTCGAGCGCGATCGGCGGGACGTCGTCCGGCATGTTCGGGATCGCCGAGGGGCCGAAGGTCTGCCAGCCGTTCGGCTTGTCCGGGTGGATCTGCCGGCCGCCCTTCCACGGCACCTCGTGCGAGGCCTTGCGCCCGGCGTGGGCCAGCTGGATGGCGATGGGCATGCTGGACCACTTCCGCACGCCGTCGAGGACGCGCTTCATCGCCGCCTCGGTGCGGTCGTCCCACAGGCCGACGTCGCCGTAGCTGATGCGCCCCTCCGGCACGACCGCCGTCGCCTCGATGGTGAGGACGGCGGCGGCGGACATCGCGAGGTTGCCGAGGTGGATGAGGTGCCAGTCGGTCATCTCGCCATCGGTCGCCGAGTAGGTGCACATCGGCGCGATCACGATCCGGTTGGCAAGGGTCTTCGATCCGATGGTGATCGGACTGAAAAGGACGGACGGCATCGAGAACTCCTGTCTTTCCGGATCGTTTCGCCGCGCCAGATGGCCACGGTCAAGTCGATCAGCCTGACATAAATTAACGACCTGCGCGCGGCGGCGTGAGACCCCACGGGCAATTTGCCGTTCGGGATCGACAAGTCGCATGCGGAATGTCCCGTCGCCGCCGGTTGGAGCGCTCTCCGGCCCGATGGCGGCCTTCCCGTCAGGCGGCCGGCGTCGGTGGAATTGACGATTGTCAACGCCTCGCAGGCCCATCCCGCCAAGGACTGAAGGGTGGAGTTCGGGGGCCGTCCGATGGCGCACAAGCAGATCCTGTTCCATTCGGCCGCGCGGGAAAAGGTGCTGCGTGGCGCGACGCAACTCGCCGATGCGGTACGGGTGACGCTCGGCCCCCGCTCCAAGTCGGTCCTAATCGAGAAGCCCTGGGGCGCGCCGATCGTGTGCAACGACGGGGTGACCATCGCCAAGGAGGTGGACCTCAAGGACCCGGAGGAGAACCTCGGCGCCCGCATGCTGCGCCAGGCTGCGGAGAAGACCGGCGAGATGGTGGGCGACGGGACCAGCACGTCCACCATCCTCGCCCACGCCATCTTCGCCGAGGGCGTGCGCAACGTGGTGGCCGGGGCCAGCGCAATCGACATCAAGCGCGGCCTCGACCGCGCCACCCGCCGCGCGGTCGAGGCGCTCCGCGCCCACTCGCGTCCGGTGAAGTCCCGCCTCGAGAAGACGCAGGTCGCGACGATCTCGGCGCACAACGACCCGACGATCGGCGAGCTGGTGGCGGACGCGATCGAGAAGGTGGGCGACGAGGGGGTCGTCTCGGTCGAGGAGTCGAAGACCACGGAGACGGTCCTCGAGGTGGTCGAGGGGATGCAGTTCGATCGTGGCTTCCTCTCGCGCTACTTCGTCACCCAGCCGGAGACGATGGAGGCCGTCCTCGAGGACGCGCTGGTCCTCGTCTCGGACCAGAAGATCGGGGCGCTGCAGGACCTGCTGCCGCTGCTGGAGGCGGTCGCGAAGCTCGGCCAGCCGCTGCTGCTCATCGCCGAGGATGTGGAGGGGGAGGCGCTCGCCACGCTGATCGTCAACCAGCTGCGCAGCGCGCTGCGGTGCTGTGCTGTGAAGGCGCCCGGCTTCGGCGACCGCCGCAAGGCGATGCTGCAGGACATCGCCATACTCACCGGCGGCGAGGTGATCTCCCGGGATCTCGGCACGAAGCTCGACCAGGTCACCGTCGAGCAGCTCGGCAAGGCCAAGCGCGTCGTCGTCGACAAGGACGCGACGACGATCATCGGCGGCGCCGGCAAGCGCGCGCTGATCGACGCGCGGATCGTCGAGATCCGCCGCGAGATCGAGGAGACGACCAGCGACTACGACCGGGAAAAACTTCAGGAGCGGCTCGCAAAGCTCGTCGGCGGCGTCGCCGTCGTTCACGTCGGCGCGCCCTCCGAGTCTGAGATGAAGACACGCAAGGAGGCCCTCGACGACGCGATCAGCGCGACGAAGGCCGCGGTTGCGGAGGGCATCGTTCCCGGCGGTGGTCTCGCGCTGCTGCGCTGCATCGCCGCCGTCGAGGACGAGGAGGGCCAGTGCGAGGGCGACGAACGTACGGGGGTGCAGATCCTGAAGCGCGCCCTCGAGGCTCCCACCCGGCAGATCGCCGAGAACTCGGCGAGCGACGGCGGTGTCGTCGTGGCGCGCATGCTGGAAGGGCAGGGCAGCCAGGGCTTCGACGCCGGGCGCAAGGTTTACGTCGACCTGCTCGAGGCCGGCATCGTCGACCCCACCAAGGTCGTGCGCGTTGCGCTCGAGAACGCGGTGTCGGTCGCCAGCATCCTGCTGCTGACCGAAGCGACAATGACGGAAATTCCGGAGGAACACAAAGAGCGGGCGATGCAGCCCGAACTGGACCTGTGAGGCCTGACCGCAGGCCCCGGTCTTCAGGATGGAGGATAATCCATGCCCTACACGACAAATCATGAGTTGCCACTGCCGATACAGAGGCGCCTTCCGTCCCAGGCACAGGACATCTATCGAATGGCGTTCAACCGCGCGTTCGATTCCTACCTCGACGATGCAGGGCGCGAGGAGCGGTCGCACCGGATCGCCTGGTCCGCCGTGAAGCGGGCCTACACGCGCAACGGCGGCGACTGGGTGCGGCGATGAACGTCTGGCAGCCGCAACCGCTGGTGCTCGAAACCGGGACCCTGACGAACCTGCGGGCGGCGCAGGCCGCGACGATGGACGACTTGCGCCGCGTCCAGGCGCATACGCTCGACCTTTTCGGCTTCGGCGTGCACGAGTGCGACCACGAGATCGTGGCGTCGGGCCCGCACTGGCGGCTGCGGCGTTATTCCGGGCCCGGCAACGGCATTCCGCTGCTGATGATCCCGGCGCCGATCAAGCGCCCCTACATCTGGGACCTTGCCCCGACGGCCAGTATCGTGCGCTTCTGCCTCGATCGCGGGTTCGACGTCCACATGGTCGAGTGGCTGCCGCCCGCGAACGGCGACGGGAGCGCAGGCTTATCGGCCTACGCCAACGCGATCGTGGAGGCGGGCGAGACCATTGGCGCCGGACACGCTGACAACCTGCCCTTCGTCATCGGCCACTCGCTCGGCGGGACGCTTGCGGCGATCGCCTGCTCGCTGCGGCCCGAGGTCGTGCGCGGCCTCATCCTCCTCGGGGCGCCGCTCAGCTTCGGCCCGGGCTCCAGCCCCTTCCGGGATGTCGTGGTCGCGAACCGCAACGGAGTGGCGCAGTTCGGCACGGTCGCAGGCTCCGAGCTCTCCCAGTCGTGCGCGCTCCTGTCGCCCGGCACGTTCGTCTGGTCGCGCTGGGTGGACGGCGTCCTCAGCCTCTCCGACCCTGCCGCGTTCGACACACACGTGCGGATCGAGCGCTGGGCGCTGGACGAGGTGCCGCTGCCGTGCCGGCTGGTCCACCAGATCGTCGAGCGGCTCTACCGGGAGAACGGCTTCGAGGCCGGCACGCTCGACGTTGCCGGCAGGGCGCTGGGCCCGTCGGACATGCACCTGCCGGTCCTCGCCGTGGTCAACGACGCCGACGAGATCGGCCCCCGCGCGGCGATCGAGCCCTTCTTCGCCCGGATGCCGGACGCGGATACCGAGATCGTCTCGCAACCGGCCGAGATCGGCGTCGGGCTCCAGCATCTCGCCGTGCTGGCGGGCCGCCGGGCGCAGGCGGAGACCTGGCCCAAGATCGCGCAATGGATCGCGGGCCACGCCTGAGACGCGGCAACGGTCCCGTCGCGGTCGCCCGGCCATCCGGTGCGCCGCGCCAGCACCGGGGCCGCGGCCGTCCGGCGGCCCGGTTTGCCGGACGGGATCGCGGCCATGAACGCCAGCGCGGGTGTGCTGATGTACCGGCGCGGGGAGGAGGGCATCGAGGTCCTTCTCGTCCATCCGGGCGGCCCGTTCTGGCGGCGCAAGGACGACGGCGCGTGGTCGGTTCCGAAGGGCCTGATCGAGCCGGGTGAAGACCCGGACGTCGCCGCGAGGCGGGAGTTCGAAGAGGAGATCGGCACGCCTGCGGCCGGAGACCTTCTCCGGCTCGGCACCGTCCGTCAGTCCGGCGGCAAGGTGGTCGAGGCCTTCGCCCTCGAGGGCGACGCGGACGCCACCGGGATCAGCGGCGGCGGGACCGTCGAGGTCGAGTGGCCCCGCGGCAGCGGCCGGATCCTCTCGTTCCCGGAGGTCGACCGCGCCGCGTGGCTCACGCTGCCGCAGGCGCGCGTGAAGATGCTGGCGAGCCAGCGCCCCTTCCTCGACCGGCTGGAGGCTCACCTCCGCGCCTGACCGCCTCCCCGCGCCTCTGCGCGGCCGTCCGCCCCGATGCGTTCCGGTTCAATTGACACTTCGCAAACGGACCTTGGAGCGGTCGGCAAGACTCGGGGCCATCAGGGCAGTCCCTGTGAGGAGGGTTGTATGTTCTTCAAGGATCGTCGTGACGCCGGCCGCCTGCTGGCCAAGAAGCTCGCGAGATATCGCGGCACGAACGCGATCGTCCTTGCCTTGCCGCGCGGCGGCGTGCCCGTGGCCTACGAGGTCGCCCGCGCGCTGAAGCTTCCGTTCGACCTCATGCTGGTGCGAAAGCTCGGCGTTCCCGGGCACGAGGAATACGCCATGGGCGCCATCGCCAACGGCGACGTGCAGGTCCTGAACAAGGACGTGATCGAGGATCTGAGGATTCCGGCGCAGCTGATCGCCGCGGTCGCCAAGCGCGAGCGGACGGAGCTGGAGCGGCGCAACGAAGTCTACCGCGGCGGCGAAGGGGCGCCGGCGGTCGAAGGACGCACGGTCATCCTGGTCGATGACGGGATCGCGACCGGTGCGGACATGCGGGCGGCGGTGGCGGCGCTGGGGACCCAGCACGCCGCCAGGGTCGTCGTGGCCGCACCGGTCGCCTCGTACCAGGCCTGCTCGGAGCTGCGCGAGATCGTCGACGAGGTCGTCGTGGTCGCGACCCCCGTGCCGTTCGGCGGTGTCGGGCTCTATTACCTCGATTTCCAGCAGACCCCCGACGCGGAGGTCGTGCGCCTGCGGTCGGAGACCGAAGTGCCCACGTCCTGGTGGCACTGACGCCGGAAGGGACACCGCCGTGCATGCCCACGAGCATCTCCTCGCAGAGATCAGGAGCGAGGCGCTGCCTCTTGAGGCCGCCGCCTCGCTGGATCGTCTCGTCGCGATGGCCGCCGACGCCCGCTTCGTACTGATCGGCGAGGCGACGCACGGCACAGACGAGTTCTACAGCGTCCGCGCCGAGATCACGCAGCGGCTGATCCGCGACCACGGGTTCGCGGCGGTGGCGGCCGAGGCCGACTGGCCGGACGCCTACCGGGTCAACCGTTACGTCCGGGGCGACGCGGCGATCCGCGACGCCGACGACGCCCTCTCGCACTTCCAGCGCTTCCCGGCCTGGATGTGGCGCAACACGGTGGTGCGGGACTTCGCCGAATGGCTGCGCGGGTACAACGACGGCATAGCCCTGCCGGCGCTCAAGGCCGGGTTCTACGGCCTCGACCTCTACAGTCTCGAGGCGTCCATCGCGGCGGTGGTCGCCTACCTCGACAAGGTCGACCCGCGGGCGGCGACGCTCGCGCGGGAGCATTATGCCTGCTTCGACCTCGGCATTACCCGCAACGCGCAGCAGTACGGCTACGCCACCATGCTCGGCGCCTCGCCGGGTTGCGAGGAGGAGGTGCTGGCCCAGCTCCTGTCGCTCCGCCGCAAGCGCTACGAGTACCTCACGCGGGACGGGTTCGCCGCCGGTGAGGCGTACTACTGCGCCGAACAGAACGCCGCCGTCGTGCACAACGCCGAGCGGTACTACCGGACGATGTTCACCGGGCATGTCTCGTCCTGGAACCTGCGCGATCGGCACATGGTGAGCACCCTCTACGGGCTCGCCGACCATCTGCACGTCCAGCGCGGAGAGCCGCCGAAGATCGTCGTGTGGGCGCACAACTCCCACGTCGGCGACGCGCGGGCGACCGAGATGGGGCAGCGCGGGGAGTGGAACATCGGTTCGCTTGTGCGCGAGGCGCACGGCCGCAGCGCGGTCCTCGTCGGCTTCTCGACCCATGCCGGCAGCGTCCGGGCGGCGAGCGAGTGGGACGGTCCGGGCGAGGTGAAGACCGTACGGCCGGCGCTGCAGGGCAGCTACGAGGCGCTGTTCCACGAGGCCCTGGGGGGCGACGCCCTGGTCCTGCTGCGCGACAACGAGGTGCTGTACCGCCACCTCGGCCTGTCGCGGCTGCAGCGGGCCATCGGCGTCCTGTACCTGCCGCAGACCGAGCGGCAGAGCCACTATTTCTTCGCCCAGCTCCCGGAGCAGTTCGACGCGCTGATCCACATCGACCAGACGCGCGCCCTCCTTCCCCTCGCCCCTGCCGCGCAGGCCCCGGAGGAGGAGGTCTTCGAGACCTACCCCACCGGCTTCTAGCGACGACGGCACGGCCCAGATGGCCCGCGCGCCGCGACGGGCGTTCGCGCGGACGGCGTGTACGGGGTGCGCCGACCTCGCGGTCTACTCCGCGATGACGGCGTTCGAGCCGGAGTCGACGGTGCCCTTCGGCACCGGCTTGATCGCCTTCTTTAGGTCCACGAGCGTCACCGCGTCGAGCGTCTCCTTCGCGAGCAGGTCCGCCGCCGCCCGGCGCAACAGGTCGCAATTGGCGCGCAGGATGCCGAGCGCCCGCTCGTAGGCCGCCCCGACGATCGACTGAACCGCGGCGTCGAGCCGCTCGGAGGTCGCGTCGCTGTAGGCGCGCTCCAGGTACGGCGCCGGGCTGTCGCCCAGCAACGTCGTCCGGTCGCGGTCGTAGCTCACGTGGCCGAGCGTCTCGACCATGCCGTAGCGGGCGGCCATCGAGCGGGCGATGTCCGTCGCCTTGACGAGGTCGTCGGCCGCGCCGGTCGACCGCTGGCCGAAGATGAGCGCCTCCGCCGCCCGACCGCCGAGCAGGACCGCGATCTTGTTCTCGAGCTCCTCCCGGGTCATCAGGAACCGGTCCTCGGTCGGGCGCTGGATCGTGTAGCCGAGCGCGCCGACGCCGCGCGGGATGATCGAGACCTTGTGGACCTCGTCCGTCCCCGGCAGCGCCATCGCCACAAGGGCGTGCCCCATCTCGTGGTGGGCGACGACCTCCCGCTCGCGCGGGTTCAGCACGCGGTTGCGCTTTTCCAGACCCGCCACGATCCGCTCCACGGCCCGCGTGAAGTCGTCGAGCGAGACCTCCTCCGCCCGGCGCCGCGTCGCGAGCAGCGCCGCCTCGTTGACGAGGTTCGCGAGGTCCGCCCCGCTGAAGCCGGTGGTCAGCGCGGCGATCTCGTCGATCTTCACGTCGCTCGCCAGCGTGATCTTCTTGAGGTGGACGGCGAGGATCTGGATGCGGCCGGCGCGATCCGGCCGGTCGACGAGGATCTGCCGGTCGAAGCGGCCGGCCCGCAGCAGCGCGGGGTCGAGGATCTCCGGCCGGTTCGTCGCGGCGAGGAGCACGACGCCGACGCTGGGATCGAAGCCGTCGATCTCCGACAACAGCTGGTTGAGCGTCTGCTCGCGCTCGTCGTGGCCGCCGACGAGCTGCGAGGCCCCGCGCGCCCGCCCGAGCGCGTCGAGCTCGTCGATGAAGATGATCGCCGGGGCCTTGCGCCGGGCCTGGTCGAAGAGGTCGCGCACACGCGCCGCGCCGACGCCGACGAACATCTCGACGAACTCCGAGCCCGAGATGGAGAAGAACGGCACGCCCGCCTCGCCGGCGACGGCGCGCGCGAGCAGCGTCTTGCCCGTCCCCGGCGGCCCGACGAGGAGGACGCCCTTCGGGATGTGCGCGCCGAGCCGGCCATAGTCCTGCGGCGCCTTGAGGAACTCGATGATCTCCTTCAGCTCCTCCTTGGCCTCGTCGACACCCGCGACGTCGTCGAAGCCGACCTTGGTGTCGGTCTCCATGTAGACCCGCGCCGTGCTCTTGCCGACGGACATCATCCCGCCGATGCCGCCACCCCCCATGCGGCGCAGCAGGAACATCCACATCCCGAAGAAGAGGAGCGTCGGCAGGACCCACGAGAGGATCGTCGTGAGCAGCGAGGTGGACTGCCCCGTGAAGGTGACGCCCGTCGCGTCGAGCTTGTCCGCGAGGGCCGGATCGACGCGCGTGGTCGTGAAGGACGACTTGCCGTCGTGCGGCGTGACGTAGGTGCCGCGGATGATCTCCGGACCGACGGTGACGTCCTTGATGTCACCCCGCTTCAGCTGCTCCTCGAAGGTGCTGTAGGGGATGGCTTCGACCGTGGTGTGCTCGGTCCAGAGGTTGTGCGCGACCATCGTGCCGAACAGCAGCAGCATGAAGATCCAGGGATCGAACGTCGGGTTGCGCTGAGCCATGGCCTAACCCTCCTCGGCGATGGGCACGGGAGAGGGTACGCCACCGCCGCAGCCGTGGTGCTGACATCCGTCAAGTCGTCCGCCGCGTCCGGCCGGGCGCGGACGGCGCCGGGGGTCAGGGCCGCGAGATCAGGTCCGCGACCTGAGCCGTCGGGACGTGGGTGAGGTCGCGGTCGATCTCGGCGACCACCATCGCGCTGACCCGGGGCGAGAAGTGCGCCCGGAGGCGGCCGAGCATGCGCGGCGGCGATGCGACGACAAGGCGCGGGCTCGCCTCCCGGCCCAGCCGCTCCTCCAGCATGTCGGCGACGGTGCGGGCGAACTGGTCCTCGGCGTCCTCGTGCAGGTCGGGCATGGCGAAGCTGCCGCGCATGGTCCTCGACCCCTTGTCGAAATGACCGGGCCGATCCGTGCCGAGCTCGGCCGTCCTGCCGTGGTCGTGCGTCATCGTGGTCTCCGCCTGGAGCTCGGGCCGCAGCGCATCGCCCCTGTTGACCAGCAGGACGGCCCTGGCCCCGTCGGCAAGCAGGATGAAGTCGCCGCCGTGCAAACGAAATTCCGTCCGTTCCATGGAAGGCTCGCTCCCTCTTCGTCAGAGCGGCGAGGGTGCGCCTGCCCATGGCGGGCGGGTTTGACAATGATCAGTCGCGCCCGCCCCCGCGCCGTCCGCGATTGACGGATCTCAACGCGGGCGCCCGGCGACGGGAGATCATCCGTCCGCTCGACCCGGGCCGGACCGGGCGGGCGGCGCTCCGGCGCGGCGCGGTGCCTCGTTTCGGGAGGGGATCATGCAGCTCATTTCCACAAGCCACAGAGCCCTGATCGGCGACATCGGCGGCACGAACGCGAGGTTCGCAGCCTCGGACCTTACCGGCCGGAATCTGACCGACCGCCTGACCCTGCCGACGCAGGAGTTCGGCTCGATGACCGACCTCCTGGCCGCCTATACGTCGCGCACCGGCGTGCGGGCGGAGGTCGCCTGCCTCGCCGTCGCGGGTCCGATCACGCACGGTGCGGCGAAGCTGACGAACGCGGCGTGGTCGTTCTCCGAGACCGACGTGTGCCGCGCGACCGGGGTCGTCGGCGCCCGCCTCGTCAACGACTTCGAGGCGCTCGCCTACGGCGTGCCGCACCTCGGGGAGCACGACCTCGCGACGGTCAAGCCGGGCACGGCCAATCCGAAGGCGCCGGTGGTCGTGCTTGGTCCGGGGACCGGCTTCGGCGCGGCGAGCCTCGTGCCGACCGGCAAGGGGTGGATCAGCCTCCCCGGGGAAGGCGGCCACATGACGTTCGGGACCACCGCGGACGAGGAGGAGAGCGTCGTCCACGACCACTTCGCGTCGATCTACGAGCACGTCTCGGTCGAGAGGATCCTGTCGGGGAGCGGCATCGAGGCGATCGACGGCTGCTTCGGCGGACCGGGACGGTCGGCGGAGGAAATCGTCGAGGAGGCCGCGCGCGGCGACGGCGGGACCGCGTCCCGCACGATCGACTTCTTCGCCCGCGTCCTCGCGCGCATCGCCGGGGACATCGCCCTCGTCGTCGGTGCGCGGGGCGGCGTCTACCTGGGCGGAGGCATCGCGCCGCGCATCCTCGACGCCCTCGACAGCGACGCGTTCCGGACGGCCTTCGTGCGCAAGGGGCGCATGTCGGGCTACCTGGCCGACATACCCGTGCGCGTCATCACCATCGATGACGGCGGCCTGCGCGGCGCGGCCGTCCTCGCCGCCGAGCTCGTTCCCGACGCGGACCGGGTCGGATGGGCCCACACCTGACGGTGCGCCCGGCGGTCAGCCCGGCAGGGCCGTCCCCCCGCAGCGCTGCAGCGCCTCGTCGATCATCCCGTAGGCGACGCGCGCGACCTGGGTGGTGCGGAAGAAGTTGATCAGCACGTCCCACGGATCGGAGATGCGTTGCAGTCCGGAGATGAACACGACGAGCGTCGCGACGCTCGTCTCGCCCGAGACGACCAGATAGCCGCCGACGCACAGGACCATGATCGGCCCCAGCGCGTCGAGGAAGTTGCCGAGGAAGGTCAGAAAGTACTTCAGCCGGTAGATGATCATCCGCAGCCTGAAGATATGGTCGGTGAGGCACCGGGCGAGCCGGTTGGACCCCGTGCCGCCGGCGACGATCTCGACCTCGGTCTCGCCGAGGCGCCGCAGCCGCTTGGTCTTCAGCCGGACGAGACGGTTGATCTGATGCTGGACCAGGGGGACGAGGATCGCCTGCGGCAGGTAGATGGCGACGGCGAGCACCGCGATCAGCGGCTCCACCCACAGCATGTAGGCGATCACCCAGGAAATGGTGGAGAGCTGGAGGGTCGGTACGGCGAAGCTGTCGCTGGCGAAGCCGCCGACGTCCTCCGCCTCCGCCAGCAGCATGGAGACCATCGTTCCGACGTCGACCGGCGCGTCCGTCGGCCCCTCGTGCGATGTGCCGGGTGACGGGCTGACACTCAGGATTCGCAGGCGCAGGCTCCGGGCGACGGTCTCCAGCACGAGGGCCTTGCGCAGGTTCAGGGCATACTTCAGCGCGCCCTGGACGAGGATCAGCGCGAAGTAGATCGCGCCGTAGACGACGATGAGCCTCACCGATTGCCCGCTGACCGCGTCCTCCACGATACGGCGCTGGAGCTCGAGCGGGATCATCGCGAGGGGGCCGATGACGAACGTCAGCGCGAGGATGATGCCCTGCTGCGCGGCCGTCGTGTGCCAGACGTAGCCGTAGAGCGCGCGATGGCTCGCCATGCCGAGCGCCGGGCGGCGGCTGAACAGCGTGGCGAACAGCCGCAGACGGTGCATCCTGCGCGCGGCGTCGTGCGGGGCGAGCCGGGCGTGGCCGCGGCGCCGCGTCAGGCGGTCGAGGAAGTAGAGGTCCTGCGGCCGTGCCATGGGACGCTACAGGGTGCGCAGCCCGCTGGCGCGTGCCGTGTGCGAGGCGGCGGGGCGCGGACGGGCTTGCACCGTTGTCCTCCGGTCGGACCCGCTCCCCTCCGCGGCGATCGGCGGAGTGACCGCGAGCGATGACTGCGACATCTGTCCCATCCCGACCCCTCCGCGTTCGATGGCCGTGCCGCGATGCCGCAGGCCCCACCTGAAAACACGACAGGATCGGCCGCCGGTGAGTGGCGCGGTTGACGTGCGTCAATTGCCGGCGGTGCGAAGGAGCGATCGTGGGCCCCGGCGAACTCTCGTTGGGGAGGCTTCGATGAGCACGACGATCAAGACCATTCTCGTCTATGCCGACCGCAGCGGGGCGTGCGGCCCGTTCCTGATCAAGGCGGCCGCGTTCGCCGCCGGTCATGACGCGCATCTGGTGGTGCTGGTCGTCGGCCTCGAGCCGACCTCGGCCTACGGCGGGCTCCCCGAGATCCCGTTCAGCAGCTATTTCGCCGAGGTCACGGCGGTCCACGAGGAGGTGCACCGCACGAGTTCCTGGGCCGACGAGAACCTTTCCGCCACCGGCGTCTCGTTCGACGTGCGCGGTATCGTCGTGCCTCACGGGACCGAGGGGCGGGCGGTGGCGCGGCACGCCCGCTACGCCGACCTGACGCTGGTCCCGCGCCTCGGCACCGACGGGTCCTGGCACCGTATCGTCGACGCGGCGCTCTTCGAGAGCGGGCATCCGGTGCTGCTATGCCCGCCGAAAGCCGCACTCGACCCCCTGGGAGAACGGGTGCTGATCGGCTGGGACGCACGACCGGAGGCGGCGCGCGCGGTCAGCGATGCGCTGGGCCTCATCTCGGGCGCCAGCGACATCCGCGCGGTGACCGTCTCCTCGCGGACCGGGGCGCACGCCCACGGGGAGGACCCCGGCACGGATCTCGTCGCATTTCTCGCACGGCACGGCCTCCCCGTGCGGGTGGACGCGATCCCTCGCGACAACCGTTCGGTGGCCGACGCCATCCTGCGGCACGCGCATTCCATGGGCGCCGACCTCATCGTCTCCGGCGCCTACGGCCATTCGCGACTGAGCGAAATCATCATCGGTGGAGCGACCCGGGACCTGATGCGGGTCACCGACCGGCCGCTCTTCATGGCGCACTGACGGGCGTGCGCCGCACGTGACCGTCCCAACGGCTGAGCCGCAACATCACGGAGATCGACTGATGCGCAATTTGCTAGTCGTCTACTTCTCGGAGACCGGGCACACGGCGCGTGCCGCGAGGGACGTCGCACTCCGGCTCGGAGGCGACCTCGATCGGATCGTACCGCTGATGCCGCAGAAGTCGTCGCCGCTGGCGAAGGCGTTCGCCGCGCTGATGGGGCGCGAGGAACTGGTCCACAATCCGGCCCGCAACCCGTCCGAATATGCGGTCGTCGTCATCGCCTCCCCGGTCTGGGCGGGCCGTCTTCCCCCGCCGGTGCGCGGCTACCTCGGCAAGGTCAAGGGTCGGCTCGGTGCGGTCGCCTTCCTCGTCACGTGCGGTGGCGGCGGCACCAGGGCGGCGTTCCGGTGCATGCGCGACGCCGCCGGCCGGCCGCCCATCGCGCAGGTCACGATCACCGACGCCGACCGCCGCTCGGGCATGGACGCGGGGAAGCTCGCCACATTCGCCGACATGCTGCGCGAGGAGCGCGCCGCGGCCTAGGCCGCGGCCGGCCGGGCGGATCGTCGACGGGCGCGTCCGTGCGGTCCGGCCGGGCATGAGGACGACATCCCATGTATTTCCACGCGCTCGCCACCGACTACGACGGAACGCTCGCGCGGGACGGCGTCGTCTACGCGGCGACGTGCATGGCGCTTCGCCGCTTCAAGGCCGGTGGACGCCGGCTCGTCCTCGTGACGGGTCGGGAGCTGCCGGACCTCGCCCGCGTCTTCCCCGCCCTCGACCTCTTCGACCGGGTGGTCGCCGAGAACGGCGCGCTGCTGTTCAATCCGGCGACGGGACGCGAGCGTGTGCTCGGCACCGCGCCGCCGGAGCGCTTCGTGCAGCGGCTCCGCTCGCTCGGCGTCGAGCCGATGTCCGTCGGCCGCGCCATCGTCGCGACGTGGGAGCCCCACCAGGGGAAGGTGCTCGAGGCCATCCGCGAGCTCGGCCTCGAATGGCAGATCGTCTTCAACAAGGGCGCGGTGATGGTCCTGCCGAGCGGGATCAACAAGGAAACCGGCCTCGCCGCCGCGCTCGACGAGCTGGGCCTGTCGATCAACAACGCGGTCGGGGTCGGTGACGCGGAGAACGACCACGCCTTCCTCAGCGCGTCGGGTTGCTCCGCCGCCGTCGCCAACGCGCTCGACGGCCTGAAGGCGGAGGTCGACATCGTCCTCCGGCGGGACCACGGCGCGGGGGTCGTCGAGCTGATCGACCGGATCATCGCGGACGACGCCCGGCTTGCCGCGCCGCCGCGGCATGGCCTCTGCTACGGCGAGCTGGCCGGCGGCGGGCAGGCCGTGCTGGTCCCGCAGGGCGGCAACGTCCTCGTCACCGGGGCCACGGCGTGCGGGAAGACGACGCTCGCGATCGCCCTGTCCGAGGAGATGGCCGCCAAGGGCTTCGAGTTCGCCGTCATCGACCCGGAGAGCGACTACGAGGCGCTCGCGCATGCGGTCGCGATCGGCACCGAACGGGTCGCGCCGGTGCTCGCCGAGGCGATCCAGATCCTCGGCGACGCGAAGGTGAACCTCGTCGTCTGCACGCAGGCGATGAGCCTCGGCGAGCGCCAGGCCTTCCTCGCCGGCTTTCTCGGCGAGGCGGCGGCGCTGCGGGCCCGGACCGGACGGCCGCACTGGATCGTCGTCGACGAGGCGCATCAGGTGCTGCCGAGCGGTGGCGAGGCCGCCTCCCGGTTCGACGCGATCGGCGTCGATGCCGCCATCCTCGTGACGCTCTCGCCGCAGCAGATCTCGCACAGGGTGCTCGCCTCGGTCGGCACCGTCCTCGCCATCGGCACGGACGCGCCGCTGGCGGTCGAGGCAGTCGCGGGCCGTCTCGGCATCGCGCCGCCGGTCGACATGCCGGCTCCGGCGGAGGGGCAGCTCCTGCGCTGGCTGCCGCGTGTGGCGGAGGCGCGGCCCGCGCTCGTCGACATCCACCCCTGCGCGCAGCCGCACCTGCGGCATCGGGGAAAGTATGCGCTCGGCGACCTCGGGCCCTGGCGGAGCTTCTATTTCCGCGGCCCGGCGCGGCGGCTCAACAGGGCCGCCAACAACCTCTACAGCTTCATCGAGGCGGGCGCCGAGGTCGGCGACGAGGTCTGGGCGTATCACCTGCACGCCGGCGACTACGCGTCCTGGTTTCGCGACGTCATCAAGGACGAGGACCTCGCGCGCCTCGCCGAAATCCTGGCGGCCGACGCGGCGATGACGCCCGGGGCCAGCCGCGAGGCCATCGCCGAGGCGGTGCGCGAGCGCTACGCGGGCCCCGCCGACGAGAGCTGGCGGCAGGGCCGCTGACGGCGCCGCCGCCCGGCCGTCAGGCGCGTGCGCGAAGGCGTGCCGCCGCGCCTTCTGCCTCGGCAACGACCTTCTTGACCGCGAGGAAGCTGTCCGGCGTCACAGAGATCGAATCGATCCCCTCGCCGACGAGGAAGTGGGCGAACTCCGGATGGTCGCTGGGCGCCTGCCCGCAGAGGCCGATGACCGCGCCCGCCGCGTGCGCCTCGCGGATCACGGTGGCGATCATCCAGCGCACCGCGTCATCGTTCTCGTCGAAGAGCGGAGCGAGGATGTCCGAATCGCGGTCGACGCCGAGCGTGAGCTGCGTCAGGTCGTTGGAGCCGATGGAGAAGCCGTCGAAGCGCGATGCGAAGGCCTTCGCGAGGACCACGTTGGACGGGATCTCGGCCATGACGAACACCTGGAGCCCGTCCTCGCCCCGCTTCAGGCCGTTCTCGGCCATCACGCCGAGCACCTTGTCGGCTTCCGTCACCGAACGGCAGAACGGCACCATCACGGCGACGTTGGTGAAGCCGAGCCGGTTCCGCAGCATCGCTATGGCCCGGCACTCCAGCGCGAAGGCGGGGCGGTAGGCGTCGTTGGCGTAGCGCGAGGCGCCCCGGAAGCCGATCATCGGGTTCTCCTCGGCCGGCTCGAACGCCTTGCCGCCCAGGAGGCCGGCATACTCATTGGTCTTGAAGTCGCTGAAACGTACGAGGCAGCGGTTCGGATGGACCACGGCGGCGATCCGCGCGAGGCTCTGCGCCAGCGTCGTCACGAAGTACTCGGTGCGGTCGGCGTAGCCCTGCGTCAGGGCCTCGATCTCGCGCCGGTCGGCCTCGCCCTCGACGGCGTCGAAGTGGACGAGCGCCATCGGGTGCACCCGGATCCGGTTAGCGATGACGAACTCCATCCGCGCGAGGCCCACGCCGTCCGTCGGCAGCCGCCACCAGCGGAACGCGGCGCCCGGATTGGCGAGGTTCAGCATGACCTTGGTCTTCGTCGCCGGAAGGTCGGTCAGCGTGAGCGTCTCGGCCGCGACGGTGGCGGCTCCTTCGTAGACGAAGCCGGTGTCGCCTTCCGCGCAGGAGACGGTCACCGTCTGTCCGGAGTGGAGGTGCTCGGTCGCGTCGCCGGTGCCGACGATCGCCGGCACGCCGAGCTCGCGCGAGACGATGGCGGCGTGGGAGGTGCGCCCGCCATGGTCGGTGACGATCGCGGCAGCCCGCTTCATCACCGGCACCCAGTCGGGATCGGTCGTACGCGTCACGAGGATCGCGCCGTCGACGAAGCGCGCCTGGTCGGCGACGTCCTCGATCAGGCAGACCTCGCCGGTGACGACCTGATCGCCGATGGCGAGGCCGGTCGCCAGGGGCCGGCCCTTGTCCTTGATGCGGTAGGTGCGCAGCGCCGTGTCGTGCTCCTGAGAGCGGACCGTCTCGGGGCGCGCCTGGACGATGTAGAGCCGGCCGTTCGCGCCGTCCCGCCCCCACTCGATGTCCATCGGGCAGCGGTAGTGCTCCTCGATCGTCACAGCCCAGCGCGCGAGGGTGAGGATGTCCTCGTCGCAGAGCACCATCCGCCGGCGCTCGGCCTTGGCGGTCGGCACCGTCCGGGTGCGGTCGGTGCCGGTGCCGTAGATCATCTTCACCGTCTTCTCGCCGCAGCGCTTCTCGACGATGGGCACGAGTGTGCCGTCGCTCAGGAACGGCTTGAAGACCACGTACTCGTCCGGGTCGACCATGCCCTGGACCACCGTCTCGCCGAGGCCCCAGGCGGCGTTGATGACGACCACGCGGTCGAACCCGCTCTCGGGGTCGATGGTGAACATCACGCCCGAGCCGCCGATGTCGGTGCGCACCATGATCTGGACGCCGACGGAGAGGGCGACGGAGAGGTGGTCGAAGCCCTTCGCCTCCCGGTAGGCGATCGCCCGGTCGGTGAAGAGGGAGGCGAAGCAGCGCCGGACCGCGTCGAGGAGCGCGCCGGGGCCGGACACGTTGAGGAATGTCTCCTGCTGGCCTGCGAAGCTGGCGTCGGCGAGGTCCTCGGCGGTCGCGCTCGAGCGGACGGCGACCGCAGCGTTCGTCTCGCCGACCCTGCGGCACAGCGCCTCGTAGGCCTCGACGATCGTCTGGGCGAGCGGATCGGGCCACGGCGCGGCGACGATGGCCTGCCGGATCGCCCTCGCGATGTCGGGCAGCGTGCCCCGCCGGGCGGCGAGGTCGGCCAGCAGGCTGCGGATGCGCGGCTCGAGTGCGTTTGCGGCGATGAACGCGCGGTAGGCGGTGGAGGACGTCGCGAAGCCTGGCGGCACCTCGATGCCTTTCGCGCCGAGCGTCGCGATCATCTCGCCCAGCGAGGCGTTCTTGCCGCCGACCGTGGCGACGTCGCCGCGGCGCGCGTTCTCCAGCCAAACGATCGCTTCGTTGCCCATCCCGGCTTCCTCCGCTGTCAGGCGGCCGACCGACGCCGCCCCGACAGGGTGGCGCGGTTCCGGCCGGACCGCCTTGACGATCATCAAACCCGGAGCGGCGCCGAACCTGGGCGGCCGTCCGCGCACCCGGCGGAGGGGACCGGCGGGACGGCGGTCAGGTGAGGTGCGACGCGGGCGTCACCGTGTGCCACTCGACCTTGTCGAGGAGGCGCCGGGCGTCGGCCGGGTCGCTGAGCTCGGTCCCGGGCGTGAGGAGGGCGGCAGCCCCGGCCGCGGCGCCGTGCGCGACGGCGTCGGCCAGCGAGGCGCCGTCGTCGAGCGCGGCGAGGAGCGCGCCGAGCATCGAGTCGCCCGCGCCGACGGCGCTGACGAGCGGGACCTCCGGGGCGTTGTAGGCGATCGCCTCCTCGCCGGTGACGAGGAGCGCGCCGTCCTCCCCGAGCGAGACGAGGATGTTGTCGGCATGACCGTTCGCGATCGCCTCGCGGGAGAACGCGATCCGCTCGTCGGTGGTCGGGAGGCTTCGCCCGGCCATCCCCTCCAGCTCGCGAAGGTTCGGCTTGATGAGATAGGCGCCCCGTGCGCCCGCCAGGATCTCCCCCGGGCCGTCGAGCACGAAGCGCGCACCGAGCTGCCGCGCCTCGGCGCAGAGCGAGGCGAGGAAGCCGGGCGAGGTGTCCGCCGGCAGGCTGCCGCTGTGGACCACGAAGGACGGCCGTCCGAGCGCCGCGACGGCCCGGGCGACCGCCGCCTCCTCGCCGGGGGTGATGGGAGGGCCAGGCATCACGAAGCGGAACTGCTCGCCGTCCGACCGCTGCGTCACGGTGAAGCTCTGGCGGGTCTCGCCGGCGATCGGGACGGTCTTCACGTCGAGCCCCTCGGCCGCGGCGAGGTCGGCCACGCGCTGTCCGGCGAGCCCGCCGGCGGTCAGCACCGCGACGACCGATGCGCCGAAGCGGCGGGCGACGCGCGCGACGTTGATCCCGCCACCGCCGGCGTTCACCAGCGGCGCGGTGCAGCGCAGCTTGTCCGTCGGGCGCACCGAGTCGACGCTGGTGGCGACATCGAGCGCGGGGTTGGTGGTGACGGTGACGATCGGCATGTCGAGGCTCCACGGGGGTCGTCCCTAACCGAAGCGTTCGGCGCGCCCGCGTCAACCGACGTGAGGTCGATGGGCGGCGCCGTTCCGCCGGGGCGGCGGCGGAGGTTTGATATCGGTCAACGCACTGGCGCCGGCGGGATGCGACATGTCGGAGGTCCCGATACCGCGAGCGGCACGATGTCCCAACCGAGGTCCACTCCTGCGTTGGCCTGTCCGGCGCCTGCCGCCCGTGCGGCAAGCCGGTCCGCGCGCCCGCGCGGGACGGCTGCGCGTCCCGCCGTCGCGCCGCCGCCCGCACACCGCCGCGCAGACGATGTGCAGCCGCCGGCGGGTGGCGCGTGAGGCGCAGGCGCTGGGTCATCCTCCTCGTCCTCGCCGGGGTCGCCGCCGCGGCGTACGCCGTCTGGTCGGGGCGCAACGGAAACGGGCTGCCGGAGGGCTTCGCCGCCGCCAACGGGCGGCTCGAGGCGGTGGAGATCGACGTCGCGACCAAAGGCTCCGGACGCGTCGAGGCGCTCCTCGTGGACGAGGGACAGCGTGTCGACGAGGGGCAGGAGCTGGCGCGGATGGACGTCGCGGTGCTGCTGGCGCAGAAGCGCGAGGCCGAGGCCAATCTGCACCGCGCCGAGATCAACGTCGACACCGCCGGCGACCTGATCCGCCAGCAGGAGGCCGAGCGCCGCGCGGCGGATGCCACCGTCGAGCAGCGCAAGGCCGAAGTGGCGGTGGCGGAGAAGATCTTCGACCGCGTCAAGGAGCTCGTGGCGCGGGGGACCGCGCCGATCGAGCGGCTCGACAACGCGACCGCGACCCTCGACGGTGCCCGCGCCGCGCTCGCGGCGGCTGAGGCCGGAGTCGCTGCCGCCGAGGCCGCCGTGGGCTACGCCCGGTCCGAGGAGGTCGCCGCGCGCGCCGGCGTCGACGCCGCCAAGGCGACGCTGGAGCGCATCAAGGCGGACATCGACGACACGAACCTGCGCTCGCCGCGGGAGGGACGCGTCCAGTATATCGTCGCCCGGCCGGGGGAAGTGCTGGCTTCCGGCGGCGTGATCCTCAACCTCGTCGACCTCACCGACGTCTACATGACGTTCTTCCTGCCGACGGCGGACGCCGGCCGCGTCGCGCTGGGAACCGACGTGCGCCTCGTGCTCGACGCCGCGCCGCAGTACGTGATCCCCGCCGCGGTGAGCTACGTCGCCGACGTCGCCCAGTTCACGCCGAAGACGGTCGAGACCGCGGACGAACGCGCGAAGCTGATGTTCCGCATCAAGGCTGCCATCCCGCAGGACCTCCTGAAGAAGTACATCGCCTACGTGAAGACCGGCCTGCCGGGCACGGCCTACGTCCGCCTCGATCCCGCCACGCCCTGGCCCGAGCAGCTCGAGGTGAAGCTGCCCGATGAGTGACACCGCCCTCGGCGACGTTCCCGGGACGGCGGTGGTGCGCCTGTCGCGGGTCGGCCTCGCCTACGGGAGGGTCCGGGCGCTCGCGGACGTGTCGCTTCGGATCGCCCCGGGTGGCCTCGTCGGCTTCGTCGGCCCGGACGGGGTGGGCAAGTCGAGCCTCCTGGCGCTGGTCGCCGGGACGCGCGTCGTGCAGCAGGGCGAGGTTGCCGTGCTCGGCGGGTCGATGGCCGATGCCCGGCATCGGCGGGCGGTCTGCCCGCGCATCGCCTACATGCCGCAGGGCCTCGGCAAGAACCTCTACGCGACGCTCACGGTGGCGGAGAACATCGACGTGTTCGCCCGCCTGTTCGCCCTGCCGCGGTCCGAGCGGCGGCGACGCAGCGCCATGCTGACCGAGCGCACCGGCCTCGCCCCGTTCGTCGACCGGCCGGCCGGCAAGCTGTCGGGCGGGATGAAGCAGAAGCTCGGCCTCTGCTGCGCGCTCATCCACGACCCGGACCTTCTCATCCTCGACGAGCCGACGACAGGCGTCGACCCGCTCTCCCGGCGTCAGTTCTGGCGGCTGATCGACGAGATCCGCGCCGAGCGTCCCGGCATGACGGTCCTCGTCGCGACCTCGTACATGGACGAGGCGGCGCGCTTCGACCGGCTGATCGCGATGGACGCGGGCCGCATCCTGGCGGACGCCCCGCCCGCCGCGCTCCTCACCAGCACCGGGGCGGCGACGCTGGAGGAGGCGTTCGTCGCGCTGCTGCCCGAGGGGCGCCGGGGCGGAGAGGGGCCCGTCGAGACCCAGCGCCTGCCGGACCATCCGGCCGTCGCGATCGAGGCGGAGGGGCTGACCAAGCGGTTCGGCGACTTCACCGCGGTCGACCACGTCACCTTCAGCATCCCGCGCGGCGAGATCTTCGGCTTCGTCGGCTCGAACGGCTGCGGCAAGACGACGACGATGAAGATGCTGACCGGCCTGTTGCCGGCCGACGAGGGGCGCGCCCGGCTGTTCGGCCGCGAGGTGGACACGCGCGACCTCGCGACCCGCCGGCGCGTCGGCTACATGTCGCAGTCCTTCTCGCTCTACGGCGAGCTGACGGTGCGGCAGAACCTGGAGCTGCACGCCCGCCTCTTCAGCATCCCCAAGGGTGAGATCGCCGGCCGCGTGCGCGAGACGGCCGAGCGCTTCGGCCTGACCGGGGTGATGGACGCGCTGCCGGAATCGCTGCCGCTCGGCCAGCGCCAGCGCCTCTCGCTGGGCGTCGCGATCATCCACCGGCCGGAGATCCTCATCCTCGACGAGCCGACGTCGGGGGTGGATCCGATCGCGCGGGACGGCTTCTGGCGTGTCCTCATGGAGCTCTCCCGGCGCGACGGGGTGACGATCTTCATCTCCACCCACTTCATGAACGAGGCGAGCCGCTGCGACCGCATCGCGCTGATGCATGCCGGGCGCGTCCTCGTCACCGGCGCGCCCGACGAGATCGTCGCCTCCCGGGGCGCCGCCTCGCTGGAGGACGCGTTCATCGCCGCGCTGGAGGGAGCGTCCGCCGACGCGCCCGCGCGCGCCGCCCCACCGGCGATTCCCGGGCCGCGGGAGGCGCCGCCGAAGGTGCCGCCGGCGTCCGCCTTCGACCGCCGGCGCTTTGCCAGCTACGCCGTCCGGGAGGCGCTGGAGCTGAGGCGCGACCCGATCCGCCTCACCCTCGCGACGATCGGCAGCGCGCTTCTCCTCGTGGTGATGGGCTACGGGATCAGCCTCGACGTGAACGACCTCACGGTCGCCGTGCTCGACCGCGACCGGACCACCGTCAGCGAGGACTATGCCCTCAACATCGAGGGATCGGCCTACTTCGATCCAAGGCCGCCGCTGACGAGCTACGCCGACCTCGACGCGCGCATGCGGGCGGGCGAGATCAGTCTCGCCATCGAGATCCCGCCGGACTTCGGCCGCGACCTCGCGCGGGGGGCGGCGCCGGAGATCGCCGCCTGGGTCGACGGCGCGATGCCCACCCGCGCCGAGACCATCGAAGGCTACGTCAGCGGCATGCACGCGGGCTGGTTGGCGCAGCGTGCCCG
Organism: Acuticoccus sediminis; assembly: GCF_003258595.1. Classification (NCBI taxonomy): domain Bacteria; kingdom Pseudomonadati; phylum Pseudomonadota; class Alphaproteobacteria; order Hyphomicrobiales; family Amorphaceae; genus Acuticoccus; species Acuticoccus sediminis. The sequence continues at coordinate 1,166,095 of NZ_QHHQ01000001.1, forward strand.
CGAGAGCGGGGCGGACGTCGAGACCGGCCTCGTCGAGATCGAGACGCGTTACCGCTACAACCCCAACGTGGAGAGCATCGTCGCAATCGTGCCCGGCGTGATCCCGATCCTGCTGATGCTGATTCCCGCGATGCTGGGCGCGCTCAGCGTGGTTCGGGAGAAGGAACTCGGCTCGATCGTCAATTTCTACGCGACGCCGACGACGCGGCTCGAGTTCCTCCTCGGCAAGCTCGTCCCCTACGTCGTCCTCTCGACGGCGAGCTTCGTGCTCCTCGTCGGGCTTGCCGTCTTCGGGTTCGGCGTGCCGCTCACCGGCAGCTTCGCCACGCTGCTGCTGGCGGCCGGCCTCTACACGGCCTCGGCGACGGCGCTCGGCCTCGTGTTCTCGACGTTCATGCGCAGCCAGATCGCGGCGATCTTCGGGACGGCGATCCTCAGCATCCTGCCGGCGGTCAGCTTCTCCGGCCTCGTCGACCCCGTGTCGTCGCTGGTGGGCGTCGGCCGTTTGATCGGCGAGGTCTATCCGACCTCCCACTTCATCACGATCTCCCGGGGAATCTTCTCCAAGAACCTGGGCCTTGCCGACCTCGGCGTGGAGTTCGGCGCGCTCGCTCTCGCGATCCCCGTCCTCGTCGGCGTCGCGGCGGTGTTCCTGAGGAAGCAGGAGCGATGAACGGCGCGGCGACGATCTGGCGCCTCGGGATCAAGGAGCTGCGCAGCCTCGGCCGCGACCGGGTGCTCCTCGCGCTGGTGCTCTACTCGTTCAGTCTCGGCATCTACGCCGCCGCCGAGCATATTCCCGAGACGCTGCACCGTGCGCCGATCGCCATCGTCGACGAGGACCGCTCGCAGCTCTCGACGCGGATCGCCGCCGCGTTCTACCCGCCCCACTTCATGCCGCCGTCCGAGATCACGGCGGCGGAGATGGACCGCCGTCTCGACGCCGGCGACGTCACCTTCGCGCTCGTCCTGCCGGTCGGGCTGCAGCGCGACGTGCTGCGGGGCGAGCGCCCGGCGGTGCAGCTCAACGTCGACGCCACCCGCGTCTCGCAGGCCTTCACCGGGGCAGGCTACATCGCCGAGATCGTCAGCGGAGAGGTCGCCGCGTTCGTCGCGCGCTACCGCTCAGTCGCCGAGGCTCCCGCGGAGCTGACGATGCGGGCCCGGTACAACCCGCTCCTCACCTTCTCCTGGTTCGGCGCAGTGATGGAACTCGTCAACAACGTCACGCTGCTGTCCATCATCCTCACCGGCGCGGCGCTCATCCGCGAGCGCGAGCACGGGACCATCGAGCACCTCCTCGTCATGCCCGTGACGCCGCTCCAGATCATGCTCGGGAAGGTGTGGGCGATGGGGGCGGTGGTGCTCGCGGCATCGGCCGTCTCGATCGCGCTGGTCGTCCGTATGGTGATCGGGATGCCGGTGGAGGGGTCGGTCGCCCTCTTCCTCGCGGGGGCGGGGCTGCACCTCTTCGCGACGACGTCGCTCGGCATCTTCCTCGCGACGCTCGCCCGGTCGATGCCGCAGTTCGGGCTCCTGACGATCCTCGTCATCCTGCCGCTGGAGATGCTGTCAGGCGGCCAGACCCCGCGCGAGAACATGCCCGAGGCGATCCAGGCCATCATGTCCCTGGCGCCGACCACCCACTTCGTGACGCTGTCGCAGGCCATCCTGTTCCGTGGCGCGGGAATCGAGGTGGTGTGGCCGCAGTTCCTGGCGCTCCTCGCCATAGGCACTGCGCTCTTCGCCGCGGCCCTCGCCCGCTTCCGCGTCGCCATCGCGCAGTAGCGGGGGTGGGCCGGCGGGGAGGGGGCCGGCGTCAGGCGCAGAACCGCCCGCGCGCCGCGCCGTCGCCGTCGTCCTGCGCCAGCGCCTGGAGCGCCGCGCGGTCGCGGATCGTCACGGTGTCGCTGCGCGGCAGGGCGATGATGCCCAGCGTCCTGAGGCGCGTGATCGCCCGGCTCACGGTCTCGATGGTGAGGCCGAGATAGTCGGCCATCTCGCTGCGGCTGATCGGCACCATGAAGGTCTCGGCGCCGCCCGAGGAGCGCGACGAAATGTCGAGGAAGCACGCCGCGACACGGCCGATCGCCGTGCGGCTGCCGATCACCATGAGCCGGTCGCTGAGACGCGACTGCTCCAGCGTCAGCGCCTCCAGCAGCCGCCGCGCGGTCACCGGGCTCTCGTCGATGGCCCGTTCCACGGCCGCGCGCGCGATTCGCCGCACGACGGTCGGGCGCACCGCGATGGCGCTGAAGCTGTAGTTCTCCTCGTAGCCGACGCCGACATATTCGCCCTTGAACCGCAGGTCCTGGATGATCCGGCACCCGTCGATCCCGGTCCGGTAGATCACGACGACGCCGTTCACGATCATGAACATCGCCTCGGCGGGGGCGCCTTCGTGAAAAATGTGCTCGTGGCTGCCGACCCGGGTCAGAGGCGTCGCATGAGAAGAAAAGGCGCTGTGACTGGCGGGATGTGTGGAAAGTGAAGCGATCATGACTGCCTCCTCGAACCAGCCGGGAAACCGGCTCTTTCGTTGAAGCAGATCGACATCGCAGGGTTTTGCCTCCAATGTGTCAGTCGCGTTGCTGGCTGATGTTAATGAACAAGGGTTCTTTCAGGGTAGGCGGACGTTCGTCATGCACACCGCGTGCATTCTGATTGTTGATGACGACCCGAAGGTCCGCTCCCTGATGCGGCGGTCTCTGGAGCCGGAGGGCTTCGAGGTCGACGAAGCCGCCGACGAGCCGGACCTGCTGGCACGGATGGCCGAGCGCCGCTACGACCTCATCACCCTGGATCTCGGTCTTCGCGGTACGGACGGCCTCGAGATCGCGCGCCGCCTCCGACGGACCAGCGACACGCCGATCATCATGGTCACCGGCAAGGGCGACGTCATCGACCGCGTCGTCGGACTGGAGGTCGGCGCCGACGACTATCTCGTCAAACCGTTCCATGTCCGCGAGTTCGTCGCGCGGGTGAGGACCGTGCTGCGCCGGACGATCAAGCCGGCGGAACCGGCCGAGGAGACGGCGAATGAACCCGGCGATCCGGGCTACGTCATCGGCGAGCTGAAACTGCTCGTCGCCGACCGCGTGCTGGTCGGGTCGGACGGTGAGCCGATTTCGCTGACCGAGGGGGAGTTCGCCATCCTCGCCGCCCTCGCGCAGGCGCAGGGGCGTGTGCTGACGCGCGAGGCGCTGATCCTCGCCCGCGGGGACGACGTCGACGCGTTCGACCGCGCGATCGACAGCACCGTCGCGCGGCTGCGCAAGAAGCTGCCGCCCGACACGATCGCCACCGTCCGGCAGGTCGGCTACAAGATCGGCGTTCCCACCGAACCTGCGACGTTCACGAAATCCCCCAGCGGCGTCCGCCACATCCTGCTCTGACGCCCCGCACCGTTTGACGGTTGTCAATCCTCGGCGCCCGCCGCGCGGCAGGGTCAAGCCAGGGCTGGCCCATGACTTGGGCGCGAGGGAGCAAGCAGCCATGCGAAGCGACAGGGACATCAAGAACGACATCCTGGCCGAGCTCGAGTGGGACCCGGAGGTCGAAATGGCAGACATCGGCGTGACCGTCGTCGACGGCGCGGTCACTCTGTCGGGCAGCGTTCCGTCCTATCCGGAGCGCAAGGCCGCCGAGCGCGCCGCCAAGCGCGTCAAGGGCGTGGTGTCGATCGCGGAGGACATCCGCGTCCGGCCCGCCAACGCGCCCTTCTGCGACGACAGCAGCCTCGCAAAGCGCATCGCCCACGTACTGGAGTGGGACCCCGCGCTGCCGCACGACCTCATCCAGGCGGAGGTGCGCGACGGCGCCGTGACGCTCACCGGCGAGGTCCAGTGGCACTTCCAGCGCGAGCTGGTGGAGGCCCACGTCACCCGCATCGGCGGCATACAGTCGGTGACCAACCTCCTGACCGTGACCCCGCATGCGGCCAGGCGCGAGGTGAAGCGCGAGATCGTCCGCGCCCTCCACCGCAACGCCGACGTCGAAGCGGCCAACATCGACATCGACGTCAAGGACGGCGTGGTGAGCATCGGCGGGCAGGTGAAGGCGTACTACGAGAAGGAACTCGTCAAGAACGCCGTCTGGAAGGCGCCCGGCGTCACCGCGATCGAGGACCACATCAAGATCGGCTGACGGCACGGCCCGGGCACAGCCGACGCGCGGCCGTGACAATCGGGACCGGGGCTCAGGCCGGCGTGTCGAGGGCCGCGCGGACCGCCCGCGCGAGCTGGTCCATCGAATAGGGCTTGCGCAGGATCTGGTCCGCGGAGAGCTGCAGCTTGCCGTGCCACGACACCAGGTCGGGCCCGGCGTAGCCCGTCGTGACCAGAACGCGCAGCCCGGGCCTCTCGGCCCACGCCCGCCGGGCCAGCTCGAAGCCCGACATGCCGTCGCGCATCACGATGTCGGTGAACATGAGGTCGACCTCGGGGATCGTCCTGAGCCGCTGCAGGCCGTCCGTCCCGCTGCCGGCCTCGACCGTCCGGTATCCGAGCTCCCTCAGGCGCGTCGTCGCGATGCGCCGCACCCGCGCATCGTCCTCGACGACGAGGATCATCTCGCCCTTCCCCCTGGCGGCAGCCGGCATCTCGGCCCGGGACGGATCGCCGGCGTGCTCCTCCTGGTCGGCCCGGGGCAGGTAGAGCGTCACGGTCGTGCCCCGCCCCAGGGCACTATCGATCTCAACATGCCCCTTGGACTGCTTGACGAAGCCGTAGACCATGGACAGGCCGAGCCCGTTGCCTGTGCTCTGCGCCCGGGTGGTGAAGAACGGCTCGAAGGCATGATCGCGCACCTCCTCGGTCATCCCGCAGCCGTTGTCGGCGACCTGGACCACGACATAGCGGCCGAGGCGGACGTCCGGGTGGCTCAGCGCGTAGCTTGCGTCGATCTCGCCATCGAACACCGAGAAGACGAGGCGGCCGCCGCTCTCCATGGCGTCGCGTGCGTTGATCGCGAGATTGAGCAGCGCGGTCTGAAGCTGCGCGGTGTCCGCGACGGCCCTGCCGGGCGTGCCGCGCACGTCCACGACGATCTCGATGTCGTTGCCGAGCGTGCGGCTCAGCATCGAGGCGACCCCCTTCACGAGCTCGGCGAGGTCGATCTCCCTGGGATCGAGCGACTGCTTGCGTCCGAACGAGAGGAGCTGCGAGGTGAGCTGCGTTCCGAGATCGATGGCCTCCCGCGCTTCCTTCAGCGCCGTCGGGTCCGGCCGGTCCGGCCTCGCCTCGATCAGCTCGAGGTTGCCGGAGATCACAAAGAGGAGATTGTTGAAGTCGTGCGCGATGCCGCCGGTGAGCTGGCCGATGGCCTCCATCTTGTGCGCCTGCCGCAGTTCCTCCTCGATCCGCATCCGGGCCGACAGGTCGCGGATGAAGCCGATGAAGATGCGGTGGTTGGCCACGCGCGCCTCGCCGACGGACAGCTCGACCGGCATCGTCCGGCCGTCCTTGGTCTGGCCCTTGACGACCCGCCCGACGCCGATGATGCGGCGCTCGCCCGTGCGCAGGTATCGCTCGAGGTAGCCGCCGTGCGCCTCGCGGTCGCCGTGCGGCATGAGCATCGACACGTTCCGCCCCACGGCCTCGGCGGCCGTGTACCCGAACAGGAGCTCGGCCGAGCGGCTGAACGACTGGATGACGCCGGTGGTGTCGATGACGATGAGGGCATCGGGCGCGGTGTCGAGGATGACCTGGAGGAGGGCGGCCTGGTGACGGCCCGCGGCGGTCGACTGCTCGGCGATCGACCGTGAGACCTGGTGACGGATGGCGAGCAGCGCGGTGCCCCACAGGACGACGAGAGCGGCCGCGCGGTAGATCACCGTCTCGACCGGGCCGGCCGGCGGCGTGACCGGGGTCATCGCATAGCCGATCACGGAGCACAGGCTGCCGGCGACCGCCAGAATGAGCGTCGCCCTCGGCGAGGGGAGCCAGAACGCCGCCAGCACGGGGATCGAGTAGAGGACGGCGACGGCATTGAGCTCCGGCTTCGCGAGGTCGATGCCGAGGAACAGGGCGTCGGCGATGAGGCCGACGGCGACCATCACGGCCGATCGCCTTACGGGGTCCGTCGCCGGCGCGAGCGAAGGTCCGGCCTGGGCGAGGCAATGGGACGGGGCGCCCGGATCCTCACTGGGATCGTCACGGGCCATGTTCGTTTCCTTCATCATGAGAGCCGTGGTCCGCCAATTCAGGAGAACATATCGCCAAGTCGTGTCGAGGTCCCGTCCGGGCCGCGTCCCGGCCGAAGGCGAACGCCCCGCCGCCGGCCCGCGGCGCCCGTCCCGATGCGGCGTCACCGGGACGGGCGCCGGGCAGGCGTCCCCGTCCGGTTCGAAAATTCGCGCTGCCGGCCGCGCCGACCCCGCCGCTTGCCCCCCACGCCCCGACCCTGTCATCCGGCTGCGCCGTCGTGCCCCGTCATCCGGCTGCGCCGCCGGACCGCGTCATCCGGCCGCGCCGCCGGGCCCCGTCATCCGGCTACGCCGTCGGGCCGCGTCATCCGGCTACGCCGTCGGGCCCCGTCATCCGGCTGCGCCGCCGGACCGCGTCATCCGGCCGCGCCGCCGGGCCCCGTCATCCGGCTACGCCGTCCGGCCGCGCCATCTGGCCTTGTCGCCGCCTCGAAAGCCGAACGTCGGCGGCCCGCCTCAACGTCGGCGCGACTTTCTGCCGCCGGCTTCGGCGCCCCGACGCGTTCCGGACGGCACCGTACTGTTTCCCTCACCACGCCGGTCGCATCGCTCCCGAGGTGTCCCCCGGATGCGGTGCCCCGATCCGATGCCTCGGGGCACCCCACGTCCGGCCGTACCGCGCGGGTTCCCCGATGCGCTGTCCCACTCCCTCGCGGCGGGGAAAATTTGTCTCGCCCGGCCGAGACCATGAAGTCGTGTACTCCCGGGAGAATTCGAGCGTCGCGGCCCCGACGGGGCCACAACTCCGGCGAGAGACGGTGCCGGCGGCCACCGCCGGTTCGCCCCGTCGATCACCCGGCGAAACTCGCCGGGAAATCTCGTGCGGGCCGCCAGCGCGCCGGCGCAGCGGCGAACTTCCGGTACCGGACTCGGATGATAGACCACCCCGAGAGGCGCGACTTGCGATTCGTCAATCGCCGATCCTAAGCCGGCGTCGTTGCGCCCGGCGCACCTCCTGGTGACACCTTCCCGACGCCCGACGCCCGACGCCCGACGCCCGACGCCCGACGCCCGACGCCCGACGCCCGACGCCCGACGCCCGACGCCCGACGCCCGACGCCCGACGCCCGACGCCCCGCCCCCTGCCGCCTCGCCCCCGGCGGAAAACGTCGACGATCGTGAAGACGCGGTTCCTTTCCTTCCGCCTTGCGCTTGATCAGGAAGATCGGAGTGCTGTAGATGTGTGGGATCGACGGCTCCCGATGACGCGGAAGGGCGGAACACGTCCGGTGCCGAAACGGTGGTGCTGTCGATAGGCGGGTGTAGTTCAGTGGTAGAACGCAAGCTTCCCAAGCTTGATGTCGTGGGTTCGATCCCCATCGCCCGCTCCAACCCTTTCCAAGACGACCGACTGCCCGATCGCGCCAGCTCACGTCGCGACGCACCGCACCTGCGATACCGATCCGTGCTGCCGTCCCGCAGGCAATTCGACGCCCCTATGAATTGCGGCCATCCGCCGAACTCCCGCGCCGTCTCGTGCCGTTCGACCCATTATGCCGATGTGGATCGCGGTCAGATCGAACGCGTGACACATGGGAATGCCCTCTGGCCCTCTGGCCCTCTGGCCCTCTGGCCCTCTGGCCCTCTCGCCTACATGCGCCGACGAGCCGTTAGCCCGGACTTTCCTCAGTCTGTCCTTTGCCATGGCGAATCTGGCGATGAGCAGAGCGTTCCGCTGCCGGCACACCGAGCGGCAACATTACGGGCTCCAGGGCGACTAATGACGCCACGGTGGGCGCGGTCGAACGCATAGAGACCATGGACAATTTACTGTGGATGCAGTTCGACTCTCGGAGCAACGAGCCCGCTGGTACGAAGGCCCACCCTACGACCGCCTGACCGACAGCGGATTTCACGGCAGACATCATGCCCGGCTCGATGGAACCGGGCCACGGCCCAGCCTTCATTGCGCTCGGCGTCTGCGCGCGAGGACAACTCCCACCCTTGCCCGCCGACGATCCCCCGACCGCCGCGGCACATCCTCGCGCGCTACGGCTGAAGCCGCCTACCAGACGAAATCATCCGTCGGGACGAAGTCGAAGGCGTTGTCGATGTACTCGATCCGGCTGCCGCTCCAGACGAGCGCGATGTCGAACCGGATCGTGAACGCGGCGAATGCGTCGTTGCGCGAGAGCCACTCGTCCGCGGCGCGGGACAGGCGCCGCTGCTTGCGTTCGTCGACCGCCAGAAGGCCGTCCCACCCCTTGCGGCGAGCCTTCACCTCGACGAACGCGACGTCGCCGTCCCGCGTGGCGATGATGTCGACTTCCCCGGAACGGAGCCGAACGCGGCGGCCGATGATGTCGTAACCGCCGCTGAGGAGGAAGAGCGCGACGCTGCGTTCCGCGTCGAGGCCGAAGTCGTAGGCGGTGACCCGCTTGCGGGACGGCGCATGGCGCCGGGGCGGCCCGACCGGCTCCGCAGCGACTTTTGTAGCTGGTCGACGTGTGCGTACGTCGATCTTCTGCTGCAGTGCAAGCACAACCCACCTCGTAAAATGCGCCTATAGGTTGCATCTGCGCATGCGCCGCGTCAAGCACCTTCCCGGCACCCGGCACCCGGCACCCGGCACCCGGCACCCGGCACCCGGCACCCGGCACCCGGCACCCGGCACCCGGCACCCGGCACCCGGCACCCGGCACCCGGCACCCGGCTTGCAATCGACCGTTACGTCACGTCGGACGGAGGCTCGGTGTCGTCCTGGTTGGCCGGGAGGGCCGGGCGCGCGGGCGGGAGCGGCGGGGGACCACCGCCGACGATGGCGCCGGACAGCGGGTCCGGACGCTCCGCGTCGGCCCCGCCGAGCGAGATCGGGAAGGGCGCCGCCGGAGGTTGTGTGGTCAGGTAGGTGAGCGGGCGCTCCGGTTCCGGCTGCGGGAAGGCCTCGCGCAGCTCGGCGACCGCCAGGGGATTGGGGATCGGGAACGCCGGCGAGGCCGTCCAGCCGTCCGGGGCGAGGGTCTGGGGGGCGCTTCCGGATGGCCCGGCGGACGTGGTGAACGACGCGGGTGCGAGCTTCGCCCTGTCCGCGGCCTGGGGGGCCGGATCGTCCGCATTCGTCTCGGCGGTGGCGCTGGCGGCGGCGCCGGCCGTGTGCGGGCGGTCCGGGTGGAGCTGGGGGAGGAGGGTGAGCTCAACGGGCTGCCAGCCGGCGGGGACCAGCTCGGCATCGGCGAGGCGGCGCTCCGGAGGCGGTGCCGGCTCAAACGACATCGGCTCGGGGCGGGGGGCGGCGAGGAGCTCGGCCTTCAGCTGCTTCTGCGCGGCCATCTTCAGCCGGTAGGCCGCCACCTTGGCCCGCTGCGCCTCGACCGCCGCGACGGTCGCGACCGTGCCGTCGGAGTAGCGGGTGATCGGACGGCGGGCGCCGCAGACGTCGTCTCGCCGGTCGGCGGCGGTCGCGTCCACAGGATTGGCGAGCGCCTGGACGGTGCCGAGATCGAGGCGCGTCCCGCCGACCGGGCGCAGGTCGAGCCGGCCGTCGGCCTTGTCGAAGCCGTCGAGGGCGACGGACCCGCCGTCGGCCAGCGCGACGAACCCCTTCTCGAAGAGCTCGCCCGCGCGCTCGTTGCGCTCCACCGTCGTGAGCCCGCCCAGCACCACGGCGCCGAGGCGGTGCCCGTCCCGCGTCGCCGTCGCCGCCACGTTGAAGCCGGAGGCGCAGATGAAGCCCGTCTTCATCCCGTCCGCCCCCTCGACCTGCCGCAAGAGGGCGTTGTGGTTGCGGATGTTGCGGGCGCCGAGCTGGACGCCGGTCATCGAGAAGAAGTCGGCCCGGTCCGGGAAATCGTTCGTCAGCGCCATCATCAGCACCGCGATGTCGCGCGCCGTCGTGATCTGCTTCTCGTTCGGCAGGCCGTGCGGGTTGTCGTACATCGTCGCCGTCATGCCGAGATCGGCGGCCGCCGCGTTCATCCGGTCGACGAAGCCCGCCAGCGTCCCGCCCACCGACTCGGCGAGCGCGAAGGCGATGTCGTTGGCCGACTTCGTCATCAGGATCCGCAGCGCCGTCTCGACGGTGAGGACGGTGCCGACGGGAAAGCCCATGCGGCTCGGCGGCTGCTGATTGGCCTGGGGCGAGATCTTCACCGGCGAGGTGAGCTTCAGCTCGCCCTTCTCGATCGCCTGGAAGGTCACGTAGGCCGTCATCAGCTTGGTGATCGAGGCCGGGTACCAGAGCGCCGTCGGCTCGTACTCGGACAGGATCGTCCCGTCCGCCATGTCGAACAGAAGGTACGAACCGACCTCGGCACGGGCCGGAACGGCACGCCAGGACACCAGAGCCAGGGCGGCGACCAGGACCAGACGGATCAGGGTCATCGGACTCTCCCGCACAGATTGCGCGCGGCGCGGTCGTGACACGCCACGAAAAGAATGGCAGCCCTTGACCTGTCGCGGCTTCGACGCGCGGCGTCAATGGCCGTGCCCCTGCGGCACAGAGACAATTCAACCATGGATGCAAAAATGGGCCAGGTCCAAGATCGGATTACAGAAACTCTGACGGAGCGGTTCGCGCCCTCGCATCTGGAAGTGATCGACGAGTCCGCCCTCCACGCCGGCCATATGGGGGCGCGGCCGGAGGGAGAAACGCACTTCCGCATCCGCATCACCGCCGAGGCGTTCCGCGACAAGTCGCGCCTGCAGCGCCACCGGATGGTCAACGAGGCGGTGGCCGCCGAACTCGCCGGCCCGGTCCACGCCCTCGCCATCAGCGCCGACGTCCCCGCCTGAGCCGAGCCGCCGGCAGCACCGTCGTTCGCCCGGGGCCGGTGGCCGCTGTCCACAGGATCGTTCGTCCCGCCGGCTGCCGGACCGCGATGCCGCCGCCGGACCGGCCGGCGCGCGCGCCGGGGAGCGGGTCCGCCCGGCGGAGGGGCGCCCCCCGCGACATTGCGACCGCATGGCGGTCCCGAGCGGTCGACCCGTGGTCGGCGGCGCGTCCCGTCCCTATCTCGTCGACGCCGAGTAGGGAACGACACATGCGCGAGCGGCTCAGAGCCATTCTTTCCACCCGGGCGTGGGAGGGCGTCATCACCGCCCTCATCATCGCCAACGCCATCACCCTGGGGCTCGAGACGAGCACGTCCGTGGTCGACGCCGTCGGACCGCTGCTCCTCGCCTTCGACAGGCTGATCCTCGCCGTCTTCGTCGTCGAGATCACCGCGCGGCTCTACGTGCATCGCTGGCGCTTCTTCGCCGACGCCTGGAGCCTCTTCGACTTCACCGTCGTCGCGATCGCCCTCGTGCCGTCGTCCGGGCCGTTCCAGGTGCTGCGCGCGCTTCGCATCCTGCGTGTGCTGCGCCTCATCTCGGTGGTGCCGTCGCTGCGGCGCGTCGTCACCGGTCTCATCGCCGCGCTCCCGGGGATGGGCTCGATCGTCTTCCTTCTCGGCATCGTCTTCTACGTCGGCTCGGTGATGGCGACTGAGCTCTTCGGGGACCGCTTCCCGGACTGGTTCGGCTCCATCGGCCTCTCGGCCTACACGCTGTTCCAGATCATGACGCTGGAATCGTGGTCGATGGGGATCGTCCGGCCGGTGATGGAGGCGGCACCCTACGCCTGGGTCTTCTTCGTCCCCTTCATCCTGCTGACCTCCTTCGTGGTGCTGAACCTCTTCATCGGCGTCGTGGTCTCGGCGATGCAGGAGTCGGTGGAGGAGAGCGCGGCCGACAGCCGGGCCGAGATCGTCAGGGAGGGCGAGACGGTGGCGCGGTCGATCAAGGCGATGCGCAAGGACATCGCCGAGCTGCGTGCGCTGGTGGAAAGGCGCCTCTGAGGCGGGACGTCAGAGCGGCGTCCAGCCCGAGCGGTCGAGGTGGTAGCGGTCGGCGAACTGGGCGACCGGTTCGGCGAGGGCGTTGCGCAGCGCCACCTGCTCCGCGTCGCTGATGCGCCACTGCGGCTCCGGGCGGCGCAGCACGCGTCCGGCCATCCGCTGGAGCGTCGGGCGGAGCTGCTCGCGCATCTCGCGCGGGACAACCTTCCCGTAGATCCCCTTCAGCGCCCTGAGCCGGTCGAGGTGCTCGGCGCCCGCGGCGGCGTCGAGATCGGCCTTCCTCTGCTCCGCGCTGTTGAGCCGCGAGGCGGTCCCGCCGATCTCGAACGGGCTCGGCGGATCGATCTCGAGGAAGGCGCACAGCCGGGCAAGCGTCGCGGTCTTGTCCGCGGTCAGCGCCTCGAGCTGCATGATGTGGAGCCGGTCCGGCCCGAATGTCTCGCGGTAGAAGGTGGTCTGCTGCTCGAAGTCGGCGACCTGCACGAGGTGGCGGAAGAGCCGCTCGCGGTCGCCGTCGAACCAGCCCGCATTCTGCCCGTGGGCGAGGCCCGACCGGATCAGCTCGATCGGGTCGCGCACGATGTAGATGAAGCGGAAGGACAGGCCGTGCTCGGCCTCGAACGCGGCGATGCGCTCCGCGACGTTCGGAAAGTCGGGGTACTTGGCGTACTCGGTCGAGCCCTCCAGGGCGAGGCGGTGGATCGCCGGATCGTAGTCCGGCCACAGGGCCTGGTAGCGGGACAGGCCGTCGTCCCAGCCGGGCCGGGAGAAGTACATCGGCTCCTTGGGGACGCTGCCGCAGACTTCGGGGAGGGCGGCCAGCTCGTTGAAGAGCGTGGTGGTGCCGCATTTCATGGCGCCGACGATGACGGCAAAGGATGTGGGGCCGGGCATCGAACGGCGCCTCCCTCTCAAAGATTACCGATCCTTTGGGCCCGGACTTCGGCGGAAGAACGAGCCTCGCCTGGATATCATGCCACGTTCCACCCTCAACTTAACATTTGACGATGAGGGGGCCGGCGGACCTGTGCAACGCCTTGATCGTACACTGCGCGTGGTTTGGACCGCGCCGACCCACAGTTTCCGAAGGTGCGTTCATGGTCCTCGAAGCGCCGCCGTTCGACGAAACGTTCGATTCGCTCGACACCGACATCTGGTACGTCTCGAGCTATACCAACGCCGACTCCTACATCGACACCTCGTGGTCGCCGAACAACGCGATCATCCATGACGAGGGGGTGCTCGAACTCCTCCTCGAAAAGGAGAGCCGCGGCGGCAAGCCGTACACCGGGGCGGAGATCCAGACCTACGACTTCTACGGCTACGGCCGCTACGAGGTCACGATGCAGGCCTCGGGGGAGGAGGGCGTCAACTCATCCTTCTTCACCTACACCGGCGATCATCTGGGCGACGACTGGAACGAGATCGACATCGAGATCTACGGCCTCGACCCGACGAAGCTGCACGTCGCCTACCATAACGACGGCGAGACGTTCGAGCAGGAGATCGACCTCGGCTTCGACGCGTCCGAGGGGATGCACACCTACGCGTTCGAATGGCGGCCGGACAGCGTGTCCTGGTACGTCGACGGCGAGCTGGTCCTCGTCGAGGAGGCGACCATCGCCCCTGTGCCGGACGTCGAGGGCCGCATCATGGCGAGCATCTGGACGGGCTGGAACTCCCACCTCGGCGAGCCGACCTTCGAGACCTCGACCAGCGCCTACTACGACGAGATCTCCTTTACGCCCTTCACCGACATCGAGCAGCCGCCCGCGCCGCCGCTGATCGGCGACTTCGCGGTCCAGCTCGTCAATACGGACACCGACGAGATCGTCGCCTACCTGCAGGACGGGATGACGATCGACCGCGACCTGTTCGGCGACGCCAACCTCACCGTCAACGTCATCGCCTACGACCGCGACCTGCGCACCAGCATGCGCACGCTCGGCTTCGACGTCACCGGCGCGCTGGAGAAGCACAAGTACGAGCAGTATGCGCCCTGGGCGCTGTTCGGCGATCCGGACCGCGAGACCCTCAACGGGCAGCAGATGCCGGACGGCGACTACCAGATGACGCTGACCGCCTACTCCGGCTGGGAGGGCAAGGGCATCGTCCTGGAGGAGCAGAGCTTCGACTTCACGATCGAGCCCGCGGACGGCATCCTGCCCGGCGAGGAGGAGCCGGAGCCGGACGCCGGCTTCTCGCTGCTCCTCTACGACAGCGCCACGCGGGAGGTGAAGGCGATCCTCGACGACGAGACCATCGTCGACACGGCCGAGATCGCCGACGACCGTTCCAACATCCTCGTCCAGCTCGACGATCCGGCGCTCGCCGCGGCCACCCGGTCGCTGGTGATGACGCTGGACGGCCCGGTCTCGCGCTCGATCATCGAGGGCGCGGCGCCGTACGCGCTCTTCGGCGACGCCGGATTCACAAAGCTGCGCGGCGTCACACTGCCCGAGGGCGACTATACGCTCACGGTGAGCGCGATGTCGGCCAAGCGCGGCGAGGGGAGCGTGCTGGCGGAGCGGACCATCGACTTCTCGGTCGGCCACGATACGTCCGACAACGACGGCGTCACGGTATTCCTCGTCGATGCCGAGAACGACCATTTCCTGACCGAGCTGTCGGACGGCGATGTGATCGACCTCTCGGCCCTGCCGACCACGGAACTCTCCATCGTCGTCGCCGCCGACGACGCCGCGACGGAGAGCGTCTCGATGGCGCTGAGCGGCGCGCTCGAATTCTCGCGCACCGAGAGCGTCGAGCCCTACGCGCTCTTCGGCGATTCCAATCCCGACTTCCGCGGCCAGCAATTCGTCCCCGGCGACTACGGCCTCGAGATATCGACCCACTCGCGCGACGGCGGCAGCGGCTCGACGCTCGCCTCGGTCGACTGGGACCTCGCCTTCGTCTGACCGGGACGCGCGCCGCCCTGCGAGGCGGAGGTCTCGATCGCGAGCACGGTCCCGTTGCCGAGGCGCACGATCCGGTCGGCGATCGAGATCAGCGGCGGCCGCTGGGTGATCATGAGGATGGTCGTCGTCCCCTTGAGGCCGGCGATGGTCCGCACGAGGCGCGCCTCGCTCTCGTCGTCGAGCGCATTCGAAGGCTCGTCCAGCACCAGGAGCTGCGGCCGCCTGAGGAGCGCCCGCGCCAGCGCGAGGCGTTGACGTTCGCTGCCTGTGAACCGAGTGCCGCCGTCGCCCATCAGGGTCTGTAGGCCGTCCTTGAGCGGGGCGACGAAGCGTGCGGCGCCGGCGTCCGTCAGCGCACGCCAGATGGCCGCGTCGTCGGCTGTCGGGGCCGCTAGGCGCATGTTCTGGGCGATGCTGGCGTTGATGAACGTGCTGTCCTGCGGCACCGCCGCCACCAGTCCGCGCCACTCCCGGCGCGTCGCATGGGTGAGGGCATGGCCGTCCACCCGCACCGAGCCGAACTCCACCTCCAGAAGCCCGGCAAAGATGTCGGCGATGGTGCTCTTGCCCGAGCCCGACGCGCCGACTATCGCGGTCAGCGAGCCGCACGGCAAGGTCAGCGACACGTCGCTCAGCGCGCCGCCGTCGGGGTGACGGTAGGAGACGCCGTCGAGCGCCACCGCCCGGCGCAGCGCCAGCGGCCGCTTCGCGGGGGTCTGCGCCTCGGCCTTCGGCTCGACGGCCCTGTCCAGGGTATCGGCGAGCCGGGTGAGCGCCTCGTGGGCGGGGAGGTCGTCCTGGATCGCCTGCAACGCCAGTCGGGCCTCGCGGATGCGCGGCACGGCGCGGGAGGCGACCACAAGCAGGGCGACGAAGGCCGGCAGGCCGATCGGGGTCGCCGTCATCGCCGCCAGCGCGAACGCGGCAAAGGCGAGGGCGCAGATGGTCTGGAACGCCACCGCCCCCCATCCGGCGACGCTCGTGCGGGTGTGGTCCTCGGCCTCCATCGACCGCAACGCGCTGGTTAAGTCGGCGACGAAGGCCGGTTCGGCCAGCAGCATCTTGGCCAGCTTCAGCCCGCCGACGAAGTCGCCGATCACGCGGTTGCGCCGCCGGTGCATGCGCGTGACGTCGTCGACCAGCCGTCTCGCGCGGCGGCGCGCCGGCGCCACGGCGACGAGCGCAGCAGCGCCGATGACGAGCCCCAGCAGCGTCATCGGCACCGAGATCGTCAGCGCCACGGCGAGGTAGGCGAGGAGGAGGACCGCCACCTGGATGACGGCGAGGACACCATGCGCCGCCGCCGTCACCCGGTCGACCTCGCCGGCGAGGGCGTGCGTCACGTCGGTCTGGTGCAGGGGGACGATCGCCGACCAGCGGGCCTCGGCCACGGAGGACGCGAGCCGCAGCCGCAGCGCGCTGGCGTACCGGGTGACGACGTCCGCCAGCACCACGTGCCGCCACCGCGCCAGCAGCGACTGCCCGGCGACGAGCGCCACGAAGAGGACGAGGATGGCGACCAGCGGCTCCGACGATGACGTTACGACGTCGGGGTTGTCGTAGAGCGGAACGAATTCGACGTCCCGGGACGCCCCGCCGACCGCCGCCAGAATGGGGACGAGGAGGAGGAGGGCGACGCCCTCTCCGACCGCCCCGACGACGTGAAGGCCGAACCCCAGGAGACCCCGGCGGCCCGCGTTCCGCAGGACGTCGCGGACGAACGGGAGGATGGGCTGTCCGCCGGAAAGGTCACCCAGCCGTTGGATAGGACCGATACTCATCATGCTCACCAGCCGGTGTCGTGCAGCATGCCGCTTGCCGAGCCGCGATCACTCCATGGCCCGGCGGCAGGTCCTCCGGGAGAACCGGCTCGTACGGCGATCGATATCGTCGTCACCGTGGTCCCGGCGATTGCCGACGCATTCGCCGAGGAGGGTGCAGTCCGCTTCGGAATGCGCCTGCATTTGTGCAGCCTACTCGTAATATTTATCCTCCGCTCCCAAATTCGATTGCATATATGCTGCACCTTAGCATGCCGCGTTGGCATGACGATGTTGAAGCTATGGCAATTGTAGGGAACGAATTTTCCGAATATTTCAGTCGGATCGTACATCGCGCGCTCGGGCCGATCGGCGAAATATAAAAGCCGCGAAGGGGCTTGTCCTGCGGCTGTAAGGTGTCCGATCGTGCGTGTCCGGGCCGATCCGGTGGACTTCGGGAACCGCGATGGTCCCTGACGGTCGCCGCCTCTGGCGGCGGCGCCCTCTGGTTGTGGATTTCGGTTTCCTGCAAAAGACCAGCGGGGCGCTGCCTTTTTGCCCTGTGGCGCAATCCGGCAGAGGGTTGCCGCGCGGCTCTCCGTCGTACCCGGCGGGCCCCTCCCTCAGGCGTCGGCCAGCGCGCCGCCGCGAACCGACTGGCCGCGGATCGCGTCCCTCAGCCGGGCCGCGACCTGGAGGAGGGTCCGCCGCGAGGAGGGAACGGCGAGGACCGCCACCAGCGCCAGCGCGTAGTTGAGAACCCCGGCGAGGGCGAGCGTCGCGATGGCGCCGTGCGCTCCGGTCTGGTCGGCGAGGAGCGGCAGCGCCAGCGCGCTCGCCCCCGCCGCGCCGCCGAGGAGGAGGACGATGCCGCCGAGGTCCATCGGGCGGACCGGACCGAGCCGGCCCACCACCAGGAGGAGGACCGGCAGGCGCAGCGCGTAGGCGCTCACCGCGTACGCCGCCGCGACACCCACGGCTCCCCAGTTGAGCCCGACGACGAAGGCCGCGACCGTCACCAGCGAGGTGTAGACGCCGAGGCGGAACATGATGTCCGTGCGCCCCTGGCAGATGAAGATCCAACCGTTCGTTCCCGTCACCGGCTGGACGAAGCTCGCGATGGCGAGCCAGGCGAAGATCGGCCCGACACCGGCCCATCCCGGCCCGAACAGGATCGAGATCGCCTCCTGCGAGCACATCGCCAGGGTCGCGATGCCCGGCATGATGACGAGGCCCAGCGTCCAGGTCACCTGCCGGTAGATCGCCCGGAAGCGCGCCTTGTCGTCGGAGATGCGGCTCAGCAGCGGGACCATCAGCCGGGAGAGCGGCTGGTTGATGTTCTGGATCGGGAATAGCATCAGCTTGTACGCCCGGTCGTAGAGGCCGAGCGCATCGAGGCCGATATAGCGGCCGATCAGCACGTTGTCGGCGTTGCGGGCGAAGAAGTTGACGAGGTTGAAGCCCGTCAGGTTGGCGCCGAATTTCAGGAGCGCGCCGTCGATGGCGCGTGGCGGCGCCGCCGGCCGGAAGGGCGCCGAGCTCCACACCACGGCGAGCCCGATCGCCGCCCCGGTGAGCGTCGCGACCACCAGCGCGTAGGAGCCGAGGCCTGCGAGCGCCCCGGCGACGGCGGCGAGGAAACCCGTCAGCGCGATGGCGAATTCGTAGATCGCGAGGACGCCGAACCGCAGCCGGCGCGATAGCAGCGCGATCGGCACCGTCCCGAGGCTGCCGATGAGGAGGGACGCGCTCGCCGTCCGCATCAGCCCGGAGATGCGCGCATCGTCGTAGAACACCGCCGCATATGGGGCGACGGCGAAGATGATCAGCATCGCCGCGAGGCCCACCCCGGCGCTGATCCAGAAGGCCTGGTTGAGGAGGGCCCGGTCGACCTCCTTGCGCTGCACGATGGCCTGCTGGAGCCCCAGGTTCTGGAAAAGGCCCATGAAGGCGAGGATCGGCGTGATGGCGGCGACGAGACCGAAGTCGGTCGGGTTGAGGAGGCGCGCCAGCACCACCACGGACCCCATGGTGATCGAGATCTTGCCGATCTGTGCGAGTCCGGTGAACGCACCGCCCTTCAGCGCGACCCGGCCCAGCGATCCACCGCTCATATCAACTCCATACTGACCCGGTTGGCACCCGCGGTGCCGGGGATGGCGCGACGCCGCCGCGGCACGGTCTCAGGCCGCGCGCTCCGTCACCGACGGCGCCACCGGAGCGGGCACGCCGGCCGCTGCGCCGTCGGGCGAGAAATTCGCGCGGGACATCGCCTTCACCGCCGGAAGCCGCGCCGCGAGCTTGGCGGCGAGACGCTCCCGCTCGGCGAGCTTGCCGATGACGCACCGCGCCAGGCCTTCCGGATCGGCGACGAGCGCCTCCGGGGCATGCAGGAGGTCCTCGTCGGCGAGGCCGACCAGATCGAACAGCCCCTCGAACTTGCCCTGGTAGCCGAAGCACAGCGCCGGCACGCCCGCGCCCATCGCCAGGATCGCCGCATGCATCCGGCTCGTGACGCCGAGGTCGCAGCCCGCCAGCACCGCCTTCACCCGCTGCGGATCGTCCGCCGGGATGAGGTGGGTGTGGGTGCGCTCCCCGTCCGTCAGGCGCGCCGCGATCCGCTCCAGGACCGCCTTGTCGGAATCGGTCTTGCGGGTGTCGTGCGGGACCATGACGACCGAGTGGCCCGCCGCGATCACCGCCTTCAGGAACGGGACGTGCGCGGCCTCGAAACCGCCGGTCTTGCGGGCGACGAGGAAGTTGGCCGTCAGCGCGACGATCTTGCGCCCGGCATCCCGCTCGCCGGCGATGAAGGCGAACGCCTCCGGCTCGCCCGCCTCGTCCCGCGGGCAGAGGAAGGCGAGGTCCGCGACCAGACCGATGGGGCGCTCGAGGTGGGCGGCCATCCGCGCCCGGGAGACCGGGTCGCGCGCGTGGATCGCCACCGACGGCGGCAGCTGCCGCAGCGCCGCGACGCAGACCGGGTTGGGCGCCTCGTTGAAGCTGGAGCCGAGAACCGTCGCCGCGCAGCCGCGCTGTGCCAGCGTCGAGAGGATCTTCAGGCGCCGGATCACGGAGTCCGGGTTGTAGATCCCGTCCAGGATGTCGGCGCCGATGAGGAAGGCGGCGCCGACCCGCCGCGTGCGCCACATGACGTCGAGGAAGGTGCGCCGGTCGCCGTCGAAGAGATAGGGGTCGGCGGGGACGTGGTCGTCGAAGCCGGAGAGCGGCGCCCATGTGTCGTCGGCGAGGAGGCAGACCTTGTAGCCCTGCTCGCGAAGCCGGTCGCGGGCGACGAGGGTCATCGCCGCGTCGCCGAGGCTGCCGTGGCCGGAGGCCGGTACGATCAGCGCCCAGCGCTCGCCCCGGGCGCCGGCAAGCGCGCCGACCCCGCGGGAGATCAGTCCGAGAGCGAGATCCTGCTTCATGCTCGATATCCTGACAGTTCGCTCAATGGCCGGCGCAGCAGCGTCGCGATGTAGCCGCTGATGTCGCGCCCGACCCGGTCCCACCCGAAGGCCGAGAGGTCGGCCGTGCCGAGGTCGCGCCCGGCGATCCGGGCGAGGAAGTCGTCGATGACCTCGGCGCGGATGGGGCCGTCGTAGAGGTGGACGAAGTCCGGCCCGACCATCTCCTGAAGCTCCGGCAGGCTGCCGAGGCGGGGGGCGAGGATCGGCCGGTTGCGGGCCAGCGCGTGGAGCGCGACGCCGCTGTTGAGGATCCCGGTGTAGGGCATCACCACCGCGTCGTGGGCGTCGATCAGCCGCTCCAGCTCCGCCGCGGGCATGAGCTGGTCGCGGATGTCGAGCGTCACGCGCGGCTCGCCGTCGGCCGCCGCGCGGATCTCCTCGACGAGGCCGTCCTCGAACGGCGTGCCCGCGACGGTGACCGCGAACGGCTCGGCCGTCACCCCGCGCGCCGCGCGGACCAGCCCCGCGACGTTCTTGTAGGCCCGGATCAGGCCGAACGTCAGCAGCCGCCCGGCACCCGCGGTGTGCGGGGTGGCGGGCACCTCCGTCTCGTCGTAGCGGCCGTGGACGGTGACCAGCGACCGCTTCCGGGCAAGCTGCGGGTAGAGCCGCTCGGCCTCCCGGCGGGAGTGGTCGGAGAGGTAGATCACGCCGTCGACGAGGCGCAGGAAGAGATGGCGGGTGAGCGTCGATTCCATGCTCCCGCCATCGTGCGGGGCGAGGTTGTGCGCCACCCAGATGAAGCGGGTTCCGCGCGCCCGGTCGGCCGCCATCTCGGCGAGGTAGCGCAGCGTCTGCTTGCGGCTCGTCGGGCGGAAGAATTCGGTCGGCCAGTGGAACACGACGACGTCGTAGGCGCGCCGGCCAAGCCCGTCCCACCCGAAGGGGACGCACTCGAACGCCGGGTCGATGTGGCCCGAGAAGGCGCCGGAGAACGCGTTGCCTTCCGCCGACAGCGGCTTGAGGGCGACGACGGGGCGCTTGCGCTCCGTGCGGGATCCGGTCCCGGCACCGACCTCAGGCTGCTTGGCGATCGAGAGTTGGCCTGCGGGCATCTTCGAGCACGCTGAGGAATGTTGCGAACTGATGGGCGGGGTCCATGGCGGGCCGGGCGGCGTGGCGCCGGGCGGCTTCGGAAAGCGCGGAGGCGGCGGTCCGGTCGGCCCACAACCGCTTCAGGGTGCCGACCCAGGCGTCGAGCGGGGCGTCGTAGTCGAGCGTGACGCCGCCGTCGCCGATCGCCTCGGGAAGGCCGCCGCGGGTCGAGCCGAGCACCGGGATGCCGCTGCACTGCGCCTCGGACGCGACGCGGCCCCACGCCTCCTCCCACCGGGAGGGCGCGAGGAGGATCGCGGTCCGGCCGTAGACCGACTTCATGTCGTCCGTGCGGCGGCGGAAGGTCACGTTCGGCAGCGGGTCGAGGGTCGCCCGGACCTTCGCCAGATGATCGTCGTCGAGCCGCCAGCTCTCGCAGAACTGGAACGGGATGTCGGGGCACGCGCGGGCGATCTCGACCGCCTTCTCGAAGCCCTTCTCCGGGTAGACGTTGATGAAGGTCACCACCTCGCGCGTCGTCTCGGTGGTGTACTTCGACGGGTCGATGGTCGGCGGGATCACCGTGCTGTCGATCCCGAACTCGGCCTTGTAGGCGCGCGCCGTGAACTCGGAATTGGCGATGTAGTGCGCGTCGGTCAACGTCCGCAGGTCGCCGCCGAGCTCGTGGTACTCGACGTTCCGCAGGTAGACCACCAGCGGGATGCCGAGCCGCTGCAGCGCCTCGCCGACGAGGGCGGCCTTGTGGCACTGCACCACGGCGACGTCCGGCCGGACCTGCCGCACGGCCGCGCCCGCGGCCTCCTGCCACGGGAACCACGCCCGCATGACCGGATAGCCGAGCGTCCTGTCGGTGACGATCGGCAGCGGCGAGAGCTTGAGCTTGAGGCGCTGCATGAAGCCGAAGGTCGACTGGCCGAACAGCGCCGCGAGGACACTGACGTCGTGTCCCGCCGCGGCGCATTGGCGCACGAGATGGTCCGTGCTCGACTGCACGCCGCCGCTCATTTCCGGCAGGTATCCGTTACCGCCTGCGAAGAGAATGTTCATGGCGTTCCCGGTGGCAACGCGGCCCGACGGCCGCACAGCGCTCAGCAGACGCTCCGGAGCCCCTCGGCGCATTATCAAATGTTGGCTCCCCCGGCCGGCCGAAGTGGCACCTTGGCGCCCGAACATCGACGAGGAGTATTGCGCGTGCGACGTTCGATCCTGATCACCACCCTGACCGGATTGTCGGCCGCCCTCTGGGCCGCCGCCGCAAGTCCTTCACATGCGGACGGTTTTTTCGACGACTTCGACAGGCTGGACGGCAAGCGCTGGTTCGTGTCCAACGGCTGGACCAACGGCGACCACCAGAACTGCATCTGGAAGAAGGCTGCCCTGCACGTGGCGGACGGCCAGCTCACCCTCACCCTGAAGCGCGAGCCGACGACCTCCGGCGACGGCAAGGCCGAGCGCGACTACAGCTGCGCCGAGCTCCAGACCCGCGAGGTGCACGGCTACGGCCTCTACGAGGCGCGCATCAAGGCGGCGGCGGGGAGCGGGCTCAACTCGGCCTTCTTCACCTTCATCGACAAGCCGGCCCATGACGAGATCGACGTCGAGATCCTCGGACGCGACATGTCCCGCTTCGACTCCAACTACTACACCGACGGGAAGGGCGAGAATCAGGAGAAGATCGCCGTCCCCTCCCCGGCCGACGAGACGATGACCGACTACGCCTTCGAATGGACCGAGGGACGCATCCGCTGGTACGTGAACGGCAAGCTGATGCGCGAAGTCGTCAGCGACGACGTGCCGGATGCGAAGCAGAAGGTCTTCTTCAGCCTCTGGAACGGGGCCAAGGGCATGTCCGGCTGGCTGGGACCGAGGGACGACACGATCGAGGAGCGCACCATGACGGTCGACCACGTCGGCTTCACGCCGATCGGCGAGCGCTGCCTGTTCCCCGGCTCGCTGAGCTGCTCCACCGAGTGGAGCGGCTGGTAACATGCGCCACCTTCCCATCGGACTGATCACGCGCCCGCCGGCGAACGGCCCGTACGCGGTCTTCGCGCTGACGGTCACGTACTTCGTGCTCGCGCACTCGGTCCAGTTCGGGAAGGTGTCGGTCCTGGGGCTCTACATGGTCTGGCTGCTGCCGGTCGTGGTGGAGCCGCGCATCCTGCTGCGGCACGTCTGGCCGATGCTGGGCGTGCTGGCGCTGACGGGGTTCATCTGCGTCTCGACGCTCTGGTCGGACGCGCCGTCGATCACGCTGCGCTCGGGGATCCAGTACGGGACGACGGTGTTCTGCGCCATCGTCGCGGCGCGGATCCTGTCGCCCTACAGCTTCGTCTACGGCACGCTCGTCGGCGTGTTCCTGATCCTCCTCTACTCGCTGGCGATCGGCCGGTACGACTTCGACATCGTCGACGGCACGTACCGTTTCGTCGGTGCGTTCGCGTCCAAGAACCAGCTCGGCTTCTTCTGCTGCCTCGGCATGGTGTTCGGGCTGGCCGGGCTGCTGCTGAAGGGCGTGTCCGTCCTGCACCGGGCATTCGCCGTGCTCGTCTTCGCCGTGGCGTCGGGGGTGCTCCTGAAGACCCACTCGGCGACGTCGCTCGCCACGGTCGTTCCCGTGCTCGGCGGCATCGTCGGGCTCTTCCTGGGCGGGCGGATCGCGCCGCGCGTCCGGCTGGTGCTGGTGCTCTTCGGCGTCCTCGGCCTCGTCATGCTGGTCACGGTGGCGCTCGCCGCGAACGGGGAGGCGATGTTCCTCGCCGCGTTCGGCAAGGACGCGACCCTGACCGGGCGCACGCTCCTCTGGGCCGAGGGGCTGCGCGAGGCGAGCCAGCGGCCATGGTTCGGCAGCGGGTACAACGCCTTCTGGCGGATCGGCAATCCGCTGGCGGAGTACCTGTGGGAGATCTTCTACATCACCGCCAAGTCGGGCTTCCATTTCCACAACACGTACATCCAGACCACCGTCGGCATCGGCCTCGTCGGCCTCGGGATCATGCTGGCGACGATGCTGGCGGGGCTGGCGCTCGCCGTCCGCGCGGCGCTCAGGCCGCGCGTGACGGCGGATGCGACGCTCGCGACGGCGCTCCTGGTGCTGCTGCTCCTGCGGTCGTTCGTCGAGATCGATATCCTGTATCCCTATACCGTCGGCGCCTTCCTCTTCACCTTCGCCATCCTGCGCCTCGCCTCGCCCCGGGCGGCGGTCGTGAACGCGCCCGCGCCCCGTCCGCTGCGGTTCGGCTACGGCGAACGGCGCACCGTCGCCGCCGCCCCACGCGCCCGGCCCCAGCCCGCCACCTGACGGTCCAGCCGGCGGGCGCCTCGGCGGCGAGGGCGTCGGCCCTTCCGGCGTTGCCCCGTCCACGCCTCGCCGAAACCGGCCGCTCGGCGGCGCGCGGGCGGGCTCGGCCGGGCACGCGCGAGGCCGCGGCCCCTTGCGCCGGGGGGCCAAGCGACGGCATGCCATCGTCCTGGCACGACGAGGAGCTTCCGATGAGCATGGACAACACCATCTGGCAGGACGCCGCGGCCCTCGGCGCGCGGCTCTTCGACGAGCTCCGCGAGATGTCGCTGGACCCGCCCGGCGTCACGCGGCCCGCCTTCTCGCGGCTCGAGGACGAGGCGCACGCCATCGCCGCCCGAGCCGCCCGCGCCATCGGCATGGAGATCCGGCACGACCGCTGCGGCAACCAGTACATGGTCTGGCCGGGCGCCGACCGCAGCCTGCCGCGCGTCATGGTCGGCTCGCACATGGACAGCGTCGCCCACGGCGGCAACTTCGACGGTGCGCTCGGCGTGGTCCTCGGCATCGCGGCGGCGACGGCGCTCCACGCCAGGGGCGTCCGCCCCGTCCGCGACCTCGTCGTCATGGCGATCCGCGCCGAGGAGCTGGTCTGGTTCCCGACGCCCTATTGCGGCAGCCGCATGGCCTTCGGCCTGCTGCCGGCGGACGAATACGAGAAGGTCAGGCGGTCCGACACCGGCCGATCCCTCGCCGAGCACATGCGCGACGGCGGCTGGGATCCGGACGCGCTCGCCGCCGGCGCCCGCGAGCTCGACCCCGCCACGCTCGCCGCCTACATCGAGCCGCACATCGAGCAGGGGCCGGTGCTGGACGCGGCGGGGGAGGCGATCGGCGTCGTCACCGGCATCCGCGGCAACCTGCGCTACCGCCACGGCGTCATCACCGGCGAGTGGGCCCATGCCGGCGCCGTCCCGCGCGACCATCGCCACGACGCCGTGCGCGCGGGTGCGGCCTTCGTCTCCGAGCTGGAGGCGATCTGGGACCGCTACGATGCCGCGGGCGAGGACTTCGTCGCCACCATCGGCGAGTTCTGGACCGACCCCGACATGCACGGGATGACGAAGGTCCCGGGCACCGTGCGCTTCACCATCGACATGCGCAGCCTCGACAACGACCTCCTCTGGCGCACCGACGCGATGCTGCGCGAGGCGGCGGCGGCCATCGGCGCGCGCTACGGCGTCACCGTCGACCTCGGCGAGGCGACGCACGCCGCCTCGGCGCTGATGGACCCGGCGCTGATGGACCGCCTCGCCGCCGAGGCGGAGCGTTGCGGCGTCCCCTACCGCCGGATGGCGTCCGGCGCGGGCCACGACTGTGCGACCTTCGCGGGCATGGGGGTGCCCAGCGCCATGCTGTTCCTGCGCAACCAGAACGGCAGTCACAATCCGGACGAGGCGATGCGGATGGAAGATTTCGTCGCCGCCCTGCCGGTCCTCGCCGGAACGCTGGAGGGACTTCTGACGGCCTGACACGCTTTGGCATGCCATTTGCTCGGATAATGGTGGCGTGCCTCGGGGTCCGAGGCGCCCGAAGGAAACCCGAGCGATGACGGCAGCCCGAGGCTGGGCCAATCAGGACGACGGAGCTGCCGGAGGCCGCGCAACGCCAAGTCATACTTTTGGCCGGACGCTGCACCAGAATGAGGCCGCTCGCTCCAATTCAACAGGCGATCCCACCCATGTCCGAGAACGCGGTCCCACCAAGCCAAGTGCCGGCCGAAGGCGTGCCGGCCGCCCAGCGCGTTCTCGAGGCTCTGCGTGAGCGGATCGTGCGCGGCGACCTCGGCCCCGGCGACCGCATCGTGGAGCGCGCCGTCTGCGCCGAGCTCGGCGTCTCGCGGACGCCCCTGCGCGAGGCGCTGAAGCTCCTCGAGATCGACGGCCTCGTCGACCTCAGCCAGAACCGCGGCGGCCGCGTCCGGCCCTTCACCGAGCAGGAGGCCAGGCAGCTCTTCGAGGTGCTGGCGGGGATCGAGAGCACCGCCGCCGAGCTCGCGACCGAGCGCGTCACTCCCGCCGGAATGGCAATGCTGGAGGCGCTGCACACCTCCATGCGCACGCACTACGAGACCGAAGACCTCGACAACTACTTCGCCCTCAACAGCCAGATCCATCAGGCCGTGATCGACTTCACCGGCAACGACGTGCTGAGGCGGCTCCACCTCAGCCTGATGCTGCGGGCCAAGCGGGGGCGCTACCTCGCGATCCTCGACAAGCGGCGCTGGGAGCAGGCGATGGCCGAACACGAGGACCTCATCGACGCCATCCGCCGCCGAAACGCCGCCGACGCCGGGCGCATCTGGCGTGGCCACCTCATCCACACCGGCCAGGCCGTCACGGGGGTCCTCATGCGCGAGGGCGCCGCTCCCGCCCCCTGAACGTACCACCACCGGACGCGACACCGACCGGATCCCGAGCCCTTGCGAACGGACGCCCTTGTGAACGGGCGCGCTCGTGAGGACACTTCACGCCGGCCGGCCCTGCCGTGCCGCCACCCACCTCGCCTGATCGCATCGGGGACATCGAATGAGCGAAGATCGACGCAATCTCATCGGCTACGGCGGCCGCCCGCCCCGGATCGCCTGGCCGAACGGTGCGAAGGTCGCCGTCTCGTTCGTGATCAACTTCGAGGAGGGCGGGGAGTTCTCCGTCGCCGACGGCGACGAGCGCAACGAGCTGGTGCACGAGGCGATCGACGACGTCGGCGCGCTGCCCGACCCCTGCACCGAAAGCCACTTCGGCTATGGCACGCGGGCCGCCTGGTGGCGCATCGCCGGGGTGTTCGACCGGTACGGCGCCAAGGCGACGGTCTCGTCGTGCGGCCGCGCGGCCGAGCGGTCGCCCTGGCTGGTGCAGGACGCGGTCGCGCGCGGGCACGAGGTGAGCTGCCACGGCTGGCGCTGGCAGCGCCATGCCGGCATGGACGAGGACGCCGAGCGCGAGGTAATCGCCCGGACCTACGACACCATCGCCGCCGCCTGCGGCGTGCCGCCGGTCGGGTGGCACACGCGCTCCGCGTCGTCGCTCAACACCCGCCGCCTTCTCGTCGATCACGGCGGCTTCCTCTACGACAGCGACGCCTACGACGACGATCTGCCCTATTTCGTCGAGGTCACGGGCCGCCGCCATCTCGTCCTGCCGTACGCGTTCGACACCAACGACATGCGCTTCCGCCCCGGCGGCGCCTTCGTCCATGGCGACGACTTCTCCCGCTACGTCCTCGCCGCGTACGACTGGCTCGTCGGCGAGGCGGACGAGGCGCCGCGGATGATGTCCGTCGGGCTGCACCTGCGGACCATCGGCCGGCCCGGCCGCATCGCGGGTCTCGAGACCATCCTGCGCACCATCTCGCAGAGCGGCACGGCGTGGATCGCCCGGCGCGACGCGATCGCCCGGCACTTCATCGAAGAGATGGAGGGGTAGGCGGCGGCCGGCGCCACCCCCTGCGGCGCTGCGACTTTCGTCGCATGTTGTGTTCCAGATTCAGGATGGCATGCTTGGCACCATAACCAGGCATGCCGTGGCGCCCGTGTGCGACCCGAACCGGCAGCGTCGGAGGCGATCGCACGAGGGAGGACGCCATGAAGCACGCGGACCGCGTGTGGGCCGCCGTGACGGCCAGCGATCACCATGCGGCTTACGCCTCCTCATGGCGCCGCTGCGTGACGGTTCACGGGCTCGATCCGGAGGTCGTGCGCCAGCCCCCGCGCCTCACCCACGTCGAGTTCCGCCGGGTCGTCGACCGGTCGGCCCCGTTGGTCAACGCGGCACGCGGCGAGCTGGACCGGCTCTTCTCGACGTTCGGTCACTGCGGCTGCTGCCTCGTCCTCACCGACGACAACGGCCTCGCGCTGGAGCGCCGCGGCCGTCCCGGCGACGACGACGACTTCGAGGCGCTGGGCCTTGCCGCCGGCTCGCTGTGGGACGAGGCGAGCGTCGGAACCAACGGCATCGGCACCGCGCTCGCCGAGACGCGTCCGGTCAGCATCTTCCGCGACCGGCACTTCCTCACCATGAACACCAAGCTGAGCTGCGCCACGGCGCCGATCGGCGACCATCGCGGCCGCATCGTCGGCGCGCTCGACATCTCCTCGGCGCGTGACGACATGTCCGCCGCCTTCCTCAGCGTCTATCTCCACGCCGCGCGCGAGGCGGCGGCGCAGATCGAGACGACGCTCTTCCGCAGTGCCTTCGCCGGCGCCCGCATCATCCTCGTCGCCGGCAGCGCGCCGCGCCACGGCCTCCTGGCGGTCGACCGCGACGACGTGGTGATCGGGGCGAGCGGCGCGGCCCGGCGTGCGCTGGGGATCGACGACGGCTGGATCACCGCAGGCCACCTCGCCTCCGACGTCCTCGACGGGGAGGAGGCGCCGGGCGACTTCGCCGCGGCGGAACGCCGCGCGCTGCGGGCCGCGCTGACGCGCTCGTCCGGCAACGTCTCGGCCGCCGCGCGCCACCTCGGCACCAGCCGCGCGACGCTCCACCGCAAGATGAAGCGCCTCGGCCTGAACCGTCACGGCGCCGAGGCCGTGGAGCCGGCCGCCTAGGGTCGAGGCCGGCTCACACGGTCGCTCCGCGGGAGCGCCATCCTGCCACCCGGGGGACGGGCGGCGCGCGTTCTGCGACATCGTCATTCAGGAAGGAACGCCCTGTCGGCGCGGAGCGAGCCGGGCGTGGGCATGTTCGGCGTGGTGTCCGGCAGCCGGAGCGCCGGACGGGTGGAGCGGCCGCCTGCCGATGTCGCTGCCGGCAGCGATCTTCGCCGGCAGCGGGGAGAGACGGAGGAGAGGGGGCGCGGACGCCCCCTTCCCGGAAGGCCTAGCCGGCCTTCGCGACCGCGCGGCCGGCGAGCACCGAGACGAGGTGCGCGCGGTACTCCGCCGAGCCGTGCATGTCCGACAGCATCGTCTCCGGGTCGATCCGGATCGACGTCACCGCGTCCGGCGACCAGTTGGAGGCGAGGGCGGCCTCCATCTCGGGCACACGGAAGACGCCGTTGTTGCCGGAGCCCGTCACCGCGACGCGCGGGCCGTCGGCGAGCTCCGCCACGAACACAGAGCACAGCGAGTAGCGCGAGGCCGGGTTGCGGAATTTCTCGTAGGCCGCCTTCTTCGGGATCTCGTACGAGATCTTGATGATGATCTCGTCGTCCTCGAGCGCGGTCTCGAAGATGCCCTGGAAGAAGTCGACCGCCTTGTGCTCGCCCTTCGTGGTGGTGAACACCGCGTCGAGCGCGATCGCCGCGGCCGGATAGTCGGCCGCCGGGTCGTTGTTGGCGAGCGAGCCGCCCATGGTGCCCATGTTGCGTACCGCCGGGTCGCCGATCGTCGCCGCGAGGCCGGAGAGGGACGGGACCGCGCCCTTCACGATCGCCGACATCGACACCTCGCTGTGCTTCGAGGCGGCGCCGATCACCAGGCGGTTGCCCTCGACCGCGATGCCCTTCAGCTCGGGGATCTTCGTGACGTCGATCAGCATCGTCGGCGCGGCGAGGCGCTGCTTCATCGTGGCGATCAGGGTCTGACCGCCGCCGAGGAACTTGGCCTCCTCGTCGGCCTTCAGCTTGGCGACGGCGTCGTCGAGGCTCGTCGCGGCGTAATAGGTCGTGTTGTACATCGCGTCGTCCTCTTACTCGGCTGCCATCGGCATCTTGGTGGACTGGATCGCCCGCCACACCTTCTCGGGCGTCGCCGGCATCTGCAGGTCGTTGGTGCCGATCGCGTCGGTGATCGCGTTGATCACCGCCGGCGGCGCGCCGATGGCCCCCGCCTCGCCGCAGCCCTTCACGCCGAGCGGGTTGTTGGGGTTCGGCACTTCCAGATGGTCGAGGCCGAAGGACGGCAGGTCGTCCGCCCGCGGCATCGCGTAGTCCATGTAGGAGGCCGTCAGGAGCTGGCCCTCGTCGTCGTAGACGCAGCCTTCCAGGAGCGCCTGGCCGATGCCCTGGGCGAGGCCGCCGTGCACCTGGCCCTCGACCACCATCGGGTTGATGATGATGCCGAAGTCGTCCACCGCCACGAAGTTCACGATGGTGGTGACGCCGGTGTTCGGGTCGACCTCGACCTCGCAGATGAACGTGCCGGCGGGGAAGGTGAAGTTCGCCGGGTCGTAGAACGAGGTCTCCTTGAGGCCCGGCTCCATGCCTTCGGGAAGGTTGTGCGCGGTGTAGGCCGCCAGACACACCTCGTGCCAGGCGAGCTTCTTGTCCGTGCCCGCGACCTTCAGCTCGCCGCCCTCGATCTCGATGTCGCCGGCGTCGGCCTCCATCAGGTGCGCGGCGATGAGCTTGGCCTTCGCCTCCACCTTGTCGAGCGCCTTGGCGATCGCGCCGCCGCCCACCGGGCCGGAGCGCGAGCCGTAGGTGCCCATGCCGAACTGCACCTTGTCCGTGTCGCCGTGGACGATGGACACGTTCGACATCGGCACGCCGAAGCGGTGCGCGACGATCTGCGCGTAGGTCGTCTCGTGGCTCTGGCCGTGGCTGTGGCAGCCGGACAGGACCTCGATGGTGCCGACCGGGTTCACTCGGATCTCGGCCGACTCCCAGAGGCCGACGCCGGCGCCGAGCGAGCCGACCGCCTGGCTCGGAGCGATGCCGCACGCCTCGATGTAGGACGAGAAGCCGATGCCGCGCAGCATGCCGCGCCGCTCCGACTCGGCCTTGCGCGCGGGATAGCCGTCGAAGTCGATGGCCGCGAGCGCCTTGTCCATCAGGCCGTGGAAGTCCGACGGGTCGTAGTTCATCAGCACCGGGGTCTGGTGCGGGAACTGGGTGATGAAGTTCTTCCGCCGCAGCTCGATCGGCGACATGCCGAACTGACGCGCCGCCGTCTCCATCGTCCGCTCGACGAGGAAGGTCGCCTCCGGGCGGCCGGCGCCGCGGTAGGCGTCCACCGGGGTGGTGTGGGAGTAGACCAGCTTCACGTTCGCGTAGATGTTCGGGATGTCGTACTGGCCCGACAGCAGCGTCGCGTAGAGGTAGGTCGGCGTCGCCGAGGAGAACAGCGACATGTAGGCGCCGAGGTTGGCGATCGTGTCGACCTTGAAGCCGGTGATCCTGTGGTCCGCGTCGAACGCCATCTTGGCCTTCGTCACGTGGTCACGGCCGTGGGCGTCGGTCATGAACGCCTCGGTGCGGTCCGCCGTCCACTTCACCGGGCGGCCGACGCGCTTGGCCGCGTAGCAGCAGGCGATCTCCTCCGGGTAGATGTAGATCTTGGAGCCGAAGCCGCCGCCGACGTCCGGCGCGATGACCCGCAGCTTGTGCTCGGGCGCGACGTTATAGAAGGCCGACAGCACCAGGCGCGCGACGTGCGGGTTCTGGCTGGTGGTCCAAAGCGTCGTGTGGTCCTCGGCGCGGTTGAATTGGGCGACGGCCGAGCGCGGCTCCATCGCGTTGGGCACAAGGCGGTTGTTGCGCAGGCTGATCTCGACCACGTGCGCGGCCGACGCGAAGGCGGCGTCCGTCGCCGCCTCGTCGCCGAGCTGCCAGTCGCAGATCATGTTGTCGTCCGCCGTCCCGGGGTGGACCACCGGGCCGGACGCGTAGTTGGCGAAGTCCGTCAGCGCCGGCTGCGGGTCGTACTCGACGTCGACCGCCTCGGCGGCGTCTTCGGCTTCGGCGCGGGTCTCGGCGATGACCATCGCCACCGGCTGGCCGACGTAGCGCACCGTTCCGGGGTCCATGACGTTGTAGGGCGCCATCTTCATCGGCGTCCCGTCCTTGGACTGGATCGCCCAGCCGCAGATGAGGTTGCCGATCCCCGCGTCGATGATGTCCTGGCCGACGATGACGTCGATGACGCCGGGCATCTCCTTCGCCGCACTGGGGTCGATCGAGACGACCTTGGCGTGCGCGTGCGGCGAGCGCACGAACACGGCGGCGCACATCTGCCGCTCGAACACGTCGTCGGTGTACTGGCCGGCGCCGGTGATGAATCGGCCGTCTTCCTTGCGCACGACGCGTGCGCCGATTCCTTCAGCTCCCATGGTGTCCTCCCGATGCTTATTCTGCGGCCAGCGACGTGGCGCCGGCCCGCATGTCTTCCGCGGCCGCGGCGATCGCCTTGACGATGTTGTGGTAGCCGGTGCAGCGGCAGATGTTGCCTTCGAGCTCCTTGCGGATCGTCGTCTCGTCGAGCCCTTCCGGGTGACGATTCACGATGTCGACGCCCATCATGATCATCCCGGGCGTGCAGAACCCGCATTGCAGGCCGTGGTGCGTGCGGAAGGCTTCCTGCATCGGGTGCAGCGTGTCGCCCTTCGCGAGGCCTTCGATGGTCGTGACGGAGCTGCCGCTCACCTGCGCGGCCAGCACCGTGCAGGACTTCACCGCGTTGCCGTCGATGTGCACGGTGCAGGCGCCGCACTGGCTGGTGTCGCAGCCGACATGCGTTCCTGTCAGCCCGAGCTCTTCGCGCAGCAACTCCACGAGGAGGGTTCTGTCGGAGACGGACTTGGAAATATTCCGTCCGTTCACCGTCAGCTTCACTTCACTCATTCGTCTCTCTCCCTGTCACGGACCTTGGCATGCCGGGCATGCGGCCTCGTTGTTGTGCCGGCGCCTTATGGGCGGTCGGCCAGGACACAGTGCTCCGAGACTGCGGTCAGCGCCCGGGGCTCAACAAGAGCCAATCGGTCAATTCCGCGTTCGAATTGGAACAGTGTTGAAACAGGTCGAGGGAAAATAGAAGCCCAGCCTATGGGCCGGGACGCCGAACGACGTCGTTCGGCCACGCGGAGAAGGTGGCCGAACGAAGGCGTTCGACCGTGTCGAGGAGGGACCGGGCGAAGGCGTCCGGCCCTGCCGGGGAGGGCCGGCGGCCCTACTGTCCCTCCGAGACCACGAGCAGCACCCGCGCCGTCTCGCCGAGGTCCGCGGCGCGGCCCGGTGCGAGGAGGGCGGCGAGGGGCGCGGCCCCGCTCGGGGTCGTCGCGAGTCCGGCATCGCGGTAGATGCCGGCGGCGTCGAGCGCCGCCGCGTCGGAGACGGTCACGAACACATCGGCGTCGCATCGCAGCGCCTCGAAGGCGATGAGCGACGCGTCCTTGCAGTCGAGCCGGCCCATGTTGGAGACCGGGCCCTCGGCCCGCACGAGCCGCCCCGCCGCGACGCTCTGCTGCAGGCACGGGGCCGCCTCCGGCTCCACCACGACGATCTGCGGCTGGACCGGCCATGTGGTCCGGATGTGGGCGGCGACGGCCGCCGCGAGGCCGCCGACACCCGCCTGCAGGAAGACATGCGTCGGCCAGACGCCGCCCTCGGCCAACTGCTCGCGGCACTCGCCCGCCAGCACCGTGTAGCCCTCCATCACCATCGCCGGCGGGTCGATGTAGCCGGGCCACGACCCGTCGGCGAGGAGGAGGTAGCCGCGCGCCTCCGCCGTCGCGGTGGCGGCGGCCACGCTGTCCTCGTAG